>NZ_FOJU01000009.1 GCF_900111875.1 Poseidonocella pacifica
CTTGGCCTCCTCGGCCCGCAACACGGCCCGTCCATCGGCAACGGGCGCACCGTATGCCCGCAACAATCCCTTCGCCTGGTATTCGTGGATGTTCATGAAACTTGTCCCGTCTTGTTGCGATTCCCGAGCCTTTGAGCCCTATAATCGGGACTGTAGCCAAAACCGAAGCGAGTACATCGGAAAACCGTAGAAAACCAACATTTGTGATCACACTCAAAATTCGTGTGATCACAAAACATGGAATCTGTGCACGAACAGGGCGGCGGAACGGCGGACGGCCATGCGAACCGGGCCGAATTGAAGGGGACGAGGATGGCCGATTCAAGCTGGAGCGTGGCCTTGACGGTGCGGGAACCTGCGCCGCTGGTTCTTGCGAATGTGGCCTGGCATCTCGGGCAGGGCGCACGAGAGGTCCGAGTGTTTCTCGATGATCCCGGTGACCCGGTAGCGCCTGAACTGGAGGCCATACCGGGATGCATCGTGACCCGGTGCGATGAGGGGCACTGGGCGAAACGCGGCGGACGCAATCAGATGCAGACCCGGCGGCAGGTGTACAATGCGACCTTGGCCTATCAGGAAACCACGGCGAACTGGTTGATCCACCTTGATGCCGACGAATTCCTTTATCAAAAAACGCCCCTCGCGGATGAGCTTGGGCATCTGGCGGAGTTGCCCGGCTACCTGCATCTGGATGTCAGGGAGCGCTTCTATGAGGCGGGACATCAGGCACAGGATATTTTCGCGGGCGGGTTTCGATGCCCCTCGCGCGGGATACCGGTGTTTGACCGGGCGTTGTTCCGCGATCTTTCCCCGTGGCTCGCCAAGGGGCTTGCCGGACATGCGGCGGGTAAGGCGATCGTCCCAACAGGCAGGCCATGGCGCGTGGGCATTCACGCCCCCAAATACGGACAGCGGCGCAAAGAGAATCGGCTAGCTGGGCTCCCGTCGGGCAGTTCGGTCATCCTGCATTTCGATGGGCTCACGCGGGACCATTGGATCGGCAAGCTGCAGCGGTATGCGGGGCTGGATATCGAGGATGTGAACCGGATCGCCGCGCCCCATCGCCGGGCGCAAATCGCCATGGCGCGGGAATTCGGGGGCGATCACGAGGCGCTTGGCGCATTCCACGACCGCCTGAAATGCCTGAACGCGGATGAGGTCGCCCGCATGCGGGATCTGGGGCTGATCGACGACATCGCGTTCAACCCTGCGCCGGTCATCGCTTCGGTACTGGGGGAGCGCACGCCGGATCTGTCCGCAGCGGCCTTTGATCGCGCCTTGGGGACGCCATGAACGAAAAAGCCCCGGCGCGAAGACCGGGGCTTTTGTCAGGTATGATGTGCAATCACGCGAGGGAGTCGTCGATCCCCTTGCAAGCTTCGACGAGCCCTTTGACCGCTTCGACCGATTTGTCGAACATGGCTTGCTCGTCCTTGGTCATCTTGATGTCGACGATCCGTTCGACGCCGCCCGCACCGATCACCGAAGGGACGCCCACGTAAAATCCGTTGAGCCCCAAGGCACCGTCCACATAGGCTGCACAGGGCAGCACGCGCTTCTGGTCTTTCAGGAAGGCTTCGGCCATTTCGATGGCCGATGTCGCCGGTGCATAGAAGGCGGACCCGGTCTTCAGCAGGCCGACGATCTCCGCGCCGCCATCACGGGTGCGCTGTACGATGGCGTCGAGCTTCTCCTGCGTGGTCCACCCCATCTTCACGAGGTCGGGCAGCGGAATGCCCGCAACCGTGGAATAGCGCGTCAGCGGCACCATGGTATCGCCATGCCCGCCCAGAACGAAGGCGGTCACGTCCTTCATGGAAACGTCGAATTCCACGCTAAGGAAGTGGCGGAAGCGCGCGCTGTCCAGCACACCGGCCATGCCGCAGACCTTCTCGTGAGGCAGGCCCGAGAATTCACGCAGCGCCCAGACCATCGCATCGAGCGGGTTGGTGATGCAGATAACAAAGGCATCGGGGGCATTGTCGCGGATGCCTTCGCCCACGGCCTTCATGACCTTGAGGTTGATACCCAGAAGATCGTCGCGGCTCATGCCCGGCTTGCGCGGGACACCGGCGGTCACGATGCAGACGTCGGCGCCTGCGATATCGGCATAGGACTGGGTGCCGCGCAGCTTGGCGTCAAATCCCTCCGAGGGCCCAGATTCGGCGATGTCGAGCGCTTTGCCTTCAGGCGTGCCCTCGGCAATGTCGAACAGGACGACGTCGCCGAGTTCCTTCAGCGCGGCAAGATGGGCAAGTGTGCCGCCGATCTGTCCCGCGCCGATGAGGGCAATCTTGGGTCTGGCCATGAATCTCTCTCCGGTCCGTTGTTGGTCGCGCGTCTGCGTAAGCCCAAACCCGCGATCTGACAAGGGTGCCGCGCGGGGAGCCTTGGGTCGGTCGGGTCTCGCCATTCGCCCAGCTTCGCTCTAACTGAGTGGGAACACCCAACTTTTGCCGGAGCCGACAGCGTGATCGCGACCGACCTCTCCTTCTTCCTGATTGCCGCGCCGGCCGTCATCTTTGCTTCCGTGTCCAAGGCGGGCTTCGGGTCAGGCGCGGCCTTTGTTTCCTCATCGATTCTAGCACTTGTGCTTGATCCGGGGCATGCGCTGGGGATCATGTTGCCCCTGCTGATGCTGGTCGATGCCTTTAGCATGCGCCCCTATTGGAAGAAATGGAGTTGGCCCGACGCGCGCCTGCTGATCCTCGGCGGCATTCCGGGAACGGCGCTTGGGGCGTGGCTCTATACCATCGCCGACGCCAATCTCTTTCGGCTGTTGATTGGGGCGGTCTGCCTGCTTTTTGTACTCTGGCAGAGTTTGCTGTGGCTCGGAGTGGCGCGAATGCTCAATCGCCCGATGCCGCCATCGGCGGGGCTCATCGCCGGGGTCGTGGCCGGATTCACCAGCTTTGTCAGCCATGCCGGGGGGCCGCCAGCCTCCGTCTATCTGCTGTCGCGGCGTCTGACGAAGACGGAATTTCAGGGAACGACGGTGGTGTTGTTCTGGGTGCTGAATATCGTGAAATTCGTACCCTATGCCTTTCTGGGCATCTTTACGGCGCAGACCCTTCTGATTGATCTGATGCTCGCGCCGTTTGCGCTGTTGGGCGCCTGGATTGGCATACGCGCCCATGCGCTGGTGCCCGAACGGGCCTTTTTCGCGCTCACCTATGTGCTGCTGACCGCGACGGGCCTTCGGCTCATCTGGATCGCGCTGGCCTGATCAGGCGTCATTGCCCTTCGCGGGAAGAACTTCGGCCAGTTCCTCAAAGGCCTGACCGCTGGCGATAAGACAGGTGGTGCCTTCCGCGGTGGTCACGGTGATCGTCCACGAACCGGTTTCGTCGGAGGCAAAGACTTCGACGAGGGCATTGTTGGCCCCAAGGCCGATGGACTGGCGCGTTTCGCCGTATTTGTCGGCAAGTCGGCTCAGGACGGTTTCACGCTCTGCACATCCGCGCGCCTGTTCCGCATGGGTCATCCCGGCGGAAATGGCCAGAAAGCCGGCGGTCATCAGGGTCATCATCATCTTGGCGTTCATAGGTTCAACCTTTCAAAAAGGGGGCGTCAATTCAGGGTGCGCCCCAACCGTTCCTTCCTTTCGGACGATGCCGATATTCCGCAGTGACCTCTTCAACGGGCCTCATCATGTCTGATCCGATGCACAAAAGCTGGACCCTAACCCGTAAAGTCTGGTTAACGGCGCGCGCCGCAGGCTCTATTTTGGCCAGTTTCCGCAGTGCAGAAAAATACCCTTGAATTATTCGCGATAAAACGGGCATAGAAAGCGCAATAATATTACGGAGAACCCGATGGATTCGCACGCTCGCCCCTATCGCTCGATGCTCTACATCCCCGGCTCAAAGGTGCGCGCGTTGGAAAAGGCGCGCGGCCTGCCCGCGGATGCCATCATCTTTGACCTGGAGGATGCCGTCGCCCCGGCGGAAAAGGTCAGGGCCCGGGAGACATTGGCCGCTGCGCTTGGCGAGGGGGGATACGGCCCCCGCGCGCGGATCGTCCGGATCAACGGGCTCGACACGGACTGGGGCGAGGAGGATGCCCGCGCCGCCGTCGCCATGGGCGCCGAGGGTATATTGTTGCCCAAGGTCGAAAGCGCCGCGATGCTTGATGATCTTGCGCGGATCACGGGGGAGGTGCCGCTCTGGGCGATGATGGAAACCCCCTTGGGTATGCTTCACGCCGAAGAAATCGCCGCGCATCCGCGACTCGCCGGGCTGGTCATGGGCACAAACGATCTGGCGAAGGATCTGGGCGCACGGTTTCGGCCCGACAGGATGCCGATGCTGGGCGGACTCTCCCTATGTCTTCTCGCAGCGCGGGCGCATGGCCGGATCATCGTTGACGGTGTCTATAACGCCTTCAAGGACGAACATGGGCTGAGGGCAGAGGCGGAACAGGGGCGAGACATGGGGTTCGACGGCAAGACCCTGATCCATCCGGCGCAACTCGACGTGGCAAACACGGTATTCGCGCCGACTCAGGAAGAGGTGGATCTGGCCCGCCGGCAAATCGCCGCTTTCGAAGAGGCGCAGGCCGCCGGGGAAGGGGTCGCGGTGGTCGATGGACGCATCGTGGAGAACCTTCACGTTGCGACTGCCCGGGAAACTCTGGCAAAGTCCGCCGTGATAGAGGCGCTCGCAACGGAGTAACCCATGATTTTCCTCATTCTCGGCATCTTACTGTGGTCCATACCGCACTTGTTGCGGCGCTTCGCGCCGGAGCGACGTGCCCAGATGGGGGACAAGGGGCGCGGCCCCATCGCGCTCGCCATCATCCTCGGGGTGGTATTGATGGTCATCGGCTATCGCATGGCGGATGGCCCCTATTGGTGGGGACGTACCTCCGCCACCACGGGCATCAACAACCTGCTTATGCTGGTATCCGTCTATCTCTTCGCGGCCTCGGGGATGAAGACCCGCGTCACCCGCCTGATACGCCATCCACAGCTGACCGCCGTAATCCTCTGGGCGATCGCGCATCTTCTGGTGAACGGGGATCTGCCCTCATTCGTGCTCTTCGGCTCCCTGTTCATCTGGGCGCTGGCGGAAATGAGCCTTATCAATCGCAGCGAAAGCTGGACGCCGCCATCACCCGGTCCCGCACGCAAGGAGATCATGGCACTCGTCGGCACCGTGATTGTCTTCGGCGTCCTCGGCGGGGTGCATTATCTCTTTGGTCTACAGGTTTTTGGATAAACGCATGAAACTCTATCGCTTCCTCAGTGACGACGACACGTCCGCCTTTTGCCACAAGGTCAGCGCTGCGCTCGCCAAGGGGTGGGAATTGCACGGCAGCCCGACCTATGCCTTCGATCAGGCAAACGGCGTCATGCGATGCGGGCAGGCAGTCGTGAAAGAGGCGGCGGGTGAGTATTCTCCGGACATGAAGCTCGGGGAACAGTGATGGCCAAGACCTCCCCGGGGCGCTTTTTTGAGGATTACCACCCGGGGCTGATCCTCGATCATGCGGTTCCTCGCACCGTGACCGAAGGCGAGCGGGCGCTGTATCATGCGCTCTACCCCGCGCGGCACGCCTTGCAATCTTCTGACGACTTTGCCCGGGCTTGCGGCCTCCCGCGCAGCCCGCTGGACGATCTTGCCGCGTTTCACATCGTTTTCGGCAAGACCGTACCGGATGTGTCGATCAACGCCGTCGCGAATCTCGGGTATGCCGAAGGCCGGTGGCTTCGTCCGGTCTATCCCGGCGATACGCTGCGGGCGCGCTCGGAGGTGATCGGGGTCAAGCAAAACTCCAACGGGCGCACCGGCATTGTCTGGGTCCGTTCCCGTGGAGAGAACCAGCGCGGCGAGACGGTGATGGAGTACGTCCGCTGGGTCATGGTTCGCAAGCGCGACGCCGCATCCCCCGCGCCCGCGCCTGTGGTTCCGGACCTTCGCGACGCGCTGTCGCCGTCCGATCTTGTCGTTCCAGAGGGGCTGAATTTCACCAACTATGATTTCGCGCTGGCGGGGGAGCGCCACCGCTGGGGTGACTATGAGGTGGGGGAGCGGATCGACCATGTCGACGGCGTGACCATCGAAGAGGCCGAACACATGATGGCCACCCGCCTTTGGCAAAACACCGCCAAGGTGCATTTCGATGCGACACAGCGCGAGGATGGCAAGCGGCTGATCTATGGCGGGCACGTCATGTCTCTCGCGCGGGCGCTGAGCTTTAACGGTCTCGCCAATGCACAGCTTGTTGTGGGTCTCAACGGCGGAACCCATGCGAATCCCTGCTTCGCGGGTGAGACGGTTCGCGCATGGTCGGAGGTTATCGATCGCGCGGAAATGCACGCTCCGGGTGTGGGGGCGCTGCGTCTGCGCCTTGTTGCGACAACGGGTGGGGAGCCCTTCGTGCGAAAGAACCAAGACGGTAAATTTTCCCCTAACGTCTTGTTGGATTTAGATTATTGGGCTTTGATTCCGCGATAAATCAGACGCTCTGCCAAATTTTACGCCGCAGTGCAGAAAATTAACTTTTCGTAACGACGGAAAGTGCAGTAAGCTCACCCCCATGAGACTTGGATGTCCCTTGGGAAAGGCCGTTGGCATGATACTTCATTACCCCCGCTCAACGCAGGATGTATTGTCAGTACCGGGAGATTTAGTGCCGGAACTTGTCCGTTCCATGACCGCGGACCGAAGCTTTAGTAGGCTTGTCAATGAGATAAACGAAGAACTCCTCGGCGGTGACAAGCTGGCACGACAAAAGGCGCGCGACGCGCTCAGCCACCTCGGCTTTGTCGACTGATCCACACGTCGCAGTTTCCAACCGTATAAGCCGGCGTCCTTCAGGGGCGTCGGTTTTTTCTCGTGTTCATGCTGCACCACAGCATTTCGCGTTTCCTCGGCTGGCCAATTTTGTGATCACGGGCTATCTTCGTGTGATCACATAAGCAAAATTTCTGACGCGCTATGTCAAAAAACTGCCCCTCAGGCACCGGCGCAATCGTGACAACCGGGATTTTTAGCTTAAAACGAGGCAGCAACCGAAAGGAGCGATCATGGCCGACGTGAATCGGGGAAACCGTCCCCTCTCACCGCACCTGACTGTTTATCGTCCGCAGCTGACCTCGATGACCTCTATCCTCACGCGGATCACCGGCAATGCCCTGCTTGTCGCGGCGCTGCTCATCGTCTGGTGGTTCCTCGCCGCAGCGACATCCCCCGAAGCCTTCGCACGGGCCGACGCCGTGATCACAAGCTGGTTTGGCGATCTGGTGATGCTGCTTTCCGTGTGGGCCCTTTGGTATCACACGCTCGCGGGCGTCCGCCACCTGATCTGGGATACGGGCGCGGGGCTGGATCTGCCGACCGCCTACAAGCTCGGCTACGCCGTCATTGGCGGCTCGTTCCTGCTCACCCTGTTGACCGTCATCATCGTCTGAAGGATCCTGCCATGCGTTTTCTGACCGACCGCAAGCGCGCCGTAGGGCTTGGTGCCGCGAAATCCGGTGTCGAGCATTTCTGGGCGATGAAGGTCTCCTCCGTCGCGCTTCTGTTTCTCGTGCCGCTGTTCGTCATCACGTTCGGCCGCACGCTGGGCGCCGATTACGAGGCCGTACAGGCCTATTACGCGCGTCCCTTCCCGGCGATTGTCGCCGCGCTGACCCTCGTGGTCGGTTTCAAACACTTCAATGACGGCGTTCAGGTGCTGATCGAGGATTACGTCCACGGCATTGCGCAGAAGATCGCCCTGATCGCGATGACCTGCATTTCCTATGCCGCCGCCGCGACAGGCGTTTTCGCCATCGCCAAACTCGCCCTCTGAGAGCCGGAGCAACCGAACATGGCAGCTTACGAATACGAAACGCATGAATACGACGTGGTCGTGGTGGGCGCGGGCGGCGCGGGTCTCCGCGCGACCCTCGGCATGGCCGAACAGGGGCTGCGCACCGCTTGCGTGACCAAGGTGTTTCCGACCCGGTCCCATACCGTGGCGGCGCAGGGCGGCATCGCCGCGTCCCTGTCGAACATGGGGCCCGACCACTGGCAGTGGCACATGTACGACACGGTAAAGGGCTCCGACTGGCTCGGCGACACGGATGCGATGGAATACCTCGCCCGCGAAGCGCCCAAGGCCGTCTATGAGCTGGAGCATTACGGCGTGCCCTTCTCCCGTACCGAAGCGGGCAAGATCTATCAGCGGCCCTTTGGTGGTCACACCACCGAATTTGGTGAGGGCCCGCCGGTACAGCGTACCTGCGCTGCCGCCGACCGCACCGGCCATGCGATCCTTCACACGCTCTATGGCCAGTCGCTCAAGCACAACGCCGAGTTCTATATCGAGTATTTCGCAATCGATCTCGTGATGTCCGAAGACGGGCAGTGTCAGGGTGTTCTGGCGTGGAAACTCGACGACGGCACGATGCACCTGTTTTCCGCCAAGATGGTCGTTCTGGCCACGGGCGGCTACGGGCGCGCCTATTTCTCAGCCACCTCCGCCCATACCTGTACCGGCGATGGCGGCGGCATGGCCGCGCGTCAGGGGCTTGCCCTTCAGGATATGGAATTTGTGCAATTCCACCCCACCGGCATCTACGGCGCGGGCTGTCTCATTACCGAGGGCGCACGCGGGGAGGGGGGCTATCTCACCAACTCCGAGGGCGAGCGCTTCATGGAACGCTATGCCCCGACCTACAAGGATCTCGCCTCTCGCGATGTGGTCTCGCGCTGCATGACGATGGAAATCCGTGAGGGCCGGGGAGTGGGCGCTGAAGGCGACCACATTCACCTGCACCTCAACCACCTGCCGCCCGAGACACTACATGAACGTCTGCCCGGTATTTCCGAGAGCGCGCGCATCTTCGCCGGTGTCGACCTGACGAAGGAACCGATCCCGGTGCTGCCGACCGTGCACTACAACATGGGCGGCATTCCGACGAACTACTGGGGCGAAGTGCTCGACCCGACGGACGAGGACCCCGATCGGATCTTCCCCGGTCTCATGGCCGTGGGCGAAGCGGGCTGTGCCTCCGTGCATGGGGCCAACCGGCTTGGCTCCAACTCGCTCATCGACCTTGTGGTATTCGGGCGTGCCGCCGCGATTCGTGCGGCCAAGGTCGTCGATCCCGAAACCGCCGTGCCCGCGCCCAACCTGGCCAGTGTGGAAAAGGCACTGGATCGCTTCGACCATTTCCGCCACGCGAACGGCACGGTGCCCACCGCCGAACTGCGACTTGAGATGCAAAAGACGATGCAGCAGGACGCCGCCGTTTTCCGCACCGACAAGACGCTCAAGGAAGGCGTGGCCAAGATGGACTCCGTCGCGGCCAAGCTCGACGACATCAAGGTCACCGACCGCTCGCTGATCTGGAACTCCGACCTGATGGAAACGCTGGAGCTGACCAACCTCATGCCCAACGCGCTCGCCACGATCCACTGCGCCGAGGCCCGCAAGGAAAGCCGCGGCGCCCATGCGCAGGAGGATCACCCCGATCGCGACGACGAGAATTGGCGCGTCCATTCCCTCGCCCGCATCAACGGCGGCGTGGATCTAAGCTATCGCCCGGTCCACCTCGAGCCGCTCTCCACCCACGAAAACGGCGGCATCGACCTCAAGAAAATCGCGCCCAAGGCGCGGGTCTACTGACCCGGCCTGCCCGCATTCGACGTGTGCTGCTAGCCACCAATCATCTATACCGGTGGGCTGGGTCGGAAGTTGTGTTGTTGGAGCTTGCCGAAGAATTCGCGCGTCGTAACTTGGAAGTTTGCTTGCTGTGTAACGAATTAAGCGACGCGCTTCGTCCGGATTTCGCTGCATGCACACAGCAGGTGTTCGAAGAACCGGA
The DNA here is from genome assembly GCF_900111875.1 of Poseidonocella pacifica. Taxonomy (GTDB): domain Bacteria; phylum Pseudomonadota; class Alphaproteobacteria; order Rhodobacterales; family Rhodobacteraceae; genus Poseidonocella; species Poseidonocella pacifica. The sequence continues at coordinate 9,818 of NZ_FOJU01000009.1, forward strand.
GGTTGTCGATCCCTTTGACTTCGACCTGCTTTGGGCACAACATCACGTGCTGCAACCTTCGCTTCACGCCTCCAAAGTGCGGAATCGGAAGATGCCGGTTACGATCTTTAGCCATTTATCGCCCTATGATCCATTCGAGACGCCCGGCCCATTTGTCGAGCGTAAGCTCGCAGATATGATTTTCGCCAATAGCCCGGAAACTGCGGAGGCAATAAGGCGTTATGGCAAGGACTTCGATAGGATCGAGGTCCTTGCGAATCCTGCGCCACGTAATTTCGAGACGACGGCGAAGAGAGAGGGGTCGATTTCATCCCTCTTGGTCGTGTCGAACCATGTTCCCAAGGAACTGGATGTGGCCCTGAATCTTCTTGAGAAGACCGGTTTGATCGTCGAACGTATCGGTCGGCGGGCCACTCATATGCGGGTGACGCCCGAGATGCTCGCCCAAGCGGATGCCGTGATCACCATCGGGAAGACGGTTCAATATGCCCTCCGCGCTCGCCGGCCCGTATTTTGCTATGACCGCCATGCAGGGCCGGGATGGCTGTGCGAGGCCAACTTCGGGACTGCGGCCTGGTATAACTTCAGCGGGCGGGGCTTCGGCCCGGCTCGCAGTCCGGAAGATCTCGCCCGCGAGATAACCGCCGGAGCGTGCGAGGCGCAGGCTTTCGCTGGGTCGATTCCACCTAAACGCCTCGCTCCATTCGTTCTCGAAGACGAGATCAGTACAATCCTAGAGCGGGCCGAGCGGCATGCGGGTGATCCCGAGCGGTCAGCGCGGCTGAGCTACGTACTGAACGATCCCAATTTTCGTGCCGAATTAGCGCACGAGGCCGCGCTCTCAAGCTTAATCAATCGCGAATATCTCAGGCGTCGCAAACTCGAAACCCGCGTCGCACGCTTGAAAGATCGCCGCAGTTTTGGCTCATGGTTCCGTCGCAAAAAGGTGCCTGTTACATGAGGGCGGTTCGACTTTGCCTACCGTGCCCCCCGCCGGAGCCGGGAAAGTCTTGGGGTGACTGGTTCTTTGCCCGGTCGCTCGGGCGGTCCTTCGAAAGGGCGGGGATACGCGTCCGGTTCGATTTCTTCAGTCTGCGACGGCGCAAGGGCAAATGGACTTGGCCAACGCGTTGGCCGATACCGGGCGAGGTCGATCTGGTCATCCGCGGTTCGCGCCCCTACCGTCCCGTCATGGGTCGGCGCCTCTTCATCTGGCTCATCTCGCAGGCCGAGACGGCTTCCGAGGAAGAGCTTGCCAGTGCTCGGCACGTCTTCGTAGCTTCTCAACCCTATGCGGAGAAGCTCGCCGCGAAGGGGATATCGGCCTCTTTTTTACCGCAATGCACAGATGCGGAAATTTTCCGACCCAGGCCTCCGGCGAGTGAGCTTCGCTCAGAGCTGTTGTTTGTGGGGAATCGCCGCAAGTATGCGCCCCGTCCGGTTGTCGAACTTGCGCGTGCGACGGGCCACGAACTCGCTGTATGGGGCAGGGGCTGGGAAGGGATTCTGCCCGAGAACGTGTTTCGCGGCAGCGCGATCGAGAATGACGATCTCAGCGGCCACTACGCGTCCGCCCGTGTCGTCCTCAACGATCACACGGAGGGGATGCGGAAGGAGGGGTTTCTTTCGAATCGCGCCTATGACGTGCTCGCCAGCGCCCGCCCTATCCTCACCGAAAAGATGCCCGGCATCCCTGTGGACCTTCAAGAAGCGCTGTACCTTTATACGCCAGAGACCTTCACGGAGGTCCTAGAACGCGCTCTGGCAGAGGCTGATCAGGACCGTGAAGAGATGGCCAACTATGTGCGATCCAATCATGATTTCAGCAATCGCGCGGCCCGGATTGTCGAGGTGGCAACCAATGTATGATAGCGCGGACTCGCCGAACTTCCTTGGCCTGATCCCGTGGCCGGTCTACAACTCCTTTCGAAACCCAAAGTCAGCGAGGTTGCGCCAATGGTCCAACTGACACTCCCCAAGAATTCCCGCATCCGTACCGGCAAGACTTGGCCGAAACCTGCGGGCGCGTCCAACCTGCGCAAGTTCAGCGTGTATCGCTGGAACCCCGACGACGGGGAAAATCCGCGGGTCGATACCTATTTCGTCGACATGGATACCTGCGGGCCCATGGTTCTGGATGCACTGATCAAGATCAAGAATGAGATCGACCCCACGCTGACGTTCCGGCGTTCCTGCCGCGAGGGTATCTGCGGGTCCTGCGCGATGAACATCGACGGGATCAACACGCTTGCCTGCACCTATGGCATGGATGAAATCAAAGGCGACGTGAAAATCTATCCCCTGCCGCACATGCCGGTGATCAAGGATCTCATTCCCGACCTCACCCATTTCTATGCGCAGCACGCCTCCATCATGCCATGGCTGGAGACCAAGACCGCCGCGCCGGCAAAGGAATGGAAGCAATCCATCGAGGACCGCAAGAAACTCGACGGTCATTATGAGTGCATCATGTGCGCCTGCTGTTCGACCTCCTGCCCGTCCTACTGGTGGAACGGCGACCGGTATCTGGGGCCCGCCGCGCTGCTCCATGCCTACCGCTGGATCAACGACAGCCGCGACGAAGCGACCCCCGAACGACTTGATGAGCTTGAGGATCCCTTCAAGCTGTACCGCTGTCACACGATCATGAACTGCGCCAAGACCTGCCCCAAGGGTCTGAACCCGGCCAAGGCGATCTCCGAAATCAAGAAGATGATGGTCGAACGCGCCGTCTGAGTTACGGGCGGCCTTTTCCCGGGCCGCCTGATTGCCTATCTGGGCTTGCATGTTCTTCGTCGTCATCGGCCTCGCGCTGGCCTTCGTCCTCATTGCCATCTTTTCCCGCCGCGGGACACGCAACTGCCGCTGGCGGGCGGAACGTTCGGGCGATCGTGGCACCTTGCGCAAATATCGCTGCGCCGCATGCGGGGCCGAAGCCTTCACCGCAACCAGCGGTCCGCCCACGGATTGCAAGGCGGGACTCGGGCCGCCGAAACTCTGAAGGGACGCTAGATGGAACCTGCCGACGCCGACGAACGCCGCGCGATCCCGCCGGTCATCTGCTATCCAACGGACACCCTGCCGCGTCCCGATCTTGAGCTTTACCGAACGGCGCGCGCCACCGCGCGCAAAACAGGAGAAATTCGCGCAGCCCCCCGCGATGCCGCCGCGTTTCGCGTTCCCGCCGGGGAATTCTTTCGCATCACCTGTGTTGAGGGGCCGCAGGTCGGCGATCTGAACCTCTGGAACGCCAATGATCTGACGGAGCGATTCTTCTCCGGCAAGACCCGCGCCCTGCATGGCAGCCACGTGACCACCGGCGACCGGCTTTGGTCCTCATTGCCCATGCTTCGTCCGATGGCCACGATCGTCGAGGATTCGCTGCATTGGTATGGGATCGATCCCCACGGCGGCGCGGTGCATGACGTCATCGGCACGCGGTGCGATCCCTATACCCACGCCCTGCTGAGCGGGGGGGATTATCACCACTGCTGTCACTCCAACCTGATTCGCGCCTTGTCGGAGGCCGCCGGCCTCAGCCGCGACGAGGCGGAACCGCTAGTCCACGATGTGCTCAACGTGTTCATGTGCACCGGCTTCACGCGCGACACCGGGCAGTATTTCATGAAGGCCAGCCCCGTACGGCCCGGCGATTATCTGGAATGCTTCGCAGAAATCGACCTGCTTGGCGCGCTGTCGGCCTGTCCGGGGGGCGATTGCGGGGCAGAGCATTCATCCGATGCCGCCGCGTGTCATCCGCTGCTGATCGAAACCTTTGCGCCCGAACCTGACGCGCTGGCCGGTTGGCAATCACCGGCGCCCAATCCTTATGACCGAAGCCATGGGTAAAACCCGCGTATGCCGTTGGTGGCATACGCGAGTCATACAGATGTCATACGAAAGTCATACCCACTTTTCAGGGGGTTAGCCTTCAGGCGAAGGCTGCCTCAAGCGCGACTTCGACCATCTCGCCAAAGCTCCGCTCGCGGTCTTCGGCGGGCAGGGCTTCGTGCGTCTGAAGGTGATCGGACACCGTTAGAATGGCCAATGCGCGCACCGAATGACGCGCCGCGAGATTATAAAGCTCGGCCGCTTCCATTTCGACGCCGAGTATTCCATGCCGCGTCATGATCTCATTGAGATCCGGGCGCTCATCATAGAATACATCTGCCGAATAAATACCGCCCACATGGGTATCGCAATCGCGATTGCTCGCCGCCTTTACGGCTGCGTCAAGCAACTCCCAATTCGCGCAGGGGGCGAAATTTATTTCCTTGAATATCCCCGATGACGGCGTCGAAAGAGTCGTTGCCGTCATCGCGATAATCAGATCCCTGACTTTTACGAAAGGTTGCATACCGCCACAGGACCCGATGCGAATGAGTGTTTTCGCACCGAAATCCTTGATCAATTCGTTTGCATAGATCGAAAGTGAGGGCATCCCCATTCCCGAACCCTGAATCGTGACGCGATGCCCGTTCCATGTGCCGGTATATCCCAGCATTCCACGGGTCTCATTCACGAGGACCGGATCGGTGAGGAAGGTTTCTGCCGCCCACTTTGCCCGGCGGGGGTCGCCGGGCATAAGGACGGTTTCCGCGATCTGACCCGGTTCGGCGCCGATGTGTATGGTCATGTCGAACCGACGCTCCTAGATGGCCAGATCTTCGATGTCTTTACCCGCAGCCAGCCATTCGGTGACCCAGCCCGGCTTGCGGCCACGACCTGTCCACGTCTTCTCAGGGTTCTCGGGGTGCCGATACTTCGGGGGGTTCTTTTCCTTGGGCGCGCCCTTTGCGTAGATGTCATCGATGGAAAAGCCAAATTCCTTGGCGGCTTTTTCAACGGCTGCGCGGGCCTCGGCCTTGCGGCGCGTTTCGACGGACTTGAGTGCTTTGTCCACGTCGGCTCTCAGTGCGAGCAGTTCATCGCGGCTCATCTTTTCGAGGTTCAATGTCATTTAGTTCTCCTTTGAGTAGGTCGCAAAGGAGGCGCAAAAAATGTTAATTTCAAGGCCCATTCTTGTATCGTTCAACTTAGATTTGTGTAACCGGCAATTCCATGCCGAAAGACAGGCTTTCTATTCCGCCGCAGGGCGGGCGTCGGCAAGCTCCACAATGTCCATCATGATCGCATTCAATGCGAAATCCTTGGGGGTGTAGACCTTCGTGACCCCGAACGATTTAAGGCGTTCCGCGTCGTCGTCGGGAATGATGCCGCCCACGATGACCGGTATTTCTCCAAGCCCCGCTTCTTTCATGTCGCGCATGAAACTTTCAACTAGGGGAAGGTGACTACCCGAAAGTATAGAAAGGCCAATTACATGCGCGCGATTGGCCTGTGCCGCCTCAATAAGTTGTGTCGGGGTCAGCCGAATCCCCTGATAATCAATCTCCATCCCGCAGTCCCGAGCCCGATAGGCGATTTGTTCGGCCCCATTCGAATGCCCATCAAGACCCGGCTTGCCCACCAATAGCGAGAGCCGCCGCCCCAATCGGACACTGACCGCGTCCACGGCTTCGCGGATCTCATCGAGGCCTTCGGTCTCATTGGATCGTGCCGGAGAAATCCCCGTGGGGCCGCGATATTCGCCATGCGCCGCGCGAATTTCGGTGGCCCATTCCCCCGTCGTTACACCGGCCTTCGCGGCAGCGATCGAAGCGGGCATGATATTGTCCCCCGCGAGCGCTGCGGCGCGAAGTGCGCTCAATGCCTTTGCCACCGCCACGGAATCCCGCGTGGCGCGCCACGCATCGAGCCGGGAAATCTGCTCCCGCTCCACCTCGGGGTCGACCGTCATGATGCCGCCGTCTTCGCCCACAAGGGGACTTGGCTCCGCTTCGGTCCAGCGATTGACGCCGACGACCACTGTTTCGCCGCGCTCTATTCGGCCAATTCGCGCCGCATTGCTCTCGACAAGGCGGCCTTTCATATAATCGATTGCCTCAATGGCACCGCCCATGCTTTCAATCGTGGAAAGCTCATGGCGTGCGGCCTCTTTCAAAGAGGCAACTTTCGCGTCCACGGCGGGATTTCCATCGAACAGGTCTTCGAATTCAAGCAAGTCGGTCTCATGGGCGAGGATTTGCTGCATTCGCATCGACCATTGTTGATCCCAAGGGCGGGGCAGGCCGAGCGCTTCGTTCCATGCGGGAAGCTGCACTGCCCGCGCCCGTGCTCTTTTCGACAGCGTGACCGCCAGCATTTCAATCAGGATGCGATAGACGTTGTTTTCTGGCTGCTGTTCAGTGAGGCCCAGTGAATTGACCTGAACCCCATAACGGAACCTGCGAAACTTTTCCTCTTCAACCCCATATCGCTCGCGACAGATTTCATCCCACAGCTCGCAAAAGGCCCGCATCTTGCACATTTCGGTCACGAAACGGATGCCGGCATTTACGAAAAAGGAGATCCGCCCCACGATGGCCGAAAAATCCTCGGCTTTTACCCGGGGCCGCAGCTCATCCAGCACCGCAATCGCCGTGGCCAGAGCAAAGGCCAGTTCCTGCTCCGGTGTCGCGCCCGCCTCCTGCAAATGATAGGAACACACATTCATCGGATTCCATTTGGGAACATGCGTATAGCAGTATTCTGCCACGTCTCCGATCATGCGCAGCGAGGGTTTGGGTGGGCAAATATACGTGCCCCGGCTCAGATATTCCTTGATGAGATCATTTTGCACGGTCCCTGCAAGGCTTGCCAGATCCGCGCCCTGTTCTTCCGCCACCGCGATATAAAGCGCCAAAAGCCACGGCGCGGTCGCGTTGATCGTCATGGAGGTATTCATCTGCGCCAGCGGAATACCGTCGAAGAGCGCCCGCATATCGCCCAGATGCGAGACGGGCACGCCTACTTTACCGACTTCCCCCTTGGCCAGAATATGATCGCTGTCATAGCCCGTTTGTGTCGGAAGGTCGAACGCAACAGACAGCCCCGTTTGCCCCTTCGCGAGGTTGTCGCGATAAAGCGCGTTAGACGCTTCGGCCGTGGAATGGCCTGCATATGTGCGGATAAGCCAAGGACGGTCCTTACGGTGGTCGGTCATGCGGGCCCCTCAAGCGACTAAGCAACAAAATTACTCTGTGAGAGAGATACACGAAACAAAATAGCGATGTCAACGCGCCGCAGCGCGGCATTTTCAGCGGGACGGGGGCATCTGCTTGCCGGGTGGGGCTAACCCTGCTTTCGTCCCCCCATGACATCAACTGTTGAACTGCCGCTGTGGCTCTTCGTCGTGATCCTGCTCTTTGCGGCGGTCACTGCTGCGAGTCATCTCTTCTTTCCGTCGGTCCGTTGGTTCCTGCGCCGGCGCATGGAACGGGTGGTCGCGCGTCTCAATCGACGCCTCGTACGGCCAATCCAGCCGTTCAAGCTGTTACGGCGACAGGATATGATTCAACGGCTGGTCTATGACCCAGAAGTCACCCGCGCCGTTGTCGCCCACGCAGAGGCCAATAACCTGCGCGAAGACGTCGCCTTTGAAATTGCAAAACGGTATGCGCGCGAAATTGTCCCCGCATTCAGCGCCACCGCGTATTTCGGGTTTGCAATTCGCGCCTCTCGCTGGCTTTCCACCGCGCTTTATCGTGTCCGGCTGGGGCATTGGGATGAGGATGCTATTCGCGAAATCGATCCCGAGGCGACGGTCGTGTTTGTCATGAATCACCGCAGCAATATGGATTACGTGCTGGTCACTTATCTCGCGGCGGATCAATCGGCGCTGTCCTACGCCGTCGGCGAGTGGGCCAGAACCTGGCCGCTTAGCCCCTTGGTGCGAGCCATGGGGGCATATTTCATCCGGCGCCGCTCAAGAGATGCTTTGTATCGCAAGGTTCTCGCGCAATATGTTCGCATGGCGTCGGATGCCGGCGTCACACAGGCGATCTTTCCCGAGGGCGGACTAAGCCTCGATGGGCGGATCGCGCCCCCGCGTATGGGCCTGCTCAACTATATCGCGACAGGAGACAGGCAGGGCGGCCGCGACGTCGTCTTTGTGCCGGTCGCGCTCAACTATGATCGCGTTCTGGAAGACGGGGTATTGATTGCGGCACAGTCCCGATCCGAACGGCGGTTTCGGGGGAGTGTTCTCGTTGCCTTGGGATTTATCCTCGGAAAGCTTTGGCTCTGGGTCACATTCCGTTACCGGCGTTTCGGCTATGCCGCAGTGCAATTCGGTCCTCCCGTCTCGCTCGCGGAGATGAAGCGTGGAGGCGACGATTCCACCAAAGCCTTGGCGGAAGAGTTGTTTCGGCGCATCAAGCGCAGCGTGCCAGTTCTTCCTGTTCCCATGGTTTGCCTCGCTTTCGAGGGCGAAGATGAATTGACGGTGAGCGTGACCGAGGCTCGCGTCGAAGCCCTTCTCGCAAGAATGCAGGTGTCGGGCCAGTTGCCGGTGCCACCGCGAGAGAGCTTTGCCGGTTTCGGCATACGGCAACTCGTGGACCGGGGCTTGCTGAAGCGTCGCGGGGAAAGGCTGCACGCGCCGCATGCCAAAGAGCCTCAGCGGACGTACTATGCAAACTCTGTAAGGCATCTTCTCCGAGAGAGTGGCGATAAGATACCGCACACCGATGTTCGTGAGACATAAAATTTCAATATAGGTCACGAAATGGTTGCAATGTTACTTCTTGCTGCGTATCCCGAGATAAGCACCAAAATTCTGCGGTGCAGCGCTGGTATGGAGGAGTTGAGATGGCCTTGGACACCGAGATCGGGATTGCAACCTATGATGCTCCGGAGAAGGACCTGTATGCAGTAGGGGAGATGCCCCCGCTTGGCTTCGTTCCGAGGCAGATGCACGCATGGGCAATCCGTAGAGAGCGGCACGGCGAGCCTGATCAGTCGTTTCTGGCGGAAGTCGTGGATGTGCCCAAGCTCGACAGCAACGACGTGCTCGTCCTCGTTATGGCCGCAGGGGTCAACTACAATGGCGTTTGGGCCGGGCTCGGCATTCCGATCAGCCCTTTCGATGTCCACCATGCGGAGTTTCATATCGCGGGATCTGATGCGTCCGGCATTGTTTGGGCGGTCGGGGACAGGGTGAAGCGCTGGAAGGTTGGCGATGAGGTCGTCATCCATTGCAATCAGGACGACGGCGACGATGAGGAGTGCAACGGCGGCGATCCGATGTATTCGCCTTCTCAAAGGATCTGGGGCTATGAGACTCCGGATGGGTCTTTCGCGCAATTCACCCGGGTTCAATCGCAGCAGCTTATGCCGCGTCCAAAGCATCTGACATGGGAAGAGAGTGCTTGCTACACGCTGACGCTGGCCACGGCCTATCGCATGCTCTTCGGCCATCACCCCCATGAACTCAAGCCCGGGCAGAACGTGTTGGTTTGGGGGGCGTCGGGTGGCTTGGGATCCTATGCCATTCAGCTGATCAATACGGCAGGAGCAAATGCGATCGGCGTGATCTCGGAAGAAGACAAACGAGAGTTCGTCATGAGCCTTGGCGCCAAGGGGGTCATCAACCGGCGAGATTTCAAGTGCTGGGGGCAACTGCCGACCGTGAACACGCCGGAGTACAAGGAGTGGTTCAGCGAGGTTCGCAAGTTCGGCAAGGCCATCTGGGACATCACAGGCAAGGGCGTGAATGTTGATATGGTGTTTGAGCATCCCGGTGAGGCAACTTTCCCTGTCTCAACCTTCGTCTGCAAGAAGGGGGGGATGGTGGTGATCTGCGCGGGAACTACCGGATACAACCTTACGATGGATGCGCGGTACGTCTGGATGCACCAGAAACGCATCCAAGGCAGCCACTTCGCCCATCTCAAGCAAGCGGGCGCCGCGAACAAGCTGATGGTGGAGCGCAGGCTTGATCCCTGTATGTCAGAGGTCTTCCCTTGGGCAGAGATTCCGCAGGCGCACATGAAGATGCTCCGCAACGAGCACAAGCCCGGCAACATGGCTGTCCTCGTTCAATCGCCCCGCACGGGACTGCGCACCTTCGAGGATGCGCTCGCGGTAAGATAACGCCGAAATGGAATCACCCCGGCATGGTTAACAGACCGCGGAGCAGGAGGCTGTTCCGCGGTCTTACTCTGTTCTGATTCGCGGTTTGTTTGGTTTCAAGGAGTTGCAAAATGGCCCCTCGCTATTTCTGGGGAGTTATAAAACGCGAATTTATGAACGGATCTGGCTCGTGCTATGATTGTGTTAATGAGTTGTTAACCACCTAGAAGCGAGAAACCAAATGCAAAGTACCTGGATTGTTGACGTGATCGCCGACCTTCGCACTTATGCGCGGACGAATGATCTTTCGGCTCTGGCCGAACAGCTTGACGACGCGCTGATGGTTGCGGCGATCGAAACAGCCCCGGTGTCTCGTTCACATGCTGTGGGGGTTCGCGGTGCTCATGAAAACGTCGCTCGAAGCGATTTTAGAGCGTTTGGAGAAATCGAGCGCGCTTGAAGAAATGCAGTCGGTTGCGGAGAGTATCCGTGACCACTACGGCGTTTCGCATCTTGTCTATCACTGGGTCAGTAGTAACGGTGAACAGTACGGATGCGGCACCTACTCGATGGAATGGGTCGAACGATATCTGGAGAAAGAGTATCTCCGCGTCGATCCGGTCATAGCAGGCTGCTATAACAAGTTTCATCCCGTAGACTGGAAACAACTGGATTGGTCGAGCAAGGGTGCCAGACAGTTCCAGAAGGAGGCAATCGAGTACGGGGTCGGAAACCAAGGGTATTCCATTCCGATCCGCGGTCCCAACGGTCAATACGCCCTCTTCACGCTGAGCGACGACACGTCGGATGCAGACTGGGCCGAGTTCACAGAAAAGAACCGGCGTGATTTGATCCTGCTAGCTCACGCGATGAACGAGAAGGCGTTGGAACTGGAACCGGGGCGCGAAGGTCCGCCGATCACCTCTCTGTCCCCGAGGGAGGTCGAAGCGATCACCTGTCTCGCACTTGGTCAATCCAGAGCCCAGGCCGCGCAGAGATTGTCGATCTCCGAGCATACCTTGCGTGTCTATATCGAAAGCGCGCGTCACAAGCTCGGTGCTCTTAACACTACCCACGCCGTAGCCCGGGCGATGCAAAGGGGCATAATCGTTGTTTAATTGCGGCCCCACCGTACGGTGCGGTCAACGGCATCTTATGGTCTCGCGCGCTGCCGCTAACGCCTGTTAACATTTCGGGCGCAAATTTTCCCCATCAAAACATTCATCGGGGAATGACAACATGCTGCGCTACATCTACGCCGAAGACCTCCACAACTATCCTCTCCTCCGCGACACGATGTTCCGGGACCGGGCCCTCCAGTTCCAAGAACGTCTTGGCTGGGAAGTCAGCGTGGATGAGCAAGGTTTCGAAACCGATCAGTATGACGATGTCGATCTCAATCCACTCTATGTGATCTGGGAACGTGCCGACGGCCGTCACGGTGGCTCTATGCGCTTTCTGCCCACGACGGGGCGCACCATGGTCAATGAGCATTTTCTGCACGTCACCGATGGCACGGAAATCCGCTCTGGCCTGATTTGGGAGTGCACCCGATTCTGTCTCGCACCTGATGCGGATGCTAATGTTGCTGGTGCCTTGATGCTTGCAGGCGGCGAACTGATGGACCGTTTCGCACTCCGCCACTTCGTTGGCGTATTCGATGCGCGGATGATCCGTATCTATAGCCGAATTGGCGCAAAGCCGACCGTTCTTGGCACCATCGGTGAAGGCCGCGACGCGATCAGCGTTGGGCTGTGGGAGTTTTCCGCAGAGGCAAAAGAGCTTGTCGCCAAGCGTGCTGGGCTTAATCTTGGCCTCTCCGACCACTGGTTTCGCCAATCTTTCGATCTGTACCAACCTCGACTCGCCGCAATCGCATAAAGGCTGCTTTTCCCCGGGCGGCGGGGCGCGTAATGTCGGCGCATGAGCGCACCCGCCGTAATCTTCTCGGAAGATCAAGCCGAAGCATATGACCGGATTGCCGAGGGGCTCGCCTCGGCCGGGGTCGATATATCCGATGCTATCCTGACGCCCCCGAGCGACGGAAAGAGTTCCGTTCTGGCGGTGCTCGGCAAAGCAGGGTCAGGCAAGACTCTGTTGCTATCGGAACTTTACAAGTCCCTTCGATCTGCTGGTGTCGAGATCGTAACGGGCGACTACGAGAGCAAGCGCTCTCTTGAGCGCCGATCGCTCGCTATCCTTGCTCCTACCAATAAGGCGGCCAGCGTTCTCAGGATGCGCGGCGTGCCTGCAACCACGATCCACCGTATCCTTTACACGCCGGTCTATGATCCCGAGTATGAGAAGATTGCCGAGTGGCTTGCCGGTGACGGCGAAAAGCCCGAGATTGAGGAACTCTCGGAGGAAGCATTAGAACGGGCTGCGGCATTCTTCTCCAAGATGCCGTCCATTCCCGGGGCGCTTGCGGCTGCTGGTTTGCGGGGGTCCGATTTTATCAGGGGATGGAAACGCCGCGAAGAACCGCTCGATATTGGGCTTGTAGATGAAGCTTCCATGCTCGATTCGCGCCAGTTTGAAGATTTGCAGGAAATCTTCCCCAATCTGCTGCTGTTCGGCGATCCGGCCCAACTCGCGCCGGTCAACCAATCTGGGGCCATGGTTTTCGACTCTGTGCCGGATTCGCAAACATTGAACCTGCGCCGTATCCATCGGCAAGACGCGGATAATCCGATTCTCGACCTTGCCCACGCGCTTGCAGATCCCGATGTGGACTTTCATTCTTTTGAAAACTTGGTCGAGGAAGCCGCTCGGAAAGACGACCGCGTTGTCTGGGGGCAGCGTGTTGAAGTGGATCTCATGGCCCGCTCGCCGGTTTTGGTCTGGCGCAACGCGACGCGGATCAGGTTGATAAATGCATTCCGGCAGGTCCACGGCGCGCCCGAAGACGCGTTGCTCGAGGGAGAGCCGTTGATTTGCGATGGGCTGGAGCTACCGCTCAAATACCGTAAGAAGCGACTGGACCTTGAGGCGCGCGGTCTGATCAAGGGGGCACAAGTGATTTACCTCGGGCCTGGACGCAAGGCGGGGTTTTCTCGTTTGCATGTGATGGGGGCGGAAGACCCGCAGGTTTCAGCGGCGTCTATCGTCAAGATCGAAAAGCCGGACGAAGAAGAGCCCTTTATCCCATATGCCGCGAATATGGGGGCTACGTTTCTGCATGGTGCCGCGGTCACGATCCACAAGGCTCAAGGCTCGCAATGGGAGGCGGTTCAGGTGTTTGCGCCCGATCTCTATGCGGCGGCTCGCATGGGCCGGACTGAGGCGGGGCAACCTCTTTGGAAGCGTCTTGCCTATGTGGCGATTACCCGCGCGCAGGAGCGTCTCTATTGGATCGTCCGGGCGCGACTTTCCAAGCCATCCGGGCCGCTCCGGACGGATGATTTGCGCCGGATACCTGCTGCGCCGCTTGCTCTTGAAACTGTGGAGGTGGAATGAAGACGATACTGATTACCGGTGCGAGCAGCGGAATCGGGGCCGCATGCGCGATGTATTTTCTCGCGCAAGGGCATGAGGTTGGCCTCATGGCGCGGTCGAAGGACAAACTTGAAGAGTTGGCCCGTAACCATGCGAACGCGCATGTCTTACCTGCCGATGTGACCTCCGAGGGAGAGGTGGACGCAGCCTTTGAGGCATTCGTCGCGAAGACCGGGCGGCTGGATGTGCTCTTCAACAACGCCGGAACGTTTGGCAGGGCGGCCTATGCAGATGACCTTTCACCTGAGGAATTCGCGCAAACGCTCGCGGTGAACGTGACGGGGATGTTTCTTTGCGCTCGTGCCGGCTTTGGACAGATGCGACGCCAATCCCCCCAAGGCGGGCGGATCATCAACAACGGTTCGATTTCCGCCCATACTCCGCGGCCGATGTCTGTGGCCTACACTACCACCAAACACGCAATCACCGGCCTGACGAAAAGCTTGTCTTTAGATGGGCGTGATTTCGACATCGCGTGCGGACAGATCGACATCGGGAATGCGCGAACCGACCTTCTTGAGGGCATCGTCGCGGGCGCGGCGGAGCGCCCTCCGATGATTGAAGTCGGGGACGTGGTCAAAGCGGTCTCTTACATGGCGGGTCTGCCGCCCGAGGCGAATGTCCAGTTCATGACAGTCATGGCTACCAAAATGCCCTACGTGGGACGCGGGTAAGCGCCTAGCGGCGCAGCAGCGCGAAACCGGCGGACGCGCCCCATCCGGCCACGAGTGCTATTCCGACAGCCATAATTCCGTAAACGAAAGGCTGCTCCCTCGAGAGTGAGAATAGAAACCGTTCCAACCCGACTTTCTGCACGTCAATCACTGTCTTGAATTGGTGTACGATCTCGCCTTGGCGCGTCAGGAAAATTCGCGTCTCATATCCCCCTTCGGAGATATTCGCCGGGAGTTGCACCGAGGTGCGGAAAAGGGTCTGTTCATCTAGGACGACATGATAGGGCCGCCGCTGGTAAAGACCTTCGCGCAGTCGAATGCGCACCAGCGCATCGATGAACCGGGCGGTATCTGTGCCTTCGGGCGCGGCGCTTACGGTACGAATGGCGTTGTAGATGCTCACGCGGCTGCGCAGGTCTTCTTCCTCACTCATGGCGACGACGAGAGGGGCTGTACTGGCGACTGCATAAAAGCTCGGGGCGGAGGCGACCTCGACGGATTCGGTGTTGACCCAGATGCCGAACCTCCGCTCCTTCCGGCGAATGACCAGTGGCTCCCTCGGACCTTCTACGGTGATGATGACCTCCAACCGTTCCTCCGGGATCGGCTCATCCCGTTTGACAGCGCCAAAGACGAGGATCTCCGATCCGTCGAAGAATGCGGTGATGGAAACCCGGTCACGGCTAAGCCCGAGCACGACTTCTTCGGCCGCAGAGGCCGGCAGCGCGAAACACAGAGCGAGGAGGAGAATGCGAACCATCAACTCTCTCCCGGCGGGCCAAGGCTGTAGAGTTCGGATGGGGTAAGCAACAGATCGAGCGCAAGTTTCGTGCAGACGGCGAGGACGAGGACAGCGAGAAGGATCCGAAGTTGCTCTGCGCGCAGGCGAAGCCCGATGCCCGTGCCCACTTGGGCCCCGATGATGCCACCAAACAGCAGCAAGACCGCAAGCACAACATCCACGGTATAATTCGTTGTGGCATGCAAAAAAGTGGTGAAGGCCGTAACGAAGATGATCTGAAAGAGCGATGTGCCGACCACGACCTTGGTGGGCATATGAAGCAGATAGATCATCGCCGGAACCATGATGAAGCCGCCGCCGACCCCCATCACGGCAGACAGAATGCCCACGAAAAATCCGACGAGGATTGGCGGAATGACCGAGATATAGAGCCCCGAGGTCCGGAAGCGCATCTTCATTGGCAGCGCCTGTGCCCAGCCCCGCTTGCGCTGGCGGGCGGGCTTGCCGCGCCCGGAACGACGAAGCGCTCTGACACTTTCGACGAACATCAAGGCGCCGATCACGCCGAGGAACAGCACATAGCACAAGGTCACGAACAGATCGACTTGCCCGAGCGCGCGGAGAACGTTGAAGAGATAGACGCCCAAGGCGGCTCCGGCGAACCCCCCGATGAGCAGAATCCACCCCATTCGAATATCGACGGTCTTGCGCCTCAGATGCGCGAAAAGCCCGGAGACGGATGAGGCGACGATCTGGTTCGCGCCGGTGGCGACGGCGACGGCGGGCGGAATTCCGATAAAGAAGAGCAGGGGTGTCAGCAGAAATCCCCCTCCGACTCCGAACATTCCTGACAGCACCCCGATCAAGCCGCCCAAGCCGAGCAGCAGGAAGAGGTTTACCGAGACCTCGGCGATGGGGAGGTAGATCTGCATGCCCCTACATTGCGCGGGCAATTTGGGCTTGGCAACGGCCCTCGCACGTCATTTCGCGCGGAGGCCGTGATTGCCATTGCACAGGATCAACGTTCCTTGACGTAGGGCTCCCCACCGGCACGGGGGGGGATGGCCTTGCCGACAAAGCCAGCGAGGATCACCACGGTCAGGATATAGGGAAGGGCATCCATGAACTGCACGGGAATCTCGAAGGCGCCGAGGTCGATATTTTGATAGCGAAGCGCAACGGCTTGCAGCAGCCCGAAGAGAAGGCAGGCCCCGAGTGCATACCAAGGTCGCCATTTTGCAAAGATAAGCGCGGCAAGGGCGATATAGCCCCGTCCCGCCGTCATGTCCTTCACGAAGCCAGCCTGTAGCCCGGTGGCAAGGTAAGATCCGGCAATCCCACATAGAATCCCGCAGATTCCAACCGCTGCATAGCGTAATCCGACGACCGAAACACCGGCGGTATCAACCGCCTCCGGGGCTTCGCCCACGGCCCGCAGGCGCAAACCAAAGCGCGTCCGAAAGAGTATCCACCACGTCAACGGCACGGTCGCGAGGGCGACATAGACAAGGATTGAATGGCCGGAAAGCAGTTCGGAATAGATCGGTCCCAGAACCGGAACGTTGGCCAGTGCGTCGGCAAAGGGGAGCGTGATCGGTTCGAACCGCCCACCGCCGAACAGCGATGGCGTTCGCCCACCCTGGCTGAACCAGTCTTGAGCAATCAGCACTGTCATACCGGCGGCAAGAAAGTTTATCGCAACGCCGGAAATAAGTTGGTTTCCCCGAAACGTGATGGAGGCAAGACCGTGCAGCGCGGATAGGGCCAGAGAGGCCGCGATCCCCGCCAGAAGGCCTAGCCAGACTGAGCCTGATGTATATGCGACGGCGGCGGAGAAAAATGCCGCGGCCAGCATCTTGCCTTCAAGCCCGATATCGAAAATCCCGGCCCGCTCTGAAAAGAGCCCTGCGAGACACGCAAGCAACAACGGCGTAGCAAGACGCAGGGTGGAGTCGAGTATTTGGACGATGGTGAGCAGGTCCATGGCTCAGCTCCCTTTACGTCGAAAGGTCAGGAAGAGGCGTTCCAGCGGCATGCGTACCATGTTGTCGAGGGCACCGGTGAAGAGGATCACGAGCGCCTGTATCACAACGATGAGTTCGCGCGGGATCGAGGTCCAGAGCGCAAGCTCCGCGCCGCCTTGATACAGAAATCCAAAGAGGATTGCCGCGAAGAAGACCCCGAGCGGATGGTTGCGGCCCATGAGCGCAACGGCGATTCCGATGAACCCTGCGCCTTCCACGGCATTCAGAACGAGGCGTTCCGCCTCACCCATCACGTTGTTGATCGCCATGAGCCCCGCGAGCCCGCCGGAGATCAGCATGGCGATGATTGTGATCTTGACCGGGCTGATCCCCGCATAGCGGGCGGCTGGTTCGGAATGGCCAAGAGCGCGGATCTGATACCCGAGCTTCGTACGCCAGATCAGCAGATAGACGAAGATGCAGGCGAGGATGGCAATCACAAGGCTGACGTTTGCCGGCGCCGCGCGCGAAAATTCGATGCCAAGCGGCGCGAGCAACTCATGCAAGGTGGGGAGTTTAGCGGCATCGGGAAAGCGCGCAGTCGCCGGGTCCATGCTGCCTTCGGGGCGCAGGACATTCACCAGCACATAGTTCAAAAGGGCGGCCGCGATGAAGTTGAACATGATCGTCGTGATGACGATATGACTGCCCCGTTTTGCCTGAAGATAGGCCGGAAGGAACGCCCAGGCGGCACCGAAAAGCGCGGCCATGCCGCACGCAGCCAGGATCGCCAGCGACCAATGCGGCCAAGGAATGTAGAGACACGCGAGCGCCACCCCAAGACCGCCCAGAGTAGCCTGACCTTCGCCACCGATGTTGAACATACGTGCGTGAAATGCAACTGCCACCGCGAGGCCGGTGAAGATGAAATTGGTCGCGTAATAAAGGGTATAGCCCCAGCCATAGGTCGACCCGAGCGATCCGGCAACCATGAGTTTGACTGCCGCGATCGGGTCCTCTCCGATCCCGATAATGACAAGGGCGGACAACGCTGCCGCGAGGATGAGAGAGATCAGCGGGACGAGAATTGCGTCCGCCCAAGCTGGCATTCTATCCATTGTGCGCGGCCTCCTCTTCGGCCTGCTTGCGGGCCATCATTTCGTCCACCGCCTCGATCACCGGCTTGTCAGGCTCCCCTTGGATGCCTGCCATCAAAAGGCCGAGCTCTCTTTCGTCGGTCTCATGCGGAAGCCGTTCACCCATGATCTGGCCATCGAACATGACGGCCACACGGTCGGAGAGCGACATGATCTCATCCAGTTCCACACTGACGAGAAGAATCGCCTTGCCCTCGTCGCGAAGGCGAACAATCTGTTCGTGGATGAACTCGATCGCGCCGATATCGACACCTCGGGTCGGCTGCCCGATCAACAGCAGGTCAGGATTTCGCTCGATCTCCCGCGCGACGACGATCTTTTGCTGGTTGCCACCAGAGAAATTCTTGGCGGCGAGCCGTGGATTGGGTGGGCGTACGTCGAACCGGGACATCTTGCCTTCGGTATCGGCCATCATTTCGGCGTGGCTCATGAAGATACCAGCGCCGAACCGTGGGTCGTTGTGGTACCCAAAGGCGATGTTTTCCCAAGCGGCAAAGTCCATGATCAGACCTTCCTGCTGGCGGTCCTCTGGAACGTGCCCGATCCCGCGCGCCCTGCGCGATTGACCGTCGGAGTATTTGCCCGAAAGGTCGATGGATGCGCCGTTGACCCGCACCATGCCCGTGGCCGCACATATCCCGCCAAGCACCTGAAGAAGCTGAGACTGTCCATTCCCGGACACACCAGCGATCCCGAGAATTTCGCCCGCGCGCACATGCAGGTCGATCCCCTTGAGACGAACGACACCGGCCTCGTCGGTTACGGTAAGCCCTTCGACTTCCAGGACTTTCTCTCCCGGATTTCCGGCCTTTTTCTCAACCCGCAGCAGGACCTTGCGGCCAACCATCAACTCGGCCAGTTCCTCGGGACTCGTCCCTTCGGTCTTGACCGTCGCTGTCATTTCGCCACGCCGCATGACGCTCACCGTATCGGTGATGTCCATGATCTCCCGCAGCTTGTGCGTGATTAGGATGATCGTTTTGCCTTCGCGGCGCAGGTTGTCGAGAATTCGGAAAAGGTGGTCGGCCTCCGCAGGGGTAAGCACGCCAGTCGGTTCATCAAGGATGAGGATATCGGCCTGACGATAGAGAGCCTTGAGAATCTCGACCCGCTGCTGATGCCCGACGCTGAGATCTTGAATCAGCGCGTCCGGATCGACGTTCAACTCGTATTCTTCAGCGAGTTGCTTCAACACGCCTCGTGCCTTGGCGAGCGAGGGGCGGAGCAGGCGACCGTCCTCGGCCCCGAGAATGACATTCTCAAGGACCGTGAAATTCTGGACGAGCTTGAAGTGCTGAAACACCATGCCGATGCCAGCCGCGATGGCAGCCTGACTATCGGGGATTTCGGTCTTGCGCCCGTTGATGAACACCTCACCGGCGTCCGCCTTGTAGAACCCATAGAGGATCGACATGAGCGTGGATTTCCCCGCGCCGTTCTCGCCGATGATTCCATGGATCGTTCCGGGCATCACACGGATCGAAATGTCCTTGTTCGCCTGAACCGGACCGAAGGCCTTGGAGATGCCTTTTAGTTCAATGGCAGGGGCGGCAGTTGCCTGCCGCCCCGTATCGAGTTCTTGTGCCACGGGCGCTATTCAGCCGGGCAGGAGCTGTCGGCCATGTAGTCATGCACGACAAGTTCTCCGGAGGAAATCTTGGCCGCGGCCTCGTCGACGGCTGCTTTCATTTCCTCGGTGATGAGGTCTTTGTTGTGCTCGTCCAAGGCGTAGCCGATGCCGTTGTTTCCAATCCCCATCACGTTGATGCCGGTCTCGAGGTCTTCGCCGGAGGTAAACGCCTCATAGACGGCCACGTCGACGCGCTTGAGCATGGAGGTCAGGATCTTGCCCGGGTGCATGTAGTTCTGGTTGCTGTCGACACCGATCGAGAGGATGTCCTCATCCGCCGCGGTTTGAAGCACGCCGACACCGGTGCCACCTGCGGCAGCATAAACAACATCAGCGCCTTGGGAGATCTGCGCCTTTGTCAATTCGGAGCCCTTCACAGGGTCGTTCCATGCGGCGGGGGTCGTGCCGGTCATGTTCTGGATGACTTCAGCGTCGGCGTTGACTGCCTTCACGCCCTGTACGTAGCCGCAGGCGAATTTGCGGATCAGGGGGATATCCATGCCGCCGATAAAGCCAACCGTGCCGCTTTCAGACGCCATGGCCGCCATCATCCCCACGAGATAGGAACCTTCGTGCTCATTGAACACGACCGAACGGACGTTGGGGGCATCCACGACCATGTCGATGATCGCGAATTTCGTGTCGGGATAGTCGGGTGCAACCTGACCGAGCGCGTCACCAAAGGCGAAGCCGGTCATGACGATCGGGTTCGCGCCGGATTCAGCGAAGCGGCGCAGGGCCTGTTCGCGCTGTGCTTCGGACTGAAGCTCAATCTCGCGGAAGCTGTTGCCGGTCTCGTCGGCCCAAGCCTTGGCCCCGGTGAAGGCGGCCTCGTTGAAGGATTTGTCGAACTTGCCGCCAAGATCGAAAATCAGCGCAGGCTCGGCCATTGCGGCGCCCGCGGAAAGGGCAAGCGCAGCGGTCGCGCCAAAAAATTTCTGCATTCGGGTCATAGGACTCTCCCAGTTGGTCATTCACGCGCGTGGCCCGCTGACCGGGCTTTTCCGTACCACCGTCCGGGGAACGGGGCGCCAGCGTGATCGCCCGCAATTTAGGACGTAGCGCAGCCTGAGGGTCAATAGATTTTTACCGTTCACGCAATTTGACTTCGCGTTTCTGCAATTTTCCCTTAGGTCAACGGCTTATGCATGAGCAATGCGTCTACGGGGCCGCCACTGGCACGGGGGTAGTATCCGGGCCGCCGTCCCGCCTGAGCGTATCCGGCGGACTGGTAGAGCGCGATGGCCGCTGTATTGTCTTCGGCCACCTCCAGAAATGCCCGCTCGGCGCCTCGGCAGCGGGCATCTTCTTCCCAAGCGATCATAAGGCGGCGCGCTCGTCCTTGCCGCCGAAGCTGCGGATCGGTGGCAATCATCAGAAGTTCGGCTTCGTCCAGGATTACATGAGCAAGGGCGAAGGCCCCCTCATCTGTCTTGAGAAGCGTGTAGGGAGACGCCAGAAGCGCGTCGAACTCTGCGGCGGCCCAAGGGCGTTGCCCGGTCATGGCCCGAAGGTGCAGCGCCGCCAGGTCTTCTGCCGTCACTCAACAACCTCAGGCGCGGTATCGCGGGGAGGGGCGGCATCTGCTGCGCGGACATAGAGCGGCGCGGGCGGGGTACCATCATGGGGCAGTCGTTGCGCCGTGATACGGGCGATCCGTTCGGCCATTTCCTGCGGTGCAGGCAGTGTGCGTGCGTCTGGAGCATCCGTTTCCGCCACCAGGTATGGCGCGGCATCATCGGATTCGCGCAGATAAACCTGCCCGCGCGGTGCGGGGACGGTCGCGGCCCCTGTTGCACCGTTCAGGGCGATGTCAAAGCTATCGACGCCAATTGCAGGGATATCGAGGGCAAGCGCCAAACCGCGCGCTGCGGAGACGGCAATACGGATACCGGTGAAGTTGCCCGGGCCGATCCCGACGCCAATCGCATTGAGCTGCGGCCAGTTGATCCCCGCCTCCGCCATCAGGGTTTCCATCACCGGCATAAGGCGTTCAGCCTGCCCGCGTGTCATCTCTTCTGCAGTACTGGCAAGCACGGTCTCCCCGCGCAGCAAAGCGGCCGCGCAATGCGCGGCCGATGTGTCAAACGCCAGAATGAGTCGATCCGTCACAGGACGCCAACGGGGCGGACCTCGGTCACTTCAGGAATGTAGTGACGCAGTAGGTTCTCAATCCCCATCTTCAGGGTCAGGGTGGACGACGGGCACCCGGCACAGGCACCTTGCATGTGCAGGTAGACAACGCCCCGCTCAAACCCGTGGAACGTTATGTCGCCACCATCCTGCGCGACAGCGGGCCGAACGCGGCTGTCGAGGAGTTCCTTGATCTGGCCGACGATCTCCGAATCCTCACCGCTGTGCTCTGCGTGGCCGGAGTCCATCTGGGCATCGTCGTTCATGACGGGACGGCCCGATTGGAAGTGCTCCATGATGGCGCCGAGGATTGCGGGCTTTACGTGATCCCACTCGGTGTCATCGGCCTTGGTCACCGTAACGAAGTCGTTGCCGAAAAAGACACCCTTTACGCCAGCCACCGAGAAGATCCCGCTGGCAAGCGGAGAGACTTCCGCACCTTCGGGGCTCGGGAAATCCGCTGTGCCCGTCGCAAGGACTGTTTGGCCGGGCAGGAATTTCAGAGTCGACGGGTTCGGTGTGGATTCAGTTTGTATGAACATTGGCGCCTCCGGGGTTATGGTAGGGATATGCTGGGCATGGGGGCTGCTGTCAAGGTTTGGAACCGTTCTAAAGTTTGAAATGGCGGCATATCGGTATCCACAAACGAAAAAGGCCGACCCCGAGGGGCCGGCCTGTTCCGCGAGTGAAGCGTAGCTTAGCGAACTTTCACGCTCAGACGCTCGGTGGCGAGCACGTCGTTGCCCGAGGAGATCACGGCGAGGACGTCGCCTTTGATCTTGTCGTTGAGGTTCACTTTGACGTTGCCGTTGGCGCCGGCTTGAACAGGTGCGGTGCCGAGCACTGCGCCCTGCTCACCGAGGCGGTAGTCATAGATAGTGACGATTGCGTCGGAGTCGGCGCGGACCACGTCGAGGTTCACGTAGGTGCTCTCGAACTGGGGCTCATCAACGGTCGTGACATAGTTGGATGCGGCCGATGCGATCGTCGCGGTGCCGGCGGTCAGAGCGAAGGCGGCGGCTGTGAGAAACTTGGACATTTCGAATTCCTTTCGGGTTTGCGTCGTAAATCTTGTCGCTGTGCTTGGGGTGCTGCCCGTTGCTGCGATGAGAGGGAATTGGGGGTGAAACCGCCGAAAGGAAAGACGTGCCGGGGTCACAACGATGCGCAGGTTTTGTGATCGAAAATCGCCTTGAAACTGACGGGCGCCGCATGCGAACCCCGGCGGTGCGCGCGGTATCCGGCGACTGTGCATCAGAGCGCAGAACTGTGAGGTCCGCCCGTTTTTGCGATCACGGCAGCGTGAGATTGCCGTCAGAATAAATTTTGAAAATCAGGTGATGCTTTCAAGTTTATCTTTGCTCAGGTCCCCCGGAACCACTGTGATGGGCACAGGGAGACTGCCTGAGGACTTG
This sequence comes from Poseidonocella pacifica, assembly GCF_900111875.1. Taxonomy (GTDB): domain Bacteria; phylum Pseudomonadota; class Alphaproteobacteria; order Rhodobacterales; family Rhodobacteraceae; genus Poseidonocella; species Poseidonocella pacifica. The sequence goes on from NZ_FOJU01000009.1 coordinate 32,982, forward strand.
ATGAGCTGAGTCACAAGAGGTCCGGGGCCGCTCTTTTCGCTTCCCGCGCCTAGCACGAGTACCCCGATCGAAGGATCGTCATGGATCTGGGCAAGGATTTCGGGCACCGGCTCCCCCTCGCGGATGACGAGTTCGGGATGGACGCCCTGACGATCTCGCATCCATTTGGCGAAAACCTCGAAATGCGCTTCGATCCGGTCACGCGCCTCTTCGCGCATGATGTCGCTGACGCCGATCCAGTGGTTGAATTCCTCAGGGGGAATGACGGCGAGGATCGCGATCCCGCCACCGGTATGGGCCGCACGCATTGCGGCAAACCGCATTGCATTGAGGCATTCGCGACTGTCATCGAGAACGACGAGAAACTTGCGCATCACATGGTCCTTTCGCGCGGATCATGCCCGCTCAGGGCCGCGCAGGCAACCGGCACGAATGGATCAGGCGCTTGCCGCCCAATCCCAGTAGAGTTCGCGCGCCCGCCGCGTGATGGGTCCGATCTCATATTGACGGTCCTCAAAGGCACTTACCGGGGTGACCTTCATGAGGTTGCCGGACAGAAACACTTCGTCCGCACCCTCGAAATCGGCGAAGGTCAGCACGGTTTCATGTACCGTGATCCCGTCGGCACGCAGGTTCGAGATATGGCGTGCGCGGGTGATCCCCGCGAGGAAGGTGCCATTGGGAACGGGTGTAAAGACTTCGCCGTCCCGAACCATGAAGACGTTGGCGGACGCACTTTCCGCGACATTACCGAGCGCGTCGGCGACAAGAGCGTTGCCAAATCCCTTCGACCGGGCCTCCGCCAGCATCCGCGCATTGTTCGGATAGAGACATCCGGCTTTGGCGTTCACGACATTGTCGGCAAGCAGCGGGCGGCGAAATTGAGTGCGGGTGAGGGTCGTCGCGGCATCCGGATCGGCCATGGGGATGGCCTCGAGGCTGATCGCGAAGCCGGTCGCACCTTGCTTCGGAACGATCCCGAGGTAGTCTCCCTCCAGCGCCCAATACATGGGCCGGATATAGATCGCCTGATCAGGGCGATAGGCTGCGAGTCCCTCTTGGACGATCGCGATCATGTCTTCGGCGCTCACCGTGGGTGTGATCATCAGCGCCTCGGCGGACCGGTTCACGCGCGCGCAATGCGCGTCGAGGTCCGGGGTCAGCCCGTTGACCGAACGCGCCCCGTCAAAGACAGTCGTTCCCAGCCATGATCCGTGATCCCCCGCGCGCATGACGGCAACATCGCCCTCGTGCCAGCGTCCATCGAAATAGGTGCGCAGATCGGTTCCTGTTGCCATGTCGCCTTGTCCCCCGTTGACTCGGCGGCGACACTAGCGACCGGGGCCGCAGAGTAAAGCAGGGACCAAAGGAAACGCCCCCGGCATGGGGACACCGGGGGCGAAAACGTCTAAATTGGCAGGTTATCGAAATGATATTGGCGCTTCACGGTGCGCCCTTCTCCCATACTGCGGAGATGCGTCAGATTCGTGACGGTGCCGCCAGCAAGGCTTCGATATCGAGAGGGGCGTTCACCATGGCGAGGTTGCCTTCGGCGTCCCGTGGCCAGTCGGTCTCGGGACGATCACGGTAAATCTCAATGCCATTCTGGTCTGGGTCGCGGAAATAGAGCGCTTCGCTCACGCTGTGATCCGCAGCGCCGTCGATCTCTATTCCGGCGTCCAGCACCCGTTGCAAGGCCTCGGCAAGCGCGCGGCGATCGGGATAGACAAAGGCCACATGGTACAGGCCGGGCGCACGTCTGGGTCCGGGGGCGGCACCTGCGCTGTGCCACGTATTGAGCCCGATGTGATGGTGATAGCCGCCGGCCGAGAGGAAGGCCGCCTGCGTTCCATGGCGCGTGATAAGGTCAAAGCCCATCACATCGTGGTAAAAGGCGATGGACCGGTCGAGATTGGACACCTTCAGGTGAACGTGGCCAATGCGGGTTTCTGGATGGGCGCGGCTCATGGTGGTCTCCGGGTTGATCGTACCCCCTGAAGCTAGGCAAACAGGCTGCGCAACAAAACGCTCACGCGCGCAGAGGCCATGCGCGCTTTTGCGTAGCTCGCAATTCTGCACGGTATCGTGATTTGTGAATATGACTGCGTGGTGGTTCGTGTGGGAAGAGGCAAGCAAGGAGATACGCATGCGATACAATGGGCTTACGCGCCGCCGATTGCTCCTGACAGGTGCGGCGGCTGGTGTTGCGGGGATGGCAGAGGCTGCATCGACCCGGCACAACCTTTCGAGCTTTCGCGCCGTGCGCTGGCAAGAGCATTTCGACACGCTTCGAAACGGTGCGATCCTCGCGGATACGCAATCACGCGCGCTGCATTACTGGTCGGAGGACGAGAGCTTCTACAAGGTGTATCCGACGTCCGTTCCGATCAGCGAAGAGTTGACGAAGCGCGGCTATACCGAAGTCGTGCGCAAGGTCGAGGGCCCCACCTGGACGCCGACCCCCTCCATGCGCGAACGTGATCCTTCGTTGCCACCGGTGATCCCGGCAGGCCCTGAAAATCCGCTCGGGACTCATGCGCTCTACCTCTCATGGCAGTATTACCGCATCCACGGGACCCACGACACGCGCAAGATCGGCCGCCCGTCATCGGATGGCTGCATCGGGCTTTATAATGAGATGATCGCAGAGCTTTACCAGCTGGCGACAGTCGGCACGCAGGTTCGGCTGATCTGATCTCAGGGCTGAAGGAAGCCGACGATTTCGTAGGTTTGCTTCAGCACCGGCTCGGCAATCGCCCGCGCTCTCAATGCACCCCGTCCGAGGACGCGGTCGATTTCCGAAACATCGTCCATGAGGCGGTTCATTTCCCCGGTGATCGGGCTGAGAATTTCCACCGCGAGATCAGCGAGCAAGGGTTTGAACTCCCCGAACTGCTTGCCGCCCATTTCCGCGATCACGTCTTCGGCGGTGCGGTTCGACAACGCGGCATAGATATTGACGAGGTTGCGCGCCTCGGGGCGATCCTTCAGCCCCTCAAGCTCGGAGGGCAGCGGCTCGGGATCTGTCTTGGCCTTGCGGATCTTTTTGGCAATCGTGTCGGCATCGTCACTCATGTTGATGCGGGAGGCATCCGAGGGATCGGATTTCGACATCTTCTTGGTGCCGTCGCGCAGGGACATGACGCGCGTCGCTTCGCCTTCGATGACCGGATCGGTCATTGGAAAGAAGTCCACGCCATAGTCATGGTTGAACTTCGCGGCGATATCGCGCGTCAATTCAACATGCTGTTTCTGGTCGTCGCCAACCGGGACGTGGGTTGCGTGATAGATCAGGATGTCCGCCGCCATGAGCGAGGGATAGGCATAAAGGCCGAGCGAGGCCTTCTCGGCGTTCTTGCCAGCCTTGTCCTTGAACTGGGTCATCCGGTTCATCCAGCCAATCCGCGCCACACAGTTGAATACCCACGCAAGTTGCGCATGCTCGGGCACCGCCGATTGGTTGAAGAGAATGGCCTTTTCGGGATTGAGCCCCGCAGCAATATAGAAGGCGGCAAGCTGGCGCGTACGCAGGCGAAGCTCCGCAGGGTCCTGCCAGACGGTGATCGCGTGCAGATCCACCATGCAGTAGAGCGTTTCGGGAAATTCATCCTGCATGGCGACAAAGCGCCGCACGGCACCGAGATAGTTGCCAAGGGTCAAACCACCCGACGGTTGCACCCCGGAAAACACCCGGGGGGTGAATTTCGCCGTTGCTAGGCCTTGAGCTGCCTCTGTCATGGGGAACTCCGTCTGGATTTATGGTCTGCGGTGGCTTATCGGTGCGCCGCAACCCCGTCAAGCGAGGCACCTGATGCACGACAACGACGCAAGCCCGGTCAACCCGCTACCACCGGTGGTCTGGGCCCTGTTCCTGCTGATCTTCGGGGTGGAAATCATCCTCTCCCTTGCCTCCCGTGGGCTTATTGGCGGAGCGGGGGGAGTCGGCTGGCGGCTCGAAGCGCTGAGCAGTTATGGGTTTTCCAATGAGTGGATGAGCTTCGCGGTAGAGCGCGGCGCGCTCGGGTTGGATACGCTCAAGCGCTTCGTCACCTATTCCTTCGTCCACGGGGCGTTCACGCAAACGCTCTTTGTCGGGGTCTTTCTGCTCGCACTGGGCAAGTTTGTGGGGGAGGTCTTTCACCCTGTCGCTCTGCTCGCGCTCTTTATTCTGTCGGGAATTGGTGGCGCGCTGGTCTTTTGGGTGTTTGGGCCGGAGCAGGGATGGCTCATCGGCGGCTTCCCTTCGGTCTACGGTCTCATTGGCGGCTTCACCTATCTGATGTGGCTTCGCCTCGGCGCGTTGGGACAGACCCAGCTTATGGCGTTTCGACTGGTCGGGGTGCTGTTGGCGATCCAGCTTCTGTTCGGGTTGCTGTTTGGAGGTGGTTCCGATTGGATCGCCGACTTGGGCGGTTTCGCAACCGGATTTCTCTTCTCAATCCTCCTCGCACCCGGGGGACTGTCGCGGTTGCTCGCGAAGATGCGTCAGCGGTAGAAGCCGCTCAGCGCCGCAGCGGCGTAACACTGGCGCCGGCTCTTGCGACCGGTTCGTCCCCGGTCTCCGCAAGGAAGTGCTCCCACAGCGGTTGCAGCGCCGGTTTGGTATTGTCGCGCCGGCGATAGAGGCGGATTTCCAGATCGGTTTCAAAGGCCGGGCCGCCGGCGCGGACGAGCGCGCCGCTTTCCAGTTCAGCGTCGCAGAACCGGGACGGAAGCCACCCAAGCCCGAAACCTTCGAGGATGAGGGCCTTGACCGAGCTGGACAGCGCATTCTGACTTACCAACAGGGTGTTCGCCGTCCCGCTATGGGCCATCAGCAAATCATCCACGATGGGGCGCAGGACGGAGGCGGTGCCGTAAGAGATCAGGGGAACCCTGCTCTTGTCTGTGTTGGGCAGGCGAAAGAGCGGCGTGCGATCGGGACCGGGACGTGCAACCGGGATGAACCTGTCCCGCGCCAGACAGATGTGATCGAAGCCTTTTTGATCCAGCGGCGTGAGGAAGCTCAGGGCGGGGTGCCAATAACACAGCATGAGATCGCACCCCCCTTGCACCAATGATCCCACGAACTTTTCAGCGGGCCAGGAGACCGAGCCCAGCTCGACCGACAACAGCCCCCGATCCACCTGCGGTTGGATGTGGCTGCCATGATAGGTGGTGTAGAGTGACTGGCTCGCCGCGAGGCGAAGGACGCGGGCATCCTCGGCATCCGCAATCTGGCAGCGCTCGATGGTCTCTTCCATCTTGCGCAGCATGCTCTGGGCCTGCCCGAGGAAAATCTCGCCCGCCGGAGTGAGGCTGAGGGGAAGTGTGTCGCGGTTGATCAGTTGTGCGCCGACAGCGTTTTCAAGCGCGCGAATACGGCGCGAGAACGCGGGCTGGCTTACGTGCCGTTCTTCGGCGGCACGGGAAAAACTCAGGGACGCGGCGAGAGAAATGAAATCTCTCAGCCAGTTGAATTCCACGTCAGACAGCCTCCTGCAGGGTCATTCCTGCATCGGTGCGCCCTTCCTCAACCGCGTGGCAGGCAACCAATGCGCCGTCACTTTGCGCGAATGGCTCAGGTTTTTCAACGCGGCATCGGGCGTTGGCAAGCGGGCAGCGGGTCTGGAACGGGCATCCGGGGGGCAAATCAATGGGCGTCGGGATCTCTCCCTTGAGGCGGATGTGGCTGGGGCTGTCGTCGTTGAGGGAGGGCACGGCGGACAAAAGCGCCTTGGTATAGGGGTGTTTCGGGGCGGAAAAGAGCGTGCGGGTATCGGCGACTTCGCAGATGGATCCGAGGTACAGCACCACCACACGGGTGCCGAAATGTTCAACCACGCTCAGGTCATGGGTGATGAAGAGATAGGTGATGTCGTGCGCTTCCTGCATCTCCAGCATGAGGTTGAGCACCTGCGCCTGAATGGAAACATCGAGCGCGGAGATCGGCTCATCCGCGACGATGAATTCAGGGTCGACGGTGAGGGCCCGCGCGATGGCGATCCGCTGACGTTGCCCGCCCGACAATTCGTGGGAATAGCGCGCCGCCCAAGTGGGATCGATGCCCACCGATTTCATCACCTTCGCGATCTTGTCGCGGATCTCTCCCGATCCAAGGCCGGGATTGTGATAGCGTGTCGGCTCTTCGAGGGTCTGGCCGATGGTCATGCGCGGGTTGAGCGAGGCATATGGGTTCTGAAACACCATCTGGATCTTGCTGCGGATCGGCAACAGGGCCTTGCCCCGCAAGGTATCGATGCGCTGACCGTCGTAGTGGATCGACCCGCCACTTGGGGTCAGCAGGTTCGCCACCATCCGGGCGACGGTGGATTTTCCGCAGCCGGATTCACCAACCACGCACACCGCCTCACCGCGGCCCACGTCAAAGGAAATATCGTTGACCGCATGCACCGCGCGCGTATCCCGGCGCAGCTTCCCACCGCGAAACTTCAGACTCTCAAGAAAGCCGCTGTCGACGTCGAAGCGCTTTTCGAGGTTACGGATTTGCAGCAGCGGCCCGTCTTTTTGTTCGGGGGTCATTGTGCGCCCTCCAGTTCGGCCAGTTCGGCGTGCAGTCGTTTCACCTCGTGGCAGGCAACCTGAACCTCGCCGAACTGGGTGATCTCGGGCATTCGGGCACGGCAGACGTCGGTGGCCAATTCGCAGCGCGGATTGAAAGGGCATCCGGGCGGCATGGTCGAGAGCGTCGGCATGGAGCCGGGGATCTGTCGCAGCCGGGTGCCCGGCGGTGTTTGCTGCGGCAGGGCGTTGATCAGGCCCTGGGTATAGGGATGCTGCGGGTCGTTAATGATGGCGCGGGTCTTGCCGCTTTCGATGATGCGGCCGGCATACATGACCAGCGTGCGTTCGGTGACCTGACTGACCACCCCGAGATCATGGGTGATCAGCATCAGCCCCACCATGTTGGACCGGCACATTTCCAGAAGCAGTTCCATGATATCGGCTTGGATCGTCACGTCGAGCGCGGTGGTCGGCTCATCCGCGATGATAAGCTGCGGGTCGAGCAACAGCGCGATGGCGATCACGATCCGCTGACGCATTCCGCCCGAAAGCTCGTGCGGATATTGGTCCAGCCGGGCCTCTGGGGAGGGGATGTACACTTCCTTGAGCTTGACGAGCGAGATCTGACGCGCGTCGTCATAGGAAAGCCGGCGATGCGCGCGCAGGGTTTCGATCATCTGTTGGCCGATGGTCAGAACCGGATTCAGCGTGACCATGGGATCCTGAAAGATCATGGCCATGCGGTTTCCACGGAGCCTGCGAATTTCCCGGTCGGACATCTTGGTGACGTCCTTGCCTTCAAAGAGGATCTCGCCGCTGTCGATGTAGCCGGGACGCGAGAGCAGGTTCATGAGGGCAAAGCCCGTGATCGACTTGCCCGCGCCGGATTCACCGACAACGCCGACACGTTCGCCGCGCGCCACGTCGAAGGAGATGCCGTGCAGCGCGGTGACGGGAGTGCCGCGCGTGCCAAACTTTACGGTGAGATCCCGAACGGAGAGCAATGTCATGAGTCAGCCCTTGTAGAGTTTCGGGTTAAGCACGTCGCGGGTCCAGTCACCGAGCAGGTTGATGACCAGAACCAGTGTCACCAGAACCGCGCCGGGGATGACGGTGATCCACCAACTGCCCGAAAGGATGTAGTCGAAGCCCGAAGAGATCAGAGAGCCAAGCGATGGCTGGCTCGGCGGCATTCCCAACCCCAGAAAGCTCAGCGAGGCCTCGGAGATAATCGCGTTGGCGACCTGCACGGTAGAGATGACGAAGATCGGCGAGAGTGAGTTGGGCAGGATGTGGCGGAGCATGATGCGCCCCGGCCCGAAGCCAAGAACGCGTGCGCTGTCGACATATTCCTTCTTCTTCTCGGCAAGCACGGTCGCACGCACGGTTCGCGCGTATTGCGGCCATTCCGCAACCCCGATAACCGCGATCAGAAAGACAACAGCGTAGCGACTGAAGATCTCGGAGCCAAAAAGCGCCTGCGTCAGAGCGAGAAAGATGATCGCCACCATGAGGGTGGAGAAGGAAAGTTGAATATCGGCCAGCCGCATCAGCACGCTGTCGGTGCGCCCGCCGACATAACCGGAGATGAGACCAATGGAAATCCCGAGGAAGGCCTGCACCGCGACGGCGCAGACGCCGATTATGATCGACAGGCGTGTACCATAGAGGATTGTCGAGAGCAGGTCGCGCCCCTGATCATCCGTGCCGAGGCTGAACTCCGGCAGGGCGCCATAGACCCAGAATGGGGGGTATTCGCTGTTCAGAATGTCGATCTGGGCCGGATCATAGGGATCGAACGGAGCGATCAGAGGCGCGCAAAAGGCCACACCGGTGATGAGGAGGAAAATCGCCATGGAGACGATGGCCACGGGATTGCGGCGAAAGGAATAGGCGATGTTGCTCGCCCAGAACTCGCGCAGCCGCGACGGGCGGCGTATCGCGATGACGGGGTTTTCGGCGGTCTGGTCGGTCATGCGCCCATCCTCGCGAGTTTGACGGTCGGGTTGACCAGCCCATAGATCAGATCAACGATTGTGTTGGTCACCACGAAAATGAAGCCCACGACGATCAGGTAAGCGACGATAAGCGGCGTATCCACACGGTTTACCGCCTCAAGAAACATCGAACCCATCCCCGGCCAGCTGAACACGGTTTCCGTCAGGATCGTGTAGGCGACCATGGTGCCAATCTGGACGCCGCCGACGGTGATCACGGGCAGAAGCGTGTTTTTGAGCGCGTGCACGAAATAGATACGCCCCGGCGCGATGCCCTTGGCGCGCGCAAAGCGGACGTATTCGCTCTGCATCACCTCCATCATCTCGGCCCGGATCAGCCGGATGAACATCGGCAGCATGATGGAGGAGAGGGCGATAGAGGGCATGATGATATGGGCCCATCCATCGACGGTCAGAAAATTGGTGTCCCATGATCCGATGATGTGGACCGTCTCTCCGCGCCCGAAGGAGGGCATCCAGCCCAGTTCCACGGAAAAGAAATAGATCATCAGGATCGCGGTCAGAAACACCGGGATTGAGATGCCGATGATGGAGATGGCCATGATCGCCCGGCTGAGGATCGAGTTTGGCCGGATTGCCGTATAGATCCCGAGCGGCACGGAAAGACCGATGATGATGATCGTCGCACCGAAGACGAGTTCCATCGTGGCGGGAAGCTTTTTCAGGATCACCTCAAGCGCCGGTTCCTTGAAGAAATAGGAGGTGCCAAGGTCGCCCTGAAGCGCGCTGCCGAGGAAGCGCCAGTATTGCACCAGAAAAGGATCGTTCAGCCCGAGATCTTCGCGAAGCTGTTGCCGCACCTCTTCGGAAACGGATTGCCCCAGAAGCTCGCGCAGCGGATCGCCAAGGTTTCCTTGGATCGCAAAGGCAATGAGCGAGATCGCCAGCATCACGGCGATGGCCTGCAAGAGCCGTTTGACGAGGTAGGCAAACATCCCTCGGATTCCTTGTTGACAGTGATATGGCGCGTGGGCGCGAACGGTATGGCCGGTGGTCAGGGGGCGCGCGGGGCGCCCCCATCCGTCGTGATTACTCGGAGATCTTCAGATCGCCGAAGTAGGGGAAGTTGAGCGCGTTGACGATTTCGTCGGCGTTCATGCCCTCCTTGGCGCCCCACGCGAGGTTCTGCCAGTGCAGCGGGATGAAGGCGGCCTCATCATAGAGGATCTGCTCCAACTGCTGGAGGAGTTCGCCGCGCTTGGCCTGATCGGTTTCGGTGTTGGCCTGATCCATCAGCGCGTCGGCGTCTTCGTTGCAGTAATTGCCCGAGTTGTACTGGCCATTCCCGGTCTCTGCGTCGGGGCAGGCGGTCAGGAACTGGTGGAAGTTGGCCGAATCCTCGGTGTCCGCGTGCCAGCCGATCATCATCATGTCCGCCGACCGCTCATCGAACTCGGGCCAGTACTGCGCCTTGGGCAAGGTTTGCAGGTCTACCGTGATACCGATCTGCGACAGCATGGAGGCCACCGCCTGTGCGATCTTGTCGTCGTTCACATAGCGGTTGTTTGGCGCCATCATGGTGATGGAGAAGCCGTCAGCATAGCCAGCTTCGGCCATCAGTTGCTTGCCCTTCTCCACGTCAAAGCGCGGCTCTAGGCTTGCGATGTGGCCAAGATAGCCTTCGGGGGATGCCTGTGCGCCCACGGTGCCGAACCCGCGCATGATCCGATCCACGATGCCGGCGTTGTTGACAGCATGGTCAATCGCCTGCCGCACCTTGGGGTCCTTGAAGGCCTCGACGCGTTCCTGATTCATCTGGAACGTGATGATACGCGTGCCGGGCATAGTGATCAGGTTGACGCCTTCGGCATCTTCGAGGCGCTTGAGATCCGTCGGCGGGACCGGTGCGATGAAATCCACGTCCCCGGAGAGAAGCGCGGCCACGCGGGTCGGGTCTTCCTTGATGGGGGTAAGGACGATCTCGTCCACGTTGCCCTCGGATTCCGTATCCCAATAGCCGTCAAAGCGCTCGAAGGTTACCTTCACGCCCTGTTCCCGCTCGGTCACGATGAACGGGCCGGTACCGGAGATGTTGCGCGATGCAAAGCTGTCGCCGTGCTTGACGATCTCGCCCTTGTCCTTGCCGTCTTCGGTCGTGCCAGAGTAAAAGGCGCTGTCCATCGGGAAGATATACGTGGCGGTGTGCAGGACCAGCGGGAAGGGTTCCGCGGTCTTGAGGTCGATCGTATAGTCGTCGACTACCTCAAGAGCGGTGAAGGGGGCAAAGATACCCTTGAAGTCGGGGCTTTCCTTGACCCGGTCGAAGGTCCAGGCGAAATCCTTGGCTGTCATCTCGTTGCCGGAGTGGAACTTGACGCCCTCCCGCAGCTTGAAGCGCATGGTGGTCTCGTCAATCTGCTCCCAGCTTTCTGCAAGGCGTGCTTCGAACTGGAGATCCTGCGTCCAGCGTACGAGCGGATCGAAGGCCATGTGGTTGAGTTGCAGAGTGCCGCCGGAAAGCTGCTCGTACGGGTCGAGCGAAACCGGATCGGCATCGTAGGCGACGCGAAGGGTATTTTCGGCCATGGCGCCCCCCGCAAGCGCAATGGAAAGCGCAGCAGAAGCCACGCAGGATTTGAGGAAATTCATTTTATTTTCTCCCTGTCTTGGATGCAGCGCAGCCTAGGTAAGGGTGTAGCCGAACTGCAAATGCCGGTTTTGCATAGTCATATGCGCCCCGGGCATGGGGAGGGCATTGCGCGCCCGAAAACGGCAAGTCTTGGGCCGGGGTAAAAGAAATCACGTTCCAGACCTAGACGACCGGTCTATTTGTACTTACCTGCTGCTTATGACAGAGCAAAGAAAATCCGATTTGACGCGCCGCAAGATCCTCACCGCAGGGCAGGACCTGGTGCGACGCCATGGGTTCGGCGCGGTGGGATTGTCGCGCATCCTGTCGGAGAGTGGCGTGCCGAAGGGCTCCTTCTACTACTACTTCAGTTCGAAGGAGGCGTTCGGACAGGCGCTTTTGCAGGATTACGTCGATCAATACCTTCTACGCATCGACGCGCTCTTTGACGGGCCCGGATCGGCAGGAGACAGGCTACTAAAATTTTGGTCCGCCTGGCTTGCCGAGGGAAGAACGGAAGGCATCGCACAGCAATGCCTCGTTGTTAAACTGGGTGCCGAGGTCGCGGATCTTTCGGAAGGGATGCGCCACACGCTTGATGAGGGCGTTTCGCAGCTTCTGCGCCGCGTGTCCGCCGTGTTGGCGCAGGGCGTTGACGATGGGTCGATCCGCCGCTTTGACGACCCCGATGCGACGGCGCGCATGCTCTATGCCAAATGGCTGGGGGCGGCCATTCTCGTCAAACTTTCTGGCGAACAGACGCCCCTGCAACAGGCATTGGCCGACACGGTCCATGCTCTGTCCCCTGAAAATAAACTATAAAAGGATGATCGCCATGAAGGCAGCAGTACACGACACATTCGGCGACCCGGCAGAGGTCCTCTCTGCGCAGGAGATCGAAACTCTGAACCCGGGCCGCGGAGAGGTACTCATCAAGACCACGCTCTCCCCCATCCACAACCACGATTTGTGGACCGTTCGCGGGAACTACGGCTACAAGCCCGAACTCCCCGGTGCAATCGGCGGGTCCGAAGCCCTCGGCTTCGTGGAGAAGGTCGGTGAGGGCGTAGATGATACAATGATCGGCAAGCGTGTGACGGTGGCCGGGGTGCACGGATCTTGGGCGGAGTATTTCACGGCCTCTGCGGATAGCGTCCTTCCCCTGCCGGATGCAATTTCCGACACGGTGGGCGCACAGCTTATTGCGATGCCGTTCAGCGCCTTGTCCCTGCTTGAGCTTCTACAAGCAAAAGAGGGTGATTGGGTCATACAGACTGCGGCAAACGGCGCGGTCGGCAAGATCATGGTGACATTGGCCAAGGCGCGCGGCATTCACCTTGTGAACCTCGTTAGACGCCCCGAAGCCAAGGCCGAACTCGAGGCGCTGGGCATCGAGAATGTCATTTCGACCTCCGACAGCGATTGGGTAGAGGCGGCGAGAGCGCTGCTTGGTGAAAAAGGCGCGGTCTCGGCCATCGATTCAGTGGGCGGCGAGATTTCCGCCGACCTGGTCGAACTGTTGGGCGTGGACGGCGAGCTTGTGGTCTTCGGCACTGCGACCGGGGCACCGATGCCGCTGTCGTCCGGGACGATCATCATGAAACACATCACGATCAAGGGGTTCTGGGGCGCGCGGGTAAGCCGCGACATGCCTGCCGAAGATCGCAGCCGGTTGATCTCCGAGCTTGTCCAATTGGCGGCATCTGGCGATTTGATGCTCGACGATGGGGGCAGCTATTCGTTGGAGGACATCTCCGAGGCGGTGACCGCAGCGCTTACGCCCGGCCGGGCAGGCAAAGTGATGCTGCGCCCCTGATCACATGGGGGGCGCGCATGATCTGCCGTGAGGTCATGCGCGCCTTCACCTGATATCGCCTAAAAGAGCGGCACTTTCACGCGGTCTACCGGCGCAGGGCGCGTTTCAGTTCCCGAAGGGGAAGCCCGCCCAGAACATGCGCGGCGCCAAAATAGCTGATCGTGCCACAGGCGATCAGGATGAGCAGCGCCAGATAACGCCAACCTGCCGTGCCAAGCCACGGGCCGAGTAGCAAGTTGGCGGCCCATAGTACTGCGCCCATGAACACCGCCGCCGCGCAGATACGCGGAAGCCGATAGCGGAACCGGTCGTCGTATCGCGCGACTTCGCCCATGGGGCGCGCCCCGAAGTGAAGCAGCAGAACCATCGCCCAGCCCGCGATCGTGGTTGCAAGCGCCGTGGCGATCCAGCCCAGCACCGGCGCGAGGCCGATGGCCAGAACAGCGTTTACGATCATCGACACCACCGCAAAGTGGAAGGGTGTCCGCGTGTTTTCCCGCGCGAAATAAAGCGGCTGAAGAACCTTCTGAAAGACGAACGCCGGCAGGCCGAGCCCATAGATTGCGACCGCCATTGCGATTGCGGCGCTGTCGTCGGCGGTAGTCTGTCCGCGCTGGAACAGCACAGATACCAAAGGCAGGGGAATGACCACGAGGGCGACCGCGGCGGGAATGGTGAGGGCTAGGGAAATCTCTCCCGCGCGGGAAAACGCGGCTCTGCCCCCCGCCGTGTCACCGGCCTTCAGGCGCCGTGCGAGATCGGGGAGCAGGACGATCCCGACCGCGATCCCCACCACACCAAGCGGCAACTGATAAAGACGATCCGCTGCGTAGAGCCAGCCAACGGCCTTGTCGAAATAGGAGGCAACCTGCTGCCCGACGAGGAGGTTCACCTGCACCACTCCGCCTGCCAGCGCAGCGGGAACAGCCACACGCACCAGCCGGCGAAGTTCGGGTGTCAGGCGCGGGCGTCCGATCCTGACGGGATACCCGGCACGGGCCGCTGCACGCCATACCAATATGAGCTGACCCAACCCGGCCACGGGAATACCCCAGATCAGCGCATCTGCGACAGGGCCACCAAGCCAGTAGGCCACCGCCATCGCGGAAATGAGAATGAGGTTGAGTAGAACTGGCGCGGCGGCGGCGGCGGCAAACCGGCCGGTCGCGTTGAGAACACCCGAGAGGAGCGCTGCGAGAGAGATGAAAAGAACGTAAGGAAAGGCGATCCGGCCAAAGGTGATGGCCAGATCAAACTCCGGCTGCCCACGAAAACCGCTGGCCAGCGCCAAGATAGCCCAAGGCATGGCGATCTGTACCGCCAGGGTCAGAATGAGGAGTACCATTGCAAGTCCGGCAAAGGCATCGCGTGCGAATCCGACGGCATCTTCGCCGCCCTCGACCTTCTTCGAGAAGATCGGGACGAACGCCATATTGAAGGCCCCTTCGGCGAAGAAGCGGCGGAACATGTTGGGCAGGCGAAATGCCACCACATAGGCCTCATAGACCGGGCCAATGCCCAGCAGGGCAAGGATGATCGCGTCTCGCAAGAAGCCAAGCACGCGGGAAAGGAGCGTCCAGACGCCCACAGTAAAAACGCCCGACATCAGGCGGATCGGTTGCATTCTGCTATCCTGTCATGAAAGGGCGCGTTCGACGCCCTGCTCGATTGCCTCGCGCAATTTACGCTCCAGCGTTTTTTGCCGCGAGGGAGAGTGGAATTTGAGCCCGAACATATCCTTCACATAGAAGCTGTCGACAACCTGTTCTCCATAGGTCGCGATCACGGCGGAGGAGATGTAGACATTGGCGGCGGCCAGCGTTCGGGTTAGATCGTAGAGCAGGCCGGGACGGTCCCGCGTATCGACTTCGATGATGGTGAAGACTTCGGAGCCTTCGTTATCGAAGGTGATCGAGGTGGGGACCCGGAAGGCCTTCTCGCGTTTCTTGAGTTTATCCTTGGACTTGATGGCCTCGCGCGCGATGACTTCGCCCTTCAGGGTTTTGTGGATCATCTGGCGAAGCTTTGGCAGGCGTTCTTCTTCGTACGTGGTCCCGTCACCATCCTGTATCCAGAAGGCGGCCGTCGCATAGCCGTCCTTGGTGGTATAGGTGCGCGCGTCGACGACATTGGCACCGACAAGCGCCAGAGCACCGGCGAGCCGCGAGAAGATCCCCGGGTGGTCGGCCATGACGAAACATGCGCGCGTCGCGTCGCGGTCTTCGTCGATCTGCAGATCAATGGCCACTTCGTCGGCGTGTATGTCGCGCAGGAGATTGGCAAAAACGGCATGGGCCGTGACGTGCAGGCCTTGCCAATAGGGCGGGTAGTGGCGCCCCGTCTCGCGCTTGATGTCGCGGATCGGCCAATCGGCCAATGCCTCGCGCAGATTGCGTTTGGCGTCGGAGCCGCGTTGCTCTCGGTTGAGGGCCTCCAGCCCGCCTTCCATGGCACGCCGTGTCTGGCGATAGAGCCCGCGCAGGAGGGCGGCTTTCCAATTGTTCCATGTGGTCGGGCCAACGCCTCGGATGTCGCAAACCGTCAGGACGCAGAGCAGGTCGAGCCGCTCCTTCGTCTGCACTGCTTTGGCGAAATCGCGCACGGTGCGCGGGTCGGCGATATCACGCTTTTGGGCCATGTCCGACATGAGCAGATGATAGCGCACGAGCCACTCGACCGTGTCGACCTCCTTGGGTTTGAGGCCAAGCCGGGGGGCCACCTTGCGGGCAATCCGCGCGCCCAGAACCGAGTGATCCTCTTCACGGCCCTTGCCGATGTCATGCAACAGCAGGGCGGTATAAAGCACCTTGCGATTGATCCCCTCCTTGAGGATCGACGAGGCGATGGGCAATTCCTCGATCAGATCGCCGTGCTCGATTTCCGACAGGGTGCGGATGCATTGGATCGTGTGCTCGTCCACGGTGTAGCTGTGGTACATGTTGAACTGCATCATCGCGACGATCGGTTCAAACTCAGGGAGAAACGCCGCCAACAAGCCAAGCTCGTTCATGCGCCGCAGGGCGCGTTCGGGGCTGCCGTGCTTGAGCAGCGTATCAAAGAAGATCTTCTGCGCTTCGGGGGTCTGCCGAACGCTGTCGGTTATGAGATGCAGGTTGGAGGAGACGAGCCGCATTGCATCGGGGTGGATCAGCATGCCGGTTCGCATCGCCTCCTGAAACAGGCGCAGGAGATTGAGCGGTTCGGCAAGGAAAGCGAACTCGTTCTCAACCCCCAGCCGGCCATTGACGACCGTATACCCGTCGCGGACCTTGCGCCGACGGTTCAGAATCCGTTCCAGCAGGGGAGCCGATTTGACGTTTTCCGCCTCCAGCTTGGTCAGGAAGATCCGGGTCACGTCCCCCACGGCGGTGGCGTGGCGGAAGTAATCTTGCATGAAGTGTTCGACCGCGCGGCGACCTCCGCGATCCGTATAGCCCATTCTCTCGGCCACCTCGACCTGCAAGTCGAATGTCAGCTGTTCGGTCGGGCGGCCCGTGAGGAGGTGAAGATGGCACCGCGTGGCCCACAGGAAATTCGCCGCCTTGATGAAGCGATCGAACTCTTCATCGGTGAAGACCCCCAGCGGAACGAGTTCGGCCGCATCGCGCACCCGATGGATGTATTTCGCAATCCAGAAGAGCGATTGCAGGTCCCGCAGGCCGCCCTTGCCTTCCTTGACGTTCGGCTCGACCATGTATCGCTGGCCCTGTTTGGCGTGGCGACTGTCGCGTTCCGCAAGCTTGGCTTCGATGAAATCCTTCTCCGTGCCCCGGAAAAGGTCATTGACGAGCCGGTCGTGCAATTGGCTGGCAAGCGCCGCATCTCCGGCAAGCAAACGATGCTCCAGCATCGCAGTGCGGATCGTATAATCCTCTCGCCCAAGGCGAAGGCAGTCCCGGATCGTGCGGGAGCTGTGCCCGACCTTCAGCCGCAGATCCCACAGCATGTAGAGCATGGATTCGATGACATTCTCCGCCCAGGGTGTGATCTTGTAGGGCGTGAGAAAGAGCAGATCGACGTCGGATTGCGGGGCCATTTCACCACGCCCGTACCCACCAACCGCCAAGACGGCCAAGCGTTCGCCTTCGGTCGGACTGGGATTGGGATGCAGGTATTCCGTCGCGACCCGAAGCGCTGTCGTCACAAGACAATCGGTCAGGAAGCTGTAGGCGCGGATGGTTGGCCGGGCGGAGAAGGGCTTTGCCGTGAACCCGGCGGCGATGCTGTCCATCGCAGACTTCCGCGCGGCGAGCAGGATCTTGACGACGCGTTGCCGCAGATCGACCGCGCCATCCGCGTGGGTCACGGCGTCAGCAATCGCCGCGTCGATTGCGACGCGGTCAAACACGACCTCCGGCGGGACGATGAGTGCCATCGGCCCTTGGTGGGGGGCGTCTTGGGTCAGTGGGGCCGGGTCAGAAACCGGCGCCACCGAAGGAGACTGGGGCGGGGTCAAGAATGATTACCTGCTTTTCGCGGATCTGCGCTACGGCCAGTCCCCGCTGGTTGGTGCCGTCGGGGAACAGGCGGAACACGCCGTTGACGCCTGAGAAGCCCTGAGACTGTGTGAGACCAGCGCGGCCAAGCGCGTCGGGCCGCCCCGAACGAGCAAGTGCCCCCACCGCGGCGATCCCGTCATAGGCAAGCCCGGCGAGAGAATGCGGGGCGTTTCCGTAAGTTGCGGCATAGCGGCCGATCCATGCCGCGCTCCGCTGGCGGTCCGGCAGGGCAAAAATCCCGCCTTCAGCGCCGGGCAGGTCGAGGATCTGGGTTGATGCGGTCCAACGTGTCAGGCCCAGATACTGCGTCTGCTTCGGATCGACCCCCGCTTCGGGAAGGGAGGAGAGGATGAAGGGAAGGTCGGAATCCGCATCTGCCGTGGTGAAGATGGCCTCCGCGCCGGTGTCCTTCACGGCGCTTGCCACGCGGCTCGCCGCCGACGCGACGCCTTGCTGACTGAACGGATAACTGACTCGGGCCACGACAAGACCGCCCGCCCCTTGTACTGCGCGTTCGATCGCGGCTTCGCCCACTGTTCCTGCGGGCGCTTCGGAATGTACGGCGACGTAGCGCGACACGCCGCGTGTGCTCATGTAGCTGGCAAGCCGGCGGGCCGTGTCGTCAAACGTATTGCCCAGAAGGTAGACGTTGCCACCCGCGATGGTCGTGTTGTTCGAAAACGACAGAATGTTCACACCGCTGCCCGATGTGGCAATGGCTGCGGCGTTGGTGGCCTCTGCAAAGAGGGGCCCGAGGATGATCTGTGCGCCTTCCTGCACAGCCAGCACGGCCTGATCGGCTGCGCGCGCCGGGTTGCCTCCCGTATCATAGACCTTGAGCGTGATCTCCGCTCCCTCAAGGTCCGCGATGGCAAGGCGGGCCGCATTCTCAAGGCTATCGGCGACCGAGCTTGCGCCGGGATCGCTCTTGGGCACCAGAAGGGCCACCTGAACCGGTTCCGATGCGTCGAACGGGCGTCCACCACCCCCTGCGGTCGGAAAGGCCGAAGGATCGCAGGCGGCGAGCCATACCATCGAAAGCAGCGCGATGAGCTGCGCGAGGCGATTGCGGATTGGCTGGAACACGGCAAACATGATACGGGCTCTCCCTTGTCAGGCGACTTGGGGAGGCCAGCCCCCCTGAATTTCATTCGCCGAAATCATAGAGTACGGGGGAGGCGGGTCCAGTGGCGAATTACGAAAAGGTTGAACTTGATACCGGTCTGCATCTTGTGGCTGTGCCGATCGGGACCGCGCGCGACATCACCTTGCGCGCCCTGGATACTCTCGCCTCTGCCGATGTTCTGGTTGCGGAGGACACGCGATCGCTTCGGCGCTTGATGGATATTCATGGTGTGCCCCTCGGCGGACGGCGGATCGTGGCCTATCATGATCATTCCGATGCACGCGCGAGAGAGCGCGTCTTGGCCGAAATCGCAGCAGGGCATTCGGTTGCCTATGCGTCCGAAGCTGGAACGCCTCTTGTGGCCGATCCGGGATATCAACTTGTCCGGGAAGCAAAGGCCGCAGGGCATCATGTGACTGGCGCGCCGGGCCCTTCGGCACTCATTGCTGCGCTGTCCATCGCGGGGCTTCCGACCGACAGCTTCTTTTTCTCGGGTTTCTTGCCCAACGCAAAGGGCGCGCGGCAGGGAGAGCTGCGAGGTCTGGCCGAGGTCCCCGGAACGCTGATCTTTTATGAATCGCCCAAACGTATCGGCGCGATGCTGCGCGATGCGGCGGAAGCACTGGGCGGGGCGCGGGAGGCTGCGGTTTGCCGCGAGATCACCAAGAAGTTCGAGGAGGTCCGGCGCGGCACCCTGAGCGAATTGGCGGAATTTTACGCGGAGGAGACGCCAAAGGGCGAGATCGTGGTGCTGATCGACCGGGGGACGGGTGTTCAGGCCGGTGAGGAAGACATTTCCGCGGCACTTTCCAAAGCGTTGGAAACGATGTCGGTGCGCGATGCGGCGGATGCCGTGGCCACGGCCTTTGGGTTGCCAAGGCGCAAGGTGTATCAACAAGCCTTGGCCTTGGGCAGATGAGCCGCGTCGATCGGGGTAAACGCGCCCAACGAGCCGGTGCGGCGGCCGAAGATACTGTCCTGCGGCACTACGAGGAGAGCGGGCACCACATGGTCGCGCGCAACTGGCGCGGCCACGGGGGCGAAATTGACCTTATCTTTCGGATCGGCGCCGAGCTGATCTTTGTCGAGGTCAAATCCAGTCGTACTGGGGCGGGGGCGAGCCGCCTGCGCCCGGCGCAACTGGCGCGTATTCAGGCGGCCGCAGAAGAATTTCTCGGGGGGCAACCGGCGGGGTTACTGACGCCCATGCGGATCGATCTGGCCACGGTTGATGGTACCGGGCGCGTCGAGGTGCTGCAAAACCTCGGGGTCTGATCGCCATTGCAAGCAGGGGGGGGCTGCGCCATGTAGTGCCCGAGGCTTGGACAAAGGGGGTGGCGCATGGCGCTCAAGGTCGCAATCCAGATGGACCCGATAGGGCCGGTCAATATCGACGCCGACAGCTCATTCCGTATCGCGGAAGAGGCACAGGCGCGGGGGCATGAGCTTTTCTACTACACGCCCGACAATCTTTCCTTCCGCGAAGGACGCACCATTGCACGCGGCTGGCCGTTGACAGTACGGCGCGTGAAGGGCGACCACTTTGAGTTGGGAGCAGAGACGGAAATCGATCTTGCGGAGTGGGACGTCGTCTGGCTCCGTCAGGACCCGCCCTTCGATATGCACTATATCACCACGACCCATCTGCTCCAGCGGGTGACGCCGGGCACGCTGGTCGTCAATGATCCGTTTTGGGTGCGTAACTACCCCGAGAAGCTGCTGGTTCTCGACTTCCCCGAGTTGACGCCGCCTACCGCAATCGCGCGGGATCTGCGCACCATCCGGGAGTTCAAGAAGACGCATGGGGACATCATCCTCAAACCGCTCTACGGCAACGGCGGCGCGGGCGTGTTTCGGCTCGACGAGAACGACCGCAACCTTGCCTCCTTGCATGAACTCTTTACCGGGTTTTCCCGCGAGCCGCTGATCGTGCAGAAGTTCCTTCCCGCCGTGAGCAAGGGCGACAAGCGCGTCATCCTTGTGGATGGGGAGCCCGTGGGCGCGATCAACCGTGTCCCGGCAGAGGGCGAAACGCGCTCCAACATGCATGTGGGCGGCCGCGCCGAAAAGGTCGGCCTGACGGAGCGAGATCAGGAGATCTGTGCCGCGATCGGGCCGCTGCTCCGGGAGAAGGGGCAGATCTTTGTAGGGATCGATGTGATCGGCGACTATCTCACGGAAATCAACGTGACCTCTCCCACGGGACTTCAGGAGTTGGAGCGGTTTGACGGCGTCAATGTGACTGCAAAGCTCTGGGAGGCGATCGAGGCGCGCCGGGAGAGATGATCTCGCGGCGGTTGCGCCTTGCGAACCTGTTGCTGAGAGCGATCGGCAAACCGTCGCTCCAGCGTATCGAGACCCCCGAGGAGGCGGCTCGGGGCATGGCCCGCAGCTCGCGCTTCTTTCTGGCGCCTCCGGGCCTCGTTGCCTATCGCGACAGGGCCGGGTTCGCGCGTGTTCAGGTTGGCCGGATCGCGCCACGCCGCGCCCTGCTATATTTCCACGGCGGCGGTTATGTCGCCGGGGGTCTGCACAGCTATCGCGCCATGCTGGGTCGGTTGTCGTTGCTGACCGGACTGCATGTGGTGATGCCGGAATATCGCCTTGCCCAAGAGGCTCCCTTTCCGGCGGCTTATGGGGATGCCTTCTCCGCTTGGGTCTATTTGCGCCATATGGGCTATAGGGCTGAGGACATCGTGATTGGTGGCGATAGCGCGGGCGGGGGGCTGGCCCTGTCGCTGCTCGCGGGGCTGTGCGTGCGGGAGGAGCCTCCCCGGGCTGTCTTCGTCATCGGGCCGTGGACAGATCTGGCAGGCACCGGGGAGTCGCTCCAGTCGAATGCAGAGCGGGATCCATTCCTTCCTGCCGATCGGGTCGGCGAATTGGTGGATTTCTATCTGGGCGGTGCCAGCGCTGAGGATCCGCGCGCGTCTCCGCTGTATGCCGAGTTTCCAAAGCCGCCGCCGGTCCTTTTGCAGGTGGGCGAAGATGAGATCCTGCGCGATGATGCGGTGCGAATGGCCGCACGGCTTGGACCTGCGGCGACCCTGCGTCTGTGGGATGGGGTGCACCATGTCTGGCACATGGGGGATGGGTGGTTCCCCGAGGCGCGGGCGGGGTTGGTCGAAATCGCGGATTTCGTTCAGGCAGCCTTTACCGAGGAAAGCTCTGCGAGCCGGTAGCCGATCGCCTCGGCGACATGCGGGCGCCGCACCTCTGCCGATGTATCCAGATCCGCGATGGTCCGTGCGACGCGCAGGACGCGGTGATATCCGCGCGCCGACAATCCGAAGCGTTCGGCAACGCGGGTTAGAAGTGCCCGTCCTTCGGTATCTGGGGTTCCAATCTCCTCGAGCACTTCGCCTTCGGCGTCGGCATTGGTGCGCATGCCGGGATGATCCGCAAATCGTTCGGCCTGAACACTCCGCGCGGCCGCCACACGCTCCGCCACCTGTGCGGAGGTTTCCCCGCTTGGCGGGAGATCCAGATCGGCGAATGCCACGGGAGGTACATCGACACGCAGATCGAACCGATCCATGAGCGGGCCGGAGATTCGCCCGAGGTAGTCGTCGCCGCATTGCGGGACGCGCGCGCAGGCGCGGGCGGGATCGCTCATGTAGCCGCATTTGCACGGATTGGCCGCGGCCATCAGCATGAACCGGCACGGATAGCGGATATGGGCATTGGCGCGGGCCACCATGACCTGTCCTGTTTCGACAGGCTGGCGAAGCGTCTCTAGCACCTGCCGAGGAAACTCTGGCAATTCGTCGAGAAAGAGAACACCGTTGTGCGCAAGGCTGATCTCTCCGGGTTTGGCCAGACGCCCACCGCCGATGATCGCCGCCTGCGACGCGGTGTGGTGTGGCTCTCGGAACGGGCGGGCGCGGGAAATGCCCCCTTCGTCAAGTAACCCGGCGACCGAGTGGACCATGGAGGTTTCCAACGCTTCGGTTGCGGTAAGCGGGGGCAGGATACCGGGCATACGGGCCGCAAGCATGGATTTGCCGCTGCCGGGTGTTCCGATCATGAGCATATGGTGGCGCCCAGCGGCTGCGATTTCCATCGCGCGTTTGGCGCGTTCCTGGCCCTTCACGTCGCGCAAATCGCGGTGGCGTATATCCTGAGAGACTTCTCCCGGTAATGCCGGGGAGATCAGGGTGCGTCCCGTGAAATGTGCCACGACCTCGCCCAGCGTGGTCGCGCCGAAAACGGTGCAGGCCCCGACCCAAGCCGCCTCTGGGGCAGAAGCACGGGGGCAGAGCAGTGTGCGGTCCTCCGCCGCGGCGGCCATCGCCGCAGGCAGCGCGCCCACCACCGGAACGATCGCACCATCAAGCGACAACTCCCCCAGAGCGACGAGGTCCTGCGAGTCCTCTGCGGGGATGATGTCGAGCGCAACGAGAAGCGCGACCGCGATAGGCAGATCAAAGTGGCTGCCGACTTTCGGGAGGTCAGCGGGCGAGAGATTGATGGTGATCCGGCGCGACGGCAGGGCGATCCCCATGGCCGCAAGTGCGGCTTTGACGCGGTCCCGCGCCTCGGACACCGCCTTGTCGGGCAGCCCGACGACGGCAAAGGTAGGCAAGCCCGGTGTCACGGCACATTGCACTTCGACGAGGCGGGCTTCGACCCCCTCGAACGCAACTGTATGGATCCGCGCGACCATCGGCACCTCCCTCAAGGTTAGGGTTAACGCCTACGCCCGGGAAGGTTACCGAAGGATGAACGCGTTCAGACTGGCCACTCCTTCGTGGGCCATTCCCGTGCATAGTGTGTCTGTGGCGCGTCGGAGAGCCCCGCATCACGCCATTCCATGAATGCGGGATCGGTCAGATGCGCCGTCACATAGGCCTGTGCGTCCGGACCTACCTTGAGGCTATGCCCCGCAATCCGCGCCGCGACCGGGGCATAGAAGGCGTCAGCCGCCGAATACTCCCCACAAAGCCAAGGCCCCGTGGCACCGGTTTCCGCACGCGCCCAAGCCCACAACGCCTCAATGCGTGCAAGATCGGCCATGACCTCTTCAGTCGGGGCGCAATCGGAATAGGCCAGACGCAAGTTCATCGGGCAATGGTTCCGCAGTGCGGAGAAACCGCTGTGCATTTCCGCCGCCAGAGTGCGCGCGATGGCGCGGGCATTCGGGTCCTTGGGCCAGATCCGAACATTGGGGTGCCGCGATGCGAGTTCCTCTGCAATGGCGAGCGTGTCCCAGATGACATGACCATGCAGGGCGAGAGCGGGCACGGTACGTGCAGGCGGGAACTGGCCCAGCATATCGGCAAACCCCGGCTCATAGAGGCGCCCGAACACACATGTAACCGGCAGATTGAACTTCTCGAACAACAGCCATGCCCTGAGGGACCACGAGGAGTAGGAACGATCGCCAAGCGCGAGAAGATAAGACATCAAGGTTTCCAATCCAAAGGGATGCCCTCAGGCTAAACCCCTGACGCCGAATACAGAAATCAGAAATTGTGCGGCCGACTCAACAAATCGTGATCACCCTTTCCAAAAGAAATGTCACCTGAAAATGAACAAAACGCGCGCCCCGCGCGTAGTGCAAGCGAAACAGCAGGCAATTTACCGGTCTCCAATCGGTCGGATTTGGCTCAATCAGGGAGTTTCGTAAAATGGCATTTGATGGATTTGACAGCACCCTCTCGCGCCGCGCCATGAAAGCAGAGTTGCTTGATGCGGAAACTGAGTTGAGACTCGCCCATGCGTGGCGGGACCACCGCGATGAACAGGCCCTTCACCGGCTGATCACAGCTTATATGCGCCTCGCGATCTCCATGGCTGCCAAGTTCAAACGCTATGGCGCGCCGATGAACGACCTGATCCAAGAAGCTGGGCTTGGCCTGATGAAGGCTGCCGACAAATTCGACCCTGATCGCGGAGTTCGCTTTTCGACCTATGCGGTCTGGTGGATCAAGGCGTCTATCCAAGACTACGTGATGCGCAACTGGTCCATGGTGCGCACCGGGTCGACATCGTCGCAAAAGTCGCTTTTCTTCAATATGCGCCGTGTTCAAGCCCGCCTTGAACGTGAAGCCGCATCGGAGGGACGTGACCTTGACCGGCACGAGATGCGCAAGATGATCGCGACCGAAGTCGGAGTTCCGCTGCACGACGTCGAGATGATGGAAGGCCGCCTGTCGGGATCGGACTTTTCCCTCAATGCCACTCAATCCGCAGAGGACGAAGGTCGCGAATGGATCGACGCCTTGGAAGATGAGAGCGCACAGGCACAGGAAAATGTCGAGCTCAGCCATGATACAGAGCAACTGCGTCAATGGCTGCTGACGGCGCTTAACGCCCTCAATGAGCGGGAGCGTTTCATTATCCGTGAGCGGAAGATGCGCGATGCCCCCCGTACGCTCGAAAGCCTTGGTCAGGAATTGAAGCTGTCGAAAGAGCGTGTCCGCCAGCTTGAAGCCGCGGCGTTCCAGAAGATGCGCAAAAACCTTGAGGGCCAGAGCCAGGAAGTTCAGCACTTCCTCCTGTGAGATGGCTCGTCATATCGCTTTTGCTTTGCGCCTCCCATGTGGGGGCGCAAACGCGTTCGGATATCGTGATCCTCGGGGAAGCCCACGACAACCCCACGCACCACGCGGCGCAGGCTCGGATCGTCGCGGAACTCGCGCCGCGCGCCGTGGTTTTCGAGATGCTTACCGAGGAGCAGGCTGCGCGGATCCCAAAACAACGGTTGGATGAGCAGTCGCTGGAGGAACTGTTGGAATGGGCCTCTACCGGTTGGCCCGACTTCTCCCTCTACTATCCCATCTTCGAAGCTGCTGAGGGGGCCGCGATCTATGGCGCCGCGGTCCCCCGCGACGTCGCCCGTGCTGCGATGGCATCAGGGGCGGATGAGGCGTTTGGCGAGGATGCGGAGCGCTTTGGCTTGCTCGATCCCTTGCCGGAACAGGAACAGAGCGATCGTGAGCAGCTTCAGCGCGAGGCGCATTGCGGCGCGCTTCCCGAAGAGATGTTGCCTGTGATGGTGTCCATACAACGGTTGCGCGATGCGGTGCTCGCCCGATCTGCGCTCCGGGCACTGGAGGAAACGGGCGGTCAGGTCGTTGTCATTACCGGGAATGGACATGCCCGTGCTGACTGGGGCGTGCCCGCCGTAATATCGCGCGCCGCGCCTGACATACTGGTGACCACCTTTGGTCAATCCGAGGATGGGCAGGTTCCGCCCGGGCGCTTTGACAGGGTGTTTGACGCCCCCGCGCCCGAACGCGAAGATCCCTGTCTCGCCTTCCGCTAGTTGCGCCTCCTCGGCGCCGCGCCTAAGTTGCCGCGAGGCGCAGGGGGGCGACATGCTTGCAGGCAAACGCATTCTTCTCATCATCGGTGGCGGGATCGCCGCTTACAAGACGCTGGACCTCATCCGGCGGCTCAAAGAGCGTGGAGCGTCGATCACGCCGGTCATAACGCGCGCGGGAACAGAGTTCGTCACACCCCTTTCCGTGGCGGCACTTGCCGGAGAGACCGTCCATTCGGAGCTTTTTGATCTAACTTCAGAGGCGGAAATGGGCCACATCCAGCTGTCGCGCGTCGCGGATCTGGTCGTGGTCGCACCTGCGACGGCGGATATAATGGCCAAGATGGCAGGGGGGCGGGCGGATGATCTTGCCTCCACACTATTACTCGCGACGGACACGCCTATTCTGGTGGCGCCAGCAATGAACGTGCGCATGTGGGACCATCCTGCGACACAGCGCAACCTCGGCGTATTGCGCGGCGATGGGGTGCGCATGGTCGGGCCGAATGAGGGCAGCATGGCCTGCGGTGAATATGGGCCGGGCCGCATGGCAGAGCCGATGGAGATCGTGGACGCCATCCAACGCGCCTTTGAACAGGGCAGCCTGACAGGCCGGCGGATCATCGTGACCTCTGGGCCAACGCATGAGCCGATTGATCCGGTCCGGTATATCGCAAATCGGTCCTCGGGTGCACAGGGGACGGCCATCGCCCGTGCGCTTGCCGCGCTGGGGGCGGAGGTGGTCTTTGTCACCGGTCCAGCAGACGTGCCACCGCCAGTTGGCGTCGAAGTGATGCGGGTGGAAACGGCGCGCGAGATGCTCGCAGCGGTGGAATCCGCCCTTCCCGCCGATGCGGGCGTGTTTGCCGCGGCCGTCGCTGACTGGCGCGTGAAAGAGGCGAGCATGTCAAAGATAAAGAAGGAGAAGGGCACGTTGCCCAGCCTCAGCTTTGAAGAGAATCCCGATATTCTCGCCACGGTGTGCCGATCAGAGCAACGCCCCCGGCTCGTCGTCGGGTTTGCGGCGGAGACTGACGACGTCGTATCCCACGCCACGGCAAAGCGCGCACGCAAGGAATGCGACTGGATCGTTGCCAACGATGTCTCTCCCGGTACAGGCATCATGGGGGGGAGCGAGAATGCGATCACCCTTATTGATGGGGACGGCGCGGAAGAATGGCCGCGCATGGGCAAGGATGAGGTTGCGCGAAAGCTGGCCGCACGGATCGCGGAGTCGCTTTCGTGAGCGTGACAGTGGAACTGCTCTGGGAAGAGGGGGCCGACGCGTCGCTAGGTCTGCCTCGTTATGAGAGTGAGGGGGCCGCGGGGGCCGATCTGCGGGCCAACTTCCCCGATCGCGGCAAGGTAGAGCTTTCGCCGGGCGAACGCGCGCTGATCCCGACGGGGCTTCGCCTCGCCATACCCGAGGGGTACGAGGTGCAACTCAGGCCGCGTTCGGGGCTTGCTCTAAAGAACGGGATCACCCTGCCCAACAGTCCGGGCACCATCGACAGCGATTATCGCGGGCCGCTCGGTATCATCGTGATGAATGCGGGAACCCAAGCGTTCACAGTCACCCACGGAATGCGGATTGCGCAGATGGTGGTTGCACCTGTCCTTCAGGCTGGCTTCAGGATCGTCGACACCCTCTCGGAAACGGTCCGAGGCGAGGGCGGCTTTGGCTCAACGGGCCGGGGCTGATGCTCTTTGTTCTGGCACTGGGGGCGGCGATCTGGGGGCTGGGGCACCTGATGGGAGCATCGCGCCGGCAGCGATGGCTGTTGCTTCTGCTCCTCTACATCATGGTGGTACTCGTCAATCTGACACTGCCCGAAGGTGCGTCGTTGCGGCAGGCTACAGGGGGCAGCGCGGCGGGCTGGCTGATACTGGGTGGATTTGCCGCAATGGTTTGGGGGTATCGGGCGCTTCTGTCCCGGATCAGAAACCGTGCGCGACCGGCCTCGGTGCCGCAGACACCGAAGGGAACGTTCAGCGAAACGGAGCTGGAACGTTATGCCCGCCATATCGTTCTGCGCGAGGTTGGCGGGCCGGGTCAGAAAGCGCTGAAACACGCGCGGGTTCTAGTGCTCGGAGCGGGGGGGCTCGGCGCGCCCGCGCTGCAATACCTCGCGGCCGCAGGGATCGGCACCATCGGAATAGTCGACGATGATGAGGTGGAGCTTTCCAACCTTCACCGGCAGGTGATCCATACTGATGCGCGGACCGGTATGCCCAAGGTCTTTTCCGCTGAGGTCGCTCTTCGTGCACTCAATCCACATATCGACGTCCTGCCGTACCACCGGCGTTTCGATGACAGCGTGGCGCGGGACCTTGTCGCGGATTTTGATGTGATCCTCGATGGGACCGATAATTTCGACACGCGGTATCTGGCCAACAGGGTTGCAGCCGAGCTTGGCAAACCGCTCATCTCGGGCGCGCTCAGCCAGTGGGAAGGGCAGCTTTCCGTATTCGACCCCGCCCAAGGTGGCCCGTGCTATGAATGCATCTTCCCCACGCGCCCGGCTCCGGGTCTTGCCCCGTCCTGCGCTGAGGCTGGCGTAGTGGGGACTTTGCCGGGGGTGGTAGGGGCGATGATGGCCAATGAGGCGATCAAGCTGATCACCGGCGCCGGGGCTTCGCTTCGTGGCGACATGCTTATTTACGACGCGCTCTATGGCGAGACGCGCAAGGTTCACCTGCACCGCCGGGACGATTGTCCGGTCTGCGGCGCTGGAACTGTGCCACGTCAGCACATAGCTTGAGCCTGAAAAGGAGTCTGCTGATGACCAATCCATTGCTTGGGCCTTGGGATACCCCCTTCGCGCTCGCCCCGTTCGACAAGATCAATGATGCCGATTTTGCGCCTGCCTTTGACGAGGCTCTTGCCCGCGCGGAGGCGGAGATCGAGGCCATTGCAGAGCAGGCGGAAGAGCCAAGCTTTGCCAATACCATCGAGGCTCTGGAAGTGGCCGGGGCCGATCTCGACTGCGTGCTATCGGTATTTTACACGGTGTCCGGAGCGGATTCCAACGAAACGCGGCAAGAGTTACAGCGCGCATTTTCCCCGAAGCTGGCCGACTATGGGAGCCGGATTTACGGCAACAAGGCGCTTTTCGCACGGGTTCGGGATCTGTGGGAGCGGCGTGAAGAATTGAGCCTGACTTCGGAGCAGGCCCGCGTCCTGATGCTGACGCACCGTGGGTTTGTTCGGGCTGGCGCAGCGCTGGATGGGGACGAAGACGCGCGGATGAGGGAAATAAAATCCCGTCTCGCGGTTCTTGGCACCACGTTTACCCAGAACCTGCTGGCGGACGAATCCGCGTGGTACATGGAGCTTTCCGAAGCTGACCTGGTGGGATTGCCAGATTTCGTTATCGCTTCGGCCCGTGCGGTAGGCGCGGAAAAGGGGCTGTCGAACCCTGTCATCACGCTCTCGCGCTCTCTCATCGTACCGTTCCTTCAGTTTTCACCGCGCCGCGACCTGCGCGAAACGGCGTTCAGGGCATGGGAAAGCCGGGGCGCAAACGGAGGGAATACGGACAATCGCGCCATTTGCGCCGAGGTCCTCTCGCTCCGAGCGGAAAGAGCCGCACTCCTTGGCTATGCCAATTTCGCAGATTTCAAGCTTGAGACGGAAATGGCAAAGACGCCTGCAAACGTGCGCAAGCTGCTTGGCGACGTGTGGACCCCGGCAAAGGCGCAGGCGGAGCAGGATGCCGAAGTTTTGACGTCGATGATGCGGACGGACGGAATTGCTGGTGATCTGCAACCTTGGGATTGGCGCTATTATGCGGAAAAGCGGCGCAAGGCGGAGCATGATCTCGATGAGGCGGCGCTCAAGCCCTATCTGCAACTGGATCGGATGATCGAAGCGGCCTTTACCTGTGCAAATCGGCTGTTCTCTCTGGAGTTCAAGCCTCTTGACCTGCCGCTCTATCACCCGGATTGCCGCGCGTGGGAAGTCACGCGGGAAGGGGAGCATGTTGCCGTCTTCATCGGCGACTACTTTGCCCGCGCATCCAAACGCTCGGGGGCATGGTGTTCCGCGATGCGCGGCCAGCGCAAGTTTCCCGACCCTCAAGGGCCGGTGGTGATCAACGTCTGCAATTTCGCCAAATCCGAGCCGGCTCTGCTCTCATACGATGATGCGCGCACCCTCTTTCACGAGTTCGGCCATGCCCTGCATCAGATGTTGTCCAATGTGACCTATGAGAGTGTTTCAGGTACCTCCGTCGCCCGCGATTTCGTCGAACTTCCCAGTCAGCTTTTTGAGCATTGGCTCGAAGTGCCGCGGGTTCTGGAAGAATTCGCCACTCACGTTGAGACCGGCGAGGCGATGCCGCCCGAAATGCTGGTGAAGGTGCTGGGTGCCGCGAATTTCGATCAGGGGTTTCAAACCGTCGAATATGTGGCATCGGCCATGGTTGATCTGGAGTTTCACGAGGGCGAACCACCCGCTGATGTGATGCAGAAACAGGCAGAGATACTCGATGGCATGGGAATGCCAGCCGCCATCCGAATGCGCCACGCCACACCGCAGTTCGCCCACGTATTCGCGGGGGATGGGTATTCGAGCGGATACTATAGCTACATGTGGTCGGAGGTCATGGATGCGGATGCCTTCGCCGCTTTTGAGGAGGCTGGGGATGCCTTCGATCCGGCCAGTGCCCGAGCGCTTGAGGAAAATATCCTGTCGACCGGCGGGTCGCGTGATGCCGAAGAGTTGTACCTTGCCTTCCGTGGCAAGCTTCCGGAGGTGGAGGCATTGCTGAAGGGGCGGGGCCTGATCGCGGCCTGAATGGAAAACGGCGGCCCGGGATCGCGCCCGAGCCGCCGTTTAAAGAATGTGACCTCTCGCGCGGCCCTTAGAACGTCTGGTCGTACTCGCCCACGCCGGGCTCGGTGCGGATCACCGCATCAAGATCGGCAAATATCGCGCGAAGTTCGTCCTCACTTTCGGGGCTTTCACAGACGACGACGAGGTTCGGTGTGTTGGAGGACGCGCGTACCAACCCCCAGCCGCCGTTGTCGAGGATGACGCGGGCGCCATTCACCGTGACCACTTGCGCGATCTTGCGTCCACCGAGAGTGCCGCCTTCCGCCGCCCGCGCCGTCAACTTCTCCACCACCCGTGCGAGGATGTCGTATTTTTCGAGGTCCGCCGCATAGGGGGACATCGTCGGGGTCGCCCATGTGCGCGGCAAGGCGCGGCGCAGATCGCTCATGGACATGTCTGGGTTGCGGTCCATCAGCTTGCAGATTTCGACCGCAACGCGCATGCCGCAATCGTAGCCGCGCCCGATCGGCTCGGCGAGGAAGTAGTGGCCGGATTTCTCAAAGCCTGCGAGTGCGCCAAGTTCCTTGACGCGCCGCTTCATGTGGGAATGGCCGGTTTTCCAGTAATCCGCCTTGACCCCGTTCTTCTGCAACTCTGGATCAGAAGCGAAAAGCCCGGTGCTTTTGACGTCCGCGACAAAGGTAGCGCCGGGGTACAGTTTGGAGAGATCACGCGCCATGATGACGCCAACCTTGTCGGCAAAGATTTCCTCGCCCTCGTCGTCGACCACGCCGCATCGGTCACCGTCGCCGTCAAACCCAAGTGCAAAATCGGCCCCGCTTGCCTTCACCGAAGCGGCCATATCGTGCAGCATTTCCATCGCTTCGGGATTGGGGTTGTAGTGGGGGAAGGTGTAATCGAGTTGATTGTGGCTCTCCACGACCTCTACGCCCATCCGGCGGAATAGCTCGGGGGCGAAGGCGGACGCGGTTCCATTGCCCGTCGCACAAACGACCTTGAGGGGGCGAGACATGCGGAAATCCCCGACCAGATCGTCCAGATAGGCCTCTCGGACACCCTCGACAAACTCATAGGCCCCACCGGCGTGCGGTTCTCCTCGTCCCTCAAGAACAATGTCGCGCAATTCAGCCATCTCGTCGGGGCCGTGGGTCAGCGGTCTCTCGAACCCCATCTTCACGCCGGTCCAGCCATTGGGATTATGCGAGGCCGTCACCATCGCAACTGCCGGAGCATCAAGGTGGAATTGCGCGAAGTAGGCCATGGGCGACAGACATGGGCCGATATCCTTGACCGTGATGCCAGCCTGCATCAGCCCGAGAATGAGGGCGTTCTTGATCGACAGGGAGTAGTCACGATAGTCGTTCCCGACCGCGATGACGGGCTCTATGCCCCGCTTGCGAATCTGGGTTCCAAGGCCGAGCCCAAGCGCGGTCATGCCCGGAAGATTGATTTCCTCGGGGTATTTCCAGCGTGCATCATATTCGCGGAAACCAGTGGGCGCGATCATCGGGTCACGCAAAAATTCCCACGTGTTGGGGCGGACGACTGGGCTCGGTTTGGTCAAGACAATTCCTTTGGTGAAACTAGTTGGAGACCTGCTCGCGCAGGACAGAAGCGGTGAGGGAAATCATGAGGTAGAGACCCGAAAGGATCAGGAAGGACAAGATGGTGTCCTCAAAGGCACGCGGGTAGGTCGCCTCATCGGGGGCAACGGGATCGACGCTTCGCGACAGGTAACGTGTTTGCCGGTTGGCTTCGAGCTGAGCGGTTTCGAGGTTCTGAAGAGCGGATTGAAGCATCAGGTTCTGCATTTCCAGATCCGCTTGCGCCAGTTTTATGCGTGTCGTGATCTCTGCGAGGGAGCCTTCTCCTTCGACGGCGACGTTCATGCGCGTGCGCAGGGTGTCGAGCAGGTCCTGCAACCGGACGATATCACCACGAACGCCGTCAACGCGGCTCGCATTCGGGCGGCGGTTGTCGAGAAGAGCCTCCAGTTGTAGCTGCTTTTCCTGAAGTTCCAATTCGCGCTGCGTTATCTGGGCGCGCAGAGCAGCAATGCGCGCTTCGGGATCGACGATGGAGGCTTCCTGCTGCAATGAAACCAGCGATTCCTGCGCAAGCCGCCGGTCGTCCATGGCCTTTTGCAGCGTGGCCCGAGACTCGCTGAGTTGGTCATCGCGCTTCCGGCGGGTCAGGTTATCGACCCGTTCTTCGGCATATTCGATCAGGCGTTCCGCGAACATTTGGCTCGTCAGCGGATTCGCCGCGATGACTTCCATCTTCACGACGCCCTCGGTCGGATCATATCCGAGCTTCACGTTCTTTCGATAAAGTTTATAGGCGTCTTCGTTGCTGGCATCGTCATCAAGGCGCTGGATCGGATCGATGAAATCCTGTTGGAAATGGGCCTTGAACCCAAGCTCCTCATCGAGGCGCAACATGGCCGCGCGGTTCTCTAGGTAGGATTGGACGGCGATTGAATCCTGATTGGTATTGAACTGCGCGGGCAACAGCCCCCCCAGACCACTGCCACCGGAACCCCCTTCGGCTTGCTGGATCACGAACTCGGATTTTGTAGCGTACATCGGCGTCGCTATCCGATAGAAATAGTCGGCCGCGATCAGTGTCGGAAGTCCGACAAACACCGCCAGACGCAAGAAGAGCAAGCCAAGTTTGCGGCGGCGGCGGCGCGCGATATCGCGCTGAATTCGGGCGACTTCTTCGCTGCGCCGCTGTGCAGGGCTTGGCGGGCGGGGAAGGTCGGGTGGCGCGGGCTGCGGGCGCGTCTGGGGAAGGCTGGCTGCTGTGTTTGCCTCGGGCGCGGATTCTTCGGCGGAGGAGACGACAAGGCGCAGTGTATTGGTCCGTTTAAACGGGTCGATCCCATTGGCTCGCAACAAACGCACGGCATCGAGATCCGACGAGGGGCTGAGGCCTTGTTTCTGCGCCATGCGGCGCGCCATGCGGAGTTGTCGTGCCGTGAGTTCTTCGCCTCGGATCGCCTCCAGATCGGCAGCGGCACCTTCCGGCGGTCCAGCTATGGCACCTGTCGTGCTCTCTACAGCAGCGCCTTCGGGGGCTGCTGGGCTGGTAGTCTTGGCAATGTCGATTGGTCCCGGGGCTGCGGCCTCAGGTGACGATCCGGCATGCTGTTCGCTCGAGGCGCGTCGCCTGATGCGATATTTTCTAGCCTTGGGTTTCATAGTCATAGAGTACTTTCGCCTCTTCCAAGGTGTCGAACATATGAAGCTGTCCGTCCAGCAGAACCGCCGCGGATGTGGCAAATTTTTCCAATGTTTTGGGTTGATGCGACACGATCACGATCGTCGTCGTCCGCAGTCGCTCCTGTAGGATTTCCCCGGCCTTCCGATTGAATTCCACATCCGTGGTGGAGGGCATACCCTCGTCGATCAGGTATATGTCGAAGTCGAGCGCGAGCAGTAGGGAAAAGGTAAAGCGTGCCTTCATCCCGGAGGAATAGGTGCCGAGCGGCTGGTCGAAATATTCCTCCAGCCCGCACAACCAGCGACAGAATGCCTCTACATAGTCCGGATCCAGACCATAAAGCCGCGCGATATAGCGAGCGTTCTCCATCGCTGAAAGCCGGCCGATCACACCCCCCATAAACCCCAAGGGAAAGGAAACGCGGCAATTCCTGCGGATTGTGCCTTCGTCTGGTTTTTCCAGCCCGGCCATCATGTTGATCAGGGTTGTCTTGCCGGTGCCATTGGGCGCGAGGATCCCCATCGACCGGCCCAATTCGACGCGAAAAGAGGCCCGGTCAAGAATGACCTTGCGCTGTGTCCCCGTCCAGAACGATTTGCTGACTGTGTCGAATTCAAGCATCGGCGTTTCCCGCCACCCAAGCTACCGCCTATTCACCGAAGGTTAACAGGGCCTTTAGGTGAATGACCTGACCTGCATAGCGCCGTTCGGGCAGGGGAGAAAGGCCAGCGGTCAGAAGCGGAAGTTCAGCCCGAGGTTCACCGCATTGGTGATGATGTCGGTTTCCAACTCTCCGCCGCCGTCAAGATCGGCGGTATTGGACGAGTAGGTGAACTGATATTCCCCGAAAACCGCGACGGTCTCATTGATATCATAGCTCGCACCCGCTGTCAGGCGCGCGGCGGGACCGGTCACCTGATAGCCAAAGGTTTTATCCCCGCCCGTGGTTTCGACATCCACATGCGGAATCGCAAGGCCGACGCCGCCCGCCACATAAGGCGTGAACGGCTGGAAACGATCCGGCCAGCGGCGCGTGGCGTTCAGGGTGAGGATGTTCAGGCCATCAGTGAATTCAAGCCGGTCAAACCCTGCATCGTCGCGCTCATCTTCGGGCGCGTAGACCTTGGCGTGCGTGAATTCGATGCCGTAACCCATTTCCGGGGTGCGCCACCATGTCGCGCGCAGGCCATAATAGGGCGGTGCCTCTCCGCTGCGGCCTTCCCAACCGATCAGAGAATCGATGTCGCCGCCCCCGGGGTAGTCGCCGTCTATCCGGCTATGCGGGGAGGTTTGCACACCTGAATAAACGCCAAACTCCCACTCCTGCGCGGTAATAGGCGCGGCAGCGGCAAGACAGACGAGCGTAAGGGTCGAACCGATCAGGCGGCGAGTGGAGATGGGCATCATGGGAACCGGGATGAGGAAATGACAAGCGTTGCTACAAGATTAAGTGCGATACTGTGCGCTGGCAACCACCGCGGACCGGAACTTTTCAACTGCGCGGGATTGTCCGCTGGACGGCTTGCGCGGAGGGCGCTAAAACCCGCGCCCATGGACTGTGGTGGAAATCACGGTCGAAAATTCGTTTGGGCCACCCGGCCAATGGAATGGAGAATCTCGTGTCGCACGCAGAAGATCACGAAGGCACCCGCCGAGACTTCCTGTATTTCGCCACGGCCGGCGCAGGCGCCGTTACGGCCGGAGCCGCCATTTGGCCGCTTGTCAATCAGATGAACCCCTCTGCCGACGTTCAGGCGCTGGCTTCGATCCGCGTCGATATCTCGGGTATCTCCGAAGGAACGCAGCTTACTGTGAAATGGCTCGGCAAGCCGGTTTTCATCCGCTACCGCACCGCCGAGGAGATCGAAGAGGCCCGCAGCGTCGATATGTCGGAACTTCCTGACTCTGATGCGCGCAATGCCAACATCGGTGACGCACCCGCGACGGACCAAAACCGCGCTCTTGGCGAAAACAGCGAGTGGCTGGTGATGATGGGTGTTTGTACGCACCTCGGCTGTGTGCCTCTGGGCGAAGCCGGGGACTTCAACGGCTGGTTCTGCCCGTGCCACGGCTCGCATTATGATACCGCCGGACGCATCCGCAAGGGTCCGGCCCCTGAAAACCTGCCCGTTCCGCTGGCAGAATTCGTCGACGAGTCGACGATTCAACTGGGATAAGGACCTGCGCGATGGCTGGAATTCCACACGATCATTACGAACCGAAAACCTCCGGGGAAAAGTGGCTCCATCGCCGCCTGCCCATCGTAGGCATTCTCTACGACACGATCATGATCCCCACCCCCAAGAACCTCAACTGGATGTGGATCTGGGGCATCGTCCTGACGTTCTGTCTGGCGCTGCAGATCGTGACGGGCATTGTACTTGTGATGCACTACACGCCTGACACGAACCTAGCTTTCGCGTCGGTCGAGCACATCATGCGCAACGTGAATGGCGGCTTCATGATCCGCTATTTGCACGCGAACGGTGCATCACTCTTCTTCGTTGCTGTTTATCTCCACATCTTCCGTGGCCTCTACTACGGCTCCTACAAGGAACCGCGCGAGGTGACGTGGATCATTGGCATTCTTATCTACCTGTTGATGATGGGCACCGCCTTCATGGGCTATGTTCTGCCTTGGGGACAAATGTCCTTCTGGGGCGCCACCGTGATCACCGGTCTTTTCGGGGCTATCCCGCTCATCGGTGAGCCGATCCAGACATGGCTCCTTGGCGGCCCTGCGGTTGACAACTACACGCTTACGCGGTTCTTCTCGCTGCACTATCTCATGCCCTTCATCATCGCCGCGCTCGTCGTGGTGCATATCTGGGCGTTCCACACCACGGGCAACAACAACCCGACCGGTGTCGAGGTGCGGCGCGGATCGAAGGCCGAAGCACAGAAGGACACTGTTCCTTTCTGGCCTTACTACGTAATCAAGGACCTCTTCGCACTCGCGGTGATCCTCGCGGTGTTCTTCGCCATCGTCGGTTTTATGCCGAACTATCTTGGCCACCCGGACAACTACATCGAGGCGAACCCGCTCGTCACGCCGACGCACATCGTGCCCGAATGGTACTTCCTGCCGTTCTACGCGATCCTGCGCGCCTTCACCTCCGAGGTCTGGGTCGTTCAGATCGCGTCCTTCATCACGGGCGGCATCATTGATGCGAAGTTCTTCGGGGTTCTGGCGATGTTCGGGGCAATTGCGGTCATGGCGCTTGCGCCTTGGCTTGATACCTCCGCCGTGCGCTCCGGCCGCTACCGCCCGATGTTCAAGGCTTGGTTCGCCCTGCTTTGCGTCGACTTCATGGTTCTGATGTGGCTCGGCGCGATGCCTGCGGAGGAGCCTTATGCGTCCTTCTCGCTGATCGCATCGGCCTACTGGTTCGGATATTTCCTGGTGATCCTGCCCCTGCTGGGCGTCATCGAAAAGCCGCTGCCGCAGCCCGAGACCATCGAGGCCGACTTCGCAGCCCACAAGGCCAAGACGGGCGGCTCCAAGACGCTCGTCGAGCCGGCCGAATAAGAAAGGACACGGGAACATGTTCAAGCAACTCGCGATCGCGGCAGCCACGTCCCTGGCCCTTTCCGGAGGGGCCGTCCTCGCCGCGGGTGGCGAAGGCCATATCGAGGATTTCGACTTTTCCTTCGAAGGGCCCTTTGGCACCTATGACCAAAATCAACTGCAGCGTGGACTGAAGATCTACACCGAGGTTTGCGCAGGGTGTCACGGCCTCAAGCAGGTGCCGTTGCGCACATTGTCTTCCGAGGATGGCCTAGGCTTGCCCGAGGATCAGATGCGCGCTTATGCGGAAACCTACGAGGTTTTCGACGCCGAACTCGACGATTACCGCCCCGCACGGCCTACGGATCATTTCCCGGCCAATACCGGTGTCGGCGCTCCTGATCTTAGCTTGATGGCCAAGGCTCGGGCGGGTTTTCACGGCCCATATGGGACGGGGATCAACCAGTTTCTCAAGGGGATCGGCGGACCGGAATATATCGCCTCGCTTCTGCTCGGCTATACCGGTGAAGAGAAGACCGAAGCCGGCGTGACGCTTTATGAGAACACAGCCTTTCCGGGTGGCTGGATTTCAATGGCGCCACCGCTCTATGGTGAAGATGTCGATTTCGACGATGGTCATGACAACGATCTGCATCATGAAGCCATGGATGTTGCGGCTTTCCTGATGTGGGCCGCGGAACCCAAGATGATGGCGCGCAAGGAGGCGGGTTTCACCGCCGTGCTCTTCCTTACGGTGCTTTCGGTCCTGCTCTACGTGACCAACAAACGGATCTGGGCCCCGCTCAAAGGCAAGAAGACTCCCTGAGAGGGCTCCCTCTTCCACCAAGTTTGGCGCTCCGCGGTTTTGACCCCGGGGCGCTTTTTGTATCTGGCGCTTGGCGATGGCGTTTGCCGCAGCTAGCATCGGGCAGAGGAGGACTGCTATGCTCAGTATTTCTGCCGAGGCCCCGCTTCAAACCATCATCACCACCTTTGAGACCACGCCCGGTGCGTGCCAAGATCTACTCGAGGCGCTGACAGAGGCGTATGAGGTTTTC
This sequence comes from Poseidonocella pacifica, assembly GCF_900111875.1. Lineage (GTDB taxonomy): Bacteria > Pseudomonadota > Alphaproteobacteria > Rhodobacterales > Rhodobacteraceae > Poseidonocella > Poseidonocella pacifica. Next base: position 71,370 of record NZ_FOJU01000009.1, read on the forward strand.
ATATCGAAACAACCGGGTTTCATTGCCGCGGGCTTGCACGTGAACGATGCTCAAACGCGGATCGCCAATTATTCGCAGTGGAAGCGACGGGAAGATTTTCAGGCCATGCTCCGCACCGCTGAGATGCGCGAGCGTAGCCGCATGTTCAATACCCTATGCCGCAGCTTCGAGCCGGTGCTGTATGATGTCGTGGCGAGCTACGGCTAGCACTGTTTGCTCAAGGCGGGTTGAGCAAGCGGCCACGTGGTCATGAAGATCTGGTAGTCATCACCCACGTGGCCGCGACGCGGGCCACATGGCATGCGTTGACAGCTTGAGGTTCAACGAAGAATGCCGCCGCAGGAGGGGGTTCTCGCCTCATAGGCGGGATAACCTCCGGGGGCGCAGAAGGCCGCTGAGTACGATACTCAGCCGGCCTTGCAGACATGGCGCTTCTTCAGGCGGCGATATCCATCTTGTGGGCATCCGCGGCGTTGTCGAGGGGCGGTGTGGGTCCGGTAACCTCACTCAACCGATACCCGCGACCACGAACAGTTTCGATCACGACCTGAACGCTTCCCGCCGTGGCAAGTTTGCTGCGGATCTTGCAAACGAACACGTCGATGATGCGCGGTGTTGGCTCGTTCTCGAAGGCGTAAATTTGGCTAAGAAGTTCGTCACGCGTGACCATGCGCTTGCGGTTCAACGCGAGGTGTTCGAGCAACTCGTATTCCTTCGGGCTCAGAGGTACCCGCGAGGCGGGGGCAAAGACCACTCGGTTGAGAAGGTCGACGCGGAGATCCCCAAGTTCGATCAACGGCTGCGAAAGCCCGGCTGCGCGTCGCGCCACAGCCCCGATTCGAGAGACGACGACATCGCGATCGGAGCTCGCATCAATGACGTCATCTGCGCCGGCATTCAGCAGTCGTGTGCGCAAGGTTTCGTCACCGCGTCCGTCGATAAATACGATGGGGCAGGTGGGCGCGGCATCGCGCAATTGCATGATCACTTCGAAAGGGCTTGGCCCGCCACTGTCGGTATCCAGCACAATCGCATTTTGGCGCGCCGTCCGCGTATAGGATGCTAGGTATTCGCCGGCGTCGCAGCTGGTGATCAAAAATCCCGCGTCGCGCAGACCCTTGGCTATTCCGGCCGTGGCCCAAGTCGTATCCGCAATCAGAATCCTCATGGTCTTTCCTTCCTTGCCGTCCGCCCGGTTTGGTTGCGTTATTCGCTGCCAGACCGAGCGCGGCCATGATCCGTGTGCCTTCTGGCGGCAGGCACGCCTCATGTCCGAGTCGAGGAATAGCCCGCTATGGTTTCCGAAATGCCACTCAATGCAGCCGAAAATTTGTACAGATTGCGGCGAGAATCTGGCTGGACGTAGGGTCACTTTTAGGCTCATGAGGCGCGGGAAGGACCTTCTGCCTCTTCATGAACTCATTGCGGACTGTGCAGGGGCCACAGGGGTAAACCTTACCCCAGCACTGTGCATGCCCTTGAAACTCCGGGCCGGGGCCGCAGTATTGCTGGCAGTAAACGGGTACTCGAGCAGTTCGCGGTTGCGTATCCCTCAAACCAGAGCTTGCCCGACACGGGCGCTGGTATTTGCGCTGTCTGCTATGCCATCAAAGCGCCGAAAGGAAACATCATGTCCCCCCTGCGCGGTATCGCCTTAAAACTCACAGCTGTTTCGATGTTTCTGGTGATGGCCGCGCTGATCAAGGCGACTTCCGATGTTGTTCCCCCGGGAGAAGCTGTTTTTTTCAGGTCTGCGGGCACATTGCCGATCATTCTGGTGTGGCTTGCATGGCGCGGCGATCTGAAAACAGGACTGAAAACGGCGCGCCCCATGGGCCATATCTGGCGCGGGGTTATCGGCACTTCGGCCATGGCGTGCAACTTTGCGGCGCTCGGTTTGTTGCCACTCCCGGAGGTCACGGCTTTGGGCTATCTCGCGCCCATTCTGACCGTCCTATTCGCCGTGGCCTTGCTTGGGGAGCGCGTCCGGGTATTCCGTTTGTCGATGGTGCTTCTGGGGCTGGTGGGCGTGGTGATCATACTTTGGCCGCGACTGACGCTTTTGCGGGCTGGGTTGCTCGACACAGCGGCGCTTTTGGGAATTGTTCTTGTGTTGGCGTCCGCATGCTTCAGGGGGCTGGCGCATGTCCACATTCGCAAATTGACGGCGACGGAGGAAACCTCGGCAATTGTCTTCTGGTTCTCGATCACCGCGACATTGTTGAGCCTGCTGACGCTACCCTTTGGCTGGCGAATTCCCGGGATGGAGGCAATGCTGATGCTGATCGGGGCGGGCCTTATTGGCGGGGTTGCACAGATCGCCCTCACATCAGCCTATCGCTACGGCAATGCCTCGCTTCTCGCGCCGTTCGACTATGCGTCGATCCTTCTGGCCACTGCCGTAGGCTACATCTTTTTCGATGAGACACCAACGAGTTGGATGATCGCCGGTTCCTGCGTGGTGATGGCGGCAGGGCTCGCCATTGTTTTCCGCGAACGTTACCTCGGAATCAAGCGCGGCAAGGCTCGATCTGGGCTCACTCCGCAAGGATGAATTAAGTATTTTCGTAAACTTTTTTTGACAGTTTTATTAAGCTCACTAAGTCCTGCGCTACGGAAATATTATCAGCGCGGTGGCTATGTCTGAAAATCGTGTTGGCGGTGGATCAACTCAGGCCAATATCGCCCTGAATGCTACTACGGCATCGCCTTTGCGGCGCGCCACCATCC
>NZ_FOJU01000004.1 GCF_900111875.1 Poseidonocella pacifica
CCGCAAGCAGTTTTTTCCAAAAATCTCACTTTTTTCGAAAAAACACAAATAATGCCCCAAAAACAATCAACTACACGATCACAACCGCTCCAAAAAACCCCAACCCAACCCCAAAAACACCCCTCAACACCATCGCCTAAACCTTATCCACATACTTACCCACAAAATCACACCCGAGTCGGCTCTCAGAAACAGGCAAAGTGACGTTTCTCACCACTATCTGACTCTGCCGGCCGCAAATCCGTGGATGATTCCACGAATCCCGACTCAAAAGAACGGATGGCTTTGGAGAGGATCAGGCGAGGCGTCTTCGTTTCAAAGCGCTGAGCCGCACAAACAGGAGCCCGAAAATCACGCCGAGGTATACGAGTGGCTCTATCTGTAGCCCCTTCGCCTGCATGACAAAGTGAAGCCCGCCGAGCGGGATCGCCACGTATGCCAAGCGATGCAACGCGTGCCAACGTCGTCCCAGAACGCGTATCGATCGATTGTTGGAGGTTATCGCGAGCGGCACGAGCAGTACGAAGCCGAGCATCCCCACGGTGATGTAAGGCCGTTTGACGACATCCGCCCAGATCATCGCAGGGTCCTGCACATCCAGCAGCAGCCAGATCAGAAGATGCAGTGCTATATAGAAGAACGCGAGCAACCCCAGAGCGCGCCGCAAACGGAGAAGGTTGATGCCCGTGAAGCGGCGAAGTGGGGTCACCAGAAGAGTCGCTATCAAAAGCTGAAGGCCGAGTTCGCCGGTTTCATGCTCCAGTGACTTTATCGGCTCGATGGAGAGTGTGCCGGTGATCGCTTGCCAGAATAGCCAGATCGCGGGCAGTACTCCGGCAACATACACAGCCACCGCCGGAACTTGTTTCAGGAGCGCGTTCAGTCGATCTACGCTTCGCATCAGAAATTGCGCCGTAGATCCATTCCTTCATACAGGCCGGCCACCTCGGCACCATACCCGTTGAACATCTCCGTTGGGATCTTCGGAGAGAAAAGGCCCCCACCGATCCGGCGTTCCTGAGCCTGCGACCAGCGAGGGTGATCAACCTCCGGGTTCACGTTGGAGTAAAAACCGTACTCGCGCGGATTTGCCTTGTTCCAACTCGTCGGCGGCTCTGACTCTGACAACGTAATGCGGACGATGGATTTGATCGACTTGAACCCGTACTTCCATGGCACCACGAGCCGCAAAGGCGCCCCATTCTGATTTGGGATGTCCCGGCCGTATATTCCCGTGGCCATGATCGTGAGGGGATGCATCGCCTCATCGAGGCGTAACCCTTCGACATAGGGCCACTCCAGAACGGGGGAGCTCACCCCCCGCATTTCGGCAGGGCGCAGCAGGGTCTCAAACGCGACAAAGCGTGCGTTGGACTGTACCCCCGCCAACTCCAGCAAATCGGCGAGTTCGGACCCCATCCATGGAACGACCATCGACCACGCCTCCACGCAGCGCAGCCGATAGATCCGCTCCTCTACGACCATTTTGGAGAGAATGTCTTCGAAAGCATAGTCCGCAGGTCGATCCACCAATCCATCGATCCTCACGGACCAGGGTGAGACGGTCATATCGGCTGCGTGGCGTGCGGGATCTTCCTTGCCCGTGCCGAACTCATAGAAATTGTTGTACCCCGTGATTTCTTCCCAGGAGTTTGGCTCCATTTCAGAGGCAGCCGCGGCACCGCCGGCGAACCCGACCCCCGCCATACCGCCAAGCAGCGCGCGACGGTTCAGGTAGATCGCCTCGTCTGTAACACTGTCTTCGCGCAGATCGGATTTCCAACGGTTCGCCATGAGCCACTCCATTCCCAATGCGCCCGACGATACCCTCCCCACGGCTGCGTCCAAACCAAATTCGTCTCACGTTGCCGTGCCAGCGCTGTAACACGCGGCAAAGACATTCATGAATTGCTATGTTAAGCTGCCGTCAGATCGGCAAGGGAGGCCAACATGATCCGCTCAACACTCGCAGCCATTCTTCTCGCAACTCCACTCGCCGCGCAGGACGCGATTACATATACCTCGTCCCAAAGCTTCGAAGACGTGCTTTTCGGCTTGGAGAGCGCGATTTTGGATGAGGGTCTCGTGATCGACAGCCGAAGCAAGGTCGGCGACATGCTCGAACGCACGCGCGAAGACGTCGGCTCTGACGTCGTCCTATATGAAGAGGCCGAAGTTCTCAGCTTTTGCTCCGCCCGCGTGTCACGCCAAGTGATGGAGGCAGACCCGATGAACATCGTCTTTTGCCCCTACGATATCTTCGTCGCGAGCCTTCCGGGAGCGGATGAAACCATTATCGGGTTCCGAACCTATCCGGACGGTCCGATGATGGAAGTGCAGAACTTGCTCGACAGCATCGCGAAAGCGGCCATCGGCCAGGACTAACCGGAACGAAAAGGGGCGCCCCACAGGGCGCCCCTCTCAGTCAGAATGTTAGTGTACCACTGCGTCTTCGGGCTTGGTCCGATTGGACCGGGAGACTCTGTCGCCGATCAAAAGGCCTTCTGGCCCTGCAGAGACAGGCACCAAGTCGCCATCGTGCACATCCCCCGAAAGCAGCATCTCGGCCAGCGGGTTCTGCAGCGCGCGTTGGATCACGCGCTTCAGTGGCCGCGCCCCAAAGACGGGATCATATCCCTCATCGGCAAGCCATGTCCGTGCACTGTCATCCAGCTCCAGCGTGATCTTGCGTGCGGCAAGCCGGGCAAGCAGCCGCGAAAGCTGGATCGTGACGATCCCGTCCATGTCATCCCGCGCGAGCCGGTCAAAGATGATCATGTCATCCAGACGGTTCAGGAACTCTGGCCGGAAATGCGCCTGCACCGCGGCCATCACATCCTGTTTCGCCTGAGATGCATCCGCGTCCTCGGGCAGTTGGCTAAGCGCTTGCGTCCCGAGGTTCGAGGTCAGCACAATGATCGTCTGCTTGAAATCGACGCGGTGCCCCTGTCCGTCGGTAAGCACCCCATCGTCGAGAACCTGCAACAACACGTTGAAGACCTCCGGATGCGCCTTTTCGACCTCGTCGAACAGGACCACCTGATAAGGACGCCGCCGGACAGCTTCGGTCAGGACACCGCCCTCTTCATACCCGACATAACCCGGAGGGGCCCCGATCAGGCGCGATACCGAATGCTTCTCCATGAATTCCGACATGTCGATGCGAACCATCGCGCTGTCGTCATCAAAGAGGTACTCAGCCAGCGCCTTGGTCAATTCGGTTTTCCCCACGCCGGTCGGCCCGAGGAAGAGGAACGATCCCAACGGACGATTTTCATCCTGCAAACCGGCACGCGCCCTGCGAACGGCATTGGCAACTGCTGAAACAGCCGCGTCCTGTCCGATCACCCGCGCATGAAGCTCGTCTTCCATGCGCAACAGCTTGTCACGCTCACCCTCAAGCATCTTGGCAGTCGGGATGCCCGTCCAGCGCTCGACGACCGCCGCGATCTGTTCCGGCCGTACGGCCTCTTCGACCATGACGCCATCCTGTTCCTGCTGTTCGGCTTCGTTCAACTGCTTCTCTAGCTGTGGAATGACGCCATAGGATAGCTCACCGGCCTTCGCGAGATTGCCCTCGCGCTTGGCGATATCGAGTTCCGCCCGTGCCCGATCCAGCTGCTCCTTGATATCACGCGCGGAGGCGAGCTTGTCGCGCTCGGCCTGCCATTTCGCGGTCATCTCGGATGAACGCTCCTGCAGCTCGGCCAAGTCTCGTTCGATCGCCTCGAGCCGATCCATGGAGGCGGCATCATCCTCCTTCTTCAGGGCCTCGGCCTCAATCTGCATCTGAAGGATGTTCCGATCGAGTTGGTCCAACTCTTCCGGCTTGGAATCCACCTCCATCCGAAGACGGGAGGCCGCCTCATCCATCAGGTCGATCGCCTTGTCCGGCAAGAACCGATCCGTGATGTAGCGGTGCGACAAGGTTGCTGCCGCGACCAGCGCACTATCGGAAATCCGAACGCCGTGGTGAAGTTCGTACTTCTCCTTGATGCCGCGCAGGATCGAGATTGTGTCCTCAACTGTCGGCTCCTCAACCATCACAGGTTGGAAACGCCGGGCCAAGGCCGCGTCCTTCTCGACATACTTCCGGTATTCATCAAGCGTGGTAGCCCCGATGCAGTGCAACTCCCCCCGCGCCAGTGACGGCTTGATGAGGTTCGCCGCGTCCATCGCGCCATCGGTCTTGCCCGCGCCAACCAGCGTGTGCATCTCGTCGATGAAAAGAATGACTTCGCCCGCCGCGTCTTCGATCTCCTTGAGAATGGCTTTCAGCCGTTCCTCGAATTCGCCGCGATACTTCGCACCCGCGATGAGCGCCCCCATATCAAGCGCAAGAAGGCGCTTGTTCTGAAGGCTTTCCGGCACATCCCCGTTTATGATCCTGAGCGCCAGACCTTCGGCGATGGCCGTCTTGCCGACGCCGGGTTCACCGATAAGGACCGGATTATTCTTGGTCCGCCGGGAAAGCACCTGCATCGCCCGACGAATTTCCTCGTCTCGGCCAATGATCGGGTCGATCTTGCCCTGTTCGGCGGCCTCGGTCAGATCGCGCGCGTATTTCTTGAGGGCGTCATACCCTTCTTCGGCGGTTTCCGAATCCGCGGTGCGCCCCTTGCGAATGTCGTTGATCGCTTCGTTCAGCTTCTGCGCCGTAACCGAAGCGGCATCCAACGCGTCTTTCGCCCCGGACTTCACCATGGCAAGCGCCATCAGCACCCGCTCTACGGGGACAAAACTGTCGCCCGCCTTCTTCGCGATCTTCTGTGCCTCGTCGAGCACCTTGGCCGTTTGGGTATCGAGATAGACCTGTGCGGTATCACCGCTGACCTTCGGGACTTTCTTCAGCGCGATGGCAAGCGCTTCGACCACGCGGTCCGGTGCGCCGCCAGCGCTCTTGATCAGGTTGGCCGCAAGCCCCTGATCGTCATCCATCAATGCTTTCAGCAGATGTTCGGGAAGCAGACGTTGGTGCCCGTCCCTTATGGCGATTGTCTGAGCCGCTTGTACGAACCCTCGCGACCGCTCCGTGAACTTGGACAAGTCCATGGTTTGTTCTCCTTTTCAGCAAGCGCCCTATGGTTCAGCGTCCGTCTCGCGGCACGCCATGTTAAGGGCCTCAACAAAGAGATGGGCACAGCATGTGGACGCTTCAAGTAAGCAGCGGTGCAAATTTGCCACATTCAATGGACAGGCTCGAACCATCGCGCTATGCCACGGAGGACGCCACCCAAACAGAACAGGAGATGCCCATGTCCGACGATCGTCTCATCGTCGCTCTCGACGTGCCCGATGCCCATAGCGGACTTGAACTCGCCAAGGCGATCGGCCCCGCAGTCTCTTTCTACAAGATCGGGCTCGGCATGCTGACCGGGGGCGGGCTGGCACTCGCCAACGAGCTCAAGATGGAGCATGGCAAGCGCATCTTCCTCGATATGAAACTCTTCGACATCGGCGCGACTGTCGAAGCCGCGGTGCGCGGGCTGGTTCAGTTCGATCTCGACTTTCTCACCGTACATGGCGACCCCCATGTCGTACGCGCCGCTATGGAAGGCGCATCCGGCAGCAAGACCAAGATCCTCGCGGTCACCATCCTTACATCGCTGGACCGGGCCGATCTGGATGCCTCCCTCATGATGCCCGGCGCGATCTCCGATGTGGTCCAGACCCGCGCCGGGCGCGCCTTCGAAGCTGGCGCGGATGGTGTCATTGCCTCCCCCCACGAAGCCGCCGCGATACGCGCCATGCCCGAATCTGCTGGGCGCTTGATCGTCACGCCGGGCGTCCGCCCGACCGGCAGTTCGTCGAACGATCAAAAGCGTATCGCCACCCCCGCCGCGGCGCTTGCCGCCGGGGCGGATCACGTCGTCGTCGGCCGCCCGGTCTGGACCGCTGCGCGCCCCGCCGATGCGGCAACCGCCATCCTGAACGAGATGCAGGCGGCCTAGGACGTGCGGTAGGGATTGCCTGACTTTCCCTTGGGTCAAACGTTTGCGAGAGTATTCCTGCGTCACCCGAGGGCACATCCCCCTGTTGCGTCCTACCTCGGAACACGCCTCTTCTCCCGTCCGGTTCTCTCCCAACCGGACGGGACCATCCTCCCCTGTTCCATCGTTCCCGCCGGGCGTATAATCGTCTCATGACCGCCCTTTGCCGCGATTGCCTGACCCTGTTTGATACCGGCTCCCGGTGTCCGGCTTGTCGCAGCCCGCGCATCGTTGCCCATTCGGAACTCTGCGAGCTCAGCATCGCCCATATGGATTGCGACGCTTTCTATGCCAGCGTGGAAAAACGCGACCGCCCCGAACTTGCCGACAAGCCGGTGATCATCGGGGGCGGGCGCCGGGGCGTCGTCTCGACCGCGTGCTACGTTGCGCGCATACGCGGCGTTCGCTCGGCAATGCCGATGTTTCAGGCGCTCAAGCTTTGTCCCGACGCAGTGGTTCTCAAACCCCGCATGGCACTCTACGCCGAGGTATCAAAACAGATCCGCGCGATGATGGAGGATCTGACCCCAGCGATCGAACCCCTTTCGCTTGATGAGGCGTTCATTGACCTCAACGGAACGGCGCGGCTCCATGGCGCTCCGCCTGCGGTCATGCTCGCCCGTCTCGTCAAGCGTATGAAATCCGAGCTTGGCGTGACTGGCTCCATCGGGCTGAGCCACAACAAGTTCCTCGCCAAGATCGCGTCTGACCTCGACAAGCCCAACGGGTTTGCCGTGATCGGTGCCGCCGAAACCCCCAACTTTCTTCATGACAAGCCTGTGCGCCTCATCTGGGGTGTGGGCCAGGCGACACAATCCTCGCTCGATGCAGCGGGCATTCATACCTTTGCGGATCTGCTTCGCTGGGATCGCCGCGACCTGCATGATCGTTTCGGCTCCATGGGAGAGCGGCTCTGGCACCTCGCCCGAGGACAGGATCAGCGGCGCGTTTCTGCCCGCAACCCGGTGAAATCCATCTCCAATGAAACAACATTCCATACCGACACCGCCGATCCCGACCTGCTTGACGGGCATTTGTGGCGCATGGCGGAGAAAGTCGCGGACCGCGCCAAGGCAAAAGACCTGGCGGGCCGCGTCGTCACGCTAAAGCTCAAACGCGCGGACCATCGCCTGATCACGCGCCGGACGCACCTGCCTATCGCGACGCAGCTGGCTGACAAGATCTATCACACGGCCCGCACATTGCATGAAACGTTGGCGGACAAGGGACCGTTCCGGCTTCTCGGGGTTGGCATCAGCGAACTCGTCCCCGGTGCGCAAGCCGACCTGACGTCGGATTTCCTCGATCCCGGTGCGGAGCAACGAAAGCGGGCGGAGCGTGCGACCGATGCGATTCGCGCGCGTTTTGGCGCAGAAGCCATCGTGAAGGGGCGTTCTTTGCGGTGATCTATTCTGCAGCGAGCGGCAAACGTTCCTGACCAATCGCTGCGATCTCTGCCATCACGCCCGACAGAAGCGCTCGGACCTCTTCGAAGTTCTCGTTCGGGCGAATCTCTCGCTCATCCATATAGAGTGAGCGGTCGATCTCTATCTGGAGGGCATGCTGATTACGTGCCGGCCGGCCATAGGTCTGGACGATATAGGCCCCCGCGAACGGCGCATTGCGCGCTACCCGCAGCCCCGCCCCGCGCAAGGCCTGCTCCACCTGCTCCACGATCCCCGCCCCCGCAGAGGCCCCGAATCGATCACCGATCACGACATCCGGTCGCGGCGCGCCAACGCGCCCGATCCCTTCGATCGCCTCATGCGGCATGGAATGGACATCCACGAGGATGGCTTCGTCGAACAGCGCATGGCTTTCCGTCAGAAGTTGGCGCAACCGCTCGTGGTAGGGATACCAGTGCCGGGAAATGCGCCGGTCGGCCTCATCTTGGGTGATTTTACCGGAGTAGATCGCCCGCCCGCCCGCCACGACACGGGGAATCACCCCAAGGCCCGACGCGACCCGTGGATTGTGCGAAAGTTTCCGCACCCCCTCGATAAGCGCCGGATCAAGCTCCTCCGCCGAACGATTCAAGTCTAGATAAGCCCGAGGCGCCACAGCGCTCAGGAGTGGCGCACCATAATCCGTGACAGATCCGATAAGCTGATCGACGAAAGCGTCTTCGGAGGACCGAATGCTGTGTTCGTCCAACGTAGACTGCTCAAGGAACGATGCCGGATAGTCGCACCCGCTGTGCGGGGAGGAAAAAACGACGCTCGTTTGCCGCGTTCGCGGCTGATGCAGGATATAAGCAGCCTTCGTCACAGACATGTCCTTTCGATAAGAAAGCATAGACCGGATTCGTGACGTTCCAAAAGCCCTTGATCCCCCGTTCGACTCCTTTTATAGACCGCACACCCGACGCGGTTCGCCCGCGTCCACTTTGTTTTTGGGCGTGGGGTTTTCGTCAAGGGTATGGGTGATTAGCTCAGCGGTAGAGCACTTCGTTGACATCGAAGGGGTCACTGGTTCGATCCCAGTATCGCCCACCATGAATTCACCGTCCCCGGAACTCCGGGTGGCATGACCGTAACAAGGCGCATCGCTTGCGCCGCGACTGAAGGGAACGACCATGAAGGTTCGCAACTCGCTCCGCTCGCTCAAGCAGCGCCACCGGGATTGCCGCGTCGTGCGCCGCAAGGGCCGCGTCTATGTGATCAACAAGACGCAGCGCCGCTTCAAAGCCCGTCAGGGCTGAAGACACGGCACAGTTCTAGCGACAAGGCCGCCTTCGGGCGGCTTTTTTGCGTTTGCTCCTAGCCAGCTCTGGCTGACGCGCCCAACCGCTCGGGGGCCTTGATTTCCGACAGAGGGATCGTGATGCGCCGCTCCATCCCGGTCGGAAGGTATTCCGTCTCGATCGCCCCGGAGAGCTGCGCACGAATGCTGATATCAATCAACCGGCTGCCGAAACCCGATGGCGACGGTGTCTTTGTCCGCGTCGGGACGCCGGTTTCCCGCCACAAAAGCCTGAGATCATCGCCCACGATCTCCCAGCGAATCTCCAGCTTCCCCTCTGGAACGGAGAGCGCACCGTATTTCGCCGCGTTGGTGGCCAACTCGTGCAGGGCAAGCGCAAGGTTCGTTGCCGCCCGCGGCGCAAGCATGAGGGGCGCACCATCGATTGTGACCCGCTCCACATCCACATCGAGATGCGGCTCGATCAGGGTTGTCACGAGCTTCTGAATCGTCACCTCCACCCCTTGTGAGCGATCCGCATTGACCAGCGGCACGATGAGTTCATGCGCCTGCGAGAGTGCCTTGATCCGGGAAAGCAGCGTCGTGCTGACCGCCTTCACATCCTGCTCCCCCCGAAGAGACAGCGAAATCATCCCCGAAATCACCGCGAAAAGGTTCTTCACCCGGTGATTAAGCTCTTCCACCAGAAGCTGACGCTCCTTGAGCGCTTGCCGCAGGGCGATCTCCGATTCAATCGTCGCGGCCATATCGCGCAGCGCGTCGAGTTCATCCTTGCTCCAGCGATGCGGCTCCGTGTCGATGGCGCAGAACGACCCGAGCGCCTGTCCCTCCGGACCATGGACCGGCACCCCGAGATAGGCCACGACATCCAGATCGGGATGCACATCCAGCTTTGACAGAAGAGGGTGCTTGCGCGAGTCCTCGACCGCGAGCGGTTTGTCCGAACTGACGACATATTGGCAAAAGGAATGGTTCAGGCCGGTTTCCGTCAGCGGATCGGGCACCCCGGACTTTGCCTTGAAAAATTGTCGCCGGTCATCCACCAGGGAAAACAGCGCCACGGGGGAGCCGGTGATGCGCGTCGCAAGGCGCACCGCCCGGTCAAATGCCTCTTCGGGAAGACTTTCCATCAGGCGAGACGATCGCAACGCAGACAGGCGCGCTTCATCGTTCAGCCCGTCTTCGTGATCTGCCGGTGACTCAGTGGGAAAGGCGCCGGGTCCGGCCATTTACGTCTCCATGTCGGTTCCACCTTCACCCTATCAGGTCGTCCTGAGCAGGCGCCGGCAACCCTTTATACGACAAGCGGGCGCACAAACGCACGCTTTCCATAGAAAAAGGGCCGCCAAGGGCGACCCTTTGGTACTCGGACGCGAAACGGAGCTTAGCCGTTCACGCTGTCCTTGAGAGCCTTTGCGATGGTGACCTTGACCACCTTGTCGGCATCTTTCTTGATCTGCTCGCCCGTCGCGGGGTTGCGCACCATCCGCTCGGGACGTTCGCGGCAGTAGATCTTGCCGACGCCGGGAAGCGTCACGGCACCGCCGGACGCAACTTCGCGCGTGATGATATCGGTGATCGCGTCGAGCGCGGCACCCGCCGTCTTCTTCTCTGTGTCCATTTCTTCGGCCAGAGCAGCGACAAGCTGGGTCTTCGTCATCGGTTTCGTTGCCATTTTTTCTTTCCCTCCTCTGCCCGATCTTGGGCGGTCTCGGTTGAATCTTGCCTTATGTAGTTATGCTTCACAACGAATGGTGGAGCGATGCAAGGAAAAAAGGCTCATTTTGTAGCGTAACCCGCGTTTTTAGAGGAATGCCGTCTCTTCAAAGCTGCGCAGTTTGCGCGAATGGATGCGCTCCAGCGGCATTTCGCGCAACATCTCCATCGCGCGTATCCCGATGAGCAGGTGCCGGGTGACCTGTGTGCGATAGAAATCCGTCGCCATGCCGGGCAGTTTCAATTCCCCATGCAGCGGCTTGTCGGACACGCAGAGCAACGTTCCGTAGGGCACGCGAAAGCGGAAACCGTTGGCCGCGATGGTCGCGCTTTCCATGTCGAGTGCCACAGCGCGGGATTGGCTGAGCCGTTGCACCGGGCCGGACTGGTCGCGCAATTCCCAATTGCGGTTGTCGATCGTGGCCACCGTGCCCGTCCGCATGATGCGCTTGAGTTCGTATCCCTCAAGCTCAGTGACCTCGGCCACCGCTTCCTCCAGCGCGATCTGAATCTCCGCCAGCGCCGGGATCGGCACCCAGACGGGCAGATCGTCGTTGAGAACGTTGTCCTCGCGCAGATAGGCATGGGCCAGCACGAAATCACCAAGCGCCTGCGTGTTCCGCAGCCCCGCGCAATGGCCCACCATGAGCCAGGCATGGGGGCGCAACACCGCAATGTGGTCCGTCGCCGTCTTGGCGTTCGACGGCCCCACCCCGATGTTCACGAGCGTGATGCCAGAGCCATCCGCGCGCTTGAGGTGATAGGTCGGCATCTGCGGCAACTTGGCCGGCGTGGGCAGCGGCGCATCGCCCGCATAGATCTCCTCATTGCCCGGCCCGACGAAGGAGTCATAGCCGCTGCTTTCATCGGCCAGCATCTTGCGCCCGTATGCCTCGAACTCCTCCACGTAGAACTGATAGTTGGTGAAGAGAACGTGGTTCTGGAAGTGCTCGGGCGTCGTGGCGGAGTAGTGGGCAAGCCGGGCGAGGGAATAATCGACGCGCTGCGCGGTGAAAGGCGCAAGGGGGCCGGAGCCATCGGCATGCATGAACCCGTAGCCATTGACGATATCGTCATTCGTGGTCGACAGGTCCGGCACATCAAAGACGTCGCGCAGGGTGAAATTGCCGGCCCCTTCTTGCGGCACGGTCAATGCCGCATCTTGCATCACCGCGAAATGGATGGGGATCGGCGTGGTCGAAAGGCCCACGGTCACCGGCACGCCGTGGTTCTTGATCAACAGCTCAAGCTGTTGGCGCAGGTAGTTCTCAAAAAGCTCGGGCCGCGTGATCGTGGTCGAATAGGTGCCCGGCGCGGGAACATGGCCAAAGCTGAGCCGGGAATCCGACGGTTTGAAGGTGCGGGTGGTGATCCGAACCTCGGGATAAAACGCGCGATACCGGGCCGCCGTAGGTTCACCGGCAAGCGCGGCGGTGAAATGCTCCGTCAAAAAGGCGACGGCATCGTTATAGAGCACCTTGAGATGCTCCACTGCCGCGCGCGCGTCGTGGAAAACCTTCGGCTCATGCGCGGTCGGGGTGCGGATCGGCAGGTCGGGCGACGCGTTTTCGAACATCAGGTTTCCTCAAACAGCGGTGTAATCTCAAAGCGGGTGACATCCACCAGCCCCATGTCCGAAATACGCAATTCGGGGATAACCACAAGCGCAAGCAGGGAATGCTGCATATAGGCATTGTTGAGCGTACAGCCCTGCGCCCGCATCGCCTCACCAAGCGCCTCGGCCTTTGCGGCCACCTCGCGCGCCGGTGCGTCGCTCATCAGCCCGGCGATGGGCAACTCAACCAGCGCCTGTTCCGCGCCATCCGCCCAAAACGTCACGCCGCCGCCCACATCCGACAGCCGGTTCGCCGCCTCCGCCATCATCGCGCGGTCAGTGCCCACGACGATCATATGGTGGCTGTCATGCGCGACAGTGGAAGCCATCGCCATCCGCCCCTCATATCCAAAGCCGGACACGAAGGCATTGGTGACCCCTCCGGTCCCCCGGTGCCGTTCCACCAAGGCGATCTGGCAAACGCCGCCCTCGCCCTCGACGATCCCGCCCTGCACCGGCAAATCCGCCGAAAGCGCCTTGGTCGGGGCCTGATTTTCCACCACGCCGATCACCTTGGCGGTGACGCGCGCGGCATCCTTCGGGGCTTTGATCTCAAAATCTGCCGCGCCCAGCGCCCGGCCAAGATGCACGGTGCCCCGCGCCCGCTGCGGCCAGTCGTAATGCGGACACTCCACGAGGCAGGCGCCATCCTTCGCCACCGTCACGCCCCGCGCAATCACATGCTCGATCGGCAGGCTCCGCAAATCCGAGGTCAGGATCACATCCGCCCGCCGGCCCGGCGCGATGGAGCCAAGTTCGCGCTCCATTCCGAAATGCTCGGCGGTGTTGATCGTCGCCATCTGCAGCGCGATCAGCGGATCACAGCCGCAGTCGATTGCATGTCGCACCACGCGGTTCATATGCCCGTCGTTGACCAGCGTCCCGGAATGGCAATCGTCCGTACACAGGATGAACCCACGCGGATCGAGGCCCTTTTCCGTCACGGCGGTGATCTGGCTTTCCACGTCATACCACGCAGAGCCGAGGCGCATCATCGCCTTCATACCCTGCCGGACCCGCGCGATGGCATCCGCCTCCTGCGTGCCCTCGTGGTCATCCGCCGGGCCGCCCGCCGCATAGGCATGGAACGCAGGCCCGAGATCGGGCGAGGCGTAATGCCCCCCGACCGTCTTGCGCGCGGTCTGGGTCGCCGCGATCTCGGCCAGCATCTTGGGATCGCCCGCGACAACACCGGGGAAATTCATCATCTCGCCCAGCCCAACGATTCCGGGCCAGCTCATCGCCTCGGCCACGTCCTCTGGCGTGATCTCATGGCCCGTGGTCTCAAGCCCCGGCGCGGAGGGCGCACAGCTTGGCATCTGGGTAAAGATATTGATCGGCTGCAGCGCCGCTTCGTCATGCATCATCCGCACGCCATCGAGCCCAAGCACGTTGGCGATCTCGTGCGGGTCGGTGAACATGCTCGTGGTGCCATGGGGGATGACCGCGCGTGCAAACTCCGCCGGGGTCAGCATACCGCTTTCGATGTGCATATGCGCATCGCACAGGCCGGGGATCATGAACCGGCCCTCGGCCTCGATGATCTCGGTGCCGTCACCGATGCAATGCCCCGCGTGGGGGCCGACATAGGCGATCCGCCCGGCTTTCACCGCGATGTCGTGATCGGGCAAAACCTCTCGCGTGTGAACGTTGACCCACTGCCCGCCCCGGATCACCAGATCCGCAGGCGCGCGCCCCGCCGCAACGGCCACCAGATCGGCGGCCACCTCGGCCCATGCTTTGAAACTCATGCTGCTCATGACCCACGGTCGCACGGCTTTGGGTGGGGTTCAAGCGGGCCCGCGGGTCACGCGGGCCCGTAAATCATCAGATGCTCATGCAGACGTATTTCATTTCGAGATAGTCCTCGAGCCCGTGGTGGCTGCCCTCGCGGCCAAGACCGGATTGCTTGACCCCGCCAAAGGGCCCTAGCTCCGTGGAAATGATCCCGGTGTTGACCCCCACGATCCCGTATTCCAGCGCCTCGGCAACCTTGTAAACGCGCGACAGGTCCTTGGCATAGAAATAGGACGCCAACCCAAAGATCGTGTCATTCGCCATGGCGATGACTTCATCCTCGTCCTTGAACCGGAAGAGCGGCGCGACGGGGCCGAAGGTCTCTTCGGAGGCGACTTTCATCTCCTGGGTCACTCCGGTGACAAGCGTCGGCTGGAAGAAGGTGCCGCCAAGATCATGCGGCTTGCCGCCGACCACGACCTTGCCGCCCTTGGATTCCGCATCGGCCAGATGCTCGCGCACCTTCTCCACGGCTTCCTCGCTGATCAACGGGCCTGCATCGACACCGCTGGACAGCCCGTCGCCGACCTTGATGCCCCGAATGGCGTCTGCCAGCTTTTCGGCGAAGGCGTCATAGACCCCGTCCTGCACATAGATCCGGTTGGCACAAACGCAGGTCTGGCCGTTGTTGCGGAACTTGCAGAGCATCGCCCCCTCGACCGCCGCATCCAGATCGGCATCGTCAAAGACGATAAAGGGCGCGTTCCCGCCAAGCTCCATGGAGCATTTCATGACCTGATCGGCCGCCTGCCGCAGCAGGATACGCCCCACTTCCGTGGACCCCGTGAAGGTCAGCTTGCGCACGCCGGGGTTTTCACAAAATTCCTTGCCGACTTCGGACGCCGAGGACGACGGCACGACGTTGAAGACACCCGCCGGTATTCCCGCGCGTTCCGCCAGCACGGCGAGGGCCAGCGCCGAAAGGGGCGTTTCCGCCGCCGGGCGGGAAATGAAGCTGCATCCCGCCGCCAGCGCCGGGGCCGCCTTGCGGGTGATCATCGCGTTGGGGAAGTTCCACGGCGTGATCGCGCCCACCACCCCGATGGGCTGTTTGAGCACCATGAGGCGCTTGTCGCGCTGATGGCCGGGGATCGTCTCGCCATAGATCCGCTTGGCCTCTTCGCCAAAGAATTCGATGTAGCTTGCGCCATAGGCGATCTCACCCTTTGCCTCGGCGTGGGGTTTGCCCATCTCGGCGGTCAGGATCGTGGCAAGATCGTCGGCATTCTCCATCAGCAGGTCGAACCACTTGCGGAGGATCCCGGCGCGTTCCTTGCCGGTCATCGCGGCCCAGTCCTTCTGCGCCGCCTCTGCGCGGGCCACTGCCACGGCCACTTGGGCTCTCGACAGATCCGCAACCCGTGCGATGACATCCCCGCGCGCGGGGTTCTTCACGTCGAAAGTTCCGTCGTCTCCTTCGATCCATTCGCCGCCAACATAGCCGCGCTCGACCAAAAGCGCGGGGTCCTTCAGAAGCCCCGCGAGGTTCGTTGTCTCGTCCAGCATGATCGCACTCCCTTGGAATTCGAGTTTGGCTCAGGCAAACCACTCACACTTGCCCTTGTCCAGCCGTCACGGAGGGAAAGATGGAGCTCGACGACGCCTATGCAAATGCGCCCTACATTCCGGGCGCGGAAAAATTCCCCGCACGCTGGGCCGATGACGCGGCGTCGTTCCGCGCTCGCGCCTCGATGGATGGCCGTGCCCGGCTCGATCTGCCCTATGGTACGGGCCCGCGCGAGGTGCTTGATCTCTTCCTGCCCGATGGCACGCCGCAGGGGCTCGCCGTGTTCGTGCATGGGGGGTACTGGCTTCGGTTCGACAAATCCTCGTGGTCGCATCTGGCGCAAGGCCCCCTCGCCCATGGCTGGGCCGTGGCGCTTCCCTCCTATGATCTCGCCCCCAAGGCCCGCATTCCCCAGATCACGGCACAGATCACGCGCGCCATCGAGAGCGCCGCGCAGGAGATCGCCGGCCCAATTCGCCTTGCCGGGCATTCGGCGGGCGGCCACCTCGTCGCCCGGATGAGAGATCCGCGCCTGCTGCCCCCGCAAACCGCAAGCCGTCTGGCGCGGATCCTGCCCATCTCCCCGGTCTCCGACCTGCGCCCGCTGCTGCGCACCTCCATGAACCGCGACCTGAAGCTGGACGCCCAAAGCGCCACTGCGGAAAGCCCCGTGCTGATGCATGACCTGCTGCCGGTGCCTACAACCGTCTGGGTCGGGGCAAAGGAGCGTCCCGCCTTTCTCGATCAGGCGCGGTGGCTGGCGGAGGCATGGGCGGCGGACCATACCGTCGAAAAGGATCGCCACCACTTCGACGTCATCGACAGCCTCGCCGCCCCGGAGGGTGCCCTCACCAAAGCCCTGCTCGCCTGACCCCCCTCCGCTCAGCCGGGGGCCACCGCACGACCGCGCAGCGCCGGCAAGAGCACGCTGTCAAAGGCCAGCACCACCACGAGCGTGATCCCCGCCATGGGAAAGGCAAGGCTCAGCCCCAGCGCGATGCTCATCGCCGCGCCCCACTGGGGCATGTCCCTCGGGGCGGGCGGCGCGGCCAGACGCAGGCCCCCCGCCGGTCGCCGCTTCCACCACATGACCACCCCGGAGACGCACAGGAACAGCACCGACAGGCACACCGCCGTGTTCGCGAGGACGCTCCAGAGGCCCAGCGTCCCCATGTGCAGCGCGATACCGACCGCCATCGCCTTGCCCATGAGCGAATACTGCTCAAACCGCACATCAGCAAGCATATCCCCCGAGTATCGGTCCAGATGCACGATCCGGTCGCTCGTCGGATCAGGGCTGTCGGTGCTCATGGAATCCCGGCTGAGGGTCCAGACACCGGTCTCCCCGGCGGGCCAGTTCAGTTGATACCGCCCCTGAAACCCGATCTCGCGGGCAAACCGGTCCACCCGGTCCAGATCGGGCGCGGCCCCGGCGCTCTGGCCGGTCTGCGCCACACGCGCCACCGCTCCGCCGCCATGATCCGCATGAGGATCGGAGGCGGGCATCGGCGTCTGTTCAAGCGCCCATGCGACCTCCCGCCGCCCCCCGTTCAGGCTCGCATGGCTGACATCGCTCAGCGGCACACCGGAATACTTGCCCGCCGGAAAGCTCGACCACGCCTGCACCATCTTGCCGCCCCAGATCCCCGCCCACGACAGACCCGAGATCAAGAAGAACAACAGCGCCACGGAAATCCAGATTCCCACCGTGGCATGCAGCGATTTCCACACCCCGCGCCCGCGCGCCCCGAAACGAGGCACCAGCGCCCGAAGCCCCTGCCCGTCGCGTGGCCACCAGAGGTAAAGCCCGGTCACGAGCAGGATAACCCCAAGCGAGGCCGCGATTTCGATCATGCGATCCCCCGCCACGCCCAGCATCACCTCCCCATGGATCCGGTCCATCGTATCGTACCACCCGCTGCGGCGGGGAAAGGCTTCGATCACCTCGGCGGTATAGGGATCAACAACCGCCATCATCGGACCCTCCGCGGTATTCACGCGAAAGATCGCGGCCAGATCCCCGTCGCGCGGCGCGATATACTGGGCCAGGTCGCCCCCCGGCCACGCGGCCAATGCGGCCTCCGCCTGCGCGGATACGGGCAGCGGCGTGCCTTGGATCGCCACGGCGGTCCGCTCGCCGTCCCGGCCGTCGATCCATGCGATCCACAACATCGCCATCCCGGTCAGCGCCAGCATCATGAAGAAGGGAATGACATAAAGCCCGGCATAGAAATGCCACCGCCATACGGCACGATAGAGCTTGGCAGTCTTGGCCGCGTCCGTGGTGGGCTGGGCATTCGCGCGCGACGCTGTCATGTCCGGCCTCCCGGAAACGGCGCATGGCCAGCGGTGATGGAACGACAAGATGGGCGCGGAACACGCATAAGCGCCGCGAAGGAATACGAGGTCATCGGAAGGTCTCCGTCAGGCCGGATGGCGGGGCCAGTTCCGGCAGATCATGATATCAGGCGCGAAAGTCCGTCATCATGTGACCGGGGGCGCGCGGGGCTGGCCATCGTGCGGCCCCCGCGCGGGCAGTGTGGCAACCTCAATCGACGCAAAGCCCGGCGCATGTCGCCACCCCGGCACGCGCTGACCCACAGAGACCCGCCGCCCGGTATCGGCGGCATGCATCAAAAGACAGTGGTGGGCGCTTTTCTCGGCCTGCTCGACGGGATTGCCCACATCGTCGAGCGTAAGTGTTTCCAGCCCGTTGCCGGTACAGATGACGATGGTCATCGCCCCCGGCGCGGCCATAGCCGAAAGCGCCGCCGACGTCTGGGGCAGCGTGATGCCGAGAATGACGGCAATCAAACAGAGGAACCGGAATATCCGCATGCTGCCCACGAGGTCTAAGGCCTCGCCGCGCACAGGTCGATATCCATTTTCGGTCCTGATGCCGCACCTGACTGCCCCCCGGCGCTCTGGCCAGATCGCCGCGCTAGGCGTCCCGCCACGCACCGCTGGGCAGGCTGTCCAGCCGGAAATCCCCGACCCGCACCCGGATCAACCGCAGCGTCGGATGCCCGACCGCAGCGGTCATGCGGCGCACCTGCCTGTTGCGCCCTTCGGTGATCGTCAGCTCGACCCAAGTGTCGGGCACCGATTTGCGCACACGGATCGGCGGCACGCGGGGCCAGAGCCATTCGGGCTCCTCGACGATCCGCACCTCGGCTGACCGCGTCGGCCCGTCCTTGAGATCAACCCCCCGCCGCAGCGCTTCCAGCGCGGCCTCGTCCGGAGCGCCCTCGACCTGCGCCAGATAGGTCTTGGCGGTTCTGGCCTTCGGCTCCGCGATCCGGGCCTGCAACCGCCCATCATCGGTCAGAACCAAAAGCCCTTCACTGTCACGATCCAGCCGCCCCGCCGCATAGACGCGCGGGGGCAGGCCGAATTCCGACAGGGTTCGTGCGCTGCTGCCTTGGGTGCCCTTGTCGGTGAACTGCGAGAGCACGTCGAAAGGTTTGTTCAAAAGGATCACTCGGGCCATGCGCCCTAGCTATCCGCCCGGGCCGTGCTGCACAATCGTATGCCGCGGAGTCATACGATTGTCATACACATGTCATACCGCGTTGCGGCCCCTCTGTTTACAGCCCCCCTCTCGCCCTATATCTCCACTCCATGGCGAAGAACGAAGACAACAAGAACTACAAGGTGGTGGCCGAAAACCGCCGTGCCCGCTTCGATTACGCGATCGAAGAGGACGTGGAGTGTGGCATCATGCTCGAAGGGTCGGAGGTCAAATCCCTCCGTCAGGGCGGCGCGAATATCGCCGAGAGCTATGCCGAAGTCATCGATGGCGAATTGTGGCTGACCAACTCCTACGTGGCCCCCTATGATCAGGCCAAGACGTTCCAGCACAACGAACGGCGACAGCGCAAGTTGTTGGCAAACAAGCGTGAATTGGCGCGGATGTGGAACGCGACGCAACGCAAGGGCATGACCCTCGTGCCGCTCGTGCTCTACTTCAATCACCGCGGTATGGCCAAGATCAAGATCGCCATCGCCAAGGGCAAGAAGCTGCACGACAAACGCGCAACCGACGCCAAGCGCGACTGGAGCCGCCAGAAACAACGGCTGCTCAAGGACCACGGCTGAGACTTGCCAGCCACAGCGCCCTCGTTTACCCATGCCCGGGATTGATGGACCGGGAAAAGCGCATGGCACAGGACGATCCCACAACGCTCGTTTCGACGGAATGGCTCGCAGCGCATATCAACGATCCCGACCTGAGGATTCTCGACGCGTCGTGGCACATGCCCGACACGGGGCGCGACGGCCGGGCTGAATATGAAACCGCCCACATCCCCGGCGCACGCTATTTCGATATCGATGAGATCAGCGACGCCCGTTCCGACCTGCCCCACATGGCCCCACCAGTGGAAAAGTTCATGTCCCGCCTTCGCGCCATGGGCGTCGGCGATGGGCACCAGGTGGTGGTCTATGACGGCACCGGGCTTTTCTCCGCGGCCCGGGTCTGGTGGCTTTTCAAGCATATGGGCAAGCTGGATGTGGCCGTTCTGGACGGCGGCTTTCCGAAATGGCAGGCCCAAGGGCGCGAGGTCGAAGACCTCCCCCCCGTGATCCGCGACCGCCACATGACGGTACAGCGGCAGGCTCATCTTGTCCGGGACGTGACGCAGGTTTCCTCGGCGTCCAAGCTGGGGGATCATGAGATTGTCGATGCGCGATCCAAGCCTCGTTTCACCGGCGCTGAACCCGAACCACGGGCCGGGTTGCGCTCGGGGCATATCCCCGGCTCCCGCAACGTTCCTTATCGCAGCCTCCTCAATGCCGATGGCACGATGAAAGACGTGGATGCATTGCGCGCCACGTTCGAGGCCGCGGGTGTGGACCTGTCCAAGCCGGTCATCACCACCTGCGGCTCCGGCGTCACCGCCGCGATCCTGAGCCTCGCGCTGGAACGCCTCGGCAAACACGATCATTCGCTCTACGACGGCTCCTGGGCCGAGTGGGGCGCCTTTCCCACACTTCCTGTCGCTACTGGAGACATCTGATGTTCGACCGCCTGAACGAGTTGCCCGCCGACAAGATCCTCGCCTTGGGCGCTGCCTTCAAGGCCGATCCCCGGCCCGAAAAGATCGACCTCGGAGTCGGGGTCTACAAGAACCCCGAAGGCGTCACGCCGATCATGCGCGCAGTCAAGGCAGCCGAAAAACGCCTCTGGGAAGAAGAAACCACGAAGGCCTATGTCGCACTGGCCGGCGATCCAGCCTATGCAGACGCGATGATCGCGCTCATCCTGGGGGATGCCGTCACGCGGGAGCACATCGCCGCGATCGCGACCCCCGGCGGAACCGGTGCCGTGCGACAGGGATTTGACCTCGTCAAGATGGCGAACCCCGATGCCCGCGTCTTCGTGTCGGATCCAACTTGGCCGAACCACCTGTCCATCCTCAAGCACATGAAGATGGAAACGATCCAGTATCGCTACTTCGACGACGAAACCCGCGGCGTCGATTTCGGCGGCATGATGGAAGATCTCGCCCAGATCCGAGCGGGCGATATCGTCCTGCTGCACGGCTGCTGTCACAATCCCACCGGTGCAAACCTCAACATGGTTGAGTGGAAAGCAGTGGTGGAGCATCTCAATGCGGTCGGCGCAATTCCGATGATCGACATCGCCTATCAAGGTTTCGGCGACGGGCTTGAACAGGACGCGGAAGCAACCCGCTTCGTTGCTGCAAACTGTCCCGAGGTGTTGATTGCGGCCTCCTGCTCCAAGAACTTCGGCATCTACCGCGAGCGGACGGGTCTGTTGATGGCCGTGATGCAGGACGCCAGCAGAAACAAGATCACCCAAGGCAGCTTGTCCTATCTGAACCGCCAGAACTATTCCTTCCCGCCGGATCATGGCGCGAAACTCGTCACCATGGTCCTGACCGACGAGGCGCTGCGCGCGGATTGGAAGAAAGAGCTCGAAGATACGCGCCTGACGATGCTGGAACTGCGACAGCAGCTTGCCGATGAGCTTCAACGGCTGACCGGGTCCGACCGGTTCGGGTTCATCGCCCAGCATCGCGGCATGTTCTCCCGCCTCGGAACGACGCCTGAGATGGTGGAGAAGCTGCGGGCGGATCACGCAATCTACATGGTGGGGGATTCCCGCCTGAACATCGCAGGTCTCAACCAGCGGACCGTACCGATCCTCGCCAAGGCGATCGTGGACTGCGGTATCTGATACCTGACAAACCCCGGTTTGGGGCGAGTTTTTCGCTCGCCCTTTACATCCTGACTTCGACCATTACATTCCAATTAATGAATGTAACTCACACGAGACAAGGATGCCTATGATGTTTACCGCAACCAGCCCATCGACCGGCCCCGGAAGCCCGCGCGTTGTCGGATTCTACGAAGAGGCCTCCGGCAGCATCCAATATGTGGTGGTGGATGAAGCCACCAAAAAGGCCGCCGTTGTCGACGTCGTCCTCGATTTCGATCCTGCGCATGGCCGCACGCGCACCGACAGCGCCCAGTATATCCTGGATTATATCCGGGCTGAGGGGCTTGAGGTTGAATGGGTGCTCGATACCCACCCCCATGCCGACCACATGATGGCCTCCGCCTGGCTGAAAGAGCAGACGGGCGCACCCAACGCCATCGGTGAGAAGGTTCGCGAGATCGCAGAGCTTTGGACCGGGATCTACAACGTTCCGGGCATGTTCGACGCAGACCGTGATTTCGATCGTCTCTTCGCGGATGGAGAGACCTTCAAACTCGGGGAACTCGACGTAAAGGTCATGCTGTCCCCGGGGCATACGCTCGGGTCGATCACCTATGTGGTCGGCGATGCGGCATTCGTCCATGACACCTTCATGCATGTCGACGCCGGCACGACACGCGCAGATTTCCCCGGCGGCTCCTCCAAGGTTCTCTACGCCTCACTGCAGGCATTGCTGGCGCTGCCGGACGATACGCGGCTTTTCGTGGGTCACGATTACCCACCCGTCGGGGACCGCACGGATCCGGCATGGGAAGCCACGGTTGCCGACCACCGCGCCAACAACAAGCATATGGGCGGTGGAATTTCCGAACAGGATTTCATCAAGCTGCGCGATGAGCGCGACGCTACCCTTCCGCTGCCCGACCGGATGTTGCACGCGCTGCAGGTCAATCTGCGCGGAGGACGACTACCTGAAACAGAATCCGATGGCGCGAGTTACTTCAAGATACCGGCCAACAAATTCTGAAGGAGACCGAGATGAAAACCGAAACAGTTGATGGTTCGACACTAGAGACATGGAGCGCCGATGAGGTGGCCAAAGCGCTTGAGGCAAACGAAATCGTACTGATCGATGTGCGGACACCTCAGGAATACATGTTCGAGCATATCCCCGGCGCGCTCCTCATGCCCATGGCGTTTTTCGATGCCGCCAAGCTGCCCACGCAGGACGGAAAGCGGATCGTTTTCCATTGCGGGTCCGGCGCGCGCTCCGAGAAGGTCGCTCGGAACGCCATCAGCGCGGGAATGGATCCCATTGCCCACTTGGACGGGGGGTTCGGCGCATGGAAGGCCGCCGGGAAGGCTCACATGGGCACTGATATGGGGACGGGCGCTCCAAAGTCAGTACCCGCCAAAAGCTGATCCTCTTGGGCCCCCGCATCGCAGGGGGCGCAATCGCTTGCGTCGAGCACCGGCGGCCCGTACTTGCCTCTCGACACGATCCAGGAGGCGCGGGTGCTCGCAGGGAGGGTATATCGGATTTTTCTCCGCTATGCGGCGATGAATGTCGCGCTTGACCGGCGCGGTGGTGCGCTGCCCAACGCCGATGGGCGACCCATCTGCACGGTCAAGGGGATGTCGCTTCGCGCCAATCGGCAAATCATCGAAGGGCGCGCGGAAGGCGCCACCGTCACCCTGACACTCGGACCGGTCACTCACGATGCCGACATCGATCCTTCGACAGGGCGTTTCGTCTTTGATCTCCCCAGCGATACCGGCCCCGTCACGATCAAAGTTGACGGGTCAGGCCCGCTGGTCCTTCGGGGATTCAGCCGCGCTGAATTGGCTTTGGCGCGCGCTGCACTGTTGCCACGCTTCGTCGCATCCCTCGTCGCCCTCGCCCCCGACATCTATCGTTGGAAAATGCGCGGCGATCTGGGGGGCCGTGAGGTGGTCAAGGAACGGCTTGGGTTGGTGCCGCGTTCGGACGCGGGCCTGCTGAACTCCGCTTTGCTTGATCCACAGCCTGCCCTCCCACCGGATCCTTCGGCCACGCTCATCATGCCCGTCTTCAACGCTTTTCCGCTGCTGGAGGACTCATTGGCCCGGGTTTTGCGGCACTCGGGCGATCAATGGCGGCTTATCCTCATTGAGGACGCATCCACCGACCCACGGGTTCGGCCGTTCCTGCGGGCCTGGGCGGAGGGTAAGCCGGTGACCTTGTTGGAAAACGACCGTAACCTTGGGTTCATCGGCTCCGTCAATCGAGGGCTCGCGCTGGCACGGGAGCGCTGGCCCGATGCCCCCGTTGTTCTCCTTAACAGCGACGCGCTCGTCCCCGACGGTTGGCTGCCACGGCTCCTTGCGCCGCTATCGGATCCCGACACCGCCTCCGTCACGCCCATGTCGAATGACGCAGAGATATTCTCCGTCCCCGCTATCTGCACGCGCATATCCCTCTCTCCCGGCGAGGCGGACGCGCTTGATCGTATCGCCGCCCGCTTCAATCCTGACGCTGGAATCGTAAGCGCGCCTACCGGAGTGGGGTTCTGCATGGCCCTGTCGCCAAAGTTCCTCGCGCATGTCCCTGAATTCGATACCGGGTTCGGGCGCGGTTATGGCGAGGAAAACGATTGGTGCCAGAAGGTTCGGGTCTTCGGCGGCCAGCATCGCGCCGCGCCCAACCTTTTTGTCGAGCATCACGGCGGTCAATCCTTCCCAAGCGCCGAGAAGCAACGTCTTCTGGAGCAGAACCTGCGTCGTCTGTCGCGCCGCCACCCGGGGTATGAGGCGGCGGTACAGGACTTCATCCGGCGCGACCCGTTACACACCGTTCGGCTCGCTCTCGGATTGGCGCTAACAGGCAATCGCCAAAAGATCGCGATCCCCGTCTATATCGGCCATGCCCTCGGCGGGGGAGCGGATAACTGGCTTGATACGCAAATCAAGGGGCATCTGAGCGAGGGGGTTTCTGCGGTTGTTTTACGTGTCTGGCGACAGACGCCATGGAAGCTGGAGTTGCATTGCCCCGAGGGTCTTGCCGAAGGTCTTTGCGACGATGAGGCCTTCCTTGAAACGCTGCTCGATCTGCTGCCAAAACGCCATATAATCTATTCCTGCGGCGTCGGCGCCCGGGACCCGCTCGGCCTTCCCTCCTTCCTTCTGAAGCTGGCCGGTCGCACCGGGGACAGACAGAGACAGCCGCTCAGGTTGCTGCTGCACGATTACTTCGCCATCAGCCCCTCCTACACGCTGCTTTGCGCCGACGGCGTCTATCGGGGGGTGCCACGCGCTGGATTTCCGCAGGCGAGCGATCCGGCACACCAGTTACGTTTGCCGAATCAAAAGGTGGATCTTCGCGAATGGCAGACTGCGTGGGGTGCGCTTCTCAAGGAAGCGGATGACGTCGTGGCATTCTCAAACGCAAGCGCCGACATATTGCATGAAGCCTATCCCGAGCGGAGCGACATTCGCATTTGTCCCCATGATCGGCCCGTGGTGCCGCCGCTCCAGTCGCCCGCACCACGAGATGCCACTGTGCCCACTGTTGGGGTTCTGGGAAACATCGGGGAGCAAAAGGGCGCGGCGCTGGTGGCACGTCTTAGCCGAGCATTGCTCGGCAAGGCGCGGATCATCGTGATCGGCGATCTCGCACCGGAATATCGGCTGGCGTCTCCCGGCGTGGTTCATGGCAGCTATCGTCTTGAGGATCTCCCCGGACTGATCACGCGCTATGGTATTCGGGTCTGGCTCATGCCGTCTATCTGGCCGGAAACCTATTCCTTCACCACGCACGAAATGCTGGGCACCGGCCTTCCGGTCATCGCGTTCGGGATGGGAGCACAGGGTGAAGCGGTGGGGGCGGCGATGGCGCACGGCGCTCCGGGATCGGTACTCCCCTTTGGCGAGCCCGATGAGTTGTTTGAGCGTATGCTTGCGGCCATCGAAAAAGAGCTGGCCGTGACCTCAGGGAAGGGGTGAGGTCAAATAACGCGGCGGAAAAAGATCGCCGTCTTCGCCAAGAAACCGCGCCGCCACATTGCGGTTGCGAAGACGATAAATCGCCTCGATCGTCCTGCACATATCATCGCTCAGGACATTCACCCGTGTGAAGGGCGGCGCACGATGCGCCTCAAGGATCCGTTTTCGAGCCAGCCGGAGGCGCAGGGGGCTGTTTGCGTACCTTCGGTTTGCCTCAAGCATTCTAGCCAAGCCTTCGTCGCTCAATCCGCGATTCAGGGATTCCGGCGGGAGGGCGATCCCCCGTGACAGATCAATGCCAATCCGCCGCGCGAAATCTTCGACGACGTCCCCATTGGTGAGATAAGGCTTGTCGTAGCGGCCCACCTCTATGGCGCTCTCACCCAAGCCGACGGAGGCAAGGTGCAGAAATTGCATGTAGTCCAGCGACGACGCGGCGCGCGTGATAAAGTCGACGATGCTCGCCGTTTCCCCCACGGCTTTGACGTTATGACTGTAGTTCGACGCGATGAGATCCACCTGCGGGCGCAGGTAGACCAACAAGCGAATGTCATACCCTGCGAAATGCTCAGCGATCAGGCGAAACGGTTGCGCAGCGGACATCTTTCCAAATGGCAACCGGTAGAGAATTTCTGAAGATACGACGACGGTATCAAGGGCGGCCTCGTCCGCCTCCCGGCGCATCCTCCCCCAGACGTCCTTCCCCGTTTCGGCATCTCCCAACGAAAGCGCGGCGGCGTGATGCCCCCAGTTGTTTTTCTCTGTGGCAAGGCCGGCTTGCGGATAGAGGACGCCCTGTTCGCGCAAGGACTCTCGGTTGACGAACATCGCGCGCTGTATGCTGGTTGTGCCAGTCTTGTGTTGGCCCGCGTGAATATAAAGTTTCGGCATCAAGCCCACGTCATTCCTGCTGCAACTATGGCGCCAACGGCATCAGAGCGCGCCGTGACCAACCGCCATAGGCTTGGGTCAAGCAAGGGGTGAGGTCAAACCGAAATCGCCCTACCCGGCGATCAGCCCCCAACACTTAACCAACTCTGAACATGGAAAATTCGACCCACGTTCCACATTTTCGCCGCAATTGAGTCATCAGATTTCTTCTTTTTCAAAGGATACCCGCGCAGGGCAATTTGGAAGAAATCATGGCACTGATCGAAGATGGGGGGCCCGACACATCGGGCCCAACTGCGAACATCACCTCGATTTCCGCGCTTCTCTCAACTGAGGCGGGTCCGGGGACGTCAGTCTATACGGTTGCGGGCCTCGGGGGTAAAAACCTCGCACGGAACGCGAGCGGCAATATCGCGCTGATCGACGCGGGCACCTTTCCAACGAACGACTCTCTGGATTTGCCGCGAACGCTTCTGAGTGCAGATGTGAACGGCATTTCCTCCCTCATTTCCATCGAGCAGATCGGCACACAGGTCGAGGCATGGGCCATCCGTGCCGACGGTGACTTTGCCCCTGCGCAACAACTTTCACTCGAAGGCGACGACATCCAAGGTCTGCTTGGTATGACGGCGGTGACACTGGGTGGTGAAACCTTTTTCGTATCGACTACTACCGACGCGGCGGGCCCGGTCATCTGGCAACTCGATGGGACGAGCTTTGCCCAAGTATTGCAATCGACTCCACCGACTGACCTTGCTCCGGGTGAACTAAGCTCCCCAGCCGCGCTTGTCATTGGCGAGACCGCCCAAGTGCTGTCGCTCTCATCAGCGGGCAATTCCGTGGTCAGTTTCACGCTTTCGGAAGAGGGCCAACTTACCGGGATGCAATCCATAGACTTGCTCGAAGAGGTCGAGTTGTCTGCGCCAACGTCCCTCGCGACTTTGGATGTAGCCGGATCTTCTTATGCGATCGTCGGCGGATCGCAGGACGAGAAGATTGCGGTGGTCGCCCTGGGCACTGACGGAGATATGCGCGTCACCGACGTGATCGGCGGCGATCCGTCGACGCAATTCGCAGGCGCGGCAATCCTCCAGACCGTGACATTGGGCGACCGCGGCTACATCGTCGCCGGGAGTACCGAAGGCGGTTTGAGCCTTCTGACGTTGCTTCCGAATGGACGTCTCTTGAGCTTGTCTACCCTCGACATGGAAGCCGTCGATGCGGAGAGCGCCTTCGCGGGCCTCATGCTCACGGCAGACGAGAATGGGATCGACATCTTTCTGGTCCCTGACAACGAAGACGCGGCTGAGGATGGGATCACCCGCCTACACCTGGACCTTGGCGCTGTCGGAGAAGTCATTGCGTTTGGTGATGGGGCCCAGTCCGCGATTGGCACCGAACACAACGATCAGATTTTCGGCGGCGCGGGGAACGATGTTCTGTTGGGCGGGGATGGCGACGATATCCTGATTGATGGCGAAGGAATCGACCGGCTCACCGGGGGGGATGGCTCGGACGTGTTCGTGTTCTCCCTTGACGGCGTACTTGATACCGTTGTGGATTTTCAGTTGGGCGTTGACCGGCTTGACCTGTCCTCACTTACACAGGAACGCAGAGTAGACGCGCTTGAGATCGTCAGTCGATCCAACGGCGCAGAGATCACCATCGGCGACGAAGTCATTCGCGTCATCACTGATGATGGATCATCGCTGACAGCGGCGAGTTTCGACGCGGAGGATCTCTTTGACATCTGGCACATGGATGCGGCCGCGCTCGTTCAGGGCCCCGTGGCGCTGGCCGGAAGTAAGCTGAACGATACGCTCACCGGCTTTGGCGGAGACGACAGACTTATGGGCGGTGGCGGTCACGACCTTCTGATCGGGGCGGGCGGGGACGACAGGCTTGACGCAGAAACGCTGTTTGCGGAGTTTGACGCGCTCTCAGCGCAGGTGTGCAGGATCTATTGGGCGACGCTTGGCCGCGATCCCGACCCGGTCGGGCTTCATAGCTGGATCGACAAATTGCAGGATGGTGTTACCGGCCTTGATGTCGTTTCCGGGTTCGTCAACAGCCGTGAATTTCGATCCGTCTACGGCGACAGTACGGACGAAGCCTTCATAACACTGCTCTATTCCAACGTTTTGGGGCGAGCGCCCGATCCCGGCGGGTTTGAGACATGGACGGAACGACTTGCGGGTGGAATGGCCCGCGAGGAAGCTGTCTTGCGCTTCTCCGAGAGCCTTGAGTTCAAGAACAGCACGGCGGACGACGTCGTTGCCTTTTCGTGGTCCGGCTTGCGTGCGGCCGCAGCAAACGACGTCTTCCGGCTGTACCAAGCGACCTTGGGCCGGGCCCCCGATGAGGCTGGCTTCCTGACCTGGACGGAACGTTTCGCCGACGGAATGACCTCCGCCGACGCCATCGATCGTTTCGTAAGCAGCGCGGAGTTTGTCTCAAGCTATGGATCGACCTCGGACAACGAGTTCATCACGCTTCTCTACAACAACGTGCTGAACCGAACGCCTGATCCCGGCGGGCTTGAGACATGGCTCGGCAGGCTGTCGGATGGCATGGCCAGAACGGAGGCCGTGCTTCGGTTCTCCGACAGCGTGGAATTCCGTGCGCGAAGCGAGCCGCTCATGAAGGAGTGGCTTCGCGACCTTGGCACCGACGATACTCTCGATGGTGGGTCAGGCAGCAATGTTCTGGTAGGTGGCGTGCTGTCCGATTGCTTCGTCTTCCGAGCAAGCGATGAGGGCCAACACTCTGTTCTGGACCTCGAAGCTTGGGATACACTGGAATTCGAAGGCTTCGGATATTCGAGCGCCAATGAGATACGGGCCCACCTTACAGAATCGGAAGGCGCCGTTCTCTTTGAGGATGCCGGGGTCAGCGTCGTTTTTCACGACGCCTCCCTTTCACTTCTCGACGACGGGATGTTCGTCTTCTGATAGACGCTAGCCCTTTGCGCCCTGACCGCGGGCATATTTGTCTTCGTAGCGGATGATGTCATCTTCTCCGAGATATGCCCCGGTCTGAACCTCGATGAGAACCATGGGCACCTTGCCCGGATTTTCCATTCGGTGCACCGCCCCAAGCGGGATATAGACCGACTGGTTTTCGGTCAGGAGTGTCACCTTGTCGTCGACCGTTACTTTGGCGGTGCCCGCCACGACGATCCAATGCTCCGACCGATGGTGGTGGCTTTGCAACGACAGCGAAGCACCGGGATCGACATGGATGCGCTTCACCTGAAAACGGTCGGCCAGAATAAGGGTTTCATACCAGCCCCAGGGCCGGTGATCGACGGGGAAGTGATCGGCCTGCTTCGCCCCGCGCTCCTTGAGCACCTGTACCGCCTTTTTGACGTTCTGGCTTTCCGACATATCGGCAACCATCACCGCATCACGCATAGCGACCGCGACAGTGTTTTTCAGGCCAATCCCGATAAGTTCGATCTCATCGCTTTCGGACCGCAGCAACGAGTTTTCGCAATCCAGCGCGGTGGAGTGCTCCGATACCGCATTGCCAGCCGCATCATGACCGGATTCCTGCCAGACAGACTCCCAGCCCCCCAGATCGGACCAATGCCCCTCGAAGCGGACAACCGAAACGTTGTCGACCTTCTCCATGATCGCGAAGTCGATTGAGTCCTCCGGGACCTTTTCCCAAAGTTCGGGATCGATCCGAGTGAAGCTCAAATCCTCCATCCCTTGCGCAAGGGCGAGTTGCACTGCCTCGTAGATCTCGGGCGCATGTTTCTTGTAAGCGGCGATGAGGGTCTGCGCCGACGCGAGAAAGACCCCCGCATTCCATAGATAGCGCTTGTCGGCGAAGAGTTCAGCCGCGCGCGCGGTATTCGGCTTCTCAATGAACCGGGTCAACTTGTGAACGCCGTCATGGGTGATATCGCCAGATTCCAGCCAACCATACCCCGTTTCAGCGCGTGTCGGCGCGATACCGAAGGTTACGATCTGGCCCTCTTCTGCCGCGATCCGGCCCTTCTCTACCGCGTCACGGAACGCATCTGGATCAGAGACGGAATGGTCAGAGGGCACCAAAAGGATCAAGGTATCCGGATTGGACTTGGCCGCGAAGATAGCCGATGCGATCGCGGCGGGAGCGGTGTTGCGGCCCGACGGCTCAATGATGATTCCCGCGTGGGAAACCCCGATCTCTTCGAGTTGTTCAGTAACGATGAACCGGAAATCATTGCCAGTGACGACAACCGGATCGACAAAGCCCTCCCCCACAAAGCGGCGGGCCGAAGCCTGAAACAAGGTTTCGTCCCCGACAACCTCGGTGAATTGCTTCGGGAAGCTCTTACGCGACAGCGGCCAAAGCCTCGTCCCTGAACCACCGCAAAGAAGAATAGGCGTAATCATAAGGTCAATCCTCAAGGTTCGTCAGGAGCGAAAAATGCCGCCTCACATATATTATAGAAACAATCGTCCCAGATTGTGAAAGCATCATAAATGCGTTTCTGCTTTGGGGTGAGCTTCGCAAGCGCAGATGCAATATCCGTAGGCTCCGGCGCTGCATTCTGGCGCGAGTTCTCGAATCCCGGGATCAGACCACGGCGCTGCAAACGATCAAGAAACTCCCCGAAATGCTCGCTGAGGCCATAATGCATGTTCGCCGCAAAGATGTTTCCCAACGCCGCCGAGAATTGCTGCTGTAGTTCTGCGCCCGCAGCAGCGTCAAAGCCGGAGAGCCGACGAACTTGCCCGTTGTCGATCTCATTCTGGGCGTCCCCTGTCCGCGCCACGTGTTCGAGAAAGTCGCCGAACGACATCCCTGCGCTGTTTATCTTGGCGTGGAGGGGATGATGCTCGATGCGTTTGCAATAGTTGAAGAAGCTCAGGATCCGCGGCCCCGGCTGCCTCAGAACTGTGACGTAGGTGCATTTCTGGGTGAAGTAACGATCGACACCGTGGTTGAGATGCCCGAAGACGAAGCGCAACGCGGCACGGCGCGGGGCGGGTAACTCTTCCAAACGGTGGATATCATGAGTGCCCACCGTCATTCGTGGCCCACCGGCCGCGACCTGCTGAAGGACGGAACTGAGCGTGGTACCGGCAGTCTTTGGAACGTGAAGGTGAATCAAGAGTTCAGCGCTGCTGTCGCCAGCAGGGGCCTCAGCGCTCTCTACCAAGCGGAACTTTGGGGCAACCTTGTTCTTGAATTCATCGGAAGCAAGGAAGGCCCGTCGTAGACTTTCGAGGTTGTGCTTCCGCGCAACCATCTTCTTCACTTCTTCATCACTCGGACGACGTCCGAGAAAAAATCTGTACGCGGTGACGACATTCTTCTTTTTCATCATGCCTTTGCGTCCCGGCGATTCAAAGCTTGCCCCGCGCAACCACCAATCACGCTAACCAGCATTTCGGATGCCTTCGTCCAGATCGCCGATGATTTCATGGAGGCGCCGCGCATAGCGCTGTGAAATCGCCTGTTTGGAGAATTTTGACTGGATGAAATCATACGCCGCAGCCGCCTTTCGCTCCCGTTCAACTGGATCGTCGTAAAGCGCTCGCAGTTGATAAGACGCAGACGCCACATCCGGCTCCGCCCAGAACGACCCAAGACGAACAAAGATATACTCCCCCTGTTCCAGCAGCCGTTCTTCGTAATCCACAAGCCAAGCGGTTTCTTCGGTACAAAACTCCATGTTTCCCGAATATCCTGTGCAGATCACGGGAACGTTGAGGTTCATGGCTTCGATCATACCGAAACCCCACCCTTCGGAACGGTGAAGCGAGATATAGGCATCCGCCCCGGCCTTCAGGCGGAGCAGATCCTCATATTGCATGGTTTCATTGATGAGGACGATGCGATCGTCATTTGCGAGAATCTTGTCGACATCTTTCCAGATCGCGATCTGAGCGGGATCTGCCACTCGGGTTCGGTTCTGTGTCTTGATGACGAGCCGGACGTTCCGTTCGACCGGAAAAGCATCGCGAAACGCCGCAAGCACGCCAAGGGGGTTCTTGCGCTGGACGAAGGAAAAACTGTCGAACGTCGCGAGGAAGACAAAATCTTCGGAGTTCAGTTTCGCCGTTTTCTTCAGGAAAGCTCGCGCCTCATCCCGCGAGATGTCCGGCAGGGCCTCAAAGCTCATCCCGACGTTCACCACGGGTTTGTCGGTATGAGGCTGGAAAACCGAGACGCCGAATTCACTCGACACCCAGATTTCGTCCAGCATCTCCATTCCAAGATAGTGACAGGCACCCGGGCTATCGAGTTCCCAGAAGAAGTAACCAATATTGTAGGCGCCCGAAAATGTATCGGGCTGATAAGCAGCAGCGAGGGGGATTGCCTCGGCGTTCAGATGAAAGAGGTTGATCTGTGCCCGCTGGTAGCCCGAGACGGCTTCGGCCCTGCTGAACCCTTCTGGCGCCGGATTATCCAGCCCGAAGTTTACGCGGTTGAGCGACAATCCACTGGCTTCGACCATCTCGGCAGAAAGCCGCGTCGCCTGTCCAAGCCCCGAAGCCTTGGCGAATGGGCCAATGACCTGAACCGCGGGAACATCCTGATCTGCCGCTGCCTCGTCTATGACAGGAAGCGACGCATATTCCACACGATGCCCTTCAGCGGTGAAGGTCAGGAACTGCTTTGTGTCCAGATCAAAGCGCTGATGGCGAAGCGCGTTGGCGTAGTCCTGCCGCGTCAGATCAGAAACAGGCAGACCCATTTCCGCGACGTAGGTCGCAAAAGCCGATGGGCCGGTCTCAGAAGAGAGCATAGCCTCGATCGCGGCGTCAGGAATATACCTCAGGTAGTCAGGACGGGAGAGACCCAAGATCATGAGGGCGCAGATCAGGTCTTGCTTTCCCGCCTCGGTATTCAGATCCAATCCGGCCAACTCCGGCGTCTCGGAATGGATGCGCACCATGAACTCGGATGGGGCAAGCGGTCCGTTCCACCGGGTTTCATCCACCGCGCCCAGAACCGCGATAAGAAAGTCCGGGACAAGGCAGTCTTCACAGTGAATGGCCTCGGCTTGGTTGACCGACCACCAGTACACCACCCAAGCATACCAATCCGACGCACCGAAGTTCATCGTTTTGAGGATTGGGGCCACATCCATCAAGAAAGCCCACGCCACGCGGGTCAGATGCCGTGTCTGACCGGGAATCACGATCGGCTCATTCAGCCAGTCAATCGCAGCCTTCGAGAGGGGGATGCGCAGCCCCCCGCGCATCGCCCCATAGACCCCAAGATACCGTTTGTAGAAATGGGCCACATCCTCGGGGGCGCTGTCTGTCTGGTAACGTTCGTCGAGCCGATCCCGGTACCTGATATACTCAGTGTAGGCGAACATCTCGTTGGGCAGTTCATGACCCGGATGCAGAAAGTCACGCCGGTCAAAAAGCAGCTTCTGAACTGGACTGCTTTTCAGCGGCTCCCGAGCCTCCAGCGCCGGCAACTCCAGCAACTTGCCGAGAAGTTCGACATCGCCGTACAGGCGTTTCTGACGCTGGCTAAGCCCGGTCTGAAGGGGTCGGACACTTGGATCATCCGCCCTGTCGACCCGCCAGACGCCAATCTTTTGGTTGCGCGGTCCGATCACCTTTACCTCGGCAACGCCGCCGTTGCCTTGGACCAGACGAAGGGTCTCCTCGCTCAAGGGTAGCGCAAAACCACATGGTCCATCCGCCAGACCCGCTGCGATCACGTCTTCCCGTTCGAGATTGGCCATCGTTTGGGCCAAGAGCGCATCCTGAAGGTATAGCCCGACCTTTACGAAAGGCTGGCCGGGTATATGCACCCACCCCATCAGCGCTGACTCCGCGACGCCGTCCACATTTCCCCGAAATCCGCGCATTCGCGCCAAGGGTCCGCGAAGGCGCGCGCGGAGTCCTTCAGGCAAGCGCATCGTAGTCAGCCTTTGCCATCATCTCCGCAAGTTGCCTAACGTCGACCTTTGGCTCCCATCCCAGCTTTTCTCGGGCCTTGGAAGGATCACCGATCAGCAAGTCCACTTCCGCCGGCCGGTAGAACTTGGGGTTGACCTTCATGACGACCTTGCCAGTCTTGCGGTCCGTGGCGGTTTCCGCCTCGGCTTCGCCCTTCCACTCGATATCCATCCCCAAGATTTCCGCGGCGTAGGTGAAGAAATCGCGGATCGTCGTCGTCACCCCGGTCGCGAGCACGAAATCGTCCGCGGTTTCCTGCTGAAGCATTTTCCACATGCCCTCGACATAGTCGCCGGCAAAGCCCCAATCCCGTTGCGCATCCATGTTCCCCAACTCGACGGGTACGTCGCCGCCGCGGGCGATCTTGGCCAGCGCCATGGTAATCTTGCGCGTGACGAACTCTTTGCCGCGCAGGGGGCTCTCATGGTTGAAAAGGATGCCGGAGCTTGCGTGCATGCCAAAGCTCTCACGGTAGTTCATGGTGATATAGTGCCCATACACCTTGGCCACACCGTAAGGAGAGCGCGGATAGAGACGGGTTGTCTCAGACTGCGGAACTTCCTGCACCAGCCCGAACATCTCGGATGTCGAAGCCTGATAGAACTTTATTTCCGGACGCATGGTGCGCAGGGTATCGAGAATGCGGACCACCGCCATCCCGTCGACATCCGCGGTATAGACCGGCAGATCCCACGAGGCCCCGACGAAGCTTTGCGCGGCGAGGTTGTAGAACTCATCCATCTCGATGGTCTTCACGACCCTGTGGATGTTCGTCGTATCGGTCAGATCGAAGTTATGGAGTTGAACGTCGTTCGCGATGCCCAGAGCCTCGAGGCGCCCAAGCTCAGGATGCGAAATCCGGCGGACCCCGCCATGGACCACGTACCCTTTTTCCAGCAGAAGCTTTGCCAGATATGCGCCGTCCTGCCCGGTGATGCCCGTAATGAATGCCGACTTCATGCGTGTTTTGCCCCGTGTCCGCGCGCCGTGACGCTCTTGTTTTGATCATACGGTTCCTAAAAGCGCGGAACACCAGAAGCAAGGCGCCACCGGGATAGTCCCCTATTTGCGCGCCCATTCGACCGGGATATCCGTGTCGATCTGGTTGAACCCCCATGCAGCGCGAAGTTGCTGCCGGAACCGGTTGGGTTTCGTGGGAATCCGCAACCCGTCCTTTGCGGACGTGGTCACCCCAGCAGCCCCCAGAACATCCCGCCAGAAATCCGGCATGATGACCGCATCGTCGATGTTCGACCCCCCGGA
Source organism: Poseidonocella pacifica (assembly GCF_900111875.1). Taxonomy (GTDB): domain Bacteria; phylum Pseudomonadota; class Alphaproteobacteria; order Rhodobacterales; family Rhodobacteraceae; genus Poseidonocella; species Poseidonocella pacifica. The sequence continues at coordinate 35,570 of NZ_FOJU01000004.1, forward strand.
AATCGACTGGGAAGAGCTTTCGGTAAAGCCCGGCAAGACATAATGACCGGTCTTCCCGAAGTATCGCGCCTCGGCTACGCAACTGGAGGAAAGGGCCGCTACCCCCGTGACGTTTTGATGCCCAACCAGACGGTAGAAATTCTCCTCCGTCACAGAGGCTGCTTTCAGGTTCTTCAAGAGTTGGTCCCGAACGTTGGGCTGCGGCTCCAGCGGATGTTCCTTGATCAACACATGCTGATAGTCCGCCGAAATCTCTTTGAACGCATCGATATAATCGTAGGCAGAGACGAACTTGCCGTTCGAGATGACCACCTTGTCATAGACGGTTTGCAGGATCAAAAGCAGCGTGTTCGGACGTGGCGGATTTGGGTTCGCCTTGGCCACATTGGAGGCCAAAACTCCCGCATGCAGCTTTACGTAATCTTCCAAGACCTCATACCGCTTGATCGCAGCGGAGACATGTTCTGCCTCTCCAGCGACAGTGAAAACGATGTCGTCCAGAAAACGTATGGGCGAGAGAGAGCAATCTACGAACCCGACCCCAAGCCGCCGAAGAATGGCCAAAAGATACGGCGGCAGTTCGAATCCGATGACAAAACTGTTTTCGAACAGTGGCGCGAGCAAGCTCTCGACGGAGTCAGGAAGAGCGGTCGCGTCGAACACGGAAGGCCAGCTGTTTATATTGGGCTCAAGCCAGAGAGATCTGTAGATTGCCTCGACTGTCCCTTGATCCAGACGTGAGCCATTCAGCCAATTATTGTCCCAATGAACGATCTCGCGAGGAAGCCCTGTCGCCATCCCCACCGGCGCGTCCAGAACACGCGCCAGCCACGCGATATTTTCGTGCTGGGTAGGGCGAAACTCTCCTACGGAGGGCCGCAGAAAATCGCCGGTGAATACTATGCGTTCAACCCGATTTGTCATCCGGCCCTCTTGGCTGTCTTCTCAATCCTGATCGCGGAAACGAGCTGGACGAACACCGGAACCCATGCGTTGGAGGCTTCGGCCTTCACACGCAGAAGTATTTCCTTCGACAGCGCGGTCAATTCTTCGGGCCGATCAAGAAGATACCCTATCATGTAGGCAAAGCTCTCCTTGTCGTTCACGATCAACGAGTCCGGAACGAGCGGGCGCAATCCCCTCGCCCCTTCGTCGGTGGTGATGATTGGCACGCCCAGACTGATGGCCTCGAGAGTCTTGGTCTTCACCCCGCCGCCTGCAAAGGTCGGATTCACGGCAAGCGCAACTTTCGAATAGATCGGGATAATATCGTCGAGATTCTTGTGGCGAACGACTGTTGTGTTCTCAGGGTAATAGCTTGGGACGGTCACGTTCCCCACGATGTTGAGCGTAACCTGTCCTGGAACAAGCGGCAAAATCTGGGTCAGCAGGAAATTCAGGGTAAGGTCATTCACCTCACTTCTTGCGGCGATAAACAGAAGCTCTCGGTTGTCTTCCGAAGCGGCTTCCTGTTTTCGCCGCTCGGAAATGTCAGGGATCGAGAGGCGGAATGGCGCGGTTACGATTGGCCGCTCGGTGATCTCCGAGAACTCAACGCTGTCCTCATCGGAGATCGACAGGATGAGATCGAAGGCGTCGAGAGCCTTGCCTTCTTCTTCGGGCGTCATCTGGAATGTGGGGCTCATGCCCTGTAGCGCGAAGGACCGGGTTCTTTGAGATTGGCAATCGATGGTATCGATTATACGGACGACGCTCGGGTCGATACCATCTATCATCCAGCTTCGGTTGAAGTATGGGATGATCACGGCATCGAAACTGCCCTCTTCGACGACATGCTTTATCGAACGGACGGTCATTTGCCGATCCCGCCGCAGACCCGGCACCCACGATTGAGGCAGGCCCGCGTCGATCTCCTTGAGCCGCGCACGGTCGACTATCTCGTAAGGAGCGCTCTGACAGAACTGGAAGTACGTGGACGGCAAGGAAACGCTGCAAATCACGGTCAGCTCGGCATGCCTTGACACCGATCTGCACACACTGTCGAACCGTACCGCCGAGCCGATCTTTCGCTCCCAGTAGGGAAAGTCGCAAATAGCGGCTATCTTCATGGATCTTGCCGAGCCTCTTCCTCGAGAGCCTTCTTCACCGAGAAGCCGGAAACATTGGCGCCCAGCATTCTGGTATCTTCGGATGCGGGTTCGCGAAAATCTCTCATCCTGAACTCAATGGGAAGGTGATTGGAGTGTTTCGCAACCTCTTTCGAGATCGACAGGCTAGCCTTGAAGTCGACTGGAGACGCTCCGCTCTGTTGGATGAGGAAATTCTGATTTCCAGCTCTGATCGACAGCGACGGCAGTTGTTCGGGAACCAGCACGCGACCGGAAACTTCGATAATTTGATCGACCGGGCCTAGGTGAGGCACACAAGCCACGGACACATCCGCAGGACGCATCCACCTGTGAGACGTCCCCTCCACAACCTCAACCGGGTACCAGCCATAGGCCAGAATCGAAGTCTCAAAGCTGAAACTGCGATCGAACGACATCGACGAAACGATGCGTTCGCCATATGCGGCAATGACCATAGGGTCTTCGAAGATGCTCGCAGGATCGCGTTCAGAGCGATTTTCCATCTCCAGTCGGATCAGGTACAACTGCGCCTGCACTTGAGAAATGCGCTTGTTGATCTGCCGATAGACGTCGTGAGGCTCGAGGTCGGAATTGATCTCATTGGCCTGCTCAAACACCGAGGCGATATAGGCGGGCACTGCGCCGAGCACCGTCATATCCACCTGCGTATCCACTTGATGTCGCATGCGATCAAGCTGCATGAAGGTGCTGACCTTCTCCGCGATCTTCGCTATTTCCTCGTCGTCCATACGGCCTTCTACTTCAGTCACTGACGTACCTTCCCCCTGCAATGCGATAGTCTTCTCAAATTCCTCGGCCCATTAGACAACGGAACGTTACCGCACTAGTGCCACGGTCGAATCCACCGCTTCAATAGCAACTTTGGCCGGCGGACGCCCTGAAAAGGGCCAACGACGGTGAAAAGAAGTGGATTTCCTTCGTAGAAGGCTTGGCACCTGGGCATGTTACCTCTGTTGAACGGACGCAGCGTATAATCCAAACAACTCTTCAGCGATGTCGGAAATTGTGTCATCCGACCAGAGAGGAGCAGGCGTCGCAGCTGTTGCCGCTTTGGTATACGCCTCAAAGAGGCTTGGCCTTCCCGTGAACTCCCGCAACCACGCCACGTCGTCGTCCGTCAACTCCCGAACCCGGGCGGCAAATTCGGGTCCAAGATCGAACTTCGCACCCTTGATCGACGTCAAGATCCTGTTCGCATCCTGAGATCGTCGGTTCGGATTGATTTTCCCATCAACGATATAGGGGTGCCGGGCATTGATGGCGTCCAGCAAGAGCGCCGCCTCCATCGACAGGGCCGGGTTGGATTTCTGCATGACATCGCCATCCAGAGCCGGGACCTCTTCACCAAGGACCTTGGCAAGTATGGACCCGAGCAAACCGTTGGGATGCTGGCACGCCTCATGGAAATCGACTACGGTGATCGCCTCTCGCCCGAACACATTTGCCCACCGGGAAAGCCTTTCGCGAAACAGGGGCTTTGGCGGCTCTGCAATCAACGTGCTCAAGCGAACGCCGGCCTTCATGCGCTGCTGTGCAAGGCTCGTCGCAAAGGAAATCGGCTCTCGTACGTAGCAGATGATCTGAACACCCGAGATCGCCTGATTGTTCAGAAATTTCTTCACCTGCTTGACGTCTTCATCGCCGAACGCAGCAGCAGCCTCTCCGGAGATGAAAACATTCGGTACCGGACAATCCTTGAGTTGTCTCTTCAGGGTCCTCCGAGCACCACGGCGTTTGTTTTCCACCGTGTCTGGGTTGCCGCCGTTTTCGAGAAACACCGGAAAGCGCAGCGGATCGCAAGCAAAGGCAGAAACCAAAGGCAGAGAATGATTCTCCTCCGGGAACGCGTAACGTATCCCGTGGCTCTCCAACGCCTTTCTTTGCTGATTGCAAAGCGACTGGATCGTGCTCGTCCCGGTCTTGCCGAGGCCGATGTGAAGATGAACTTTAGGTTGCATATGTGATATCCGAAACTACGCCCAGAGCCATGTCAAGAACCGAAGTGAAGCCCGGGGACTCCGCTTGTTGCTTTGCCTGACATCGACCGGATTTGATGGAAGCCGGAGGGTTCGCGGGGAGATTTCGCGCCCAGAGGCCCGAGGCGCGGGCGTCGGCAAATCGAACCGGAGGCATGTCTTTCGGGAGGGGAAAGCCTGTGAGCGCTCGGCAACTCGCAATCGTATAGGTTGTAGAACATGTCTCTTCGTTCCCATCCGCGAGGTTGCGCCCTTGATTACTCGGCGTTTACGACAACTGGCCCACGTATGGCAATCAACTAGCATAAGGAGGCGACCTTGCGCCCCAACGGTAGAGCTCGCCCCTTTCCGCCGTTTGACCCAAACCCCACCATTTTCCATGGGCGCGGCGGTACACACGTGGCAGGGTGCCAATGACTAGACGGAAATCTTTGGTGAGCGAATGGCGGATCGAAAACGCATCTGGGTTGCAGGGCACCGCGGGATGGTGGGATCGGCGCTCGTTCGCCGCCTCGAACGCGAAGACTGTGAGATCCTGACGGTTCCCCGCTGGGAATGCGACCTCTCTGACACCAAGGCAGTGGATCTTTGGCTGGGGGCGAACCGCCCCGATATGGTTGTCTATGCGGCAGCCAAAGTGGGCGGCATTCTGGCGAACGATACCTATCCCGTGGATTTCCTGTATGAGAATCTGGCGATCCAGAACAACGTCATTCGCCTCAGTCATCAACACGGCGTTGAAAAGCTGCTCTTCCTCGGATCGTCGTGCATATACCCCAAACACGCACCACAGCCGATCACCGAAGACGCCCTTCTGACAGGCCCGCTTGAGCCGACGAATGAATGGTATGCGATTGCGAAAATTGCCGGAATCAAACTCTGTCAGGCTTACATGAAGCAATACGGCGCGCGCTTTGTATCGGCGATGCCCACCAATCTTTATGGTCCCAACGACAACTTTGACCTGAAATCAAGTCACGTCATACCGGCGCTCATGCGCAAGGCACATCGGGCGAAACTGGCCGGCGAAAGCGGAATGGAAATCTGGGGCACGGGCACACCATTGCGCGAGTTCCTGCACGTCGACGATCTTGCAGATGCTGCCGTCTATGTCCTCTTCAACTACGAAGACTACGAGCACATCAATATTGGCAGCGGCTCCGACCTTTCTATCGCCGCAGTCGCGCGAATGGTGATGGAGGTTGCAGGACTTGAGGGCGAGCTTCGCCATGATCTGGACAAGCCAGACGGCACACCGCGCAAGCTCATGTCCGCGGAGAAACTGCGCGGGCTCGGCTGGCGCCCCAAGATCGAACTGCGCGAAGGCCTCGCAGCGACCTACCAATGGTTTCTACAGAACGTTGAGGCCTGAGCGGGACGAGGAGGGCCGCCGGTTTCCTGATTGAAAACCGGCAACCACAAACTCAGCAGGTACGCTATTGGGCGGGCAGTGCCGCGCAATGCGCGCCGCCAGCGGCTTGCCCTGACCCAAGAGCAAGAAGCGGAGGTGCTTGATAAGCGTTTGGCATGCCCTTCGCGGCGAGATCCCAGCCTATGAGGACAAACAGCAGCACAACGGTTGCAAGCGCGATCGGAGTTCTGGTGCTCATTTCCGTGCCTCCAGCCCAAGGGATGGGCGAAGCCGGATTCCCAAAGCGGAGCCCCCGAAGGCCATCGCAAACCAGACCCATCCATGCAGTGAGCCGGTCGATATCCCGCTGAAGAACGCGCCGACATTGCACCCAAACGCAAGGCGCGACGAATACCCAAGCAAGAACCCGGCGATGATCGTCGCGACCCAGGCTTTCGCAGGCAGCTTGGGCAGTCCAGCCGACAGCGCGCCGCGCCATACGGCCACGCCGAATGCCCCAAGGATGATGCCGATGTTGGTAAGCGAGGTGACGTCGGTGAGAAGGCTTTCCGCCACTCGGTCCACGTTCCCCGGAGCGGACCAGAAAGGCGATGCCGCAAGATCGACCCCAACGGCGCTTGCCCCCTTTGCCGCCCAGAGCCCCAAGCCATAGACCACACCCCAAGGTTGCCCTGCGACAACGAGGTTTCCGATAGCTAGCGCCGCGAGCAGAATGGCCGCAATTACATAGCGCCGGGGCATCGTGCGGTGTCCCGGCTTGCCGAGGAAGAAAAGAAGTGCCGCCACGGCCGCCAGAGCGGCGAGCGTAAGCGCAAGGCCCGAGCCGCCAGTGGCCGCAATAACTGGCAAACTGCCAAGGTCGGTCCACCAGAAGAGGTGAAATGCGCCTGCAAAGCTGCCAAGCGCAAAGAACGGCAGGGCCACCAGACTCACGGGATTACCACTTCCCGCATTGACGAGCGTGCCAGAGCCGCACCCCATGACCAGCTGCATACAGGCGCCGAAGACAAACGCCCCGCCAATCATCGCGAAACCGACCGGAGCGTGAGCGCCAACCAGTTCGCCCTCATGGCTTCCGAGAAGGGGCAGTGCAACAGCGGCAACGATCCCGATCGACAGCAGGTGTGCCAACACGCCTGCAGGCTCGCGCCGGACGATCATGGCCCGCCACGGACCCGCAAAACCGAACCGCATGCCTTCCAGCACGATCCCGAAACCCAACCCGATCAGGAGCAGGGCCCCGTACCGAGCGCCAACGAAGGCGGCAACGATGAGGGCGAGCGAAATGCCCGCCCCGATGAGCGCCGCGCGCCGCCCCAGTCCGGGCCCAGCGTCAGGCGTATCTAGTGTTTGGCTCATGTCGACCTTCAGAAGATGTTCTTGATCTGGATCCACAGATAGCGGATCGGGCCGGGGACGTTGGCCATTTCATAGCCAGCGTTCGACCATCCAACCATGCTTTCGGGAAAGAGTTTCACATTCTCAATCCCTGCAAGCTCGCTCAGAGCAAACCAATTGGTGGCCGCCCAGTGACCCGTGTTGCAGAATGAGATCAACTGATCCGCCGAGGTAAAGCCCTGCTCCTCTGAGAGGGCCCGAGCAGCAGCCGCATCAATGATCGCCGGCCCGCCGGAGAACCAACCTGCATGCTCGAAGTATTCCGACTGCGGCAAGGTTCCAGGACGTGCGGCGGCGGGATGAGCCTGCTCCCCGTTCCAGAAGCTCTCTGGGCGGGCATCAAGCAAAAGCGCATCGTCATCGCCATTCAGCACCGCCTGAACGTCGTCAACCGTCGCGAGCCACTGGTCGGAAAAACTGACCTCGAACTCACTCGGCGCGGGCTCCGAGGTCTCTTTCGTGAGGATCTTGCCCGCTTCGGTCCACGCATTCACGCCGCCGTTCAGGATCGCAAGTTGGCTGACGCCGCTGGATTTCAGAGTCCAGTACACACGGGCCGCCGCTCCGAAGTCAGTGACATCGGTGCCCTGATACACAATGACGGTCGGGCGGTCGGGGGTCGCTCCGGCGTTGCTCAGAACGTCGGTGAGCGTCGCTTCGGAAACCAGTTGCCCCGGATTGTTCTCCGGCCCGCGAAAAAGACCATAGGGTGCGTTCACAGACCCTTCGATATGACCCTCGGCGTATCCATCTTTGTTTGCGCGAATATCTAGGACGAGAAGGTCCTCCTCGCTGGATTGCGCGGATTCGAGCGTCGCCGGGTCGATCAAGGGACCGAACCCCGCTTGAGCCAGCAGGGTTGTAGCGGAAAATGCAAGCGCCGCAGCAGCGGCCAGTACCTGTTTCATGGTGTAACTCTCCTGAAGTCTTGCCGCTAACTTCGGGCGCTTTGCGCAATTGGCAACCCTTGCGGTTCCTCTGGGGCAGGATCGCAGAAAACCGCGCCGCAACAAACCCTGAATTCCCAAGCTCATTGTTGCCCCTCAAGACGCATAGGAGGAAACACGTGTCGTATCGGCCCTGCAGCGCGAACAAGCGTTCTTTTCCGCGCTAGATTTTCGCCACATGCCCGTGGCAACCATAGGCCTTGGGATCGCTGTCGTATCTTGCACGATGGGGTGGAATTTTGCGCCAGTCTCGCGCAGCCTCTCTTGTCTTGAGAGGCAAGAGCACCACAGTAGATAGGCGATTGGGCTGCATGATGGCCTGACGCCGGAGGCTGAGCACGGCAAACAGGCCGCAGGGCCAGTACCGTGCATCTCATTGCACTGGATAGAATATCGCAGAAGCCCACCGGGGATCATACAATGCACGATGACGACGATATCACGAAAACCGTGCTGAGGATGTTTGAGGCGGGACGCGGCGCGGCGCTCGCCACAGTGATCGAGACATGGGGCAGCGCGCCGCGCCCTGTGGGGAGCCAACTGGCCATCGCCGGGGACGGTGAAATGGCAGGGTCCGTCTCGGGTGGGTGTGTCGAAGGTGCCGTTGTCGCCGAGGCGCAGGATGCCATACGGACCGGTCAATGCAGCATCCTGGAATTCGGCGTCGCAGATGAAGATGCTTTCGCCGTCGGTCTCGCCTGCGGCGGCAACATCCGGATTCTCGTCGAACCGGTGGGGATCGGATACGGGCCCGACCCCGAGTTGCTGCGGAGTCTCGCGCGCGCGCGGACCGAACGTCGCCCAATCGTCCTATCCACAAACCTCAGCGACTGGGACCGCACTCTATTGCCGCCAGATGACGGCAAGGCGGCGCAGGGATTGCGAACGGACACCTCCTTTGTGGACGGAGCCTCTTTCTACGCGGTCCATAATCCGCCGCTGAAACTCGCCGTCGTAGGCGCGGTCCACATTGCACAGCCGCTCACGCGGATGGCGGTTCTGGCGGGGTACGATGTCACGATCATCGACCCACGGGAGAGTTTCGCCTCTCCCGCGCGGTTTCCAGATCTCACGCTCGTGCACGATTGGCCCGATGAGGCCCTCGCAGCCCACGGGCTGGACACGCGCACTGCGGTTGTGACGCTCACTCACGATCCGAAACTCGACAATCCGGCCATCGAAACCACGCTGCGGTCTGAAGTGTTTTACCTCGGCTGTCTTGGCTCCACGCGAACCCAAGCAAAGCGCGTCCGTCACCTCAAGGAAGCAGGCTTCTCGGACGTAGAGATTGCTCGCATTCACGCTCCCGTGGGGCTGGACATCGGAAGCCGTTCCCCCGCCGAGATAGCGATCTCGATCATGGCGGAAATGACGGAGCGCCTGCGTCGCCCAAACACCCGCCCCGGGAGAACCGCATGAAATTTGGTACGGTCGCTATCGAAAATGCTCAGGGACTCATCCTCGCCCATTCGATTCAGGCGGACGGGCGCAAACTCCGCAAGGGAAAGGTGATCGGACCGGACGACATCGCATTGCTGCGCATGTCCGGCATCACCTCGGTCATAGCTGCTGCACTTGCCCCGGGGGACATGGACGAGAATATCGCCGCTGCGGCGATTGCCGATGCTCTGGGCGATCACGGCCTTGAATCCAGCGCGCCCTTCACCGGACGGGTCAACCTCATCGCGCCGCACGCCGGACTTCTGGAAGTCGACGCCGACGCGCTCGGAGAGATGAACACGGTCGATGAATCGATCACGATCGCGACCCTCCCGAACATGGCCCGTTTGGGGGCGGGCACGCTCGCCGCGACGATCAAGATCATACCCTATGCCGCAGAAGGTGCCGATGTCGCTCGCGCGGCCTCCCTCCTGCGGCGGGGCGCGATCCGGTTTCATCCCTTTCAGCTGCGCAGGGCCGACCTCATCTTGACGGAAGTGCCGGGGATAAAGCAGGGCCTTCTGTCGAAGGCGGAAGCCGTCACCGCGCGGCGCCTCGCCGGCTTGGGCATGGCTCTTGGCCGGGTGATACGGGTTCCGCACGACGAACAGGCCGTTGCAAGAGCCCTCGCGGAGTGCGGTGCTGAGTTGGTCCTGCTTCTCGGGGCATCCGCCACCGCGGACCGAGCCGATGTGATTCCGTCGGCTTTGCTCAAAGCTGGGGGGCGGATCGAACGGTTCGGAATGCCTGTGGATCCGGGAAACCTTTTGCTGTTGGGCGAGTTGCAGGGACGGTCCGTGGTAGGTTTGCCCGGCTGCGCGCGCTCTCCTGCGCTCAATGGAGCGGATTGGATACTCGAAAGGCTGGCGGCCGGGATACGTGTCACTTCGGACGATATTGGCGCGATGGGAGTAGGTGGACTGCTCAAGGAAATCCCCCAACGCGATCATCCCCGCGCCACCCCACGTGAAGGACCCTTGCGCGTCGAAGTGATCCTTCTCGCAGGGGGCGAGGGCCGACGTATGCGGGGCGAAGACAAATTGCTTCGCGAGGTCGAAGGCGAGGCCGTGTTGCGGTACTCCGCGCGCGCCGCCTTGGGATCTCGGGCCAACCGCGTGCGGGTCGTTGTCCCAGAAGCAGAGACAGCCCGTCGAGATACCCTGGCAGGGCTCGACGTCGACATTATTGAAACCCCCGAGACGAGTTTGGGAATGGCCGCTTCGCTACAAGCTGGCTTGCGCGCCATTGAACCTACGACACACGCGGTAATCGTTGCACTTGCCGACATGCCCGAGGTGACAGCGGAGCATCACGACCGGCTCATCGCGGCCTTTCGCCCAGACGAACAAAGGGAAATCTGCCGTGCGTGCGACGAGGGCGGGTTTCCCGGTCACCCCGTACTCTTTGGCGCGCGCTTCTTCGAAGCTTTGCGCGCATTGCAAGGTGATCGCGGCGCGAAGGAGATCCTGATCGCGCATCCGGAGTACCTTCAGGAGGTCGCGACGCCAGGTCGCGGCGCTACGCTCGATCTGGATTCTCCCGAAGATTGGGCAGCATGGGATGCCGAGCGGAAAACAAGGGCAGCGAGTTGAGAAACCGGGTTGTGCGGCTTTGTCAGCTTCGCTACCAAGCTTGAAAGTGTCGTCGGGAGAACCGGTTCATCCGGTGCCGAAGGAGCAACCGCCCCGGAAACTCTCAGGCCAAAGGACCGACGCCGCCAAGCACTCTGGAGAGATCCCCCTAACCGGGGCGCCGACGGGATAACGATCTCAGGCAAAAGGACAGAGGGGGCATCGCGCGCGCGAAACGCGCAAGGATGCACGGTGCCTTGCGCACCGTCGATGGCAGGAGTTGGGCATGACTGACCTGAAACGGACGACACTTTATGACCTGCATATTGCGAATGGTGCCAAGATGGTCCCGTTTGCCGGCTACGAAATGCCGGTCCAGTACCCGCTAGGGGTACTCAAGGAACACCAACACACCCGAGACAAGGCGGGACTGTTCGATGTCAGCCACATGGGGCAGCTTCGACTGACAGGACCGGACTACGCCACCATCGCTGCAGCTGTCGAAGCGCTTGTCCCCGTGGATGCGCAGGGGCTCGCGGAAGGCCGCCAACGATATGGGTTTCTCACCAATTCCGATGGCGGCATCCTTGATGATTTGATGTTTGCAAACCGCGGGGATCACATTTTCATGGTGGTGAATGCGGGTTGCAAAGACGCCGATATCGCCCACCTTCGGGCGCACCTCCCGCAAGATGTGATGCTTGAGGAAATTACCAACCGGGCGCTGATTGCCTTGCAAGGCCCTGCCGCCGAGGCCGTCCTCTCACAGCTCGACCCACGCGCGGCCGACATGCGCTTCATGGATGTTTTCGACCTCATGCTGGGCGGGGTAACCTGCTGGGTCTCTCGCTCAGGCTACACGGGTGAAGACGGTTATGAGATTTCAGTTCCGTCTGAGAATGCCGCCCCGCTGGCGGAGAAACTGCTCGCACATCCAGACGTGGAGCCGATCGGCCTCGGCGCACGCGACTCCCTCAGACTGGAAGCCGGCCTGTGCCTCTATGGGCACGACATCACGGAAAAGACGACACCGGTCGAAGCCGGTCTGACCTGGGCGATGCAAAAAGCGCGCAGGGCGGGGGGGGCGCGGGAGGGCGGCTTTCCCGGCGCGGCTGCGATACTGACCCAGATGGCCAAGGGGCCGGCGCGAAAGCGCGTTGGCCTTGCTCCGGAGGGGCGCGCGCCCATGCGCGAAGGGGTCAAACTCTTTGCGTCCGAGACGGGTGATGATCTCATCGGGGAAATCACCTCCGGCGGGTTCGGGCCTACGGTACAGGGGCCCGTCGCGATGGGATATGTGACCGCTCACTATTCCCCAGACGGAACAGTGATCTATGGTGATCTTAGGGGCAGGCGCCAGCCGGTGCGCGTTGTTCCCCTGCCCTTTACACCGGCGAGATTCAAACGCTGACAGAGAGGTCTGCACTCCATGAAATTCACGGAAGAACACGAATGGCTTCGCCCCGAGGACGATCTGATCGTTGTGGGCATAACGGAGCACGCCGCCGAGCAGCTTGGCGACATCGTCTTTGTCGAGCTTCCCGAAGAAGGCACAGAGGTCGTGAAGGATGATGAGGTTGTCGTCATCGAAAGCGTCAAGGCCGCGAGCGATATTCTCGCCCCGATTGACGGAGAGATCGTCGAGGTCAACGAGGCGCTCACAAATTCGCCCAGCACCGTCAACGAAGATCCACTCGGCGACGGCTGGTTCTTCAAAATCAAGCCCGCCGAGCCGAGCCAGATGGACGAATACATGGACGAGGCCGCTTACAAGCAGTTGATCGGCTAGAACAAACCAAGAGGAGACGGGCATGTCATTTACCCCGACCGAGTACCTGCCGTACGATTTCGCAAATCGCCGTCACATCGGGCCGTCGCCAAAAGAGATGGCTGCGATGCTCAAAACGCTTGGTGCAGGGACGCTCGACGCTCTCATTGACGACACCGTCCCGAAATCAATTCGTCAGGCTGAGCCGCTTGATTTCGGGAAGGCCAAGTCAGAGCGCGAGTTGCTCTATCATATGCGTGTCGTCTCCTCAAAGAATCAGGTCCTGACTTCGCTTATCGGGCAGGGGTATCATGGAACCGTCGTGCCCCCGGTGATCCAGCGGAACATTCTGGAAAACCCTGCTTGGTATACGGCGTATACGCCCTACCAGCCGGAGATAAGCCAAGGTCGCCTCGAAGCGCTGCTGAACTTTCAGACGATGATTTCTGATCTCACAGGGCTCGAAATCGCGAACGCATCTTTGCTCGATGAGGCCACCGCCTGTGCCGAGGCCATGACCATGGCGCAGCGCGTGGCCAAGTCGAAAGCGGCTGCCTTCTTTATCGATCAAAACTGTCATCCGCAGAACATCGCGGTTATGCGCACGCGGGCGGAACCGCTCGGGATCAAGATCATTGTCGGCGCGCCCGATGACCTTGTGGCCGATGAGGTTTTCGGCGCGATCTTTCAGTATCCGGGCACGTTCGGCCACCTCCGAGATTTCACGCAACAGATAGGCGCGCTGCACGAGGCGAAGGCGATCGGCGTCGTTTCAGCCGATCCGCTGTCGCTGACCCTGCTCAAGGAGCCGGGCGCGATGGGGGCGGATATCGTCGTCGGATCCGCCCAACGGTTCGGGGTGCCGATGGGTTATGGCGGCCCGCACGCGGCATACATGGCCACCAAAGACGACTTCAAACGTGCAATGCCCGGCCGGCTTGTGGGGATCTCCATCGACAGCCACGGCAACAAGGCCTACCGGCTCGCCCTGCAAACCCGCGAACAGCATATCCGCCGCGAGAAAGCCACCTCCAATGTCTGTACGGCGCAGGCGCTACTTGCCGTCATGGCGTCCTTCTATGCCGTCTTTCACGGGCCAGAAGGGCTCAAAGCGGTAGCGCAACGCATTCATCGCAAGACCGTCCGCCTCGCCCGCGGTCTTGAGGCTGCGGGTTTCAAGATCGAACCGTCCACGTTTTTCGATACGATCACGGTAGAGGTCGGATTGCTGCAGAAGGGTGTGATGCAGGCCGCGGTGGCCGAGGGGATCAACCTGAGGAAAGTCGGGGAAACCTGCGTCGGTATCACGCTTGATGAGGCAACCCGCTCGGGCATCATAGAAAAAGTCTGGCGCGCGTTCGGTATCGACCGGAAGGACGATGACCTGACCGCCGAGTACCGTATCCCGGATGCCCTTCAACGACAGTCGAACTACCTTGAGCATGATGTGTTCCACATGAACCGTGCCGAGACCGAAATGATGCGGTACATGCGCCGGTTGGCGGATCGCGACCTCGCTCTCGACAGGGCAATGATCCCGCTCGGGTCCTGCACTATGAAGCTCAACGCAGCGGTCGAGATGATGCCCGTATCATGGCGTGAATTTTCATTGCTTCACCCTTTCGCGCCCGCCGATCAAGCCGAGGGCTATCGAGAGTTGATCGAAGACCTTTCCGCCAAGCTTTGCACAATCACGGGCTATGACGCGCTTTCGATGCAACCGAACTCTGGCGCTCAGGGGGAATATGCGGGGCTGCTTACAATCGCCGCCTATCATCGCGCTCAGGGTGAGGGGCACCGGAACGTCTGTCTCATTCCCAACAGCGCACATGGCACCAACCCTGCGTCTGCTCAAATGGTCGGCTGGAAGGTTGTGCCGGTGAAGTCAGCCGAAAATGGCGATATCGACCTCGATGACTTCCGCGCCAAGGCAGAGAAGCACGCCGATGCGCTGGCGGGCTGCATGATCACCTATCCCTCGACGCACGGTGTTTTTGAAGAGACCGTCAAGGACGTCTGTGCCATCACGCATGAGCACGGCGGGCAGGTCTATATCGATGGCGCCAACATGAACGCGATGGTCGGCCTCTCGCGGCCCGGCGATCTGGGCGGCGATGTCAGCCACCTCAACCTGCACAAGACCTTCTGTATTCCGCACGGCGGAGGTGGGCCCGGAATGGGGCCCATCGGCGTCAAGGCACATCTCGCGCCGCATCTCCCTGGCCATATCGACAGCGACGCTCCCGAGGGGCCGGTTTCCGCCGCGCCCTACGGGTCGCCGTCGCTGTTACCGATCTCATGGGCCTATATCCTGCTCATGGGCGGCGCGGGCCTGACCCAAGCCACCAAGGTTGCGATCCTGAATGCGAATTATATCGCTAAGCGGCTCGAGGGGGCGTTCGACGTGCTCTACAAAGGCCCCACGGGCCGGGTGGCGCATGAATGCATCCTTGATACGCGCCCGTTTGAGAAGAGTGCTGGCGTTACCGTGGACGACATCGCGAAACGCCTTATCGACAACGGGTTTCACGCGCCAACCATGAGTTGGCCCGTGGCCGGAACGCTCATGGTCGAACCCACGGAAAGCGAGACGAAGGCAGAGCTTGATCGCTTTTGCGATGCGATGCTCTCCATCCGGGAGGAAATCCGGGCCATTGAAGACGGAAAGATGGACCGGGACAACAACCCGCTCAAGAACGCGCCCCACACGATGGAAGACCTCGTCCGTGACTGGAATCGGCCCTATTCCCGCGAAGAGGGCTGCTTCCCGCCCGGCGCCTTTCGCGTGGACAAATACTGGCCACCGGTCAATCGGGTCGACAACGTCTATGGCGACCGCAACCTAGTGTGTACCTGCCCACCGATGGAGGATTACGCCGACGCCGCAGAGTAGGGCACCGCGCGGTCGGTTTCCGTCTTATTAAGCCAGCGGATGGATTTATCTTGGCAGAGCGCGGCCAAAAGCGATCGTGCTCTTCGCCCCGATGACAAGGACCCGCAATGACCGAAACCTCCCCCACGCTGCAGCTTCCCTATATTCAGCCTGCGCAGGCGCAAAAGCACGTGACGCACAATGAGGCGTTGCGGGTGCTTGACGCGCTCATCCAACTTTCAGTTGTCGACGCGGCGCTGACCTCACCGCCTGTGACGCCGGAAATGGGATCTCGCTATATCGTGGCCTCCGGTGCGACGGGAGAGTGGGCTGGTCAAGATCACGCGGTAACGCTCTTCGGGCCGACGGGATGGGAATTTCATGCACCGCAACCCGGCTGGCGCGCAGATGATCAGGTCAACGGGACGACCCTGCGGTTCGACGGAGTCAGCTGGACACCTCTCGCAACTCGCGAAACCGACAGACTCGGGGTCAACACCGCGGCCGATGACACCACGCGGCTTTCTGTTTCCGCCGACGCCACCGCGCTGAGCCACGCGGGCGGCAGCCATCACCTCAAGATCAACAAGGCCCAGGAGACAGAGACCGCCAGCCTTCTGTTGCAGGCCGGGTGGTCGGGACGCGCGGAACTGGGAACAGCCGGCAACGACGATTTCTCCATCAAGGTCAGCGCCGACGGATCAGCCTGGTCCGAAGCGCTCCGCGTCGATGCAGCGGACGGCACCGTAAATATCCAAGGGGCATTTCGCCTGCCCCCCACGATCATCTCGGACCTGCCGGCCGGAGCACCTATGGGAAGCATCGCCTTCGTCTCCGATGATGATGGCGGCCCCCAGATCGTCTACTCTGACGGAGAGAATTGGCGCCGAGGTGCCAACAAAGCCATTATCTGAACACTGCCAATTACTGCCAACTGCCACCTTCGCACCCGCTTCGGCGGGTGCTTTTTTATGCCGCCTGTGCAGAACGCCCACGGCGCGTGCGACATTAAGCACGAAGGCGCAAATTCTCGGAGGGTTCGGGTGGCGCGACGTGACAAGCCGACGGGCGGTTGCTAAGGGGTGCCTGAAGCATTTGGTTCAGGAGTTTTCCCTTGGAAGTCATTGA
Source organism: Poseidonocella pacifica (assembly GCF_900111875.1). GTDB lineage: Bacteria > Pseudomonadota > Alphaproteobacteria > Rhodobacterales > Rhodobacteraceae > Poseidonocella > Poseidonocella pacifica. The sequence continues at coordinate 52,153 of NZ_FOJU01000004.1, forward strand.
AACGGCGCTTCTCGGCGTTCTGATCCTCATTCCAGCGCGTTTTGGGGATGAGCGAGGCTTTTTTAGCGAAAGTTGGAATCGCAAACGCATGGCCGATCAAGGGCTCGACTACGACTTCGTGCAGGACAACCACTCCCTCAGCCGTGAAACGAACACCGTCCGTGGCCTGCATTATCAGTCGCCGCCCCATGCGCAGGCCAAGCTTGTCCGCTGTGGGCGAGGGCGGCTTTTTGATGTCGCTGTCGACGTACGGCTCGGCTCGGCAACCTATGGCCAGTGGGTGGGTGAGGAATTGAGCTTTGAAAACGGGCGGCAACTGCTCATTCCCGCCGGTTTCCTTCATGGGTTTTCGACCCGCGAACCTGATACCGAAATCATCTACAAGTGCACCGATTATTATTCTCCGGAATGTGATGGCGCAGTACGTTTCGACGATCCGGATATCGGCATAGACTGGGGCCTTACTGGCGATCCGGTGCTCTCGGGCAAGGACGATGCGGCGCCGCACCTTACTGACTGGACTTCGCCCTTCACGTATGGAGTTGCTACATGAAGATCCTCGTGACCGGCGGTGCCGGGTTCATCGGGTCCGCCGTCGTGCGGCTTGCGGTCTCTCGCGGGCATGAGATCGTGAACCTCGATGCGCTGACCTATGCCGCGTGCCTTGAGAATGTGGCGATGGTGGCGGACAATCCCAACTATGCCTTCGAGAAGGCAGACATATGTGATCGTCCCGCGCTGGACCGGATTTTTGCGAAGCATGCCCCCGATGCGGTCATGCACCTTGCTGCCGAGAGCCATGTAGATCGATCCATAGACGGACCTGCAGCGTTCATCGAGACGAACGTGACGGGCACATTCAATATGCTGGAAGCCGCCCGCGCCTATTGGGAAGCAAAAGGCCGCCCTGAAGGGTTCCGGTTTCACCATATCTCTACCGATGAGGTCTATGGCACGCTGGGGCCCGAAGGGCAGTTTACCGAAGAGACACCCTACGCCCCCAATAGCCCCTATTCGGCATCCAAGGCCAGTTCGGATCATCTCGTTCGCGCGTGGTCCGAAACCTATGGGCTACCGGTCGTTCTGACGAATTGCTCAAACAACTATGGGCCGTTCCATTTCCCTGAAAAACTCATCCCGGTCGTGATCCTGAATGCCCTGGCCGGAAAGAAAATTCCGGTCTATGGGCGCGGCGAGAATATCCGCGATTGGCTTTTTGTCGAAGATCACGCCGACGCGTTGCTGCTGGTGCTGGAAAAGGGTAAAGAGGGCCGAAGCTACAACATCGGCGGTGAGAACGAGGCCACGAACCTCGATCTTGTGAAAAAGATCTGCGCGATCCTCGACCGCAAGCACCCTGAGGGCGCGCCCCATGCCGATCTGATCACCTTCGTTACGGATCGCCCCGGACACGACCTTCGATATGCGATTGACCCGACCCGCATCCGGACGGAACTTGGCTGGCGTCCATCGGTGACGGTAGACGAGGGGCTGGAGAAGACGGTGCAATGGTACCTCGACAACGAGGACTGGTGGCGCCCCCTCCTCAGTCGTGACGGCGTCGGTCGGAGACTTGGCACATGAAACTTCTGGTCTTCGGCTCCACGGGTCAGGTCGCGACCGAACTGAAGGCTCTGGCTCCCGAAGCCCGTTTCCTTGCGCGCGCCGATGTGGATCTGACCGATGCGTCCGCCTGTGCCAAGATCATCCGTGAAAGCGATGCGGAGGCTGTGATCAACGCGGCCGCCTATACCGCAGTCGACAAAGCCGAAAGCGAAGATTCCGCGGCCCGAGCGATCAACGGGCACGCGCCCGGAGCCATGGCACATGCGGCCGCCGCGCGCGGCATACCCTTCGTTCATATTTCCACCGACTACGTCTTTGACGGCAGTGGGGATACACCGCGAACGCCCGATGCGCCCACAGCGCCGCTCGGGGCCTATGGCCGAACGAAATTGCGAGGAGAGGAGAAGGTGCGCGAGGCGGGTGGTGTTCACGCAATCCTGCGCACCTCTTGGGTATTTTCGGCCCACGGCACGAACTTTGTGAAGACCATGCTTCGCCTCGGGGCTGAGCGGAAAAAGCTCACCATCGTTGCCGATCAGATTGGCGGGCCAACCCCCGCCGCGGATATCGCGGCCGCTTGCCTCCGCATTGCGGGCGATCTCAGCGCATCCCCCGATAAAAGCGGCACCTATCACTTCAGCGGCGCGCCAGATGCCTCATGGGCAGACTTCGCACGTGAGATTTTCGCCCAAGCCAAGATTGATTGCGCCGTAGAAGACATCCCGACGTCGGCCTATCCCACGCCGGCCACCCGTCCGCTCAATTCCCGTCTCGATTGCTCCTCCACCGAAACGACATTCGGTATCCCGCGCCCCGACTGGCACGCGGGCCTCGCACACGTCCTGACCCAACTCGAAAAGGCCCAGACATGACCAATCGCAAGGGCATTATCCTCGCTGGCGGCTCCGGAACGCGGCTCTACCCGATCACCATCGGTGTCTCGAAACAGCTTTTGCCGATCTATGACAAGCCGATGATCTATTACCCGATTTCGGTGCTCATGCTCGCCGGCATCAGGGACATCGCGGTGATCACCACGCCCGAAGATCAAGCGCAGTTTCAGCGCACTCTTGGCGACGGCAGCCAGTGGGGCATCTCTTTCACCTACATCGTACAGCCCTCTCCCGATGGGCTGGCGCAGGCGTTTATTCTCGCCGAAGATTTTCTGGACGGGTCGCCATCGGCCATGGTCCTGGGCGACAACATCTTCTTCGGGCACGGCTTGCCTGAACTTCTAAAACAGGCCGATGAGACTGAGGGTGGGACCGTTTTCGGCTATCACGTGGCCGATCCGGAACGCTATGGGGTCGTCGCATTTGATCAAGACGGTCAGGTACAGAAGATCATCGAAAAGCCGGAGGTGCCGCCTTCCAACTATGCCGTGACGGGGCTTTACTTCCTCGACGCCGACGCGCCGAAGCTGGCACGCGAAGTCGCCCCCTCGCCGCGTGGCGAGCTTGAGATCACGACGCTTCTGGAGATGTATCTCGAGGCGGGCAAACTCAACGTGCAGACCATGGGTCGCGGCTTTGCGTGGCTTGACACCGGTACACATGCCAGCCTGCTCGATGCGGGCAACTTCGTGCGGACGCTCGAACAGCGGCAAGGACTGCAAACTGGGTGCCTTGATGAGATCGCGTTCAAGCTTGGATGGACAAGTGCGGAGCATCTTGCGGAGCAGGCCGAACGGTATCGCAAGAACAACTACGGCACCTATCTCAAAGGCCTGCTCCGCGAAGCGTGACTTCCCCGCAATGCTGTGGGGATACCTGCGCGCGCTTCATGGACATGCCTTCGTCGCTCGCCTAGTTCTTGACCAAAGGGAGTGGGCTATGGGCATCAATCGGCATGGTATGGCGGGCATCTTCTTGGTCAGCGCGATCAGCAGCGCGGCTTGGGGTGAGGTGCCCGTTTTCAACATATACGGCGCACCCGGGCTCATCGAGCTGCCCGAAGCGCGTCAATCTGCGGATGCCACCTTGTCGGCCACCTTGGGCCAATTTGGTCCTTCCCGACACACCACCCTGACCTTTCAGATCACGCCCCGCCTGCAGGGCAGCTTTCGTTACACCCGTATCGAGGGGCTGGAACCTGTTGGGTGGGACCGATCCAACTACTACGACCGGAGCTTTGACCTCCGCTATCAACTTGTCGAAGAAACCGAAGCCTGGCCCGCGCTTGCCATCGGGCTGCAGGACTTCATTGGGACAGGGCTTTACGAAAGTGAATACCTTGTCGCGAGCAAGGAAGTTCTTCCCGGCCTGACCCTCACCGGCGGCCTCGGCTGGGGTAGGCTCGGCGGCGACGGCCCCCTTGGGCAAACCGGTGATCGGCCCGACAGCCTGCTCGGCGAAGGCGGCGTGCCAAACTATGACCGCTGGTTTCGCGGACCCGTGGCAGGCTTCGGCGGGCTTCGCTATGCGCCCGACGGTGCGCCGTGGTCCGTAAGTGTCGAATATTCCCCGGATCGCTACACCGAAGAGGAAGGCGATGGCGTCTTTGACCGCGCAGGGCCGTGGAATGCCGCGGCCACCTATCGGTTCGACAACGGAACGCAACTCTCAGCCTATACCTTGCACGGCGGAGAAATTGGCGCACAGGTCAGCTTTCACCTGAATGCCCGCGAAAATCCGCGCCCCAGCGGTGTGGAGACTGCACCCTACCCGGTCGCAGGCCGAAGCGAAGGATGGTCCGACGAGCGCGCAAGCGCTGAGTTGACCACCCTGCTAAGGCAGCAAAAGCTCCTTGCTGATGGGCTATCGCTTGACGGCGATACCGCGACGCTCCGCCTTGTGAATCCGACCTATGACGCCGAGGCGCAGGCAATCGGACGCACGGCCCGCGCCATGACGCGCACCCTGCCCGCCCGGATCAAAACATTCAGAATCGTCCCGATCGTCAACGGCGTTCCTGCCTCTGCGATTACCCTGCAACGGGACGATCTCGAAGCGCTCGAATATGCCCCCGCCGCGGAAATGCTGCGCAGGGCGACGATCACCGAGGCCCCTCAAATCCTGCCACCCGCAGACCCCACAGCGCGCGATCCACGGTTCCGCTGGTCTCTGGCCCCGTTCATGAGCCTCAGCTTCTTCGATCCGGAATCACCCCTGCGCGCCGACGTCGGCCTGCGCCTGCGGGGCGATTATGCCCTACGCCCGAACATCATCGCTTCTGGTTCCCTTCTGGCGAAACTCGCTGGCAACCTGGACGATATCGAACGTGAAGACGAAAGCGGCCTGCCCCGCGTCAGAACCGATGCCAAATACTATTCCCGAGAGGGTAACCCCGCCATCGGGCATCTCACATTGACAGGCTATGCCCGCCCCGGCCCCGACCTCTACGGCCGTCTGACGGCAGGATACCTGGAGACGATGTATGCCGGTGTTTCCGGCGAAGTTCTCTGGAAACCCGTCGATAGCCGCCTCGCGCTCGGGGTGGAGTTGAATTACGTGCAGCAGCGTGACTTCGATCAACTGTTCGGATTGCGCGACTATGACGTCATGACCGGTCACGCTTCCGCCTATTACGATTTCGGAAATGGCTTTCAAGGACAGTTGGACCTCGGCCGCTATTTGGCCGGGGACTATGGTGCGACCGTTGCGCTGGACCGCGAGTTCGCCAACGGTTGGCGGGTCGGGGCCTATGCCACGGTCACCGATGCGGAAACCGAAGATTTCGGAGAAGGCTCTTTCGACAAGGGTATCAGGCTGACGATCCCGATGAGTTTCGTCCTCGGAACACCCACAAGGAACGATAATAGCATCGCCTTGCAGTCTCTGACCCGGGACGGCGGCGCAAGATTGCGCGTCCGGGACCGGCTATACGAAGATGTGCGGGACTACCATGCCGCCGAAGTTGTCGAAAGCTGGGGGAGGTTCTGGCGATGAAGAAGATACTCGTTCTTGCGGTGCTTCTGGCAGGATGCTCGAATGACCCATTCACGACACCGCGTGCCAAAACCGCGTTTGACACCCTTCGGTCTGTCCTCCGGAAATCCCCTCCGGCGACCCAACCCTCCGCCGAAACTGTGCTCGCCTCAACCCAAGGGCCATTGGTCGTCGTTCGAGCGGGCAGCACGGGAGCCGCGACATATCTCCTCCGAATTTCCGAACGAGACGGCTTCGATACGTACACATCCAGCGACAGACGGACCATTACCCTCAGAAATGGAATGATCGAAGAAACGCGCGGGCTTGGGAATGACATGATGTCTACGCGACTGGAAGACAGCGCGTCGCTCATCCTGACCCGCAGGGCCGGAACTTCGACGCGCGAGTACAGCCATCTCACGGGTGAAGGGGTAACCGAAACCCTCCGCCTGATGTGTGAGATCAGCGTTGATGGCTCATCGGTGACCGAGGCTTGCAGCGGTCCCGCAGAGATCACCAATAGCTATGTGGTCGCGCCCGACGGCTATGTCGTATCGTCGCGCCAGTGGGTCAGCCCGGGGGTGGGCTATATAGCTGTCCAGCAACTCAGAAGGTAACGCCGGTCGACCCCCAAGGACCAACCGGCGCGTCCGATGACTAGTAGCGGTAATGCTCCGGCTTGAAAGGCCCCTCAGGTTTTACCCCGATATAGGCCGCCTGCTCTGCATTCAGCTTGGAGAGCTTTACGCCGATCCGATCAAGGTGCAGCCGCGCAACCTTTTCGTCGAGATGCTTGGGCAGGATAAAGACGCCGGGCGCATAATCCTCGCCCTTCGTCCAAAGTTCGATCTGTGCCAAAACCTGATTGGTGAAGCTGGCCGACATGACAAAAGAGGGGTGCCCAGTGGCATTCCCGAGGTTCAGAAGGCGACCTTCGGACAACAGGATGAGGCGAGAGCCGGATGGCATCTCGATCATGTCCACCTGATCCTTGATGTTGGTCCACTTGTGGTTCTTGAGCGCGGCAACTTGGATTTCGTTGTCGAAGTGGCCGATGTTGCCGACGATCGCCATGTCCTTCATCTTGCGCATGTGCTCGATGCGAATGACGTCCTTGTTGCCCGTCGTCGTCACAAAAATATCAGCTGAGGAAACAACGTCTTCGAGCAAGACAACCTCGAACCCGTCCATGGCTGCCTGCAATGCACAGATCGGATCGACCTCGGTGACTTTCACGCGTGCGCCTGCGCCGCGCAGCGACGCCGCCGAGCCCTTGCCGACGTCGCCATAGCCACAAACGACTGCGACTTTGCCCGCCATCATGGTGTCGGTAGCGCGCCGGATTCCATCGACGAGCGATTCCTTGCAGCCATATTTGTTGTCGAATTTCGACTTGGTCACGCTGTCATTCACGTTGATCGCCGGGAAGGGAAGCTGGCCTTCTTCCATCATCTTGTAGAGACGATGTACGCCGGTAGTGGTCTCTTCGGACACGCCCTTGATCATCGCGCGCTGTTTGGTGAACCAGCCCGGGCTTTCCTTGAGGCGTTTGCGGATTTGCGCGAAAAGCGCCACCTCTTCATCCGAGGTCGGCACGGCGATAAGGTCATCCTCGCCCGCTTCGACACGTGCCCCGATCAGAATATAGAGGGTCGCATCGCCACCATCGTCAAGGATCAGGTTTGCCCCGCCTTCTTCAAACATGAAGATCCGGTCGGCATAGTCCCAGTATTCCTCAAGCGTCTCGCCCTTGATCGCAAACACCGGGGTGCCACCGGCCGCGATCGCGGCGGCCGCATGGTCTTGGGTGGAGAATATGTTGCACGAGGCCCAGCGCACATCCGCACCCAGTGCGACGAGTGTCTCAATCAGAACTGCGGTCTGGACAGTCATATGCAGGCTGCCGGCAATGCGCGCGCCTTTGAGCGGCTTGGACTCGCCATATTCCTCCCGCAGCGCCATAAGACCCGGCATCTCGGTTTCGGCAATGTCGAGTTCCTTGCGCCCATAATCGGCCAGCGCGATATCCTTGATGATGTAATCTTGGGTCATGTGGAGACTGTTCCTGCAAGTTGGTTGGCTGGCTGATAGCAGCAGAGCGATCTTGGTTCAAACTGGCAGCGAGTGGTAAGCACAGAAGCTTGATCAATCATGACCACCAGTTGGGACCGGGGAGCCGAGCGGAAGAAGCGCAGGGCTTCAGGCATTCTAAGAAGGGCGGAGGTTCACAGAGGCCTAATGCCTCAGCGGCACCTCACACCACGCGCGCTGCCTGAACACACCGCGCAAACAACCCTACTAAACTGCTCCTACGTCACTCGGCGGACAACTCTGCCATGAGGTTCGTGGGAAGCGGCCCATTTTTTGGCCAACCTTCACCGGTGCTGAGCACGCAAGCCTCACCGGTTTCCCGGTATTCGACCATGCTCCATGTGCCACTTGTTTCGGAGGCCCAAACCTGAAAGTCGGTATCTTGTGCGCCTACCGGTGTCTCGCCATACCAGTCGATGAGAGACGCCTCCAACTCTTGGGCATCCATACAGGTCTGGGCTGCGGCGGGCGCAGCAAGCATCAGGCTGGATATGAAAATTTTGATCATCTGTCGCATGTCGGTTTTCTCCAACGACATAACGCAGTAGGAAGCGAATTGGTTCATTTCTGCGTCGAAAGCCCCCAAGACCCATGCCGCGACCCCCTAAAACTCCCCGAGCCTGGCAACGCATGCTTTCTGGGCGTCGGCTCGATCTTTTGGATCCGACACCGATCGACATCGAGGTCGAAGATATCGCCCACGGGCTTGCTTTCGTCTCTCGCTGGAACGGGCAGACCAAGGGCGACTTCCCCTATACCGTGGCGGAGCATTCGCTTCTGGTGGAACGAATCTTTGCGCTTCGCCATCCGAATGCGCCCGCGCGCAACCGCATGGCCGCGCTCCTGCATGATGCGCCCGAATACGTCATCGGAGATATGATCACCCCTGTGAAAGCTGCTGTCGGCCATGAATATGGCGCTCTGGATGAACGTTTGGCCTCCGCGATCCACATCCGATTTGGCCTCCCCGCCCGCACGCCCGCATCGGTCAAGCAACAGATCAAGCGCGCCGACCGGATCAGCGCTTGGCTGGAGGCTGTGACACTTGCAGGGTTTTCGGAAAGCGAGGCCAACCGCTTTTTCGGCAAGCCGGATGCCGATCTTCTGGCGCAACTCGACCTGACCTTGCGGCCACCTGTAGAGGTTCGCGCCGCCTTCCTGAAACGGCACGAAGAGTTGATGCGCTTGCTTTAGCGCGGCGATCTTTTTGCGAGGATACGCTGCAAGGTGCGCCTGTGCATGTTCAACCGGCGCGCGGTTTCAGACACATTGCGATCACAGAGTTCATAGACCCGCTGGATATGTTCCCACCGAACGCGATCCGCGCTCATGGGATTTTCCGGCGGAGGCGGCAATTCCCCTTCACCGGACAAGAGCGCGTTGACGATATCCGTCGCATCAGCAGGTTTTGAGAGATAATCGGTCGCCCCGATCTTTACCGCCGCAACAGCCGTCGCGATCGCGCCATACCCCGTCAGGACCACAACACGGCAATCGGGGCGTCGCTCTCGGAGAACCTCAACAACATCCAACCCGTTCCCGTCTTCCAGCCGAAGATCCACCACAGCGAAGGCTGGCGGGCGGGCCGAAGCTATTGCGCGGCCCCCGACCACCGATCCGGCCGTTTCGACCTCAAACCCGCGTTTTTCCATGGCCTTGGCGAGACGGCGCAGAAATGCTTCGTCATCGTCCACCAGAAGCAGCGATTTGTCCTGCCCGATATCGAACGCGGTGTCCGCCATGTTCAAACGCCTTTCCGCCTGTTTGGAAACGTTCTAGCCTTGCGACTGGCCTCCGTCAAACGGGCCTGCCTCCTCCACGAAACAGCCAACCCTATCGGCCATCTGTTCAGCGGAGATGTCTCTGCGGAAAAAGTCAACAAAACCATGTCCGGGCAGAGTGAGATAAGTGAAGGTGGAATGATCCATCAGGTAATACCCGTCGTCCTCTTCACCCTTGCGGAAATAGGTCCGGTAAGCGTCACTTGCAGCCTTCACCTGTTCCGGGCTGCCCGTCAGGCCGAGCATTCGAGGATGCAGATAATCGGTGAATTCCGCCAGCACCTCCGGCGTGTCGCGTTCCGGGTCAATGGTGATGAAGACCGGCTGTACGTCCATGCCGCGCTCTTCTAGCAGCGCAACCGCGTCGGCGTTGCGCGCCGCATCCATGGGGCAGATGTCGGGACAATAGGTGTAGCCGAAATAGATCAGCGACGGTGTCGACAACACATCCGCATCCGTGACCGTCTCGCCAGTCTCATCAACAAGGGTGAATGGGCCGCCGATATCTCCGCCACCCCCTGCAATCGCGCCACCCCTGCATTGCGCAAACTCTTCATCCCCAGCCCCGCGTGTGAGGACCCACGTGACGCCAAGGACCACGACCAAAAGCGCGCTGGCTGCAATTGCGATCATGCGTGTCATGACAAGAACTCCCGAGTGAAAAGCGATTGAACACCGTCAGTGGGGCACATAACCTCATCGACGCGGGACGCAATGAGACGAAGGCGCGCAGATGTCCGAAGCTGATAACCCGTTTCCACTTGCACATGAGGCGCGCGGGGGCTGGGTCCGGCTCCGGACGCTCATCCTGTTGCGATGGATGGCGATTCTGGGGCAGCTCATCGCGCTCGAAGTCGCACAGCGCCTCTACAATCTGCAACTCGAACTGGGCCTATGTTATTTTGCGCTCGGGCTGTCGGTGATCGCAAACCTCGTGGCGATGTTCGTCTTTCCGCAGAACAAGCGCCTCTCGGAAGTCGAGAACTTCCTGATGTTCCTGTTCGATCTGCTGCAACTCAGCTTCTTGCTCTACCTCACGGGCGGGCTGCACAATCCCTTCGCCGTTCTGATCCTTGGGCCAGTCACGCTCTCTGCTGCTGCGCTGTCGACCCGGTCGACGATCCTGCTTGCCGCGGCGGCGATCCTGTTGGTGACGGCGCTGGCCGAGTATCACCTGACATTGCAAACGGAGATGGGCTTCGTGCTGCGTGTTCCTGATGTCTTCGTGTTCGGTCACTGGGTCGCGCTGGTCATCGCCATAGTCTTCCTGTCTATCAACGCCCGGCGGATCACGGCGGAGCTTCATTCCATGCAGGACGCCCTCACAGCGACGAACATGGCACTCGCCCGCGAACAGAAGCTGACCGACCTTGGCGGTGTCGTGGCCGCTGCGGCGCATGAACTCGGAACGCCCCTCGCCACCATAAAACTGACCAGCTCGGAACTTGCTGAGGAGCTACAGACGCAGCCCGAACTCCTCGAAGATGCCCTCCTTATCCGCGAGCAGGCAGACCGCTGCCGCGACATCCTGCAGGGAATGGGCCGCGCCGGAAAATCCGATCCACATTTGCGCCAAGCCCCCCTCATGGCCGTACTGCGGGAGGCGGCGGAGCCTCATCAATCGCGGGGTATCGAAGTGCTCTTTTCCGAGCATCCCGCACGGCCGGGCCTGCCGCAGCCCTCTGTCCTGCGCCGGCCTGAGATTATCCACGGATTGCGCAACCTGTTCCAGAACGCCGTTGATTTCGCGCATTCACGGGTCTGGGTCGATGCATCGTGGTCAGAGGATGAAATACGCCTGCGGATCATGGACAACGGCCCGGGTTTTCCGCCCGCGATCCTCGGCCGGATCGGGGACCCCTTCGTTCGCCACCGCGCCCCGGACACCGAGCGCGCGCGCCCGGAATACCAAGGCATGGGCCTTGGGTTGTTCATCTCCAAGACGCTTCTGGAACGGACCGGCGCTGAACTCAGCTTTGCCAATGGCAGTGATCCATTTCTCAGCCTGCCCGAGCAGGGTGAGCAAAGCGGGGCGGTTGTCGAAGTTATCTGGCCCCGTCATTCGATTGACGCGGCGACCGCCACTCATGACAGTGTTGCGCTTAACACGCACTAGTTGCATGATCGCCGAAACGCACCTCTTCGGTGATGTATGTATTAACAGTCTGTTAACGATACCAGACGACGGTGCACCGGTATTGCAGCAGGGTCGCCTATCTTGGATTTGACACTAACGCATTTGGTCGTCATCGGCCTCAGCGCCGTGACAGCAGCGATGATGTTCGTCCTGCTCAAAGCGCCCGCATCGGTGCGGCCGCCGTCCATGCCTGCACCCGAACCCTGTGCGGATCTTGTCTTTCTCTTCGACAAGGAGGCGCTGGTGGATTGTACCGCGCCCGGCCTGATACGATCCGACGCCTCCGGGCCGAAATCGGACTGGGATCTGCTTTTACAGAGCTTTACCCAGCGCTTTGCCGGTCTACCGGGCCGACCTTCGGACGTGGACGAGGACGAGCCGCTCGAATGCCGATCAACATGTGAGGAAGACCCCGCGCGCGTTCTGATCCGCCGCGAAGGCGCGCGAACCATCGTGCGACTGCATCAGCCTGTCCCACAGGATATCGGTCAGATCCTCTATGAGCAGAACTCTCTCAAACGGCAGGTCGAACAGCTGACCTATATGCTGGAAAATGCTCCTGCGCCGATCTGGCACCTCAATACCCGCGAAGAGATCGATTTTGCCAATGCCGCCTATCGTGGCCTCTCCGGCGCGCCGTCGGATGCTGTGGATGATGAGGGCCGGCTGCGGCAGGTGTTTGAGCCAGCCAGCGTACTCTCGGACGGACCGCAGCGCCAAGCCATTGCCGAACCAGACGGGGCCCGCCGTTGGTACGATATCCACTCTGTCCGCCTACCGACCGGAACCCATAACTTTGCGGTCGATATCGACGCTGTCGTCAATTCCGAGGCCGCCCAGCGCAATTTCGTCCAGACATTGGCCAAAACCTTCGCGCAGCTTTCGACGGGTCTCGCCATCTTTGATCGCAATCGGCAATTGGTGTTGTTCAATCCCGCGTTGATCGACCTGACCAAATTGCCGGTCGATTTCCTCAGCTCTCGCCCCGCGCTGCTCTCATTTTTCGACCATATGCGGGAATCCAAGGTGATGCCCGAGCCCAAGAACTACGCCAGTTGGCGGGAAAATATCGGCGCGCTGGTATCTGAAGCGGGGGATGGAAAGTATTCCGAACTCTGGAGCTTGCCCTCCGGCCTTACCTATCGCGTCACAGGACGGCCCCATCCCGATGGCGCGCTTGCCTTCCTGTTTGAAGATATTACCGCCGAGATCACCCTGACCCGTGGGTTCCGCGCCGAACTGGAACTCAGCAAATCGCTGCTCGATAACCTCGGCGAAGCCGTGGCCGTGTTTAGCAACAGCGGTGTTCTTTCCCTGAGCAACAAGGCCTACCGCGATCTGTGGAACATGGATCACCAGACCGCTTTTTCAGAGATCACCGTGTTCGATTCCTCTCAGACGTGGAACGAGGAACGCGGCCCTTCCCCGCATTGGCAGGACATCTGTGATTTTGTTCTGAACAATCGCGACCGAACCGAATGGGCCGCGATCATCGGCAAGTTGCGCCTGCGCGTGGTCCCGCTCAGCGGCGGCGCAACGATGGTGAGTTTTCGCTATCAGGATGTGGCCGCCGTACCCAACGCCAAGGCTACGGCCGCGTCACACTGAGCCTACCTTGCAGGCAGGGATCAGTGCGGTATTGATTGCGTCATGCCCGCCCCGATACACCCCCTCCGCGACCGCGCCTTTTACCTTCCCGACGCGGAGGCGACGGCGGCGCTTGCTGCGCGAATGGCCCCGTATGTCGGCCCCGGTCGAGTGCTTCTCCTTGTCGGCGATATCGGAGCTGGCAAAAGCCATTTCGCCCGCGCGCTGATCCATGCGCGTTCTGGTCCGATCGACGTCCCCTCGCCCACCTATACCTTGGTTCAGACCTACCCCGACCCGGAGGCCGAAATCTGGCACGCCGACCTATACCGTTTGGGCGATCCGGACGAATGCCTGGAGCTGGGCCTGACCGAAGCGTTTGAGACCGCGTTCTGCATGATCGAATGGCCCGACCGGTTGGGTGATCTCTCACCCGAAGGCGCGCTGACACTGACCCTCGAGCAAGAGGGAGAGGGACGCCGCGGGCGGTTTGCGTGGCGTAACCCGGACTGGGATGAGGTGGTCGATGCACTCGGAGCTTAGGGATTTCCTCGCACGCGCAGGCTGGGAAAATGCCGAACCCGAAGCGATGCAGGGCGATGCCTCGACCAAGGAGTTCATGCGACTGTCGGATGGCCTCCGCCGTGCTGTCTTCATGAAGGATACCCCGGATGTCACCGGGCGCTTTGTGAATGTCGCCGCGCTCTTGAATGGCCTTGGAGTATCCGCCCCGGCGATATTCTCGCAGGATATCGAACAGGGCTATCTCTTGATGCAGGATCTCGGCGACGACGTGTTCGCGGCGCGCCTTGCGCATGATCCGTCGCAAGAGCGGGATCTGTATACCCTCGCGACGGATGTGTTGCTCCGCCTCGGCGAAGGCCCCGCTCCGGATTTGCCCCTCTATACGCCGCAGGTCATGGCTGCGCAGGCCGTTGAGGTGTTGCCCCATTTCGCGCCGGATGTGGACGCAGCCGCCCTCAGGTCAGAATTGGTTGCCGCGGCAGGGGCTTTGCCGGACTGCGATCCCGTTCTGATGCTCCGGGATTATCATGCGGAAAACCTGATTCTTTTGCCCCGAAAGCAAGGTGTCGAACGCGCCGGATTGATCGACTTTCAGGATGCGATGTGCGCCCATCCTGCCTATGATCTCGTCTCGCTCCTGCAGGATGCTCGGCGCGACGTGTCTCCCCAAATCGTTGCCGAATGTACCTCACGCTTCGCGGCATGCTCCGGCATCCCCGTCGCAGAACTCGATACCGCAATGGCCCTTTTCGGGACAGGCCGTGCGCTACGCATCCTCGGAATTTTCGCCCGTCTCGCCGCGCAACAGGGCAAGACTCGCTACCTGGACTTTGTCCCCCGTGTCCGGGCGCATCTGGCGGCCAACCTCGCACACCCCGCGCTGAAGGGTGTGCGCGATCTTTTGGAAAGCATAGTTCGACCATGAACCGACCCGAAGCCGTTATGCTCTTTGCCGCCGGACTTGGAAGCCGGATGGGGCCGTTGACGGCAGATAGGCCCAAACCGATGGTGCCTGTCGCGGGCCGGCCGCTCATCGACCACGCCTTGGATCATGTCGATGCCTATGACCCTGCCCGGCGCGTCGCGAATGTCCACTACAAGCCAGAGACCTTGATCGCGCACCTGAAGAACCGTGGCGTTACCATTTCCGATGAACGGGGAGCTCTTCTGGAAACTGGTGGCGGCCTGCGCGCGGCGCTCCCGCTATTGGGTGACGGGCCAGTGTTCACCATGAACACCGACGCCGTTTTCAGCGGGCCGAACCCGCTCGATTTTCTGGCGCAAGCTTGGGATCCCCGCGCGATGGACGCGCTGCTGCTCTGCCTTCCCTCCGAACGCGCGCACGGGCACACAGGATCTGGGGATTTCATCGTGGGGCCTGACGGACGGCTCTCTCGCGGTCCCGGAAAGATCTATACCGGCGTTCAGATCCTCAAGACCGACGGCCTCGCACGGATCTCCGACACGGCGTTCTCTCTCAACCTGCTCTGGGATGATATGTTGTCGGACGGACGGCTTTTTGGGGCATGTTACCCATCGGAATGGTGCGACGTCGGAACGCCGGCGGGGGTCGCTGCCGCAGAAGCGATGTTGGGGGATCATGATGTTTGAGCGTGAAAGCCCGCGTCTCTTCGGCCTGCCCTGCGGAGTGGATTTCGCAGAAGAACTGGTACAGGGATTGCGCAACAGGCTTGCCGACCAGCCGCCCGAGGCAATGGCGCGGGTTGAGCTTTTCGTAAGCACCCGCCGCATGGCCCGCCGTATCCGGGCCGTCTTTGATGCAGGTCCACCAACGTTGCTCCCGCGTATCAGGCTCATCACCGATCTGGCGCAGGACCCGACCTTTCCGGATTTTCCGCCCGCAGTTCCGGGGCTTCGCCGACGTCTGGAACTCACACAACTCGTCTCCAAGCTGCTCGACACGTCGGAAACGCTGGCGCCCCGCGCGGCGCTGTTCGACCTCGCCGATAGCCTTGCCTCACTGCTCGACGAAATGCAGGGCGAAGGCGTCCCGCCATCGGTTGTCGCAGGATTGGATGTGAGCGAGCACTCCGGACACTGGCAGCGGACCCAAGCTTTTCTCGACCTCGTCAGCCGCTATTTCGAAGACGACGCCGAGCCGGATATGGAGCAGCGGCAACGCCGCATCGTCGAAACACTCGCGCGTCTGTGGGAAAACGCACCCCCAGAGCACCCGATCATCGTCGCCGGTTCCACCGGATCACGCGGGACAACCGCTCTGTTCCTCCGGGCCGTCCTGCGGTTGCCACAAGGGGCCGTGGTCCTGCCCGGTGTCGATACGCATCAGCCGCGCGAAGTCTGGGACCAGATGAGCGATGCTCTCTCCTGCGAGGACCACCCCCAGTTTCGCTTCGTCCGGATCGCCCACGACGCCGGGATGCACCCCGCCGACATCCCCGGCTGGACCGGGACACCGGCCCCATGCCCGCCGCGGAATGCGCTCATGTCGCTCGCTCTGCGTCCCGCCCCGGTGACCGACCAGTGGTTGCGCGATGGCCCGCAATTGACCGGCTTGGGAGAGGCTTGCGCCAGCATGACGCTGCTGGATGCCCCGACCCGCAGACAAGAAGCGCTCGCCATTGCGCTTCGGCTGAGAAAAGCGGCGGAGGATGGCACCATCGCCGCGCTGATCACCCCTGACCGGATGCTGACCCGGCAGGTCGCCGCCACTCTGGACCGTTGGGGAATTCGCCCGGACGATTCCGCGGGCATTCCCCTGCCGCTTACCCCTGCGGGTCGTCTCTTGCGTCAAGTTGGCAGCCTGATGGGTGGGGAAATCACCGCCGAAGCGCTCCTTGGCCTGATGAAACATCCGCTCGTCCACAGGGGTGTCGATCGTGGTCCTCACCTCAACCGGACCCGGGATCTGGAATTGCACATCCGGCGCAAAGGGATGCCATTTCCGACGCGCGATGTGCTGCACGGCTGGGCGGAACGGCGAGAAACGGACACAGGCGCCAAGGCGTGGGTCGATTGGATTTTCGATACGGCAAACCCCTGTGCCGCTTTGGAGCAAGACGCGCTCAGCGGATTTGTCGCGCGCCATATCTCGGCGGCGGAGGCGTTCTGCGCGGGGGCGAATGCGACGGAGACCTGTCCGCTCTGGGACGGCGAGGCCGGAGAAGAGGCCGCACGGATCGTAGGGGAGTTGCGCGACGAGGCCCACCATGGTGGCAGCATGTCCGCCCATGACTACGGCAACCTGTTTCGCGCCATCCTGAACCGGGGCGAGGTGCGCGAGACCGCGACCCCACACCCGAAAGTGTTGATCTGGGGCACGATGGAAGCGCGGATGCAGGGCGCGGACCTGCTCATTCTTGCTGGGCTCAATGACGGAAGCTGGCCCGAACCGCCCGCGCCGGACCCGTGGCTCAACCGCGAGATGCGCCATCGTGCCGGCCTGCTCCTGCCTGATCGGCGCATCGGCCTTTCGGCACACGATTTTCAGCAGGCCATGGGCGGAGCCGAAGTCTGGCTCAGTCGGTCGATCCGGTCGGACGAGGCAGAGACCGTGCCCTCACGCTGGCTAAGCCGCCTCACCAACCTGCTTGAAGGTCTGCCAATGCTTGGCGGTCCTGATCGGCTGGCCGAAATGCGCGCACGCGGGGCGGAATGGCTGAAGCTCGCGCAGGCTCTGGAAGATCCGGGCATCGCGCCCCGCGCGCCGCGCCCTTCGCCAAAACCGCCTGTGGAATTCCGGCCAAAGCAACTGTCGGTGACAGAAATTTCCCGTCTCATCCGCGATCCCTATGCAATCCATGCGCGCCATGTGCTTCGCCTCAAACGGCTCGATCCCATCACTCAGTCTCCCGATGCTCCGCTACGCGGGACGGCGATCCATGACGTGCTCGACACTTTCTTGCGCCGCGTGATCGAAGACCCGTCGCGGCTCAACCGGGCGGATTTGCTCGCCACGGCGGAGGCACAACTGGAGGGGCTGGTCCCATGGCCCGCGACCCGAGCAATCTGGATCGCCCGGATCGGCCGGTTTGCCGATTGGTTCATCGAGCAGGAAAAACGGCGGCGGCTTGATGCCCTTCCCGTCGGCACCGAGTTGCGGGGGCGTATGCACATCGGGATGCCGGACTTCACCCTGACGGCAATGGCCGACCGTATCGACCGGCGGGCCGATGGCGCGCTTGTGCTTCTCGACTACAAGACCGGCAAACCCAAAACCCCAACTCAACAACGCGCCTTTGAAAAGCAGCTTTTGCTGGAGGCCGTGATGGCTGAAGCAGGGGCGTTTGAGGGCCTTGATCCCGCGCCAGTGGCACAGGCGGTCTACGTGGGGCTGACAAGCAAACCGGCCGATGTTCTGGCCCCGATCGACAAGGAACCGCCCGCGGAAACGCTGGAAGGGTTGCGCGCCCTCATCGCGGCCTATCTCGACCCAGAGACCGGGTTCACCGCGCGGCGGGCGATGGAAAAACAGGGCTTTGGCTCCGATTACGATACACTTTCGCGGTTCGGAGAATGGGATGAGACGCAAGACCCGGAACCGGAGATCCTGATATGAGCCCCCGCGATGACGCAACCGAACGACAGGTCCGCGCGGCGCATCCTGCCCGTTCGACATGGCTTTCGGCGAATGCGGGATCGGGCAAGACCCGCGTTCTGACCGACCGCGTGGCGCGGCTATTGCTCACCGGTGCGGACCCGCGCCATATCCTGTGCCTCACCTACACCAAGGCCGCTGCGAGCGAGATGCAAAACCGGCTTTTCCGGCGTCTTGGCGCATGGGCCATGCTGCCCGATGCGGAGCTTCGCACAGCGCTGGATGAGTTGGGCGCGGATGCCGATGCCAGTCCAGAGACGCTCCGCCGCGCACGTACGCTTTTCGCCAGCGCGATCGAGACACCCGGCGGTCTGAAGATCCAGACGATCCACTCGTTTTGCTCGGCCCTGCTAAGACGATTTCCCCTCGAAGCCGGGGTCAGCCCGGATTTTACCGAAATCGAAGATCGCGCAGCGGACCTGCTTCGCGGGCAGGTTCTCGACGATATGGCCGCTGGACCCGACGTATCGCTGCTGAAAGGCATCGCCGCCTATATCGGGGACGAACAGATTGCGGCGCTGATCTCCGAGATCATCCGGAACCGGGCAGCGTTCCAAGCCGATCTTGGTGAAAGCGCGATCTTCGCGGCGCTCGACCTCCGTGAAGGCTCCGCTCCCCAAGACGCGTTGTCCATCGCGTTCGACGGCAGCGAGAAGTATTTGGCCCAAGCCATCCTTGGCATTTGCGCTGAGCAGACCAAAACTTACAAAGAGTTCGCAGCGGACCTCGCAAATCTTGATCTGGAGGCGCCCGGCTGGCCGGAGTTCGAGGGCGTTTGCGACCTGTTTCTCTACAAATCCGGGGAAACCGCGGGGGAATCCAAATCCCGTAACTTCCCTCAGGCAAACCACAAGAAGGCGGTGGAGGCGTTCGCGCCCATCATCGATGAGTTGCACGCCTTCATGGATCGCGTGGCGGAGGCGAAACGCTTCTTGGGGGCGGTCAATGCCGCGCAAAAGACGCTGGCCTTGCATCGCTTCGCAAAGGCCTTCCTGCAGCGCTACGAGGCGGCGAAACTTGCGCGGGGATGGCTTGATTTCGACGACCTGATCCTCAAGGCGCGCGGGCTGGTAACCGATCCGAGGCTGGCGCAATGGGTGCTCTATCGGCTGGATGGTGGGATCGATCATATCCTCGTCGACGAGGCGCAGGATACCAGCCCCTTACAGTGGGATGTGGTAAAGCGACTGACCGAAGAATTCACCAGTGGCGCGGGCGCAAGGCCCGAAGCGATACGAACGCTGTTTGTTGTCGGTGACGTGAAGCAATCGATCTACTCCTTTCAAGGGGCCGATCCGGACGCGTTCTCCGAAATGCGGAACCGGTTCGGCCAACGTTTCGAAGAAGTCGACCACCCGTTTCAGGTGCTGGAGTTGCAGCACTCCTTCAGGTCCTCACCCGCCATTCTCGAAGCTGTCGATCATACATTCGCCACGCCTCGTGATGCCGGACTGGGGCAGAGTTCCGATCACCGGGCCTTTCACGCGCAAATGCCGGGCCGCGTCGATCTTTGGCCTGTTGTCGAACCTCCCGAGACACCCGAAGATGGCCCGTGGTACGCGCCCATAGACCAACCTGCGCAAAACGACGCGGCGGTGATGCTTGCCCAGCGGATCGCCGGTGAAATCCGCCGGATGATCGACGAAGAAACGCTTCCCGCCCATGGCGGAGCCCGCAGAGCCGTGCGGGCGGGTGACATCCTCATTCTTGTTCAACGTCGCAGCCCGCTGTTCCATGAGATCATCCGCGCCTGCAAGGTGGAGGGCCTGGACGTCGCGGGCGCGGACAGGCTCAAGGTCGGCTCGGAACTCGCAGTGCGGGATCTGGCGGCGCTTCTGTCTTTCCTCGCACTGCCCGAAGACGACCTCTCTCTCGCCACCGCGCTGCGATCACCGATATTCGGGTGGTCCGAACAGGAGGTTTTCGACCTCGCCGCGCGGCGGGGGCCGAAATTTCTCTGGGAAGAACTGCGCCGTCGACAGGCAGAGTTTCCGCAGACGATGGAGGTCATCCAAGATCTTCGCCGCGAGGCGGATTTCCTGCGTCCTTACGAACTTATCGAACGGGTGCTGACCCGTCATGACGGTCGGCGACGGATCCTCGCGCGGCTTGGCGTCGAGGCAGAGGACGGAATAGACGCCCTGCTTTCCCAAGCTCTCGGATATGAACGGACGGAGGTTCCGAGCCTGACGGGTTTTCTGACGTGGATGCAGACCGACGATCTGGAAATAAAACGCCAGATGGACAGTGCCGGTGACAAGATCCGGGTCATGACCGTGCATGGCGCGAAGGGGCTTGAGGCACCGATTGTCATCCTGCCCGATACCGCCGTTCGTCGTGCGCGGCAGGGGGACGCACTGCTGGAAATCGATCAGAACGTCTTCTGGCGGGTTCCTGCGCCGGAGATGCCCGAGGTGTATCGCGAATCCTCCGAGCGACTTCGTGCCCGCGATGAGGCCGAACGTATGCGCCTGCTGTATGTGGCGATGACGCGCGCGGAAAGTTGGCTGATCGTCGCCGCGGCGGGGAATGTGGGGTCCGAGGAGCAAAGCTGGTATGGATGCGTGGAGGCCGGTCTCGATAGCCTTGGCACCCCGGCATACGAATTTGCCTTCGGGACCGGACGACGCCATCAAACCGGGGATTGGTCGCGCCCCGACAGCGTTTTGGCGCCGCCTCCGGTTTCGCCGCTGCCAAACCTTCCGGACTGGGCCACTCACCGCGCAGCCCCTGCCAAACCCCTGCCCGAACCCGTGACCCCGAGCGCGCTTGGCGGGGCGAAAGCGCTCCCGGGCGAAGCTGGATTGGATGAAGAGACGGCCAAGCGGCGCGGTACGCAAATTCACCTTCTGCTGGAACATCTTCCCGGCCTCCCGGCCCGGGACCTGGAAGCGATCGCTGCCCGTCTGCTCCCGAACGCGGATCCCGCCGAGCGGGAGGCGGCCCTGAGCGCGACCTCCGCCTTGCTCGACACTCCGAACCTGCGCGCGGTCTTTGCGCCAGAGACGCTCGCCGAAGTCCCTGTGTCCGTGATGATCGGTGGCGTACGGATACATGGGGTCATTGATCGCCTGATCGTGGAAGAGACCAGAGTACTTGCCATAGACTTCAAGACAAACCGCGTCGTTCCCCGCCGCCCGGAAGAGTGCCCCGAAGGACTGCTTCGTCAGATGGGCGCCTATGCAGGGGCGCTTGGGCAGATCTATCCGGACCGCAGGGTTGAAACCGCCATCCTCTGGACCGAAACGCACGAGTTGATGACCCTGCCGCACGATCTTGTGACCGCCGCCTTCACCCGCGCGGAGTTGCCTTGACGGCCAACTGCACGGTGCTTACCTTCCGCTCCCGACGCCCCACACATACCTATGGAGAAGACATCATGGCCACAGTTGCCGTCACCGATGAGACATTCGACGCCGAAGTCCGCAGTTCCGACGTTCCCGTCGTCGTGGACTTCTGGGCGGAATGGTGCGGCCCCTGTAAGCAGATTGGCCCCGCGCTAGAAGAGCTTGCAGCCGAATACGATGGCCGGATCAAGGTCGCGAAAGTCGATGTGGATTCCAATCCGAACACGGCCGCAGCGATGGGCGTTCGCGGTATTCCCGCGCTGTTCCTGTTCAAGGACGGCCAGCCCATTTCCAACAAGACCGGTGCCGCGCCCAAGGCCGCACTGAAAAAATGGATCGAAGAGGCAATCTGAACCAGATTTCTCAGGTTGAGAGAAAGGCGCCCCTTTGGGCGCCTTTTTCATGCCAAGTCGTCGGAATCGGGCGTTGCCGGAAGCCACATATGAAAGGTGCTGCCTTCTCCTTCCACGCTCTCGGCCGTCAGGCGCCCTCCCGCTTCCGTCACAAGGCGCTGTGAAATCGACAGGCCAAGGCCTGTCCCCTCCGCCTGCTTTGTCGTGAAGAACGGATCAAAGATATGGCGCAAGGTTTCACGGGACATGCCGACACCTGTATCGGCCACGGTGATGATCACCCCGTCATTGGCATCCTCGACCGAGATGCTCAGCCGACCTTCTTGTTTGACCGCATGCAGGGCATTGATGATCAGGTTGACCACCACCTGTTGCAACTCCGTCCGCTCCATCGGCACGGTGCGGATGCTTTGCAGTGAAGTCTCGACCTCTATGCGGGCGGCATCAAGCTCGTGCCGTGTGAGCAACAGACAGTCGTTCACCACTTCGGAGGGAGAAGCAGTGTGGTCGCTCCCCGAAAACTCCCCCGGTCGGGAAAACTGAAGCAACCGAGAGACGATTGCCCCGATCCGGTGCACTTGATCGTCGATCAGCTTGAATTCCGTCGCGGCCTTGTCGGCCTCCGGCCCCAATAGGCCACGCGCCACATCAAGATTGCCCTGAATGACCGCGATGGGGTTGTTGATCTCATGCGCCACTCCGGCGGTAATCTCCCCGACAGCTGCGAGCTTTTCGGACATGATCAACCTTTCGGTTGCCTCTTCGAGCCGCCGGTTGCTGTCACGCAAATCGGCTGTACGCTCCTCCACCTTCTGGTTCAATTCGGAGGCCCATCCCCGCAAGCGGCGGTCACGTTCCTGCACCTGATCCAGCAGCGTATCGAGATGGGCCGCCACGCGGGTAATCTCATTCTCGGCCCCGATGTCGCCGTTGCGCGCATTGAGATCTCCCGCCTCGACCCGTGCGATCGTCTGCGTCATGCGTTCCAGAGGTTTGAAGATCAGACCCGCCCAGCGGAGAAACACCGGAACGAGGAGCAGGGCAAGGACCAGAAAGGTCAGGGTTCCCGTCATGAACGGTGTAATCTTGGCCTGTTGGAACGGAGCTTCGAGAAAGCCGACATACAGCATGCCGACCCGTTCACCGCGGCTGTTCTGAATCGGTCGATAGGCGGATATGTACCAGTCATCCACGACGAAAGCCCGATCGAGCCAGGTTTCCCCCTCGACCAGCACGCGGTCATGCACCGCCTCTGACACCCTCGTCCCAAGGGCGCGCACCCCTTCGAACAGCCGAACATTGGTCGAGATGCGCACATCATCAAGAAAGAGCGTGGCGGTCCCCTGACTTCCTTCCGGTAGACTGCGGTCGCGATAGACCAAGTCGTTGATCGTATCGATGAAGGCAAGATTTCGGTTGAGCAGGATCCCCCCGACAAGCGCCATTTCCCGGCCATCGGGCATCCGGACGGGGGCCGCCGCGTGTACGATCATCCCCCGATCCTCTACCTCGCGTGTGCTGGCCCGCGCCGCCTCGGTATCGACCAAGGGAATGGCCGCGCGCACCGCCAAACCGGGGGAAAGCGCATCCAATTCGGTGGCGTCCAGAATATCGACCGCGCTTTGCCGCGCACCATCAAGTGCGCTTCGCACGACGGGCCAGTCTGCGGGGACAAACCCCGGCCACGGCGCGCTGCGTCCGTCGGTAAGATACAGGAAATCAAGCCCGGCGTCGCGCTTGCGTTGCGCGATGACATCGGCGCGCGCTGCCGGCTCATCCACCACGGAAGCAAAGGCCGCCGAATCCGCAAGAGCCGCGATCCGCTCCCCCGCGTTCTCCTGCAACCGGCGCAGGTACTGATCCGCGATCGTCAGATCCCCGTTAACCTTCACGATCAACAGATCGTCCAGCCGTGAAGACCAACGCTGCATCGTGGTTCCAAGCAATAGCGGAAAGAGCACAAGCATGGGGAGCAGCGCGATCAGCAGAAGCCGTACCCGAATGGAGCGGGTAATCGTCATGATGTGATTTTCCCCCTTTTGAGATGCGCGACCTGACCGTCTTTGGTCATGGAAAGGCGCGCGACGCCAGCCTGCGCAATCTCTCAAGCCGCAGGGTGGCGGCAAAGGACCGATCCCGCAAGCGTGCAGGTATGCTGACCCAATCCATAAGGAGGCGGACACGCAACAGATACCCCACCGAAGGGTCCTCCGGCCCCACCAGAGTATAGCCGCGAAAGAATCCTGCGAGCGCCTCGGGTGGTACAACATGGCCCTCGGGAATTTGCGCGGGGTCCGCGTGAAGACCCGTGAAATGCAAGAGCAGCCGCGCAATATCGAAGCCGACCGGCGCGCTGTGAAGTGCGGTGAAGTCGATACCCGCGCTCTTTGGTCCATCGAGCAGGATATTGCGCAAGTTCATGTCGCCGTGCGTCGCGGACGACATGGTTTCCCGACCTTCGAAATTCGAGGCGAGCGCGATGCAGTCGCCGGCGTGACGCTTGAAGAGACGCGGATTGGCCACGGCGATCTCGTTCCGGTCAAGCTGACCCAGAAGATGGGCGATGTGATCACGCATGAACCTCGGTTGGAACGTTCGGGCTTCAGGGCCGCTCGCCCGGTGAAACGCTGCAATCCAGCGCCCTGCCCTTTCCAGCACCTCAGCGGCATCACCCCCGGCTTCGAGATGCGCCTGCGCGGTTTCACCCGGAACCGCCGCCATGATCATTGCGCGATCCTTTGACGACGCAGCGAGCACTCGGGGAACTGACGCAGAGTCTCCTCCCATCGCCACGCAGGCACGTTTCTGTGCGGCGAGGGCGGTCGCAAATCCCTCATCTTTCGGGCGATATATCTGCTTGAAGACGACTTCGTGATCCGAGCTTGCGTAGATCTGCACGAGGTGGTCCCGGCGCGCATCCCTTTTGCGCCATTCCCGCCTGACATGGTATCGAGAGGCCTCGATCCCGCAGTCGGCGGCAATTCGCGCCCAGACCTCTTCAGTCCGCTCCATCTCCGCCCCGTCCGGTTGCAATGACCAAGGGATGCACAGATATATGGGCAAACGAAAGGGCAGACATGGCAGAAAGTGACGCATTCCCCGGCTGGCACGGCACCACGATCATCGGCGTTCGCAAGGGCGGCAAGGTCGTCATCGCGGGTGACGGACAGGTGAGCCTCGGCCAGACGGTCATCAAGGGTACGGCGCGCAAGGTGCGACGTCTCTCCCCCGGAGGCTATGATGTGCTGGCCGGGTTCGCAGGGTCAACAGCCGACGCATTCACCCTGCTCGAACGGCTAGAGGCGAAACTCGAAGCGACGCCGGGACAGCTTCAGCGTGCCTCGGTCGAGCTTGCCAAAGACTGGCGCACCGACAAGTACCTGCAGAAGCTCGAAGCGATGCTGATCGTCTCGGATGGCAAGGATCTTCTTGTGATCACAGGCGCGGGTGACGTGCTGGAGCCTGAACATGACGTGACGGCTATCGGATCCGGCGGGAACTACGCGCTGTCCGCAGCTCGCGCCCTCATGGACAGCGAGATGGATGCGGAACAGATCGCCCGCCGTTCCATGGCCATCGCCGCAGACATCTGCGTCTACACAAACGGCTCGCTCACCGTCGAAACCATCGACGGCTGAGCCGCCCCATCTCCCCGCACGGAAGGATACCGGACGTGACCGATCTCACTCCCCGCGAAATCGTCAGCGAGCTTGATCGCTTTATCATTGGCCAGAAGGATGCCAAGCGTGCCACGGCCGTTGCACTGCGCAACCGCTGGCGCCGCAAGCAACTCGACGCGGACCTGCGCGACGAGGTCTATCCCAAAAACATCTTGATGATCGGGCCCACCGGCGTCGGCAAGACGGAGATTTCGCGCCGGCTCGCCAAGCTGGCCCGCGCCCCGTTCATCAAGGTCGAGGCGACGAAATTCACCGAAGTCGGATACGTCGGCCGCGACGTAGAGCAAATTATCCGCGACCTGATGGACAATGCCATCGCGATGACCCGCGAATATATGCGCGAAGACGTCCGAGCCCGAGCGCATGAAGCCGCAGAAGAACGCGTCATCGAAGCTGTCGCCGGGGAAGACGCGCGTGAAGGCACACGCGAAATGTTCCGCAAGAAGCTCAAGAACGGCGAACTGGATGACACCGTGATCACGCTGGAACTGCAGGACAATTCCAACCCGCTTGGCATGATGGATATTCCCGGCCAACCCGGCGGCAACGTGGGGATGCTCAACCTTGGTGATATGTTCGGCAAGGCCTTCGGAGGGCGGACCACGCGCAAGAAACTGACCGTGGCAGAAAGCTATGACATCCTGTTGGGTGAAGAGGCCGACAAGCTGCTCGACGATGAGGCGGTCATACGTACGGCGCGGGAAGCAGTCGAACAGAACGGGATCGTGTTTCTCGACGAGATCGACAAGGTCTGTGCCAAATCCGACGCGCGTGGCGGCGACGTCTCCCGCGAGGGGGTTCAGCGCGATCTGCTTCCCCTGATCGAAGGCACGATCGTTTCGACGAAGCACGGCCCGGTGAAGACGGATCATATCCTCTTCATCGCGTCCGGGGCGTTCCACATCGCGAAACCCTCCGATCTTCTCCCCGAACTACAGGGTCGTCTGCCCATCCGGGTCGAGTTGCGCGCGCTGACAGAAGCGGATTTCGTACGCATCCTCACCGAAACCGACAACGCGCTGACGCTGCAATATACGGCGCTCATGGGGACCGAAGATGTGGAGGTTTCCTTCACAGAGGACGGTATCGCGGCGCTTGCCCGCATCGCTGCGGAGGTCAACAGTTCCGTCGAAAACATCGGGGCGCGTCGGCTCTATACTGTGATGGAGCGGGTGTTTGAGGAATTGTCCTTCACCGCGCCGGACCGGTCCGGCGACAAGATCGTGGTGGATAGTGACTTCG
The DNA here is from genome assembly GCF_900111875.1 of Poseidonocella pacifica. GTDB lineage: Bacteria > Pseudomonadota > Alphaproteobacteria > Rhodobacterales > Rhodobacteraceae > Poseidonocella > Poseidonocella pacifica. The sequence goes on from NZ_FOJU01000004.1 coordinate 78,907, forward strand.
TGGAAAAGAACCTTGGAGAACTCACACGCAGCGCCGATCTCAGCCGCTACGTTCTCTGAGGGCCACGCCGCAAATAGACATAATAAGCCCCCGCGCCCCCGTGACGGATATGCGCGGGGGTTACCTGCAGAACAGCGGATCTGAGCGGCGGAAGCGAAAGCCACTGTGGCACACTGTGGCGCAGGATGCCGGGACGCACGGGGATTGGCCCGCCTTCGTCTCGGTCACGGCCCTTTCCGGTGATGACCAGAACAAGCCGCCTGCCCCGCCCGTGCGCATCAAGAATAAAACGGCTTAATGCGGAATGCGCGCGGTCCCTGGTCATCCCGTGCAAATCCAGCCGCGCCTCGGGGCGCAACTTGCCACGTTTCATCCGATCATGGGTCCGGCGGTCCATCGCAAGAGGCGGTTGTGACGTAGGCCCGGATGAGGTCTGCGGCTTTGCACTCTCGCCAAGTCGGAACGCGGGAATGGGATCAGGTTGCGCCTTGGGTGCGGGCGAAATCGGCTGCCGCACTTCCGGCTCCGCCATCCCGTGCGGGCGAGCATGGAGCGGGTCCGTGCCTCGTGCAACGCGCTCCCAGAGTTCCCGCTCGTCTGGCCGAAGTCGTCTCTTCTTGCTCATGCCGCAGGCAACCTCGGGAGAAGGGCGATCATCCGACCTCCCTGTTTCATCCCTCCTGCGATCCGCCCGGCATCACGGCCTGTCCCGATAAAGATGTCTGCGCGCTGTGGTCCCTTGATCGCCGCCCCGGTATCCTGCGCGATCATAAGACGGCGTATCGGCTGTGGCCCGTCTGTTTCGATCCAGACGGGCAATCCTAGTGGGGTATGGTCCGGGTCAACGGCAATGCTTCGCATGGCCGTCACAGGACAGCCCAATGTACCGATGGGGCCCTGTGCCTCAGGCATATTCAACGGCCGGAAGAAAACGAAGGACGGGTTATGATGCATGAGCGCCCGACCCTCGACCGGGTTGACCTCTATCCAATCACGGATGGCGTCCGCCGAAATCTCCTCGGACGTAAAGATTGACCGACGAAGCAACTCTTTGCCGATTGAGCGATAAGGATGCCCATTGCGCCCGTCGTATCCGACCCGCAAACATCCTCCCTCCCGCAGCCGTATGCGGCCAGATCCCTGAACCTGCAGGAAGAAGGCGTCGGCGGCGCTTGCGACCCATGCCAACTCCAGCCCGGACAAAGCATCGCTCTCTTCGATCTCGCAGCGGGTAAGCCATGGTGCATCGCTGGAGAGCGCATCCGGGCGGCGATAGATGGGAACGGGAAACGCGGTTGATGGCGTAAGCGAGCCATCGAGTTCAGGCTCAAAGTAACCTGTGAAGAGCGCGCATTCAGGATCGCCGATCAGAACGGGCCGAAATCGCTCTTCAAAGAAAGCGCGTGCATCATCAGGGCCGACAAGATCCTCATTTCCACTCTGTCGATAAACTTTCAGAGCGTCGTGATGATTGTCCTCAGCCCATCCTATCAGATCGTCAAAGGCGATCTCTCGCTGGGCAGGGTGATCCTGCCCGGCGATGAGGTCGATCCCAACGGTCACTCGCCCGTCGCGACCAGCTGCCAGTTGGGGTCGTCACTGCCGAAGGAACGGGCGAAGGTCCAGACGTCTTTCTGGCGCTTGATCTCGGTGGTGCTGCCCTCGACAATCTCTCCGCTCTCGTTGCGAACGGCGGACGTCATCTCACCGGTGAAGCGCACGGTGATCTCGCCCTCGCTACTGCTCTCGTCGAAATTCGCATCGACAAGCGCCGTCTCGCGTACCCCGATGAACTGCGCTTCGACACTCAGGCCCTGCGCTTCGCGTGCGGCGACGGCCTGCGAAAAACTATTGTAGATGTCAGCGGAAACGAAAGGACGCAGGCTTTCGACATCCCCGCGCTCGAAGCCCATCAGGATCATCTCATAGGCGGAACGTGCGCCCCCGAGAAAGTCGGAGACGGAAAAGCTCGGCTCGACCCGCTTCATCGCTGCGAGAGCTTTGCCCTCCGGGCTGTCTTCGGCGACATAATCGGTGATGTCTCGATCTGGCCCACCTTCGATGACTTCGAAGCTCCGCTGTCGTTCCCCTGCCCCGGTTGTCGCACCTGTGCGTGGGACCGGCGGTTTCTCGAAGCCGTCACGCGTGCCCAAGACGCTGCGCAAGCGCAGGATCAGGAAAATCGCGATCCCGGCCAGTACCAGGAGTTGGAGTATCTGGGAGTTCATCGACACCTCGCGGACGCTATGGGGTTGGTATCACCCCGATACCGCACCTATGTAGGGTAGCGTCAGGGTCAAGTCTACCATTCTACCCGAACGAGCAAGGGGGCAACATGTGGCTTTTCGCCATCTTCATCGCGGTACCGCTCATCGAGATCGCGCTTTTCATCCAAGTTGGCGGGCTGATCGGCCTTTGGCCAACACTTGCAATCGTTGTGCTGACGGCGATTGCGGGGACCTATCTCGTGAAAAGTCAGGGGCGAAATGCGCTGTCCAGGATTCAGGCATCGTTCAACGAATTGACCGATCCGACCGAACCGCTGGCCCACGGGGCGATGATCCTTCTGTCCGGCGCGCTTCTTCTTACGCCTGGGTTCTTCACCGATGCTTTTGGCTTCTCTCTTCTTTTTCCAGCTGTGCGCCGCGCCGTATTCCGGTCCATGCGCCGCCGCATCAAGGTACAAAGCTTTCGCACGGGGCCCGGCCCGAGGCCAGTTTACCCAGATACAATTGAAGGGGAATTTGAGGAGGTTTCGGGTGAACCTGCTGAAAACGCGGGGCCCGAAGAGTTTGGTGACGGTACCAAGCGCCCCACACATCGCCCCTCCGGCTGGACGAAGCATTGAGGCGCGACGGGGCATCTGGTAAGCACCGGTCCGAGATCATATCCACCGGAGATTACAGATGGCCGAGAACGGCAGCCTAGACGAAACCGCCGCAGGAGCAGCGCAACCTCAGCAGCAGATCAAGATGAACGTGCTTGCGCAATTCATCCGCGACATGTCCTTTGAAAACATCCTCGCTCAGAAGGGTCTTCAGGGCGAAGCAAAGCCCGAAGTCTCCGTGCAGGTGAACCTCGATGCCCGCAAGCGCAGCGTCGAGCATCAGTATGAAGTGATCACGAAGCTGACCATCAATTCCAAGAACAAGGAGTCAGGCGAACCGCTCTTTTTGCTTGAGCTCGAATACGCTGGTGTCTTCCTGGTCGAAGGTCTGAAGGACGAACAGCTGCACCCATTCTTGTTGATTGAGTGCCCCCGGATGACATTCCCGTTCATCCGCCGCGTCGTCAGCGATGTAACCCGTGATGGTGGTTTCCCACCACTGAACCTAGAGACGATCGATTTCCTTGCGCTGTACCGCAACGAATTGACTCGTCGTCAGCAAGAACAGGCCGCTCCGGCCCAGTGATCGACCGGCCGGGCGTCTTAGCGCCCGGTCACGCTTTTTGCCGCCACAGAGCGTTTTCCCCAAGCTTCGCGATGAATGCATCATGAGCCTCGGCCTCTGCTTCAGTCAAATGGCGCGGCAATGGCGCGGGCCTGGGATACGGGCGCCAATCGTCGCTTGATTGCGTCGTGGTCCGCTGCTGCTCACCACCGCTCAACCCAAAATCAGGCTGCCGTCCTCCAATCAGTTCGAGATAAACCTCTGCGAGAATCTCGGAGTCGAGCAACGCTCCGTGCAAGGTCCGCGAAGAGTTGTCGATACCGAACCGGCGACAAAGCGCATCCAGTGATGCCGGGGATCCCGGAAACTTGCGTCGCGCGATCGCGAGCGTATCGGTTGCGCGATCATGCGGGATCTGCGGCAATCCCATCCATCCCAACTCGGCATTGAGAAATTTCATATCGAAACTGGCATTGTGGATGATTAGCTGCGAGTCGCCGATGAAATCGAGGAATGCTTGCCCGATTTTTGCAAAGACCGGCTGCTTTCGCAAAAAGTCATCGCCCAGGCCATGAACCTGAAACGCTTCTTGTGGCATGGAGCGTTCGGGATTGATGTACTGATGATATGTCTCGCCCGTGGCGACGTGGTTAAACAACTCCACCGCGCCGATCTCGACAATCCGATCCCCCTGCTCCGGCTCGAAGCCGGTGGTTTCAGTATCGAGCACAATCTCACGCATCCGAATTCTCCCGCAGTCGCTTCACAAGTGCTTGCACCTGCTCGCGGGTGGCTTCAAGCGTTTTGGTTTCTATGATCACATCGGCTCGGGCGCGTTTCTCTGCATCTGACATTTGTCGCGCGAGGATGTGATCGAGATCTTGTTCAGTCATCGCATTGCGCGACAGAACCCGAGCCCGCTGTATGTCTTCCGGCGCTGAGACACAGACGGTCAGGTCCATTTCCTGATCTGTCTTCGTCTCGAAAAGAAGGGGAATATCAAACACGGCGATGTCCGCAGCGGTCTCGTCGATGAATCGTCCACGATCTTCGCGAACCAGCGGATGGACGATATCCTCTATGCGTCGAAGCGCTTCAGGGTCATCGTGAATGATCTCCCGCAGCTTCGCCCGGGATACCGCGCCGTCCTGCACCGCGGAAGGATAGAGCGCTGCGATAGGCGCTACTGCGGCGCCGCCGGGCCCATAGAGGCGGTGGACCGCAGCATCTGCATCCCATACCGCGCAGCCAAGATCTGCAAACATGCGCGCCGTGGTCGACTTTCCCATTCCAATCGACCCAGTGAGCCCAATTCGGCAGGTCACTTGAGAATAAGGTCACGAAGTTCCGGGGTGACTTGCGGCCTCACCCCGAACCACCGTTCGAACCCCGGGACTGCTTGATGGAGCAGCATGCCCAACCCATCGACCGTCCTGCAACCCCGCGCCTGAGCGTCCTGAAGGAGCGGTGTCTGAAGCGGCGAGTAGACGATATCGGTGACGATCGTCTCAGGTCTCACACCTGCGAGTGAAAACCGAAGTTCCGGCTTGCCTGTCATACCCAGAGAAGTGGTGTTGACCAATAGGCCCACCCTGTCGACTATCCCGGCGGCCTTTTCCCAATCGACGATCTGAACCTTGGCGCCGAACGTCTCCCGCAATGTTTCCGCGCGAATACGAGTGCGGTTGGAGAGAAAGATCCGCGTCGTGCCTGCGTCAATCAGTGCGGCCAACACCGCCCTCGCAGCGCCCCCGGCTCCAAGAACAAGCGCATCAGTAGCAGGGTCCCAGTCTGGGGCCCCCTGACGAAGGTTTTCGATGAACCCATATCCATCGGTGTTGTCCGCATGGATCCTGCCGTCCTCACCAAAGATGAGTGTATTCGCCGCCCCGATCATCGTGGCGCGGTCAGTTACGTTATGAGCAAGACGCAATACCGCTTCCTTGTGGGGCGCGGTCACATTAGCGCCCACAAATCCCATCCGCGGCATGGCACGCAGAACGTCTTCGAGATTTTCGCTCGTGACATGGATCGGTACGTAATGTCCGGGAATATCGTAACTGCTAAGCCAGTGGCCATGAAGCCGGGGAGATTTACTAAAGCAAACCGGGTCCCCCATGACGCCGGCGAGCGGTATTTGGCTGTGCGTCATCCGCTGATGATCCCCCGCGTGGTCAGGTAGTTCAAGATTTGTAATAGCGGCAAACCCAGTATGGTGAAATAGTCGCCTTCAATCGAACTGAAGAGCCGAACACCTTCTTCCTCAAGCTTGTAACCCCCGACGGAGTGGCGGATGTTATGCCAGTTCCTCGATACGTAGTCCTCAAGATACTCATCCGTTGCGTCGCGCATCCGCAGATGTGCCACTCCGATGTGTCGCCAGACTGGGACGGCGTTTTCATAGATCACAGCAGCCGACAGCAGAGTATGGCGGTCATTTCGAAGCCGCTTGAGCTGGTCGAACGCTTCGCCGGGTGATCCGGCCTTGGCTAAGCATGTCTTTTCATGCTGCAGTACCTGATCACAGCCCAACACGAGCGACGAAGGAAAGCGAAACGCCACCTTCCGCGCCTTTTGTTCTGCGAGAGCATCGGCGATGTCGCGCGGCGCCGCACCTTCGGCGAGAAGGCCCGCACGAAGTAACTCTTCGTCAACTTTGGCGGGGCAGACTGCGACCACCAATGCTGCATTTTCGAGCAGAGTCTTCCGGGTCAACGATCCGGAAGCGAGAACGATATGAGCGTCTTCTGTGGATAACATTGGGTACTTCCGATCGGATAGTTCTTGCTTGAAACGGGCATAACCCCTGTTTCAAGCGTTCGCCAACATTCCCATCCCACACAGACCTTTTCGCCGACATGGTTTGTACCCTGTGGGTTAGTACAACTTCGATGTTGGATACTTTCGCCAAATTCCTGCTTGAGGAAAGAAGGTCCCGAAGATTTTCCAGTTTAACCCGTTGAAATAAATATATATTTCTAGAGTATTTCCGGTAAGTACCTTCTCCTGTCGTACTCAGATGGGTGTGTATAACTCATGGGAAAAAATTTGATCCACAGAAATCTGAGTCCCTACAAAATCATCATCACTTCTTTCTATATATTATTTTCTGTAGATGGTTGGCGACCAACCGAAGGGCCGAGCCATGAATTTTCTTCTCGATCTCTACCCTTGGACGAAAGTCGTTCACGTACTTTCCGTCATTGCGTGGATGGCTGGGCTCTTCTACTTGCCCCGTTTATTCGTGTATCATGCGGAGCAGGTCGCGATCGGCGGAGAGACCGATCGATTGTTCCAGACGATGGAATACAAATTGCTCCGTCTCATCATGAACCCGGCGATGTTGACGACGTGGATTTTTGGTTTGGCGCTTGTGGCAACTCCCGGCATCGTAGATTGGGGATCGCTCTGGCCGTACACCAAGATTTTTGGCGTACTTGGCATGACATGGTTCCACCATTGGCTGGGGCTGCGCCGCAAAGAGTTTGCCGCTGGGCAAAACCGGTTTGACGGCCGTCGCTACCGGATAATGAACGAGGTTCCGACGTTGTTGCTCATAGTCATCGTCGCGTCGGTCATCGTGAAGTTCTGAGCTGAGGTTGACTCAGCCCACGTCACTCGGGTATTGGCCCTGATCAACCCGTCCGGGTTGCGAATTTCATCAAAATCGAGCGTTCAGGCCTCCACCGGTCACGCTGAAGGATATGTTTAGATGACCCAAGAGAGTCTCAACCTCGCAGACTTGAAGGCGCAGAGCCCGAAGGTCCTTCTTTCGATGGCTGAAGAGCTCGAAATCGAGAACGCCTCGACAATGCGTAAGGGCGAGATGATGTTCTCGATCCTGAAAGAGCGCGCCGAAGAGGGCTGGGATGTCTATGGCGACGGCGTGCTTGAAGTTCTACAGGATGGGTTCGGCTTTCTTCGCTCTCCCGAAGCGAACTATCTCTCGGGGCCGGACGATATTTACGTTTCTCCCGACATGATCCGTCAGTACTCGCTTCGCACTGGAGATACCGTCGAAGGCCAGATCAAGGCGCCTGACGATAGCGAGCGTTATTTTGCGTTGACGACCGTGACGGTGATCAACTTCGAGGATCCGGAGAAGGCACGCCACAAGATTGCCTTCGACAACCTGACGCCGCTCTATCCCGATGAGCGTTTGACGATGGAGGTCGAGGATCCAACGGTTAGGGACCGCTCTTCACGTGTCATCGATCTTGTCGCGCCGATTGGTAAGGGTCAGCGGAGTCTTATCGTTGCGCCACCTCGGACAGGTAAGACTGTTCTGTTGCAAAATATCGCAGCCAGCATCGAGAAAAACCATCCCGAGTGTTACTTGATCGTTCTGTTGATCGACGAACGCCCCGAAGAAGTTACAGACATGCAGCGGAGCGTGAAAGGGGAGGTCATTTCCTCTACCTTTGATGAACCTGCGACCCGCCATGTGGCGGTCAGTGAGATGGTGATCGAGAAGGCCAAGCGCCTTGTCGAGCATAAACGAGATGTTGTGATCCTTTTGGATTCCATTACAAGACTTGGTAGGGCGTTCAACACTGTGGTCCCATCTAGCGGTAAGGTTCTTACAGGTGGTGTCGACGCCAACGCCTTGCAGCGACCGAAGCGGTTCTTTGGCGCGGCTCGTAATATCGAAGAAGGAGGCAGTTTGACGATTATCGCGACTGCTCTGATCGATACGGGCAGCCGTATGGATGAAGTGATCTTCGAAGAGTTCAAAGGTACGGGTAACAGTGAGATTGTTCTGGATCGTAAGATCGCCGACAAGCGTGTGTTCCCTGCGATTGACATACTGAAGTCCGGGACGCGGAAAGAAGAGTTGCTGGTCGAGAAGATCGACCTTCAGAAGACCTTTGTGCTACGTAGGATCCTTAATCCGATGGGTACCACGGATGGGATTGAGTTCCTCCTATCGAAGCTGAAGCAGACAAAGAGTAATGCTGAGTTCTTCGATTCTATGAACACCTAGCGAGCTCAAAGGGCGCATGTTGTGGATACGATCTTTGCCTTGTCAACGCCGCCGGGGAAGGCGGGCGTAGCGATAGTCCGTGTGTCAGGGCCGAAGGCGTTTGACGCAGCCGAAAAGCTGGCAGGCGGCGTTCCAGAACCCAGATATGCTTCACTGAAGAAAATACGGTCTTTGTCCGGGGCACTTATCGATGAGGGCTTGATCATCGCTTTCCCTAAGGGAATGAGCTTTACCGGTGAAAATGTTGTTGAATTTCAAGTACATGGAAGTAATTCCGTTGTAACTCTTCTTCAAGCCGAACTCGCCAAACTGGATGGTTTCAGGCATGCGAGAAATGGTGAGTTTACGCGGCGAGCACTTGAAAATGGACGGTTGGATCTCACCCAGGTTGAAGGTCTGGCAGATCTGATTGAAGCTGAGACTACTGCTCAGCATGCGCAAGCAATGTCGAGTTTCTTGGGGCGCTTCTCGGAGAAAGCTGAGGCTTGGCGCGCTGAGTTCGTCCAGATCAGCGCATTACTTGCAGTGATGATCGATTTTTCTGATGAAGATGTGCCATCTGACGTGATACCTGTGGTCATCCCTCAACTAGCGAATATTCGTTATGAGATTTCAGCGGAATTGGACGGCGTTTCCGTTGCGGAACGCATTCGAGACGGATTCGAGGTCGCGATTGTCGGAGAGCCTAATGTGGGTAAATCCACGCTGCTGAACTACATTGCGAGGCGCGAAGCGTCCATTATTTCGGACATACCGGGGACAACGCGGGATGTCATAGAGGTTCGCGTAGACCTCCGAGGGCTTCCGATTACGTTTCTCGATACGGCCGGTATTCGTGAATCCAGTGATCCCATAGAAGCGATGGGTGTGTCACGCGCTATTGCTCGCGCTGAGCGGGCGGACCTTAGGATATTTTTGGTGAATGGTGGTGAGAGCTTTGTGGTCGAACGAAAGCCTGGCGATATCGTAGTCGGTTCGAAGCGGGACTTAGGAAGCGACCGCGCTTTCGCCATCTCGGGCCTATCGGGCGAAGGCGTAGACGAACTTCTATCTGAGATCTCGGATATACTGATAGATCGAGTAGGGCTAGGCGGGCTAGCAACGCGAACGCGCCACTATAATGCTCTAAAATCTTGCCGTGATGCGATTGACGAAGCGTTGCGTTATCTAGAACTAGGTGAGAGTAGCGTGGATTTAGCCGCGGAAGAAGTACGTTCAGCTGTCTATGCTCTTGAGGAACTTCTAGGTAGAGTTGACGTAGAAGAAATGCTCGGTAAAATTTTCTCATCCTTCTGCATTGGGAAATAGACAATGTTTCACGTGAAACAATTCGATGTCGTGGTTGTTGGTGGGGGGCACGCCGGAGTCGAGGCGGCACATGCGGCACATCGTCTTGGACTGTCAACGGCACTGATCACGAAATCAAAGTACGACCTAGGAGTAATGTCTTGCAACCCGGCAATAGGCGGGTTGGGTAAGGGACACCTTGTACGTGAAATAGATGCGTTGGATGGATTGATGGCGCGTGTAGCAGATCGATCCACTATTCAACATAGGCTGCTCAATCGCAGTAAAGGGCCGGCGGTTCGAGGGCCACGAGCACAGATCGATCGCTCGGTGTTTCGCCAGGAGATGGCGTCTGAGATCGCGAAAGCAGGTAATATCTCCGTTATAGAAGGTGAGGTCCTCGATATAATCGAGGAAAACGGACGAATTTGCGGCGTGAATGTCGCAAAGCTCGGGGATATTCGGGCTACTTCGACTATCATTACTACCGGGACCTTTCTGGGTGGTAAGATATTTGTTGGACGAGAGGTCGTTTTCGGTGGGAGAATGGGGCAAACGTCCTCCAAGGCGCTTTCTGACCGTTTCAGAGGTTTGGGTCTCGGGGTAGGGCGTCTAAAAACGGGAACTCCGCCTAGATTGAACTCGAGAACGATCAACTGGGATGCGCTCAGTCGTCAGGAGGGTGATACGCACCCTGAATTTCTGTCCTTTATGACGCGGAAAACATCTTTGCCTCAAATTGCCTGTGGGGTAACGGCGACAAACGATCTTACTCACGAAATTATCCGGAATAACCTCCATTTGTCGGCGATGTACGGAGGAGATATCGAGGGCGTGGGGCCCAGGTATTGTCCCTCGATTGAGGATAAGGTGAGCAGGTTTGCGGATAAGTCAGAACATCAAGTTTTTCTTGAACCTGAAGGTTTGAACGACGATACCGTTTACCCGAATGGTATCTCTACATCCCTACCGGTAGACATTCAGGAATCTTACGTACGGTCTATTAGAGGGTTAGAGCAGGTCGAGATCCTCCAACCTGGATATGCGATAGAATACGATTTTCTGGATCCAAAGTCGTTGGAACCCACGCTTGAGCATTCAGAGCTAAAGGGCTTGTACTTCGCTGGGCAAATTAATGGGACGACTGGATATGAGGAGGCTGCCGCCCAGGGTTTGGTCGCGGGGCTGAATGCCGGACTGGCGGCGAAAGAACTTCCAGGACTTAGTTTTGATCGATCCAGTTCGTACATTGGGGTTATGATTGATGATCTGGTCAGCCGTGGTGTGACTGAGCCCTACCGAATGTTTACATCCCGCGCGGAGTTTCGGTTGAAACTTCGAATCGACAATGCCGATCAGCGTTTGACGGAAATAGGATATTCGATCGGGTGCGTATCTGAGGATCGCTGGGCTCACTATAGTACAAAGAAGGGACGCATAGCTGCGGGATACCACATCCTGTCCAGGCGGGGTTTTACGTCACACGAACTTGAGAGAGTAGGGTTCTCCGTCAAGCATGATGGGCAGAAGCGAACTCCATTTGAACTCCTTTCATTGCCTGGCGTCGATCTTGCTGATGTTGTCAAACTCGTCGAATCCAATGAAATCGCAGAGTTTGAACCGTCAATACTTGAGCAACTGGCTATAGAAGCACGATACGCGCATCTTCTTCATCGTCAGGAGAGCGAAGTTGAGGCGCTTGCGAAAGACCAGAATCTAACAATCCCCTTAGATTTTGATTACGAACGGCTTTCAGGGCTTTCGAACGAGGTAAAATCCAAGCTTAAGGCCCACGAACCAAAAACTATCGCCCACGCTGCTAGATTAGAGGGCATTACACCAGCTGCGTTGACACGGATCGTCATCGAGCTTCGGCGAGTGGAGTTAAGCCGAGCCCATGTCGGTTGAACTATCAGTTGAGGAGGTAGCTGACCTTCGGAAGTTCGAGGAGTTGGTTCTTAGCTGGACTGCTAGGATTAATTTGGTATCGCGGGAGCAAAGAACCCACCTTTGGGACCGGCATATACTTGATTCTGTTCAACTTTCTAGAGCGCTCGTTGAGCGGTGCACTTGGCTTGACGTTGGTAGCGGTGGTGGATTTCCAGGGATCGTGCTTGCAGTAATTGCGAAGCACAGATCCATAAGCGTCGATTTCACTCTAGTAGATAGTGATAAGAGGAAGTGTGCATTTTTAACGTACGCCTCCCATAGTCTATCACTAAATGTGCATGTACGCGCAGAGAGGGTCGAAGATTTGGCTATGGATTCAGCGGATAAGATCAGTGCGCGGGCTTTTACCTCGGTCGGGCGGATTATCGCGCTGACAGGACCTCATTTGCGAAAAGATGGTGAGCTTCACTTGCTCTGCGGTGAGAATTGGAAGAAAGAAGTGGAGTTGGCTCGGAAAGAGTACAACTTCGATCTGGAAGCGACGCCTAGTGTGACGAATCCGGCGTCCAGTGTTCTCAAAATCTCGGCGATCAGACATGCATAATCATGGTACCACCGCAGACACCCGAGTGATTGCGATCGCGAACCAGAAGGGCGGGGTGGGCAAGACAACAACCGCAATCAACCTGGCAACCGCACTTAGCGAACTTGGGAAGCGTGTCCTTCTGATAGATCTGGATCCTCAGGGAAATGCATCGACTGGACTTGGGCGCGAACTCAGGGACAGAACTTATTCGTCGTATGACTTTATTTTCAACCGCACGAAGCTGGCAGAAACGATATCAGAGACCAAGTACGAGAACCTAGATATCGTAGCATCGACCACGGACCTGAGTTCCGCTGATATTGAGCTTTATGACAGGGAGCGAAAGCTCTATCAGCTAAAGGACTCGATCTCCGCGCTGCGCCGAGCGGAGTTGCACTATGATTTCGTGTTCATCGATTGTCCGCCATCTCTCAATCTCCTGACGCTTAATGCCTTGGTAGCTTCGAATTCCATCGTTGTACCGTTGCAAAGCGAGTTCTTTGCGCTTGAGGGGCTTTCCCAGCTCATGCAAACAATCACAATGATCAGGAAATCTTCTAATAAGTCATTGAGAATAGAGGGAATTCTTGTGACTATGTTTGACGCTCGGAACCGAATTTCACGTCAGGTAGAAGACGATGCTCGGAGCCACTTGGGTTCCCTCGTGTTTGAGACGCGCATTCCTCGCAGCGTCCGTCTCAGCGAAGCGCCATCATTCTCGCAATCGATTCACGACTACGATAGATACTCCAAGGGGGGCCAAGCGTATCGAAAGCTTGCTTGGGAAATCCTCCGTCGGTACGAAACTTCCCAGGAGACAGCACATGTCCAGTGAGAGCCGATCGAAGGGCCTTGGTCGCGGCCTCTCCGCACTTCTGGCCGATATTCAGCCCGAACAGGACGAGCGGCTTGATCGTGCGTATACGAAATTTGTTCCCATCGAAGAGGTCGAGCCTAATCCGGACCAGCCACGAAAGGCATTTTCGGATGCTGATCTTGACGATCTGGCCAACTCGATTGCGGAGAAGGGTATCCTGCAGCCGCTGATCGTGCGTCCGGTCAACGGGGGAGAACGCTATCAAATCGTCGCGGGTGAGCGTCGTTGGCGTGCCGCGCAAATGGCGCGTCTTCATGAAATTCCGGTTCTTGTCAGGGAACTTAACGACGTCGAAGTGCTTGAGATCGCCATTGTCGAGAACGTACAGCGCGCGGATCTCAATGCTATAGAAGAGGCGACAGGCTATAAACAGTTGATCGATAGCTTTGGCCACACGCAGGAAAAGATCGCGACGGCACTCGGCAAAAGCCGGAGTCACATCGCCAACGTCCTACGGCTATTGAACCTTCCCCCTGAGATACAGGCCTATGTTTCACGGGGGCTCATTTCCGCCGGACATGCGCGTGCAGTCATTGGTCATGAGCGGGCCGTTGAACTCATCGAAGAGGCGGTCAAGAAAGGACTGAGCGTTCGGGAAATCGAGAAGCTTGCCAAAAAGACCGAGACACCGTCGAAGGCAACTCGCCGGTCTGCGCGTAGCGGCTCCAAGGATCCTAGTACAATTGAGCTTGAATCTGATCTGAGCGCCGCGGTCGGGATGAAGATCGGCATTGATCACGATGAAGAGCGGGGCAGTGGCCGCGTTTCGATCAGCTATGATACTTTGGATCAGTTGGACGATATTTGCCGCTTATTGGGGCAGTCAACCAGCCGCGATTAATGACGAAACGATCGCATCGGTGAGGGGCCGCCCCTTTGTCGTGATGCGTAGGCCGTTCTCTCCTGATTGCAGGAGCCCCAGCTCCTCCAGTCGCGCAATTTCCGACTGGCTGACCGATTTCCCGGCGATCGCGTGGTACCGATCCAAATCCATACCTTCGGTGAGGCGAAGCGACATCATGAGGTATTCATCCGCCTGATCTTCGGGTCCCAGATCTTCGATCAGCGCTTCCCCAGCGCCGTTTTCAACGGATTTGAGCCACGGAATTGGCGCTTTTGGCTCCGTTGTGGCGCGTTTTAACCCATTCACCGTGAGGCGCCCGTGGGCGCCAGGTCCGATCCCCGCGAAGTCACCATACCGCCAGTAGATCAAGTTATGCTCACAGGCATTCCCGTCGGCCGCGTAGTTGGACACCTCATAATTCTCTATGCCCGCCTTGGCTGTCCGTGCTCCGGTCTCCTCGAACAGGGCAATGGCGAGGTCCTCATCGGGCAAGCCATTGAGCTTTCCCGCAGCCTTGCGCTTTGCGAACATGGTCCCCGGCTCAATCGTCAGCTCATAAAGCGAGAGATGCCCGGCGGCCATGTCGAGCGCCCGATCAAGCTCTGATTTCCACGCACTCAGCGTTTGGCCCTGGCGCCCGTAGATAAGATCGAAGGAGGAACGCGGGAAGGTTTGCTGGGAAATGGAGATCGCGCGCAGTGCGGCTTCGACATCGTGCAGACGTCCGAGCCGGCGCAAATCGTCGTCGTGCAGAGCCTGCACGCCGAGTGACAGCCTATTCACGCCAGCATCACGCAGCGCACGAAACCGGCCGACCTCAGAGGAGGATGGGTTTGCTTCTAGCGTGACTTCAAAATTGTTCGATATCGGCCAGGTTGCTCGAATTCGTTCAAGAATGTGTCCGACCGTATCTGGGTCCATGAGGCTGGGCGTTCCGCCGCCGAAAAAGACGGTAGATAACGTCCGACCGGGAAATTCCCGGCCAAGACGATCAATCTCGGACAAGTAGGCACGGCGCCAACGGGATTGATCTATGAACTGGGAAACGTGGCTGTTGAAATCGCAATAGGGACACTTGGCCTCGCAGAACGGCCAGTGAATATAGATCGCGAAACCAGCATTCTGCCAATCCTCAATCAAAACAAACCTTTACGAACTTTTCGAAAGCGAGGCTGCGATGAGAGATAGCGTGCTTTCGCTCTGGATCCATTTCCCCTAAGGTTTCCGTTTCACCCTCAGGCAGGAACATTGGGTCAAAGCCAAAGCCGCGGTCGCCGCGCTTGGGCCAGACGAGAACGCCTTCGACTGTCCCTTCGAAGATCTTGTCGCTGCCATCGGGGAAGGCGAGGCATAATGTACAGTGAAACGCGGCAGAATACGGGGCAGGGCGCCCCGTGATCTGCACAGCCTGCCAGACCTTTTCCATAGCCATATCAAAATCGCGGCCATGCTCTGTCTCGGCCCAATCCGCGGTATGGACACCGGGGCGACCATCAAGCGCGATGACGCTCAATCCGCTATCGTCTGAAAGGGCAGGAAGGCCAGTTTCGCGCGCCGCGTGATGAGCCTTCAATCTTGCGTTTCCGGCAAAGGTCTCTTCTGTCTCGTCCGGCTCACTCAGCCCGAAGTCCTTCGCCGATTTCACCTCTACGTCATAGGGAAGAAGCAATGCCGCGATTTCCCGCAGCTTGCCCGCGTTGTGGCTTGCCAGAACAATGGTTCCGCTGAGATGATCAGACATTGGTGACGGATTTCTGGATTTCTGCGAGTTGAGCAACGCCTTGTTCCGCAAGACCCATGAGGTTGTCCATCTGCGCGCGGGAGAAGGTTGCGCCCTCGGCTGACATCTGAACTTCGATGAGGCGCCCCGAGCCTGTCATGACAAAGTTGCCATCGACGCCGGCTTCGCTGTCCTCGGGGTAATCGAGATCAAGAACGGGTTGCCCCGCATAGATGCCACAGGAGATCGCTGCCACCGGGTCGGGAAGGGGGTCGCTTTGGATCGACCCTGTTTTCAAGAGCTTGTTGACTGCGAGGCGAAGAGCGACCCAACCACCGGTGATGGAGGCACAGCGCGTGCCGCCGTCCGCTTGTATCACATCGCAATCGACGGTGATCTGACGTTCTCCAAGTGCGACCCGGTCTACTCCGGCCCGGAGGCTTCGCCCTATCAGGCGTTGAATTTCCACGGTCCGGCCACCTTGCTTGCCCGCCGCGCTTTCGCGGCGCATCCGGGAATGGGTCGCCCTCGGGAGCATGCCGTATTCCGCAGTGACCCAGCCAAGGCCCGATCCCTTGATAAACGGCGGGACGCGATCTTCGATCGTTGCAGTACAGAGGACGTGCGTATCGCCGATGCGGATGAGGCAGCTTCCTTCGGCGTGTTTGGTGATACCGGTTTCGATTGAAACCGACCGCATTTCACTTAAATCTCGACCGGATGGGCGCATGTGGTTTCCTTCCTTATTTTGTGGGGAGATACCTCTGTGCCTTGGGGGAGCGCAAGCCTGATTGACCCCGCGCATGCTTCGGACCTATGCTTCTCACTTGGCAAATATGACATGACCAACCAATCTGGAATCATCGATGAGCTGAACGAGCGGTCGCGCGAGGTATTCCGGCGCGTCGTCGAAGGATATCTTGAAAGCGGCGATCCCGTCGGAAGCCGTACCCTCACCCGGAACTTCAGCCAAAAGATCAGCGCCGCCACGATCCGCAACGTGATGCAGGATCTGGAGTTTCTGGGTTTGCTCGACAGCCCCCATGCCTCCGCAGGCCGCGTTCCGACACAGCTTGGGCTTCGTATGTTTGTGGATGGGCTCCTCGAGGTGCGCAATCTCGACGAGGGTGACCGCAGCAAGATCGACGCGACGGTCGCCAGTAATTCTGCCGATGTCGGCGGTCTGCTTGATGACATCGGAACCGCGCTTTCGGGAGTGACTCAGGGGGCATCGCTGGTGCTCGCGCCCAAACGCGAAGCGCCGATCAAGCATATCGAGTTCGTCTCTCTGGCCCATGATCGTGCGTTGGTGGTGCTGGTGTTTGCCGATGGACATGTAGAGAACCGCCTTTTCACGCCGCCGCCGGGTCAAACACCCAGCTCCATGCGAGAGGCCGCGAACTTCCTGAATGCACTTGTTGAGGGAAAGCGGCTGAGCGACTTGCGGGATGTGATGCGCAAGGAAGTCACCCGACGCCGACAGGAGATCGACGTACTCGCCCGCGATCTGGTCGAAAGCGGCCTTGCGGTATGGGATGGGGAAACGGACCGTCACGAACGCCTCATCGTCCGGGGCCGTGCAAATCTACTTGGTGGTGGTGCAGAAGAAGAAGACGTCCTGAAGATTCGTGAGCTGTTTGACGATCTTGAGCGCAAACGAGACATCGCGGAATTTCTCGAATTGGCGGACGAAGGGGATGGGGTCCGTATCTTTATCGGCTCCGAAAACAAACTTTTCTCACTTTCGGGTTCATCTCTGGTGGTTTCTCCATATATGAACGCAGACCGTAAGATCGTGGGCGCCGTCGGGGTGATTGGACCGACGCGCCTAAACTATGGACGTATAGTGCCGATCGTGGATTACACGGCGCAGTTGGTCGGAAAGCTGATATCCGACCGCGGATAGAGGTGAGACATGGCAGAGCCAAGAGAAGACGAGTTCCTAGACGACGTCGAGACCGCCGAGGCGGAGGCTTACGCAGAGGAGGCCGGGGAAATTAGCGACGAAGCCATTGAGCTCGATTCCCTGAAGGCCGAGCGTGACGAGCTACGCGATAAGTGGATGCGGGCGTTGGCAGATGCGGAAAACTCCCGCAAACGCGCCGACAAGCAACGCCGCGAAGCCGAGCAGTATGGCGGGTCGAAGTTCGCCCGTGACATGCTTCCGGTCTATGACAACCTCAAGCGTGCGCTCGAAGCGGCAAACGACGAACAGCGCGAGGCCGCGAAAGCCCTCATCGAAGGGATCGAACTCACCCTACGCGAGTTGCAGAACGTCTTTGAGAAACACGGGATTCACGTCGTGTCGCCAAAGGTCGGTGATCGTTTTGATCCGCAGGTGCATGAGGCGATGTTCGAAGCACCCTTGCCGGGCACCAAAGCAGGCGAAATCATTCAGGTCTCTGCCGAAGGCTTCATGCTGCATGAGCGTCTTTTACGTCCGGCAGCGGTAGGGGTCTCATCGACCCCCGCCTGATCTAGCGTACACGGAGCTCGGTTTCGGCGTCGAAGAACAGGATACGAGATGTGTCCACCTCGAGCCCGACCGAGTCTCCGTCCCTCGCAGGGCGGTCTTCACCAGCTTCCACGATGACGCGTTCCTGCGTTTCCTTGTTCCGAAGATAGATGTAGGAGACGCCGCCGAGCGATTCCGTCAGGTCAACAACGTGGCTCTCCCCGGGAACAATACGTGCGTGGCCGGGGCGTATTCCGGCCGATAGGGCGCGTGTCCCACCACCGATCGACGCAGGCGCCGCGACGGAGATGCCAATCCCGGGAATACGGATTTCGGCGTTTTGGGCGGTAGCCCCGACAAAGTTCATAGCGGGCGATCCGATGAACCCTGCGACAAACTTGTTGTCGGGATCGCGGTAGAGATCCATTGGGGCACCGACCTGTTCGATCCGCCCGGCCCGCAACACCACGATCTTGTCAGCGAGCGTCATCGCTTCGACCTGATCATGCGTCACATAGATCATCGTCGCGCCGATTTCCTTGTGCAAGCGAGCAATCTCGACGCGCATCTCGACCCGCAGTTCCGCATCAAGGTTTGACAACGGTTCGTCGAACAGGAACACGTCCGGCCCCCGTACGATGGCCCGCCCGATCGCGACCCGCTGGCGCTGACCTCCGGAAAGCGCTTTGGGCTTGCGGTCCAAATAGTCCTCAAGCTTGAGGATTCGTGCCGCTTCGTCGACCTTTGCGCGGATCTCTTCCTTGGGCTGCCGGTTCATTCTCAGGCCGAAACCCATATTTTCCCCGACCGTCATGTGGGGATAAAGCGCGTAGGTCTGAAAAACCATAGCGATCCCCCGCTCGGCCGGATCGAGGTGGGTTACGTCGCGCCCAGCAATGGAGATGCGACCGTCTGTGGTTTCCTCCAGTCCTGCGATCATGCGCAGCAGGGTCGACTTTCCGCATCCCGAAGGCCCCACGAAGACGCAAAACTCTCCGTCCTCTACCGCAAGGTCGACCCCATGCATGACTTGTACTTCGCCGTATTTCTTGACGACGTTCTCGATTGAGACACCAGACATCAGGCGACCTCCTCCCCTATGGATTGCTCAGGAAAGCGCCAATCCTCCACAGCGCTTGCGATTTCTTCTGCTGCCGCACGAATGCGCGGAGCAAGAGCGGCCAGACCATCAAGGTCGGTCTGGGCCGTTGTGCTTGTTATCGAAAGTGAGCCCAGAACCCGTCCGCGGCGGGACAGGATCGGAAGAGCGACACAGATAATTCCCGGCTCGTGTTCCTCGCGGTCAAATGCATAGCCGCGGGATCGGATCGCCACCAATTCCTGGCGCAAGGCGTCGGGCGTCGTCAGTGTATGATCTGTAAATCGGTGATAGCTCTGCTGCGGGAGCGCCGCGTTCAGATCCTTCTCCGGGAGAAAGGCCAACATGGCCTTGCCGACACCGGTGCAATAGGCGGGGCCGACTTTGCCCGCCTCGCTATACATGGCGATCGGCGTCCGAGCGTTGCGTTTGTCGACGTAGATCACATGGGCATTGTCAAGTTGGGCAAGGTGAACGGTGTGCCCGACATCAAGGCTAAGGCGATCTACGGCATCGCGGGCAATCGGGGCCAGGGCGCTTTGCCGCCACGCCGAGTGGGCCATGCGGACCAGTCGCATCCCAAGAGTATAGGACTGACGGTCCGGATCAAACTGAAGCATTCCCTGATTCGTCAGTGTCTGCATCAGGCGATACAGCGTTGCCTTGGGGTAGGGCGCACGGGACTGAAGCTCGGCAAACCGAACGGGGCGCTCAAAGCTTGCGACGAGGTCAAGCACTTCCAATGCCTTACCCACTGTACCGTCGCCGTGTTGCTTCTCCATGAAATCCTCCCTCGCGGCAGCTTTGCGACAAGCGCTCATCACCGTTGTTGACAAACATAGGGCAGTTCGCATTATCATTTCAATATGTAAAACCAAGTTTCATTATTTGGAACTTGGGGAGCTATAGGGAGGAGACCAAATGCTACAAAAATCCACGCTTGCGGTGGCACTTGCTGCTGCGACATGTCTTGGGGGCGGCGCGAATGCCGCTGACCTCGTCATCAATTTCGACGATTTGAATCCCGGTCCAAAGCAAGGCTTTGATGACGCGGTGGCCCTGTTTCAGAAAGAAAATCCCGACATCAATGTCATCGTGAACAACAATGACCGAGAGGCGCACAAGACGGCGATCCGCAACTTCCTGACGGCAGACGCGCCCGATGTCACAAGCTGGTATCCGGGTAACCGCATGGCGCCTTTTGTGGATGCGGGCCTGTTTGAGCCGGTCACTGACCTATGGGAAGAAGAGGGCTTTGGCGAGCACCTTGCAGCCATCAAGCCGACCATGACCCGCGATGGAGAAATCTGGGGCGTTCCCTATTCCTACTACCAGTGGGGGATCTATTATCGCAAAGACATCTTCGACTTGCTTGAACTCGAAGAGCCGCAAACCTGGGACGAATTGCTTTCCGCTTGCGGCAAGATGAAGGAAAATGGGGTCACCCCTTTCACCATCGGTACCAAGTTCCTGTGGCCTGCTGCTGGGGTGTTCGATTATATCAACCTGCGCACGAACGGGTATGAGACGCACATGGCGCTCACCGCCGGTGAGGTCAAATATACCGACGAGCCGATCCGCGAAACCTTCGCGAATTTCGAAACCCTGATCAACGAATGTGGCTTTGTCGAAAACCACGCCTCGATGAGTTGGCAAGACGCGATCGCGCCCTTCTCGAACGGCGACGCGGCTATGTATGTCATGGGCAACTTTGCCGTGGATGCTTTCTTGAACTCCGGCCTCGACGTGTCACAGCTCGATTTCTTTCCCTTCCCGACGATTGATCCGGATGTTCCGGCAGCAGAAGAAGCGCCGACGGACGCGTTCTTCATTCCGGCCAATGCCAAGAACAAGGAAGATGCGCGTAAATTCCTCGCTTTCGTGGCGCGGCCGGACGTGCAGACGCAGTGGAACAAGACCATGGGCCAACTGCCCATCAACTCTCAGGCGGACGTTTCGGATGACAAGTTCATTCAGGAAGGTTTCGCGATGTTGAACAAGGCACAAGGTCTCGCACAGTTCTTCGACCGTGATGCACCGGCTGAGATGGCCAAAGCGGGGATGGAGGGCTTTCAGCGCTTCATGACCGATACCTCGACGCTCGAAGAGGTGCTGCAGCGCCTCGATGAGGTTCAGGCGCAAGTCTACTGAACCCCGTTCGGCGGGCGCCTTCGGGCGCCCGTCAAGGCCGCAGTGAGGAGGGAAATTCATGGACGTGAAAGCAACAGAGCACAGCTGGCTGCTTCGCAACAAGTTGAAGATCGCGCCTTGGGTCTTCTTGATCCCGGCGCTGGCCTTCTTCGCGGTCTACGTGATTGAGCCGATCTTTGAGTCGATCTGGCTTTCGTTCTACGAATGGAACGGTCTCTACCGTGCCGACGGCACCAGTACCGCCGTCTGGGTCGGTGTGGATAACTACATCAAGCTTTGGGACGATCCAAAGTTCTGGACCTCGCTCAAGAACAACCTGCTCTGGCTCCTTCTCTTCATGCTGGCCGTTCCCATCGGCCTTATGATTGCGCTCTTTCTGAACCAGACGGTTTCAGGAATGCGCATCTATAAATCCCTCTTCTTCTTTCCCTTCGTGATAAGTCAGGTCGTGGTGGGGCTTATCTTTGGCTGGTTCTACAACCCCGATTTCGGAGTGGTCGGATCAGTGTGGAAGGCGCTCTTCTGCGAAGAGACCATCAACATCGTGGGGAACGTGTCTTTCCGGTGCTCAAGCCCGCCTCCCGATATTCTCTCTTCGCCGGAATTTGCCACCTATGGCATCATCGCTGCCGGGCTTTGGCCCCAGATCGCCTATTGCATGATCCTGTACCTGACGGGGCTCAATAACGTGGCCGCGGATCAGATCGAAGCGGGGCGTCTTGATGGGGCCAAGGGATGGAGGATGCTCTGGTTCGTTGTGCTGCCGCAACTCCGACCTGCCACATTCATCGCCGTGGTGGTGACGGTCATCGGTGCGCTGCGCAGCTTCGACATGATCGCCATCATGACGCAGGGCGGTCCCTTCGGCTCCACCAATGTGCTGGCCTACTACATGTATGAAACCGCCATTTCGGAATATGGCGAGCGATACGGATATGGATCGGCCATTGCGACGGTGCTGTTCCTCATCATGTTGATCTACATCTCCTACTTCCTGTGGCGGATGTACCAGGACGAGAAGGGAGGTCGCTGATGTTTCCTCGCCCCATTGAAAAGGCCGGGCCGGGGGCCCGTATCGGGTATCAGCTTCTGCTTCCCTTCGTGTTGATCATCTGGCTTCTGCCACTCTTGGCGATCTTTGCCACCTCGATACGATCGGGCGCCGACATCAACGCGGGCAACGTCTTTGGTTGGCCGGGTGAATTTGCGATGATCGAGAACTACGTGGCTGTCTTCACCAGATCCCAAGCCTCAATGTACTTCATCAATTCGATCCTCATCACGGTGCCATCCGTTGCAATCTCCGTCTCGTTGGCGTGTCTCGCGGGATATGCGCTCGCCATCTATCGGTTCCGGGTCGCACTTCCCCTGTTCTTTCTGTTCGTCGCGGGCAATTTCGTGCCCTTTCAGATCCTGATGGTCCCGGTCCGCGACATGTCGGTGCGGGTTGGGCTCTATGATACCATCGCGGGGCAGTTTCTTTTTCATGCGGCGTTCCAGACCGGGTTTTGCACGCTCTTCATGCGGAATTTCATCAAGGCACTTCCGTTCGACCTGATTGAGAGCGCGCGGATCGAGGGTGTGAAGGAATGGCGTATTTTCTGGTTTGTCGTCCTGCCTCTCGTGCGGCCTGCGCTTGCCGCGCTTGCCGTGCTGATTTTCACCTTCGTCTGGAATGACTTCTTCTGGGCGAATGTTCTGACCCAAGGTGAATCGGCCAAGCCCATCACGGCTGGGGTGCGCGCACTCAACGGGCAATTCGTGAACAACTGGCATCTGGTTTCAGCGGCATCGTTGATTGCGGCGATCCCGCCGGTGATCATGTTCTTTCTGATGCAGCGGCACTTCATCGCGGGTTTGACGCTCGGAGCGGTCAAATGAGCCAGTACTGGCGTCTTGATGGGCCCGAGATGACCTTGGTCCTCTGCTCCGAAGGGACAGAGTTGCCCCACGTTGCATACTGGGGCGCCTCTCTACCGTTCGATGAGGATCTCGGGGATCTCGTGGCGGCCACGCAGCCCGACATCACGGGGGGGATGCTCGATGCCTTGCCAGCAATCACTCTATGCCCCCAGACATCTGCGACCTTTCCGGGGCAACCGGGGCTGAGCCTGCGCGACGGCGCGGGGCGTTCCTTGTTCCCGGCCTTCACCCTCGTGAGCGTTGACGAAAGGGAGGATAGGCTTACCGTTCGGGCCGAGGATTCCGATCTTGGCACCCGGTATGTGGCGTCGATCCGGTATCACCCCACCTCGCAGCTTCTGGAACTTTCGGCGGAATTGGAGACGGACACCCCGGTTGCTGTGGACTGGCTTTGCGCGCCCGTTCTTCCAGCGCCGCAGGATGCGGATCGGATGATCTCATTCTCGGGTCGCTGGATCGGAGAGTTCCAGACCGCAGAGGTTCCGTGGACACCCGGCGCGTACACCCGTCATGCTCCTACCGGACGATCAGGTCACGAGCATCCGCCCCTGTTGTACTTGCCATCGACCGGTGCCACCAACACCGGTGGATCCTGCCGTGCCCTGCATCTCGGTTGGTCCGGAGGCCACAGCATGATCGCCGAAGAGTTGCCCGATGGCCGTCGTCAGGTACAGTTCGGCAAGGCGCGCGGCAGCCATCTTAAGATGGGTCGCCTATTCAGTTCCGGCCCGCTCTATGCAGCATTCTCCCGATCAGGGCACAACGGCTGCGCGGTAGCGTTCCAGCGCCACGTGCACGATGTTTTGACGCCTTCGAACCGTTCCGCCCGGCCGCGGCCCGTGCACTACAACTGTTGGGAAGCCATCTACTTCGATCACGACCTCGACGCTCTCAAGGACATAGTGGCGCGGGCAGCGGATCTCGGGGCCGAGCGTTTCGTGCTCGACGATGGTTGGTTTGGCCTCCGTGATGACGATTGCACGAGCTTGGGGGACTGGACCGTGGACACCCGCAAGTATCCCGACGGCCTGAGTCCCTTGATAGATCACATCCAATCCTTGGGGATGCATTTTGGGATCTGGTTTGAACCGGAAATGATCAATCCCGACAGCGAGCTTTACCGTGTCCATCCCGACTGGATTCTCGGGCCCGCAGATCAGCTTCTAGGCCGCCAGCAACTCGTGCTCGATTTGTCAAAGGATGAGGTGCGCGATTACCTGTTCGACGCCATTTCCGACATCTTGCGCAGCTATCCTGTCGACTACGTGAAATGGGACCACAACCGTGTTCTGCCATACGCGGATGCAACTCAGACCTCGGGCGTCTACGATCTCTTTGACCGTCTCGTTCAAGCGTTTCCCGACGTCGAATTCGAAACCTGCGCATCCGGGGGGGGCCGCATCGATTTCGGCATTCTCGCCCGCACCGGCCGTGTTTGGCTTTCCGATAGCAACGACGCGCTGGAACGATTGCGCATTCAGCACGATGCCGCCTTGTTGTTGCCTGCATCCGTGACCGGCTCGCACGTTGGTCCCCGGCACTGCCATTCGTCCCATCGCACGCTGTCCATGCCCTTCCGTGCATGGGTGGCGGCTGAGCGGCACCTCGGCTACGAGATGGACCCCCGAGAGCTTACAGACGCGGAAATTGCCGTTCTCAAACGAGTTACAGCATGGTGGAAAGCAAATCGCGACTGGCGCATGGAAGCTGACATCCATCGGTTGGACAGCGACGACCCGGCGATCATCGCGGAGCAGCAGATCGCCCGAAGCGGAGAACGCTTTGTTGTCTTTGCCGGAAAGGCCGCGACCAGCGCACAGATCAGCCCGCGCCCTGTGCGGTTCACGGCGCTTGACCCCGCCGCGCGCTATCGGCTGACACTGGCCAATCCTGAGGACATCAGCAACCTTTCGCGTGGGAGGTCTGCGCTTCGGGACGGCGCTTTGACGCTGTCTGGCCGGTTCATGATGGAACATGGGGTTCAACTTCCCTATGCGGTGCCCGAGCAGATCTGGGTCATCGAAGGGACGCGCACATGACAGCCGCAATCAACCCGCAAGACATTCTCTGGGTCGCCGTCGATTGGGGCACAACCCGTCTGCGGGCGTGGGCCATGGGCGAGGGCGGCACAGTGCTGTCCAGCGCATCGTCGGAGGATGGTATGGGCGCTCTGGCGCGCCACGAGTTCGAAGATGCCTTGCTGCGCCTCGCGGGCGATTGGCTGGCGCCGGGTATTCCCGTGATCGCCTGCGGCATGGTCGGATCGCGGCAGGGATGGGTTGAGGCACCCTACCGGGTGGTACCGGCGCGGCCGGCCGCCGATGAGCTTGTGTCCGCTCCGGCGAAGCGCGCAGGCCTCGACGTACGCGTGGTGCCCGGACTGAAACAGACAAGCCCGGCGGATGTCATGCGCGGCGAGGAAACGCAGATCGCAGGGTTCCTCGCGCTTCATCCCGGTTGGGACGGCGTGATTTGCCTCCCCGGTACCCATACAAAGTGGGCGCATCTGAGTGCTGGTGAGGTGGTGAGCTTTCAGACATTCATGACCGGAGACCTGTTTGCCGCGATCAGTGGTCATACGGTCTTGCGGCATTCGGTCGGCACCGAGGGACGGGAAGGCACCGATTTCGACGATGCCGTCGAGGAGATCATGACCCGCCCTGAACGACTTGCCTCGCGGCTCTTTGGCCTGCGGGCACAAGGTCTGCTTGAGGGTCTTGATCCTGCTGCCGCGACCGCTGCCCTTTCGGGGATGCTTCTCGGGGCGGAACTTGCCGCAGCGCGTCCCTATTGGCTTGGCCAACAGATTGCTATTCTCGGGGCGAACTCTCTCGCCCAACGCTATGCCCGCGCTTTGGCTTTGCAGCACGTCGATGCCACGATCGTCGAGGCTGATGCCTGCACGCTTGCGGGCCTTACCGCACAATACAAAAAGGCTACCTCATGACCCGCCCCCTTATCGCTATTCTGCGCGGGATCACGCCGCGCGACGCCGTTCCCTTTACCGAAGCCTTGATCGAGGCGGGAATAACCAAGATCGAGGTCCCCCTGAACTCCCCGGAACCACTGGTTTCGATCACTGAGATGGTGCGGCGCTGCGGAGACGCCGCCTTGATCGGCGCAGGTACCGTTCTCGAGGTGGATCAGGTTGCACAGGTTGCCGATGCGGGGGGTACATTGATCGTATCTCCGAACTGCGATGCGGAGGTTATCGGGGCCACCAAGGCGCGCGGGCTGCAAAGTTGGCCGGGTGTCATGACTCCATCGGAATGTTTCGCTGCGCGCAAGGCCGGGGCGGACGGGCTCAAGCTTTTTCCCGGGTCGTTGATCGGGCCTGCGGGCTTGGGGGCGATCCGCGCCGTGCTGCCCGAAGACACCCAGGTTTATGCGGTCGGAGGGGCAGGGCCGGACAATTTCGCAACGTGGATCGAAGCCGGAGCGACTGGGTTCGGGCTTGGCACGGCGCTCTATACCCCCGGTCAAACGCTGGACACTTTGCGCAAGAAGGCCGCTGCGGTGGTCGCGGCCTATGACAACGCCATAGCATGAACCTCTACGACCCTCGCCTATGCCTTCTTGGCGAAGGCCCCCTCTGGCATCCGGTGCGGCAGGAATTGTTCTGGTTCGACATCCTGAATCGCAAGCTACACTCCCGGCAGCAAAGCTGGGAGTTTGACCGTTATGTCTCCGCTGCGGGGTGGATCTCCGAGACTGCATTGCTGGTCGCATCAGAAACCGATCTTTTCCGTTTCGACCTCTCTCAAGGCTCTGCCACATCCCTCATCCCACTTGAGGCCGGAGATCCGCAGACGCGCTCCAACGATGGACGGGCAGATCCTTGGGGCGGGTTCTGGATCGGCACCATGGGCAAGCGCGCGGAACACGAAGCGGGTGCAATTTACCGCTACTTTCGCGGCGAACTTCGCAAATTGCATGGCGCGATCACGATCCCCAATGCCATCTGTTTTTCACCGGATCGCCAGTGGGCGTATTTTGCGGATACCAAGCGCCAGGTGATCTATCGCCAAGCGCTTGGGCCGGAGGGTTGGCCATCTAGCCCAGAAGAGCCGTTCATCGATCTCGCGCCGGAAGGGCGCAATCCCGACGGCGCGGTGGTCGACAGCTCTGGCGCGCTTTGGTGCGCAGAGTGGGGGAGCGGCGAAGTCTCTTGCTACGGCCAGGATGGGGCACTCCGCGCGCGCCTTTCTGTCGGCTTGCCGCAACCGTCTTGCCCGGCCTTTGGCGGAACCTCGTTTGATCGCCTCTTCGTCACGACCGCGCGGGAGGGAATGGACGTATCGGCGCTGGAAACTGCTCCTGATTCCGGCTGTGTGGTTGAACTTGATCCGGGTGTTGCGGGCATTGCCGAACACCGTGTCCTGATCTGAGTTGAAAGGCGTTTGATGAAACGTACGCTTGGTGTCTGTTACTATCCTGAGCAATGGGCCGAGGATCGGTGGGCTGAGGATGCCCGGCGCATGGTCGAGACTGGCCTTAGCTGGGTTCGGATCGGGGAATTTGCGTGGTCGCGGATGGAGCCGGAACCGGGGGTCATGGTTTTCGACTGGCTCGACAGGGCGATCGACGTGCTGGGAGCAGCCGGTCTCAAGGTGGTTCTCGGCACCCCGACGGCCACGCCGCCGCGTTGGATGCTGGAGCGTCACCCGGACATGCTCGCCGTTGATGCAGAAGGACGGCCGAGAAAGTTCGGCTCGCGCCGCCACTATTGTTTTTCGCACGACGGCTACCGTGAGGAATGCGCGCGGATCGTATCGCTTCTAGCCGAACGCTACGGGCCGAACCCCCATGTCGCAGCGTGGCAGACGGACAACGAATATGGTTGCCATGATACGGTCCTGTCATGGTCCAGCGCGGCCCGGGATGCGTTCAGGCGCTGGCTTCGTACGCGCTATGGGACGGTCCAGACCCTCAATGAGGCGTGGGGCAACGTCTTCTGGTCGATGGAGTATCGCAGCTTTGATGAGATTGACCTTCCGAACCTGACCGTGACGGAGGCCAATCCCGCGCATCATATGGCCTTCCGCAGGTTTTCTTCGGATCAGGTCGTCAGCTTCAACCGCCTACAGGTCGATATCCTCCGGGCGGCCACGAACGCCCCGCTGATCCACAATTACATGGGCCGGGAAACCGCATTTGATCATTTCGCGGTCGGCGCAGACCTCGATATCGCAAGTTGGGATTCCTACCCCATCGGCTTCCTGTCCGACCGGCTGGAGGCGAGCGATGCGCACAAACGCGCGTTCCTCCGTCAGGGCGATCCGGACCTACAGGCCTTTCACCACGATCTCTATCGCCGCGTCGGCAAGGGGCGCATGTGGATCATGGAACAGCAACCGGGTCCGGTGAATTGGGCGCCCTACAACCCGGCCCCCTTGCCCGGGATGGCGCGGCTCTGGGCGTGGGAAGCCTTTGCCCACGGTGCCGAGACCGTCTGTTATTTCCGGTGGCGACAGGCACCTTTTGCGCAGGAACAGATGCACGCGGGGCTGCAGCGCCCGAACGGGCTCGATGCACCTGCGATGGCAGAGGTCGCACAGGTCGCGAAGGAATTGAGCGCCATGCCCGATGCGAGCACGGCAAAAGCAAAGGTGGGGCTTGTCTTTGATTATGCCGCCGCGTGGGCGTGGGAAACCCAACCCCAGGGCGCGGACTTTGATTACTTCCGTCTGTGCTTCGAGATGTATCGCGGGCTGCGGCGGCTGGGATTGTCCGTCGATATCATCGCGCCGGAACCAGAAGAGGTCGAGGGGTATGATCTGGTCCTCGCGCCCGGTCTGGCGGAGCTTTCCAGCGCCATGTTCGCGGCGCTTGAGGCATGCGGGGCGCACGTCCTGCTTGGTCCACGAACGGGCATGAAGACGCCAGAGATGGCCACAGCGCTCCCAGAGCCCACAGCATTCAGATTGTTTGGCGCTCGGCTGAATTTCGTCGAAAGCCTCCCTCCGGAGGAAGAGGTTTCCTTGGCGGCGGGCGGTGCCTTTCGCCACTGGTTTGAAACGGTGGAGGCCTTGGTACACGTGGCTGAACGCACAGAAAGCGGTGCACCGTCACTGCTGAAATCAGGCCGGGTCGCGTATCTTTGTGGTTGGCCAGACGAGACCGCGTTGGACCGGATGATCGGATCTGCCTGCTTGGACGCGGGGATCGAGACTGAGGCCATGCCTGCGGCGCTTCGCCGGCGCGATACGGCAACTCATCGGGTTTACACAAACTATGGCGCGGCGCCCATCGAATGGCGAGGTCAAACGATCGGGGCTGCGGATGTGGCGTGGGAATTGCTATGATGCGTTTTGTCGGCGTAGCGCCCCGTGGCGAAGATGTTCATGCCGTAACCCTACGGTCGGATGACCTTAGCGCCGAGATTTGGACTTTGGGCGCAACATTGGCCGACCTGCGACTTGAGGGAGTGGATTCTCCGCTGCTGCTTGCGCCTGCTGCCCCCTCAGAGATGGTGGGGCCGCTGCAATACGCGGGGGCGGTCGTCGGGCCGGTTGCGAACCGGCTGCGTGATGGATCACTGTGGATTGACGGGGAGCGCTACAAATTGCCCCCCAATGAACCGACCGGGCACGTTGTCCATTGTGGCGAGGCGGGTGTCCATCATAGCATCTGGAAAATTGTCCATGCTGGTCCGACCGATGCGGTCCTCACGCTCGACCTTTCGGCTGGCGAAGACGGTCTACCGGGAACGCGCAGGCTCGAAGCGCACTATCAAATTAGCGGCGCGACCCTCGAGCTGACGCTTACTGGAAAGAGTGATGTGCAGACGGTGATGAACCTCGCGCATCACCCCTATTGGAACCTCGGATCGAATGGCGACACGGCAGATCACGAGTTACAGATCTTCGCGGATCATGTGTTGGAAACGGACAAGGATCTTATCCCTATGGGATTGCCTCAGCCCGTTGAGGATACAAAGTTTGATTTCCGAACGGCCCATGCTTTGGATGGCGACGTCGAAATCGACAACAGCTACTGTTTGGCTACCGCTTCGCGGCCAATGGCCTTGGCCGCGCGCCTTGCAGGGCCTTTGGCAAAGCTGACGCTGGAAACGACAGAGCCGGGGCTACAAGTGTTCAACGGATATTCATTGCCTATCACAGGCCCAAGGGTCTTGAACGATTTCGAATTCGGGCCGCGGTCGGGAGTGGCGTTGGAACCACAAGGCTGGCCCGATGCACCAAACCACCCCGATTACCCCAGCATCACGCTTTGCCCCGAAGAGGTGTATTGTCAGAGGACACGCTACCACCTTCAGATCGCGTGATCCTACCGCGCTGCGCGCGAGAGATAGTGCGCCGCATCGGCAGCTTCGCCCGCGTTTCTAACTCGGTAGGGCATCTTGCTCTGGGCTTGCGGATCATCGAGAAATTTTGCCAGAAAGCCGCTTGGATCCTGAAGGTATTGGCTCAGGTTCGCCTCGGTCCAAACCAACCCGAATTCCCGCGCTTTGAGGATGGCGGAACCATACCGAAAATCAGCATCGCCCGCTTTGCGCCCCACAATGCCGTAAAGGTTAGGGCCGGTGCGGGCGTCGCGTCCGACAAGCTTGTTGCCCTCCGGATCGATCACGGCATGGCAGGTGGTGCATTGCTTTTCCACCACGACCCGACCGTTGTCGGCCGACTGGGTATGGCCGGAACTTGCGGCCAGAAGTGCGAAAAATATCAGGGCGGAACGAAACATGAGAACTCCGGGGGAGACGGGCAATAGATGAGGAGATAAGTTCTTTGATCGCCCAGTCCAAGGGGCTGTGCTGCCCTCTTGTACAAGAGGGCAGGAAGGGGCACCTGTCACGCCATGACACAAACGCTAATACCCGCCTATCTAGATGGTCAGTTATGCCCTGTCGAGAAGCTCAAGGCGCATCGGCTCGGGCTGCGGCACAAGGCTGTTTCGGTGTTCGTTTTGCGGCGGGGGAACTTGCTTCTGCAGCAACGCGCGCTCGGCAAGTATCACACGCCGGGCCTCTGGGCGAACACCTGTTGCACCCATCCGCATTGGGGCGAAGCGCCGCTGGATTGCGCGAAGCGGCGGCTCGCCGAAGAGTTGGGGCTGCCGGGGCTCAATCCATTTTCCTGCGGGCAAGTTCACTATCGCGCGGAGGTCGGTGGCGGGTTGATCGAGGATGAGGACGTCTCTCTTTTCAAGCTCGATGCGCCCGAAGACCTCGAACCCGTGCCTAACCCCGAAGAAGTTCTCGATACCCGTTGGGTGGAGATTGCGGACCTCGAAGCAGAGATATCAAGAAGCCCGGAAAAGTTCACGCCGTGGCTGCGCATCTATCTTGCTGAGCACAGACACCTGATACTCGGGGACTAAAGCGCGGCTTCGGCGGCGGCTCTGATCGCGCGGATATTCTCACCATAGACCTCAGGGGCGGAAACTGACCCACCGCGAAAGACTGCAGATCCCGCAACAAGCACATCGGCCCCGGCTGCCGCGACAAGTGGGGCTGTTTTCGGGTCGACCCCGCCGTCGATCTCTATGTGAATGGGCCGATCACCGATCATGTCCGAGAGGCTACGCACCTTCTCGATCTGACTCATGATGAAGCTTTGCCCACCAAAGCCCGGATTTACCGTCATCACACATACCAAGTCGATCATGTCCATGAGTGGGGCGATCGCTTCGGCGGGCGTTCCGGGATTGAGGGCGATTCCGGCTTTCACACCATGGGAGCGAATGGCCTGCAGTGTCCGGTGAATGTGCGGCCCTGCTTCCAGGTGAGCGGTAATGACATCCGCGCCTGCATTGGCGAAGGCATCGATATACGGATCGACCGGCGCGATCATCAGATGAACGTCCATCACCCCCTTGATATGCGGGCGGATGGCGGCACAGGTGGCGGGGCCAAATGTGATGTTGGGGACAAAATGCCCATCCATGACGTCCACATGAACCCAGTCGGCCCCTTGTGACTCGATCGCTGCGCATTCAGCGCCGAAGTTGGCGAAATCGGCCGAAAGGATCGAAGGGGCGATTTTGATAGCGCGTGTCATGGCGGCGTCTCCTTTGGATCCTGTCCTAGATGGCCGCCTGAGACGAGCTTGGCAAGGTCAACTCTCGGCCAGCGACTTGAGCTCATAGAGCAGGTCTAGCGCTTCACGGGGAGAAAGTTCATCGGGATGAACCTGACGTAGTCGCTCAATGGCGGGTTGAGGCTTGGTCTTTGGGGGCGGAGCGGCGGCGACGCTGAACAAGGGCAAGTCATCGATGATCGTCTGTTTGGCGGGGGAGCCGCCTCGGTCACCCCTCTCCAGCGCATCAAGAACGGTGCGCGCGCGCGCCACGACCGAGGGCGGAAGGCCCGCGAGTTGGGCAACTTGGACCCCATAGGACCGGTCGGCAGCCCCTTTCCGAACTTCATGGAGAAAGATCACGTCGCCATCGTGTTCCTTCACCGCGACGGTCGCATTGGCCACGCCCGGCAGCTTTCCAGCCAGCGCCGTGAGTTCGTGATAGTGGGTCGCAAAAAGTGCGCGACACCGGTTTGTTTCGTGCAGATGCTCCAGCGTTGCCCATGCGATCGAAAGCCCGTCGTATGTCGCCGTCCCGCGCCCGATCTCATCAAGAATGACAAGGGCGCGGTCATCCGCCTGATTCAGGATGGCGGCGGTTTCGACCATTTCCACCATGAATGTCGAACGGCCCCGTGCGAGATCGTCCGACGCCCCCACACGGGAGTAGATCTGGCTGACGATCCCGATATGTGCACGCCGTGCCGGAACGAAGCTACCCATCTGGGCAAGAAGGGCGATGAGCGCGTTTTGCCGCAGAAAGGTAGATTTACCCGCCATATTCGGACCGGTGAGCAACCAGACAGGCGTCTCGCTCAACTCACATGTGTTCGCGATGAACGGATCGCCCGAGCGGCGCAAGGCGGCCTCGACAACCGGGTGCCGTCCGCCCTCAATATCGAAGGCGCGGCTTGCATCAAGCTGGGGCCGTGTCCAATCCGCTTCGCGGGCAAGGGTCGCGAGGGCGACGGTCAGATCAATTTCCGCGAGCGCCTGCGAGAGGTTACCCAAGGGCCCTGCGCTTTTCAGTATGGCCTGCCTGAGTTCAGAGTAGATCCGTTTCTCAATCTCAAGCGCACGGCCGCCCGCGTTGAGGATGCGCGTCTCGAGGCCGCTCAACTCCACGGTGGTGAAACGCACCTGATTTGCGGTGGTTTGCCGGTGGATAAAGGTCTCCGAGTGTGGCGGCGCCAGCATCTTTTGCGCATGGGTGGCCGTTGTTTCAATGAAATAGCCGAGGACGTTGTTGTGCTTGACCTTTAGGCTCTGGATCCCAGTGTCCTCGGCATATCGCGCCTGAAGCGATGCGACGATGCTGCGGCCTTCGTCGCGAAGCCTGCGCGTTTCGTCCAACTCGTCATCAAACCCGCTGGCGACAAAGCCGCCATCTCTTGCCAGCAGAGGAGGATCGGCCACGAGGGCCTCATCAAGGTACGCGCGCAGGTCTTCGTGTCCGCGCAGGCTCTTGGTGGCGCTCCGAATGAGGTCAGGAAGATCAAACCCTTCAAGCGCCGTTGCGATCTGTTCCGTACGTGCGAGCGCCGTGCCTATGCCCGCGAGGTCACGTGGCCCTCCGCGATCAAGTGCGAGCCGAGAAAGAGCGCGATCGACATCGGGAATATGGCGCAAACTCTCGCGCAGCGCGTTCGCAACCCCTGAGTTTTCCGCCGCGAAGCTTACGGCATCAAGGCGCGATTGGATCACATCCAACTGCCTTGAGGGGGCCGATAGGCGCCGCTCCAGCAAACGCGCGCCGGCGGCCGTCGCTGTGCGATCAATCGTCTGCAGCAGTGAGCCGGCTCGTCCTCCACCCAACGCCTGCGTCAGTTCGAGATTGCGGCGGGTCGACGCGTCGATCTGAACATTGCCCCCTGCGGGCTCCTGCTGCGGGGGGCGAAGCAAGGGCAGGTTGCCCTTCTGGGTGATGGTAAGCCATTCGACGATCGCGCCCATCGCGGCGATCTGCGCAAGCTCAAAGCTTCCGAAGGCGTCGATGGACGCAATTCCAAAAAGCTCACAGATGCGGCGGGTGGCGCTCGTGGAATCGAAGGCTGATGCCCCCAGTGTCGTTAGCGAAGCTCCTGCTTCGTCCGTGATGTCTCTACACTTGCTCTCCTCGGCCTCCGAAACCAAAAGCTCCGCAGGTCTGATGCGGCCAAGTTCCGGGCCGAGCGACGCCTCCTTGAGGCCGGCGACATGAAACGCTCCTGTCGATATATCCACCCAAGCAAGCGCACATTCATCCCTGATCCGCGCGAAGGCGGCGAGAAAATTGTGCCGCCGCGCCTCCAGAAGAGAGTCTTCGGTCAAAGTGCCGGGTGTCACCAATCGCACGACATCGCGTTTCACAACGGATTTGGATCCACGCTTCTTGGCTTCGGCCGGGCTCTCAAGCTGTTCGCAAACAGCGACGCGAAAGCCTTTTCTGATGAGTGTCAAAAGATAGGATTCCGCCGCATGTACGGGAACGCCGCACATGGGAATATCCTCGCCCGCGTGTTTGCCCCGCTTCGTCAGCGCGATATCGAGCGCAGCGGAGGCGGCGACCGCATCATCGAAGAACAACTCATAGAAATCGCCCATCCTGTAGAACAAGAGCGCGCCCGGGTGCGCTTCCTTGATCTCTAGGTACTGCACCATCATGGGCGTGGCTGCGGGGGCGTCTGATTTCACCAACTTCTCCTGACGGGTTGATCGGAGCGCAGACTAAAGTCCGGCCTCGGGGGATTGAACCCCCGTTCTTGCCCTCTGTCGCGGTAACCGCGGGAGCCAAGATAATCCCGCGGGCCCTGTGTATTCAAACCGCTTTGATTCGATGGACGGCGAAAATTGGCCGATCCAAAGCGCTTCGAGGATAGGTTAGCCCTCAGAACGACAATGCGCGCGAGATGAAAAGTTCGTTCGTGAAAAATCTATGCAACTTTTCGATGCCAGATGACGTAGGGAAAGCAAGATTGTTTCGCGCACATTTTTACGTAGCGTCATGACGGAAGGAAAACGTTGTTTGAAAGGCCAGAGGCTTCTACCTAGCTTGACTAACGGGTCAATTAACTTTGTTCCGGGCCATCGCCACCCAAGACGTTTTTTAACGAGTAAACGAGGTTTTTGCGGATGAGTGCAACGCGCGCCAATCGGCCGGATATTTCTTTCGAGCCGATCCTGGAGGTTTCCGGATTCAGCATCAATCGGGTTACCGCTTTCAGCGAACCATCGGTGCTCTATCTCTATCTTCTGAGAGAGATCGCACCGCATGACGTCGCCGAGATGCTCGAGGTCTTGCAGCGCCGGAACCTTGGCGAAGACAGCCTCCCCATGCTCATCGACGTTCGGGGCTATGATTTCAGCCGGGTGACGACCGATCATATTCGTATGATGGTTCAGATTTCTGCGCGATACCCTCATCGTGTATCCCTTCGGCGCGGAATCCTCGTCGACAGCGAAGTTGCTTACGGGATGTCGCGGATGCTTCAGAGTTGGTCTGCTGCGATGCGCGCCGCCGATGAGAATGCCTTTCGTATCGAGTATGAGTTCGAGACACTGCTGCACTGGCTCTCGGAATAGGCTCATTGCCTTGCGGCCACCGACCTCCACGGGCATTCTCTGCCTGAATTCTTCGGGCGGGGGCCACCATGACCATCTGGAATCTCGGGTCTATCAACGTCGACAACTTCTATAGTGTGCCGCGTATCCCCGGGCCGGGCGAGACCATTGCCTCCACCGAATTGAGCATGGGTCTTGGTGGCAAGGGGGCGAATATGTCCGTCGCTGCCGCAAGGGCCGGCGCTCATGTGGCCCATATCGGCGCTGTGGGAAGTGACGGCGTCTGGGCGCGGGACCGTCTGACTGAATTTGGTGTCGACACCCGGCATATAGGCGTCCTGACGGGGGCGACGGGCCACGCCAATATCATGCGCGATACGGAGGGTGAAAACACCATCGTTCTCTATCCGGGGGCCAATGCCAAAATCTCAACGGATATGATTGGCGCAGCAATTTCCGGGGCGGAAACGGGAGATTTCCTGTTGTTTCAGAATGAGACAGGGGAACAAGGCTTTGCCGCGGAAACAGGTCGAAAGCTCGGAATGCGGGTCGCCTATGCGGTGGCACCTTACGTTCCGGGACGTCTTCGCGCGCTCGTGCCCTTTCTAGATCTGCTTATCCTGAACGCTGTGGAAGCGAGGCAATTACAGGATGAACTTGGGGTGCTCGCAGGGGAATTGGGCATTGAAAATGTCTTTGTCACCCACGGGGCCGACGGCTGTGACTGGATTACCCAAGGTGAGACGCGCCGCTTTCCGGCCCATCCTGCCATTCCAGTAGATACGACGGGCGCGGGCGACACGTTTACCGGCTATCTCCTCGCCGGGCTCGATCGTGGCCATCCAGTAGAAGAAGCCATAGATCTGGCATCCCGAGCCGCCGCACTTATGGTAGCCCGTCATGGTACGGCGGATGTCATTCCGGACTTGCGTGAGGTTCTCGCCCTCTGATCAGCCGCCGACGAACGGCGCGTCGTCGCCCCAGATCGAACGGATTCTTTGGTCGCGCCCACACCCCTCGCGGTACCGTTTATAGGCGTCCTTCTTGGCCACGTACCCAAATCTGGTCAGCACGCGGTCAGAGCTTTTGTAGTAATCCTGATGATACTCTTCAGCGCCGTAAAATGGCCCCGCGTTCAGAATGGGGGTCACGATCGTTTGGCCGATCTCCTTCTCGGCGGAGGCTACGGCGCTTCGTGCCAACTCCGCCTCCGAGGCGTCTTGCGCGAAGATTGCCGTTCTATAAGAGGCGCCGCGATCACAGAACTGACCCCCGGCATCGGTCGGGTCTACCGATCGGAGGAACAAATTGATCAAGCTCGCCCGGCTTACCTGGGCTGGATCAAAGCGGATTTCTACAGCTTCATAGTGGCCGGTTCCGCCCGCAGTGACCTGTTTGTAAGTCGGATTCGGAACGGTTCCGCCAGTGTAGCCTGAGACAACCTCTTCGACACCCCGGACCTTTTCGAAGTCCGCTTCCACACACCAGAAGCATCCTCCTGCGACGATCAGGGTTTCCTGGGCTGCGGCCTCGGCGCGTTCGCATGTGAGCAGGGCGGCAATCCCAAGCGCCAAAGTAAGCGACAGGACTTTGACTTTTTCAGGCAACAGGGTCATTCGATATCCTCCAGTATCTGACCAGAGTGCTACCGGGCGGAACGTTGGCCAAGCCCCTGCAACGCCGTTTCACGCAGAGGTGACGCCGGGTGATCGGTCTAGTTCAGACGGAGGAAAAGCGGATCGACACGTCGCCAGAAATGGAGCAGGTCCTGCGCTACGGAGGGGGTTTGTCCCATGGATTGCACGGCGTGGATGTCGGAGGATACGAGCGCGGCAAGCCGATAGCCCAAGGGTATGACAGGATCGTCCGAACGCCCGAACTGATCTTCGATCATCTCAGTGGCGGATGTGACCGAATAGACAAGCGCCAGAGCCGGTTGCTCGGGCCAGCGTTGAGCCATGCGGCGCACCATGGAGCGTTTGCGAGGAGCATTCCCTGAAAGAAGTTCCTCCATTGCGAACTCGATCATATCGTCTAGCGCGGCATTGCGACTCACCATTTCGTACCTTTCCAATACACTGCTGCGGAACAGCGTCAGTGAGTTTATGTAGCGACAATGTGCTTTTTCAGGAGGCCAATTTTACTAAAAAGTTAATAGTTTCCGGATTGAGCGGCAAACTGCCGGGCAATACCCTCTCTCGAAGTGCGTTGTAGAGGAGCCGTCAACAATCCGACGCGAGCTAATCTCAGGAGGCTCTCTTTCGCGTTGAAATCATGACCCAGGGTCATGGAATCATTCATTGCGGGGGGAGGTGGATCGAAGGATCTCTGACCCGATCCGAATGGTGACCCCGGCAGGATTCGAACCTGCAACCTGCCCCTTAGGAGGGGGCTGCTCTATCCAGTTGAGCCACGAGGTCACCCGGCCCTTTTCGCCCGGAGTGACGTTCATGACAAGACCCTGCATTCGCTTGTACAGCGGAAGCGATCAGAAGTATCATGGGGCAAAGCAAAAACAGAAAGCATGCAGTGACCCAGCCCCCGAAACGCCCTTTGACTCTGCGGGATGTGTCGGAGGCGTCCGGCGTATCTGAGATGACCGTAAGCCGCGTATTGCGCAATCGCGGCGATGTCAGCCAAACGACCCGCGAACGGGTTCTTCGCGCCGCCAAGCGCCTAGGGTATGTGCCAAACAAGATTGCCGGCGCTCTCGCAAGCCAGCGCGTGAACCTCGTGGGTGTGATCATCCCGTCGCTGTCCAACATGGTTTTTCCCGACGTGATGACCGGTATCAGTCAGGTTCTGGAGGATACGGAGTTGCAACCGGTCGTCGGGGTCACGGATTACATTCCCGAAAAGGAAGAGAAAGTCCTCTACGAGATGCTGAGTTGGCGTCCTTCGGGGGTCATCATTGCGGGGATCGAGCATTCCGATGCCAGTCGCGCCATGCTCGAAGCGTCGGGCATTCCGGTGGTGGAGATCATGGATATCGACGGCCAGCCGGTCGATTGCGCCGTGGGCATTTCTCATCGGCGTGCCGGGCGTATGATGGGCCAAGCCATCGCGGAGGCTGGATTTCGGCGGATCGGGTTCATGGGCACCAAGATGCCACTTGATCACCGGGCGCGTAAACGGTTCGAGGGTCTTACCGGCGCTCTCGCCAAGGCGGGTATCGAAGTGGCGGATCAGGAATTCTACTCCGGCGGATCGGCGCTAGCCAAGGGGCGGGAGATGACCGCAGCGATGTTGGATCGCACACCGGATCTTGATTTTCTTTATTACTCCAATGACATGATTGCCGCGGGGGGGCTGCTGTACCTTCTCGACAAGGGGATCGATATTCCAAATCAGATAGGATTGGCGGGCTTCAACGGTGTGGAGCTGCTCAACGGTTTGCCGCGCCAGTTGGCAACGATGGATGCCTGTCGTTTTGAGATTGGGCGCAAAGCGGCGGAATTGGTGTCACAACGTCTTGCCGCGCCGGATGCCTCCATCGACAAGGTGATAGAGTTGTTTCCGACCCTTTCCTATGGCGAGACTCTGCGGCGGACCTGATCCATCTTAGGCCGCGGAAATGGGCAACTGGCGGGAAACCCCCGTTTTCGTCCGCTGTTCTACTCGAAGTGGTTTCGCTGCAGTGCGGCTAACGTTAGAGTCCTGATGTCACGAGTCGTGGCGGGCGCCTTGCCCAGAATCCACCGCCGGCCATTGCCCGGCCTTTTCGATGTAAAGAGGACAGATCGCCCATGATGATGGCACCCGATCCCCTACGTTTTTCCGCAGCGCAGGTTCGTTTCGCTGGTTATATGATGGAGATGCAGATCCGCTTCGCCCAGCAGATGATGAGCTATAGCCTTACGTTTTCGCCGTGGCACGATGCGCCCGTGTCGCTTTGCGGAACGGGCAACAAGGTCGCCAAGGCACCCGCCGTTGTCGCGGCAAATTCCATCGAAACCCTCCCTGCACCGACCGAAGTCACTCCTAAGGCTCCCGCTCCGGCCAAGAAGGTAGCGACCCGCCGCAGCTCTGCGAAGAGCGCGGCCCCCAAGGCGGCGGAAAAGACTGCTCCTGTTGAAGCTAAGTCAGCGGAACTCGCCCCCAAGACGCCCGAAACAGTCGCCAAGACGACAGAAGTCACTCCTCCCGCTAAGGCTGCGGAGGTCGTAGCGGAAAAGATCTCGGCACCTGCGGCAGAGGCGACAGCGCCCGTCCCTTCGGAGAAAACCGAAAAGGCCGTTCAGGCCAAACCTGCGGTTTCCAAGGGTGAAGCGTCCAAGACGACCGCACCCAAGACCAAGGCCGAAGAAAAAAGCTGAGCCAGCTAGCCCTGTTGTCTCAAGGCATGTCCGGCAAGATAGAGCGAGCCGCAGATGAGAATGCGCGCATCGGGGTCCACCCGGTGCAGCGCGGAAACGGCGGCGGCAAGGTCAGGCGCGGTCGTTACGTCCTGAAAGCCTGCGCCGTTTGCTGCGGA
Source organism: Poseidonocella pacifica (assembly GCF_900111875.1). Taxonomy (GTDB): domain Bacteria; phylum Pseudomonadota; class Alphaproteobacteria; order Rhodobacterales; family Rhodobacteraceae; genus Poseidonocella; species Poseidonocella pacifica. Next base: position 119,170 of record NZ_FOJU01000004.1, read on the forward strand.
GGCGGTCTCCTCGGCGGAGAGGGTCGCGGCTTCACCCGGAATGGAAATTGCCGTCAGGGACTGCGCTTGCCCAGCGAGAGGCCGCAAATATCCCGACACATCTTTGGTATTGAGCATTCCGCAGATCAAATGCGTGGGCCGCTCGGGCAATTCCGACAGCGTGGTGGCCAGCGCCTTGCCCGCAGCGGGATTGTGGCCCCCGTCGAGCCAGATTTCAGCTTGCGGCGCGAGCGCGTTGAGAGCGCCACCGCGCAACCGTTGCATCCGAGCAGGCCAATCCGCCCGCGTCAGTGCCGCTTCGCAAGCAGGCTCAGCCTGTCCGAGAAGCCGTAGCGCCATGAGCGCCGCGCCAGCGTTTTCCGTCTGATGCACGCCGGGCAGAACGGGCGGCGGGAGGTCGAGCAGGCCGGTCTCATCCTGAAACGCCAGTCTCCCATGCTCGCGGGTGACGTGCCATTGCTGACCATAGGCATGGAGCGGTACGCCGAGTGCTGCCGCGCGCGCTTCGATCACGTCCATCGCTTCGTCGGGCTGTGGCCCAACCACGCAGGGAACGCCGCGCTTGAGAATGCCCGCCTTTTCCGTCGCGATCTTTGCCAGCGTGTCGCCAAGATAGCTTTCGTGGTCGAGGGAGATCGGGGTTATCACGGTGAGGCGCGGCGTTTCGATGACGTTGGTGGCATCGAGCCGTCCGCCCAATCCCACCTCCAGCAAGGTGTAGTCTGCTGGGGTTCGGGCGAAGGCAAGCAACGCGGCACAGGTGGTAATCTCGAAATAGGTGATCGCGTCGGGGCCGTTCGTCTCATAGCACTCATCAAGGATCGCGGTGAGCGCCTTCTCTGAGATGAGATCGCCAGCGAGGCGGATGCGTTCGTGAAACCGGACGAGATGGGGCGAGGTATAGGCGTGGACCTTCGCCCCACCTGCTTCGAGCCCGGCGCGGATCATGGCCTGGGTCGACCCCTTGCCGTTCGTCCCCGCGATGTGGATCACCGGGGGAAGGCGCTTTTCCGGGTGGTCGAGCGCGTCCAGCAACCGCCACACCCGATCCAGCGTCAGGTCGATGATCTTGGGGTGGAGCGACATCATCCGTTCAAGGACGACGTCGGAACCTTGGGCAGTCATTCGCGAACCGGCGCGGCGCTGTGCGCTTTGCTGGGGATCTCCGTTTCCGCGGCATCCGGCTCCGATGCCGGACGGGAGACAGAAGGGATCGGTGCCGGGGCCGGAAGATCCCCCATGACCGCGGGTGGTTGGCCGAGCAGCATGCGGATGATGGATATCAACTCGCCGCGCAGAGCGTTGCGATCAGTCACTCGGTCGATCATGCCGTGGTCGCGCAGGTATTCCGCCCGCTGAAACCCTTCGGGGAGCTTCTCGCGGATGGTCTGTTCGATCACACGGGGGCCAGCAAAACAGATGAGCGCGTTCGGCTCGGCGATCTGGATATCCCCCAGCATCGCATAGGACGCGGTGACGCCGCCGGTCGTCGGATGGGTCAACACGACGATATAGGGCAGGCCCGCTTCCTTCAGCATCTGTACGGCAACGGTCGTTCGCGGCATCTGCATGAGAGACAGGATCCCCTCTTGCATCCGTGCGCCGCCAGCGGCTGAAAAGAGGACGAGCGGGCGCTTGAGCTTCACCGCTTCTTGCGCCGCCGCGATGATCGCATTCCCGACATACATCCCCATGGAGCCACCCATAAAGGAGAAATCCTGTGCGGCGGCGACGATGGGTGTCCGTCCGATTTCACCGGTGGCCACCAGCATCGCTTCGGCCTCTCCGGTGGCGCGCTGTGCGGCGCGCAGACGGTCGGGGTATTTCTTCTGGTCGCGAAAGTGCAGTGGATCGGCAATCGGCGCGGGCACCTTCACCTCTGCGAAAATCCCGCCATCGAACAGCGCGGTAAAGCGGTCGCGGGGGCGGATTGCCATGTGATGCCCGCAGTTGGTGCAGACATTCAGGTTCTGCGCCAGTTCACGATGAAAGAGCATCGTTCCGCACTCATCGCACTTCTGCCAGAGGTTTTCGGGCGTCTCACGGCGGGAGAAAAGCGAGTTGATCTTCGGCCGGACGTAGTTGGTGATCCAGTTCATGCCAAATCCTTGCTGGACGGATGCGGCCCCAAATAATCTCGGGGACAGCAAATTGCAATCGGCGCCGCACTCATGCGCGGATCGCCAGACGGGCGGCAAGCCACCCGACAAAAAGGATGCAGAGATCGACGAGCATCAAGGCGGGGATCGCAGCGGTATCCGTCATCTCTACGGGAAGCACATAGAGCGCCAGCCCGTCGAAGTTCCCCGCAACGCCCAGCAACAGAAGCGCTGTGGCGTTGTTGAAGGCGTGAAAGGCAATGGCGGGGCCCAGCGTTCCGGCGCGCGCGGTCAGATCTGCGGCGGCGATCCCGAACGCGGCAGCCCAGAGTGCGACAAGGCCTGCGTTCTCCCCCGCGAGCGCGGGCGCATAGTGCAGCGCGGCGAACAGCGCTGTTGGAAGAGCAGCCCATATGAGAGGGGAGGCGAAGCGCGCGGCGAGTTGTTGTTGCAGATAGCCGCGAAAGACCAGTTCCTCAGCCCCCGATTGTACGATTATGGCGACAAGCGATAGCGGCAGAAGAGAAAGCCAGAGCCCGAACGGCAGGTTTGGTTCCGGCTGCAAATCCGACCCCCACGGCGGCAAGACCGCAATCGCCGCATAGAGCAGGGCAAGCGCGACGAGCACGCGGCCACCTTGGCCCAGGGCTCGTTTTGTGTCGCCAAAAAGCGAACGGCCTCCCCGGCGGTGCAGCGTTCGTACAGTCAAAATGCAGGCGACGCCGAGAAATCCGAGGCGAAAGAGCGAGGCGAGTGCGAAGCCCGGGCCGCTTTGGTCTTGGGTCAGTCTCGTGAGCGCCGTCGAAAGCTCTCGGCCGCCAAGAAGGGCAATAACAGCATCAAGACCCCAGTTGAGGGCAAGAAAAAGCACCATAAGCAGCAACAGACCCGCTATGAGCCGCCAAGGTTCCTTGGTGGGCCGGGCCGGTTCGATGAAGCGTTGATGGGCGGCGTAGCGCATTCGGGGAAGGTAGGGCGGCGAAGGGCGCTCTGCAATGCGATGCGTCAGCCGCTTGCGCGCCCCCGCGCGGTCACTTAGACCAAGGCAGACTTTTCCGGGGAGCCAGCCAATGACCAAATTCGACAAGTCAGTCCTGCCCAGCCGCTATGTGACCGAGGGACCGGCCCGCGCGCCGCACCGGTCCTACATGTATGCGATGGGAGTTTCCGAGCAGGAAATTCACCAGCCGCTGGTCGGTGTTGCGACCTGCTGGAACGAGGCTGCACCGTGCAATATCTCGCTGTCCCGTCAGGCTCAGGCCGTAAAGGGCGGCGTGAAAGAGGCCCACGGCACCCCGCGCGAATTCACGACCATCACCGTGACGGACGGGATCGCCATGGGGCACGAGGGCATGCGATCCTCTCTCGCGTCTCGGGAGGCCATTGCCGACACGGTCGAGCTGACGATGCGCGGCCACTGCTATGATGCGATTGTCGGGCTCGCCGGATGCGACAAGTCGCTGCCGGGGATGATGATGGCGATGGTTCGCCTCAACGTGCCGTCGGTGTTCATCTATGGCGGGTCGATCCTTCCCGGCAAGGCGCCTCAGGTGGACGAGATCCCCGAAGATTTCCGCACGCGCGATCTGACCGTGCAGGACATGTTCGAGGCGGTTGGCCGGCACCAGAATGGCACCTTGTCGGACAAGGCGCTCGATATGCTGGAGCGGGTGGCTTGCCCCTCAGCCGGGGCCTGTGGCGGACAGTTTACCGCCAATACCATGGCTTGTGTCTCCGAGGCGATCGGGCTTGCGCTGATGAATTCGTCGGGGATGCCCGCGCCCTATGAAAGCCGGGACCAATATGCGGAGGCGTCAGGCCGCGCGGTCATGAGCCTTCTGGAAAAGAACATCCGTGCGCGGGACGTCGTCACGCGCAAGTCGCTGGAAAACGCCGCGCGGGTCGTCGCCTGCACCGGGGGATCGACCAACGCCGGGTTGCACCTGCCGGCCATCGCCCACGAGGCGGGGATCGAATTCTTCCTCGAAGATGTGTGCGAAATCTTCCGCGAGACCCCGTACTTCGTGGATCTCAAGCCGGGCGGCGCCTATGTCGCCAAGGATCTGTATGATGCGGGCGGAATTCCCGTGGTCATGAAAGAGTTGCGCAAGGCGGGACTCATCCATGAGGATTGCATGACAGCGACGGGCCGCAGCATCGGCGAAGAGCTTGAGCTCATCGAGCGCGTCGCGGACGGCAAGGTGATCTATCCCATTGAGACGCCCATCACCAAGACCGGTGGTGTTGTTGGCCTCAAGGGCAACCTTGCCCCCGAGGGTGCCATCGTAAAGGTCGCAGGCATGAGCGAGGAAGAGCAGGTCTTTTCCGGCCCAGCCCGCGTGTTCGAATGCGAAGAAGATGCTTTCGAGGCCGTGAAGGCACGCGCCTATGAAGAGGGCGAGGTCATCGTGATCCGCAATGAGGGCCCCGCAGGCGGCCCCGGTATGCGCGAAATGCTGTCGACCACGGCGGCGCTTTCTGGACAGGGTGTCGGCAAGAAAGTCGCGCTTATCACCGACGGGCGCTTTTCGGGCGCAACGCGCGGTTTCTGTGTGGGTCACGTCGGCCCCGAAGCGGCGCAAGGTGGCCCCATCGCTCTTCTGAAGGATGGCGATCTTATCACCATCAACGCCGTTACTGGCGAGATCAGCGTCGACATCACCGACGAGGACATGGCCACGCGCCGCGCTGGATGGGCGGGACCGCGGGAGACCAACTATGCCTCGGGCGCTCTTTGGAAATATGCGCAACTGGTGGGCGCGACCTACAAGGGTGCTGTGACCCATCCGGGCGCGGAGGCAGAGACCCACATTTATATGGATCTCTGAGGGGCCCGTGGGGCGCGCAATTCGCATCGCCGCTCTGGGCGCTGTCATGCTTGCGGGCTGCGTGCCCGCGGGTGGTCCGGTAACGCAGAGCATGTCCTTTGCAGGGGGCGGCGTGGTGATCGCGCCACCGCTTGGCTATTGCATCGACCGGGAGGCGACCCGCCGGGGGGACGGGATGGCCTTTGCCCTCGTGGCGAGCTGTTCCCGGCTTTCCGATGGGGCTGAGCCCGGCCCGGCCCGGCCCTTGGTGTTGACCGCGACGGTGGATCTCAGCCCGACGACGGCGGGGGAGGTGGACCTGACGGTTCTGACCACCGCATTGCAGCCCTTCGGCCCCTCCGAGGCACGAGCCGAAGGCGATATGGCCTTGGTCCGTCTGTCGAAAGGCGGTCAGAAGATCGTGCCTGATGGCGCTTCGGCGCACTGGCGGGCGGGGCTGAACGTCAATGGCCACGGGGTCTTGATCGGAGTGTTCGGCCCCAAGGGAAGCGCGGTGGGCGACGCGGCGGGGGCGCGTCTGGCACGATCTTTCGCAGAGTCCATCCGCAAGGCAAGTTCGGCAAAATGATTGGCCGGTTGATCCAAAGCCTCGCCCTCCGGCACTGGCGCGGACGCGCGGCTGCGGCGCAAACCCTGGATCCCTCGGAAACCTTGGAAACGAGGGCAAGGGCGCGGGCCTTGCAACGGGAACTCGATGGTTTTCTGAACCTTAGCGACAGGCGGGCCGGGGGCGATACATTCCGGCGACCACCCGGCACGGAATGGGCATGGCGGCCGGAAATCTGGCAAAGCCCGCTCAGCCCAAAGGGGCAGGTGATTTCGGAAAACCGGACAGCGATCGGGGCCGAGGCCTCTTTGTTCGTAGATGGGCGCGAGCCGGAAGTCGCCTTGTCGCAGCGCGCGAATACGGGGCTGGACGACCTTGCCCCCTTTGGCCTGTCGCTCGATTGCTATCACTATCAAGGCGGGTTCCTGTCGCTGGTGATCGATATTCCCGAAGATGGTTGTGCCGGGCTGGAGCCGCGCCACCTTCTTCGTCTGGATGTGCATGTGTCCTCTGAGCGTCCCGCCCGGATTTCATCGCGCCTGAACATCCGACAGGGACCGCAAACCAATACGCTGGTGCGCGATTTCGACCCGTCCCATGCCCGGCCCATGGTTGAGTTCGATCTGGCCTATGCGGAGCTGGAGCGGCGGCCCATAGATCGGCTTTGGCTCGATCTGATCCTGCATGATCCGGCGATGAACCAGATCGACCTGCGCGACGTGACGCTGATGCGCCTGACGCGCGCGGCCTTTTAGGAGAGAGGGATGTCCGACCTTCGCAAACAAAGCCTGCGGGATGGCGTCTGGCGGGTAGAGCTTGATCCTTCGGAGGAGCCGCCCATCGCCTTTTGCGACGGGGCCCGGATCGAGGACGTGCGCCTTGGCGGAACGGGCGCTGAGGGGCGCTTTGCCGAGGTGGGGGTGCCTGCGGCGGCAATATCCGACGGGGCGCACACCCTTTCGTTGACGAGCGCGGCGGGACAGGAGTTAGCCCGCTGCGTGATTGTCGCGGGCGATCTGCGCAGTGATCTTGAGGCGGAGCTTGCGCTGCTTCGTGCGGAGTTGGACCTTTTGAAATCGGCGTTCCGCCGACATTGCGTGGAGACGCAGGAGGGATGACAGGCGGGCTTCCGGATTACTTGCGAGAACTGGGTTTGATGGGTGCAGGGGCGCAGCGAGTGGCTGGTGTGGATGAGGCCGGTCGCGGCCCGCTTGCCGGCCCTGTGGTGGCGGCTGCTGTGGTGCTTGACCCTTTGTCCATCCCCGAGGGGCTCAACGATTCCAAGAAGTTGAGCGCAAAGCGCCGCGCGGAACTATGCGAGGAGATCCGGGCGAAGGCTTTCGTCGGTGTGGGTGAGGCCAGCGTGCAGGAGATCGACAGTATCAACATTCTTCGGGCCAGCCATCTGGCGATGATGCGGGCGCTGGCGGCGCTGTCGGTCCGGCCGGACCATGCGCTGATCGACGGCAAGATGTTGCCCCGCGAAATCAACCTGCCCGCCACCGGGATCGTGCGGGGGGATGCGAATTGCCTGTCGATTGCGGCCGCGTCGATCGTCGCGAAATGCGTGCGCGACGAGATCATGAGGGATTTGGCGCAACAGTTTCCGGGCTACGGGTGGGAGACGAACAAGGGTTACCCCTCAAAAAGCCACAAATTGGCGCTCCAAAATCTTGGTGTGACCCCACACCATAGACATTCGTTCAAACCTGTCCACAATATCTTGTATCAACAGTAAAGCTTAACCCACTGATTCAAAAAACAAATTGACCGCGATTCGTGTTTGACTCATCTTATCCACATCCAGAGAGCGCAAAAATGCGCCGGGGTTTGAGGCAGAGAAATGGACACGATGACCAAGAAAAAGGGCGCTGATGCGCTCCCCCTTAACCGTATTCTTGCGGGCGACTGTATCGAAGTGATGAATTCGCTTCCCGAGGGAAGCGTCGACCTGATTTTCGCGGACCCTCCGTATAACTTGCAGCTCAAGGGCGATTTGCACCGCCCTGACAACTCCAAGGTTGATGCGGTCGATGATGCCTGGGACAGGTTTGCAAGTTTTGAAACCTACGACCGGTTCACCGAAGCATGGCTGAAGGCCGCGCGGCGGCTGTTGAAACCCAATGGCGCGATCTGGGTAATCGGTTCATATCACAACATTTTCCGCGTCGGGGCTGCGCTTCAGAACGAAGGCTTCTGGATCCTCAACGACGTGGTTTGGCGCAAGTCGAACCCGATGCCGAACTTTCGCGGCAAGCGGTTCACCAACGCGCATGAGACAATGATCTGGGCGTCGCGCGACGAGGGTGCGAAATACACCTTCAATTACGAGGCGCTCAAATCGCTCAACGAGGGCATCCAGATGCGCTCTGACTGGGTGCTGCCGATCTGCACCGGGCATGAGCGGCTGAAGGATGACAAGGGCGACAAGGCGCATCCGACGCAAAAGCCCGAGGGGCTGCTGCACCGCGTGCTTGTGGGCTCAACCAATCCCGGCGACGTGGTGCTTGATCCGTTCTTTGGGACGGGCACGACGGGCGCGGTTGCCAAGATGCTGGGCCGCGACTTCATCGGTATCGAGCGCGACGCGGGCTATCGCGCCGTGGCGGAGAAGCGGCTTGAAAACATTCGCAAATATGACCGCGAAGCGCTTCAGGTTTCGACCTCCAAGCGGGCCGAACCACGGGTGCCGTTTGGCCAGTTGATCGAGCGCGGCATGCTGCGCCCGGGCGAAGAACTGACGTCGATGAACAAGCGTTACAAGGTCAAGATCCGGGCCGATGGCACGCTTGTGGGCAACGATGTAAAGGGATCCATCCATCAGGTTGGGGCGCATCTTGAGGGCGCGCCATCCTGCAACGGTTGGACCTATTGGTGCTTCAAGCGGGAGGGCAAGACCATCCCGATCGACGTCTTGCGCCAGCAGATCCGCGCAGAAATGGGCGATCGTCCCAACTGATATTTTTCAAGGTGTACCGCCGGTGCCTGTGGCCTTTGCCACGGCACGAACTTGCCCCGCCGTGTTTCGGCGGGGTTTTTTCGTTTTGGGCTAAGCCCCTGAAAAGTGGGTGTGACTTTTGTATGACAAGCGTATGACTCGGCGGCATACACTTGTCACACCTCGGGGAGGGCGAGCAAATCTTCGCGGGTGAGGGCAAAACGGGAGGCGATCCACGCGGCGCGAAGCGCGGCGAGGCGGGCGCCAAGCGCGGGCCCCTGATACGCGGGCATGAGATCGCGCGCGGCGACCGGGAAGCTCTGAGCCGCGGCGATGGCGGGCAGCGCCCATGCCTCGTCGCTCACCGGCTGACCGATCAGGGCGGCGCGGATCAGGAGGGCATCCCGGGCGGTTTGCGCGCCATGGTCGAGGGCGAGCGCGGCGGGGTCCGTCCCATCACGAGCGGCACCAGCGAGAAGCGCGAGCCGCCGAGCCTCCGCCCGTGAGAGGCGAAGCGCCTTGGGGTCGGGCACCGCGAGGGTGGCCAGACGGCGCAGCGGGTCGGGCGCGGCGCCGAGGCGGTCTTCTTCGTGGATGAGCACGGGCAGGGCGCGCGAGTCCGCCCCCGGCAGTATGCGCGCCAGCACACCAGCATGATCCATCGCGGCCACGGCCGGGCCGGGATCGGGCGCGCCAAGCAGTTTGAGAAGCTCCGCCCCGATCCGTTCGCGAGAGACGTTGGAAAGGCCATCAGCCAATTCGGCGCAGGCGGCGAGCGCTTCGGGGTCGAGCCCGGCGGTCGCATCGCCGTACCACGCGTGAAACCGGAAGAAGCGCAGGATGCGCAGGTAATCTTCGCGGATGCGCGCGGCGGGATCGTCGATGAACCGCACCCGACGCGCCCGCAGATCGCCCAGCCCGCCGAGGGGGTCGTGCACGCGGGCCTCTGCATCGGCATAGAGGGCGTTCATGGTGAAATCGCGGCGGCGGGCGTCTTCTTCGAGCGTATCGGCAAAGGCGACGACGGCGCGGCGACCGTCGGTTTCGACATCGCGGCGGAATGTGGTGATCTCATGCGGGGTGCCGGAGGCGATCACGGTCACGGTGCCGTGGTCTATGCCGGTCGGCACAGCCTTGAGCCGTGCGGCTTCGGCCAGAGCGATGACCTGTGCGGGGCGGGCGTTGGTGCTGATGTCCACATCGCTCACCGCCTCGCCCAGAAGGGCGTTGCGCACGCAGCCGCCCACGACATAGGCCTCATGCCCCCCGTCCGTCAGCATCCGCAGGACGGATTGCGTCACCTTGCCATTGATCCAGTCGCCGCTGACCTTCATGCCTCTCCCGAGAGCTTGCCGGCGAGACCGCGCAGGATGCGGGCCGTCGCCCCCCATATGTAGTACGGGCCGTAGGGCACGGTATAGTAGTACCGCCGCTCGCCGCGCCACCGCCGATACTGAATCGAATAGCGCGCGGGATCGGCGATATGATCGAACGGCACGGAAAAGACCTCCGCGACCTCCCCCGGTTCGGGCACGGGCGTGAAGGGCGCGGTCAGCCGCCCGATGATCGGCGTCATGGTGAAGGCGGTGACGGTTTCATGTTCCGGCAGGCGGCCCATGATCGTGACAGAGGCGGGATGGAGGCCGATTTCCTCATGGGCTTCGCGCAGGGCGGCATCTTCGAGGGAGGCGTCGGTGGGGTCCATCTTGCCGCCCGGAAAGGCGATCTGGCCCGGGTGATGCTGAAGCGCGGAGGACCGTTTGGTCAGGATCACATGCAGCCCGCCAGGTGTCTCGATCAGGGGCACAAGCACAGCCGCCGGGCGAAGGTGTCGCGCCGGCGGCCGGTGATTGGGATTGAGATCGTAATCCGACGAGGCGGCCCGTGTATCGCCGAGCGCGGCGCTGAGCGCCTCGAAGGGATCAGGATTCGTCCGGGGCATTGGGTGCTTCGAAGCCGAGAGTGGCCGGGTCCAGATCGTAATGCGCGCCGCAAAACTGGCAATCGGCGGTCACGCGCCCCTCTTCGGTGGTCATCGTGCGGATGTCCTTGGCCGAATAGATCGAGAGCGAATTGCGCACCCGCTCTTCGGAGCAGGTACAGCCGAACTTGACCGATTGCGCATCAAAGACACGCGGGCTTTCCTCGTGGAAAAGCCGGACGAGCAGGTCCGTGGGCGGCACTTGCGGGCCGATCAGTTCCATATCCTCGGCGGTATCGAGCAGGATGTTCACGCGGTTCCACGTCTCGCCATCCTCGCCCGACACGAGATCGGACCCGGTCAGCAGGCCCTCATCGCCCGAGGGGCCTTCGGCGGCGAAGGGGGAGGCCTTTGGCATGTGCTGAATCATCACGCCGCCCGCGCGCCAGTGTTCCTGTCCGCCGGTTTCCGTCGAGCGGCCAAAGGAGAGCGCAAAGCGGGTCGGAAGCTGCTCCGACTGGGCGAAGTAAGCTTCGGCACAGGCCGAGAGGGAGCCGCCGGTGAGCGGGGTGATCCCCTGATAGGGCGTGGTCCCTTGGCCCTGATCGATGAGCACGGCGAAATAGCCTTCGCCCACCTGCTCAAAGGGGGTGCCGGAGGTCAGGCGATCCGCGTCAAAGCTGGCATAGGCGCGAATCCGTGCCGGTTCCCCGTCCGCGGAGGGCGCGTAGTAATCGGTGGCGATTCGGCGGACCGGTCCGTTGGACTGAACCTGAAGCGACAGCTTCCAGCGCAACTTTACCGTCTGGCCGATGAGCGCCGTCAACAACGCCATCTCGGCCACCAGCGCCTCTACGGCGGGCGGATAGTCGTGCTGTGCCAGAATGTTCCCGAGCGCGCCGTCAAGCCGCGCCACGCGGCCGCGCGTATCGGCGAGGTCGAGTTGGAAGGGCAGGACGGTGTCGTCCCACGCGATTTTGGTTCCGAGGGTCATGAGTTTCCTTGATTGCCGCCGTTTGGCATATCGCTACCATATAAGCAGGGCAAGGCACGGGCCAAGAGGGGCGGCATGATCAGACGGTATGGCAGGGCTGCGCAGCCGGGGCGGCGCTATGTGGCGCGGCCGGGCGTCTATGCGGTTCTGGAGCGGAACGGGCGGGTGCTTCTGACGTGGCAGGATGCGCCGCACCGGGAGTTTCAACTGCCCGGTGGCGGGATCGATCCGGGGGAGCATCCGGTGGCGGCGTTGCACCGGGAAATCTATGAAGAGACAGGCTGGCATGTGGGGCCGGCTCTGCGGCTCGGGGCATTCCGGCGGTTTGCCTATATGCCGGAATATGACCTTTGGGCGGAGAAGATCTGTACGATCTATCGCGCGCGGCCGGTGATGCGGATGGGGCCGCCCACGGAACCGGGGCACAAGGCGGTGTGGTTGCGGCCCGAGGCGGCGGCGGAGCGGCTTTCCAACTCCGGCGACCGGGCCTTTTTGCGGCAGGCGCTAGGACTGGGGTGATCCGGCGAAATCCCACAGCACGGCGGAGACGTCATCAGGGAAATCCTCGCCGCGGGTAAAGGTGCTGAGCGCGACGGTGAAGCGATCGAGGAACGAGGGCCCCTTGCAGCCGCGGAGCGATTCCAGCATTTCCTGAGCCCCGTCTTCGCCAAGCATCGCGCCGCCGGGGGTGGTGCAATCGAAAGCGCCATCGGACAGGAGCAGCAACCGGTCGCCCGGCTCCAACCGGCAGGATGTCACCTCGTATTCCGCCGCCTCGATCAGCCCGACAGGCAGACCGCCGGTTCCGATCGGCTCTATCGTGCCGCCTGATCGCAGGATGAGCGGATGCGGATGCCCGGCCTGCACCAGATCGACCTGACCCGTGACCATGTCGGCATAGGCGAGGATCAGGGTGAAGTAATGCTCGGTGTCCATCTCTTCGAGAAAGAGCGCGTTGAGCCGGGCAACGACCGTGTCGAGAGGCTGGGCGCGATAGGTGCCATCGCTGTCCTTGCGCAGCGCGACGTTGTAGCCGGGCGCGGTGGGCGAGAGGTATCCGGCCAGCCGCGCGGTCATCAGTGCCGAGCTGATCCCGTGGCCGGACACGTCGAGGGAAAACAGCGCCACGCGCCGCTCATCCACCGGAAAGAACCCGACGAGATCCCCGCCCACATGGCCGCAGGGTTGCAGCATGAGCGAGACTTCGGCGCCGGGGAAGGTGCGGTGGCGTTCGCGGACCAGCGATTGCTGAAGCTTGCGGGCCTCGCGCAGGTCGTGGTCGAGCGCGCCGTAAAGCTGTTGGATCTCTTCGAGGGCGGCGGAAATCATCCGGCTCTTCTGGCTGATTTCCCGCTCCATCCCCAGAATGCGTTCCCCGGCGGCGATGCGGGCGCGCAGTTCGGCCACATGAACCGGTTTGGTCAGAAAATCGTCGGCACCGGCATCGAGTCCCTCGGCCACCGCTTCCTTTTCAGACTTGGAGGTCAGGAGGATGAAGTAGCCATAGCTGTCGCGGGGCATGCTGCGGAACGCGCGGCAGAATTCGATCCCGGAAAGCCCCGGCATCATCCAGTCGCTGATGACCATGTCGGGCGGATCGGCGCGGCAAATGCCAAGCGCCTCTTCTCCGCTGGCTGCTTCGGAAACGCGGTAGCCACGAGGTTTGAGCGCGGCGCACAGGATGCGGCGCTGTAGTTTGCTGTCATCGACGACGAGCACATGGATGGTCCGGCCGCGCTCCCGCGCCCGGCTGGGTTGCTGCTGCTGCATGGTCTGCCTCCGCGGTGGAACCTGCTTGGGGCATTTTGCTTAAGAGCGCATTAAACCTTCAAATCGGGGCATTTTCCGGGTTTCGGTTCACCCCTCGGTAACAGAGCAGCCGCTATCGAAGGGACCATGAGCATGGATCGGATAGATTGGTCGCGGGTGGACGAGCTGCGCGAGGAGATCGGCGAAGAAGGGTTCGACGAGGTGGTCGAGCTGTTCCTCGAAGAGGTGGATGAGATCATGGCGCGGCTTCGCAGCGGCGCCCTGAACGGGACCGTCGCGCAGGAGATGCACTTTCTGAAGGGTGGTGCGCTCAACCTCGGGTTCGGGGCGCTGGCCGATCTTTGCCGCGAAGGGGAGCGGCGCGCGACTGCGGGCGAACCTGTCGATCTGGGCGAGGTGGTCGCCTGTTACGAGGCGTCGCTGATCCGGTTCCAATCGCGGGTCACGGTCCCGCTCTTCAGACCAGAAACTGCGCCAGAAGTTCGTCATTCGTGATGTCGGTATAGACAAGTCCCGCCGCGTCGAGACGGGCGCGGAACTCCACGAAGTTCTCTGGCCGCAGGGTTTCGATCCCGATCAGGACAGAGCCGAAGTTGCGCGCGGATTTCTTGAGATACTCAAAGCGGGCGATGTCATCCTCGGGGCCGAGGATGTTCAGGAATTCCTTGAGCGCGCCGGGGCGCTGGGGCATGCGCAGGATGAAGTACTTCTTCACCCCCGAGAAGCGCTGGGCGCGTTCCTTGACCTCGGGCAGGCGTTCGAAATCGAAGTTTCCTCCCGATGTGACGCATACGACGGTCTTGCCGCGGATTGATGTTCGCAGATCCTCCAGCACGTCGATCGACAGAGCACCCGCAGGTTCAAGAACGATGCCTTCGAGGTTGAGCATCTCCAGAATGGTGGTGCAGATCCGATCCTCGGGCGCCCGGTGCACATCGGCGGGGGCGATCCCCTTGAGCCGTGCAAAGGGTTTGTCACCGATCCGGGCCACGGCGGCGCCATCGACGAAGTTGTCGACAGGGCGGATCGTGTAGGGCGCGCCTCTGGCCACGGCTTCGGTCAGGCTCGCGCCGCCCGCCGGTTCCACGTAGCTGAAGGCGAGGGCGGGGCCGAAATAGGCGCTGACCCCGGCCGAAAGACCACCACCGCCCACGGGCAGGACCACCCGGTCGGGGAGGGTCGGCAGCTGGGCTTCTATTTCCACCGCGACGCTGGCCTGTCCTTCGATGACGTCTTCATCGTCAAAGGGGGCGAGGAAATGGCCGCCCGCCTCGGCGCAGAAGGTCTTGGCGGCGGCGAGCGTGTCGTCGAAATAATCCCCGGTCAGGCGGATATCGATGTTGTCGCCGCCAAACACCTTGGTCTTGGCGATTTTTTGCTGCGGCGTGGTCACGGGCATGAAGATGACACCGCGCACCCCGAAGTGGCGACAGACAAAGGCGACGCCCTGCGCATGGTTGCCCGCGGACGCGCAGACGAAAAGATCCTGTTCTGGGGCCTGTGCGCGGACCTTGCGCATCGCGTTGAAGGCGCCGCGGATCTTGTAGGAGCGCACGGGGCTGAGATCTTCGCGCTTGAGCCAGATATCGGCGTCAAAGCGGGCAGAGAGGTGTTCATTCCGCTGGCACGGCGTTGGCTCGAACAGCGTGCGAATGGCGGCCTCGGCGGCGCGGGCTTTATCCTGAAACTCGGTCATGTTGCCGGTTTGGCGGGTCGCGCGCCCCGAGGCAAGGCCCTTCAGGACAAATCGCGCTCCTCCACGCAGATGCCATAGAAGGTGGTGATCAGCGACAGGATGAACATGGTATTGAACCACTCAAGGATGGCGGATTGCAAAAAGCCCAGAGCCGGAGCGACGAGGATGAATCCGATCACGATGGCCGATAGCAGGATCGACAGCAGGCATTGCAAGACGAGCACACCGAGGATCGTGAAAATGTAGGGCCGGGTCACATTCCACGAATCGCGGAGCCCGAAGGGATGGCCCACGGCGGCGGCGGGCAGAACAAGAAGGAAGCGCTGCATCGCCCAGAACACCCCGAACATGGCAATGACAAAGAGGGCGATTGCGCCGGGACCGAACCGATCCAGATCAAATATTCCGAACCCTCCGCCCGAGGCGATGAGCGCGGTAAAGAGCGTTATGGCGATCACGGCGGCGATGGTTGCCCCAACTCCCACGATCCATACCTGCAGGGATTTCAGGAAGTAGGAGAGGATGCGGCCACCGTCGAAGGGCGGCAGGAAGCCGGTTTGGGTCTCTTCCAGCAGGACGAATCTGTGCCAAGCCACGCCGGTCCAGAGGGTCGCGATGACGTAGGGAATGATGAGCAGGATGGACCAGATGGTCAGCGTATTGGCCTCCGGGTGAGGCCCGGGACCTTGATCGAGCGTTTGACCATATAGACCGGCGACCAGTGAAACGACCACCAGGGGAAGGGAGATCCGGAACGCAGGTCCGAGATTGCGGAGCAACATGCGCAAGCCATGTTTGAAAATCGCGAAAGCCGTGAAACGCTGTGCCGACATGGAAAATCCTTTGGTCAAATCAGGGCGGACCATGCCTCAAGACGCCGAATCGCGTCAACCGGCCAATCTTGCCCATGCCTGCAAAACCGGATATCCGCGCGGGCAAACACACAGAGGAAAATCGCATGCTCGCGCCCAAGAAAGTCGTTCTCGCCTATTCCGGCGGCCTTGATACTTCGATCATCCTGAAGTGGCTCCAGACCGAGTATGGCTGTGAGGTCGTGACCTTTACCGCCGATCTGGGGCAGGGCGAGGAGCTTGAGCCCGCCCGCAAGAAAGCCGAGATGATGGGGGTCTCGGAGATCTTCATCGAGGACCTGCGCGAAGAGTTCGTGCGCGATTTCGTCTTTCCGATGTTCCGGGCCAATGCGCTCTATGAGGGGCAATACCTGCTGGGCACGTCGATCGCGCGGCCTCTGATTTCCAAGCGGTTGGTGGAGATCGCGGCGGAGACGGGCGCCGATGCGGTGGCGCATGGCGCGACGGGCAAGGGGAACGATCAGGTGCGGTTTGAACTGGCGGCCTATGCGCTGGACCCCGAGATCAAGGTGATCGCGCCTTGGCGGATCTGGGATCTGTCCTCGCGGACCAAGCTGCTGGAATTTGCCGAGGCGCACCAGATCCCCGTGGCCAAGGACAAGCGCGGCGAGGCGCCATTCTCTGTCGATGCGAACCTGTTGCACACCTCCTCCGAGGGCAAGGTTCTGGAAGATCCGGCGGTCGATGCGCCCGATTATGTCTATCAGCGAACCGTGAACCCCGAAGATGCCCCCAATGAGGCGCAATACGTGGAGATCGGATTTTCCCGTGGGGATGCGGTTTCGATCGACGGTGAGGCGCTGAGCCCGGCGGAGGTTCTCACGAAACTCAACGAACTAGGCGGCAAGCATGGGATTGGCCGGCTCGACCTCGTGGAGGGCCGCTTTGTCGGCATGAAGTCGCGCGGGATCTATGAAACGCCGGGCGGCACCATCCTTCTTGAGGCGCACCGCGGGATCGAGAGCATCACCCTGGACCGTGGTGCGATGCACCTCAAGGACGAGTTGATGCCGCGCTATGCGGAACTGGTCTACAATGGCTTCTGGTTCAGCCCAGAGCGCGAAATGTTGCAGGCTGCCATCGACCATTCGCAGGCGATGGTGTCGGGGACCGTGCGGGTCAAACTCTATAAGGGTCTGGCGCGGACGGTGGGCCGCTGGTCCGAGAACTCACTCTATTCAGAAGCGCATGTGACGTTCGAGGACGATGCCGGCGCCTATGATCAGAAGGACGCGGCGGGCTTTATCCAGCTCAACGCGCTCCGGCTCAAGCTGCTGGCGGCGCGCGCGAAGCGGAACCGCTAGGGCGGGGCGAATCGGCGCGGGAGCGATGGCCGCCCCCGCGTCTGTTGGCGTTTGCGCGACTGTGGTGGCCCGCAGGTCGGGGGCGGGCCAACATGCCGTAAACCGGCTAAAATCCGATCTATTAAGGCAGGCTTAAACGACCGGTCCTATGTTCATCCTTGGGTGAAATGAAAGTGGTGGACCGATGGCGAGTGGCAGCAATGTCGCGCCCATCATCATCAAGAGGAAAAAAGTTGTAAGTGGCGACGGGCATCATGGTGGTGCCTGGAAAGTGGCATATGCCGACTTCGTCACGGCAATGATGGCCTTCTTTATGCTGATGTGGCTTTTGAATGCGACAACAGAACAACAAAGAGCCGGAATCGCGGATTACTTCAGTCCGACGATTCCCCTGAGCCCGATTTCGGGCGGTGGTGACGGCGCGTTCGGCGGCAACGATATCTTTGCCGAGATGACGCTTCCCAAGAACGGAATCGGTGCCAGCCAGGACAAGTCGACCGAGGGCGACATGGCCCGCGGCGATGTCGGTCAAGAGGGACAGGCCAAGGATACCGAAGCCTTTGCCGCCGTTGAAGAAGCCTTGCTGGGACAATCGGGCGAGAGCGATGCCCATGATGAGATGCTCCGGCATATCGTCACGCGGGTCACGGACGAAGGACTCGTGATCGAGATCTTTGCACTCGAAGGCGCGCCAATCTTTGAAGAGGGCACCGCGGAGCCGACGGCGATGCTGCGCGATCTGACCGAGATGCTGGCCCGTGTTTTCCGAATTGTTGTCAATGACGTAGCTGTGGAAGGCCATGTTCGCGCCCGTCCATTGGTATTCGAAGACAACCCGATCTGGACTCTGTCGGCGGGACGTGCGGAATCGGTTCGGGGGCTGCTTCAAGGCTCAGGGCTGAAATCCTCAAGGCTGAACCGCGTTACCGGTCATGCGGACCGTGAACCCATCGTGGAGAATCCGATGTCGGTTCGGAACGACCGGGTGGAAGTGATCCTTCTGCGGTCTGGAAGATAGGCCAAGGCGACCTTTCCACCGAGGTTTTGGTGGGGGGGCACCCCGCAACAGTTTTAGATATTAGGTGCCTGTTAAGCACCGCGCGCTACTGCTGTCCGCAACGATGGGGCTCATACAGCAGAAAGGCGTATCATGACCATTTCCTCCTCGCTCAACGCAGGTGTGGCAGGGCTTTCTTCCAATGCAAGCAAGCTCGCAACGATTTCGCAGAACATCGCGAACTCCTCCACCTACGGATACAAGCGCGTAGAGACCGACTTCCATTCGGTTGTGATCGCGGGGGCCGGCGGCTCCTACTCCGCAGGGGGTGTGCGCAGCTCGACCCAGCATCTGGTCGATACCAAGGGCACGCTGATCAACACGACGAATGCAACGGACCTTGCCGTCAAGGGTAGCGGGTTTCTGCCCGTCATGGAGGCCGCACAGCTCGGCACGGGCGAAGACCCGACCATGTTCCTGTCGACAACCGGATCTTTCCGTCCCGACGGCGATGGCTACCTCCGCTCCGAATCCGGGCTGGTCCTGCTCGGCTGGCCGGCTGGCTCTGATGGAACCATTCCGGCGTATCCGCGCGATACGGCCACCGGTCTTGAGCCGCTACAGATCAGCACCGGTACATTCTCCGCAGAGCCGACCACGGAGATGTCGATCGCGGTCAACCTGCCCTCTACCGATACCGAAGCGGGCGGCACCGGCGATTCGAGCGCGGTTTCCGTCGAGTATTTCGACAACCTCGGTGGCTCCGACACACTGGACCTGACATTCACGCCGACAATCCCCGGCTCGGGGTCCTCGAACGAATGGACCATGGCAATCTCGGATGCCGCGCTGGGCGGGGCGGTCATCGGTGAATACGTCCTGACATTCGATGACAGCCGAACTGGCGGCGGCACGCTTCTGTCGGTGGCCGATGCGACGGGTAACCCGGGCACGAGCTATGACCCCGCCACCGGCGCCCTAACGGTCACCACGGCGAGCGGTGATATCGAAATCAATATTGGCGAGCCCGGTGATGCCGATGGCATGACCCAGCTTGCGGGCACCTTCGCGCCCGTGAACATTTCCAAGGATGGTGTGCCGGTCGGCAACATGATCTCGGTCGAAGTGGATGAGAAGGGTTTCGTGAACGGCGTCTTTGATACCGGCATTTCCCGCACCTTGTACCAGATCCCTCTGGTCGATCTTCCGAACCCCAACGGGATGTTGGCGCTGGATGGTCAGATCTACCTTCCTACCGCCGAAAGCGGCAGCTTCTTCCTGTTGAATGCGGGTGAGGGGTCGGTCGGCGAGGTGGTGTCATTCGCTCGGGAGCAATCCACCACGGATGTCGCCGGCGAACTGACGGACCTGATCCAGACGCAGCGCGCCTATTCGACCAACGCCAAGGTCATTCAGACCGTGGACGAGATGTTGCAGGAAACAACCAACATCAAGCGCTGATCCAGCGCGCCCGTCCGTTCCGCTAGCCGTGTGAGGCCTGACTATGTCGATTTCTTCTTCTCTACAGAATGCCCTGAGCGGCCTTACTGCGGCGGCAAAATCTGCGCAGGCCGTATCCTCGAACATGTCGAACGTCATGACCGAAGGATATGGCGTGCGGGAGGTCGGTCTTTCGGCCAATTCCTCCGTGGGTTCGGGCGGGGTCAAGGTCACGGGGATCATCCGAAATGTCGATCCCGTCGTCCTTGCCGATCGCCGCGTCGCCGATGCGGAGCTTGCCAACAAGGAGGTCCTCTCGGCGTATATGACGCGGCTTGAGGGGGCCTTCGGAATTCCTGACGATGCGGATTCGCTGACTGCGCAGATGAACAGCTTTGAATCCGCGCTCATTGCCGCGGCCAGCCGACCAGATTCTGAACCTCGGCTGCGCCAGGTTCACGACGCGGCCGTCAACCTGACCGATACGATGAATGGCCTGTCCGAGGATATTCAGACGATGCGCGCGCAGGCCGACCGTGCCATCGAGAACGAAGTCACGCTGCTCAACCAGAAGCTCGAACAGGTGCAGCTTCTCAATCGGCAGATCACCCGTGCGGTGGCGACGGGCGGCACGACGGCAGCCTTGCATGACCAACGCCAGACAGTGATCGACGACATCAACGAGATTGTCCCGGTCAAACTCATGAGCCGCCCGCGCGAGGCGGTGGCGTTGTTGTCCGCAGGGGGAATGGTGCTGCTCGATACAAATCCCGTTGAGATCGATTTCACGGCGTCCAACGCCGTCGAAGCAGATATGACGTTGGATGCGGGATCGCTCTCGGCGCTCTATGTCAACGGCAACGAGACCAACGGAACCGACAGCGGACAGCTCGGGGGCGGAAAGCTCTCGGCCTTGTTCAATATCCGCGACGACATGATGGTCGAAGCGCAGGGCAAGGTAGATGCGCTTGCCCGTGATCTCATGGAGCGGTTCGAGGATACGGACGTCGATTTCACACTCACGGCCGGCGACCCCGGTCTGTTTACCGACAAGGGCAATGCATTCGACGCGTCCCTTGAGCTTGGCGTTGCCGCGCGTATCCAGATCAACGATTCGGTCAACCCGGACGAAGGCGGTGAGATCTGGCGCTTCCGCGATGGTGTAAACGCCGTGGCCCAAGGCAATTCGGGCATGAGCGACATCCTTCAGGCGGGCGCACGGGCACTGGCGGAGCAGGTCTCCCCAAACTCGCCGAATGCAAGCGCAGTGGCGCGCACCTCATCCGCGATGGCCTCCGATATCCTGTCATTCTTTGGCGTCGCACGGCAGGGCGTGGAGGCGGATGTCTCCTTTGCCGCCGCGCGCCAGAACGAACTCAGCCTTCTTCAGATGGAGGGGGGTGTCGACACCGATCAAGAAACGCAAAAGCTCATGTTGATCGAGCAAAGCTATCAAGCCAACGCGCGCGTCATCCAGGTCATCGATGAGATGATGGACGCAATCTTGAGGATCTGACCATGAATATCTCCTCGCTCGGCGATCTCGCCCAATCTTATGTCACCCGCAAACGAAATGCGGAAATCCGGCAGGATATCAACACCCTGACCGATCAGCTGGCATCCAACAGGATCAGCGATCTCGCCGCCTCTTTGCAGGGTGATTTCGGACAACTTGCCAGCCTTGAACGCTCTCTGACGACCCTCGATACCTATCAGGTAGCGACGAACGAAGCGGCATTTTTCATGGAGACGCAGCAGCTCACCTTGGAAAATGTCATGGGTGGGCTGGATACGGCCGTGGAGGCGATGCTTACCGCGGCCAACTCCACCTTCTCCTCGGTTCTCAACGCGGCGTCGATCGAAGCGGACACGCAATTCAAAACGCTGGTCTCCTCATTGAACGTTCCGGCGGGTGGGCGCTCGCTCTTCTCCGGGGATGCGACCGGGGATCCGGCACTTCGTCCCGCGCAGGAAATCCTCGATGAGCTAAGTACGCTCGTCTCTGGGATGACCGATCTCGATTCCATCGAGACAGCACTGGACACATGGTTCAAGGATCCGGCGGGGGGCTATGAAACCTGGGCCTATACCGGTTCGACCGATGAAATGGAGCCCTTCATGATCGGCGATGGCCGCGAGGTCGGTCCCGGGGTCACGGCGCTTGATGGCGGCATTCGAGATACACTCAAGGCGCTGGCGATGGGCGCATTGATGAAAGACAATCTCGTGACGTCGAACATCACCCTGCGTGGGCAAGTTCTCGGTCGCACGGCTGAACTCGGCCTGTCGTCGAAGGCCACATTGACCGATACGCGCTCCAAGGTGGGGACGGTGCAGGCGCAGTTGGAATACCAGACCACGCGGATTTCCGCGGAGCACTCGGCCTTCTCCATCGCGCGATCGCTTCTGGTGACTGCCGACCCGTTCGAAACGGCGACATTGCTCGAGAACGCTCAGTTCCAGCTTGAGTCGCTTTATGTTGCCACGGCCAGTTCCTCACGGCTGTCCCTTATGGATTACCTGATGTGATGATCATGTTGCGCGCCCTGACCCTGTTCCTCGCCCTGACGCTGACCTTTCACGCATCGGTCGGGGAGGCTGGCCCGATCCGGATCAAGGACCTCGTCGAATTCGACGGCGTTCGTGGCAACGATCTTGTGGGATACGGCCTCGTTGTCGGTCTCAACGGGACGGGAGATGGTTTGCGCAACTCCCCCTTCACCGAAGAAATCATGTCGAACATCCTCGAACGGCTCGGCGTCAACGTGGCGGGCGAACAGTTCAGGGCGCGAAACGTGGCTGCGGTGATCGTCACCGGGACCCTCCCGCCATTTTCGCGAACGGGCGGCCAGATCGATGTGACCGTCTCGGCGATCGGGGATGCCAGCAGCTTGCTCGGCGGGACCCTGATCATGACCCCTCTCAATGCTGCCGATGGCCAGATCTATGCGGTGGCGCAAGGAACGATCATCGCCGGCGGTGCGGTCGCAGAGGGCGAAGCCGCGCAAGTTGTGCAAGGCGTCCCTACGGCTGGTGTCATTCCTGCGGGGGCCCGCGTCGAACGCGAAGTGGAATTCGACTTTGCCGGACTCAGCAGTATCCGCCTCGCCTTGCGTACACCGGATTTCACCACTGCCGCGCGGATCGAACAGGCGATCAACAGCGAATTTGGCCGGGGTATCGCCGCGATGACGGATGCGGGGACCGTACGCCTTGATGTCGATGGCGCGCGCATGCGTTCTCCGGCGCATGTGCTTGGCCGTGTCGAAAATATTCTCGTCGAGCCTGAGCGAAAGGCCCGCGTGGTCGTCGATCAACGCTCCGGTACGATCGTGATGGGCGAAGATGTCCGGATCAGCCGCGTGGCGGTGTCACAGGGCAATCTGACCTTACGTATCGAGGAGGCGCCGCTTGTGGTACAGCCCAACCCCTTCGCCGAGGGCGAAACGGTGGTTGTGCCGCGAACCAATGCGCAGATCGAGGAAGAGCTAGGGATCGGCTTGGCCGAAGTGCCAGACGGGACATCCCTGTCGGAGGTCATTGCCGGTCTAAACGCCTTGGGCGTGGCGCCGCGCGACATGATCGATATCCTCAAGAGCATCAAGGCGGCTGGCGCACTGCATGCTGAATTCGTTGTTCGCTAGGTGAAGGCCGGGTCGGACCCGACATTTTCTCTCACCAGCTAAGCAGCGTCTTAACCCCTGTTCTCCATGGTGATAGCCAGATTGGCTAGGGTTCCTGTTATGATTGATCGGTTTATCTGCGCGCTCAAATCTCGGTATGAGTATATCCTCGTCGTCTGTTGCGCGGTCGCGGTGTATCTGACGCTGCGGTCACTCGGTGCGATCGAAGCCTTCGATTATTTTGTTCACGAGCGGAATCATCTGTCCCACAAGGAGATGGTTCCCATCGCCTTGACCACCAGCGTCACGATGATGATCCTGCTGCTGATACGCGACCGGAAACTATCGACAGAGATTTTGGTGCGACGTCGAGCTGAGCGCCGGGCGGAGCTTCTCGCGCGGAACGATCTTTTGACGGGTCTGGCCAACAGGCGGTACTTTGTCGAAGATATCGCAGCCCGTATCCGGGAGCAGGTGGATACCAATCTGATCCCCGTGGTCATGGTTCTTGATCTGGATTCCTTCAAGCACATCAATGATATACATGGTCACGCGATCGGTGATCTTCTGTTGCAGCGCGTGGCGGATCAGCTCAAGATCGCTTGCGGTGACGGGGAATTGGTCGCCCGGCTGGGCGCCGATGAATTTGGTGTCTCGGCGGCGTTCGAGCGATCCGATCATGTCTATGTTTCCGCGCTTGCTCATCGCCTGCGTGATGCGGTGACCCAGCGGTTCACCATTGAGGGTCTGGAGATCGATGTGGAGACAAGCATCGGGATCGCCACGCAGGTCGGGGCGCTCTCGGTCGGCGATCTGGTCAAAAACGCGGATCAGGCAATGTATCGCGCCAAACGGGACGGACGTAATCGTATCGCCCATTTCGATGAGGCATTGGGAGAGCATTTGCGAATTCGCGCTGGGCTGGAGGCGGATCTTCGTCGGGCGATTCGCGAGAAGGAGTTCCACCCGCATTTCCAGCCTATGGTGACCTTGGCGGACAACAGGATCCGAGGTTTTGAGGTTTTGGCCCGGTGGCACCATCCCCGGCAAGGCGTGTTGCCCCCGTCCGAGTTCATCGACATTGCGGAAGATATTGGCCTGATCGGACAGCTCGGCTCCGTCGTGCTGGGAAAGGCCTGTCTCGCGGCGCGCGATTGGGATCCGTCGCTGACACTGTCCTTCAACTTGTCGCCGGTGCAGTTCAAGGACCGTAATCTTGTTCGCTCTATCGCAAAGACACTTCAGGAAACTGGCTTCCCGCCCGAGCGGTTCGAGGTCGAATTCACCGAAGGCGCGTTGATCCACGAATTCCAAGCAGCGACCAAGGTGATCAATGCGCTCAAGGCAGAGAAGATCAAGATCGCGCTGGACGATTTCGGCACGGGCTACTCCAGCCTCACCACATTGCGCCAGTTGCCCTTCGACAAGGTCAAGATCGACCGGAGCCTTGTCACCAACGGACGGCAGGACACGGAGAATGCGAAGATTGTCCTGGGGATAGTCAACCTCGCCCAGACCCTCGGCCTGATCGCGACCGCCGAAGGGATAGAGACGCAGGATGACGAGGTCTGGCTGCGCAGCATCGGGTGTGAGCAAGGGCAAGGGTTCCTCTACGCAAAGGCCATGTCGTGCGAGGATGTCTCCTGGTTCCTTGAACTCAGGGGAGAGACCGATGTCGGCGCATCTATGCCCATGACCTGGCCCGGCCGAGAGGCCGGCTAGGGCGCTGGGATTTCCGGGGGGGTGCCTCCGGTGATCTGGGTGATCCAATCCGCAGCGGTACGCACTCTGCGGCCAAGAAGCGGGATGTTTCCATCGTCAAAACGGGCGCTTGGTCCTGAGATGGAGATACCCGCCCGCACATCACCGCGATTGTTGAAGATCGGCGCTCCGATGCAGGACATGCCGACGTGCCGTTCGTCACGGTCGAAGGACCATCCGCGTTCCCGTGTCAGGTGCAGATCGGCAAAGAGCGCGTCTTTGGTGACAAGCGTCGTCTCGGTAAATTGCGGCAAACCTTGCCTCGTCAGGATCTGGACAACCTGCGCTTCGCTCATCGCGGCGAGGATCGCCTTGCCGGTGCCGGAGGCGTGCATCTTGGTCCGTGTGCCCGGCTGAAAGAAGGCCCTGATAGGGTTGCGGGTTTCGACCTGTCCGATGAACACCACTTCGCCCCCGTCGGGAATCGCGAGATTTGCGGTTTCGCCGCTTTCTTCCATAAGATCGCGCATCGCGGGGCGCGCGGCATCCACGAGTTGGGTCTGTACGAGATAGGCACTTCCCGTCCGGTATGCTTCGAGACCGACTTTCCAACTCTGTGTCGCCTCTTCGAAATCCACGAAACCTCGGGAGTGCAATGTGGTCAGGATGCGATAGGCGGTGGCGGTAGGGATTCCGACCTCCAACGCAAGATCGGTGAGCTTCACGCGGCCCTGAGCGGCGAGGCTTTGCAGCACCGATAACGCGCGATCCAGCGCCTGAATGCTGCCCGTAGCGGCGGCGGGCCCTCTGGGGCGCCCACGGCCACGTCTTTCGCCTTTTCGGTCATCCAAGGTGGTCGACATGCCAGACTCACACTGAAAATTTTTTTCAGCATACCGCAGCATCCAATATTTCGTAAAATGAAAATCACAGCATTTCAGCGATCTACGCGGAAAACACAAAAATGAAATCGTTTTTCAAAAAAATTGCAAGCACGGCTAAGTTGACCTATGGTCAGGAAAAAATGCGGAGGAGCTTACCATGTCAGACCAGAATCCGGTCTTTATTCCGGGCCCCACAAATATTCCCGACCGTTTGCGCATGGCGATGTCCATGCAGACAAAAGACCATCGCGCGCCCGATTTCGTGGAGACGTTCGCCCCCGTTCTCGAAGATACAAAGCGGGTCTTTGGCACCGCGGAGGGGGAAATCATTCTCTTTCCCGGAAGCGGTACCGGAGGGTGGGAAGCGGCGATCACCAACACGCTTTCTCCGGGCGATGCGGTTCTGATCGCGCGCTATGGCATGTTCTCCCACAAATGGATCGACATGTGTGAGCGGCACGGGCTCGATGTGCGCGTTGTGGAATGCCCTTGGGGAGAAGGCGCGCCAGCCGAGCGCTTTGGGGAGATTCTTGCCGATGATACCGCCGGAGAGATCAAGGCGGTGCTCGTCACACATAACGAAACCGCAACGGGCGTCATGAGTGACATCTCCTTGGTGCGCAAGGCAATGGACGGTGCAAATCACGATGCACTCCTTCTTGTGGATTGCGTCAGTTCGCTGGCCTGCGTTCCGTTCGAGATGGATGCATGGGGTGTCGATATCGCGGTCAGCGGTTCCCAAAAAGGGTTCATGCTTCAGACGGGCATGGCGATCCTGGGGGTGAGTCAAAAGGCTCTGAACACGATGGAAGGCGCGAAACTGCCTCGCACCTATTTTGATTTCCGTGACATGCGCAAAGCCTACGTCGGTGGCGGCTATCCCTACACGCCCCCAGTGCAACTCATCCAGGGGCTGCGAACCAGCCTCGATATGCTTTTCGAGGAAGGGTTGGGCGCGGTCTATGATCGGCATGTTCGTCTTGCCGAAGGGGTGCGGCGTGCCGCGTCGGCTTGGGGGCTGTCACTTTGCGCCGCGCGGCCGGAACTGTACTCACAAACGGTCAGCGCCATTTACGTACCCTCGGGATTCGACAGCAATGCGCTGACAGAGCATGCTTATCGTGCCTATGGTGTCTCATTCGGCGTTGGCCTTGGGGAAATGAACGGCAAGGCGTTCCGGATCGGCCATCTCGGCATGCTGACGGATGTCATGGTTCTGTCTGGGTTGGCGACCATCGAAATGGCGATGGCGGATCTCGGCTATCCCATCGAACTGGGCTCGGGCGTGGCTGCGGCACAAGAACACTATCGGGCGTCGCGCGCCAATGCGCTGCGTTCAGCAGCATGAGGAGGATCTGAGAATGCTCGACAAGGTACCGGCCGCCAGTCTGACGCTGGACGATGTCATTGCCGCTCATGAGCGCATTGCCCCCTATGTGCACCGTACCCCAGTCCTCACCTCCAGTTATCTCAATGAACTGACCGGGGCGGAGTTGTTCTTCAAATGCGAGAACTTCCAGAAGGCGGGTGCCTTCAAGGTTCGGGGTGCGTGCAATGCTGTCTTTGGGCTTTCTGACGAAATGGCCAAACGGGGCGTCGCGACGCATTCGAGCGGCAATCACGCGCTTTCCCTGTCGTACGCGGCGGGCCGGCGTGGAATTCCCTGCCATGTCGTGATGCCGCGCACAGCGCCAGAAGCCAAGAAGGCAGCCGTGCGGGGCTATGGGGGGCAAATCACGGAATGTGAACCCTCCACAACATCAAGAGAAGCGGTCTTTGCCGAAGTAGAGGCGCGCACGGGCGCTGAATTCGTGCACCCCTACAACGATCCGCGCGTTATCTGTGGACAGGCGACGTGCTCCCGCGAGTTGCTTGATCAGGTTGCGGGGCTTGATGCGGTCATTGCGCCGATCGGGGGGGGCGGAATGGTGTCGGGCACCTGTCTCACGCTTTCAAACATCGCTCCGGAAATGGAAATCTACGCGGCCGAACCTGAGCAGGCCGACGATGCCTATCGAAGCTTCAAGGCGGGGCACATCATCGCCGATGATGCGCCTGAAACGATCGCGGACGGGCTCAAGGTGCCGCTCAAGGACAACACCTGGCATTTCGTGTCGAACCATGTGACCGATATCCTGACCGCGAGCGAAGAAGAGATCATCGACGCGATGAAGCTGACCTGGCAGCGGATGAAGATCGTCATCGAGGCGAGCTGCGCCGTGCCGCTCGCCACCATACTGAAGAACCCGGAAGTGTTCCGCGGCAAGCGCGTCGGGGTGATCATCACCGGCGGCAATGTGGACATGAACAAGCTTCCCTGGATCGAAGGCTGAGGAGGACGACCAATGAACCAGCAAGTGAACATAGACGAACTCGAGGTGGGCTTCGACATTCCCGCCGCCATCGGGATGAGCGAGGATGAAATCCAGACCCCTTGTCTGGTGCTCGATCTCGATGCGCTTGAACGCAATATCAAGAAGATGGGCGATTGGGCCAAGGAGCATGGGGTTCGCCACCGGGTGCACGGCAAGATGCACAAATCCGTGGATGTGGCGAAACTTCAGGAATCTCTTGGCGGTTCCTGCGGCGTCTGCTGCCAGAAAGTGTCGGAGGCGGAAGTGTTCGCCCGTGGCGGCATCAAGGATGTGCTCGTCTCCAATCAAGTCCGTGATCCGGCCAAGATCGACCGTCTGGCGCGCCTGCCAAAGCTCGGGGCGCGCACGATCGTTTGCGTCGATGACGTGGAGAACGTCGCCGATCTGTCCGCTGGCGCACAGAAACATGGCACCGAGATCGAGTGTCTGGTGGAGATCGATTGCGGCGCGGGGCGTTGCGGTGTGACCACGACGCCCGCAGTGATCGAGATTGCCAAAGCCATCGACGCCGCACCGGGGCTCAAGTTTTCCGGCATCCAAGCCTATCAAGGCGCAATGCAGCACATCGACAGCTATGATGAGCGCAAGGCCAAGATCGACACCGCCGTCGCCATGGTGCGCGATGCCGTGGATGGACTGAAGGCCGAGGGTCTGGAATGCGACATCGTCGGTGGAGGAGGAACCGGATCTTACTATTTCGAAGGAACCTCGGGCGTCTATAATGAGCTGCAGTGCGGCTCCTATGCTTTCATGGATGCCGATTACGGGCGTATCCTGGACAAGGACGGCAAGCGGATCGATCAGGGGGAATGGGAAAACGCTCTCTTCATCCTGACCAGCGTCATGAGCCACGCGAAGTCGGACAAAGCGATTGTTGATGCCGGTCTCAAGGCACAATCGGTGGATAGTGGCCTGCCCACCGTTTTTGGTCGGGACGATGTCAAATACATCAAGTGTTCCGATGAACATGGCGTGGTCGAGGACGGGCAGGGCGTGCTGAAGGCGAACGACAAGCTGAGGCTTGTGCCGGGGCATTGTGATCCGACCTGCAACGTTCACGATTGGTACGTCGGCGTACGAGGCGGCAAGGTCGAAACGCTTTGGCCCGTGAGTGCGCGCGGCAAGGCTTATTGAGATATCGGGGCGGGATCAGCATCCCGCCCATTCCTGAACAAAGAGAAGAATTCATGATTATTGTCCCCGAAAACAAAATCGGAGACCTGATGACCCGCGCGGATAGCTTCGCTGCGGTCGAAAAGGTCTTCGCCTCGATGGCCAAGGGTAGCGCCTACAACTTCCCCGTTATTCGAGAGGCCATCGGCCATGCGGATGCGCTCTATGGATTCAAATCGGGTTTTGACCGGTCGGAGTTGGTTCTTGGGCTGAAATCCGGCGGATTCTGGCCGGGCAACATGGAGAAGGGGCTGACCAATCACCAGTCGACCGTTTTTCTGTTCGATGCGGATACGGGCAAGTGCAAGGCTGTGGTGGGTGGTAACCTGCTCACTGCGCTCAGAACGGCGGCGGCCTCGGCTGTGTCGATCAAATATCTCGCGCCAAAGGGTGCCAAGGTGCTCGGCATGATCGGCGCTGGCCACCAATCGGCCTTTCAGATGCGGGCCGCGGCGGAGCAGCGCGATTTCGAGAAGGTCATCGGATGGAATGTCGATCCGGCCATGCTCTCCCGGTTGGAGGAGACGGCGGCGGAGATCGGGCTTCCCTTTGAGGCGGTCGATCTGGACCGGCTGGGCGCAGAGGCCGATACGATCATCACCATCACATCGTCCTTCGACGCGATCCTGATGGATGCACAGGTAACTGGCGGCACGCATATTGCCTGTATGGGTACCGATACAAAGGGGAAACAGGAAGTCGATGCCGCGCTTGTCGGTCGTGCGACTGTGTTCACCGATGAGGTCGCACAGTCGATCAGTATTGGTGAGGCTCAGCATGCTGTTGCGAATGGAGTGCTGAAGGAAGCAGACATTGCGCAGATCGGAGCGGTCATCAACGGTGATCACCCGGGGCGTACCAGCGACGATGAACTGACCCTCTTTGACGGAACCGGGGTCGGGCTTCAGGATCTTGCTGTAGCAGATGCCGTGGTTAAGCGCGCTGTAGAGGCGGGCGTGGCCGTCGAAGTCGATTTTTGAATAGAAAGTAGGGGCGGCCCGCGCCGCCCCATTCGCTACAGATAGCTGCGAACCAGCGCCTCTGAGATCAGGCTCCATCCATCGGCGACCACGAAGAAGGCCAGCTTGAAGGGCATGGAAACCACAACTGGGGGAACCATCATCATGCCCATGGACATGAGAATGGCGGCGACCACCAGATCGATGATCAGGAACGGCATGAAGATCAAGAAGCCGATCTGAAACGCGCGTTCGATTTCCGACAGCAGGAAGGACGGAACCAGAAGCGACAGCGGCGCATCGGCCCGGTCCCCCGGTAGCTCTATACTTGGCCGCAGAGTGGCGAGGGATTCGAAGGTATCCGGAGAGACCCGCCCCCCCATGAACTGCCGGAAAGGCTCTACGGTTCGCGTGAACGCTTCTTCGACCGAGATCTCTTCGGCGAAAAGCGGCGTGAGGCCGGATTCCCATGCGGCGGTGAACGTCGGCTCCATTATGAAATAGGTCAGGAAGAGAGCGAGGCTCACCAGCAGCATGTTGGGTGGTGATTGTTGCAGACCGATGGCTTGTCTGAGAATCGCCAATACGGTGACGAGAAAAGGAAAGCACGTCACCATTATGGCAAGCCCCGGAACGAGGCTCAGCACCGTGAGCAGGATCAGCAATTGGACCGAGCGCGCGGCGACCGAGCCATCATCGCCCAGAGACAGCGAGATATCTTGCGCATGGGCGGGCAAGGCCGCCACAAACAGCGCAAATACCGCCGTGAAAAATGTGATCCGCATTGTCATAATGGACGTCAGAGGCCGTTTTTCAGATCGACGATCTCGGTAAGACGGACGCCGAGTTGACCCTTTTGGTCGCCTTCAAGCTCCTCCAGCTCACCTCGGGCGATAAGGCGGTCGCCTACGTAAAGCTCCACTGGATCGTCGACCTTTCGGTCGAGCGCCAGAATCGCGTTTTCACCCAGTTCGAGCAGTTCGCGCACGAGCGGCTTCGCCCGGCCGACGGACACGAGAAGATCGATCGGGACCGATGTGAAGGGGTTCGAGCTGCTGAGTTCTGTATCTGCGTCATCCATTGACCACTTCCTTTTGTTGTTCTTCGAAGAAGCCGGCCGTGGCCTGCTCTATTGTGCCCATGACGGAGCTGAAATCGATGAGCCTTTCGCTGTCATCGAAGCGTAATTCAATCTGGCCATCGCTCAGGCTTTCGTCCGTCACGAGGCGCAGGGGAATCGCGCTGTCCTGCGGGAGGGAGTCTTCCAACAAGGTCGCATCGCCGGAAGAACAGGCGAGTTGCACGTCGATTTGTCCGTGCGCCGCGGCAATATCCTGTAGTTCCGCGGACAGGCGTTCGCCCAAAGTGCTGCGCAGGATCTCCGGCAATACGGACTGAACAAGTTGCTCAATTAGGGGTTTCATCGCCCCCATCACGCTCTTGTGGGCCTCGTGATAGGTGAATCCTAGATCGGCGAGGTTGCGAGAGAGTTCTTCGCCGGACCGGGATGCCTCTTCAGCCTTTGCCTTGGATGCATCTTCCCAGCCCGCGTTATAGCCATTCTCGAAGGCCTGAAGCCGGATCTCCTCGACCTCGCTTTCGCTCATCCCCGTCCCGCCCGGTACGGCACCGGGCATGGAGAAATCGGGGAGGAAGTGTCCGATGCTGCTCATGCTTTTTCCTCCTGATCTTCCATCCAGCTACGCAAAATCTCCACCGTTTCTTCCTGGCGCTCGCCAATCATGGCGCGAAGGCGCGCGACTGGGTCTTGTGGCACGGCGGGTGCCGGCGCCGGGGCGAAGGAACCAAGGTCGGAGGCGGGTGTCTCGATGAAATTCATCTCGGGGATATCCTCGTCAAAGTCGATTTCCCCGGTCATTGCGCCAGCGCCTTCGGCATTGTCATCCATACCGTTCTCCAGAGCGAGAATTCCGTCATCGGCGGAGGGTTTCGCAAAGAGGGGACGCAGAACGAAGAGCCCGAGGATAAGTGCGACGATTGCAAGCACTGCCATCTGGATCAGCGAGGTCAGATCGAGATTGTTCTTTTGCAGGAATGTGGGCTCCACCAAGGTACCCAGGGGGGCGATCGGCTGGAACTCCATCGATTTGATGGTGATCTCGTCCCCGCGGGATTCGTCGAGACCGACTGCGGAGGCCACGAGGTCGCGCAGAGCGCCCAATTCCTGTTCGGAGCGCTCGGTATTGATCGGCTCACCCTCAGGGCTCAGGCTTTCTTCGCCGTTGACCAGCACCGCGACGGTGACACGTTTGATGTCCCCCGGCTGGCGAACAATTTCCCGCTGGGTTTCGGAAACTTCGTAGTTGATCCGCTCGCGCGTCTCGCTGTTCTGCGAGCTGCTGGTGCCGTTGCCACCGGCGGCATCTCCGTCGGGAAGATTCGAGGCCACGGTGACGTCGCCGCCGTTGCTGTCGTTTGCGTTGGTGCTGCGTTCTTCTGTCTCGGTGCTGATGGCGACACGAGAGGATGGATCGAATCGACGTTCCACAATGGATTCCGCCTCGGTCACGGTATCGACGCTGACTTCCACGACCGCATTGCCGAATCCGACGCGCGCTTCGAGAAGGCGCTGAACCCGCTCACGCAGTGCGGCGGCGCGCTCTTCACCGATGGGTGTCGTGGATTGATCGTCCGACGCGCCAATGAGATTTCCGGCGGCGTCGATGACGGCGACATTCTCGGGCCGCAAGCCTGCGACTGCGGAGGATATGAGATAGCTGAGCGCCTTGGCCTGCGACGGGGAAACCGTGCCGTTGGACGGCACCACGGTCACCGAGGCAGAGGCTTGGATGTCGCGTTGAAACGGATTGCTTGAGGAATTGGCGATATGAACCCGCGCCGAACGGATATGCGCGCTTGCCATGATTGTTCGCGCCAATTCACCTTCTTTCGCACGAAGGTAGGCCGCGTCGAACATCTGTGATGTCGTTGAAAAGCCTGACAAGTTGTCGAGAAGCTCGTACCCCTTGGAGGTCGACGCGGGCAAGCCTTGGCTCGCCAATGTCATGCGTAGCCCATCGCGTTGGGCGGAGTCGACGAAGATCGAATCGCCCCGCACCTCATAGGCGACCCCGCCTTGCTCCAACGCCGCGACGACTTCGCCTGCGACGCTGCTTTCGAGGCCTGCGTATAGGAGGGACATCGTCGGCGTTCCCGCCATGCGGGTCAGGCCCAATACAGCTGCAAACATTGCTACTGCAGCGATCACCGCGATGATTCGGCGTTGTGCCCCGATCCGTGACCAGACTTCTGTTAACTGCTGCAACACTCGCCTCCATTGCCGACATTCTGCGCGGCTCTTGGCGATATTTCGGTGATCAGGCTTAACAATCGGTTAGTCGTCTCGGGATTATAGCAATGCCTGTTAGCTGTCAGGAGGCGCTATGGCGGACGAAGAGCCGAATACACAGGAAGTACCGAAGAAATCTTCGAAACTTCCCTTGATCATCGGGCTGGTGCTTGGCCTCGCGGGGGGCGGCGGAGGATTCTTCGCGGCCTATGCGGGACTGATTCCCGGCCTTTCCGAAGAAGAACACGCAACGCCCCAGGAGGTTCATGAAACGGAAACCGAATTGGAATCCGTGACCGGTCTGGCATTTGTTCCGGTCGACCCAATGGTGGTTTCCATCGGTGGACTGGGATCTGACACGCATCTGCGGTTTCGGGCCCAACTCGAAGTTCCCGCTTCCTATGAGAGCGACGTCACGACCCTCATGCCGCGAATCGTCGATGTGCTGAACAATTACCTTCGCGCACTCGAACTGGCGGATCTGGAAAGCAACGCGGCGCTTGTGCGGCTGCGCTCCCAGATGTTGAGGCGAGTCAAAGTCGTGGCCGGGGAGGATCGCGTTCGTGACCTTCTCGTCATGGAATTTGTGATGAATTGAGGGCGAGAAAATGAACTTGATAGCTGATGTACTTCTCGTGGGTGGGGCCCTTGGCGCAGGGATCTACTGCTTTGTTCTTGCACGCAGATTGTCCCGCTTTAACGATCTGGAAAATGGCGTAGGCGGCGCGGTCGCCGTACTCTCTGCCCAGGTCGATGATTTGACCAAGACGTTGACCGCCGCGCAATCGGTGGCGAATTCCTCCTCAGGGACGCTACAGGAACTCACCGAACGTGCCGACGGCGTGGCCCAGCGGCTGGAACTGATGGTAGCCTCGATGCACGACCTTCCAGCGACTCAGGAGGCAGCACCTAAACCACAGGCGCCTCCGGAAGCGCCAGCCGCTCCAGCGGCGGGTGATGCGGGCACCGCGAACGAAACAGAAGCCCCGGTCTTCTTTCGGCGTTCGGGGAGCTGAGCCATGGCAAAACCAAAAACAAATCCCAAAAAGCCAGTTCGCAAAGCCAGACGTCGCCGCGGGCGTGGAGCTTTGATGACCCTAGCCGTCATGCTGATCGGGTCGGCCGTTCTTCGGTTGGGCGGGGAGACAGGTCAGGCAATCGCTCTTGAGTTTACGAAGGAGCCGGCTCAACCCGAAGCCCCGATCGCTCTTGCTGAATGCGAACCTGCAGCAGATGTGGCCATTGTACTCGAAGCGCTTCAGGCCCGTGAAGAGCAGGTCGCGCTGAGGGAATCGCAAGTCGCGGCCCGTTTGCAAAAGCTTTCAGAGGCCAAGGCCGAAATCGAGGCCAAGCTTGCCTCCCTCACGCAGGCCGAAGCGCGTCTGGCGGAAACCATCACCAAGGCCGAATCGGCATCCGAGGGCGACATCGCGCAACTGACAGCGGTTTATGAGAACATGAAGTCCAAGGATGCGGCAGCGCTCTTTGAGACGATGTCACCTGACTTTGCCGCAGGTTTTCTCGCTCGGATGAAACCAGAATCGGCAGCCGGTATCATGGCGGGGCTCAGTTCCGAGGCGGCTTACTCCGTGAGTGTGGTTCTTGCGGGAAGAAACGCGAATGTTCCGAAGCAATGAGGTGTTGAAACAACCTTTGTTAACCGTGCGGTGCCACAGTGCCCTTGGTTTTGAAGGAGCAGTGAAATGATCGGTATAGTCGGTATCGTGGTGATCTTCGTCATGGTTTTCGGCGGGTATCTTGCCGCTGGCGGGAAGATGGGGATCATCCTCAAGTCATTGCCCTTTGAGATGACCATGATCGGTGGCGCAGCTGTTGGCGCCTTCCTCATCAGCAACGATATGCCCGCAGTGAAGCACACGGTCAAAGATATAGGCAAGGTATTCAAGGGGCCGAAGTGGAAGATGGATGATTACAAGGATCTCCTCTGCCTCCTCTTCGAATTGCTGCGCCTTGCGCGTCAAAACGCAGTCGCGGTCGAGGAACATATCGAGGCTCCCGACGAATCTGCGGTGTTTGCAAAGTACCCAAAGATACTTGCAGACAAAGAAGCGGTCGCGCTGATTTGCGATACGATGCGTTCGGCGTCGATGAACTATGACGATCCGCATCAGGTCGAAGAGGTTCTGGAAAAGCGGATCGAATCCAAACTGCACCATTCCATGCATTCCAGCCATGCGTTGCAAACGATTGCAGACGGGTTGCCAGCGCTTGGTATCGTTGCGGCGGTTCTGGGTGTGATCAAGACGATGGCATCGATCGATCAGCCGCCAGAGGTGTTGGGGAAGTTGATCGGCGGCGCGCTTGTGGGAACGTTCCTGGGCGTGTTTCTTGCCTATGGTCTCGTCGGCCCCTTCGCTTCAAAGGTCAAGGCCGTGATCGAAGAGGATGCCAACTTCTACAGGCTCATCCGCGAAGTCCTGGTTGCGAACCTCCACAACCATTCCACCAATATCTGCATCGAAGTGGGGCGTCAGAATACGCCCGAGCATTTCCGCCCGAGCTTCAGTGATCTCGAGGACGCGTTGAAATCGACGAAACAGGAAGCGGCATGATAAAAAGATGTCTGGTTGGTATATCTCTGCTTTTGCCCGCCATGACGGAGGCTGAGACTGTTCGCGTGCTTTCCGGCGAACACGATGGCTATACCCGCCTTGTTCTGGACCTTCCGCAGCGTATGAACTTTTCTTCGGAACTGGATGGTTCCCGTCTTCGTCTCAACTTCGAGGACGACGACTTGAGTTTTGATACGGGGCGGGTTTTTGCACGGATTCGTCGGGAAAGAATTCATTCTTTTCCCGACCCGGGGCGCGCTGGAAGTCTAGAGGTTGAACTGGGATGCGAATGTGAAGTGTCCCAGTTTTGGCATCTGGACAACTATCTGGTGCTCGATATTTCCGGCAACGGATCGGAACCGAAGCCAGGCGCGCAAACCGTATCGCGCCCCTTCGGCCTTTCGGCACCCGCAGGCGCATCGCTTTCCTTTGGCGAACTCTCTTATGGGTCAACCACCCCGACGGTGATCACAACAGGTCGTATGGAGACGATTGAGGCTCCTGCGGAGGAGCCTGCCCCCCCCGCACCTGCACCGAATCTCCAACGCTCGGATTCTGAATACAAAGGGGATCTCTTGACGCGTCTTGACGACGAGTTGGCGCGCCGTGGCCGAGTTTCGGAGATTGAAAAACAGCTGTTGGAGCAGATCGGCAGAGCGGCGAGCCAAGGCCTTTTGGCGCCGGTCGAGGCGAAACGTCCCGACCCAGTGGTGAAACGCAAGGAAGAGCATACACCGACGACCCCGGAGATGGTGAAATCCCACCCTGCGGCGTCTGCCCAGATTCGTGCCGCCACCTCTGTCGACCAATCCTTGGCGGGTGTGGCCGAAGCGCTCTCGCCTTTGTCGGCTTCTTCGTCCTGCGTCGACGCCGCGGATTTCCATGTCGCATCGTGGATCGACTCAGAAGATTTTGGCGCTGAACTGGCAAAGAACAGGGCCGCACTGATTGACGAACGTGAAGAGCCAGATACTGATGCCGCCCTTGATTACGCCCGGATGTTCATCGCATTTGGATTCGGAGCGGAAGCCGCGCAAGCGCTTGAATTTGCAAATTCAGAGGATCCGGCTGTCACTGTGGCGGCCGATATGGCTCGTATCCTTGAACACGGGGCGAATGCGCGACAGGACATCCTTCCCTATCAGGGGAAATGTGGTGGCGCGCGCAGCCTTTGGTCTCTGTTTTCGCCCGAGTCCGACCTTCCTTTCGGCGTCGTGCCTCGGGAAGAAATCGTGCAGGCCTATTCGGATCTCCCCGTCGCGGTGAAATCCGCTATCTCCCCGGCGCTTACCACCCGCCTAGGCGAGCTTGGAGAACGGGAACTGGCCGAAACCCTTCTGCGCTTCGTGAAGCGGCAAATTGATGAGCCTGAGCCCGCCATGCAACTTGCTGAAGTAAAATTGCGCGGTTTTGACGGCGATGATCACGGCCTTGACGAACTCAAGGATATCGCACGCGCCAATCAGCCGGAATCCCCCGAGGCGATGACAGCGTATATCGAACAGGCTATCGAGCAAGACAAAGAGATCGCTGCCGAGATTGTCGAACTCATTGGCGTCATGTTGGTCGAAAATCGAGGAACGCCGGCGGAAGGTCCACTATCGCGGTCCTTCGTGCTCGCGCTTTCGCATAGCGCTCGTCACGCGGAATCCATCGAGCGGCTCTCCGCGCTTGAGGCCGGGCCAGAGGTCCAGCGCGTTCATGATAAGGTTTATGCGGATCTGACGCGGGAAGCCGCAACCGATAGCTTCCTCATTCACACGCTGCCCATGGGACGAAACGAGCGCAAGAACCTTTCGAGCGGAAACGCGAATGGAATCGCAAAGCGGCTTCTATCTGAGGGGTTTGCGTCGCAGGCACTGGATTTCGTTGGCTTGCCCAATCCGAGCGACTCGGACAAGCGAAGACTGCTGCGGGCGGAAATCTATCTTGCGATGGAAAAGTCCGACATGGCTCTGCTTGAACTCTTCGAACTGAGTGGAGAAGAGGCGGAGGTTCTCCGTGCTCGTGCGTTCAGCGAGGGGGGGCAGCAGGACGCAGCTATTCCCCCTGAGAGTAGTGTTGAAAGCCTTCTGGTCGCGCAAACCGACCAGCCAGAACAGTCTGCTCGCCCGTCCGCGCCGCTCGCAGACAGTCGCGAACTGCTATCCAACAGCATGGAAGTGCGCGAGCGGGTCGATGCGCTGATCGCAGGAGAGTAAATGACCCCGGCACAGACCGGCGGTCATGTCTCGTAAACCATTTTTCACTATCCCGGTTAAGACGTAGCAGAATGCACGATAGAGCCGGATGACACCGCATCATGACATCGTCCCCAAAGGGGATACCCCAGAGCCGAACGCCGATTGTGCCGCTTTCCTTTTCGGGGGAAGGGCGCGGATCGAAGGCGCGGCGACGCGCCGGGTTGAGCTTCCTCCCCTTCGCTTTACGCTGATCGGGGAAGAAGACTGATGCGAAACTTCTCTGTCGCCGCAATTTTTCAGCCGACCGTCCTCATGGCTGTCGCGCTTATGGCGATCATCGTCATGATGATCTTGCCGATGCCGCCTATCGTTCTGGATATCGGCCTTGCCGCCTCTTTCGCCCTGGCGATTCTCATCTTTACCGTCACACTGTTCATTGAACGCCCGCTGGATTTCTCGTCCTTTCCGACGATCCTTCTCGCGTCCCTGATGTTGCGGCTTTCGCTCAACGTATCCTCTACAAAGCTGATCATCGGGCAGGGCCATACGGGCACCAGCGCGGCGGGCGAGGTGATCGAAGGCTTTGCCAATTTCATCATGGGCGGCAGCGTCTTTCTGGGGTTGGTGGTCTTTTGCGTCCTGCTCATTGTGAATTTCATGGTGATCACCAAGGGTGCGGCTCGTATGGCCGAAGTCGGAGCGCGTTTCGCACTCGACGGGATGCCCGGCAAGCAGTTGGCAATCGACGCTGACGTCTCTGCCGGATCAATCGATCATACCGAGGCCAAGGCCAGACGAGAGCGCGAACAGGCTGAAACGACGTTCTTCGGATCTCTTGATGGCGCGTCGAAGTTCGTAAAAGGCGATGCCGTCGCGGGCTTGTTGATTACCCTCTTGAACCTCATCATGGGGCTCGTGATGGGCATCGTCGTGCACGGGATGCCAGTGGGTCAGGCCTTTGAGACCTATGCAATCCTCACCGTCGGCGACGGTCTTGTTACCCAGATACCCGCGGTCATCATTTCCATCGCCTCCGCGCTTCTCCTCGCCCGGGGCGGGGCATCTGGTGCGGCCGACATTGCCGTTCTGGCACAGCTCGGAAAATATCCGCCGGCGCTCTATACCGTGGGTCTGCTGCTCTTTCTCTTTGCATTGGTGCCGGGCCTTCCGTTCATCCCCTTCGTGGTGGGTGCGCTCGTTTTGGGGATGACTGGTGTGTATCTTTCCAGACGACGCCAAGCTGAGCAGGATGCAGTGGATCTGGCCCCTGATGAGCCGTCCGAGCCGCGCGCGCGCCCGATGGGTGACACTCTCGATCTCGATGAGATCCACGTCGAGTTTGCGCCTGATCTGGTGAATATGGTTCTCGACCCGGGGACCGGGCTCGATGCGCGCATCGCCAACATGCGTAATCACGTGGCGACAGTGTTCGGCATCGTCCTGCCAGAGATGCGTTTGACGGATGACCCATCCTTGCCAAAAGGGACCTATGTAATCCGCATTCACGGTGTTGAGCAGGCACGTGATGTTCTTCATCCAAGCAGGGTCCTTGCGCTGACCGCTGATGGTACGGCGGGGCTTCCGGCCGGCGAAGACGTCAAGGAGCCGGTTTATGGGGCCTCGGCCCGCTGGATTGACGAGGACGATCAAGATACGGCGGCGCTCACGGGGTCGACCATCGTCGCGCCAACAGAAGTCTTGGCCACTCACCTTCTGGAGACGCTCAAGCGCAACTTCTCGCGTCTCTTCACGCTGAAATCGCTCCGGCGCCTTCTGGATGAGATGGTCAACCTCACGGATGCCGGCAGAGCCGAAGCCAACCGCCGTTTGCTTGATGAACTGGTACCCGACAAGGTACCGCTGGATGTGCTTCACGGTGTGCTGCGACTCTTGCTCGAAGAGCAGGTTTCTATCCGAAACCTCCCTGTGATCCTGGAGGCCATCGCAGAAGCGCGGCTTGTCAACATGAGCACGGAGGCGATCTGCGAACACGTACGTCATCGCCTGGGGTTCCAATTGGTAGCAGAGATGAAAAGGCCGGATGGCTCCATTCCGTTGGTGCAACTGGCCCCCGAGTGGGAAGATATCTTCTCGCGCTATCAGGTAGAAGGGGATCGTGGCGGTTTTGACGTCGCTCTCCCGCCCGAAGCGTTCAACCAACTGGCCAACAACCTCGCCGAGAAGGTGGGAGATGCCAACGAAAAGGGCATTTATGCGGCAGTGATTACATCAACGCGTCGCAGACGTTTCCTGCGCACGGTGATGAGCGCCAAGGGGTTGCTGAACCCGGTCCTCTCCTTCGAGGAGATCGGATTGGAGGCACGCCCCGCTCTTGTAGGGGTAGTCTCCGCGTGATCGAAGAGCTTACGAGCGCCACAGATCTGCTCGAAGGCTTTCTCGCGGTCGGGATGGTGGTTTTCTTTCGGATCGGCGCCATACTTGCGACCTTGCCAGCCTTCGGGGAACGTGCAGTTCCCGTTCAGGTCAGGTTGATTGTCGCGCTATCCTTCACGCTTATTGTCGCGCCGATTGTGACTCCGGGTTGGGACATCGCCTTTGAAACGCCAATGCAGATGCTGGGTTATCTGATCCCCGAGACCATTGTCGGATTGGTCATGGGGCTGATGCTGCGGCTCTTTGTTCTCGCACTGTCCGTGGCCGGGTCCATCGCGGCGCAGTCGACCTCGCTCTCACAGATTCTTGGCGGTGCCGCGCTGGAGCCGATGCCAGCTATCGGGCACCTCCTCGTCGTTTCAGGGCTCGCACTCGCGGTTCTCTTCGGACTGCATACCCGGATCACTGAATGGATGGTTCTGTCTTACGATCTCTTTCCGCCGGGCCGTCTTCCCGATGCCAATCTTATCTCTGAATGGGGGGTTCAGCGCATTTCGCGGGCCTTTTCGCTGGCGTTCATGCTTGCGGCACCATTCGTGATCGCGTCGTTGGTCTATAATCTGGCGCTTGGGGTTATCAACAAGGCGATGCCGCAACTCATGGTGTCCTTCGTGGGCGCACCGGTGGTGACGGCAGGTGGCCTTTTCATTCTGTTTCTTGCCTCCCCGATCATGCTTGAGGTCTGGCTGACGGCGCTTAACGGGTTCATCGCCAATCCTTTTGGGGCGCAGCCATGAGCGGGGGCGACGACGACAGTGAAAAGAACCTAGACCCAACCCCGAAGAAACTCGAGGATGCCCGGAAGAAGGGTGAAATCGCCAAATCCGCCGATGTATCAACAGCGGCAGTTTACCTGGCCTTTACGGTGGTCGGGGCCGCTTTTGGCGCTGCGTCGATCGACCGGTTCGGTACGGCGTTGTCGAGCTTGATTGATCGGGCGCCCGAGCTTTCCAAGGTCATCTTCGAAGAGCCGGGCCGCCCGATTTTCGGAAGCTTGATATCCGAAATCATCCCACCTCTGCTGGTGTGGTTCTTACTCCCGGCGTTGGCTGCACTCCTCGCGGTGATCGCGCAGCGGGCCTTTGTCGTCGCGCCCTCCAAGCTGGAACCAAAACTGAGCAAGATATCTCCGATCCAAGGCGCGAAAAACAAATTCGGGCGGAACGGTCTTTTTGAGTTTGCGAAGAGCTTCGCCAAGCTGACGATATACTCGGTCGTGCTCGGCATCTTTCTCCGGGGGCGTTTCGACTCGCTTCTCCTCGCGATTCATACTTCGCCCGGCAGTATTGGCGCGCTGATGCTGTCGCTGTGTCTCGATTTCATGCTGGTCGTGATCGTTATCGCCACCACTATCGCCGCGGTGGACTACGCCTGGCAGCACTTCGAGCATATTCGCAAGAATCGTATGTCTCGCAAGGACATGATGGATGAGATGAAGCAGTCCGAAGGCGATCCGCACATGAAACAGCAGCGGCGTCAGCGGGGTCATGAAATCGCGATGCGACAGGTCCTGAAGGACGTTCCGGAGGCCGATGTGGTGATCGTGAACC
Source organism: Poseidonocella pacifica (assembly GCF_900111875.1). Lineage (GTDB taxonomy): Bacteria > Pseudomonadota > Alphaproteobacteria > Rhodobacterales > Rhodobacteraceae > Poseidonocella > Poseidonocella pacifica. Next base: position 161,301 of record NZ_FOJU01000004.1, read on the forward strand.
CGACGCACTACGCTGTGGCGCTCAAATGGAGCCGCAAGAAGGGCGAGGCGCCGGCGTGCATCGCCAAGGGCGTCGATGAGATCGCCGCGAGGATCCGGGAGATTGCTCAGGAAAACGCGATACCGATCCATTCAGATCCACCGACGGCCCGCGCACTCTATGCGACCGTTCAGATCGGACAGGAAATTGCAGAAGAACACTACCAAGCCGTCGCAGCGGCAATCCGTTTCGCGGAAAAGATGCGCAGGAAGGTTAAGGGACAGCCATGGATGAAGAAACCGAGCAGATGAAGGCACTTGCTGAGTTGACGGATGTGGCGTTTCAGAGAGCGTCTGCGCCGCTGGTCGAATTCGCGCGCCGGGAGGCAGAGTTGCGGGCGGCGCTTGCGGCGCTCACGCCCAGCTCGGCATGGCTGGGGGCGGAGGACGTGCCCGAAGATGCCAAGACCATGGCGCGTCAAACAGGTGCGGATTTCATGTGGGACAGGTGGGCCGCGCGAAAGAAGTCGGAGCTCAATATGGCTCTGGCGCGTGTGCTGGCTGAGAAAGCGTCGGTCGAGGCCCGCGCGCGGCGGGCCTTTGGCCGTGATCAGGTCGTCCGCCAGATCGTCGAAGATCTGGCGAAGAAGAGCTGAGGATCAGATGTCTTGCCGGATGATGTCGAGGATCAGCACATCTGAAGCGACGCCGGGCAAAAGCCGTTTGGCCTGCGTGATGAGCATTGCGCGAAGCGGTTCCAAGGTCGATGCAGCAGTGAAGTTACCCTTGAAGCCACCCATGTTGGCATAGTCGAACATGATCTGAAGGAACTTGTCGCGGAGTTTGGGCTCGCGGGCGTAGATTTCCTCTGACATGCCTTCGGGCACTTCGATGCTGAGCGTCATCACCACCATTGACGTGACCTTGTCGTTCAGGACGACAGGCACGATGAACTGGTTGGACATTTCAGCATATTCGACGCCCTGAGGCGCTTCTTCGGGTTCGGTCGCAACCGCTTCGTGCACCTCGTCAGGAAATTCAGGCGACTCACATGGATTTTCAGCCACCACCGGTTCATGTGACGGCTTGAGCATGATTCCGGCGCCCACGCCGGACCCGATGCCGATGATTGCGAGAAGAATTGGCAGGAGCTTTTTCATGGGGCGCTCCTAGAAGGGCAGCACGCGGTCAAGCACTTGCTGACCATAGCGTGGTTGTTGAACGTCGGTGATCTGGCCGCGGCCGCCATAAGAAATACGGGCCGAGGCAATCTTGTCGTAGGTGATTTCATTACGGCGCGAAATATCCTCGGGGCGAACATACCCGGTCACCAGAAGTTCGCGCAGCTCGAAGTTCACGCGCACTTCCTGACTTGCGGAGATCGCGAAGACCCCGTTTGGCAAAATGTCGACGATCGTGGCCGCCACGCGCAGCTCAAGCTTCTCGTTGCGACGGACGGAACCGTCTCCGTCAGCGGAACTGCTGGAATCGATCGATACCGCGTCTGCCATTGTTGCCCCTTCGGGGAGCTTCTCGTTCGCACGCTGCGGCAAACCGAACAGTTGGGGAATGCCGAGGCTTTCGGACCCCGTTCGGGATTGCGATGTGGAATTTCTGATTTCAGCGCTCTCGTCGATCTCGATGACCACTGTCATGATATCGCCCTGCTTCACGGCGCGACGTTCGCCCAGAAGTGATGCGCGGGACGTATCCCAGAGCGATGCGCGGTCGCTGTTGCGCAGCGCTGTGCTCACCTCGGGGGCGCCGGCGTGCATCATGGCGAGATGCTCCGGGCTTTCGGCGGGTGCTGTAAAGCTTGGGGCCTTGCCGAGGTGGTCCATGCGTCCGCAGGCTGCGGTGGCGCAGCAAAGGGCGAGGGCGATGTATTTGGATTTTTTCACGAAACTACCTCTGGATCTCGACCGTGCCATCGGGCTGGACGATGCCTGTCACGGTGCTGCGGGATGACAGGTTCATGACCCGAACCACGTCGCCGACACCGCCTTGAGAGAGCGCGCGGCCCTCAGTTGAAATGCGCAGGCCGCCGCCGCGATAATTGAGCGTCAGAACATCATTCCGCTCGATTATGGTGGGGGGACCAAAGTCGCCCGGCCGCACGGGGCGCCCGGCATAGATCGCTACGCGTGTCTCAAGGCCGACGATGTCTCTTGCATCGCTGACCATGCCGGGGATTGCCACGTCTCTCGGTTCGAAATCGCCCGGCCCGACGATCGTGCCGGGGCGGAGGGTGACCGTGGCATATAGCGTGTCGGCCACGGCACCACCCGCCGCGAGGGCGAGAAGAAGAGAGATCGCGACAGCCCGCATCAGCGCACCTGTGTCGTCGCGCTGAGCATCTGGTCCGCGGCGGAAATGACCTTGGAGTTGAGTTCATATCCGCGCTGCGCTTCGATCAGGTCGGTGATTTCCTTGACCGGATCGACGGAGCTGTCCTCAAGATAGCCTTGCCGCAGCGTTCCAAGCCCGTCTTCGCCAGGTTCTCCGACGAGAGCGTCGCCCGATGCCGCTGTCTCACGAAAAAGGTTGGACCCCATCGCTTCGAGACCCTTTGGATTGGTAAAACCCACGAGGTTCAACTGGCCCAGCAGCTGCGCGTCGACCTGATCGGCAAAATACGCATAGACTTCGCCATCGGCATTGATCGAGATGGAATTGGCATCCTCGGGGATGACGATCTCCGGGGCCACGGCAAAGCCATCCGCCGAGACGATCAGGCCGTCGGCGGAGCGCTTGAGAGCGCCATCACGTGTGTAAGCGGCGGTGCCATTCGGCAGGGTGACTTCCAGGTAACCGTTGCCCTCGATCGCAAGATCAAGATCCCCGCCCGTGGCCGAGATCGACCCCTGGGCAAGGTTGATGGAAACGGAGGAGGGACGAACGCCGAGGCCCATCTGAACGCCGGTGGGCAGCACGGTACCATCACTGGCATTGATCGAACCCGGCCGCGTGACCTGTTCGTAATGAAGGTCGGCAAAGTCTGCGCGACGAGCGTTGTAGCCCGTGGTGCTCATGTTGGCGAGGTTGTTGGATATGACCTCGACACGCATTTGTTGGGCGCTCATGCCGGTGGCGGCGATTTTCAGGGCACGCATGGTTCTCTCCCGGTTTATCGGATCATGGATTTGATGGCGGAACGGACCCGCTCATCTTCCTTTTCGATGAATTTCTGGCCCATCTCATAGGCCCGCTGCACTTCGATCATCCGCGCGATCTGTAGGATCGGGTCGACGTTGGATCCCTCGACGAAGCCCTGCACGATGGATGCTCCCTCGGCGGGCTCGAACCCTGCTTCGGCGATGAACAACACGCCGGTTTCCCGCTCCAGCGCGCCGGGATCATTCGGCGCCACAAGCCCGATCTGCGCGATTGGGCGTCCATCGGCAGAGATCGTGCCGTCGGATGCGACGGCAAGATCAGTCGCATTCGGCGGAATGAAGATCGGGGCGCCGCCCGCATCAAGAACGCGGTTCCCGTCTGGTGTGACGAGATCGCCGTTTTCATTCGGAAGGAACGCGCCCGCTCGGGTCAAACGCTCTCCGTTCGGCGTGTCGATCAAGAAGAACGCATCGCCTTCGATCGCGAAGTCGAACTTGCCGCCTGTCTGGCTCAGGGTTCCCTGTTCAAACGACAGCGCCCTTGCGTTGCCATTGGCCATGGAAAGCGAGGGGCCTTCATCACTGGACATGACGTACTCGGAGAAGATCATTCCCTCCTGCCGAAAGCCCGAGGTTCCCACATTTGCGATATTGTTTGCGATGAGGTTCATCTCGCGCAGCAGCCCGGTTTGACGGGTCAGTGTGGCATAGACGGCATTTTCCAATTCAGCCTCCGATTATGGTCGGGACAATCATGTCCTGGAAGAAGGTCACGAGCGTTTGCGTCATGAACCCCATGGTCAGCCAAAAGATCGCCACAATGGCCGCGAGCTTGGGCACGAATGTCAGCGTCATTTCCTGAATCGATGTCAGCGCCTGAAAGAGACCGACCGTCAAACCTGCGACAAGCGCTACGCCGAGGATCGGGATCGAGACAGTGACGGCGACCCAAAGCCCTTGGCGGAGCGTGTCGAAGAAAATCAGCTGATCCATTGATCAGACCGGCATCCGGAGGATTTCCTGATAGGCTTCGACCACCTTGTCGCGAACCGTCACAGCCGTTTCCACGGCGAGTTCGGTCTGGGCGAGGGCGTGGACAAGCGCATGCGGGTCGCCATTGCCCGACATGGTGTTCATCGATTCCTGTTCGCTGGCTTGCAGGGTCGCTGCAAAATCCTGTCCGGCGCGGACGAGAGTTTCGCCGAATCCGGGTGTGTTCGGGTCGGGCTGGGTCGCCGGGCGGATGGATTGGTAATTCCTGGCGGCGGTAAGAGCGGTCATGTCCATTCTGGCAGTTCCTATTTCCGGAGAAGATCCATCAGACCCGACGACATTTGTCGGACCTGGTCGAACATCTTGAGGTTGGCCTCATAGCTTCGCTGGGCCTCCCTGGCGTCCGCGATCTCTATGATGAGATCGACGTTGGAGCCTTGGTAATAGCCGTTGTCGTCGGCCAGCGGGTGAGCCGGGTCGAAGACAGAGGGCAAATCGGAGCGGTCGAGATTGACCCGGCTTGTCTTGACGGCGCCTTCGTCGCCATTGCGTACAGCTTCGAAGGAGATGGATTTGCGGCGATAGCCGGGGGTGTCGGCATTGGCGATGTTTTCGGAGACGTGCTGAAGGCGGGTTGCCTGAGCGCGAAGACCGCTTGCCGATACATTTAGGGCGTTGGAAAAATCACTCATGTTGTCTAACCTCTATCAACCGCGACCCATGGAGGTACGAATGACCCCCATGGCGTGGCGGTAGATCGTCAAGGCGCGATCGTGTTGCTCACGAGCTTCGACGCCCTTGAGCATTTCGAGTTCGATCACGACGTTGTTGCCGTTGGGGGAGTCGGGGGTGTCGTCGGCAGTTATTACGACCGGTCGGGTCGCAGAACCGCTGTCGAGATGTCGCGCGCGGGTTGACCGAGCGACGAAGCCAGAACCGGAGGGACCGCTTTCAAGCGTGAACGGCGCGACTTTGCGCGCCTTGTACTCCGGGGTATCGGCATTCGCGATATTCGACGAGACTACCGATTGCCGGGTTCCGGCGTGGGCGGCCATTGCATTCGCAGAATGGAAAATCTTCAGATTGTCGTACATCGGGGCTTCTCCCTCGATTGGCTTCAACCAAGGCTTAACCCTGATTCCTTTAGAAACCGTTTTCATAGAAGTTTAGGAGAGGCTAAATGACAGCACGCTCGATCGAAGGCCTCGGTGCGGAGCTCTCCTCGCTCCAAATGAGTTTTCCCGTAGGCCGCGTGGCCGCCGTCGAGGGCGGTACGCTGCTTGTCAGCGGTCTGTCACGGCACGCGCGTGTCGGTGACCAGCTTCAAATTCGGCGACGCTCGGGCGGCACGGTGGGGGGCGAAGTGCTCCGCCTCGGAGGCGCCACGCTCGTCATGCTTCCCGATGCTCCCATCCAGGGAATTGCCTTGGGCGACAGGGTGATTCTAAAACCTGATCCCGGTATTGCGCCGCAAGATCAATGGTTGGGCCGGGTCATCGATCCTTATGGTCAACCCCTTGACGGAAAACCCCTTCTTCGGGGGCCTGTCGCTCGCGATCTGCGGGCCGATCCGCCCCAGCCAGCAAGTCGAAGAGCTTTCGGAGAGCGACTCAATACGGGCATGGCAGTGTTCAACACCATGCTGCCGATCGTCGAAGGTCAGCGGTTGGGTCTCTTCGCGGGTTCCGGTGTCGGGAAATCCCGATTGCTCGCCACCTTTGCGGCCAAGATGGACGCGGATGTCGTTGTTGTCGCACTGGTCGGGGAGCGCGGGAGGGAATTGCGGGACTTTGTCGAGAATGTCTTGGGCGAAGAAGGCATGAAGCGGTCCGTGGTGATCGCCGCCACGTCTGATCGCTCGCCCCTCGTGCGGCGGCGCTGTGCCTGGACGGCCATGGCCGTCGCGGAACATTTCCGCGATCTGGGACAAAACGTGCTTTTTCTCGCCGACTCGATCACCCGCTTTGCCGAGGCGCATCGAGAAATTGCTATCGCTGGCGGCGAGGATACCAGCCTTAAGGGGTTTCCGGCCTCCACTGCACATACCATCATGTCGCTGTGCGAACGCGCCGGGCCGGGTGCGGAAGGTCAGGGCATGATCACCGCGATCTTCTCTGTGCTTGTCGCAGGCTCCAACATGGAAGAACCCGTCGCGGATATTCTTCGGGGCGTTCTCGATGGTCATGTGGTGATGGATCGGCAAATCGCGGAGCGAGGCCGATTCCCGGCGATTGACCTTCTAAAGTCAGTGTCACGAAGCTTGCCTGATGCAGCCAGTCCGGAAGAAAATGAGTTGATCGGGGAGGCCCGCAAGCTCCTCGGGGCGTATAGCCGCTCCGAGATGATGATCCGTTCAGGATTGTACTCGCGTGGATCTGACCCGATCCTCGATCAGGCGATAGCGACGTGGCCGCATCTGGATGGTTTCGTTTCGGAGGCCGAACCACACAACATCGCGGCCAGCTTTGGCCGGCTCCGCAATCATCTCGCAAAGGGTAGGGTGTAGCAGAATCCGGTGATCAATAGCCGGTGAGCAGGGTCAGGGCGATTGAGTTGCTCGACGTCGTGCCATCAGTGGTAAGTTGCGAGCGCAGCAGGAACGTATCGACCAGCTTTCCCATCTTTTCTTCGTCCTGGAAGTCCTCGATCGAGTTGATGTTGAACTGCCGGCTGGCCTTTTCCTTGAAAACGTCCAGCTGTTGATCAAGGTCGATTTGCGAGAAGTTCGAGGGCAGGCCGAGCGCAGTTTCGAACACGGTTCGAAGCGCCGACGTCCCCATGATCTGGAACCATTTCGAATTCTCAGTGGAATCGCTTTCGAGAATTTCAGGCAGCGCTCGCTCGGCGTTCAGCGCAAGGCGCATGTTGTTGTCTTGCTCGCCAACCGCAATTTCGAACTGGGCCGACACAAAACGAGAGGTGATCTCATCGGCGAAGGTGCTGAGCTTCGTACGCGGGACGGGGCGATCACCGAACGCGAATGCGCCGGCCAATTCTTCGTATCGCGAATCCGAAAGCCGGTTGGCGAGGGCATCGTCGGCGACGGTGCCCTCCTCCAGAACCTTGCGGATGAAGTAGGTGTTGTTGATGTCCTCATCCAGCCCGAAAGCCCCGAGCGCCACCGAGAGTAGGCGGCGATCCGACATGAGATCCTCCGCGGTCGATACGTCACCGATCTTCTCGGCAAAGTAATCGATGTCGCGCTGGATGACCGCCGACTCCTCGAAGGCTGCTTTCTGGGTGGAAATCGTACTTTCCAGAAAGCGCCAGCCCATGAGGCCGGTGCCGAGTATGATCGGTGAGAAGCTCATGTTTCGGCGAACTGTAGAAGCTTTTCCTCCTTGGGGAGGAGGGCGCGCAAGGACTTCATGGCCTGATAGACCTGGTCCAGTTCGACATTGCGCCGAGCTTGGGTCAGGAGGGTCAGGCTTTCCGTATCGAGCAGGACCTGCTGCAACTGATCGATACCGCGAAGAAGCTGTCTTTTGGCCTCTTCCGGGTCGGCATCGCCGGACAGGACGAGTTGCGCAACATAGCAGACGCGGCGAACCGGCGTGTTGGCCTCTTCGGGGTGAATCGCATCCCGCAGGCGAAGAATGTTCGCATTCGGCGTCACGATGGAGAGACGGCTGCGGCGATCACCGTTTTCGATGACGGCGCCGTTGATCAACACCCGCTCCTTGGGGCTGAGTTTGAGAACAAGTCCGCTCATGCTGCAGCCTCCACTTTACCGCGTAGGCCGCGCATGACAGCCGTGTTGATTTCAATGAGAGTGTCGAGGTTCGCTTCGCCGCGCAAAACCTTGCTGCTGTGCTGCCGCGTGAATTCGGCAAGAGAGAGAAGCTGGGCCTTGAGGGCCTCTGGAAGCATGTTGCCGCTGTCCGCGAGGTCAGTGGACAAAAGGGCCCAGAGTTTGCGATTTTCGTGGATGGTTTGGGCGATTGCCTTGACCCGACGTCCGGGGCCGGCGTTGGCGGCCTTCATCCGGCTCGTGGTGCGGGCGAAAGCTTCGTATTCTGTTGCTCGAGCGGTTTTTATCGGAGTGGCCGTGGGACCGTAGGCATTTTTAGCCAGCGTGTGCGCGTTCACGTCTTATCCTTCCGGTGGGCGGGAATGAATCCTGCGTTTTGCAGCCTCATGGACCCGGGGCCGCCCGTTCAAGGCGGCCCCGGAAGGTAGTATTAGCGGAACAGCGACAGGATCTGCTGTGGTGCCTGGTTCGCGATGGAGAGCGACTGAACACCCAGCTGCTGCTGGACCTGAAGGGCCTGCAGACGGGCCGAAGTTTCTTCCATGTCGGCGTCGACGAGCGAACCGATACCGGAGTTCATCGAGTCCATCAGCTTGCCGACGAAGTCGTTCTGGATCTCGACGCGCTTCTGCGAGGAGCCGAGTGTGGCAGCAGAGTCGATCGACGTCTGGATCAGGCTTTCGATCGAGGTCAGCGCTGCTGAGAGATCGTCGTCGGAAGCTGTGCTGCTGACATCGATATCCGACAGCGCGGCCAAGCCGCCACCAATTTCGCCGTCCAGGTTGGAGCCATCATCTTGAGCAACTGCAGCTGAGGTTGCTGTGACTGAAAGGGTGCTTTCGTTGTTGAATTGGATCTCACCGGCGGTCGACGTGGTTGAGAATGTCGAATCGAGGCCATCTTCGGCGGCCTGGGCATTCAGACGATCGACCAGTTCTGCAGTCGCGCTTTCCAGGGTGTCACCGTCACGGGCAACATAGGATACGGCTGCGGAAAGACCGTAGGGGTTGGTCCCGGAGACTTCGAACGTTTGTCCGCCGCCGACTTGGCCGGATGCGTCACCAGTTGAGGCAACTGCGAGTGTCGCAATGACACCAGAGGCGCCATCGGCAATGGTTGCGGTAGAGCCGACGTTCGTGCCTTTTGTACCCGCTACTTCTTCCTGTGTGCCAAGGTCTTGCTTGACCACGGAGATGCTGTTGGCGGTAACAGAGCCATCGTCGGCGCGGTCGAGCGACGACATGACGTTTACGGTGCCGCTTCCGACAGTCGTATCCGTGTTGGAGAGTAGGTTCAGGCCGTTGAACTGAGCCGCGCCGACAACGGAGGTGATCTGCTCTTTCAGAGCGTCGATGTCCGTCTGGATCTTGTCGCGGTCAACGTTCGATTCTTGCGCCGAGGTGATCTTGCCTTTGATCTCAGTCAGCAGGTCGGTGACGGTCTCGGCTGCGTTGCTCGCAACCGCGATGGTCGACTCGCCGAGCGAAAGGCTGTCGGAAATCGCGCTGAAACCTGCAACGTCGGATTCCATGACCTTGGAAATGGCCCAGGTCGCGGCGTTGTCTTTGGCGGATGCCACGGACTTACCGGTAGAGATCATCGACTGTGTCTTGGAGAGGTCGCCGTTGATCGACTTGAGAGTCTGAAGCGCAACCATTGCGCTGTTGTTGGTCAGAATGCTGGACATATTGTAATCCTTCAGCCAGAGACGCTTTTGCGCCTGTTTTCATAGGTTTGCCGTTTTCGGCATGAGCGTCATTCTGACAGATGCAGCGGTGTTTTCCCGCCGCGCCACCGATTGCTGTGGTGCAAGAGGACTATGTGCCGCCAATTGCTAACGGGGCGCTAAGACCGAACGCCCTGTTCTTGAGAATTTTAGAGAACTGCCTCACGCGCGACGCTCCAGCTTGCGGGCAGGCGTGCCGGGAATCACATTCTTCTGACCCTTTTGGTCATAGGTCTCCATTTCGCGGCGAAGTTTGCGCAGATCGCTAAGCCGGTTGGCCACGGCGCGGATCCCGCGCAGGGATCCATCGAGCAGTTCCTGATTCCGAGTCGCCTTGGTGTGAAGCCCGCTGAGTTGCTCGCGGTCGGCCTCTTCGAGTGATTCGAGTTGTTCGATGAGCTCAATCTTGCGCGCCATCAGCGCAGCGATCTGTTCCAGCTCCCCGCCCAGAAGGGCAGAGCGTTCCTCATCAAGCAAGGTGTCGAGTTCGCCGAAAATCTGTGTGACGTCTTGGGTCATTGGGATCTTTCCTTAAGGGCTGCGAAGAGGGATTCGGCGAGACCGATACCACCGGCTTCGGCCATGGCATCCGCTTGGGCTTGAACGAGAAATGAGGAAAACTGATCTTCTCCTACGCCTCCGCCGAAATCGCCCCGGCTCTCGCCGAGTTTCGCGTGTTTGAGCATTTCCGCGAGGAAGGTGCTTTCAAGCTTGGTCGCGACATCGCGCAGGGCGGTGTCCGATTTCTCGCTCGGGGTGGGGGGGATAACTGGGCTGGCTCCCACGGGGTGGGTCATCGGGTTTCTCCTTCGACGACTATGATCTGCGGGTAAATTGCGCGTACGGCGGTAAAGGATTGGTAACCGCGATGCGTCTATCACTTCGGGGAAGAGTGAAACTCGGAGAGAACGAATGCAGAATGTGCAGTCCACCGGCCAGCCCGTGGCCTTCGCCGTCAAACCCGGCACCAAGCCAACAGGCGACGGAAATTCCCGCTTTTCTGAGCTCTTCGATGCCGAATCCGCCGAGGCCGAAGACGTCTCACCTGAACAGGTCGAAGAACTGGCCGGGGAAGAGGGATCAGACGCGGATATAGAGGCCGATTCGGAGGCGGTTGAGACCGAGAACGCGTCCGGTGAGGACTCGGAGGCGGCCATCTCCGAAGAGGTTCTCCTGGTTGGTCCCACCGCCAGCGATGAACTCGTAAAAGCCAAGCAGGGCGCAGGCGGCGAACAAACCGACGGTAAAACGCCCGAGCTTCGGTTTTCAGAACAGCCGATGGTCAAGGCGGAGGAAGCGGTTGTGCAAAGCCGCCCCCCGGGCGTGTTCGAATCAGGAATTCGGGCCGAGATGCAAGCGCAAGAAGCCGCGCAGTCTGGCGTAACTTCTACTTCGAGCGATGAGGTTGCGAAATCCCCTCTGGCCGCTGCTGTGGCGCCTGATGCGATCAGGGGAGCGAATCAACGGCCCATAGTGGAATCGGCCAAGATCGCCGCGCTTTCCGGCGGCGTTCAGAGCGCCGCGGTGGATGCTGATCGGCAGGTTCGGGGCACAGAACTGGGCACCGCGCCTGGTTCAGCGGCCACGAAAGTGTTTGCCGAGGATGCAGCAAAGTCGCCCGGAATCACTCAGATAGCGCAGCCGATGTCCGGAGATGTAGACAAGGCCGAGGCGCCCCGTTTGCGAGCAGCTACCGATTCGCTCCCCGTGGACCCTCCCAAGGATACCCGCGTTTCTGTGACGCCGCCGCAGGTGCAGGCTACGGCAACTGCCATTCCGAATGTCCCCATAAGCGTCGCCGAAATGTCGATGAGCGCCGATCCGGTAAGCACGATCGAGACGGAGCTCTCAATTCAGGCGCAGCCACAGGAGGCACGCAGCGCTTCGCCGGGGCAAGCCGCTATGAGCCATCCCTTTCGACATCCCGCAGGGGCGCAATTCGTCTCGGCACAGATCGCGCAAGTCGTGAAATCAAGTCAGACTGGCACGGTGGAAATCTCGCTCAACCCTCAGGAACTGGGCCGGGTTCGCCTCTCCATCTCTCCGACCGAAGCGGGCGTGCACGTAACGCTCAACGTCGAGCGCCCGGAAACCGCGGATTTCTTGCGCCGCAACGCGGACGCCCTCATGCAGGAGTTCGACGGCGCCGGGTATGAGAGCGTAACTTACTCATTTGATCAGTCCATGACCGAGCAAGGTCAGGACGACACTCCACAAGATTCTGCGGAAATGATCGCGTTCGGAATTGAGCGCAGCGACGATCCTGTTCCGGCTTCGGCACAGCGTGTCGCATCCCTCCCTGCTGCCGGTCGCGGCGGCCTCGATATCAGATTGTAAGGGTTTCACCTATGACGGACGTTTCATCGGTCGGCGCGACAAGCGCCACCACAACAACCAGCAAGACCGCTGCCGCGACTTCAAGTTCGGGTTCGGCGATCAGCTCCGATTTCGAAACCTTCCTCAAGATGCTGACGGTGCAGCTTGAGAATCAGGATCCGCTCAACCCCATAGAATCCTCGGATTACGCCGTGCAACTCGCGACGTTCTCCTCTGTGGAGCAGCAGGTGCAGACGAACGACCTTCTGACGGCTCTCGTCGGACAAGGCGGCACAACCGGGATTGCCCAGTTCGCCTCATGGGTCGGCATGAGCGTGCTCAGCCCGGGGTCCGCGTCCTTCAACGGAACTCCTGTCGATCTAACCTTTGATGCGCTTGCCGAGGGCGAAACCGGATCGATTGTCGTGCGCAATTCCAGCGGTGCGGTCGTTGAGCGTTTGCCCATGAGCGCAGGCGAAGACGACATGAAATGGAATGGACTCGATGCTTCGGGTCAGCCCCGCGCGTCCGGTGCCTATGATTTCCAGATGGAAATCTATGAGAATGGCGTCGTCGTAGATAAGCGCGATGTCCGCAGCTATTCTCAGGTCGTCGAGGTGCGAAGCGACATCGATGGGGCCAAACTGATCCTCGCCGGCGGCGATAGCGTGGCTCCCTCCGATGTCTCTGCCTTGCGCGAGTAACTAGAGGCCGAAAGCCAGCGCTGCGACAGCCGCGACTGCGAGCCCCCCAACCAGAGCGCCCCCCGCAGCCCAAAGCGCGGGGTGGCCCGTCTCACGGACTATGGGGGCCGGCGGCGTCGACTGACGTATCAGTGCAGCCTCGACAAGCGCCGGGAGGCGTGGCCCGAACCGTGCTGCCACCTGCGCCGTCATCGCGAGGTCGCGGACGAGGGCCTTGGGGCCTATCCTCTGGCGAATGTAATCTTCGACGACGGGCCGAGCGGCCTGCCAGATGTTGATCTGGGGGTCGAGCGATCTTGCCACACCTTCGACAACGACCATAGTCCGCTGGAGCAGGATCAACTCTGTTCTCGTTTCCATCCCGAAACGCTCAGTGACCTCGAACAGGTAGCTGAGCAGTTTGCCCATCGAGATGCGCGACGCATTCATCCCAAAGATCGGCTCTCCGACGGCGCGAAGGGCGCGGGCGAATTCGTCCACATCCCGGTCACGGGGCACATACCCCGCCTCGAAATGCACTTCGGCAACACGCCGATAGTCCCGCTTGATAAATCCATAGAGGATCTCTGCGTAAACCCGCCGGGTATATTCGTCGATATGGCCCATGATTCCGAAATCAAAGGCGATGATGTCACCGTTTGCCGCGACCTTCAGGTTTCCCTGATGCATATCGGCGTGGAAAAACCCATCACGCAGGGCATGGCGCAGGAACATCTGAAGGACTCGTTCAGCCAGTTCGACCCTGTCGTGCCCTGCAGCGTCGATGGCCATGGTATCGCCGAACGGAGCACCGTCCGCCCAACTCATGGTCATCACGCGACGACCCGACAGGTGCCAATGGATCGATGGAAGCTGAAACCCGACGTCGTTGCCGATGTTCGCGGCAAATTCCGACGCCGCGCTGCTTTCGAGTCGCAGGTCCAATTCCCCAAGGACAACGCCTTCGAAATGGGCGATGACGTCCGTGGGCCGTAGCCGCCGCGAAGCCGGAGAGACAAGCTCCACCATACGCGCCGCGAAATAGAAGGCGTCGATGTCGCGCCGGAAAGCACGCTCGATCCCCGGGCGCAGCACCTTTACCGCCACATCCTCACCGGTTTCCCGCAGGCGCGCGCGATGGACCTGAGCAATAGAGGCGGCTGCGACGGGCGGGCTGAACTCTGTGAAGACATCATCGACGCGCAAGCCGGTTTCATGCTCGAACGCGGCCTTGGCTTCCTCGATCGAGAACGGCGGGAGCTTGTCCTGTAGCACACGCAACTGGCCCGCGATTTCTCCGCCTACCACATCGGGCCGAGTCGAAAGGATCTGGCCGAACTTTATGTAGGCGGGGCCAAGCGCAGTCAGCGCGCGGGTTGCGGGGGGCATGGTTGTATCCCCCGCATACCCCAACCATTTGAAGGGTTTGCCGAGGGTCCGAGCCAGCATCCGGAGGAAGGGCGGAGCGTCGAAGGCATCGAGAACAGCGCCCATGGCACCGGTACGTTCGAAAGTCGCGCCCGTACGTATCAAGCGCCAGATATTATGTGGACCGCGCATCGTTCAGAGCTTCCAGCCGGAGTGCAGGCAAGCGATGCCCATGCTCAGGTTCCGATACTTTGCATTGTCGAACCCGGCCTCCCTGACCATATCCAGGAATGTGTCCTGATCCGGAAACCGGCGGATCGATTCCACGAGATATTGATAACTGTCGCGATCATTGGCGATCACTTGGCCCATCGCGGGAATGACGTTGAAGGAATACCGGTCATAGGCCCATTGCATCGTCGGGTTGGGGATCTGGCTGAACTCCAGCACCATCAGGCGGCCTCCGGGGCGGAGCACGCGATACGCCTCGTTGAGCGCTTCCTGCGGGCGGGTTATGTTTCGGATGCCAAAGCTGATGGTGTAGACGTCAAAGCTGTCATCCTCAAAGGGCAGGTCCATGGCATCGCCGACCACCCAATCGAGGCTGTCTTCCATATCGGCGGCGTCCGCACGAAGCCGCCCTTCGTTGAGCATCGCCTCGGTCAGGTCGAGCACAGTTGCATGCCCGCGGCCGGCTCGCTTGAGAAACCGAAAGGAAATATCACCCGTGCCACCGGCCACATCGAGCAACTGTTGCCCGGGCCGCGGTGCGAGCCAATCCATCATCGCATCTTTCCAGACCCGATGAATGCCGAAGGACATCGCGTCGTTCATCACGTCATACTTGGACGCCACGTTGCTAAAGACGCCGCGCACGCGGCCCGCCTTTTCGCTTTCGGGGACGGTCTGATATCCGAAATGTGTGGTCTTGCCTGCGTCGTCACTCATGGGGCTTGTCGTCCTCTCCGCTTGCCCTTGTTATAAGGCGCCGCCGCGCGGGTACAATGCACCGTCAGAAGGAGAAGAGCCCAGATGCCTGAATTGCCCGAGGTCGAGACCGTTCGCCGCGGACTTCTGCCCGCGATGGAAGGGCAGCGGATCGCATTGGCTGAGGTGCGCCGTCCTGATCTGCGCTGGCCATTTCCGGAGCGGATGGCCGAGCGTTTGACTGGGAAGGTGGTGGAACGCCTATGGCGGCGGTCGAAGTATATCCTCATGGAACTGAGCGGTGGGGAAACCTTGCTCATGCATCTCGGCATGTCCGGCCGTGTGCTCGTGTCGGGTGACCCGCTTGGTCAGTTCGAATATGAGCATCCCGCGGCGGAGAAGCACGATCATGTCGTCCTTCATATGGAGAATGGCGCGCGGATCACGTTCAATGATCCCCGCCGGTTTGGCGCCATGGACCTTCTGGTGACGGGGCAAGAAGACGCGCACCCCCTGCTCGCCTCGCTGGGTCCCGAACCCTTGGGAAATTCCTTTGACGAAAGCTATCTTGTTGATCGGTTGCGGGGGCGGAACACACCGATCAAATCGGCGCTGCTCGACCAGAGGGTCGTGGCGGGGCTCGGGAACATCTACGTTTGCGAGGCACTCTTTCGCGCGGGAATCTCACCCATGAGAAAAGCGGCGCGCATTTCGCCCCAGCGTATCGCGTCGCTCGTTCCGATCATCCGGGCGGTGCTGGCCGAGGCGATTGCGGCGGGAGGCTCTTCTTTGCGCGACTATCGGCGCGCCGACGGGGAGTTGGGATATTTTCAACACAGCTTCGATGTCTACGGCCGGGAGGGCGAAGCCTGCCGAACCTGCGGCGCGCCTGTCCTGCGGATGGTGCAGTCTGGTCGCTCGAGCTTCTATTGTGGGGCTTGCCAAAGATAACTTGAACCGTGCCGGGAAGGTTGTCACTACTCAGGTTTGAGCGAAACAGCCCGAAAGCGAAACCGATGGCATACGAGACGATTACCGTCGAGGTCGAGGAACATATCGCAACGATCACGCTGAACCGGCCCGACGCCATGAATGCGCTGAACCTCCAGCTTCTGGGGGAATTGTGCACCGCGCTCGAAGAGGCCGACGCCAGCGACAAGGTGCGCTGTGTTGTGCTGACCGGATCCGAAAAGGCGTTCGCCGCGGGCGCGGATGTCAAGGAGATGGCGGAGCAGAGCTTTGTCGATGCGTTCCTGTCGGACATCTTTGGTGGCGAGGCTGAAAGGTTCCGGAACATCCGCAAACCCATCATCGCCGCGGTGTCTGGTTATACGCTGGGCGGCGGCTGCGAGCTTGCAATGATGTGTGATATCGTCATCGCCGCCGATACCGCGAAATTTGGCCAGCCAGAAATCAACCTCGGGATCATACCGGGCCTTGGTGGTACGCAGCGCCTTACTCGGACAGTGGGCAAATCCAAGGCGATGGATCTGTGCCTGACGGGGCGTTTCATGGACGCTGAAGAAGCAGAACGCTCGGGCCTCGTTTCGCGCGTGGTTCCGGCACGCAAGTTGCGCGAAGAAGTGCGCAGCATCGCAGAGAAGATTTCCGAAAAATCGATCCCCTCGCTGCTGGCGGCGAAGGAATCCATCAATCGCAGCTTTGAGACGACCTTGGCCGAAGGGATGCGCCACGAGCGCCGCCTGTTCCAATCGCTCTTTGCCACCGAGGACCAGTCAGAGGGGATGGCGGCCTTCTTGGCCAAGCGCGAACCGCAGTTCCGGGATCGCTAGTCAAGAATTTCCTTTGCTTTTGTACATCCTTTCGGTATAGGCCGTCGCCATACATGCGCGTGATGCCCGCTAAGGCAGGATTCGGACCCAGTTCAGTCGGGTCGTCGTTGTGGCATCGCGCCCGAAATAGTGAACCATACCGACGAAAGAGGGTCTGACCCATGGCAAATACACCGCAGTCCAAGAAACGCGCCCGCCAGAATGAGCGCCGCTTCGCAATCAACAAGGCGCGCCGTTCACGGATCCGCACCTATCTCCGCAAAGTCGAAGAGGCCATCGCGTCTGGCGATCAGGACGCGGCACAGGCAGCGCTTCGCGCGGCACAGCCGGAGCTGATGCGCGGCGTCACCAAGGGCGTCTTTCACAAGAACACGGCGTCGCGGAAAATTTCCCGCCTTGCCTCTCGCGTAAAGTCCCTCGGGTAAAGCATTCTTGCCACATCCTGAAGTTGAGCGCCGCTTATAGCGGCGCTTTTTTTATGGGACAGTTGCCGTGACGTCGCGGGATTCTTTTCGCGGTTATGATGAGTCAAGCGCGAAGAACGGTTGATCGTTTTCAGCGGAAATTGGTAACCCTTTATGTGCGATTCACATAGTCTGGGGGGACAGCGAATTCCGGTCGGACCAGCGGGTATCTGGACCGACAGGAAGCAGAATGACAACCGGCTTGCCGGGGTGTCTATCTGCGCCGTCCGGGGCATTCCGGGCCCTGTCCGAGTAATGATAGCGCATGCGAGGAAGGTCTCTCACGGGGGGCGTCCAAGGTCATGTGTCGAAGTGCTCTATGAGGTGCTGCGCGCCGCCGAAGGTTCTTTGGCGGGGGGTGGCGTCGTCATCCCATGACGTCGTGAATCGACGACCGCTTTCGGCAGGGCGGTTGAACAACGGGCAAGAACGAAACGCCGTGATGGGATCGGATTGAGGAAAAATGACGCAGGAACAATGGGGACAGATTCGGCAGGAACTCCGGAAGTCTGTGGGCGAAAGCAGCTATGCGAGCTGGATCGAGCCGCTCGAATTCCATCAACTGGATGATGGTGTCGCAACGTTCCACGTGCCGACGACTTTCCTCGGGAACTACGTCTCGCGGAATTTCTCCGATCTGATCATGTACCACATGAAGGCCATTTCCGGCGGTCGTGTGGTTCGGGTCAATTTTTCAGTGCCTGCCAATAGCGCCGACCGCCCTCGTCCCGCATCCGGCGGCTCACAGCCCGAGGCCGCCCAGCCCAAGGCCGCGCGTTCGGCCCCCATTCCCACTGGCAGTGATGAGATTCCCGGCGCACCGCTTGATGAGCGTTTTACCTTTGATCGCTTTGTCGTCGGCAAGCCCAACGAACTGGCTCATGCCGCGGCGCGCCGCGTGGCCGAAGGCGGGCAGGTGTCGTTCAACCCGCTCTTTCTTTATGGGGGCGTCGGTCTCGGCAAGACGCACCTCATGCACGCCATCGCTTGGGAGCTTCAGAAAAGCCGCCCCGATCTCAATGTCGTCTACCTCTCGGCAGAGCAGTTCATGTACCGCTTCGTGCAGGCGCTGCGCGATCGCAAGATGATGGACTTCAAACAACTCTTCCGAAGCGTCGATGTGCTCATGGTCGACGACGTGCAGTTCATTGCCGGCAAGGACAGCACGCAAGAAGAGTTCTTCCACACGTTCAATGCGCTTGTGGATCAGAACAAGCAGATCATCATCTCCGCAGACCGTGCGCCCGGGGAGATCAAGGACCTCGAAGAGCGTATTCGTTCGCGCCTGCAATGCGGTCTTGTCGTTGACCTGCATCCCACGGACTACGAATTGCGCCTCGGAATCCTGCAGACCAAGGTGGAACAATACCGCGTCCAATATCCCGGGTTGGAGATCAACCACGGCGTGCTGGAGTTTCTTGCCCACCGCATCAGCACCAACGTGCGTGTCCTTGAGGGCGCGCTGACACGGCTGTTCGCCTTTGCCTCGCTGGTCGGGCGCGAGATCAACATGGAACTCACGCAGGACTGTCTCTCGGACGTCTTGCGCGCTTCGGATCGCAAGATCACCGTTGAGGAAATCCAGCGCAAGGTCAGCGATCACTACAACATCCGTCTGTCGGACATGCTCGGCCCCAAGCGGCTTCGGGCATTTGCGCGGCCCCGGCAGATCGCCATGTATCTCTCCAAGAGCATGACGAGCCGATCCTTGCCCGATATCGGGAAGCGTTTCGGCGGCCGCGACCATACGACAGTGATGCACGGAGTGAAGCGGATCGAGGAGCTTCGCACGCAAGACAGCCAGATCGATGAGGATCTCGAACTGCTGCGCCGCGCGCTTGAGGCCTGAGGGCCTTTCGCCACGATCTTCTGTGTTTGGGGGAAGGGGGCCTTGACGGCCTCTTTTTTCCGGCGGACAAACCAAAAAGCGCTTGTGAACCGGGCTTGAGACGGTAACTTTCGCGTCCCGGGACCAAAAGGAGCGAGGGGATGAAACTCAGCATTGAACGCGGGGCACTCCTGAAAGCGGTGAGCCAGGCTCAGTCCGTTGTAGAGCGCCGCAACACCATCCCGATCCTCGCAAACGTGCTCATCGAAGCCGAAGGCGATCAGGCACAGTTCCGTGCCACGGACCTCGATATCGAGGTGGTCGACAAGGCCCCCGCCAAGGTGGAACGCGCAGGCGCCACTACGGTGAGTGCAGTGACCTTGCATGAAATCGTGCGCAAGCTGCCCGATGGGGCGCTGGTGACACTGTCGGATGATATGACCAGCGGGCGCCTGACTGTCGAAGCCGGGCGGTCTCACTTCTCTCTGGCCACCCTCCCGAAGGAGGATTTCCCGGTCATGGCGAGCAGCGAGTACAGCAGCAACTACACCATTCCCGCGCCGGTATTGCGGCGTTTGTTCGACAAATCCAAGTTTGCGATCTCGACCGAAGAGACGCGGTATTACCTCAACGGGGTCTATCTCCACGTCGCTGATGCGGATGGCGCGCAGGTGCTCCGCTGTGTGGCGACGGACGGCCACCGTCTGGCCCGGATCGACGCTGGTTTGCCGACCGGGGCCGAAGGCATGCCCGGCGTCATCGTCCCCCGCAAGACCGTGGGTGAGCTTCGCAAGCTGCTCGACGACGATGAGATGGAAATCGCGGTCTCGGTGAGTGAAACCAAAATCCGTTTTGCGACCCCTGACATCATTCTCACTTCCAAGGTCATCGACGGGACTTTCCCCGACTATACGCGGGTGATCCCTACCGGAAACACGCGCAAGCTTGAAGTCGATGCCAACGAGTTTGCCAAGGCAGTCGACCGCGTCGCAACCGTGTCCTCGGAACGCTCTCGCGCTGTGAAGCTGTCGCTGGAGGAGGATCGCCTGGTTCTTTCTGTGAATGCACCTGACAGTGGCGCAGCCGAAGAGGAACTGGTGGTGGCTTATGGCGACGAGCGTCTGGAAATCGGCTTCAACGCCAAGTACCTGCTCGAAATCGCCAGTCAGGTGGACCGGGAGAACGCGGTTTTCCTGTTCAATTCCGCAGGCGATCCGACCTTGATGCGCGAGGGGACGGATACCAGCGCGGTCTATGTCGTGATGCCGATGCGGGTTTGACGGTTGGCGCGGCCGTCGTGGAAGCACGCGGCCGTGATCCACTGAACTGGGTGAGGCCAGCGATATGGTAGCCCGCTCCTTTCAAAGTCTGACCCTTTCGCATTTCAGGTCGCACAAACACCTGCGTATCGAACTGGATCCCCGCCCCGTGGTCCTCCACGGACCCAATGGGGCGGGAAAGACAAACATCCTCGAAGCCGTATCGCTTTTCTCTCCGGGGCGGGGATTGAGGCGCGTCGCCGCGGCCGAGATGGCCCGCCGTCCAGAAGCGCTTGGCTGGAAACTGACGGGAGCGTTGCAGACCCACGAGGTTGAGATCACCGCAGAGGCCGGCAGTTCGCGCGAGGTGCGCGTTGATGGCAAGATCACGCCCCAGATTGCCTTGGCAGAACTTCTCCGGATGGTTTGGCTGGTTCCTTCCATGGATCGCTTGTGGATCGAAGCGCCCGAGGGCCGTCGTCGCTTTCTCGATCGGCTGGCCCTATCGTTTTTTCCCGAACATGCCGATTCTTCCCTGACCTTTGAAAAGGCCATGCGGGAAAGGAACCGCCTCCTGCGGGATCAGGTGAGGGATCCGCACTGGTATGACGCGCTCGAAGCGCAGATGGCGCGGTCGGCGATGGATATACAAACAGCGCGCGTGGATACGATTTATCGCATTGCGGCGGCGCAAGATCATGCCGCAACGGCATTTCCGGCTGCGGATCTCGGGCTTGATGCGGGCGATCTTGGCATGCCCGATACCGAAGCCCAGTATCGCGTCGCGCTGGCGGATACACGCGGTCGCGACATGGCCGCGGGGCGAACCCTTCTAGGCCCGCACCGCGCGGATCTCCGGGCGCGGTATACTGCCAAGGATATGGAGGCAAAGGACTGCTCCACGGGGGAGCAAAAGGCCCTGCTGATCTCGATCATCCTTGCCAATGCACGGGCGCTGGCACGTAATTTCGATGCGCCGCCTATCGTTTTGCTCGATGAAGTTGCGGCTCACCTCGACGAAGGGCGGCGGCGTGCGCTTTATGACGAGATTGTCGCGTTGGGCACGCAGGCTTGGATGACGGGCACCGGGTCGGAGCTTTTCTCGGGTCTGGAAGGCCGTGCGCAATTCTTTGACGTGACGGACGAAGCTGGGATTTCAACGGTGCGGCGCCATGAGTGATCGAAGCACGCCGAGCTTGCGTTTGCGGATCGTCTTTGGGCCGGAGGCGATGCTTGGCCCCGGCAAGGCGGACCTTCTCGAGCGGATCCGCGATACCGGATCCATCGCGGCGGCGGGTCGGACCATGGGGATGAGCTACAAGCGCGCATGGATGTTGGTCGAAACGATGAACGGAACTTTCACGCGCCCCCTCGTCGAAGGTAGCAGAGGCGGCGCAAAAGGCGGCGGTGCCCGATTGACCGAAACGGGTGTGCAAGTCCTCGCAAGGTATCGGCAGGTTGAAGAGCGCGCCCGAGACGCCACTGCGGAAGACCTCGCTGCGTTGGAAAGCTTGTGCAAAGCCGATATAGCCGATGGAAAATAACGCTTGCTGGCAGGGGATCACCCGCCGATAGTTTGCAGGCCGCGATTTTCCCAAGGATGCCATGCTCCGACCCTGTTTTATCCTTCTTGCGCTCTGCGTTGCTTCCGGGGCCTGGGCAGACCGCATCACCGTTTTTGCTGCGGCCAGCCTCAAGACCGCTCTCGACGACGCCGCGCGGGATTTTGAGGCGGCAACAGACCACACCTTGGCGCTGAATTATGCCGGTTCCTCCGTACTCGCGCGCCAGATAGCGTTTGGTGCCCCTGCGGACGTTTTCATTTCGGCAAATCCCGACTGGATGGATCTTCTGGAGAGCGAGGGGCGTATAGTGCCGCAAAGCCGTAGGGATCTTTTGCGCAACAGGCTCGTCATCGTGGGGGCAAAAGGAACGCTGGCAGATACCCCCGAGACGCTCCTCTCCGCCGGCAGGATTGCGATGGCTCTTGTCGATTCAGTGCCCGCCGGGGTCTACGGAAAGGCGGCGCTCCTGTCGCTGGGTCTATGGGAGGGCGTCGCGCCGCGCGTGGTTCAATCAGACAACGTCAGGACTGCACTCGCGCTCGTTGCTCGGGGTGAGGTGCACCACGGGATCGTTTATGCAACGGATGCGCAGGCAGAGCCCGGGATCGCCGTGCTTTATGACTTCCCTCAAGACAGCCACCCGGAGATCATCTATCCTGCCGCGCTCATCGCGGGGCATGGACCGGCGGCGGTCGAGTTTCTAGAGTTCCTGGATGGCGCGGAAGCGCGAGAGACCTTCACGGATTATGGCTTTCTGCTCCCGGAGGCAGGGTGAGCTGGCTCGGTCCGCAGGAATGGGAGGCTGTGCGGTTGTCGCTGCGCGTCGCGGCATGGGCGACCTTGATCAGCCTTCCGCTTGGATTGCTGACCGCGCATGCGCTGGCTCGCTGGCGCTTTCCGGGGCGGCAAATCCTGAACGGACTTGTACACCTGCCGCTTGTCCTGCCTCCGGTGGTGACCGGCTATCTCTTACTTTTGGCCTTCGGTACGCAGGGGCCGTTCGGCCGCGTGTTGGAGGCAATGGGCGCGGGGGTCGCGTTCCGTTGGACCGGGGCGGTGCTTGCCGCGGCCGTCATGGCGTTTCCCCTGATGGTCCGGGCCATGCGGCTCTCGATCGAAGCGGTCGACCCTAAGCTTGAACAGGCTGCCGCGACGCTGGGGGCCTCTCGCGTCTGGATCTTTCTGACCATAACGCTCCCGCTTGTATTGCCGGGGATCGTCACGGGGGCGATCCTCACCTTTGCCAAGGCAATGGGGGAGTTCGGGGCGACGATCACCTTCGTGTCCAATATCCCCGGACAGACTCAAACCCTGCCTTCCGCGGTCTATGCCTTCTTGCAGGTGCCGGGCGGCGAGGGGGCCGCGATGCGGCTCGTCCTCATCTCCATCGCCGTCGCCATGGGCGCGTTGGCCCTCTCGGAGGTTCTTGCCCGCCGCATCGCCCGCCGGATCGGGCAGGCCTGATGCTTGATATCGCTGTCCGTCACAGGTTTTCGGGCTTCAATCTAGATGCTGCCTTCACCGCGCCCGCCGGTCTCACCGCGCTGTTCGGTCGGTCGGGGAGCGGCAAGACCACCCTTGTCAACGCGGTGGCGGGGTTGATCCGCCCGGATGCGGGGCGTGCGACGGTCGGCGGCGCGACCCTGTTCGACACAAGCGCCGGGACGTGGCAACCGCCTCATCGTCGCCAGATTGGCTATGTCTTCCAAGAGGGGCGCCTTTTCCCGCATCTCACCGTGCGCCAGAACCTTGGATACAGCCGGTTGTTTCCATCGCGTAAGTCCGACGCAGCAGAGTTCGACCGTGTCGTGGCGCTGCTGGGCCTAGGCTCTTTGCTGGAGCGGCGGCCCGGCGCACTTTCCGGAGGTGAGAAGCAGCGGGTTGCCGTTGGGCGGGCGCTGCTTTCACGGCCCCGTCTGTTGCTGATGGATGAGCCGCTGGCGGCACTGGATGATGCCCGCAAGGCCGAAATCCTGCCGTGGATCGAACGGCTGCGGGATGAGACGGATCTCCCGATCCTGTATGTGAGTCACTCTGTGGCCGAAGTTGCACGCCTCGCCACCACCGTGGTCCTGCTTGAGAAGGGTTCGGTTATCCGCTCGGGCCCAGCCGAGGAAATGCTCGCGGAGCCCGCGCTTGCACCGGCATTTGGTGTTCGGCACGCGGGCGCATTGGTTGCGGGGCGCGTCATCGCGCAGCATGACGATGGGATCACCGAGCTTGCGATCGCGTCGGGGCCGCTCTTCCTGCCTCGTGTCGATGTGCCCTTGGGCACCGAATTGCGGGTTCGCATCGCCGCGCAGGATGTCATCCTGGCCTCAGGCCGACCCGAGGGGCTCTCAGCGCTCAACATACTCCCGGTTGAGGTCCTCGCCGTCAGACAGGGTGCCGGTCCGGGCGTCATGGTGCAGCTTGGGGCGGGATCGGATCGGCTTCTGGCGCGCATCACGCGCCGGTCCGCAGAGGCGCTATCCCTCACCCCCGGTACGCGGTGCCACGCAATCGTCAAATCGGTTTCGGTCGCCCCGGCCGATATCGGCGGCGATGGTCCGGCCTGACGCGGCGTGGCGCGCTAAATCTTGTGTCATCGACGTGACAATCCCCCCAGAATTTCGTAATAATCCGCAAAATTCCCTCAGGAAGAGCTTCATGGCCGAACCGACCACGCAGAACACTGAATACGGCGCAGAATCTATTAAGGTTCTCAAGGGCTTGGAGGCTGTCCGTAAGCGTCCGGGCATGTATATCGGTGATACCGACGATGGCTCCGGTCTGCATCATATGGTTTATGAGGTGGTGGACAACGGGATCGACGAGGCGCTCGCTGGTCATGCCGACTACGTTCACGTGAAGATTCACGCTGACAACAGCGTTTCTGTCCGGGACAACGGTCGCGGGATTCCTGTCGATATCCATGAGGAAGAAGGCGTCTCTGCCGCCGAGGTCATCATGACCCAACTTCATGCTGGCGGTAAGTTCGACAGTAACTCCTACAAAGTCTCCGGCGGTCTGCACGGTGTTGGCGTTTCGGTAGTCAACGCACTGTCGGTCTGGCTGGAATTGCGTGTTTGGCGGAACGACAAGGAATATGTCGCCCGGTTCGAGCATGGCGAGACGGTCGAGCACCTCAGAGAAGTGGACGACGCGGTGGGCGAGAGCGGCACCGAGGTGCGCTTCCTTGCTTCTACCGGGACATTCTCCGACCTCGACTACAACTTTGACACGTTGGAAAAGCGCTTGCGGGAGCTTGCTTTCCTTAACTCTGGCGTGCGGATCATCCTCCAAGACGAACGCCCGGCCGAAGCGCTGCAATCCGAGCTATACTACGACGGCGGTGTGCGGGAGTTTGTGAAGTATATCGACCGCCACAAATCCCCGATGATGACCGACCCGATCTACATCACTGGAGAGCGTGACGATATCGGCGTTGAGGTTGCGATGTGGTGGAACGACAGCTACCATGAGACGGTCCTTCCGTTTACCAACAACATCCCGCAGCGCGATGGCGGTACACACATGGCGGGTTTTCGCGCCGCTCTGACCCGGACGATCCAGAAATACGCGACCGAGAGCGGGATTGCCAAGAAGGAGAAGGTAAACTTCACCGGCGACGATGCACGTGAAGGCCTGACCTGTGTTTTGTCTGTCAAAGTGCCCGATCCGAAGTTCTCCTCCCAGACGAAAGACAAGCTCGTTTCTTCCGAGGTGCGTCCCGCGGTAGAGAACCTGATGAGCGAAAAGCTCTCGGAGTGGTTCGAGGAAAACCCGAACGAGGCGAAAGTGATCGTCGGCAAGATCGTCGAAGCGGCGCTGGCTCGGGAAGCGGCGCGCAAGGCGCGGGAGCTTACCCGCCGCAAGACCGCGCTCGACGTGAACTTCCTTGCCGGCAAGTTGAAAGATTGCTCCGAGAAGGACCCGTCCAAGACGGAGTTGTTCCTCGTCGAGGGTGACAGCGCCGGCGGCTCTGCCCAGACGGGCCGTGATCGCGGGACGCAGGCCGTTCTTCCTCTCCGCGGCAAGATCCTCAACGTGGAGCGGGCCCGCTTTGACCGGATGCTCTCAAGCCAGGAGATCGGCAACCTCGTCATGGCTCTCGGTACCGGGATTGGCCGCGACGAATTCAACATCGCCAAGCTGCGCTACCACAAGATTGTCATCATGACCGACGCCGACGTCGACGGCGCGCATATCCGCACCTTGCTGCTGACTTTCTTCTACCGGCAGATGCCGCAATTGATCGAAGGCGGATTTCTCTATATCGCGCAGCCGCCACTTTACAAAGTGTCGCGCGGCAAGTCCGAGGTGTATCTCAAGGATCAGCCTGCGCTTGACGACTACCTGATCCAACAGGGGATCGAAGGGGCAGTCCTCCGTCTTGGATCGGGCGAAGAGATCACGGGGCAGGATCTTGCCCGGGTCGTTGAAGAGGCCCGCCAACTTCGCCGTGTGCTCGACGCCTTCCCGACGCACTACCCCCGCCACATTTTGGAGCAAGCCGCGATTGCCGGGGGCTTCGTCCCGGGCGCGGTCGATTCCGACTTGCAAGGCGTAGCCGACAAGGTTGCCAAACGGCTCGACCTCATCGCGTTTGAGTATGAGCGTGGCTGGTCCGGCCGGATCACGCAGGATCACGGTATCCGCCTTGCGCGTATCCTGCGCGGCGTCGAAGAGGTGCGCACCCTGGACGGGCCCATGCTTCGCTCCGGCGAAGCGCGCAAGACCGGCAGCTTTACCAAAGCATTGCAGGAGATCTATGGCAGCCCGGCGACACTGCACCGCAAGGAGCGCAGCCAGCTTATCTATGGGCCACTGGATCTTCTCGCAGCAATTCTCGAAGAGGGTGAAAAGGGTCTCGCGCTCCAGCGCTATAAAGGTCTCGGTGAAATGAACCCCGGCCAACTTTGGGAAACCACCCTCGATCCCGATGCTCGGACGCTCCTGCGCGTACAGATCGACGACGTGGCAGAGGCGGACGATCTTTTCACCAAGCTCATGGGGGATGTTGTCGAACCCCGGAGAGAGTTCATTCAGACCAATGCCCTCAGTGTCGAGAACCTCGACTTCTGAGTTTTGATGCCTTTCGGGAAGGAAGGCTTTGCCAACCGCAATCAGAATGGCCGCAGGCTGCGAAGAGGCAACCTGCGGCCATTGCCGTCCTCTTGCGCTAACTACCCGTCAGGTGCATCGGACCCGAGTTCCCTGATCTGGTAGCTCAATCTCCGCTCAGGTCGCCTTCGACAGGGTGAGGGGTCAATGGCGGAGCAGCGTGGCGTTCGCGTGTTTCGGGGTCGTCGCGTATGGTGACCCTGAGCAAACCCCACAGGGCGATTGCGCCTTGGAGCGATGCGAGGCCAAGCGGAAGCCCGCGCGGCCCGATCCAATCCATCAACGCGCCGACAAAGAGAGGCCCGAGCGACGCGCCGATCCCTTGCATCAGGACCAACCCGCCGGAAACTGCCAGAAGCGCCGAACGGGGCGCGCGATCATGTACATGCGCGACGGCGATTGCCTGCGCGGGCAATACCAACCCGCCGACGGCGAAGCCAGCGGCAAGCAGGATGATTGGCGGCGGTGCCGGGAACGGGATGAAGGCCAGCATCAAGAGGGTGCCGCCCGTCGCCAAGCCGATCCCGAGGCCCCTGCGACTGACCCGATCAGATACCCAGCCGAGCGGGAATTGAAGGAGCAGGCCGCCAATCGTGAAAAACGCAATCAGGGCGGCGATGCGGGCTTGCGAATAGTCCAGTTCCTGCGCGAACAAGGGAGCGAGGCCGTAGAAGCTGCCGATTGAGGCACCGACAAGGGCCGCGGCAACAGCGCCATATGGCGACAAGGTCCAGAGACGGCGGAGCGAGGACGGTTCCTGCGTCTCTTCTGAGCGGGGCCCCTCGACGCGCGCCAGAGAGATCGGCACCAGAGCCAGAGACATAACGATCGAGACGAGCACAAAAAGAGTGAAGGTCGCCGGATCCCCGAGGTTGAGCAGGAATTGCCCCAATGCGCCGGCAGCCATGCCAGCCATCCCGTAGATAGACAGCAATCGGCCACGCTGATCCGAGGAAACAGATGCGTTCAACCAACTTTCAGTGACGATAATCAATCCCGCGAAGGCAAAGCCCGTGAGGCACCGCACAGCGATCCAAACCCATGGATTGACGAACGCGAGGTGCATGAGCGCGGCAGCAGAGGCGAGTGAGGCCAAGGCGGCAAAGGTGCGAATATGGCCCACGCGGTCTATGAGGCGCGGAGCGATGAGGGATCCCGCGCTCATACCCGCGAAGAAGCCGGACATGATCAAGCCCGTGGGCAAAGCCCCGAACCCCTCGATCCCGGCGCGAACCGCAAGGAGTGTACCTTGGAGGCCATTGCCCATCTGCATGAGGGCAAAGCCCAAGAGCAAGGTTGAAAGGGTCAGGACGGAAGCGCGCATGCTTTCTCCTATTTGTGTGGCCAGTGCGGTTTCAAACCCTTCCCGCGTGCTGGCGGTGGTCAGCCCTTCACCAGAACCAGACGATCACGCTGATCAGGCAGATCGACAAAAGCCCGGACCACAGGATGCGTGATTTCCACAACGGGCGCTCGATGGTCAGGAAGGCGTCCTTTGCCTCATCCATCGACCATACGAGATCGCCGATATTCTCTTTCTCCGCCCTGCGGGTCGCGGCGGAGATACCCATGTGCAATCCGATCCCACAAAACATCATGATCGAGGACATGATCGTATAGTGAATGTCCGGCAGGCCAGCATCCAACCAGATGTTCGTGACCTCCTTCGTGATGAACAGAGGCACACCCACTACGAGGCCAAAGATGATCGTCCAGAATGCCCCGTTCCCGTTCAGCCATGGAATGAAAAGGCCGAGGATGTAGACCACGACGATCGTCGGCACGACGTAGGACAGCGATGATTGGAAGTAGCCGAAGAGGCTTTCGAACCCGGCGATCATCGGGGCATAGAGCGCGCCGAAGATCATCACCAGCCCGGTAACCAGACGACCGATCCAGACCTGCCGCGATTCCGAAATGTCTCGGAAGGGCAGCACGAAGTCCTTCACAACGAGTGTGGCGGCCGAATTCATGGCAGAGTCCAGCGACGACATGATCGCCGCGATGAGCGCAGCCATAATCAGGCCACGTATGCCGATCGGCATCAATTCAAAAGCCAGCGTGGGGAAAGCAAGGTCGGGCGTTTCGAGATCGGGATAGAGCTTGAGTGCGATGAGGCCTGGGAGGATCAACAGGAACAGGTTGGGCAGTTTGAGGAAGCCGGCAAAGACGGCCCCGATCTGTCCCTGCTTCAGATCCTTTGCGCCCAGCGTCCGCTGCACGACGAATTGATTGATCGCGAAGTAGTAGAACCCAAGCAGGATGACGCCCCAGATCCCCGTCCACGGCAGGAAGTCATGGTCAGCGGGCAGGATCAGGTGTTTCTTCTCGTCCCCGACATCGGCAAACATCGCCTCCCATCCGCCGATCTCGTCGAGGCCGAGCCAGAAAAGAGCCGCCGCCGCGATGATCAGCAGAACCGCTTGCACCGTATCCGTCACAACCACCGCCGAGAGGCCGCCAAGGATGGTATAGATCCCCGCGACGAGTGCGAGCACCGCCACGGCGGTCCATAGGTTGAGGTATTCCGTGACGTTGGAAATCACGAGGCCACCGGCATAGAGCGCCCCGGCGCTGTCGATGAAGAGGATGGCAAAGATGGTGAAGAGCGAAAAGGCCCGCCGGGCCCGCACGTCATAGCGCGCTTCGAGAAACTCTGGAACGGTCGATACCTTGGCGCGCAAATAGGACGGCAAGATAAATATGGCGAAGAGGATCAGGACAAAGGCCGCCGTCCATTCATAGTTATAGATCACGACGCCATTGTCGTAGGCCCCGCCCATGAGGCCCACGAAACTTGACCCCGACATGTTCGACGCGAAAAGCGAGAAGCCAATGAGATACCAAGGGAGGGTCCGGCCAGCGAGGAAATAGGCATCCGCCCCAGACCCGCTCTTGCGGGAAACATAAAGCCCGTGTGCAAGGATCCCGAGAAAGTAGACCACCACGATTCCGTAGTCGATCAGGTGCAGGTCGAACTTTGCTTCACCCATGCGATATCCTCGGATGCCAGTGTCGTATGCCGGAGCGGTTCGGCGACCCAACTCCGAAAAACATCAGGTGGTTTCATTTCGGCGCAGACAAAATGGACCGCCGCAAAGCGGACCCGCAGGGCGGCGCTGGAGGATTCGGGGGCTCAGGGCCAGTCGGCGAACGATATTTCTTCAGAACGCGACCGCCAAAGCGGGGTGAAGGTCCGCCGGAACTGCCCGGGTGCAAGGTTTTCATGCCGCCGGAAAAAGCGTGTGAAATAGGCGGCATCACTGAAGCCGAGTTTGTAGCCGACTTCCGCGACCTGCAGGTTGGTCGTGACAAGAAGCGCCTTCGCCTCTTCCATCAGGCGGCGCTGGATATGCTGATGCGGTGGGATGCCGATGGCCCGCCGCACCGCTTCGTTTAAACGGTCACGTGAAACGCCGATGCGGCGCGCATATTCGCCAACGGTCCAGTGATTTTGCAGATGAAGCTCGACGAGGTTGAGAAAGCTGTCCGAGATACGATGCGGCTGCGGCTCTGTGGCCTGCAGTGGCGGCGCGGCGGCGCGCCAGATTTCGATGAGCAGCAGGGACACGCAATGGTGCAGGACCGTGTCACGCCCCGGCGCCATCTCATGCAATTCGGATTCGATCTTGTCGAACAGGCCCACAAAGGATTGCATCACCCCGTCAGACAGATCCGATAGAAAGATACGACGGCTCACGATTTGTCGGACGTGCGCCGAGATGACATCGGTCGGAAGCGCGCGGCCCAAAGACCGCTCCGGCATGCGGATGAGAAGCCCCCGCGTTCCCGCGGTCAGGGAAATGCGCGTCGACCAGCCCGTCGGCGCCCAGATCAGGCACGGGCCGGCAAAGTCGCGCTCTACCTCATCGGAAATGAAGGCTCCCCGCCCCGACACGAGCAGCATGAAGGTCGCGCGCCCGCCGGATGTGGCGAACTCCGTTTTGGTCAGCGCGCTTTTGATACGCTCCGCTTGGATGGTTTGGCGGTCCAAAGCCCATGCTCCTCTGTTGGCCTGCGGATTAAGCCGTCAGAAGTACAATAATTCCCTCAAAATGTCTATTATCCCGGCGCCACCCTGCGCGTAACCTGCACCACACCCCGCTTTGGGAGAAGTGAGGCATCGGGATTACACGACGATAAAGCCGCGGAAGCCCGTGACATCTTGGGAGGACTACCATGAAGACTTCGTTTTCGGAGGCCATTCGTTCGGCCCGCCGTTTGACAACCTGTGCCGCTGCGGCGCTGTTGGTTGCGACCGGCACCATCGGCGCATCAGCGCAGGAGCGCGACAAGGTTACAATCGGATACGCCATTTCCAAATCCGGCCCCAACGCGGGCGGCGCCGACATGACCGTGACGCCCAACTATGAGTTGTGGATCGAAGAGGTCAACGCGGCGGGCGGGCTCAAATTGCCCGACGGCAGCCAGTTGCCCATCGAAGTAATTGCCTATGATGACCGCTCCTCCGCCGAGGAAGTGGTTCGCGCGGTCGAACGTCTCGCGACGCAGGATGAGGTTGATTTCATCCTTCCGCCCTGGGGCACGGGGTTCAATCTGGCCGTGGCGCCTTTGATGGCCAAATTCGGGTATCCGCATCTTGCCGGGGCCGCCGTGACCGACAAAGCGCCCGAATTCGTCAAGCGTTGGGACACCAGCTATTGGTTCATGGGTGGCAGTGTCGACTATGTGGACGCCTTCACCGAAATTCTGGTGGCAGAGCGTGAAGCCGGGCGCATCAACGACAAGATCGCCATGGTTTCCGTCGCCGACGGGTTCGGCATCGACCTGGTGAAGGCAGCGCGCCCGAGTTTTGAGGAAGCTGGTTTCGACATCAGCTATGACAAGACCTTCCCACCGGAGACATCGGATTTCGCGACGATCCTGAGCGAGGCGGCCAATTCCGAAGCCGATACCTTCGTCGCCTTCTCTTATCCGCCGCACACTTTCGCACTCACCAAGCAAGCCAAGGTCGCCAGCTTTAGCCCACCCGTCTTCTACCTTGGTGTCGGTGCCGGTTTCCCTGTCTATCCGAACATCGCGGGCGGCTCGGTCGAGGGCGTCATGAGCCTTGGCGGGATCGACCCGAACAACGAGCTGAACTCCACCTACCGCGCCAAGCATGAGGAAGTCATCGGCCGCGCACCCGACTACTGGGGGTCCGTGCTGATCTATGCATCGCTGCAAATGCTTGAGCAGACGATTGAACGCGTCGGCCTCGACAAGCAGGCCATCGCCGAGGAGCTTTCCACCGGCACCTTCTCGACCGTACTGGGCGAGGAAACCCGGCTGGAGGACAATCAGCTCCGCGCCATCAACTGGGTCGGCCAGTGGCAGGACGGCCAGTTCGTGGCGGTCTCTCCCGAGGGCGGCAACGGACTGGCGGCGGTCAAACTGCCCAAACCCGATTGGGAGTAATCCCGGGACATTGACCTGACACCATTCGGGCCGGAGTGCGGCGGTTACGGCCGCCGCCTCCACCCCACTGAACAAGACCGGACATCTTATGCTTGAACACGTCGTCAACGGGCTCGTGCTTGGTGGAACCTACGCGCTTGTCGCCATGGGGCTGACCATCCAGTACGGCATAGCGCGGATCATGAACCTCAGCTTCGGGGACACGATCATCGCGGCCTGTTTCGCCACCTACGTCCTGTTTACCTCGCTCTCGATCAGCCCGATCCTCGCGCTTCTGATCCTCGTGCCCTCAGGGTACGCGCTCAGCAACGTGGTCTATCGGGTCATCATGAAGCCGCTGGTGGCGCGTGCGCCCGATGAGGGCGCGCTGGAGGTCGACAGCATCCTTGTGACCTTCGGACTGCTGTTCGTGATCCAAGGGATTTTGCTCTACCTCTTTGGCGGCGGATATACGAGCTACAGCTTCTTCAATACCCCTATCAACGTTCTGGGAACCGTGGTTGCGGGCAATCGGCTGCTGGCCCTCGTGCTTAGCCTCATGATCGGGGCAGCCTTGGTGATCATCCTGTTCCGCACCCGGTGGGGCATGATCCTCCGGGCCGTGGCACTGGCGCCGAAAAGCGCGCCGCTCTTTGGGATTGATACCGACCGGGCAGCGCGCACCGCATTCGCCATCGGTGGGGCCATTGCCGCAACCGGCGGTGTGGTCATCTCGATGTTCCAGACCTTCACCGCGACCGCGGGCGTCGTCTTTACCATGAAGGCCCTGATCGTCGTGATCCTTGGCGGGAAGGGCAGCGTGCCCGGCGCCATCGTTGCGGGATTGCTGCTCGGGCTCGTGGAAACCTTTGTCGCCGCTTACGTGGACCCCGGCCTGACGCTGGCGGCGGTCTATACCGTGTTTCTTCTGCTCCTTCTGGTGCGGCCCAACGGCATCTTCGGAAAGGCCTGACGATGAAGACCTCTTATGCATTCGCGCTGGCTGGCGCCGCGCTTGTCGTGCTGGCCCTCGCCCCGATGTTCATCCCCGAGTACTGGACTGGCGTCCTGCTTGGCATGACCGGGTACGTCACGCTGGCCACCGCATGGGCGCTGTTTTCGGGCCCTACACGCTATGTTTCCCTCGCGACGGTCGCCTTTTTCGGGGTCGGGGCCTATACGGTCGCCGTTCTGAATGAGGTGATGCCCTATCCGCTCGTTCTGCTCTGTGCGGCTGGTATCGGCATGGTCATGGCGCTTGTTGTCGGGCTGTCCACACTGCGGCTCGCCGGGGTCTATTTCGTGATCTTCACCTTTGGTCTTGCCGAACTGGTGCGCCAGACGGTGAGCTGGTGGGAGGTCAACGTGACCTATACCATGGGGCGCTACGTGTTCCTGCCGTTCGAAGGGCGGCACATTTACTGGCAGCTTCTGGCATTGGCGGCGCTGACGTTCCTGATCGCCTGGGCCATGGGGCGCTCGCGCATCGGGCTGGCCCTCAAGGCGCTCGGTGACGACGAAACGGTGGCTTCGCACGCCGGCGTGGACGTCACCCGGATCAAGCTGCTGCTCTTTGTCATCTCGTCCACGATCATCACGCTCGTTGGCGCCATTCAGGCCCCGCGCTGGACCTATATCGAACCCTCGATCGTGTTCAATCCGACGGTCAGCTTCATGACGCTCATCATGGCCTTGTTGGGCGGGGCGATGCGTCTCTGGGGGCCTCTCGTGGGGGCCGTGCCGCTGTTCCTTCTGTTCGAATGGCTGTCCGTCAGCTTCCCGGATCACTTCTCGATCATCCTCGGGCTGCTGTTCATACTCATCGTGTTTGTCATGCCGAATGGCGTGTTGGCCAAGATTGACGATCTTCGGAAAGGGGGCCGGGCTTGAGCGCGCAACTCCAAATAACCAATCTGCAAAAGCGCTTCGGCGGGCTGGTCGCGGTCAATGGCGTGTCCTTCACGCTCAGTCCCGGCGAAGTCGTCGGCCTTCTGGGGCCGAACGGATCGGGCAAGACCACGGTGATGAATATGATTTCGGGTGCCTTGCCCTGCGACGGTGGAACCGTGCAGGTGGGCGGGACGGACATCACCCGGATGAAACCGCATAAGGTCGCCAAGCATGGGGTGGCGAGAACGTTTCAACTCGTTCGCCCGCTGCCCACGCTCAATGTGGCGGAAAACGTTCTGCTGGCGCTTGCCTTTGGCAAGAAGCGGCATTGGGGCCGGGAAGCGCGCGAACTGGTGGACCAGAAGCTGGAGTTCGTCGGGCTGGCCGGGCGCGGTGAGGAAAAGGTCGGCAACCTGACCTATATCGACCAGAAACGCCTCGAGATGGCGCGCGCGCTGGCCTCTGAGCCGGATCTGCTGCTGTTGGACGAATGGCTCGCAGGGCTCAATCCGTCGGAGTTGCGCATAGGCATTGACCTCGTCCAGCATCTTCAGGGGCAGGGCATGACCGTCCTGCTGGTCGAGCACATCATGGAAGCCGTGCGCGCCCTGTGTTCGCGTTGCATCGTGATGAGCGCAGGCGAGAAGATCGCCGAGGGCGCCTCTGCTGAGGTCCTGAGGGACCCCGCCGTGATCAAAGCCTACCTTGGGGACGACCATGCTTGAACTGAAGAACATGACAGTCCGCTATGGAAAACACCTGGCGGTCGATGCGGTCGGCTTTGGGCTGACCAAGGGCGAAGTCGTGGTGGTGCTCGGCGCCAATGGTGCCGGGAAGTCGTCGATGCTCAAGGCGATTGCTGGAATGATACCGGTGGCCGACGGCTCCGTGACATTGGATGGGGATCTGCTAACCGGCGTTCCCGCGCATCAGGTGACGAACAGGGGCATCGCGCTTGTTCCCGAAGGGCGCGGTGTGGTCGGGCGCATGACAGTCGAGGAGAACCTGCGGCTTGGCGCAACCCCGAGCCGCGCGCGCGCCTCGGAGGATGAGACCATCGCGCAGGTCTTCGACATCTTTCCGCGTCTGGCGGAACGGCGGCGGCAGTTCGTGCACACGATGTCTGGCGGGGAGCAACAGATGGTCGCGGTTGGCCGGGCGATGATGTCAAAACCGGATTTCCTTTTGCTGGATGAGCCGAGCCTCGGTCTCGCCCCCATCGTTGTGGGTGATCTTTTCAAGGCACTGGCGCGGGTTCGGGAAACGGGCGTGGGCCTGCTGATCGTAGAGCAGAACGTGAAGATCAGCCTGCGCCATGCGGATCGGGGCTATCTTCTGGAGGCGGGACGCATCACCGGCTCCGGCACATCGGAAGAATTGATGAACGACGCGGCTGTCAGGCACGCCTTCTTGGGTGGTGATATCTAATGGAGAACAACATGAGTGTTTTGGACCTTTTGATCGAAGGCGAGAAGGTAAAAGCCGAGGGCGGGCGCACCTTCACACGCAAAAATCCACTGACCGGTGGCGTGGCAACAGAGGCCGCTGCGGCCTCCGTAGGCGATGCGAGCCGTGCGGCGGATGCTGCAGCACGCGCATTCCCCGAATGGTCCGCAACCGGCCCGGGTGAGCGTCGACGCCTGCTGCTGGCCGCTGCCGACAGCCTTGAAGCCCGCAAGGACGACATCGCCAAGGCCATGGCCGAAGAATTGGGCGCGACAGCCGCTTGGGCTGGGTTCAACGTGATGCTTGCGGCAGGAATGCTGCGCGAGGCGGCCTCCATGACCACCATGATCAAGGGCGAGGTTATCCCTTCGAACCGCCCCGGTTCCATGGCGATGGCAATCCGCCAGCCAGCTGGTGTGGTGCTCTCCATGGCGCCCTGGAACGCGCCGGTGATCCTTGGGGTTCGCTCGATTGCCATGCCGCTGGCCTGTGGCAACACCGTGGTGATGAAATCCTCAGAGCTTTCGCCGCGCACTCATGCGTTGATCGTCGAGGCTATGCAGGAAGGGGGACTGCCCAAAGGCGTGCTGAACGTCCTGTCCAATGCGCCCGACGATGCAAGTGAGATCGTGGAGGCCCTTATTTCCCATTCCGCGGTGCGCCGGGTGAACTTCACCGGCTCTACCCGCGTGGGGCGTATCATCGCCAAGCTGGCGGCGGAAAACCTCAAGCCCGCTCTTCTGGAGCTGGGCGGCAAGGCCCCGATGATCGTGCTGGACGATGCCGATCTGGATGCGGCTGTCGCCGCTGCGGCCTTCGGCGCCTACATGAACCAAGGCCAGATCTGTATGTCCACCGAGCGGCTTGTGGTGCATGAGGCCATCGCCGATGAATTCGTCGAGAAGCTGGGCGCGAAGGTGCGCAGCCTGACGGTCGGGGACCCGCGCGAGGGCAACACCTCACTTGGTTGCGTGGTGGACAAGGGCGCGGTCGATCGGATCATGGGGCTGGTTCGGGACGCCGAGGACAAGGGCGCGACGATCGTCGCGGGGGGACATGCCGATGGCGTCCTGATGGAAGCGACCTTGGTCGACAATGTCACGCCTTCGATGCGGATCTATACCGAGGAAAGTTTCGGGCCGACCGCCTCCGTTGTGCGCGTGGGCAGCATCGACGAAGCCGTTCGTGTTGCCAATGACACCGAATACGGCCTCTCGGCCAGCATTTTCGGGCGCGATACCGTAAGGGCGATGAACGTCGCCAAGCGGATCGAAAGCGGTATCTGCCATATCAACGGTCCGACGGTGCACGACGAGGCGCAGATGCCCTTCGGCGGGGTCAAGGATTCCGGCTATGGCCGCTTTGGCGGTGTGGCCGCGATTGAGGAATTCACCACGCTCCGCTGGATCACGATCCAGGACGGACAACCGCATTATCCGATCTGAGGGCGACACCGATGTTTGATCTCGAAGGCAAAGTCTGCGTCGTCACGGGCGGCGCAGGTTCACTCGGTCTCGCGGCAGCGCGCCTTTTGCGGGAGCAGGGCGCGAAACTGGCCCTGATCGACCTTGATCTGGCCGCGCTTGATGAAGCGGCGGAGGAGGCGTTCGGCGTAGAGGCGGGCGATGTCTTGCGCCTCGCGGCGGATGTCTCGGACGAGGCACAGGTGCGCCGCGCCGTGGCGCGCACGGTGGGCCGTTTTGACGGTATTGACGTGCTGTTTTCGAATGCGGGCAACTTCGGCACCGTGGCACCGATCGACGAGTATCCGACAGAGATATTCGACAGCGTTCTAGCCGTGCATGTGCGCGGCGCGTTCCTCATGGCGAAACACGCGGTGCCTCATATGAAGAAGGGCGGCAGCATCGTGTTGACCTCCAGCGTTGCGGCCACGCGGGGCGATCCCGGCGTGTATGCCTACATCACCGCCAAGCACGCGCTCACCGGGTTGATGCGGGTGATGGCCAAGGATCTCGCCCCGCGGGGCATCCGGGTCAACGCGGTCGCGCCGGGCCCCATCGACAACGGGTTTCAAAAGCGGGTCGAAGATGGACTGGGCGCGGAAATCGGCCGTGATGGCACCGAGTTCTTTAACGAGATGATCCCGATGGGACGGCACGGAACCGCGGAAGAGATCGCGGCTTCGGTCCTGTTCCTCGCCTCTGCCCAGTCCGCATTCACCACCGGCCATCTGTTGATGGCCGACGGTGGCATGTCCGTCTGAGGTCAGCGAAACAGGTTCTCGATATAGTCGGCGCCAAGCCCGACCTTGTCGTAGTGCGCCTTGCACATCGCGATATATTGGTGGACGTCAAAATAGCCGTCCGGCTCGCCATCTTCGTCGAGCCAGATCAGCGGGCCGGTGACTTTGAAATAGGCTTTCATCGGCTCGTCATGTTCATAGGCCACGAGCGTGTGGCCCTCGCCGGGTGTCTCATAGACAAAGTCCCCCGCCGTGGCGATCCAATCATGCTCCAGATAGCCCCACTTGCCAGAGATCGTGAAGGCAAAGACCTCATGTGGGTGATAGTGGCGGTTCACCAGCCCGGGACCGGTGGCCATCAGGATATCGCACCATTGGTTCTTGGATGGCGAAATCCAGAGCGGTCTGGAAAACACTGTTTCCGTGAATGGCACGTAATAACGCATGTCGTCATCAGTGACGTTCGACAGATAGACTTCGGGCTTGGCATCAGGCTGAAATACTTTGGTGATCGGTTTCAGATCACGCCAGAATTCGCTACCTGTTGCTTTTGGGTCGTCCTTCATTGGGTGGCTCCTCCCTTGGATTTGATGTCGGTGCGCGGCTCTTGGCTAGGTCAGTGTGGCCGCAGCTTTGGTGAGTTGTTCTTTGGCGAGATCGACAAAGGCGCTGTCCATCCGGCCCAGCGTGCCGAAGGCAGAGAGCGTGAGCACGGCACGCCCCTCCACCAGAACGGGGACAGAGACCGCAGCGATATCCGGCTCGTTGTCGCCCCGGTTCAGGGCATAGCCGCACGCCAGCACCTCTTGCAGTGTCGGGTTGATCGCCGCGATTGCGCTTGCATCGAGGCCTTGCGCCAGGGACCAGTTTTCCCGGTCGCGGGGCGTCATGTGAGCCAGAAACAACCGCCCCTGCGCGGTGTTCAGCATGGGCAGTGTCGTGCCGATCCTGATGTTCACCGAAATGGGGCGCTGCGCCTGCGAGACCGCGACACACTGCGGGCCGCGCGGGGTGAACCGACACGCCATGACGGATTCGTCCAGCGTCTCTCTCAGCCTGTCCAATGTGGATTGGAGCGTCTTGGGCAGCGGCGCAAGATCGTCGGCCATTCGCCCGAGCCGTGCAAGCCGGGGCCCCGGGGCAAAGACGCCACGCCGCACCGTGATCAGCACGCCCACTGCTTCCAGCGTAACCAGAAACCGGTGGGCCGTCGCATAAGACATACGCAACTCACGCGCCACGACCTCCGCCGTGAGTTCGGGGCGATCCTCGCTCAGCAAGTCAAGCGCATCGAACGCTTTCATCACGGACAGGTTGATCGGTGTCGCCATGCGTTGGCCCTTGTCGAACAAGATTGACACAAGTTGCCAAGTGTTATCATTATTTGCAATTGAAATCTCTCTATGTGATTTTAGGCGCGATCTCTTTGAAAGGACACGACCATGAGCAAGACCCAGTCCATCACCGCCGGTGGCGCGATTTTTGGCAAGCTCAAGGCATTGGGGGTCGACTATATCTTCACCAATTCCGGCACGGATTTCCCGCCTATCGTTGAAGGGTTGGTTGAGGCACGCCGGGCGGGGATTGACCTTCCGGTCCCTGTGACAGTGCCCCATGAACATGCTGCCGTGTCTATGGCGCACGGATACTGGCAGGTTACGGGCCGGCCGCAGGCGGTCTTGCTGCACACCAATGTGGGGCTGTCGAATGGGGCAACCGCGGCGATCAATGCGTGGTGCGATCAGGTGCCGATGATCCTGATGTCGGGCCGGACGCCGGTGACGGAGCATTCGCGCTTTGGGGCGCGTACGGTGCCCATCGGTTGGGGGCAGGAGATGTTTGATCAGGATGCTCTCATCCGAGAGACGACGAAGTGGAATTATGAGTTGCGCTTTGCCGACCAGATCGCCGACCTGCTGGATCGCGCCTGGGCTATTTCCAATTCCACGCCAAAGGGCCCCGTCTATCTGAGCCTACCGCGCGAAGTACTGTGCGATCCTTGCCCGGGCACCGGGCTGGATACGCCCTCGCGCATGGCGCCGGTGACGACGGCCCCTGATGCAACCGCTCTGCGCCAAGCTGCGGAAGCGCTCGCTGCGGCTGAGAATCCGCTGATCATCGCGCAACGCGGCGCGGGCAGTGAGTCAGGCTTCGCCGCGCTGCAAGACTTGTGCGAAGCGCATGCGCTGCCGCTCTCGCACTACTGGTCGAACCAACTGGCGATACCACTGTCTCACCCCATGCAAGTGGGTGCGGACCCCGGGCCGTGGCTTGCGGAGGCGGACGTGGTGCTGGTGCTCAACGCTCTCGCGCCTTGGTTCCCGGACAAGGTGACACTCCGCGATGACGTGACTGTCATTCAGGCGGGGCCGGATCCGTTGTTCTCTCGTACTCCGGTACGCAATTTCCCAGCGGCGATCACGCTGTCAGGGCCGGTTGAAACCGTAATTGACGGGCTCTCGCGTGAGATGGCAAGCGAACCGAAAGACGACGCGCAGGTCGCGGCGCGGCGCGAACGGATCGCCACTGCATCCAGTGCCGTGCGTGAAAAGGTCGTGGCCAGTGCAAAAGCCGGGTGCGCCTCTCCCATGAGCAAGGATTGGGTCAGCCTTTGTCTGGGCCGCGCGATCAAGGCGCAGGCCGCGGAAGGACGCAGGTCAACGGTTTTCCACGAATTGGGCTGTCCGCTTCCCCCGCTCGATCTGGATCAACCCGACAGCTATTTTCAAGAGCCACATTCCGGCGGGTTGGGCTGGGGTTTGCCTGCAGCCATCGGGGCCCAGA
This sequence comes from Poseidonocella pacifica, assembly GCF_900111875.1. Taxonomy (GTDB): domain Bacteria; phylum Pseudomonadota; class Alphaproteobacteria; order Rhodobacterales; family Rhodobacteraceae; genus Poseidonocella; species Poseidonocella pacifica. The sequence goes on from NZ_FOJU01000004.1 coordinate 201,894, forward strand.
TGGCCGACCCTGATCGCCTCGTCTTTGCGACCATGGGCGATGGCAGCTACATGTTCGCCAATCCCACCGCTTGCCACCTAGTGGCGGAGGCGCATGAGGTGCCCGTGATCATTCTGGTGCTCAATAACGAGGAATGGGGCGCGGTGCGTCATTCAGTCGAAGGGCTATATCCGCATGGCGCGGCGCGGGCGGCCAATGAGGTGCCACTCACCTCGTTGCGGCCCAGCCCGGATTTCACCCAAACGGCAGCAGCCAGTCGTGCCTATACCGAAACCGTCACGGACGGGGCCGCGCTTCCCGACGCATTGGATCGAGCGATTTCCGTAGCAACTTCTGAGCGTCGGCAGGTGTTGCTCAACATCGCCATTGCCCGAACCTCGCCGCGTTGAGCGCCGCCGGGGGATCAACTCAACTGCCCGGAGTGGTGCAAACTCCGGAATACCCCGGTACGAGAGCTGCGCTTAACCCTACGGAAACGTTCCATCGGTAACTTTCGGGCGTGTAAATGCCAACAGGCTGGAGTTCGACGCGCCCGGGGAGTCTTCCCCGTTCGGCGTTCTGCCGCCGATATCTGCAATTTTTCTTGCTATTAATCGCGATTCGCCTCATACGGGCCTCGCTACGTTACTCTCTATCGCTCTACTGTCTCCGTCTACCGGCGCTCAGTCCCTCGATCCAGACCGACGACGCCAGGCTGCCGCAACGACGCGGGCAGCACCACAGACAGGAGACCACGGATATGGCCACCGGCACCGTGAAATGGTTCAACACAACCAAAGGCTTCGGCTTCATTGCACCTGAAACAGGCGGCAAAGACGTTTTCGTTCACATCAGCGCTGTCGAGCGTTCGGGCCTCACCGGCCTCGCCGACAACCAGAAAGTGACTTACGACATCGAAGCAGGCCGTGACGGCCGCGAGTCGGCAGTTAACCTCGAGTTGATCTGAGCCACTCTGACCTTCGGGTCAGATGATGAGACTTCTAAGGGCGGTACTTCCGCCCTTTTTGCTGTCTGGGATCTACATATTTGCGATCCCTTTGCGCCACCTGCCATCATCGCATCATCGCATGAGCGCAGAGTTGGACGTGCGCTTGACATGGCCTAGCCCTCCGAGAAAAGTGCCCGGAAGGCGCATCCCCGAGGTGCAAAGGATCCGGTGCGAGAAATGACGGCCCCAATTCCACTTTCCGTCACGACGCGTACCTGGGCCCGTATCGCCCTTCTGTCGTTTGGCGGCCCGGCAGGGCAGATTGCCGTCATGCATCGCATCGTTGTGGAGGAGAAACGGTGGATCGGTGAGGCTCGTTTCCTCAATGCACTGAATTTCTGCATGCTGCTTCCGGGGCCGGAGGCACAGCAGCTTGCGATCTATCTCGGCTGGTTGATGAATCGAACGGCAGGCGGGGTAGTCGCCGGAGTGCTGTTCGTCTTGCCGGGCTTCGTTTCCATTCTGGCGCTCAGCCTGCTCTACGCGGCCTTTGGTCATGTGCCGGCGATTGAGGGGTTGTTCTTTGGCCTCACAGCAGCGGTGCTAGCGATTGTTGTACAGGCGGTGCTTCGCATCGGGTCTCGTGCGCTCCATAGCAAGGCCGCCATTTTGCTTGCGGCCCTCTCTTTCCTCGCCTTGTATGCTTTCGCGGTGCCATTTCCGGCAATCGTTGTTGTCGCCGGGCTGACGGGCCTTATCGCGGGCCGCCGGGGGAATCGCGGGTTCGGAATGGGCGCGAAAGCCGCGTCTGCCTCTGATCTCTCGGACCAAAGGTCGTTGCTGGGCGAAGGTGTTCCGGCTCATGCCAAGCAGAAGGGTGCCACGCTGCGCCCGGCTCTTATCTGTCTCGTGCTCTGGCTCGTCCCAGTCGGCGGGCTGCTGCTTGCACTGGGTCCCGATGCCACCTTTTCCCGGCTCGGGGTGTTCTTCAGTCAGTTGGCCGTCGTGACGTTCGGCGGGGCCTATGCCGTGCTCGCCTATGTTGCCCAAGCGGCGGTGGAATTGCACGGGTGGCTAACGCCAGAGGAAATGCTCGACGGATTGGGAATGGCGGAAACCACGCCGGGCCCTCTCATCCAAGTTGTCCAGTTCGTTGGATTTCTCGCGGCTTTTCGCTTTCCCGATGGGCTCAACCCATGGCTCGCGGCGGTTCTGGCGTCCTGTCTCGTGACATGGGTGACCTTTTTGCCGTCGTTCCTGTGGATATTCCTCGGCGCCCCTCACATCGAGCGTCTTCGGGCAAATCCGTTCGTTGCAAGTGGGCTCGCAGCAATCACCGCCGCGATTGTCGGGGTGGTCCTGAATCTCGCGCTCTGGTTTGCAGTGCATGCACTCTTCAAGGAGCAAATCACGGTCGATGCGGGACTTTTACACATCGACCTGCCGATACCATCATCGGTTGATCCCGTCGCTGCCCTCTTGGCGGCCGGTGCGGCGGTGGCGATCTTTCGCTTTAACGCAGGCGTTCTCAGCGTACTTGCTGTATGCGCGGGGGGCGGGATGGCCTATTTCGGTCTGAAATAGGCGAGGGATGCGGGCGACCCGTGGGCCGCCCGACCGGGATTTATTTCCCCTGAAGGAGCGTCGTGATCCGGCGAACGGCCGCGCGGCGGTTCTGGCGCTCTGCGGCTTCCGTCTGGACCGCGAGGTCGGATTCGCCATAGCCCTGCAAGATCATGTTTTCGGGCGGCACGCGGAAGTATTCAGTAAGCGCGAGCGCCACGGATTCTGCTCGGCGGTCCGACAAGGCGAGGTTGGCCGAATAGCTGCCCACCGCATCCGTATGACCTTCGATCAGGAAAACCTCAGACGGATTGTCCTCGATCATGCGCTTCATCTGGTTTCCAAGCGCCGAGAGATCACGCGCTTCCTCGGGGCGAATCGCGGCGGAGCCGGTCTGGAAGTTGATCGAATCCACTGTGATCTCCGGCACCAAATGGCGGACGCGGTCGATATTTCGGATCTGCGAGAGCGAGAACCTGCGGGTCACGCCATTCTGTGCGGCGAGCGCGGCCGCCAGTTCATCCTCCCCGATATCTCGGAAATTAACTCGTGGCTGCGAGGTCTCCGGCAACTCACTGACGCGAACCTGGTCCGTCTGGCGCGTGTCATCAAACAACAGCACCTCCTCGCCATTCGCCAAGGTCCGTGCACGACGAAGCACGCGGCCATCCGCTGCTCGTATCGTCTCGACCGCTGTTCCATCTTCGTAGGTCACAACGTTGCGCGAAGAGCCGTCATCGTACTGATAGGTTTTCACATCCGCTCCGGGACGTCGCAGCAAAACGTCGTCATTCCGCAGAACGCGATATTGGCCATTGTTCTCCACAACGACGCGGTCACCGGAATTCGACACCACGCGGTCATCCCCGTTCAGGATCTGATCAAGAGCGATCGCGCCAAACCCAAGGAGCGCGCCCTTCGCCAAGGTGCTCAGGCCGTCTTCGTCATCATCCTTGTCGCTCGATTTCTTCTTGGTAGAGGCGCTGCTCTGTTTTTCGGTGACATTGGTTTCGAAGTTCTCGTCGGAATTTCGAACGTCCTCAGCGTCGACGGTCTCCTCGATAAGCTGCGGCTCTGAGCCACCTTCTTCTCCGCTCGCGGCGGCAGAGGTTTCCGCGCGCGCTGACTGCTCCGCTTCCGCTTCGGCCTGTGCCTCGCTATCCATCGGTTCTGGCTCTGGCTCGGGTGTTTGCGCGGCCGCTTCAGGTTCTGTCTCCTCGGGCGCGGGTTCCGCGATCGGCGCTGGCTCGTCCGCCTGATGCGTCTCGGTAGCTGCGGGAGCTTCCGACGACGCAGGGTTGCCAGTTGCTTCGTCGACCTGCAATTGCTCGGTCTCGGTCTCGGTCTCGGTCTCGGTCTCGGTCTCGGTCTCGGTCTCGGTCTCGGTCTCGGGCGCAGCTTCCGGCGCAGGAAGGGCTTGATCTGGGGCTACCTGTTCCTCTGCTTCAGCCTCTTCACTAGGTTCGGTGCTCTCGGATGCGGCCTCAGCGTTTTCTCCCGCATCCTCCGCCTCGGGCGTCGGGACATCCTCGGTCAGTTCACTGTTGGGCGCTTCCGCTGGCTCATCCCCGGTCGCACCGGCGAGAGCCGCGCAGTCCACGCCCTCGGGCGAGGTTTCGGCCGTCTCGCACAACGCGCGCAAGCGCTCCAATTCCGCATCGATTTCGGCTTCGCTGAGCCCCTCGGTCTCGAACCCGAGCAGATTGCTGCCACCCTCCTGAGCAAAAGCTGTCGTGGCGGTGTGGCTTGCCAGCATGGCAGCGATCACCAGGGCTGAGGTGGAATTGCGACGTCCGGTTATCATAATCGGTCCTTTCGTTCATCCGCGTGGATGGAATGACTCTCAACGCACGAGACCGCGTTCCGGTTCGATCCGAAGCGCAGTCCCGTCGTAAAAAAGATGAGCGGACTGGTTAGGACTTGATCAGATCGTCAACTGCGCGCAGCCTTGCAAGCAGGGCGGGAAGCTCGGACACCGGCACCATGTTTGGGCCATCCGAAGGCGCGTTGTCCGGGTCTTCGTGTGTTTCGATGAAGAGGGCCGCACACCCGACCGCCAGCGCCGCGCGCGCAAGCGGTGGTACAAATTGGCGCTGTCCACCGGAAGAGGTACCTTGCCCACCGGGAAGCTGCACCGAGTGAGTAGCATCAAAGACGACCGGATACCCGGTTTCGGCCATGATCGGGAGCGAACGCAGGTCGGACACCAGCATGTTGTATCCAAAAGACGTGCCCCGCTCGCACAGCATGATCCGTTCGTTGCCCGTGCTGGCAATCTTGGCGGCCACGTTGGCCATGTCCCACGGAGCGAGGAACTGCCCCTTCTTGACGTTGATTGCAGCACCGGTCTCCCCTGCCGCGAGCAGGAGATCGGTCTGGCGGCACAGAAACGCAGGAATTTGAAGTAGATCGGCCACTTCAGCCGCGCGGGCGCAGTGCCCCGGTTCATGCACGTCCGTCAGAATGGGGCACCCGAACCGCGCCTTGACCTCGGCGAGGATCTCCAGACCCTTCTCCATGCCAAGTCCGCGTTTCCCCTCAAGCGAAGAGCGATTGGCCTTGTCGTAGCTCGCCTTGAAGATCCACGGAGTTCGTGCGGCTTCGGCGGCGTCGCGAATGCGCTCTGCCATCATGAGCGCGTGTTCAAGGCTCTCAAGCTGGCACGGACCGGAAATGAGCGCAAATGGCGCATCATTGGAAATGCTGACGGGGCCGACCTCGACGGTTTTCATTCAATGCCTTCTTTCTTCAGAACGGTTTCGATGCGCTCCACATCGACAGGGTTGTTGAGTTCCCAAAATACGCGGCCGCGGCCTTCGACTTCTACACAGGTGACTGGCCAGCCATTTTCGATAAACCGTAGCTGTTCCAACCCTTCGGCGCGTTCCAGCGTGCCCTCGGGCCACCCGCCATATTGGGTGAGTGCATCGGGGCGGTAGCTATAGACGCCCACATGATGATGGACGACAGGCGGGTTGGCCAAATCGCCGACATAGGGCAGCACTTCCTTGGAGAAATAGATCGCCTGACCGTCGCTGCGCATCACGGCGGTGGTACCGCCCACGCGGCCTTCGCGGCGGTCTGTGACCAAGTGGGCAAGGGTTTCAGCGTCGCATCGCAGCACGGGGGTCGCGACCTGAACATGCGCACTGGCGCGCATCACGCCAATCAGGTCGGACACGAACCATGCCGGCGTCAGGGGCGCATCGCCTTGGAGATTGACGACGATATCGGGTTTCTCAGCAAGCTGCGCCACAGCCTCGGCGCAGCGTTCGGTGCCGTTGCGCGCCTCTGTGGAGGTCATGATCACCTCTGCGCCAAAAGCCTCCGCAGCTTCCCGGATACGATCATCATCCGTCAGGACATAAACATCATCCGCCTCTGGAACGGCCTTTGCGGCTTCCCAGCTGCGCCGGATAAGCGATTTTGCGACCCCAGACGCGCCGGTCAACTCCACAAGCGGTTTTCCGGGGTACCGGGTGCTCGCAAAGCGGGCGGGGATGAAAATGACTGCGCGGCCCGGGTTTGTCATGCGACCCCGGCGCGTAGCGCGTCATGAATATGGACGAGCCCCACGAGGCGTTCCTCCTCATCGGTTACGAATAGGGCGGAGATCTTTCGATCATTCATCTGTCTGAGCGCTTCGGTCAAAAGTGCATCGGGCATGGTTGTTTTGGGCGCGGGTGTGGCGACATCCCCGGCTTTGCGGTCCATCAACCCCTCGAGATTGCGGCGCAGATCGCCATCCGTGATGGTGCCGACAAGCCTCTCGTCCGCCACGACAGCAGCGATCCCAAATCCCTTGGCGGTCATTTCCAAGAGGGTATCGCCCATTGCGGTATCGGCGTTTACCACCGGAAGTTCCGTTCCACGATGCATCACTGCGGACACTTTGAGGAGTTGCGCGCCGAGCGTTCCGCCCGGGTGAAACGCAAGAAAGTTTTCCTTCTCGAAGCCCCTGTTTTTCATGAGCGCGACGGCAAGCGCATCGCCGAGCGCCATGGCGCAGACTGTCGAGGTTGTTGGGGCCATGCCGATCGCACATGCCTCGGGCGCGTCGGGTAGCAGGAGGGTAAAGTCGGCCTGATGGGCGAGCGTGCTTCGTTCGCGCTTGGTGATCGCGACGAGCGGAATGGCGAAACGGCGGCTATGAGCGATGATATCGGCAAGTTCGCGCGTTTCCCCTGAATTGGAGATGAGAACCAGCGCATCCTGCCGCGTGATCATTCCCAGATCGCCGTGGCTGGCCTCTCCGGGATGAACGTATTGCGCCGGGGTTCCTGTGCTGGCGAGGGTGGCGGCGATCTTCTTGGCGACGTGCCCGGATTTGCCCATACCCGAAATGATCACCCGACCTTCGACCGCGAGCAGGCGTTCAACCGTGCAATCGAAATCCGCAGGCATCTCAAGCGCCATCTGGCTGAGTGCCGCAGACTCTATGCGGAGGACTTCTCTGGCGATATCTGTCGGGGAAAGGGGCATCTGGAGCGCATTCTCTAGCATCATGGAGCCGTGATACCGCGCTGAACCCATGATGGAAAGCGCTTCGGGTACAAGTCGAACGACGCATTTGTTGACATGGGCGGGGTCATGCGTCTTAACGGCACGCGACTTGTCTCTGCGCAGAGGATCGCATCCATGAAAATTGCAATGATCGGCACGGGCTATGTGGGCCTGGTTTCGGGCGTCTGCTTTTCGGATTTCGGGCACGATGTGATCTGCGTCGACAAGGACCCCACCAAGATCGAAAAGCTCGAACGCGGTGAAGTGCCGATTTATGAGCCGGGCCTTGATGTGCTGATGGCCAAGAATGTCGAAGCGGGCCGTCTGACCTTCACGCTGGATCTGGCAAAGGCTGTTGAGGGCGCTGATGCGATCTTTATCGCGGTCGGAACGCCGACCCGCCGCGGCGATGGCCACGCAGACCTGACCTATGTGATGGCTGCCGCCGAAGAAATCGCCCAGACCGCCAAGGACTATGTCGTAGTGGTGACCAAATCGACGGTTCCGGTCGGGACGAACCGCAAGGTTCGTGAAACCATCGCTGCGGCCAATCCAGCGCTCGATTTCGATGTGGCCTCGAACCCTGAATTCCTGCGCGAGGGCGCGGCCATTGACGATTTCATGAAGCCTGACCGCGTTGTTGTCGGGGTCGAAACGGACCGCGCCGCCGAGGTCATGGCCGCGATCTATCAACCGCTTTATTTGCGCGACTTTCCGATCGTGACGACCGATCTCGAGAGCGCCGAGATGATCAAATACGCCGCCAACGCGTTCCTCGCGACCAAGATCACGTTCATCAATGAGATCGCGGCGCTTTGCGAAAAGGTTGGCGCGGATGTGAAACAAGTTTCTCGCGGGATGGGCATGGACGGGCGCATCGGCAACAAGTTCCTGCATGCCGGACCTGGCTATGGCGGATCGTGTTTTCCCAAGGATACCAAGGCTCTTGCGCGGATCGGGCAAGATTTCGCGAGTCCGATGCAAATCACCGAGGCGGTCATCAAGGTCAACGAGGAGGTCAAGCGCCGGATGGTCGAGAAGCTCGCCGATCTCTGCGATGGCAGCTTCAACGGAAAGACAGTCGCTGTGCTTGGCGTGACGTTCAAGCCGAACACGGACGATATGCGTGATGCACCCTCTCTTACCATCGTACCGGCCATGGTCGGCGGCGGAGCCAAGGTCCGCGTGGTGGATCCACAGGGGCGGCACGAGGGCGAGAAACTGCTTCCCGGAGTGAACTGGATCGAAGATCCGTACGAAGCTGCCGAAGGTGCGGACCTGATTGTGGTTCTGACGGAGTGGAACGAGTTCCGGGCGCTGGATCTCAAACGCCTGAGCGGGTCGATGAACACGCCGCGCATGGCCGACCTGCGGAACGTCTACAAGGCGAAGGACGTCGAGGCTAATGGCTTCACCGCCTATACTGCGGTTGGCCGCTCCGGTTTCGAAGCCTGAGCCGATTACTTAGATCGCACTCCAAGGGTCGGGGCCTCGTGAAGCCCCGGTCGATGTAATAGCACGATGGCTCCGGCCATGTGGTCTTGCTGCGTCTCGTCGGTAGGAGAGTGCCCTTGCACGCCCTGATCAGAGAGCCAGCGGGCAACTCGTCAGTGCTCCGAAACGTGCAGCCCACAGTCTTTCGAACGGCGGGCTGCATCGGCCGGCAAGTTGCCCCATTGGGGTCAGGCTGATTTTTCTTCCTTAGATCCGGCCGGTTCGGCCTCTACCACGGTCTCATCGATGACCTCTGCCTCTTCCACGGCGGCGTCGTCCTGCGAAGCCTCTTCCGTAGCGGGCTTTTGCTCCAAGGCGCCGACGATGAGGGGCAGCATCTCAAATCCGGATGACGTTTGGGTCTCGGATGTTGGCGGGGTCTTCCATGCCATCGTGTCAAACCCGTCACAGACCGAGCAGACTGGTGCCCAATCGGCGTGTACGGCGCTACACTTCTCGCAAACCCATTGCGGCCCACGCGGTGCCGTCAGCGCCCGAGCGAGCCAGCCTTTGACCATTGCGTCGTCGTGGCCTTCGCCCCGTGCAATCGCGGCCATGATGGTCAGGACACGGGCGTTCGGTGCGGTTTCCACCAGATCGCCAAGCTCTCGCCGCGCTCCGGGGAAATCTTCCGCGGCGATGTTGAGTTCGGCCATGAGCATTTTGCTCTCTGGGTGATCCGGTTGGCTGCGAACGAACTTCTGGAACCGGCGAATTCGCCCCTCTGGTGTCTCATCCGGTTCGATGGCGGCGAAAGCAGCAGCGAGATCGGGGTGCGGATGCACCGACCATGCCTTCTTCAGGACGCGTGTCGCGTGCCGCCGGTTCCCCTGCTCAACGTATCCCTTCGCCGCCAAGACAGCAGCGGGGATAAGGTCAGGGGAGAGCCTGTTGGCCTCAATCGCCTTTTCGCGCGCTTCGATGGATGACTCGTCGGCAAAGACCTCTTTCGCCTGGCCAAGAGCAAGAACCGCATCACGACGCTTATGCACGTCGCGGGGAAGCTGCCCATGCTTGAGTTTTGCGCCGAGAGTCTTGCGCGCGCCAGCCCAGTCATGTTTTTGCGCCTGTAGCTTCAGTAGGGTATCTTGCACCTCGACATTGCGCGGTTTGATCGCGAATGCATGTTCGGCAAGGGACAGGGCGGTATCGATCTCGCCGGTTTCCAACTTCTGTCGCATGATCCCGCGAATACCCACAAATCGGGTTCTGTCGTCGGCAAGCAACTTGCGATAGGCGGCTTCGGCCTTCTTTCGGTCTCCGGTCAGCTCGGCGGCCTGCGCGGTCAGTAGGCGCCCTAATTCCGGCCGGTTCAGTAACTTGTCCGCCTTGTCCGCCTTGGCCATCGCCTCCCGGCCCTCGCCGCTCGCCAGCGCAATCAGGCCCTCGGTCAGCGCCTGTACGCCCTTTTTCTCCCGATTTCGGTCGAAATGACGGGAGATCGCTGTTTCATCACCATTGATGAAATGCAGAACCGCCACCAGCAAGCCGAGCAATTTGAGGATGACCCAAAGCGCCAGAACGAAGAGCGCGACCGCAATGACCGATTGCAGCGGCCCGAGTGTGTATTCAACACCCGCAACGGTGACCTGAATGCCTCCCTGACTTTCGAGGAGATAACCCGCCCCGAGTGTCAAAGCGGCGATCAGCGTGATGAAAACGACTATTTTGATGAGCGACCAAAGCATCTCGCTGCCCTTAATCCTGAGTGAGTTGCGTGGCGAGCCCGTCTGCGCTTTCTAGCGCATCGATACGGGTTCGGGCCTGACCGATCCAGTCGGACAATTCCGACTTGGCGGCCTCGGGCAAGGCATCGAGTTCGGAGAGGGCGGATTGTAGCGCACCCGAGCGCAACTCCGCTTCTGCACGTGACAAGACCGCATCCGGATCGTCTCCGTCACGCGGCTGTATGGAACGGGCGCCAAGCTGCTTCTCGAAGAACGCACGCATGCTGCCGCTCTCTTCGGTTGCGCCTGCACGTGCGGCAGCCAATGCACCGCGCGCAGCGTCTGGGAAAGACGCCTGAAGCGCTGCGAGCGTAGGAGGGCCACTTTCGGAAACGACGGCAAGTGCCTCCGGTGCGCTTTCTCCCGTGGCGGCTTCGTATTCCGCGAGCGATCCTGCGAAGGGGGCCCCGGCGTCGATCGCCGCGCGGATTTCACCCAGAGCGGCGCGGGCTGAGGATTGTTGCGCAGTATCCTCGGCGGAGGCGCGTGTCTCTCGTGCCTCGGTCAGCAAGGCTTCGAATTCGGCTCGTTGCTCGGAAACCGAGGCGCGGAGCGTGTCAATTTCGCGCTCATAGGCGGCGATTGCCTCGGGAGAGACGCTTTCCTCTATCGGGCGCTTCTCGAGAGCGGTCAGCCTGTCATCAAGCGCGGAAAGTGCCTCGGCCATGCCATCGACCCGGGTCGAAACCTCGTCGACACTTGCCGTCGTCGCGGCGGTTGCGTCACCCAGAGCGGCTTGCGCGCCTTGAACGGCTTCCGTCTGCCCCGCCAGATCGGTCCGAAGGCTTTCGATCGCAGCGTCCTTCTCGGCCATTTCCGCGCGCAGAGCTTCGATCGCCCCGTCATCCGAATCCGTTGCCAGAACTCCCCAGTAAGCCGCGCCGAACCCGATTGCCGCGGCGAGAACCCCGCCGATCAGCGCAGGAACGAAGCCTCCGCGTTTCTCGGCGGTCGCGGTTGGGCTTGCCTCCGGCACCGGCGTGCTCTCTTGGTGCAGCGTTTCCTCGTCGGCGGGCTGATCTTCGGTCACGGGTTCATCCGCATCCGGTTGTGCCTCCACCGAGGAGGTGGCGTAAGTGTCTTCTTGGGGTTCCTCTGCGTTGGCTTCGACCGTGTCGATCCCTGCATCAGGCTCTTCGGCCTGCGGGTCATCCGACATCTTTGTCTGATCGGTTTCGGGAGAGTCGGCCGTCTCCGGCATCTCGCTCTTGCGCTTTTCGTCCTCTTCCGACGTCACCACCCTCATACCCCTCGTGATTCTCAGGCTGTTCGCCCTTTTCACGAAGCAACTTAGCGCGGGGGGGGCAACCCCTCAAGGCGGCGAAGGGTGTCGATTTGCCGCTGAACCGTTTCGCGCATGCCAATGCCTTCCGGGGTGGCAGAAATCAGCGTGTTTTCATCCCATGGGGGGCCAAGTGCTTCGGAGACGGTGGCGCTTATGGCGACGGGATACAGATTTTGCGCCACTGAGAGATCGGGCCGCAGGCGCTCTGCGGTCGATTTCGAAAATACAGGCAGGATCACCGGGCGGCTGCTTTGCAGCAACGTTTGTGCCTTTTCCGAGAGGGGTGTGGGCACGGCACGATAGACGATGGCCTCCTCTGCAGTCAGGCCCGCTTGTCGAAGTTCCGTGCAAATATCATGGGAAATGCGTTCTCCCCGTAGGTAAAGCAGACCCTCGGGCCTGTCCCGGAGAAGCAGGCGCATCAGGTCGGCCGCGGTCCCCTCGGCCGAGATTGCGGTCAGCCCCTCAGCGCGCGCCGCCTCCGCAGTTTGGGGCCCCACGGCATAAACGGGCAAGTCGGCGCCAATCGCCACAGCCGCCGGAACGGCATTGGCAGAGGTCAGAACAAGGTTTTTCGCCCTAGCTTTCGCATGTGCCACAGGTTCAATCCGCGAAAGTGGGGAGATGAGAACGTTCGCTCCCACCATATCCCGGGCGAACCGACGAGAGGCCGCTTCGGGGCGGGTCAGCAGCAGATGAGGTCCAGTTGTCATGCGCAGGCCGGGATTGTCTCGGAACGGCACCAGTGCTACCTGCCTATGGCCTTCTTAGCAATGAAAGCGCCGATGGATCGCCCGCTTACCCTTCTTGGCATCGAAAGCAGTTGCGACGACACTGCTGCTGCAATCGTGCGCGGTGTTCCCGGTCAAGCGCATGTTCTGTCATCTGTGGTGCGGGGGCAGGGCGCTTTGCATGCACCTTTCGGCGGTGTCGTCCCCGAGATCGCGGCGCGCGCCCATTCCGAAAAGCTTGACGTCTGCGTTGCAGACGCACTTGCCGAAGCTGGGGTTTCGCTCTCCGCGCTAAACGCGGTCGCAGTGACGGCTGGGCCGGGCCTCATCGGCGGGGTTCTGTCCGGGGTGATGTTTGCCAAGGGCATTGCCGTTGGTACCGGTCTGCCCTTGGTTGGGGTGAACCATCTCGCGGGGCACGCGCTTACGCCCCGGTTGACCGACGGCATTGCATATCCCTATCTCGTGCTGCTCGTTTCGGGCGGGCATTGCCAATACCTCATTGCACATGGGCCCGAGCGGTTTACCCGGCTTGGAGGAACCATAGACGACGCGCCGGGCGAAGCGTTCGACAAGGCCGCGCGCCTTTTGGGTTTGCCGCAACCGGGCGGTCCGGCTGTCGAAGAGGCCGCGACGCAGGGCGATCCCGGTCGCTTTGCCCTTCCGCGTCCGCTGTTGGATCGGCCAAAATGCGATCTGTCTTTCTCCGGGTTGAAGACTGCACTGCTTCGGCAACGGGACAAACTGGTGGTCGACGGGCGTTTGCTGCGCCGCGATCGCGATGATCTTTGTGCCGGGTTCCAGCGCGCCGTGGCGGATATTCTTGCGGAAAAGACCCGCCGCGCAATTGCCGCGTTCCGCGCAGCCGAGCCAAATGGGCGCGTGCTCTCTGTCGCGGGGGGGGTCGCAGCGAACAGGGAGATCCGCAGCAGTCTTCGAAACGTTTGCGACGCGGAAGGCATCTCCTTCACCGCGCCGCCGCTGGCTCTTTGTACGGACAATGCAGCGATGATCGCCTATGCCGGGCTTGAACTGCGCGACGCAGGTATCTCTCATGACATGACGCTTGCGGCCCGTCCGCGTTGGCCCTTGGATACCACTGCGGATCCGCTCATCGGGGGCGGGCGCAAGGGAGCAAAGGCATGATTTCCGTTCTCGGCGCGGGTGCATTCGGAACGAGCCTTGCGATTGCCCTTGGGGCAAAAGGCCATGTCTGCCTCTGGGCGAGAGACCCCGAGCATGTAGCTGAGATGATCCGAGCGAGGGAAAATACCAAGCGGCTCCCCGGCGTGCCGCTGCCCGCCAGAGTTACCCCTACCGCAGATCTTGCGGAGGCGACTGCGGCGGACGTGCTGCTTCTCGCATTGCCGATGCAGAAGTTGGCAGCGTTTCTGGCGGGGGAGGGCGCGCGCTTTGATGGCAAGACGCTCATCGCCTGCTGCAAGGGGATCGACGTCAGCACTTTGTCCGGTCCACTTCAGGTCATTGCGCATGGTGCGCCCTCGGCAAAGGCGGCGCTGCTGACCGGCCCGAGTTTTGCCGCTGATATTGCGGTGGGCCTGCCGACTGCGCTGACGCTGGCCTGCGGCGATGATGCCCTTGGTGCCGCGCTTCAGGAGAAACTCAGCACGCCAGCGCTTCGGCTGTATCGTACCACGGACACCATTGGCGCGGAGCTTGGCGGTGCGCTCAAGAACGTCGTGGCGATTGGCGCCGGGATCGTGATTGGGGCGGGTCTCGGCGATAGTGCCCGCGCAGCCCTGATAACCCGAGGGTTTGCAGAGATCCAACGCCTTGCGCAGGCTTTGGGCGGGGAGGCCGAGACTCTTGTTGGATTGTCCGGGCACGGGGATCTCATCCTGACCTGTACCTCCGACAAGTCGCGCAATTTCCGGTTCGGGTGCGAAATCGGCAGCGGCCAGACCCCCGATAGCGGTCCGACCGTCGAAGGCGCAGCAACGGCGCGCGCGGCGCTCAATCTTAGCCGGCAACATGGTTTGGACCTGCCGGTCGTGGCCGCGGTGGTAACGTTGCTTGATCGGCCCGAAGCGCTCGATGAAACAGTCGCTGCGTTGCTGTCCCGTCCACTCAAATCCGAATGAGGTCGCCCATGCGCTATTGGCTTTTCAAGTCCGAACCCTCCACCTGGAGTTGGGATGACCAGATGGAAAAGGGCGATGCCGGCGAAGAATGGGACGGTGTGCGAAACTATCAGGCCCGCAATGCGATGCGAGAAATGTCCAAGGGTGATCGCGGGTTCTTCTACCACTCCCAGAAAGAAAAGGCCGTAGTTGGGATCGTTGAGGTGATTGCAGAGGCGCACCCGGACAGCACGACCGACGATGATCGATGGGACTGTGTCGATATCCGCGCAATAGCGCCGTTCAAAGTGCCGGTTACGTTGGACCAGATCAAGGGAGAGCCCACATTGTCGGACATGGTGCTGGTGCGCAATTCGCGCCTCTCGGTCCAGCCGGTGAGCGAGGACGAATGGCGACAGATCTGTGTGATGGGCGGAATGCCGGCGGACTCCTGACGTTCCAAAACGCTGGAGCAACTGTCTCAGGCCGGAATTGGGAGGGGCTTACGCACTAAATTTTCGGCGGTCAAAACTCAGCAACGCGTCGGGATGTCCTCGGCGGAGAAACCTAGCGCTCTGATAGGTGTCTGGAAAAGAGAAGGGCCCCAGCCGTAAATCGACCGAGACCCTTCGCCACCCCACGTGCTCCCAAGCACCACACGTGTTCTATGAAAAGTCCCGGCCATCCTGGCCAGTCGAGAATTGGATACCTCAAGACGCGCCATCCGCCAAGTAAGATATAGGCGCAATTCTAGGTTAAACCTTTGAGTAACCTTTGAAATCTCGGTCTACGCCCAATCGTGATCAACCGTAGACGCTTTCCTTGCCGAAATTCTTGGTAAGGATGTAATAGATCACCGCGCGGTACTTATTCCGTTCTGAACGGCCATAGGTCTCAATCGCGCTCTCGATCCCTTGCATGAGTTCTGGACCGTCGGACAAGCCGAGCTTTTTGATGAGGAAGTTCTTCTTTACGGTTTCGAGTTCCTCGGGCTGCGAGGATGCGACGGTCGAGGCGTCGGAGTCATAAATCGATGGGCCACAACCGATGGTGACCTTCCGCAGAAGCTCCATGTCCGGCTCCATCCCGCATTTCTCACGCAGGTCCTCGGCATATTTCTCGATAAGATCGTCGCGTTTTCCCATGGTTTCTCTCTCCGCTGTCAATGCGCGCGCTTCGCGCCTGTTCTTATTTGGTGAACATTCTTAGACAAATTTGCGTGATTGAAGAAAGAAAAAACACGGCCTTTACGAACCCACTCATTATTAACGTAACGTAAGATGGCGCGAATTGGCGCAGCGCCCTGCCTAACGCTACGGGTTCGGCCAAAGCGATTTGGAAGTGCTAGGTCAGGGCTGTGCAGTAAGGCTTGGGGATTACCCGCGCTGACCTCTGCGCGCGGGTACGATCTGCTGCAAGATCCCGGCGGAGGCGAGGTAGAGGGACGTTCCAACAAGCCCCCAGGTTGCCCAGCTTTCGGGATGGAAGGAGACCCAAGCCGCCCATCCGGCGAAGAAGGTCCACGCCAATGCCACCGGCAAGGAGATCATCCGCCAGCGCTCTGTCCGCACCGGATGGATGAATTTGAGCGGCAAGAACATCGCGATCGACAAAAGCGCCACGAGGCCAAGAATGACCCAGAAGTTCGGCTCGACGGCGAACATGACGATTACGAACATGTTCCAACACCCCGGAAAACCGGAAAAGGAGTTGTCCTTTGTCTTCATGCGGCAATCACAGAAATACATGGCGCTGGCGTAGGTGATCACAATGATCGCAAGCCACCCCGTCCAACCGGGCAACAGACCTGATTGGAAAAGCGCAAAGGCCGGGATGAACACGTAGGTCAGATAATCGATGATGAGATCGAGCAGAACGCCGTCGAAGATCGGGGCATTCGTTTTCACATCGTACCGCCGCGCAAGTGGCCCATCGATGCCGTCCACGAAGAAGGCAACGACGAGCCAGAGGTACATCATAGCCCAGTCTTCCTGGGCGGCCTCAAGCATGGCGAGCATGGCAAAGACGGCACCGGTCGCAGTCAGGAGATGAACGGCGAGAGCTTTTGAAACAACGGTCATTTGCCTGTCATGGCGTAACATGTGGAGCGATGCAATCAGGCTTTGGGGTGAGCTTGGGTATAGACCTCCATCAGCCGCGCCGTGTCGACGGCAGTGTAGGTTTGCGTCGTTGAAAGGGAGGAATGGCCCAGCAACTCCTGTATCGCGCGCAAGTCGCCACCCGCCGAAAGAAGGTGGGTGGCAAAGCTATGGCGCATGGCGTGCGGCGTTGCCGTAGCAGGAAGCCCCAGTTGAAGCCGGGCGGCTTCCATCACCTTCTGGATTAGTCGTGGGTTCAGGGCGCCACCGCGTTTACCGCGAAACAGCGGCGCGTCCGCCGTCAGGTCAAAAGGACAGAGCTTTTGGTAAGTTGCGACGGCCTCGCGGGCCGGGGCGATCACTGGAACGATACGCTCCTTGCCGCCCTTGCCCCGGATTCGAAGCGTATCACCGAGCGGGGCCGCAGCGCCGTTGAGGCTGAGCGCCTCTGAAATCCGAAGTCCGCAGCCATAGAGGAGGGTCACGACAGCGGTGTCGCGCGCGCCAATCCAAGGCGTCTCGGATTGCACTTCGACGCGTTCAATCATCTCGGAGGCCGCATCGACACTGAGCGGACGGGGAAGCTTGGCCTTGAACCGGGGCGCGCGTGTCGAGAGGATCGCGGTCGCGTCAAATCCCTCGCGCTCGGAGAGCCAACGGTAGAAGGATTTCACCGCAGAAAGTCGTCTGGCCAGTGACCGCGCGCCAATTCCGTCTGCGCGCTCATGCGCCATCCATGCCCTGATCTCGGATAGGTTCACATCTCCCAAGGCCGCAAGCCCTTGGGGGCCGCCGCGATGCTGGCTGATGAACCCAAGATACCGAGCAACGTCGTGCCGATAGGCGGTTATTGTGGTCTCCGGCGCATTCTTGAGCGCGCGTTGACTATCCAGCCAGTGATGCAGCGCATCGGTTGCGGCAGGAGACCCGTCGATCACGTGAGCCAGCCGCGGATTTGCCGCGCGGCTACGCCAGCAAAGAACTCCAGCAAATCTGTCGCCTGTTGCGGGGCAAAGGTTTGGGGATCCTTGGCGCCCAGTACCAGAAGGCCGGGGTGCCGCCCGCCCCCGAAATCGAGCAGCATGCAGGCCTCCGAGCGAATATCTTCGCCAGCATCCCCGTAGATGACCGACAGCCCCTGTTCGACAGCGCGCAGTTTCACAGGTTTGTCCCCTCCGCGCGCGCCTGAGAGGTATTGATGAACAAAGCCGAGCGGCGCCACAGCAAGCACATTCTCCGCCAAGGCAATCTCCGGTGTGGGGGCTTCTGGATCGCGTTCCAGCAAGATACGTACCGCATCGACCCGCAGCGTTTCCGCGACGTCCCCGGAAAGCGCGGAGAGGAAGCCCTCCATGCTTTCAGGGTCCAGAAGCCGCAGGATGGCGCGGTGAATCTGGTGTGTGCCAGCAAGGTTTTCATAGGCGGCGGCAATGACCGAGCGATGTGTATCCTCAAGTCGATCCAGACGCGCCTCTAGCCGCTCCATGGCAAGGCCGCGCATGTCGACGACGTTGCGCCCGCGCTGGCTCTCACTCGCATCGACGAGGGCCTTCATCAGGTTTGTGTCATCAAGGATTTCGTCAGGGTTCTTCAGAAGCCGGTCGCGCAAGGACTGATCTATCACAGGGGTACTGGTCATGTTTGCCTCGTCCATTTTCCGCGCAGCCTATCAAAGTGTACCCTGCCGCCAATACGAAAAACCCGCGCGCCGGGGATGCGGCGCGCGGGCGTGGCTTCTGTGCATGTCGGTTGGATCAGACGATCTTCTGACCCGTCTTGGCCCAATCCGCGAGGAACGTCTCAAGCCCCTTGTCGGTCAGCGGATGCGCAGCCAGCGCCTTGATCACGCCCGGAGGGGCCGTGATCACATCGGCCCCGATGCGCGCGGACTCGGCTACGTGGTTCACCGTGCGGATGGATGCCGCAAGGATTTCCGTATCGAAGGCGAAGTTGTCATACACCGTACGGATGTCGGCGATGAGGTCCATCCCGTCGACGTTGATGTCGTCAAGACGCCCGATGAACGGCGAGATGAACGTTGCGCCGGCCTTTGCCGCCAGGAGTGCCTGGTTCACGGAGAAGCACAGGGTCACGTTGACCATGAGACCGTCCGAGGACAGCACCTTGCAAGCCTTGAGGCCGTCCCAAGTAAGGGGAACCTTGACCGTGATGTTATCAGCGATCTCGGCCAGCTTGCGGCCTTCGGTGATCATCACATCGGCTTCGGTGGCGACGACTTCCGCGCTGACCGGACCGTCGACAAGGTCGCAAATCGCCTTGGTGACTTCGCGAATGTCGCGACCGGATTTCAGGATGAGCGACGGGTTCGTCGTGACCCCGTCCACCATGCCGAGATCATTCAACTCGGCAATCGCGTCGATATCTGCAGTGTCTACGAAGAACTTCATGAAAGGTGCCCTCTGACTGGAATTCCTTGGCGCCAGCGTGTAGCCCATAGCGGCACATCCATAAACCCCAAACCGGCAGGAGGCCGCCAACCCTTGTTCTTTGACGAAGGTCAGCGCGTTGCCGTCCTGACGGCCCAGCCCCTTGGCCGGCCGCTGGATTACCTTGCGCCAGCGGGGGGGTGTCACCAAGGGGCCTACGTGGAAGTTCCGCTTGGACCGCGCAAGGTTCTTGGCGTGGTTTGGGGGGAGGGCGCAGGGGATTTCGACATCGCAAAGCTTCGTGCGGTGATTCGGGTACTCGACGCGCCGCCGATGCGCGAGGAGATGCAGAGCTTCCTCACCCGTGCTGCCGACTACACACTGACCCCGATGCCCGCCATGCTGCGTCTGGCGACGCGCGCGCCGGGTCTTGGCCTTCCGCCGTCGATGCGCCGGATCTATCGGCGGGGGGAGGGGCTTCCCGAACGGATGACCGATGCGCGCCGCAGGGTTATTGAGACGCTGGAAAATTACGGCGGTCTTGCCTTCACGCTCAAGGAATTGGCTGAGATGTCCGGTGTTTCGACCGGTGTGGTCAAGGGATTGGTCGAAAACGGGGCAGTCCGAGAAGAGGAAAGCCCGCGCGATTTGCCATTCCCCCGACTCGACGCGGATCACGCGGGCAAGCGACTCGCCGAGGATCAGGATGCCGCGGCGGCGCGGCTGCGCGAGGGGGCGGCTGCGCGCCGGTATGGCACCACCCTGCTGCGGGGCGTCACCGGGTCAGGCAAGACCGAAGTGTATCTGGAAGCCGTGGCCGAGACGTTGCGGCAAGGGCGGCAGGCGCTCGTCCTTTTGCCCGAGATCGCCTTGACCTCTGAATTCCTCACTCGTGTGGAGGCCCGTTTCGGCGCGCGTCCCGCCGAATGGCACTCGGGCGCGACGATGACGGAGCGGCGCCGGATCTGGCGGATGGTTGCCGAAGGGAACGCGCAGTTTGTGGTCGGCGCCCGGTCCGCGCTTTTCCTGCCGTTTCAGGATCTGGGGCTGATCGTGGTCGATGAGGAACATGACACCTCCTACAAGCAGGAGGAGGGCGTGCTCTACAATGCCCGCGATATGGCAGTGCTGCGCGCGTCGATCTGCGATGCGCAGGTCGTTCTGGCCTCTGCGACGCCGTCGTTGGAAAGCTGGGCGAACGCGGAGGCGGGCAAGTACACCCGGTTGGAATTGACCTCCCGCTTTGGCGAAGCGGTCATGCCGGAGATGCGTTCAGTCGACATGCGGACGGAATCGCTCCCGTCCAATCGCTGGATCTCGGACGTGTTGCAAAACGCCGTCCGCGCCCGGGTGGAGCGGGGAGAGCAAGCGCTTTTGTTTCTCAACCGCCGTGGCTATGCGCCCGTTACCATTTGCCGTGCCTGCGGGCACCAGATCGGGTGTGATCACTGCGACGCGCGTATGGTCGAACATCGGTTTCAGAACCGGCTCGTCTGTCATCAATGCGGCGAGAGCAAGGCCAAGCCGGAACGGTGCCCGTCATGCGAGGCCGAAGACAAGCTGGCCGCCGTGGGGCCGGGGGTGGAGCGGATGGCCGAAGAAGCAACCGCCCTGTTTCCCGAAGCGCGCATAGCGACACTGAGTTCCGATCTCTTTGGATCTGCGCGGGCGCTCAAGCAGCGGATAGAGGAGATTGCCGCCGGGGGCGCGGATGTCATCATCGGAACCCAGATCGTGGCCAAGGGGCACAATTTCCCCAACCTCACCCTGGTGGGGGTCATCGATGCGGACCTTGGCTTGCAGGGATCGGATCTACGGGCCGCTGAACGCACGTTCCAACTCATGCGCCAAGTGGCGGGGCGGGCCGGGCGCGGGGCACGTCAGGGGACGGCCATGCTTCAGACGTATCAACCGGAACACGCCGTGATCCGTGCAATCCTGTCGGGGGACGAGGAAGCGTTTTGGCGTGCGGAGGCGGCTGAGCGGCAACAAGCGGGGATGCCGCCCTATGGCCGCATGGCGGGAATCATCCTAAGCGCGAGTGATGTGCAGCAGGTGTTCGATTTCGGAAGCGAACTCGCCCGCCGAGACGGACCGCTGCGCCGGATCGGGGCACAGGTGTTTGGCCCGGCGCCCGCACCCATCGCACGCATTCGCGGACGCCACCGGGTGCGCCTTTTGGTCAAGGCGGCGAAGGGAGCGCCATTACAAGCCGCTTTGACGGCGTGGCTTGCTCAATTCAAACTGCCCGGCGATGTGCGGCTTGCCGTCGATATAGACCCGCAAAGCTTCTTCTAGGCCACAAAACAAAAGGACGGCGCAAATGCGCCGCCCCCTTATGACGTCGAACTGACTAATCTATCAGTCGGTGCCGGTTGCCGGAGTGGCGGAGACATCACTGGATGTCGCAGCGACGGTGATCGCAGCAAAGACACCGCCGATGGCCAATGGTGCGGCGAAAGTTGCTCCAAGCGCAGCCAGTCCCCCCAGCCCGGCCGCTGTTGCGCCACCTGCTACTGCGCCGCCTGCTGTTACGCCTACGCCGCCTGCGCTGCCTGCTCCTACTGGGACAGCTCCACCGGTTGTCTGCGTGCTGATGAACGGATCTGCGACGGGTGCTGCGTTGTCGGCCATGGCCGGGGCAGCGGCGATTGTGGATGCTGCGAACGCGGCAAGAACGAGCTTTTTCATTACGTCACTCCAGTTTGGATAACATGGGCGCGCAGCCCACTCCCATACAAAGGAGCACGTTTATAGCGCTTGTCCAAGGGTAAAATGCCAAAGCCGGTCAAATGCGCGGCAGTTTCCCGGAGGTTGCGGCAAAAACACAATCTAACTGATCTGCTCAGACTTCTTCGGCGGCAATTTGTTTGTGGCCGGCATCGCGCGCCACGCAGGACATGATGAGCGCACGCAGGGCGGTTTCGTCCCGGGTATCGATCGCGCCGCGCAGCGCTTTGATGATCTGCGCGATCTCCAGTTCGGAGATATAGGATTCCTGTGCGCGCAGGATCTTGGGGTGCGGCGTGGTGAGCATATCGCTCCCGATCAGCAGTTCTTCATGGAGCTTTTCACCACGACGCAACCCGGTGATCTGTACTTCGATATCGCCATGGGGATTTTCCGCATTTCGAATCGTCAGCCCGGCGCCCTCGATCATCTGATGGGCGAGTTGCCGAATGGGCACCGGCGCGCCCATGTCGAGCACAAAGACATCTCCACCACGCGCGAACGATCCCGCCAAAAGCACAAGACGCACCGCCTCGGAGATGGTCATGAAATAGCGGGTGACCTCTTCGTGGGTGAGCGTGACGGGCCCGCCACGGCCGATCTGTTCCTCAAAGAGCGGAATGACCGAGCCGCTCGACCCGAGGACATTCCCGAAGCGAACCATGGAAAAGCGCGTTTGGCTGGAGCGGGTGGCCAGATCCTGCACCAGCAGTTCCGCCAGCCGTTTTGAGGCACCCATGACACTCGTCGGACGGACCGCCTTGTCGGAGGATACGAGAATAAAACGTTCCACTCCCGCTTCGCGCGCGCAATCGGCGACAACCTTCGTGCCGAATACGTTGTTGCGTACGCCCTCAATGGCGTTGCTTTCGACCATGGGCAGGTGCTTGTAGGCAGCCGCGTGGAAAACCACGTCGACCCGCTCCCTCTCCAACGCCTTGCGCACCAGCCCCTCTTCGGCGATCGAGCCGAGAACGGTGGAAACACCAAGGCTTGGGCGCAGCTCTGCCAGTTCGCGTTCAATGGTGTAAAGCGCGTGCTCGCTGTGGTCGATCAGGACAAGTCGTGCCGGGCCGCAGTTGGAAAGCTGTCGGCAAAGCTCGGCCCCGATGGAGCCGCCGGCCCCGGTGATCAGAATGCGCTTGCCGCGATAGGTCTCCGTCGCACCGGGAAGCTCCTCGTCCAACCGGCTGCGGCCAAGAAGTTCGGTCAGATCGACGGCGGGACCAGCCGCAATCTGGCTTCCGCTGACGACGAGTTCCGCGAAGGAGGGAATGTCCTGCACCTCACAGCCCAAGCGGCGCAATTTGCGTGTGATGCGGGCACGGGTCGGGCGGCTGGCGGATGGGATTGCGATCACCACAAGGTCGATCTGTAGCCGTTCGATCAATTCGCCAAGCTTCGCGGGGGAATGGACCTTGAAGCCACAGATTGTGCGACTCTGGAGGGTCGGACTGTCATCCACAAAGGCGATTGGAACGACAGCATGGTCGGAGCGCAGCGCCGTGGCGAGTTGTTGCCCGGTCTGGCCCGCGCCGTAGATCAGAACCCTGTCGCGCGGCTTGCCGGTATCATAGATCCGCTGCACCACATGGCGAAGCCCGACACGCGCCGCGACCGACCCAACCAGATACAACAATCCGAAGATCGGGAAAATTCCGGGAGGGGCGCCAATGTCGCTCACGATGGCGACCATACCCATGCCGAGGGTCAGGATGACCGCCACAAGAGCGGTTTCGTTCATGCCGTGCGCTTCGTAGGCATTCAGCTTCATCGCGTGCAGCCCGGTCGCGAAGGACAAGGCAAGCCCCGCGGGAAGAAGGATGCTCAGATCGAAGACATAACCACTTGGGGTCGGTGTTGCGCTCATTCCTCCTGCGAGGATCAGATGCGCGAGACCATAGGCCAGAGCGATACATACTGCGTCGAGAGATAGAAAGATGGCCTGTTTCTGACGTTCTTTCAATCTGATGCAAAACTCGTAAAGCATCCCCAGCCCTTATTTCCGCCACAAAAATGGCGACATACTTTTCAATCTGACTTGGGCAATTTACCACCCTGCTCAATCAATCAGCAGTAGAGGATAAGCCTGCGCGCGTCGATAGCGGTTGCTCGTAAAAGGAGAGTTTGCTGCGACAGCATTGCATTTTTGCCCAGATTATCGACGCCGTTTCCCGACGGCCCGCAAAGTCTGCAGCAGGATGACCATATCCCAGCATAGTGTACGGTTGTCGCGGTAGAGAAGGTCAAGCTTGGCCTTGGGCGGTATGCAGCGCCGCGTATAGACCGCTTCGGTTTCTTCGGCGGTTCGGCACTCATCAAGCAGGCGGCTCTCGCGGTGATGCAGCAACAGGGTCGCAAGCCCGGTCACGCCCGGGCGCGCGCGCAGCACTTCCCCATAAAGCTCCGGGAACATCTCGGTATAGCGGCGTAGCGGAGGGCGGGGCCCGACAAAGCTCATGTCACCTTTCAAGATGTTCAAGAGTTGGGGCAGCTCATCAAGACGCGCCTTGCGCAGCCTGGCCCCTGTCGGGGTGATCCGCGTGGCCTTGTCTCCTCCGGAAACCCCGGTATCCCCTTCCGCCGAACTCATGGTTCGGAATTTCAAAAGCGTAAAGGGGTCTGAGGGTGTGCGCATCCGCTCTGAGGGGTAGAGCACAGGGCGACCATCGCGCAGAAGGATGAGCAGCGCGATCACGCACATGACCGGCGCGAGAGGGACGAGTAGAAGGAGCGCAAGGGCGATATCGGCGACGCGCTTGGCGGGGGTCATTGCGACAACTCCTGCCACTCCGCGATCAGGGTCGCAGGATCATCCGCAAGGGAGAGACCGGGAAGGAGAGACGCGAGACGGCTGGTACAGATCGTGGCCTGTTGAACGCCGCTGCCCGGGGCAGGTCTCCATGTCCAGCTGCGCCCGGCAGACAAAAGCAAGGCATCCATGTGAAGGGGGCGAGGCGCCGCGAGGTTGAGGACAGGCGGAAGCGCAGTGGGCGGCTGCTTCGTCAATCTGACAAGTGCGGACGAGAGCCCGACGGGGGAAATATAGCTTCGCAATGGTCCGCGCCCGTCTGGGAACTGATCGAGGGTGGCGGGCCGAGTGCCCTCTAGGGCCGCCCTAAGACTGTCGCCCCCCACCACATTTCCGAGCCGCAGTGCCACATGGCATGCCGGGCCGCGAAGGCCGTGTAGAACACGCTCCATTTCCAGTTTGGCAAGCCCATAAGCGCCCGATTGGCGCAAGGGAGCCTCTTCCGTAGCGGGGCGCTCTGTTGGGCCGTAGACGGCTGCACTCGAGAAATGAAAGACGGTCTTCGCTCCGATTCCGGCCGCGATCCGCCCCGCTTCTTCTGCGAGTGAAGCATTCATCTCAAGGGCGTCGGTCGTCCCGGATGTTACCCCCCAGAGTGCAACTATTGCATCGGCTTGCGGCAGTCGTGCAGTGTCATCCCCCGGGTGCCAGAGTACGCCCTCCGGCGGGGCGGAGCGGCGATACTGGTAAATGGGGTCGATGCCGGTCGCGCCGCGGGACCACGCTCGGCGCAGGAATGTGCCAAGTCGCCCCGAGGCCCCGAGAATCAGAACCCGGGTCATTCGCCCGCCAGAAGAACCGCCTCGACACGGCGATTCTGTTCGCGCCCTTCCGGGGTCGCGTTAGAGGCGTAGGGCGACAGCAGGCCGACCCCACGCGCGGTTACTTGCTCCGCCGCCACATCGTAGCGTTGCAGCAATCGCGCACGGACGGCTTCTGCACGGCGGCGCGACAAGGCGGTATTGGCGTCGATTGACCCCACGCTGTCGGTATGCCCCACAAGCGCGATCCGCCGAACGGGGTCTTGGTTGAGGTAGCCTGCCAAGGTCTCAAGGGAGCGGAGCTTTCCTTCTCCGAGTTGCGTCCCGCCGCTTTCGAAAACGAGATCCGAGAGAACGACATGCCCATTCCGGCGCAGAAGGGCGATGACGTCTCCGCCAGGTGCCGGAGTTTCCGGGTTCTCCGCGACCTCTATCGCTTGGGATGGGTCATCCGGGGGGCTGACCGTCACAATCTGAAGGTAAAGCCGTTCCGGGGTTCGGCTGACCAGCAGGGTCGCGGCGCTCCGCATACTCGTGTTTCGCATGGCCAGAAATCGAAAGGTGCGAAGGTTGACGATCATGTCAGGGGGCCGCGCGACCTCTATGCCAAACCTGAAGTCGAAGCCCCCACATGCCGTGGCAGCGCAATCAAAGATCGTTTCGTATCCTTCGGCCCCAAGCTGCGCCTCGATCCCCCGCAGGAGGGGCAGAAGCGCGGTTTGCGCGCGCGGCAACTGCCAGACTTGGCGAAGGATATTGCCATCCACGGGCTCTGTGGGAACGACGCCGTTCTTGGCCGTGCCGGTGGGCAGCATATAGCTGCCAGGGCTGCGGCGCACCTCTTCGACGAGTTCGGCCCCTGCGGGAAGGTCAAGCGCCGCCGTCGCCCCGCCAAGGAAGATGAGCACGAGAGCGAGGCGATGCATCATGGCGCACACCGGTAGTGGTATCCGCCGACGACCTCTAGACCCATCGCGGCGTAGAGCGCGTTGGCGGGAGTGTTCGCGCGGGTTACGGCGAGGCCCAGCTCTGTTGCACCGTGACTGGCGGCCCAGTTGGCGGCTGCGGTCAACATGGCCCGACCCACCCCCTCGCGACGATGATCGGGGGCCACTTCGAGCGCATGCAGCATCACCAGAGGGCCATCGAGGGCGGCAAAGGCCACAGCCGCGGCGCGATTCCGGTTGCGCCCGAAAAGGTAGGTCTTGGGGCCTTTGGCCCGCGCCATGACGGCCATGCGTTCCGGCCCGATACCGCCCGCACTCCAAAGGCGCAGCATGATGGACAGCGGTTCTTCGAGGTCGAAGACGCAGAGCGGCGGAAGGTCTGCGCAAAGTTGTGATACCGGGGCGGCATAGAGCGCGACTGGATCAACGCAGGCGTAGCCCTTTGCCTCTAGCTGCCCGTCCAAATCGCCTTCGGAGCCATTCAACATGAAGAGGGCACGCTGGCCTATCGCCGCCATGGCTGTTTCTGCGGCGTGTATCGCGGCCTCGTCCACCGGCCGCGTGGCCGAACAGGAGCTTACCCGTTTCCCACCACCTTGGCCCTCACGGAGGACCCATCCATCACCATGATGCACCGCTGCGGGCGGCCATGTGGCCTCCATCGCGCGCATCCATTCGTCGGCTGACGTCATTCGGCAAAAAGAAGTGCAAGGTCGGAAATCGCTGCGTCCACCTTTGCACCGATCATCCCCCGGACGACGATATTCGCGCCAAAGGCCCCGTCCTGTTGGAACGGGTAAGAGCCGATGGAAACGTCGGGATGCGCGGCGGCGATCTCTGCGAGGGGTCCGGCAATGTCGCCTTCCCCCCGCGCGACGCGCAAGGTTTGGGAGAGGAGCGGCTCACCCCCCGTGAGGGTTGGCAAGACACTGGCGACCATGGCCTGAAACACCGAAGGGACGCCGGCCATCACGTGAACATTGCCAAGGGTGAAACCGGGCGCGATGCTTACTGGGTTCTCGATAAGGGTCGCGCCGTCGGGAATACGGGCCATGCGAAGGCGCGCCGCGTTCAACTCCCGCCCCGTGGTCTCATAGTGTTTGGCGAGCAAGGCGCGGGCGTCTTCGCGCACGTCGATCGGCGCGCCGAAGGCATCGGCAATCGCGTCCGCGGTAATGTCATCATGGGTCGGGCCGATCCCCCCCGAGGTCACGACGGTATCATAGGCCGCGGACAGGGCGCGCACCGCTTCAACGATCGCGTCGTGGCGATCGGAAACGATACGGACCTCCTGAAGGTCGATCCCGGACTTGGTCAATTCGCCCGCGAGGAAATGCATGTTGGCATCCCGGGTGCGGCCAGAGAGGATTTCATCTCCGATGACGAGCATCGCGGCGGTGGGGTTTGGCATGACGGCTCCTTGCGTGGATCGCTCTGGCAGGTATAGGGCCTGCCCATGCTGTTTCAAACCCCGCTCGTACCCGCGCGGCTGCTTCGCCGCTACAAGAGGTTCCTCGCCGACTGCCTTCTTGATGACGGACGCGAGATCACGGCGCATTGCGCCAATCCCGGCAGTATGATGGGCCTCGCTGATCCGGGAACGCGGATTTGGCTCGAACCAAATGATGATCCCAAGAAAAAGCTGAAATGGGGCTGGCGTCTGGTCGATCACGAGAACGGGCACTTCACCGGCGTCGATACCTCCGTTCCGAACCGGGCGCTTCGTGGGGCGCTGGAGGCAGGGCAGGTTCCGGGGCTGGAGGGGTATCACAGCGTTCGGCCCGAGGTGCGGTATGGCACGCGGAGCCGGATCGACTTCCTTCTCGAAGACGCGGAGCGGCCGCCGGCCTATGTCGAGGTCAAGAGCGTGACCCTCTCCCGTCAGCCCGGCCTTGCCGAGTTCCCCGATAGCGTGACGGCCAGGGGTGCCAAGCATCTAGAAGAGCTGGCAAAGGTTGCGCAGTCAGGCAATCGCGCGGTTATGCTTTACCTCGTCCAGCGTACGGATTGCAGCCACTTTTCCCTCGCCTCAGATCTGGACCCGGCGTATGCGGCGGCCTTTGAGGTTGCACGAAGCGCGGGTGTCGAGGTCTTGGTTTTCGACACGAAACTCAGCCCGGAGGGCGTCTTTCTGGGGTCTACGCTGCCGTGCAGCACCTGAACACTGGCGCTTTGACGGTTTTATGCTTAAGTAGGCCCCGTCAAAGGGAAACCGTTGCGCGAAACCGGGAATAGCGTCGTGAACGATCATCATATGGGCCGCCTGACCAAAGACGGCATCAGAATACACCAGACAGAAGACTTCGC
This sequence comes from Poseidonocella pacifica, assembly GCF_900111875.1. Lineage (GTDB taxonomy): Bacteria > Pseudomonadota > Alphaproteobacteria > Rhodobacterales > Rhodobacteraceae > Poseidonocella > Poseidonocella pacifica. Next base: position 230,249 of record NZ_FOJU01000004.1, read on the forward strand.
CGGTATGCACCGTGCGGGGAAACTGGCCGCGCATATCCTCGATCAGATCGCCGGTGATATCGTGCCCGGAGCGACGACAGCCTCGATCGACAAGCGTATCGAGGAGATGATCGTGGATGCGGGAGCAACCTCCGCGACGATCGGGTACAAGGGGTATCAGCACGCCAGTTGTATCAGCGTCAACCACGTCGTCTGTCATGGGATCCCCGGGGAAAAGACGCTCAAGGATGGTGATATCCTCAACATCGACGTGACGGTGATTGTCGATGGCTGGTTCGGGGATACGTCGCGGATGTATGTCGCGGGCAAGCTCTCCCGCAAGGCGGAGCGGCTTATTCAGGTGACGCATGATGCGCTGATGCGCGGGATTGATGCCGTACGTCCGGGCATGACCTTTGGTGATATCGGCCACGCGATTCAGACCTATGTCGAGGCGAACCGCATGAGCGTCGTGCGTGATTTCTGCGGTCACGGGCTGGGGCGGGTATTCCACGCGCCGCCCAATGTCTTGCATTATGGTCGCCCCGGTACCGGGGCAATCCTCGAAGAGGGTATGTTCTTCACCATCGAGCCCATGGTGAACCTCGGGCGCGCCGAGACAAAGGTGCTGTCGGATGACTGGACGGCGGTGACGCGCGACAAGAGCCTTTCGGCGCAGTTCGAGCATTCGGTTGGCGTGACAGCGGACGGAGCGGAGATATTCACACTCTCCCCCGCTGGAACATTCCACCCGACATACTGAGCGACAAGTTCCCTATTCAGTGAACCGCCAGAGCGCGGGGAGGAAGCGGAAGGCATCGCCATCCCGTGTGACATGCCCTACGCCCGGAAACGGGAAATGATACCCCAGTATCGTCACGCGGTCCGCCGCCGCTCGGTCTAGGAGTGCAAGGCGGGTCGCTACCGTTTGATCCCCATCCATGTCGAAGCCGTTCACCCAGTCGGGATGGGCAAAGTTCATGTGGGCATGGGTCATAGCATCGCCGAGTGCGATGAGTTCCTCGCCGCCGCTCGCCACATGGATACTCATATGGCCGGGCGTATGTCCGGGGCTGGACAGCATTGAAATTCCGGGGGCGATCTTGTGACCTTCATCCGCCAGTGCCCACTGTAGCCCCTCTGCCTGGATCGAATTGACTGCTCCGACAACGAATTGCTGCATCTCGTCCGGCACACGAGAGACAAGCCCATCCTCCGTCCAGAAGTCGTGTTCGGCCCGTCCCATGATGTATTCTGCATCCGGCAGGATCGGTTCGTCGAAATCGTCCCGGATGCCCCAGATATGATCGGGATGCGCATGGGTGACGACGACATGGGTGATGCTTGACGGATCGATGCCTGCATTTTCCAGATTGGCAAAGAGGCGACCGGCCGTCGGCAAGAAGCGGTTCCCCGACCCGAGATCGACGAGCACACGCGCCTTACCCAATTCGATCAACAGGTGATTGGTGTGTGAATACTGCGTTTCCGGGGAGAGGAAATGTTGCTCCAGAAACCGCCGAACGTCTTCGGGATCGGCATTCACGCCAAGGCCGGACGCGGGCAGCGCAAGGTATCCATCCGAGATCACGGTAAGGTTTGCCTCGCCAAGGCTGAAGCGAAAATGGGCCGGGTTGTCCGTCTCTGGCGCCCCGAGCGCAGACGCGGGGCGAAGGGCGGGGAGCACGAAGCCCGGTGCGAGGGCAGCGAGCCGGAGAAGATCACGGCGTGAGGGCTTGAGGATCGGCATCACGGTCTCCCATTCAATATTTTGAATGCAAGACTAGCCACAGGATGCCCTTTCGCCAATGGTCTATCCGGCATGTGGCAAAACACCGCTTGCATCGGGGCGCGGGATTTGCACCCTTGGGGCCGTCCCGGTGCCACCACAGGCGCCCCATAAGGAGGACTTTGCGTTGAAGACGCTTCTGACGGCCGCTGCGATCACCCTAACCGGTCTCATGGCCATCCCCGCCACGGCGCAGGAGGTAACTCTCCGGTTTCAGCATTTCGTTTCGCCCAATTCGGCAAACCCCAAGTACTTCATCGAACCTTGGGCCCAAAAGGTCGAAGAGGAGAGCGAGGGCCGCATCAAGGTGGAGATCTATCCCTTCATGCAACTCGGCGGGTCCGCGCCGAACCAGTATGACCTCGTGCGTGACGGCGTCATTGATGGGGGCTGGGTCATTCCGGGGTATCAGCCCGGTCGCTTCCCCGAGGCGGAGGCAATGGAACTGCCCTTTATGACCAGCAAGTCCGGCGAAGAGGCCAGCACTGCCGCCTGGGATTTCACGCAGGCGCATCTGATGGATGATTTCGCGGACGTCCACCTCATCGCGGCGCATATGCACGGCCCGGGAATCGTTCACAAAAAAGGCCCCCCGGTCGAAGAAGTGTCTGATTTCGACGGGCTGAAACTGCGCGGCCCCTCACGGCCCGCCACACTGCTTCTCAAGAAGCTCGGCGCGACGCCCGTCGGCATGGCCGTACCGGCCTTCCCCGAAGCGCTGGCGCGCGGCGTGGTTGATGGTGGGGTGATCACATGGGAAATGGCGCCCTCCCTCAAACTCGATGAGCTGACGGACAGCCATACGGATGTTGCTGGGGATCGGGCGCTCTATAATCTCTATTTCGTATGGGTCATGAACAAGAAGGTCTATGAGGGCCTGCCCGATGACCTGCGCGCTGTGATCGACGCAAATTCCGGTCGCGAAACCTCAGCCTGGGCTGGCAAGGCGCATGATCTGGGCGATCGTGATGGCCATGCCGTGATGGAAGCCGATGGTAACGCCATCACCGAACTCAGCCCGGAGGTCACCGAAGAGATCAAGGCACTCGGGGCCGAGGTGACGCAGGACTGGATCGCCGAGATGACGGAGCGGGGGCTCGACGCCCAGACACTCTATGATGATGCCAAGGCGGCCGTCGAGGCGGTTGAAGCCGAGTGAAACAACGGGTCGGCCCTAGTTGGCCGGCCCGTCCCCATGGCGCAGGAAGGTGAAGCTGGTATCCCCGTAACGGCGGTGATCGAGCATCTCAAACCCCTCCGGTGCGGGCTGCTGCGCATTTTCTTCCCAGATTACCAAGGCTCCGGGTGCAAGCCATCCACCCGCCGAAGCCGCCCCGAGGGCGCGCGCGCCGAGGTCCTTGCCGTAAGGTGGATCGAGAAACACCAACGTTGCCAGAGCGCCGTCATTCTTGGGTAACCGCGTGGCGTCGCGGCTCAACAGGCGGGCGTTTTCGAGCCGCAGTCGCTTGATGTTGTCGAGGATGAGCTTTTGCGCGGCGCGGCCATCGTCAACGAAAGTCGCGTGGACAGCACCCCGTGAGAGGGCCTCCAGCCCAAGCGCACCCGTTCCTGCGAAGAGGTCCAGGACGACGGACCCTGAGAGCGTGCCGAACTTGCCTGCAGCGAGCACGTTGAACAGGGTTTCGCGCAGACGGTCCGTTGTGGGGCGGAGATGCGCGGCGGGATCGCCCTTTCCGACCGCTGCGAGGCGATGCCCCCGATATGCGCCCGCGATGATCCTCATGCCTTCAACAGGGCCTTCAGGTCAGTTTCCGGGTCGGACACGACGTGAGGGTCAACGGTTTTTCCGCCTTCGATCAAACGCTTGCCGACCATATAGGCGCGCGGGTCATTGATTGCGTCGATGGCAAGAAGCCGAGGCCCCGCGAAGTACCAGAAGGAGATCGTGCCAGCCGCGCCCTGCCGCGTGACGATCCTGTCGTACCCCGCTCCCAGACCGGCAATCTGGAGCTTGGCATTGTATTGATCGGACCAGAACCACGGCTTTGGCGAATAGACCCGCTCCGCCCCAAGGATGTTGTCGGCCACGCATTCGGCCTGATCGATGGCGTGGCCGACGGATTCAAGGCGCATCCGGCGGTTTTCCTGCGGGAAGGAGGCGCAATCCCCGGCGGCCCAGATATTCGGGTCCGAGGTCCGGCCAAATGCGTCGGTTGCGATCCCGTCGTCGAGGTCAAGATCCGCCGACTTGGCCAGCCGTGTTTCCGGCTCGATCCCGACGCCGACGATCACGACATCGACGGGAATCTGCGTGCCATCCGTCAACTTGGCTGAACTGACGCGCTCGTCTCCGACGAGTCGCGATAGGCCCACGCCTTCCCGCAAATCGACGCCATGCTCTTGATGTAGCTTGCGAAAATAGTCCGCTGTTTCGGGGGCCGCGACCCTGTTCAGGATGCGGTCGGCCATTTCCACGAGGGTGACCGACAATCCCGATTTCACCAGAACCGCCGCGGCCTCCAGCCCGATATACCCGCCGCCGACCACGAGAGCGCGGCGCCCGGGGCGGACTTCGGGGGCGAACCGTTTGACGTCGGCGAGGGTGCGGACCGTGTGGACCCCGCCGAGATCGCCGCCGATGCTGGCAGGCAAACGGCGGGGCCGGGAGCCGGTGCACAGGACCAGAGTTTCGTAAGCCATGCGGCGATCCCCGGCCACGATTTCGCGTGCGGACCGGTCGATTTCCGTCACTTCGGTGCTGAGGATCAGGTCGACATCATTTTCAGAATAGAAGCTGTGGGGGCGCAGATATAGACGTTCTTCTTCCATCTCCCCCAACAGGTAGGCCTTGGAGAGGGGTGGGCGCTGATACGGGGGGACGGGTTCGTCGCCGATGAGGGTCAGCGCGCCGTCATACCCACCGCGCCGCAGGCGGGCGACAAGGGATGTTGCGGCCTGTCCGCCTCCGACGATCACGATTCCGCCCATCTCTGCTTCCTTTTCCTGTGGCTCCAAGCCATGAGGAGGCTATATCGGGCGCAACTGGAAACGCAAACCAAAGGGATGTGCCATGAGCATTTCACAGGGCGACAAACTGCCCGACGCGACGCTGGTCGCTATGGGAGACGACGGGCCGCAGGAGGTCGCGCTTGCGGCACGGCTCAAGGGGCGCAAGGTGGTGCTTTTCGCAGTGCCGGGTGCCTTTACCCCCACCTGCCATTCGGCGCATATGCCGAGCTTTATCCGTACGAAAAAAGCCTTTGATGACAAGGGTGTGGATGAGATCATCTGTATCGCCGTGAACGATCCCTTCGTGTTGGATGCATGGGGTGAAGCCACCGGGGCACATGAGGCGGGGATCGCGCTTCTGTCCGATCCTCAGGGTGCCTTTACCAAAGCGATCGGCATGGAGTTCAGCGCAGAGCCGGCGGGCCTTATCGGACGGTCGAAACGCTATGCGATGATCGTCGAGGATGGCGTCGTGGCGTCCTTCCACCCGGAGGTGGAGCGGGGGACCTGTGAGATCTCGGGGGGCGAGGCGCTTCTGGCGGCTCTCTGAGGGGTTAACGCGGCGAGCGGCCATCCGGTCGCCGCGGGGCCGAATCGATGCTCCGCGCCTTTGTTAACAGGGCCGGAGGGCCGTTTCGGGTCGTATGACCTGCGTATGACTCGTGTATGACATTTGTATGACTCCCCGTGCACCGCGGGCCGGATTAACGGCCCGCGCGCTGGGTGGTCAGGGGGTCGCCTCGGGGGCGGCGGTCTTTTCCACGACGAGAGTGCGGGTCGGATAGGGGATCTGGATCCCGTTGGCGTCGAAGGCATCCTTGATCTGCCGGGTCAGATCGAACTTGAGGTTCCACAGGTCGTCGGCCTTGCACCACAGACGCAGGGTGAAATCCACGGAGCTGTCGCCCAGATTGGTCAGCTTGCAGAAGGGCTCCGGCGCGGGCAGGACACGGTCATCGGCGTTGATCAGGCTCCAGAGGACTTCTTCGGTTTTCTTCAGATCGCTGTCATAGCCGACCCCGATCACAAGATCGCAGCGGCGCGTGGGGAAGTGCGAATAGTTCTTGATCACGTTGCCCCAGACCGTGCCGTTGGGAAGGATCACCTGCACGTTGTCGACGGTGGTCAACTCCGTATTGAAGAGCGAGATGTTGGAAACGGTGCCACTCTCGCCGCCTGCCTCGACGAACTGGCCGATTTCCAAGGGGCGGAAGGCAACGAGCATGACGCCGGAGGCAAGGTGGCTGAGCGTGCCTTGCAGGGCGAGACCGATGGCAAGACCGGCGGCACCGATCAGGGCGGCAAGCGAGGTCGTCTCTATCCCGAAGCGGTTCAGAACAAAGATCAGCGCGAGGACGAGCACCCCATAGCGCGCGACGTTGCCGAGGAAGCTGGCCAGCGTCATGTCGAAATGGCGGCTGCGTTCGCCAACGCGCAGGATGCGGCGGCGGATCCAGCCGCTGACGATCAGGGCGACGATCAGGATCACCAGTGCGTAGATCGCGTTGACGATCACGTCACGCACGATTTCCAGCTTGTCCCAGTTATCGTCCACGAAGGCCCAAGCGGCCTGATACTGCTGTTCCATAGGCATCCCTCTCTATTGAGAAGAGGCGCCGCGAAGGGCGCCTCTGCTGGGTCACTGTGCTAATTCGGAAGGCCGGGATGTCAACCCGGGCTCATCCCCCGAAGCCGTTCGGATCGGCGGCGCAGCATCTCGACCGAGGCCAGAAGCAGGATCGAGATTCCGACGAGGATGGTCGCGGCGGCGAGGATCGTCGGGCTGATCTGTTCGCGCAGGCCGGTGAACATCTGCCACGGCAGGGTTTGAAGTTCGGCGGAGCCGAGGAAGAGCACCACGACCACCTCATCGAAGGAGGTGATGAAGGCGAAGAGCCCGCCCGAGATCACGCCGGGTAGGATGAGCGGCATCTGAACCCGGAAAAAGGTGGTGATCGGATCGGCGCCCATATTGGCCGCAGCGCGGGTAAGCGAGCGATCGAAGCCCACCAGAGTCGCGGTCACGGTGATGATCACGAAGGGAATGCCGAGCACCGCATGGGCCAGCACGACGCCCCAGTAGGTGCCGACAAGGCCGATCTTGGAGTAGAAGAAATACATCCCCGTGGCCGAGATGATCAGGGGCACGATCATCGGAGAGATCAGAACCGCCATGATCACCCGGCGGCCGGGCACGTGGCTCTGGCTGAGGCCGATGGCGGCGAGTGTGCCGAGCGAGACGGAGATCAGCGTCGCCACCGGTGCGATGCGCACCGAGTTCCAGACCGCGGTCGTCCATTCGGGGTTGGTCAGGAAGTCGCGGTAGTGCTTGAGCGAGTAGCCTTCGGGATCAAGGCGCAGCATCTCTGGCGTGAAGGTAAAGAAATTCTCCGCGTTGAACGACAGCGGGATGATCACGAGGATCGGCGTGATGAGAAAGACAAAGATCGCCCCGGCGATCACCCGGAACGCATAGTGCCAGAGCACCTGTCCCGGTGTGAGGTAGGGCACGAGGTGGGCGCGGTAGCGGCCGCTGGCCAGCCAGAAGATCACCCAGCCAAAGAACCAGCCCGTCAGGGCGCCGATGATCCCGCCCATCAGACCGCCAAAGAGCACCCCGCCGATGGCGAAGGCCACGATGGTCACCCAACGGGCGGGTTTGTCGGGAACGCTGTCATGCATGAAGACGAAGGTCAGCGCGGCGGCGAGGACTGCCCCGACGACGACCCCGAGAGGGGCGGAGCCCTGCGCGGTTCCGACAAAGAGCCCGGCAAGCGCGCCAAAGGCGGCGACGGTCGGACCGACGAAGGAATAGGGGCGGGGTATTGCAGGTGTGAGTGCCATGTTCTTACCCCAGCTTCACGTTGTCGATGCCCACGATCCGGTCGTAGGCCCAATACAGGATCAGGACGACCGCAAAGAGGATGGTGCCAAGCGCGGCGGCCAGCCCCCAGTTGAGCGAGGAGGAGATGTGATAGGCGATACGGTTCGAGATGAACGTACCGGTGGTGCCACCCACGATCTCGGGGGTGATGTAGTAGCCGATCGCGAGGATGAAGACGAGGATGGAGCCCGCGCCGATCCCCGGCACCGACTGCGGGAAATAGACCCGCCAGAAGGCCGTCCAGTTCGTGGCGCCCAGCGATTTCGCGGCCCGCACGTAGGTTTGCGGGATGGTCGACATCACCGAATACATCGGCAGGATCATGAACGGCAGCAGGATATGCGTCATGGCGATGATGGTGCCGAGTTGGTTGTTGATCATCACGAGGCGCGAGGCGTCGTTCACGATCCCGAGCCAGACGAGCGTATCGTTGATGACACCCTGTTGTTGCAGCATGATCTTCCACGCCGAGGTCCGCACGAGGAGCGAGGTCCAGAAGGGCAGGAGCACCAGGATCATCAGCAGGTTCGCGCTGCGCATCGGCAGGTTGGCGAGCAGCCATGCCACCGGATAGCCCAGCATGACGCAGGACAGGGTGATCGCGAGACTCATGAACATGGTGCGCTTGAAGAGGATACCGTAGAGCCGCTCATTGTCGGGCCGGAATTCCGCACCATCGGGGGTCTTTTGCATGTCGACGGCATTGAGGAAGTAGCCCGTGGTATAATCCGGGCTGTACATGTTGATCGTTTCCCACACGTCGGGGGAGATCCACCCTTCGTCCAGTTCGGCGAAACCTGCGCGGAAGTCGATCGGCGGCAGGGCCGTGACGGCCTCCTGCGCGGCGCGAAGGGCATCGGCTTGCGGACCCTGATAGCCGGAGAGATCCGCGGACCGCAGATCCTGCGCCAGTGCCACATAGACCGCTTCCCACGGCTCTTCCTCGACAACGATGTCGCCTTCCTCAATGGCGGTGAAGAGGGCAAAGGCGGTGTATTCGCGGGCCGTGGTGGGAAGAAGATCGGCGATCTGCTCGCCCGGCTCGAAGCCTATATCCCCGTTGTAGCTACTGCTGGAGAGGGCGGCGAGGCGGGCGCGCTGATCCAGCAGGAGATCATCCGCGCGCGGCCCTTCGCCAGTCATGAGCGCGTGCCAGAAGCCGCCATCTTCCCAACGGTCGTCGAGATCCTCGATGGTCTCCACGTGGGTTTCGCCAATGTCATCGACACCGCGCCCCGAAGAGCGGAAGAGCGACGACAGGCCCGTTTGTTCATAGTTGAGACGCGTGCCAAGCCGGGTGTGACGGCGCGCTTCAGCGGAGAGGAACAGATCGTAGTAGAGCGCCTCGAAGGTCGGGGCGGGGGGCTCATCGCTCTGGCCGTCCCACTCGTCCATGACGCGGGCGGTCAGGGGAATGGTGTTGCTGACGATGCGGTTTTCCACGGAGCGGAACAGCATGTCACCAATCGGCGCAATGAACGCCACGAGAACAAAGATCAGCAGCGGCGCGATCAGCCCCAGAGCGCGAAGCTTCTGGGCGCGAAGGGCGCGGCGCAGGGATTTCTTGAGGGGGGTGCCGTCGGCGGCAAGGACGGGGGCAGACTCATCAGCGGCGGTCGGTCCAGACGAGGCGGTGCTCATTCGGTGCCCTCCACAACAAGGATGACGCTCTCGGCGGTCTTGTACCGGATTGCGGCGACTTCCTGATATTCGGGGGAGTCATAAGCCGCCAAGGCGGCCTGAAAGCTGGGGAATTCGATGACGACGTGGCGCTGGAGCGTTTCGCCTTCCTTCACCTCGGCCTGTCCGCCGCGGATGATGAAACGTCCGCCCAGACCTTCGAGGATCGGCGTGTCGCGCTCGACATATTCCTTGTAGGCCTCCGGGTCGGTCACCGTGATATGTCCGATGATGTAGCCTTTTGCCATCTTATTCCCCTGTCTTAATGATCGCGGCGGAGCCTGAGGCCCCGCCGCGGTTCGTTTATTGTGCGAGCCAGGATTGGAACTTCGCGTCGATATCGTCGCGATAGTCCGCCCAGAACTCATAGTTGTAGAGCAAGGTGTTGCTTGCGTTCGCGGGGTCGGTCGGCATGTGCGGCGCCATGTCGATGCCCAGCTCGGCGTGCTGCCCTACAAGCGGTGCGGAGGATTGACGCGCGGGACCGTAGGAGATGTAGGCCGCCTGATCGGCGAGCCGCTGCGTGTCGGTCGAGAATCGCAGGAAGTCCATCACGCGGGCAAGGCGATCCTCGGGGAGGTCCGCCGGAACGATCCAGCCGTCGAGGTCAAAGACCTGCATGTCCCAGAGCATCTCGAAGGGCTGATCCTGCTCTTCGATCGCGGAGAACCAGCGACCGTTGTAGGAGGAGCCCATGACGATTTCACCGTCGGCGAGAAGCTGCGGAGGCTCGGCGGCGGCGGACCACCACACGACCTGATCCTTGATCGTGTCGAGCTTGGCGAGGGCCTGATCCTGACCTTCGGGCGTGGCGAGAACGTCGTAGATCTCATCCTTTTCCACGCCGTCGCAGTAGAGGGCCCATTCCATGTTGTTGATGGGGCGCTTTTCGAGCGCGCGCTTGCCCGGATAGGCTTCCATGTCGAAGAATGCGCAGATGGACGTCGGAGTTTCCGCGCCATCGGGCAGCAGGTCCGGGCGGAACGCGGCGGTGGTCGAATAAACGATCTGCGGGATGAAGCAATCGGAGACGATCAGGTCGCCGAAATCGTCCGAAGCATCTGTTCCGTCATCGGCCGGTGCAAGCACCTCGTCATGGTCGATTTCCAGCGCGAGGCCTTCGTCGCAAAGACGGATGGCGTCGGCCGCGACCACGTCCACGATATCCCATGTGACGTTGCCGGCCTCTTCCATCGCGCGCAGCTTGGCGACGGCTTCGTTGGACGACTCATCCCAGGACCAGGATACGTCCGGGTTCATTTCGAGGTAGGGCTCCACATAAGCCTTTTGCTGAGAAGCCTGGTAGGCACCGCCCCAGCTGACGCCGGTGACGCTGTCGGACATATCCTGCGCGGCGGCAATCCCGGCGGCCGCAACCGTCAGTGCCGTCGACGCCATCAGGGTCTTAGTGAGCATCATGTATTTCTCCCAGTTGAACCCGCTTGAAAAAGATCGGCATCGTGCCACGGGCCAAGCCGCGATACCCTTCCCCCGTGCCCCACTTGGGGGCCGGGGGTATTCACATCACGCGTCGAGCGCCCGGCAATCACGCGGCATCCACCCGATACGGATCTGTTCGCCCGGCTTGAGCTTGCGTTGATCCTGCGAGTTGCGGGTCTTGATGATGAAGTCGTCCCGCCCTGCGACGCGAAGCCGGGTGCGGAAAATGTCGCCCATATAGATGAACTCCAGCACTTCGGCGGGAATGGTATGGGCATTGGGGCCAAGGCGGTCCGTGTCGATTTCCACCCGCTCGGGGCGGATCGAGATCAGGGTGCGTTCCCCGACCTTCGAGACATTGACCGGGCGTGCGTCGATCACTTCGCCATCGTCGAGTTGGACGAGGCAGGTCTCTCCGGAGATTTCCTTGATCGTGCCAAGCAGCGTGTTGTTCTCACCGATGAACTGCGCGACGAAGCTGTTCTCGGGCTCTTCATAAAGCGCGTCGGGCGGAGCAAGCTGCTGAATGCGCCCGTCGTTGAAAACGGCGACGCGGTCCGACATCGTCAGCGCTTCGGTCTGGTCGTGGGTCACATAGACGGTCGTGATCCCCAGATCGTGGGCGAGGTTTGTAATTTCGAACTGCATGTGTTCACGCAGCTGCTTGTCGAGCGCGCCGAGCGGTTCGTCCATCAGGACAAGCTCTGGTTCGAAGACAAGGGCGCGGGCGAGGGCCACACGCTGTTGCTGGCCGCCCGAAAGCTGTGCCGGACGGCGGCCACCGAATTCGCCCATCTGGACCATGTCGAGCGCGCGCTTGACCTTGGCTTCCCGGTCGGACTTGCCGATCTTGCGGACCTCCAGCGGGAAGGACAGGTTCTCGGCGATCGTCATATGCGGGAAGAGGGCGTAATTCTGGAACACCATGCCGATCCCGCGCTTGTGCGGTGGGATGTTGTTGATGGAAATGCCGTCGAGCTTGATCTCGCCGTGGGTGGCGGTTTCGAACCCTGCCAGCATCATCAGGCAGGTGGTCTTGCCTGATCCCGACGGGCCGAGCATCGTCAGGAACTCGCCCTTGGGCATGGTCAGGTTGAGGTCTTTGACGACGAGATTTTCGCCGTCATAGCTCTTCTGCACGCGTTCGAATTCGACGAAGGCGTCGCTGCTGAGATCGTTGGCCAAACCGGCCCCCCTGTTGTTGCCGCGCAGGGTTGGGTCCCGCGTCTTGATGGGCCAACTAAAGCGCCTCCGACCTCATGTTGCAACCGGGTAGACGGATCAAAGTCCCAATCCAAAGCGATTGCAGGGCCGGTTTGGCGGCGGGTGAGTGATATTGAGGCAAAGCTGCCCGAGGGCGGGGCCGGACCCGGCGCAACGTGCCAAACCCCTGATCCTTATGGCCCGAAGCTGCGGCCTATCGGCAGCAGGTGCTGCAAAACTGACCACATGCTCCGGGATTGGTCAGAAAGCGGCAGGGTATGTCGTTTTTGGTGCGACCGGGCCCGGGTTTGCATGGTGAACTTGGATGTACCCCATGCTCAGGAGGCCCTTTGATGATTCGCAAGGACATTCCGTTCACCGCTTTCGAATATCAGCGACGTCTTGCCCGCACCCGCGTGGCGATGGAGGCCGCGGGTCTCGATGTGATGTATGTCACGGACCCGTCCAACATGGCGTGGCTGACGGGATATGACGGCTGGTCCTTCTATGTTCATCAAGGGGTTATCGTACTCAAAGACGCCGATCCCGTCTGGTGGGGGCGCCGCATGGATGCCAATGGCGCCTATCGGACCTGCTGGATGGAGGCGGATCGCGTTTGCGGCTATTCCGACGATTATGTCCAATCGACCGAACGGCATCCGATGCAGGATCTTGCCCACCGGATGTCCGACTTCGGCGTTTCGGCGGATGCGCGGATCGGGCTGGAGATGGACAACTACTATTTCTCGGCCAAGGCCTTTGAAGTGCTCCAGAAGGCGCTCCCCCAAGCGGAGTTTCAGGATGCGACCGCGTTGGTGAACTGGCAGCGGGCGATAAAGTCGGACGAAGAGATCGTCTTCATGCGCCGCGCGGCCAAGATTTCCGAAAAGATCGTCGATGGTCTTTGGGAGCGGGTCGAAGTGGGCGTGGCCAAGAATGAGGTCGTGGCCGAGGCTTACCGCGATGCGATCCGCGGCGTGGATGGCGACTGGGGGGATTACCCCGCGATTGTGCCCATGCTGCCTTCCGGGGCGGATGCTGCGGCTCCGCACCTGACGTGGAATGGTCAGACCTTTGCGAATGGCGAAGCCACGTTCTTTGAGATTTCGGGATGTTATCGCCGGTATCACGCGCCGTTCTGTCGGACGATCTTTCTGGGGACTCCGCCCGAAGAAATTCGCAGGGCCGAAGCTGCGTTGGTCGAGGGTCTTGAGGCGGGCCTTCTTGCCGCGCGGGCCGGAAACCGGGCTTGTGATATCGCCAATGCGCTCGCGCTGCCGCTGGAGCGTGCAGGGATTGAGCGCGGGGCGCGCTGTGGCTATTCGGTCGGCCTGTCCTATCCTCCGGATTGGGGCGAGCGCACCGTGAGCTTGCGCGCCGAGGACGAAACCGTCCTGATGGCGGGGATGACCTTTCACTTCATGCCGGGACTGTGGATGCGCGATTGGGGTATGGAAATCACCGAATCCATCCTCATCCGAGAGGACGGCGCCGCCGAAACCCTTTGCAACCGGCCTCGCCGCATGTTTGTGAAAGAGAATGAGCAAGCTATCCCACGCCCGGCAGATATTGGCGGATCTGATCGCCTTCCCCACGATTTCATCGGATTCGAATCTGGAAATGATCGAATGGCTGGGAAGCCAACTTTCGGATCTGGGCGCAAGAACTGAGATTTTCCACGATGAGAGCGGTCACAAGGCCAATCTCTTCGCCACAATAGGCCCCGATACGGATGGTGGGATCGTCTTGTCGGGGCATTCGGATGTGGTGCCCGTCGCGGAACAGGACTGGACCTCTGATCCTTTCGAGATGGTCGAGCGGGATGGCGCGCTCTTTGGGCGCGGTGCCTGTGACATGAAGGGGTTCATTGCCTGCGCCATGGCGATGGCCCCGGTTTTCGCCGCGCGGGATCTCAAACGCCCGGTGCATTTCGCCTTCACCTATGATGAGGAGGTCGGTTGTATCGGCGGGCAGGCGCTTGTGAGCGATCTGAAGACGCGCGGCATTGCCCCCGGCATCGCGATCATCGGTGAGCCGACCGGAATGCAGATCATCGAAGGCCACAAGGGATGTTGCGAATACACCACCCATTTCCATGGCCTCGAAGGGCACGGCAGCGCGCCCGACCGGGGGGTGAATGCCGCAGAGTACGCGGTGCGCTATGTCACGCGGCTGATGGAGCTGCGCGAGGAAATGAAGACGCGCGCCCCACGGGGCAGCCGTTTTGACCCGCCCTGGACCACGATGAACATCGGGGGAATCCATGGCGGCGTCGCGCATAACGTCATCGCCGGACGGGCCGAGGTCGAGTGGGAATTCCGCCCGGTCACGTCCGAGGACATGAGCTATATGAAGGAGGAAATCGCGGCCTATGTCAGCGACACACTCCTGCCGGCGATGCGCGCGGTCGACCCCCGCGCCGACATCCAGACGGAAACCATCGGAGAGGTCGCGGGGCTGGAGCCCATGGCCGCCAATGCGGCGCGCGATCTCGTGGCCGAGCTGACCGGGGCGAACGGCGTCGATGTGGTTCCCTTCGCCACCGAGGCGGGTCTGTTTCAGGAAATGGGCATGGATGTCGTGGTGTGTGGGCCCGGATCGATCGATCAGGCCCACAAGGCGGATGAGTATGTCACGCTGGATCAGATGTCGCGCTGTCTCGATATGCTAGAGGGCCTTGCGCGGCGGCTGTCTTAATCGGGAGCGCACCGGTCAGGCGCGCCCCCGTTTCGCAGTGTGCACTCACGCAGATTGCAGCAGCCCGTCGGCCTTCAGCCGGTCATAGGTCTCATCGAGAGACAGGCGCGCCCGTTCGATCAACGTGTCGATCTCATCCCGGCTGATCACAAGCGAGGGGGAGATGATCATGCGGTCTCCGACGTGGCGCATCACAAGATTATTCGCAAAGCACCGCTCGCGGCAGATGAGCCCCACGGTACCCTCCGGCGCAGCAAAGGCGGCGCGGCTGTCCTTGTCCGGGGTCAGAACGATGGAGCCCATCATGCCGATGATGTTGGCCTCGCCCACGAGCGGGTGATCGCAAAGCCCCTCCCACTTCTCTTTTAGATAGGGGCCGGTCTCTTCGCGGACGCGGGTGACAATCCCTTCCTCATCCAGAATACGCAGGTTTTCGAGCGCGACGGCGCAGGCGACCGGGTGGCCGGAATAGGTGTAGCCATGGTTGAACTCGTGGCCCTCGATCACGCGGGCGACCTCATCGGAAAGGATCGATCCGCCAATCGGCTGGTAGCCTGAGGACAGGCCCTTGGCGATGGTCATGATGTCCGGGCGGATGTTCAGCGTCTGGCAGCCGAACCAGTTGCCCGTGCGCCCGAAGCCGCAGATGACCTCGTCGGCGATGAGCAGGATCTCGTACTTGTCGCAGATCCGCTGAATCTCGGGCCAGTAGCTGTCGGGTGCGATTACGACTCCGCCCGCGCCTTGGACGGGTTCTGCGATGAAGGCTGCCACATTGTCTTCGCCCAGTTCGAGGATCTTTTCCTCCAACTGTCGGGCGCGGGCGAGGCCGAACTCCTGAGGATCGCTGTCACCGCCTTCCGCCCACCAGTGGGGCTGATCGATATGGGTGATGTCAGCGATGGGCAGGCCGCCCTGTGCGTGCATGCCGGACATCCCCCCGAGCGACGCGCCGCCCATGGTGGAGCCGTGATAAGCGTTCTGCCGCGAAATGATGACCTTCTTCGAGGGTTTGCCCTTTTCAGCCCAGTATTGCCGGACAATGCGGATGTTCGTGTCGTTCGCCTCGGAGCCTGACCCGGCAAAGAAGACGTGGTTCAGATCCCCCGGCGCCAGTTCTGCAAGCCGGGCGGCCAGAGCGATGGCGGGAACATGCGTCGTCTGGAAGAAGGTGTTGTAGAAGGGCAGTTCGCGCATCTGGCGCGCGGCGACCTCGGCCAGTTCCTCGCGGCCATAGCCAAGGTTGACGCACCAAAGGCCGGCCATCCCGTCAAGGATTTCTTCGCCTTCGCTATCGGTGAGCCAGACGCCCTTGGCGCGGGTGATCACACGCGCACCCTTGTCGCGCAGTTCCTGACCGTGGGTGAACGGATGCATGTGGTGCGCGGCGTCGAGCCGCTGCAGCTCTGCCGTGGGCAGATGGTTGGTAATGGCGGTCATGACGCCCTCATGGATCTATAGGAATGGGTTGCAGCGCAAGATATGATCAAATTCCGGCGTGTCAATCGAATCGCGCCGCGCGGGCGGTGGGCTCGGCTATGAGCGCCATGCCCTGTTCCGTGTCTCTCCGAAGCGCCTCCGCCGCGCCGTCGGCATCGCCCTTGCGCATGGCATCGAGGATTTCCTTGTGCCGATCAGGGAGGCCGGTGGTGCCGACCCGGCCGCAGACCACGCGCAGGGAGGGGCCGAACCGAAGCCATGCCAGATCCGCGAAATCCGCAAGAACGGGTGCTTGGGCGATGCGGTAGATCGAACGGTGGAAGATGTAGTTCGCCCGCAGATACCCGTGCAAATCGCCACGCAGGATCGTCTCATCAAGCTCACGGTCACGGATTTCCAGATCTTCGATTTGCTGCGAGGTGACGCGTTTTGTGGCTCTCCGAGCCAACTCTGGCTCTACTGTGCGCCGAATGAGCATGATGTCGGCCAAAGCCTCGGGGGCTAGATCGGGGACACAGATGCGACGGTTGCCGCGCATTTCGAGCGCACCTTCCGCGCAGAGCCGCCGGATCGCTTCGCGCACTGGTGTCGTTCCCGCAGAGAGGCGCTCGCACAGCCCCTGAATCGTGACAGGCTCGCCCGGAGCGAGTTCACCAAAGAGGATTTGCGCGCGCAGGTCGTGATAGACACGTGCATGGGCGGGCAGCGGTGCGGAGGCCGCCGCTTTTTCCGACAGATCGAGGAGGGTGTCTGACATTTACGAGCCTCGTGATTGCACGCCGCTTGCACAGAGCGTTTCGGCGTGGAAACATATAGCCTTGAGATCGATTTGCCAAATATGATCAAATCCGGGTCCCGGAGAATAACATCCGGACCCTACGGGAGACACGAATGACACAGAGAGTCCTGACCCTGACCGTCGCGGCGGGCCTTGCCGCGAGCGCCGCCTTCGCCGACGAAGTCCGCGTTTATAACTGGTCGGATTACATCGACGAGGACTTGCTCGCCAAGTTCGAGGAAGAGACCGGGCTCGAGCTCATCTACGACGTCTTCGACAGCAACGAAGTGCTTGAGACAAAGATGCTGGCCGGCGGGTCGGGGTATGATGTGGTGGTCCCCACTGGAACCTTCCTGCAACGCCAGATTTCCGCAGGGGCCTTTCAGAAGCTGGACATGACCAAGCTGCCGAACCACGAGAACATGTGGAGCATGGTCGAAGAGCGTACTGGCAAGTATGATCCCGATAATGCCTATTCCATCAACTACATGTGGGGAACCACGGGCATTGGTGTGAATGTGGGTCAGGTCCAGGAACTGCTTGGCGAAGACGCCCCGATCGACAGCCTTGAGCTTATTTTCAATCCTGAGAATATGGAAAAGCTTGCCGAATGCGGCGTGCATTTCCTCGATGCCCCGGCGGAAATGATCCCGGCGGCGCTGACCTATCTCGGCGAGGATCCCGACAGCCATGACCCCGACGTGATCGCCAAGGTCGAAGACGTCTATGCCGGCGTGCGTCCCTACATCCAGAAATTCCACAGTTCCGAATACATCAACGCGCTCGCCAATGGCGATATTTGCGTTGCGGTCGGTTGGTCCGGAGACGTGTTGCAGGCGCGCGATCGCGCCGCCGAAGCGGATAACGGCGTGGAAATCGCCTATAACGCCCCGAGCGAGGGCGGCCAGATGTGGTTCGACCAGATGGCGATTCCGACCGATGCTCCGAACCCGGACGGCGCCCATCAGTTCCTGAACTTCATCATGGACGCCCAGAACATGGCCGCCGCGTCCAACTATGTCTATTACGCCAACGGCAACGAGGCATCGCAGGAGTTTCTCGAAGAGGATGTGATCGGCGATCCGGCGATCTACCCAAGCGAGGAAGCGCGCGAAAACCTCTACACGACCACGCCCTATGACCCCAAGGTTCAGCGGGTCGTGACCCGGCTCTGGACCAAGATCAAATCCGGCACCTGAATCGAACTCCGGCCCGCGCCTGATCCGCGCGGGCCGTGCATTGCAAGGACAGGCATGCCGCAAACAGTCTTCGCCCCATGGGACGACCCGAAGGAAACCCCGCTCATCCGGTTTGAGGGTGTGACCAAGCGCTTTGGCGATTTCACCGCCATCGACAATGTCAGCGTCGATATCTTTGCGCGGGAATTCTTCGCGCTGCTCGGGCCATCGGGCTGTGGCAAGACCACCTTGATGCGCATGCTTGGCGGGTTCGAAACCCCGACCGAGGGCAAGATATGGCTGGGTGGGCAGGACATCGGGCGCACGCCGCCGAACAAGCGCCCCGTGAACATGATGTTTCAGTCCTATGCGCTCTTCCCACATCTGAGCGTATGGGAAAACATCGCCTTTGGCCTGCGGCGCGAGAGGTTGGACAAGGACAAGATCGCCGCACGCGTCGAGGAGATGCTGCGGTTGACGCGGCTTCAGAGGTTCGCAAAGCGCAAACCGCACCAGATCTCGGGTGGGCAACGGCAGCGGGTCGCGCTTGCACGGTCACTGGCGAAGGCGCCGAAACTTTTACTGTTGGATGAGCCGCTCGGCGCGCTGGATGCGAAACTCCGGCAGGACACGCAATTCGAGCTGGTCGACATCCAAGAGAAGACCGGCACCACCTTCGTCATCGTCACCCACGATCAGGAAGAGGCGATGACCGTTGCCACCCGCGTCGCCGTGATGGACGAGGGCCGCATCGTGCAGATTTCCACGCCCGACAAGATCTATGAAGAGCCGCAGAGCGTGTATGTGGCGGATTTCATCGGCGACGTGAACATCATCGAAGGCACGGCATCGGCTACCGGCCCAGAGACATATGCGATCACGTGGGGTGAGGGGCGCCCGCCGCTCATCGCCCAGAGCCAACGAAGCTTCAGCGAGGGTCAGGCATGTTCGTTGGCCATTCGGCCCGAAAAGGTCGCGATCCATGCTCAGGAGCCTGAGGCGCTCAACCGGGTGCGGGGCAAGATCCTCGACATCGCCTATCTCGGGAACCTCTCGACCTACCACGTTGAGTTGGCGGGGGGGCAAATCGTCAAGGCACAGGAAGCGAACACGCGGCGCATTGCCCGTCGCAGCTTCACCTGGGAGGATGAGGTCTGGCTCAGCTGGTCCGATACTGCCGGGGTGCTTCTGGCCGAATGAGACGCATTTTCGTCATAGCGGTCCCGTACCTCTGGCTGCTGGCACTTTTCCTCGTTCCATTCCTGATCGTGTTGAAAATCGCCCTCAGCGATATGGCGTTGGCGATCCCACCCTATGCCCCGACCCTCGATTTTCAGGCCGGATGGGCCGGTATCAAGGCATTCGTCTCCGAGCTTGATTTCGAGAACTTCACCTTTCTCGCCAGCGACGATCTTTACTGGAAAGCATATCTGTCCAGCTTGCGGATCGCTCTTGTCTCGACCTTCCTGACGCTGCTTATTGGCTATCCGATGGCCTATGCCATGGCTCGGTCGCCGGAGGCATGGCGGCCCACCCTGCTCATGCTGGTGATCCTGCCGTTCTGGACCTCCTTCCTGATCCGGGTCTATTCGTGGATGGGGATCCTCAGTTCTGAGGGGTATCTCAACCAGTTTCTCCTATGGATTGGCCTGATCGATACGCCACTGGCGATCATCAATACCAATCTCGCGGTCTATATCGGCGTGGTCTACACGTACCTGCCCTTCATGATCCTTCCGGTCTATGCCACGCTTGAAAAGCTTGACGGGCAGCTGCTGGAGGCGGCCGAGGATCTGGGGTGCTCCCGCCTTTCCGCGTTCTGGCTGGTGACGTTCCCGCTGTCGCGGAGCGGGATTATTGCGGGGTGTTTTCTCGTCTTCATTCCAACGATTGGTGAATTTGTGATCCCCTCGCTGCTCGGGGGATCTGATACGCTGATGATCGGCAAGGTTCTGTGGGAAGAATTCTTCTCCAACCGCGATTGGCCGGTGGCCTCGGCGGTCGCGGTCATCTTGCTGTTGATCCTGATCATTCCGATCGTCTTGTTCCAGCGAAACGAGCAAAAACAGCGGGAGTCCGAAGGATGAGGCGCCTGTCCCTGTTCAACGTGACCTCGCTCTCGCTGGGGTTCGCGTTCCTCTACTTGCCGATGATCATCCTCGTGATCTATTCCTTCAATGCCTCCAAACTCGTCACCGTCTGGGCCGGGTTTTCGACGCGGTGGTATGGCGAGTTGCTCTCTAACGAGGCGTTTCTCGATGCGGCCTGGGTCACGATCCGCGTTGCGGTGATGAGTTCGACCGTGGCGACGGTGCTCGGGACGATGGCGGCGTGGGTACTGATCCGGATGGGCCGGTTTCCGGGGCGGACCCTATTTTCCGGGATGGTCTATGCGCCGCTCGTCATGCCTGAGGTGATCACCGGCCTGTCACTTCTGCTGCTCTTTATCGGGATCGGGTTAGATCGCGGGGTGCTGACCATCGTGCTTGCCCATACGACATTCTCGATGTGTTATGTCTCTGTCGTGGTGTCCTCGCGCCTCGCCAGCTTCGATCAGTCGCTGGAAGAAGCCGCGCTCGATCTTGGGTGTACGCAGTGGCAGGCATTCCGCCTCGTTACCTTGCCCATCATCGCACCCGCTGTCATCTCTGGCTGGTTGCTGGCATTCACCCTGTCGCTTGATGATCTTGTGATCGCCTCCTTTACGGCGGGTCCGTCGGCAACGACCCTGCCAATCAAGATTTTCAGCTCGATCCGCCTTGGGGTCAGCCCGGAAATCAATGCGCTTTCAACCATCATGATCGGAATCGTGGCCGTCGGCGTCGTCATTGCCTCGCTCGCAACCAAGCGCAGTGTCTTGCGCCAGCGGGCCGATGAACACGCCGCAGCCCGCGCAGACTGATGCGCCGACTGTATGAGCCGCGGGCCTATGCCGCCGAGAGCCTTCAGGGGTGCTATTGGCCCACAACCGTCGAATTGCCGCGTTTTCCGCCGCCTGCCGGGGATACCGCGTCGCAGGTGGCCGTGGTGGGCGCGGGCTTCACGGGGCTTTCGGCGGCGCTGCACCTCGCTGAGCAGGGTTATGACGTCGCCGTATTCGATGAGCATCAGCCGGGTTGGGGCGCATCGGGCCGGAACGGGGGGTTCTGTTGCATCGGTGGCGCGATGCTGCGGCATGAGAGCATCGTCAAGCGTCATGGCACCCATGCCGCGGCCGAGTGGGCCGAAGTACAGCAGTCAGCCGTTGAACTCGTCGACGACCTTGTAACGCGGCACGCCATGGAGGTGGATCGTCATTCCCAAGGGGAAACCGTCCTCGCTCATTCCGCGCGGGCCATGCGCCAGCTCCGCGAAGACGGTGGCGAGGTGATTGAGCGGGCAGATCTCGGGGCGCGGGGGATTTCGGGGCCCTTTCATGGCGGGTTGCGACACCCTCACGGCTTTGCGCTCAATCCCCGCAAATACCTCGCGGGTCTGATAGCGGCTTGCGTCGCTGCCGGAGTTCGCATCCATGGCGGCACCACAATCGAGGATGTCGCATCCGGCGGTCTTCGCTCTTCCCACGGGCTGCATCGCGCCGAACATACCCTGCTTGCCACCAACGGATATGGCGCCGAAGACGTGCCCCGTTGGTCAGGGCGGCGGATCTTGCCGGTCTTCTCCAATATCATGGTAACACGGCCCCTGACCGACGCGGAACGCGAGGCGCAGGGATGGCATAGCCGCCAGATGTGCTACGACACGCGAAACCTGCTCCATTACTTTCGTCTCCTGCCGGAGAACCGCATGCTGTTCGGGATGCGCGGCGGTCTCCGCGCGACGGAGTCCAGCGACCGCCGCATGGCGCGCGCGATCCGGGCGCATTTTGATGAGATGTTTCCGGCGTGGCGTGCGGTCGAGACGACCCATTTCTGGTCCGGACTGGTATGCCTCACAGGCGCGCGCAGACCCTACATCGGCCCGGTGCCAGACATGAAAGGGGTTTGGACGGGCTTTGGCTGGCATGGGAACGGCGTGGCGATGGGAACCTATGCCGGGCGTGTGCTTGCGGGCTGCGTGACGGGGGCAGGGGATATTCCCGAACTCCTCCGCGCGCCGCCGCCCGCGTTGCCCTTCGGGCGCTTTCGCCGCGCGCTCTTGCGCCCGGTCTTTGCCGGTCTCGCCCTCGCGGATCGGCTGTGATCAGGCTGGGAAAGCCTTGTCCATCCGCTTCGCCAGCTTGATATCCAAGTCGGTCAGCCCGCCTGCATCATGGGTGCTCAAAGTGACCTCCACACGGTTGTAGACGTTGGACCATTCGGGGTGGTGGTTCATCTTCTCGGCGACGATGGCGATCTGGGTCATCCACCCAAAGGCTGACGAAAACCCCTTGAACCGATATTCCCGCGTGATGGCATCGCGGCCATCGACCATGCGCCAACCCGCATCGAGAAGGGGCGCAAGGTCCGTTTCTCTTGCGCTGTCGTCCAGTATCTTGCTCATTCCTGTTCCTCCACCTGCGCTTTGCGGAACGGCCCATAGGATGTCATGATCTCCATATCATCCTCAACCATCCGCCCTTCCTCCTCAAGGTAGCGCGCAATGGCCTTGGCGAAACCGGCATCCGCAATCCAGTGCAATGAATGCGTCGTGACCGGCAGATACCCCCGTGCCAACTTGTGCTCGCCCTGGGCTCCGGCCTCCACGCTGCCGAGCCCCTCGCGGATCGCATAGTCGATGGCCTGATAGTAGCAGAGTTCGAAATGCAGGCAGGGGTGATGTTCAGTGCAGCCCCAGTAGCGCCCGAACAAGGCATCGCGCCCGATGAAATTGAGCGCGCCCGCGACATACTCTCCGTCCCGCTCGGCAAGAACGAGCAGCATGTCGTCGCGCATCGTGTCATGCACACGGTCAAAGAATGCCCGCGTCAGATAGGGGGAACCCCACTTTCGCGCGCCTGTGTCCTGATAGAAATGCCAGAAGGCATCCCAGTGGTGTGCTTCGATCTGATCGCCGGTGAGGGTGTGGATCTCGCCTCCGAACCCTTGCGCGGTCGCGCGTTCCTTGCGCATGTTCTTGCGCTTGCGCGAGCTGAGAGAGTTCAGGAAGGCGTCGAAGTCGGTATAGCCGTCGTTTTTCCAATGGAATTGATGGGTGCGCCGCGCGAGCAGGCCCATGGCCTCACCTGCGATGGCTTCGGCCTCGGTACAAAAGGTGACGTGGAGAGAGGAAAGCTGGTTCTCCGAGGCGATTTGTACCGCACCCTGAACCAGCGCATTGATCCCGGTCGTCTCATGACCGGGTCGCGCCAGAAAGCGCCGCCCGGTGGCCGGAGTGAACGGGACCGCGATCTGAAGCTTGGGGTAATAGCTGCCCCCTGCCGCCTCATAGGCATGTGCCCAATTGTGGTCGAAGATATACTCGCCCTGACTATGCCCCTTGGCATACATCGGCGCGACGGCGATCAACTTGCCCCCCAGATAGGCAGCGAGGTGATGCGGTTGCCAACCAGTGCGAGGGCCGACCGACCCGCTCCATTCCAACGCCTCGAGAAAGGCCCACGTTGTGAAGGGATCGAGAGGCCGGCCGCCGCCTTTGGCCTCGGGGCAGGCACAGGCATCCCACTCGGATTGCGGGATGTCGGTGATGCTGTGGAGGAGTCGGATCTCTATGGTATCGGTCATGACCTGCCTTCCCGGGGAAGATCTGGCCCTTTGGTCGCGCGGATCAAGCGGGCAAATAGGTCTCGAAGGTCACGTTTTGCGCGATTTTGCGCGCCTCTGCCTCCGCGGCGGGGCTGCGGATGGTCCAGCAGAGGATCGGTGTTCCGGCATCTCTGAGGTCCTGCACGCGGTCTCGCGAAAGATCACGCGCTTCGTGACTGATGAAACTGGCGCCGACGGCATCGAAGTCGGGAATGTCACGCAAGGCATCGCGGCGACTGGCGGGTAGCAGGGGCCAGTCTTTGGGATCGTAGGAACAGGTTGTGATGCCACGGGCGATATCAGGGGCGATCCGCGCCATCTCGGCGACCGAATGGGGATTGAAGGACATGACCGCGACCGGCCCTTCATACCGGGCGAGTTCCGCAGCGGTTGCCGCCTCAAGAGCGCCAACGTTGTCGCCCATGGCACCGTCCTGATCCTTGATTTCGATCAGCAGGGGCACGCGACCCGCCACCTGCTCCAGAACATCGGCAAGGGCTGGAATGCCCTGCGCTCCGCCGCGCAGGGTGGTTTGTTGAAGGGCACCGGCGGTCCGCAGATGCACCGGCCCGCGTTCGAACGTCAGCCGGTCCAGCTCATAGTCATGGAACACCATCGCCACGCCATCGGCGCTGAGCTGCAGGTCGATCTCTATCCCATAGCCATGCGCCATGGCGGCGGCGATGGCGGCACGGCTGTTTTCCGGTCTCCCATCGGCAACGTTATGCAAGGCGCGATGCGCGATGGGACGGGCGAGGAACGCGGGGTGCAGAGCGGTCATCGGATCTGAAAGATGCCTTCGATCTCGACAGCGACGCCGAGCGGAAGAGAGGCTGCCGAAACCGCGGAGCGCGCGTGGCGGCCAGCGTCGCCCAACACTTCGACGAGAAAGTCCGACGCGCCGTTGACGACCTTGGGTTGTTCCGTGAATTCGCCGGTGGAATTGACAAATGCGGTAAGCTTCACCACGCGTACCAAGCGCCCGAGATCGCCACCGCACGCCGCTTTTGCTTGCGACAGAAGGCTGATCGCGCAGCGTTTCGCAGCGGCAGCCCCTGCTTCGACATCCATGTCGGCGCCCAGCTTGCCGGTAATCAATCCATTGTCGTCCGCCGAAATCTGTCCCGAGACATGCACCAGATCGCCCACCTGCACGAAGGGGACATAGTTGGCCGCCGGGGCGGGGGCGTCGGGCAGAGTGATGCCCAGTTCGGCCAGCCGGTCTCCGATAGCGCTCATCGCAAAACTCCTCTGCTTCGTTTGCGCGGCAGGCTAGTCCGGCCACGTAGGGAAGAAAAGGCTCAGCCGTCGCGGAAAGCCTTGGCGAGGTAATCGGTCAGCGGTTTGACGAGGTAGGCCAGAGGCGAGCGGTCCTGCGTGCGCAGGAATGTCTCCACCGGCATGCCGGGGATCAGGGTGATGCCATCAGGCAGTTTGGCCTGCTCTCCCTCGCTGAGCCGAATCTCTGCCCGGTAGTAGGTAAGGGTGGAGCGCTCATCGGTGAAGGCATCGGCGGAGATCTGCGTGACCGTGCCGAGCAACTCCGGCGTGGTGCGCTGATCAAAAGTTGAGAACCGAAGCACCACTTCCTGATCAAGGCGGATCTTGTCGATGTCGATCGGCTCTATCTGCGCGGCGATGACGAGCGGGCGGTCCTGCGGAACCAGATAAAGGACCGGATCGGCGGGGCGGATGACCGAGCGCGGCGTGAACACCGTAAGCCCGTAGACAATGCCGGACACGGGCGCGCGAATATCGAGCCGGTCAAGCTGCTCCACGAGTGTCCTGCGGCGTTCACCGGTCTCAAGCTCGTTCACGCTTAGATCGCGAAGCTGGGTAATCGCCTCTTCGCGGCGCTTGTCCCCGAGATTGAGGATTTGAATTTCTATTTCGGTGATCCGACCCTCTGCCTGTGCGCGCTGCGCGGTGAGTTCGCCGACAGAGCCCGACAGGCTGGCCTCTTCGCGGCGCAGGGCAAGCACGCTGCTTGCCTGTGCAAGGCCCCGGTCGAGCAGGGATTGCTGATTGGCCAGTTCTTCGCGGATCAAACCAAGCTGCGTTTGGAGGGAGGCCTGTTGCGCGTCGATACCTTCGATTTGGCTCTCCGTCTGACGGCGCCGTTTGCGAAGTTGATCGATTTCGCTCGCGATGGAGGACCGGCGGGCCGTAAAGAGGCGTTGCTGCCCATCGACGAGTTTCTCAAAGCTTTCGTTCTCCGCAGCGGCTTCGAGCAGAAGCGGATCAAAGGTGATCTCTTCTGCGTCGTCTCGCTCCGCTTCGAGGCGGCCGATCCGGGCCAGGATTTCATAAAGCTGGTTCTCGACCACCGACAGCTCAGAGCGAAGCTGCGTCGGTTCAAGCCGGATCAGAAGGTCGCCTGCGGCCACCTCGTCCCCTTCATCGACGATAATCTCCTCGACGACGCCGCCATCGGGGTGCTGCACCACCTGTCGGTTCTGATCTACCTCGATCCGGCCCTGCGCGATGATCGCGCCGGAAATCGTGGTGAAGGTGGCCCAGGTCCCGAAGCCCCCGACCAACACGATGAGGGCAATCACCCCAACAAGAAGATGGCCCCGTGCGGACCAGGCCCCGCCGTTCACGTGACACCTCCGGGTTTTGTGGACGACTGTATCGCCTTGGCGTTGCTAACCACATCGCGCAGCACTTCGTCCTTTGGCCCGAAGGTACGTTTGGCCCCCTGATCAAGGACTAAAAGGTGAGAGCATTCGGTAATGGCGGCTGGGCGGTGTGCCATGATGAGGATGGATTTCTGTTCCGCCTTCATCGTCTTGATCGCCTGATTGAGCGCTTCGGAACCTTCGTTGTCCAGATTGGAGTTCGGCTCATCAAGGACAAGCAGGATCGGATCCCCATAGAGCGCGCGGGCAAGGCCGATGCGCTGAATCTGGCCGCCGGAAAGGCGACCGCCCGCGATACTCACCCGAGTGTCATAGCCATCGGGCAGCTTCAGGATCATCTCATGCGCAGCGGCCTTGCGCGCGGCTGCGATGACCTTCTCCGCGTCGGGTTGGGTGGACATGCGCGCGATATTCTCGGCGATGGTGCCGTCAAAGAGTTGCACCCGCTGGGGGAGGTATCCCATGTGCTGGCCCAGAACATCAGGGTCGTAATTGTCCAGAGAGGCCCCGTCGAGCCGGATCTTGCCGCCCGCAGGCCGCCAAAGGCCGATGATGGCGCGGGCAAGGGTCGATTTCCCGGCCCCCGAGGGGCCAATGACCCCCACCGCCTGACCCGGTTCGACGGTGAAGGACACCACCCGAAGCGAGGCTTGCTGTTCGCCGGGGGGAATGACGGTCACCTGTTGTACATCAAGGCGGGCACGAGGGCGCGGCAGGGGCGTGCGCTCCGCGCTCGGTGGGACTTCGGTGAGCAATTCCCCCAAGTTCGACCATCCCTTCAGCCCGCGCTGTATTACGGGCCATTGGCCGATCAGCAATTCGACCGGTGCCAAAGCGCGCCCCAGAAGAATGGACGAGGCAATCATCACGCCGGGCGTCACCGCCTCCTGCAGGACCAGATAGGCGCCGAGGCCAAGCATGGCCGACTGGAGAAAGAGGCGAAAAGTCTTGGTAATGGCACTGAAGGTGCCCCCGAGGTCCGCCGCGCTGAGCGACTGGTTCAGCGCTGTGTCGCGTGCTTTTTGCCAGCGGGAAAAGGTCGCCCCGCGCATTCCGAGGGATTGCACCATCTCGGCCTCACCCCGGATCTGATCACCAAGCTGTTCGGCGTGATAGGTTGAGCTGTTGGCTAGGGTGAGGGGGCGGCGTGTCGTGGCCTGATTTACCAGAGTGACGATGATCAAGAAGCCGCCGCCGATGGTCGCGAGGTACCCGAGGTAGGGATGGAAGATATAGATCCCGGCGAGGAATAACGGTGTCCACGGCAAGTCGAAGAGCGACATGAGGGCCGGGGATGAAATCATCCGCTGGACGGATTCGAGATCACGAAGACCGGTGCGCGCCTTTTCATCGGAGGAGGACGCCCCCGCCTTGCGGAGAACCGCGTCGAACACGCGGCCATCCATTCGGTGCTGAAAACGGGCGCCGACGCGGGCCATGATCCTGCCACGGGCATAGTCAAGCAAGCCCATGACACCATAGAGGAATGCGACCAGCGCCGTGAGCGCGATCAACGTCTCGACGGAGCGGGATCCCAGAACGCGATCATAGACCTGCAGCATGTAGAGCGGGCCGGTGAGCATGAGCAGGTTGGCGAAAAGGCTGAATATTCCGACCGTCCAGTAGAGGCCGCGGTTCTCTGCTCTGGCGCGACGCAGCTCTTCGCGGCCATCGTGGGGGAGCGGGCTTGCCATGCGGTCTCCTTGCCATTCTCCCGTTTCGGCATAGGCTGTGGTCCAGCGCGGGTCAAATCCAATCTTTTCCGGCGTTTGTCCATTCTTCTCACACGTGGAGTTTTTGATGCACCCCAGCCCCTTCCCCCTCCTGCGCCGAATCTGCGCGGGTGCGTCGCTTCTTCTGCTGGCGGCTTGTGCGACTCCGCCGGACGGGGTTGATCGTTACGAGGATGCCAACCGACGGCATTTCGCGCTGAACCAGCGGCTCGACCGTATCTTTCTCGAACCTGCCGCGAGGGGGTATTCGGAAACCGTTCCGGGGCCTGCCAAGGCGGCGGTGCGGAACTTTGCGTCGAACGTTGGGCTGCCCGGTGTGGTGGTGAACAACGTGGCACAGGGCGACCTGCCGGGGGCAGGGCGCAATTCGCTGCGCTTCGTGGTCAACACCGTTCTGGGGATTGCGGGTATATTCGATCCGGCGACGCCGATGGGCCTTGCCGAGAAGCGGACGGATTTCGGAACCACCTTGCATGTCTGGGGCGTGGGAGAGGGCGATTTTCTGGTGCTGCCGGTCATGGGGCCAACGACGGAGCGGGATGCCGCCGGGCGGATCGTCGATCTCTTCACGAACCCGCTGAAACCGCTCTTGCCCGTGGGCACGCGCCGGGCGGTCGGGGCCTTCCGTTTCGCCGACGGCGTGTCGCGCAAGCGCGATGCTGCTCTCGCCCGCGGACTGGTGATCGAGAGCTACGAAGACATGCGCGCGGGCGCTCTGGCCCGGCGACGCGGGCAACTCGGCGAGGGTCGGTCGCCGTAAGCGGCATTCAAGGCCCCAGTCCTGGGGCCTTGAACCAAACGAGAAGTCTCAATTGCCGCCGAAGATGTTCCGAAGCACGTCCAGCAGAACCCGTTCTGCCTGATTGTCCTGGCGGGCGGGTGCGCGCTGGGTCTCTGCGGTTTGCGGAGCGGGAGCAGGGGTCTTTGGCGCGAGCATGGGAAGTGGCCGCGCGGGCAGGCCCTCATGCACACGGATCATCGTCTCCCGCCAGATTTCGGCAGGAAGCCCCGCACCCGTCACGCCGGTCAGCGGCGTGTTGTCATCGTAGCCCATCCAGACCCCGGCCACATAATCGGCCGAGAAGCCGATGAACCAAGCATCACGCGCAGATTGGGATGTGCCGGTCTTTCCTGCCACCTGCCGGTCGGGAAGTTCGGCGCGCTTTCCTGTCCCTTCGGTGACCACCTTTTCCATCATGTAGATCAGTTGACGGGCGGCATCCTCCTGAATGACCCGCTCACCGATCCCGCTCGATGTTCCTTCGATCAAGGATTCGGTTTCGCCCATGAGCCGCAGTTCCGTCAGCCCGTAAGGTTCTACCGACGATCCGCCGTTCAGGATGCCTGCGTAGGCACCCGTCATCTCCAGCAGGGTGGATTCCGATGCGCCGAGTGCGAGAGCAGGGCCTTCGGCAAGGTCGCTGTCTATGCCGAAGTCGGACGCGATCTTTTGCACCACATCGCGCCCCACGAATTCGGAGATCTTCACCGCAGGAATATTGAGCGAGTCCTTGAGCGCGTGGGTCAGGGTTACGCGGCCATAGTGTTTGTTCGTGTAGTTCGAGGGGGACCAAGGGCCCGAGCCGGGAATATTGATGGTAAGAGGCTCATCCACGATAGTGTCGTTGGGCGAGTGACCGAGTTCAAGCGCGGCCGCATAGACAAAGGGCTTGAAGGCGGATCCGGTCTGGCGCTTGGCCTGTACCGCTCTATTGAAAACGCCCGAGACATCCGTTTTGCGCCCCCCCACCATGGCACGTACCGCGCCATCTGCGCTCATGACGACGATGGCAGCCTGCGCCTTGGACCCTTCGCGAACCTTGTCGTCAAAGATGACCCGCATGGCGTCTTCGGCAGCGGTTTGAAGGCGCTGATCCAGCGTGGTGCGGACGATGACATCTTCGGTGGTGTCCCTCGTCAGGAAATCCGGGCCTTCCGACATGACCCAATCGGCAAAGTAGCCGCCCGCGCGCCGTTCGGCCGCTTCGGAGAGCCGTGCGGGGCTACGACGGGCGCGTTCCGCTTCTTCCGTGGTGAGATAGCCCTGATCCTGCATCAGCCCGACAATGACGGTGGCGCGGTTCTGTGAGCGTTCGAGGTTATTTGTCGGGGCATACCGGGTGGGCGCGGTCAGCAGACCCGCGAGCATGGCCGCCTCCCCCGGATTGACCTCGGATGCCGACTTGCCGAAATAGCGCTGGCTCGCGGCTTCGAACCCGCGGGACCCCGCTCCAAGGAATGTCCGGTTGAGATAGATCGTGAGGATCTCATCCTTGGTATATTTGACCTCAAGGGCGAGCGCGTAGGTCGCCTCCTTGATCTTGCGCCAGAGCGACGTCTCCCGGCAATCGGCTTCATAGGCCGCTTCGGATTTCCAGGCGGTGGGATCGTAAGGCACGCCAAGACAGAGCAGCTTTGCTGTCTGCTGGGTGATTGTGGAGCCGCCGTGCCCGGACAGTGGGCCGCGCCCTTCGGAAAGGTTGATGCGCACCGCGCTGGCCACACCCACCGGGTCAACGCCGGGGTGCCAGTAGAAGCGGCGATCCTCGGTCGCCAGAACGGCATGCTTGAGGTGGCGGGAAACGGTATCGGCAGTGATCATGCCACCGAATTGCTCACCGCGCCACGCGAAGACCTCACCGTTACGATCGAGCATGGTGACCGAGCCTCGCGCCCTTCCGTCGACCAGCGCCGTCGCCTCGGGGAGCGTCGATGCGAAATAGAGTACCGCGCCGCCCACCAGCAGCGTTGCGATGGCTCCGAAGCGCCAGACCACCGACCATATGAGACGCGCGATCCAGCGAAAGAGACCGGTGATCCCGCCCGAGATCCGTCCGCCAACGCCGCCCTTGCGTACCGGCCGCTTTTTGCGACGGGCAGGCTTCCTCGGTTTTGAAGTGGATTTCGGCGCCGCCGTCTTGCGGGACGTAGTGCGCTTCTCGGCCACGAGCCGTGGCCGCTTCTTGCGTGAATCAGTCATTGCCTCGACCTGCCCGGTTCTCTTGACCGGGTGAAGATAGCCTCCTCCGGGCGAATTGTTTAGGGCTCTGCACTGCAGAAAAGCGTTCGTAAACTGATCAAAAAATAATCATCAGATATAATTTGTGCAAAAATTGTGCAAATAGGCATCCCGGCGGGTCGTCTTTTGGGCTGTTCCCCGTTGAGGCGCGGCGCTTTCGCCGTCTCTCTGCACGGGCACATCGAGAAGCGCGACAAGCGCGAAACGAAGGGGAACAAGGTGAAACTCATCATTGCTGCAATCAAGCCGTTCAAGCTGGAGGAGGTCCGCGAGGCGCTGACCGCCATCGGCGTGCGCGGCATGATGGTGACCGAGATCAAAGGCTTCGGGTCCCAATCCGGCCATACAGAAATTTATCGTGGGGCCGAATATGCGGTGAACTTCGTGCCCAAGGTCAAACTGGAAATCGCGGTGTCCGGTGCCATGGCCGACCAGGTCGTTGAAACGATCATCAAGACCGCGAAGACCGACAAGATCGGCGACGGCAAGATTTTCGTGCTCGACCTAGAGCAAGCCGTTCGCGTCCGGACCAGCGAAACGAACGAAGACGCGCTCTGAGACGCCGTCGCAAAAGGGACTTTGTAAACCGATGAAACTACTTAAAGCACTTGCTCCTGCGGCGGCGCTGATCGCGCTTCCCGCCATGGGGTTCGCCCAGGATGACGGCCCGGTGCCGGGCGTCAATCCGTCGACGGATTCCGTCTTTGTCTTCAACTCGCTGCTCTTCCTGATCGGCGGCTTCCTCGTGATGTTCATGGCCTGCGGCTTTGCCATGCTCGAAGCGGGCCTCGTGCGCGCCAAGAACGTCACCATGCAGCTGACCAAGAACGTTGCGCTCTTCTCGCTCGCGGGGATCTTCTATTACCTCATCGGCTACAACCTGATGTACCCGCTCGGCACATGGTCGATCGACGGCATCCTCTCCGGCGTCTGGGGGCCCGGCGTGCTCGAAGCGGTTGGTGTCACGGCCGATGCTGCGGATGACTATGGGTATGCCTCGACCGGTTCGGACTTCTTCTTCCAGTTGATGTTCTGTGCTGCGACGGCTTCCATCGTGTCAGGTACTCTTGCGGAGCGCATCAAGCTCTGGCCCTTCCTGATCTTCACGATCCTTCTGACCGCAGTCATCTATCCGCTGCAAGCGTCCTGGAAGTGGGGCGGCGGTTTCCTCGATGAAGCAGGTTTCCTCGACTTTGCAGGCTCCACGGTGGTGCACTCCGTCGGTGGCTGGGCCGCACTTGCCGGTGCGTTGATCCTTGGCCCGCGTCTTGGCCGGTTTGGCAAGGACGGTCGCGTCACACCGTTCCCCGGCTCCAACCTCGCTCTTGCCACGCTCGGCACGTTCATTCTGTGGCTTGGCTGGTTCGGCTTCAACGGTGGCTCGCAGCTTGCGATGGGCTCCGTCGGTGATGTTGCAGACGTAAGCCGCATCTTCGCCAACACCAACACGGCCGCAGCAGGTGGCTCTGTCGCCGCGCTGATCCTGACACAGCTTCTCTACGGCAAGCCCGACCTTACCATGGTGCTCAACGGCGCACTCGCTGGTCTGGTCTCGATCACTGCTGAACCGCTCGCCCCCTCGCTCGGCGGCGCAACGCTCATCGGTGCCATCGGCGGTGTGATCGTGGTCTTCGCGGTTCCGATGCTCGACAAGCTCAAGATCGACGACGTGGTCGGCGCCATCCCTGTGCACCTCCTCGCCGGTATCTGGGGCACGATCGCGGTCATCTTCTCCAACGGCGATGCGACACTCGGCACACAGCTCTATGGCATCGTGGTCGTCGGTATCTTCGTCTTCGTAGTCTCCGGGGTTCTTTGGTTCATCCTCAAGATGGTCATGGGCATCCGGGTTTCCGAAGAGGACGAAATTGCCGGGCTCGACATGGCCGAACTGGGCATGGAGGCCTACCCCGAGTTCTCCAAAGGCTGACTCCTCCTTCCACCAGCCTTTTGGATAAACTTGCCCGGGCGTTCGCGCCCGGGTTTTTTATGTTCAAAGGATTGGTTGTGCGGAGGTAGGTCCGGCGGTTCACTCCAACGCGCGGGCTTCGTCCACCAGCATGATGGGTATGCCGTTGCGAATGGGAAAGGCCAGCCGTGCGGCGCGGGAGACCAGCTCTTGCTGCGCCGCGTTATATTCCAGCGTTGTCTTGGTCTGGGGGCAGACGAGCGCTTCCAGCATGCGCCGGTCAAAGGTTGGCGTACGGCTCATTGCCGGATCCTTTCTTCATCATCCCCGCCTCGAAGCGAGAATTCGATGAGGGCGATCAGAATGCGCCGCCGCTCTGGCAGATCGAATGCTTCGAGAAGCGCCTGTTTGTCCTCCGGGTGAAAGGGACACAACATCGACAGCGCGTCGATCAGCATCTCGTCCCCCGCATCCGCAAGCTCGTCCCAATCCGTCTGTAGTTCCTGCTCGGAGAAATAGCGCCGCAGGAGGCCCAGAAAGTGGGGTCGGTCGAGCGCCGGGTCTTCTTGTGCCTCGGTCTGAAGGTCTTCCTCATATGCGGACCATTCGACCTTGGCCCTTCGATAGGGGGTAAACCCGTCAATTTCTTCGAGCATCTGAAACCGGCTCACCCCGGCGAGCGTGATCATGTAGCGCCCGTCTTCGGTTTCGGAAAATTGGGTCAGTCTTCCCGCGCAGCCGATCCCGTGCAGGGTGCTGTCGTCTTCGGTATGTGGCTGTATCATCCCGATCAACCGATGGGGTGTCTTCATCACATCCTCGAGCATCGCAAGATACCGCGGCTCAAAGACGTGGAGCGGCAATCGGGTGCGCGGCAAAAGCAGCGCACCCGGCAGCGGGAAAATGGCAATCGTGTCTGGCAGATCCGCGGTGTTCAACATGGATCTTCAACTAGCCCGCTGCGCAGGTCAGGCAAATATCATCGAGCTGAGTTTTCGCCGACCTGCCAGCACAATGGGGTCCTGAGGTTTCAGGGCGTCGAAGATCGTGAAAAGCTGCGCTTTTGCAGCGCCTTCGTTCCATTCCCGGTCGCGCCGGAAAAGCTCGAGAAGCTCGTTCACAGCTTCCTGAACGTCACCCTTGGCATGAAGCGATTGGGCAAGGTCGAACCGCGCCTGATGATCGTCGGGATCGGCCTCGACGCGGGCACGCAATTCGGCCTCCGGTCCGGCGTTTTCGGCCTGACGGGCAAGCGCGAGCGCGGCGGCCGCTGCTTCCAGTTCGGGCGCGTGGGAAATCTCCGCCGGGGCGCCGTTCAGGATCGCCTCCGCCTGATCGAGATCGTCCATCGCCAGATGGGCGCGAACCAGCCCCCCATAAGCGGCGGCGTTCTGGGGCTCCTCCCCGAGGATTGCGGCGAACGTCTGGGCGGCATCCACGGCGGCACCCTGCGCCAGCATTTCCTCAGCAGCTTCAATCGCCTCGGCAAGCCCGCCATCCGCATCAGCACCGCCGCCCAGTTCGGCCACGCGCTTCACGAACTCTTCGATTTCGGAGCCGGGAACGGCGCCTTGAAATCCGTCGACCGGCTGACCCTTCCAGAAGGCATAAACTGTCGGGATCGACTGAATACGAAGTTGGCCCGCGATCGTCTGGTTCTCGTCGACGTTGACCTTCACCATGCGCACCGCGCCCTTGGCTTTCTGTACGGCGGCCTCGAGTGCCGGGCCGAGCGTTTTGCACGGTCCGCACCACGGCGCCCAGAAATCCACAATGACGGGGATTTCCTGGCTAAGGTCGACGACATCGGCCATGAAGGTTGCTTCGGTCGTATCTTTGATGAGTTCGCCTGTCGCCGCAGTGTCCGGCGTGCCGCCAAGTTCCAGCATCGTGCTGCCCCTCTCTCTCAATTCGGAATGTATATGGACTGTGCCGCACCGTCTGCCAAGGGTGCGGTCATGTGGATCAAAGATCGAAGGTGGCAAAAACCGGTGCGTGATCCGATGGCTTCTCCCATCCGCGGGCAGGCCGGAGCACGCGGCTCGAATGGCCGGCGTTCGCGATATCCGCCGTGGCCCAGACATGGTCCAGCCTGCGGCCCTTGTCGGCCGCGTCCCATTCGGGAGACCGATAGCTCCACCAACTGTAGAGTTGCCCCTGAGGGATATCCTTGCGGGTGATGTCTACCCAAGCGCCTGCCTCCTGCACCGCGCCGAGGTGGTCCACCTCAATGGGTGTATGGGACACGATCCGCAAGAGCTGCTTGTGGTTCCACACGTCATCTTCCCGCGGGGCGATGTTGAGGTCTCCGACGAGGATCGATTTCTGAGGTGCCTCGTTTCGGAACCAGTCGCGCATCTCGGTCAGATAGTCGAGCTTCTGGCCGAATTTCACGTTGATGTCCCGGTCGGGTTTGTCGCCCCCGGCGGGAACATAGAAATTGTGTATCGTCACACCATTCTCAAGCCGCGCCGCAACGTGCCGGGCATGGCCCAGCGCGGCGAAATCCTCCGCCCCCGCATCTTCTAGGGGTAGCTTGGAGAGGATTGCGACGCCGTTGTACCCTTTCTGCCCGCGCGCGACCATGTGGGTGTAGCCAAGGGCCACAAAGGTCTCCAACGGGATCTTGTCGACGGGGCTTTTGCATTCCTGCAGGCAGAGCACGTCCGGCGCTTCCTCGAGAAGCAGCCGCGCCACGAGGTCGGCCCGAAGGCGGACGGAGTTTATGTTCCATGTGGCAAGTGTGAATGGCATGGGTCCCTCCGGCATCCGCTGGTGCGCGCCGGTTAGCACAGCCCGCCAAGCGCGGCCAGCAGTTCACTCCGCCCTCGCGTCCTTTGCCGCATCCTCGCCCAGCATCCGAACCTCCCGCTGAGGGAAAGGAAATGAGATGTCATGCTCCTGAAACGCGTCCCAAAGCGCGAGATAGACGTTGCCGCGAATGTTGGTGAGGCCCTTAGTCGGGTCCGCGATCCAG
Organism: Poseidonocella pacifica; assembly: GCF_900111875.1. GTDB lineage: Bacteria > Pseudomonadota > Alphaproteobacteria > Rhodobacterales > Rhodobacteraceae > Poseidonocella > Poseidonocella pacifica. The sequence continues at coordinate 266,251 of NZ_FOJU01000004.1, forward strand.
AAGCGCAGGATATAATCCACCGAACTGTCGCCGAAACCCACGATATGACAGACGGGCGCGTTCGGATTGCTGAGCACTCGGCCGACCCCCTTGGCGGCCTCTATCGCGACGCGCCGGACGACATGCGGGTCGTCACCATAGGCAGTGCCGAAATAGATATCGAGCCTGACGAATTCGTTGGAATGGGACCAGTTGACCACCTGCCCCGTGATCAGGTCCTCATTGGGGATGAGGTATTCCTTGCCATCGCGCGTGACGACGCTGACGTAGCGGGCGCCGAGGGCATTGATCCATCCAAACGTCTCGCCGAGCGAGATCACGTCACCGGGTTTGATCGACTTGTCGAGCAAGATGATGATGCCGGAGACGAGGTTTGAGACCACCTTCTGAAGCCCGAAGCCAAGCCCCACGCCGACCGCACCCGACAGAACCGCAAGCCCGGTGAGATCCACCCCGACGGTACGCAGGCCGATGAAGAAGGCCGAGGAGTAGAGCAAGACTTGCAGAACCTTGATGGCAAGGACCTGCATCGAGGGGGAGATATCTTCGTTGGAGCGGATGGTGGCCGAGGAGGTGACCGAAAGGAACCGCGCGCCCGCGAAAAGCACAGCAAGAAGGACAAGCGCCTGCAAGAGGAGCCACAGCGAGAAATGGGCGTCTCCTATATCGACCGCGGCGGAATCGAGCAGGTTCCGTGCCTCGTCCGTCAGCCCGACAATCAGAAGGGTAACCCAAGCCCAACCGCCGTATCGCACCAGAAAGCGCAGCAAGGGATTGCGGATAAGCCGTGTGGCCATGGCGATCAGCAGCCATGCCGTCGCGAGCATGGCGATTATGCCCAGCAGGTAGGATCGACTGGGCCAAGTGGCCTCGCGCATGATCAGGGTGACGGTCCAGATCAGAAAGACAAAGAGAGTAAGTCGCAGTCGCCGGTGGAACATGACCAGCAACCGCATGCGCCAAAGCGGCCACCCCTCCAGTCCGCGCATCCAAAGGTGCATCCGCGCCCCGATGATCTTGGCGAAACCCCAGGCTAGGAGGAAAATCCCGGCCGCGATGACGATCTGATAGGCATTCCATTCGCGCATAAGCCCCAGAAGGAAGATTTCTCCTTGGCGCAGTAGTCGTTGCAGAATGTCGAACGTGGATTGTGGCTCCATGGAGCGATCAGATCATGCAAAATGCACTGCGACAAGCGCGGCCTTACAAGCATGGACAGTGGGCGCGCCTTCTCTATACTTGACCAAGGGTAACAGTTCGATTTCGTGAGTTTATGTCAGCAACCTTAGCACCTATGCGATATCTGGTTATTGGCGGGGGCTACACAGCGCTTCGCAACCATGGCCCGTTGATCAGCGAGGTCAATCGCGATTGCCGGAACATACTCGCCAAGACTGTTCCTTTCGCCGAGCGCAAGCATCTGTTCATCGACATATCGGCCATCGAAGGGTTCGACGCGACCGCCATCGACGTGGTTCATTACATCACCTACCTCAGCGAGAGCGCCCTCGGATCCGGGGAGGTCTGGCGCATTGCCTACTACGCTCCTGAAGAGTCCCCGGGGTTCAGTCTGGCCCGTATGGTCGAAGGCTTTTCCGCCAACAGCCCCGGCGTTTCGGCGATCCACTCGGAAAACCCCGATCTTGCGCTGGCGTGGCTGGGGGTGGGGCGTTCCTACACCGACGTCATGTGCGACCCGCGATGGATCGACGTGGACCCGCGCAAGGGTGCTTGATGGAATCCTCATGTGGGTTTATGTGATCCGACATGACTCGGATTTTCGACATGGATGATCGCTCCCGGCTGCCTTGGCGCTTCTTTGGTGCCACGCTGACCGTGCTGGCACGCCTATAAGGCGGCATTCCTTTTTCCGCTTCAGAAATTCCATTCGTCATCCAGGGAGAGGACCTATGTCCCCCAAGACACTCTACGACAAGATCTGGGACGCGCACGTCGTCCACGAATCCGACGACGGCACCTGCTTGCTCTATATCGACCGCCACCTCGTTCACGAGGTCACCAGCCCGCAGGCCTTTGAGGGCCTGCGCTTGGCAGGCCGCAAGGTGCGCGCACCCGAAAAGACGATTGCCGTTCCGGATCACAACGTGCCGACCGACCCAAACCGCCTTGCCGGGATCAAGGATGAGATGTCGCGCATTCAGGTCGAGGCGCTGCGCCAGAATGCTGCTGATTTCGGCGTGGAAATGTACGACGTCGACGACATTCGCCAAGGCATCGTGCACATCATCGGCCCCGAGCAAGGGTGGACCCAGCCGGGCATGACCATCGTGTGCGGCGACAGCCATACCGCGACCCACGGGGCCTTTGGTGCGCTTGCCCACGGGATCGGCACCTCCGAGGTTGAGCATGTGCTCGCCACGCAGACGCTGATTCAGAAGAAATCCAAGAACATGCTCGTGCGGGTCGAAGGCAAGCTTCCGCCCGGTGTGACTGCCAAGGATATCACGCTGACGATCATCGGCCGAACCGGCACTGCGGGCGGCAACGGTCACGTCATCGAGTATGCCGGCTCCGCGATCCGCGAGCTTTCGGTCGAAGGCCGTATGACCGTGTGCAACATGGCCATCGAAGGCGGCGCACGCGCTGGGCTTATCGCGCCTGACGAAAAAACCTTTGAGTATGTCAAGGGTCGGCCCCATGCACCAAAGGGTGCGCAATGGGAAATGGCGCTTGAGTATTGGAAGACCCTCACTTCCGACGAAGGCGCGCATTACGACAAGATCATCGAAATCGACGCCTCGGAGATCGCTCCCGTGGTAACTTGGGGCACCTCGCCCGAGGATGTCCTGCCGATCACGGCGACCGTTCCCGCGCCCGAGGATTTCGCAGGCGGCAAGGTCGACGCGGCTCGGCGCTCCATCGACTATATGGGGCTGACCCCCGGACAGAGACTTTCGGACATCACCATCGACACGGTCTTTATCGGGTCCTGCACCAACGGCCGGATCGAAGACCTGCGCGAGGTTGCCAAGATCATGGAGGGCCGCCGGGTCAAGGACGGTATCCGCGCCATGATCGTCCCGGGCTCCGGGCTTGTCAGGGCGCAGGCCGAGGAAGAGGGCATCGCCGACAAGCTCAAGGCGGCAGGTTTTGACTGGCGCATGGCGGGGTGCTCGATGTGCCTTGGCATGAACCCCGATCAACTTGCTCCCGGCGAGCGGTGCGCCTCTACGTCGAACCGGAACTTTGAGGGGCGTCAGGGCTATAAGGGCCGCACGCACCTCATGTCGCCCGCCATGGCCGCAGCGGCGGCGATCACTGGCCGTCTGACCGACGTGCGCGAGTTGGATTGAGGAGAGCGATAATGGATAAGTTCGAAAAACTCACCGGAATTGCTGCTCCCATGCCGCTCGTCAACATCGACACGGACATGATCATCCCCAAGCAGTTCCTCAAGACGATCAAACGTACTGGACTTGGCGCGAACCTCTTCGACGAGATGCGCTTTGACCGGGAGGGCAACGAGAACCCCGATTTCGTCCTGAACCAGCCGAAGTATCGTGACGCCGAGATTCTGGTGGCGGGCGATAACTTCGGATGCGGCTCCTCTCGGGAGCACGCGCCTTGGGCCATCAAGGATTTCGGCATCAGCTGCGTGATTTCCACAAGCTTTGCCGACATCTTCTTCAACAACTGCTTCAAGAACGGGATTCTCCCGATCGCGCTGCCGCAGGAGCAAGTAGACTTGTTGATGGCGGACGCGGAGAAGGGATCGAACGCGCGTATGACCGTGGATCTGGATCAACAACAGATCACCACCTCTGACGGTGAGGTCATTCCCTTTGATGTCGATCCATTCCGCAAACACTGCCTGTTGCACGGATTGGATGATATCGGCCTGACGATGGAACAAGCGCCGTCGATTGACAGCTATGAGACGCAGCTTTCCAGCGTACGGCCCTGGATCTGAACCTCTGAAATGGCCGGGGAACGGGCGTTTCCCGGCCATATCGCCGCCGCAATTCCCAGTTTCCGGCGAATATTTCGAACCGGAATGAGCTAGGGAAATCAGGCATTCCTGACGAATTTGACGTATTTCATGCGGGCAAGTTCATGGAGTTGCCGCATTGTTCTGACCATATTGAGGCATTGAATGACGCCGCAAATCCGCGCGTCGCGATGCAAAACTGATAGAGGTGGCAATGGAACGCGGGCTTGGCGCGCTCATGAGGGCAATTCTGGTGGCGCTGCTCTTGGCGCTTCCGTCTCTGCTCTTGCCGGGTCAGCGTTGGGCCGATGCGCCGCTGGCGGAACTCCTTGCGCTTTCCGCCGCGATCTTCACCTTTCTGGAATATGGCGCCACAGCGCCCAGCCTCGTCGAATTCCGCGGGGCCGCCCCAGTCAATCGCCTGCGGTTCATTACCTTGTTCGTGCTGGTGTTGGCCGTCACGCTGCTGTTCCGACATTCCGTTGCCCCGGGGGCGGTCACTGGGCTTGTCGCCCAAGCGGCCCAAGCCTTGCGCCCTTGGGCTGACCTTCCCGTGGCGTCATTGTTGCCGGCGTCGCTGGGGGCAATCCCCATCGATCTTCGCGAAGAGATGGCTCTCGCGGCGGCGCTCAGCTTCGGGCTCATGGCAGTGTTGATTGTCCACATGCTGGCGGCGATCTGGCTGGCCCCGTGGTCCGCGCCGCGCAACTTCAACCTATGGATCAACCTGCCGCTCTTCACCGCGACACGGCTGGCGCCCGCGAGCGCGCTTTACCGGAGTGCGGGTTTGAGCCTTCTTGGTGCGCTCTGCTTTCCTGTTTTCGCGCCGTTGGCGGTCGACATGCTTGTTCCGATCGTCGATCCTCACGCCTTCAATGATCCGCAAACGACCATCTGGGCGATCACTCTATGGGCTTTCATTCCGGCAAACCTTCTCATGCGCGCCACGGCGCTTCTGCGCGTCGCACGCTATCTAGGGCGTGGCGATGCACCTCGGGCGTGGTCCGACTGGTTCGTACCGGGCGCCTGATCCTCGCGGTGCTGGTGGCCGTCTTGGGGGCTGGAACAGTTTCCGCAACCGAGCCGCCGCGTATCCGGGTGGCAACCTACAATACCGGGCTTTCACGGGCGGGGCCGGGCCTATTGCTGCGTGACATTCTGCGTGGAGACACTCAGGCAGAAGCGGTCGCCACCATCATCGCCCATATCGCGCCGGATGTGATCGCCCTTCAGGGGATCGACTATGATGCGGAGGGTCGGGCGCTCACGGCTTTGGCCGAGCTTGTCGAATTGCAGGGTGTGAGCTTCCCCCATCGTTTCGCGTTGCGTCCAAATACCGGGATGGCCACGGGGTTGGATCTTGATGGGGATGGACGTACCGGCGGTCCGGCGGATGCCCAAGGGTACGGCGCCTATGCCGGAGAGGGGGGGATGGCGGTGATGTCGCGATACCCCATCGACGTGGGCGCGGTGCGGGATCTTTCCGCGATCCTCTGGGCCGATGTTCCCGGCGCCGACCTTCCGCAGCGGGGTGGCAAGCCGTTCCATTCGCCAGAGGCGCTCTCCGTGCAGCGCCTTTCCACGACGGCGCATTGGATTGTCCCGATCCTTCTCCCTGAGGGGCGCCGGTTCGAGCTTTTGACCTTTTACGCGACTCCTCCTGTCTTCGATGGCGTCGAGGACCGGAATGGGTTGAGGAATGCGGATGAGTTGCGGCTCTGGGCGGCCCTTTTGGATGGCGCACTCGCCCAATCTCCGCCGGAGGGGGCCTTCGTGATCGCGGGCGATTCCAATCTGGACGCGGAGCGCGGCGACGGACGCCGCGAGGTGATGCGCGACTTTCTAAGCCGTGGCGATATCGTTGACCCGACGCCCATCAGTGCCGGGGGCGCTGATCTGGGGGCGCCTTCCGCGACGGTGGACTGGCGCGACGTGGAGGTCGGCATCATGCGGGCGGATTATGTGCTTCCCTCTGCGGATTGGGTCGTTCTGGATGCGGGGGTTTTCTGGCCACGCCCGGGCGAGGACGATCATGCACTCCTCGGCGAGGGGGGGACCGGTGCAAGCCGGCACCGTCTGGTCTGGGTCGATCTGCAACTGCCACATTGACGCTACCGCCCCCAGTCGCTACCCCGTTTGCGGACCCAAGCAAGACAGGACTGAACCGCCATGACTACCCCTTCGCTCCTCATCCTTCCCGGCGACGGGATCGGCCCCGAAGTCATGTCTCAGGTGCGCCGCATCATCGACTGGTTCGGTGACAAGCGCGGTCTCGCCTTCGACGTGAGCGAAGACCTCGTGGGCGGTGCGGCCTATGACGTGCATGGAACGCCGTTGACCGACGAGACGATGGAGCGGGCGCAGGCCGCTGATGCGGTTTTGCTCGGCGCTGTTGGCGGCCCGAAGTACGACGATCTGGATTTCTCGGTAAAGCCAGAGCGGGGCCTGTTGCGCCTGCGCAAGGAAATGGATCTCTATGCCAACCTCCGCCCGGCGCAGTGTTTTGACGCTCTTGCGGATTTCTCCTCGCTGAAGAGAGACGTGGTTGCCGGCCTTGATATCGTCATCGTCCGTGAGTTGACCTCCGGGATCTATTTCGGCGAGCCGCGCGGGATTTTTCAGGAAGGCAATGAGCGCGTCGGTATCAACACGCAGCGCTATACCGAGAGCGAGATCGAGCGCGTCGCCCGGTCGGCCTTCGAGCTTGCCCGCCGTCGGAGCAACAGGGTCTGCTCCATGGAAAAGGCCAACGTCATGGAATCGGGTATCCTGTGGCGTGAAGTCGTCCAGAAGGTGCACGACGAGGATTACCCCGACGTGGAACTCTCGCACATGTATGCCGACGCGGGCGCGATGCAGCTTTGCCGCTGGCCCAAGCAGTTCGATGTCATCGTCACGGACAACCTTTTTGGCGATCTTCTGTCCGATGCGGCGGCCATGCTTACTGGTTCTCTCGGGATGCTGCCCTCTGCCTCCATCGGTGCGCCCATGGCGAACGGCCGCCCGAAGGCACTCTATGAGCCGGTCCACGGCTCCGCCCCCGACATCGCCGGTCAGGGCAAGGCCAATCCGATCGCGTGCATCCTGAGCTTTGCCATGGCGCTGCGCTATTCCTTCGATCAGGGCGACGAAGCCGAGCGCCTTGAAGCCGCTGTGGAGAAGGTCCTCGCCGACGGGGCGCGCACGGCGGATCTGCTTGGAGAAGAGGGCAAGACGCCCGTTTCGACGACAGTTATGGGCGATTTGGTGCTGGAGGCGCTGGATAGCAGCCTTTGAGGTCTTGAGCCTACGCGCGCTTTTTGTCATCGCTTTGGAAACAAGATGACGGAGGCGCGCGATGGGCGGCAATACCAAGGGAAGCCTTCAGGCCCTGCTCGCGTTTGCGATTTTCTCCACCCATGACGTGATCGTCAAACTGCTGGGTGGTACGTTCAATTCCGTGCAGATCATCTTTTTCAGTGTCCTGCTCGGGTTTCCCCTGTTGACCATCGTGCTGATGCGGGACGCGACGCAGGGCACGCTCCGGCCCGTTCATCCATGGTGGATGGCCCTGCGGACCTGCGCTGCGGTGCTCACGGGGATTTCGGCCTTCTACGCCTTCTCGAACCTTCCGATGGCGCAGGTCTATGCGATCATCTTTGCCGCGCCGTTGCTGATCACCCTTCTGGCGATTCCGATACTGGGGGAGACTGTCCACCTGCGCCGGGGCATCGCCATCCTCGTCGGGCTCGTGGGCGTGTTCGTGGTCCTGCAACCCTCTGCCGAAACCTTCACCCTTGGTCATCTCGCGGCGCTCTCGGCCGCTGTGAGCAGCGCGCTTGCGTCCGTCATCGTTCGGAAGGTTGGCGGAGAAGAGCGTGGGGTCGTCCTTTTACTCTATCCGATGATGGCGAACTGTCTGGTGATGGGGGCTCTATTGCCGGTTGTCTATCGCCCGATGACGATCGTTGAGCTTGGCCTTATCGGGACAATCGCGCTCTTTGGTCTGCTGGCCTCCCGGCTCATCATCGCGGCCTATCGCAACGGCGAGGCGGCGATTGTCGCCCCGATGCAGTACAGCCAGATCCTTTGGGCAACGCTGTATGGCAGCGTTTTCTTTGACGAGGGCGTGGCGCGTAATACCGTGATCGGTGCCACGATCATTATCGCCAGCGGCCTTTATATCGTCTTGCGCGAAAGCCGCGGGGGCCAATCGGAAAACAAGCCGGTCCTGCGAACCCGTCTGCGCTTCGAAGTCCCCACGACGCCGCGACTGGCCCGGCTCTACGACAAGCGGCAGTCGCGGAAATAAGGCTCTTGTCAAAGATTGGGGCCTCGGCTATTCCGCGCGCCACGGTCGGAGTGTAGCTCAGCCTGGTAGAGCACTGTCTTCGGGAGGCAGGGGCCGGAGGTTCGAATCCTCTCACTCCGACCAATGTTCTCAAGAATTATAAGACTTCGGCAGATGTGCCAGCTGCTACGGTAGGCACATAGCAAGCCGGCGTGGGTAGACGCAGGTCGATTTGGGTCGAATCTGACCCCTTTGGCTATTGGTTCAGAAGCTTCGACATGATCGCGGTCATGGCTGAACGGAACTCGCCTTGCCGCCCATTGCCCGGAAACGGCACAACCTCAAATTGACACGGGGTTCCAGACGCTGCAGTCGCCGCTTTGACAGGTGCCGCGATACCTTTCATGAAGGCCACAACAGGCGGGTTTTCCTTGGTGAGCACGGGTGCCAAACCTCAACCCACGTGAGGGCTGACGTCATGCACATAGTTCGGCACTACACTTCTATCCGCAGTGCCCGAATGGATGCTGAAACATTATTGGATGCCAGAAACTTCGCTAAACGCCTGTATCCAATATCGATTTCTGTCTTCTCGAAATGGACGTTCCGCCCTAGACCTCGGGATTGTTCGCCCGCGCCACGAAGTGCAAAGGGCGGATGCTGGGATTGCTGGGGCTTGCCACTATCAGTCTCAAGGACAACAGGCCAATACCGGCAAAGGGAATTCGCGAGGTTGGAACCGGGCCAAGCTTCACCACAGTGAGCCGCGGTAAGGATGAATGCTCAGCCTGCGTTCGGAGCATCGGGCTTTGCAAATACGTAACGGCCGATCAGGATCATCTGCGCATAAATCCAAGCCTCCAGGGCGCGCTGAAAAAGGCCTTGGGCGTCCGGCCAAAGGGCAATCGCAGCATAAAAGCAGGCCCCGACCAGAGCCGTCGCCAAACTGATCGACCGCAATGTCCTGCTCTGCCAAACGGCGAAACTGAGGAGCAATACGCCAAGTATGGCAATTGGATAGGCGATGGTCGCAATTGTCATATGAGCCACGTGAGAGAGGCTGGGGGCGCTGTTGGCACCGTCCCACCTGCATCCCGCATCACATGGCAGAAACGCCGCGGCTAAAAGCAGAATGGCATAGCTCGACAGTAGCAGGAGAGACATCAGGGCGCGTCTTGGCGCAGAGAGGTACCCCTTGAGTTCTGCGATAAATGCCAGAAGCAAAAGTTCGGTCGGAATGAATACGCCGTAGTTCGTCCAGTCCTTGTAGGGCGCGTCCTCTGCGCCAAGCGCGCTCATGAATTGGCTGACGTGGGAATAGTTGGCGGTCAGGGCCCCGATGAGTGTAACGCCGCCCGCCAACCACACACCGCTGAGAACCGGCAAGACGATGAGCGCGTATGGTCGCATCCTGCGCAGGTATGATAGCAAATCGTTGTTCCAGTCGTGAGAGCCATTTGCAGATGGCGGAAGGTAGAGGCATTCGCCGCCGATAGGCAACGACACGCGCGGGAAAGTTGCTGTAACCCCCGCCCAATCGCCGCTAGATTGCCCGCAAACGAAAGCGTGAGGCGGATCAATGGAATTCATGGCGAAGGCAACGGCTCTGGTCGGCGGAACAGTGGCGCTCATGCGCCGAATGGGATCGCCGAAGCATCAGGCGATGGGTTCGGCGCCCGAGATACCCGAAGCGAAATCGCAGGGTATCATGACGCTGAAAATGCCTGTCGCGCATGGTTGGGCCCATGGGCATGTGCCGACCTGCGCACCGGGGCTCAAGGTAAATGCCTTTGCCTCCGGGCTTGATCATCCGCGCTGGATCGAAGTGCTGCCGAATGGTGACGTGCTCGTGGCGGAATCCAAGGAACAACCCAGTGCGCCGAGGACACTCATGGATCACGCGGCTCAGGCTACGATGCGCCGGGTCAAGGCCATCGGCATCAGCGCCAACCGGGTGACGCTCTGGCGGGATGCCGACGGAGATGGCGCGGCCGAGATGCGCGAAGTGTTTGTGGAAGGGCAGAATCAGCCGTTCGGAATGGCGCTCATCGGAGAGAAGTTTTACCTCGGCAACACCGATGGCATTGTTGTTTTCGACTACAAGTCCGGCGACACGTCGCTGACGGGTCCGGGTCGAAAGCTGGTGGATTTCAAGCCGGGCGGGCATTGGACCCGCAGCCTGATCACCTCGCCCGACGGCACCAAGATTTACGCCGGCGTAGGCTCGCTGTCGAATATCGGTGATCAGGGCATGGAGGTCGAGGAAGGGCGCGCGGCGATTTGGGAGCTTGACGTCGAAGCCGAAACGGCACGGATCTTCGCATCGGGATTGCGCAACGCGGTCGGTACGGCATGGGAGCCCTCCACCGGGGCGCTTTGGACGGTGGTGAATGAGCGCGATGGCCTTGGCGACGAAACTCCGCCTGACTACCTGACCACGGTCGTGGACGGCGGTTTTTACGGTTGGCCCTATTGCTATTGGGGCGATACGGTCGACGATCGCGTCCCGCAAGATCCCGAACTTGTCGCGCGCGCCATAAAGCCTGATTATGCTCTGGGCGGTCATACAGCCTCGCTGGGTCTTTGCTGGATGCCTGAGGGGACGTTGCCCGGTTTTGGCGACGGAATGGTCATCGGCCAGCATGGTTCGTGGAACCGGTCAAAGCTCAGCGGGTACAAGTTGATCTTCGTGCCTTTTGCGAACGGGGCCCCGAGCGGCCCGCCCCGCGATATCCTGAGCGGATTCCTGTCCGAGGACGAAAAGCTCGCTTATGGCCGGCCCGTGGGCGTGGCGATCGGCCCGGATGGAAAATCCTTGCTCATGGCCGATGATGTCGGCGATGTCATATGGCGGGTGACCGGAGCCTGATCGACAGGCGAATTTTCGTATCGCGGCCAAGATTTCGGTAGGCCCCGGTCCAACCTCGCGGTTGCGGCGTTCATCCTGAGCGCAGCGATGCGTCTGTTAAGTTGCCAGGATACGCCCCCGCATGAAGAAAACCGGAGCCGATAAGATCACAGCCGCCTCGGGGACCAAGCTCACGCAGGATCCACACGCCCTGCGCGAGGGAAGGGAAAAGAACCTTGAAGTCGCGATCGGGCGACAGGTCCGAGAATTGCGCAAGCGGCAGAGGATGACCGGAGGGGACCTCGCCGCCAAGACAGGGCTCTCGGCGGGGATGCTGTCGAAAATCGAGAACGGCGTGATTTCACCATCGCTCAACACGCTCCAGACGCTGGCCGATGCGCTCAGCGTGCCGTTCCTACAGCTCTTTCAGGGGTATGAAGAGCGACGCGGCGCGATGCATGTCAAAGCAGGGGACGGTGTTGAGATCGAGCGGGAAGGTACACGCGCCGGGCATCAGTACCACCTGCTTGGTCACATCGGCTCCAACAGGTCTGGGGTTGTGGTAGAGCCCTATCTGATCGTGCTGACAACAGAGAGCGATCGGTTTCCTACCTTCCAGCACGAAGGCATCGAGTTCCTCTATTTCCTCGAAGGGGTAGTCGAATATCGTCATGGCGAGCAAATTTACCTGATGGAACCGGGGGACAGCCTTCTGTTCGATGCCGACGCGCCGCACGGTCCCGAGACTCTTGTCTCGCTCCCCATACGCTACCTCTCGATCATCACCTACCCGCAGGAAAGTTGAGCCCTGATCTGATCGAAATCTGTGCAGATGCCTGAAGTTTGCCGAGAAATAGGGCGGCGATGGCGAGAATCCGACGCCTCCGCCCACAATCTGGCGCAGACGATAAAATATTCATTGAGAGGCAATAAGTTTTCCCATTAGGAAAGTTTCAGTGCGAGGTAGCTGAAACAAGGGGAAAGCGATGTGTGGCATTGTTGGGCTGTTCCTGAAGAAGGATGCCATGCGCCCTCAGCTTGGCGACATGCTGACCGATATGCTCATCACCATGACGGATCGCGGCCCCGATAGCGCGGGCATCGCAATCTACGGTGAGGCGGTGCCGGGCGCGGTGAAGATCACGGTGCAATCCGACACGCCGGACGCCTCCTTCGCCGGGCTCGCGGACGCGCTTTCGGACGCGCTTGGCGCGCAGGTGGCTGTGCGCACCATCAGTACCCATGCGATCGTCACGGTTCCCGCAGAACAAAGCGCGCGGGCGACCGCGGTGATGGAGGCGCGGGGGCTGCGTGTCATGGGGTCTGGCGAGACCATGGAAATTTACAAAGAAGTGGGTCTGCCGCGCGACGTGGCAGACCGTTTCGGCTTGCGCGATATGGGCGGAAGCCACGGGATCGGTCACACCCGGATGGCAACGGAGTCTGCTGTCACGACATTGGGGGCGCATCCGTTTTCCACCGCCGACGATCAGTGCCTCGTCCACAACGGCTCCCTCTCGAACCACAACCGCATGCGCAGGGTGTTGGAGCGCAAGGGGGTCCGGACCCGTTCGGAAAACGATACCGAAGTGGGGGCGGCGTACATCTCGTGGCGCGTTGCCGAAGGTGCAAGCCTTGGGGAAGCCTTGGAAGGGACGCTCAAGGACCTCGACGGATTTTTCACTTTCGTGGCCGGAACGCGAGACGGGTTCGGCGTGGTCCGCGACCCGATCGCCTGCAAGCCTGCGGTGATGGCTGAAACCGATGAATATGTCGCTTTCGCGTCGGAATACCGCGCCTTCGCCGATCTACCCGGGATCGAAGCTGCCCGAGTTTGGGAGCCCGAGCCCGCCACCGTCTATTTCTGGGAGCGCTGATCCATGGCCGTAACGCTCGATATGGCAAAGCTCGATTTGCGTGAGGTCAACACAGCCCTCCAATCGGCTGCCAAGACCCACAGCAACGACGCATATCTAATCGAAAATCCTCGCGGAAGTCATGCCATGGCCTGCGGTCTGGATGGCGCGCTCGATGTGACGATCAAAGGCTCCACCGGCTATTATTGCGCCGGCATGAACAAGGAGGCGCGTGTCACCGTCGACGGTTCGGCCGGGCCGGGCGTTGCGGAAAACATGATGTCGGGCATCGTGACGATTGCGGGCGATGCCTCGCAATATGCGGGGGCCACGGGACACGGGGGGCTGCTTAATATCAAGGGCAATGCCTCCTCCCGCTGCGGGATCTCGATGAAGGGGATCGACATCGTGGTGCATGGAAACATCGGCCACATGTCCGCCTTCATGGCGCAAAAGGGCAACCTAGTCGTGCTCGGCGATGCGGGCGACGCGCTTGGGGACAGCCTTTATGAGGCGCGGCTCTTTGTGCGCGGAAAGGTCAAGAGCCTTGGGGCCGACTGCATCGAAAAGGAAATGCGCCCTGAGCATCTGAAGATGCTCGCCGAGCTGCTGGAGCGAGCCGGAGCGGATGCCAGCCCCGAAGAGTTCCGCCGCTATGGCTCCGCCCGCAAGCTCTATCATTTCAACATCGATCACGCAGACGAATACTGAGGAGCGCGACATGGCCAAGACACCCCAGACCGAGCCGCGCCAGTCGTGGACATTCTCGAACGACGTCAACTCGGAGATACGGCGCGCGGCGGCCACCGGCATCTATGACATTCGCGGCGGCGGGGCGAAGCGCCGGGTCCCGCATTTCGACGACCTGCTTTTTTTGGGTGCCTCGATGAGCCGCTACCCGCTCGAAGGGTATCGCGAGAAATGCGATACGTCAGTGACACTCGGGACGCGCTTTGCCAAAAAGCCGATCGAGTTGAAGATCCCCGTCACCATCGCCGGGATGTCCTTCGGTGCGCTTTCGGGCCACGCCAAGGAAGCCTTGGGGCGCGGGGCCACTATGGCCGGAACCTCGACCACCACAGGGGACGGGGGAATGACGGAAGAGGAGCGCGGCCATTCGGAGAAGCTGGTCTATCAGTACTTGCCGAGCCGTTATGGCATGAACCCGGACGATCTGCGCCGCGCGGATGCGATCGAAGTGGTGGTGGGACAGGGTGCGAAGCCCGGCGGCGGCGGGATGCTTCTGGGTCAAAAGATCACCGAACGGGTCGCTGGAATGCGCGACCTTCCTGTCGGGATCGACCAGCGCTCTGCGTGTCGGCATCCCGATTGGACCGGGCCGGACGATCTGGAGATCAAGATCCTCGAGCTTCGTGAAATCACCAACTGGGAAAAGCCGATTTATATCAAGATCGGCGGCGCCCGGCCCTATTACGATACCGCGCTTGCGGTGAAGGCCGGTGCCGATGTCGTCGTGCTGGATGGAATGCAGGGCGGAACGGCCGCAACACAGGATGTTTTCATCGAAAATGTGGGTCAGCCGACGCTCGCGTGTATCCGCCCGGCGGTGAAGGCCCTGCAGGATCTGGGAATGCACCGGGAGGTCCAACTCGTTGTATCGGGGGGTATTCGCACGGGTGCGGATGTCGCCAAGGCTCTGGCGCTTGGGGCGGATGCTGTGGCGATCGGGACGGCCGCGCTCGTCGCGCTTGGCGACAACGATCCCAAATGGGAAGCCGAGTATCAAAAGCTTGGCACGACCACCGGCGCTTATGATGATTGGCACGAAGGGCGCGATCCTGCGGGCATAACTACGCAGGACCCCGACCTCATGGCGCGGCTCGACCCCATCGAAGCAGGGCGGAGGCTGCGCAACTATCTCAACGTGCTGACGCTCGAATGTCAGACCTTGGCCCGGGCCTGCGGCAAGAGCCACGTGCATAACCTCGAACCGGAGGACCTTTGCGCCCTGACGATAGAAGCGGCGGCGATGGCCGGCGTGCCGCTGGCGGGCACGTCATGGATCCCCGGGCAATCTGGTTTCTGATCTGCCGATGACCGTGCCGCCGGAGCCAAGAACGAACAAAAGGGATTGATGACATGACAGATCTGGCCGCATTTGCCCGGGAGAAGGGCGTCAAATACTTCATGATCTCCTTCACCGACCTTTTCGGGGGGCAGCGGGCGAAACTCGTCCCCGCCCAAGCGATTGAGGGCATGGTCGAAGACGGCGCAGGATTTGCAGGCTTCGCCACGTGGCTCGACATGACCCCGGCTCATCCCGACATGCTGGCCGTGCCCGATCCCGCAACGGTGATCCAACTGCCGTGGAAGAAGGACGTGGCTTGGGTTGCCGCCAATCCAATCATGGAGGGGGAGGATGTGGCTCAGGCACCACGCAACGTGCTGCGGCGGCTGGTGGATGACGCAGCGGAGATGGGCCTGAGGGTCATGACTGGTGTCGAGGCGGAGTTTTTCTTGCTGACCCCCGAAGGTGACCGGATTTCCGACCCGGCGGATACGGCGGAGAAGCCCTGCTATGATCAGCAGGCCGTGATGCGGCGCTATGACGTGATTGCCGAGGTCTGTGACTACATGCTCGAGCTTGGCTGGGGCCCCTATCAGAACGACCACGAGGACGCGAATGGCCAGTTCGAAATGAATTGGGAATTCGCCGACGCGCTGGTCACCGCAGACCGGCACAGCTTTTTCAAATTCATGGTCAAATCCGTCGCCGAGAAGCACGGGCTTCGCGCGACATTCATGCCCAAGCCGGTCGAAGGCCTCACCGGAAACGGCTGTCATGCCCATATCTCGGTCTGGGATCAGAGCGGGGAAACCAACGTGTTCGCCACGGACAAGGGCACCGGTCCCACGGCGGAGTTGGGCCTTTCGGAGCAAGGCGCGCAGTTCCTCGGCGGGATCATGAAACACGCCGAGGCGCTTGCCGCCATAACCAATCCAACCGTCAACAGCTACAAGCGCATCAACGCGCCGCGCACCACATCGGGGGCCACCTGGGCGCCCAATACGGTCACTTGGACGGGGAACAACCGGACACACATGGTACGCGTTCCCGGACCGGGGCGTTTCGAATTGCGCCTGCCGGACGGGGCGGTAAACCCCTACCTGCTTCAGGCCGTGATCATTGCGGCGGGTCTTTCTGGAATCCGATCAAAGGCCGACCCCGGGCCGCGTCATGACATCGATATGTATGCCGAAGGTCATCTCGTGACGGATGCCCCGAAGCTGCCTCTCAATATGCTGGATGCTATTCGGCAGTTCGATGCGGATGCGGAGTTGAAGGCCATACTGGGGGAAGAGTTTTCAGGCTCCTACATGAAGATGAAGCTTCAGGAGTGGAACTCCTTCGTCGCGCACTTCTCCGCTTGGGAGCGTGAAACCACGCTCGATATTTGATCCATAGGACCCCGCCATGCGTTTTTCAGGTTTGCGCGTTCTTGCCGAGGCCCTGACCGGTCACAAGGGCTGGGCGCCGCTTTGGCGCAATCCGGATCCCAAACCCGCCTATGACTATGTGATCATTGGCGGGGGCGGCCATGGGCTTGCGACGGCCTATTATCTTGCCCGTACCTTTCGGCAGGCGCGCATCTCGGTGCTGGAGAAGGGATGGCTCGGGTCCGGCAATGTGGGGCGAAACACGACGATCATCCGTTCCAACTATCTGCTGCCCGGAAATCAGCCATTCTACGAGTTCTCGATGAAGCTGTGGGAAGGGTTGGAGCAGGAGTTGAACTTCAACGCGATGGTGAGCCAGCGGGGCGTTCTCAACCTGTGCCACTCCGATGCGCAGCGAGATGCATTTCGGCGGCGCGGCAATGCCATGCGCATGTCGGGTGCGGATGCCGAACTGCTGGATGTCTCGGCGGTCCGCAAGATGGCGCCTTTCCTCAATTTCGACAACGCCCGCTTTCCGATCAAGGGCGGGCTTTTGCAACGGCGCGGGGGCACCGCGCGCCACGATGGTGTCGCGTGGGGATACGCGCGGGGCGCGGACATGGCCGGGGTGGACCTGATCCAGAATTGCGAGGTCACCGGGTTCTTCATTGAGAAGGGCCGCGTTCGCGGGGTGGAAACATCGCGGGGCTATATCAGCGCGGGCAAGGTCGGCGTCGCGGTCGCGGGTAATACCAGCCGTGTCATGGGGATGGCCGGCCTTCGTATGCCGATCGAGAGCCACGCGCTGCAAGCCTTCGTCACCGAAGGGCTGAAGCCCGTGATCCCCGGCGTCATCACCTTCGGCGCGGGGCACTTCTATATCAGCCAGTCCGACAAGGGCGGACTAGTTTTTGGCGGCGACATAGAGGGGTACGCCTCCTATGCGCAGCGGGGAAATCTGCCTGTCATGGAGGACGTCGTCGAGGGCGGCATGGCATTGATGCCCATGCTCGGGCGGGCGCGGCTTTTGCGCGCCTGGGGCGGGGTGGTCGATATGAGCATGGACGGCTCTCCGATCATTGACCGCACTCCTATCGAAGGCCTCTATCTGAACGGAGGGTGGTGCTATGGCGGGTTCAAGGCAACCCCGGCCAGCGGGTATGCCTTTGCACATCTTCTCGCCAATGACAGCCCGCATCCCACGGCCCGTGCTTTCCGGCTGGACCGGTTTGAGCGGGGGTACATGATCGACGAAAAGGGCGCAGGCGCTGCGCCCCATTTGCATTGAGGCCAAAGCGATGCTGATCCCCCACCCCCTTCTCGGGCCCCGTGATGCGCAGGAGTTCACCTATCTCGGGGATGCAAAGCTGCTCGACCGGCCCGATGGCATGGCGCCGGGCGCGGCAGAGGCGTTCTTTGAGTACCTCTACCTGCGCGACAACCGGGCCGGGGTCCACGAGGAGCTTTGGTTTCACGAGCAGGGGGACCGGGCGATCCTTCTGGTGACGCGGGACACCACCACGCATGAGATTCTCGGCGCGGTGCTGGCACGCGATGCCGTGTTGTCGCGGACGGGGGACGGCACATGAGCAGGCTTGATGGCGGGTTGATCGATCGCTCCCGCACCCTCTCCTTCACCTTCGATGGCAGGCGCTATGTCGGGCATCCGGGGGACACGCTTGCCTCCGCTTTGCTGGCCAACGGCGTGCGGCTCATGGGGCGAAGCTTCAAGTATCACCGGCCACGCGGCGTGCTGACAGCCGGCTCAGAGGAACCGAGCGCCCTTGTAGAGTTGCGCAGTGGGGCCCGCCGGGAGCCGAATACCAAGGCCACGGTGACGGAGCTTTATGACGGGCTCGACGCCATGAGCCAGAACCGTTGGCCCTCGTTGAAGTTCGATGCGCTTGGGGTCAACGATTTCGTCTCGCCGCTCTTCGCTGCAGGGTTCTACTACAAGACCTTCATGTGGCCGAAAGCGTTCTGGGAGAAACTCTATGAGCCTGCGATCCGGCGCGCGGCGGGCCTTGGGCGTCTGTCGATGGAGCCTGATCCGGACAGCTACGACAAGGGGTTTCTGCATTGCGATCTATTGGTCATCGGAGCGGGGGCGGCGGGCCTTGTGGCGGCGCTGACCGCTGCGCGGACGGGCAAACGTGTCATCCTCGCCGATGAGGATTTTCGCCTCGGTGGGCGTTTGCTTTCCGAAAGCCACACGCTGGGCGATGCCCCCGCCACCGACTGGCTTGCGGGAAGAGAGGCGGAACTCAGCAGCCTGCCCAATCTGCGCATCATGCGCCGCACCACGGTTTTCGGGGCTTATGATCACGGTATCTATGGCGCGGTAGAGCGTGTGGGGGATCATGCGCCTGATGCAAGCAACGGCGTGCGCCAGACGCTTTGGCGTATCACCGCCCGCCGCACGATCATGGCGACCGGCGCGACCGAGCGGCATATTCCCTTTGCGAACAACGACCGACCCGGCATCATGCTGGCGGGCGCGTTGCGGGCCTATGCGAACCGTTGGGCGGCCTGCCCCGCGGGGCGCGTGGCAATCTTCACCAACAATGACGATGGCCACCGGACCGCGAGCGATCTGGCCGCGAAGGGCGTGGAGATCGCCGGTGTCATCGACACCCGCGCGGATGCGCAACCCTTGGGCGACTACCCGGTGTTTCCCGGCGCGGTCGTGACCGGAAGCAAGGGGCGGCTTGGCCTGAACTCGGTGGAGATCACGCAGGAGGGACGGACCCAGACGCTCACTTGCGGCGCACTGGGCGTATCGGGGGGGTGGAACCCCAATCTTCAGCTCGCCTCCCATCATCGGGGCCGTCCTGTGTGGTCTGAGGAGAAACTGGCCTTTCTGCCGGGAGAGGGCGGACCGCGCGGCCTTGTTCCCGCGGGGGCAGCGAATGGGGAAGGGAGCACCGGCGGCGCGCTCAGCTCCGGGGCGAGGGCCGCGCAGGCGGTGCTTGCCGATCTGGGTGTGGACGCCGCGATGCCGGAGTTGCCGGAGGCCGAAGACACCCCGATCAAACAATCGGCTTTCTGGTATGTTCCGGGCACCGCTCGGGCATGGGTCGATTTCCAGAATGATGTGACGGTAAAGGACATTGCCCTCGCGCATCAGGAAAACATGCGCCCCGTTGAGCATCTGAAGCGCTGGACCACGCTTGGCATGGCGACGGATCAGGGCAAGACGTCCAATGTGACCGCGCTTGCCATCATGGCCGAGCTTACGGGCCGTTCCATCCCTGAGACGGGCACGACGATCTTTCGCCCGCCCTATACGCCGGTTTCACTGGGCGTGCTGGGTGGGGGGGATACGGGCGCGGAATTCCGGCCGCTCCGGCTGACCCCGACCCACGAATGGGCCAAGGCCCGGGGGGCGCCCTTCACCGAAGTCGGCCCGTGGATGCGGGCACAGTATTTCCCCCGCCCCGGCGAAACGCACTGGCGTGACAGTGTTGATCGCGAAGTGCTCGCCACCCGAGCGGGTGTCGGGATTTGCGATGTCACCACGTTGGGAAAGGTGGATGTGCAGGGGGCGGATGCGCTCGAATTCGTCAACCGGCTCTATTGCAATGGGTTCAAGACGCTCAAGGTCGGTATGGTGCGTTATGGCCTGATGCTGCGTGAGGACGGGATCGCCATGGACGACGGGACTTGCGCCCGGCTGGCCGAGGATCATCTGGTGGTCACGACCACGACGTCACAGGCGGGGCCGGTCTATCGGCATATGGAATTCGCGCGGCAATGTCTGTGGCCGGATCTGGATGTCCAGCTCATATCGACGACCGATGCATGGGCGCAGCTTTCCGTCGCCGGCCCGCATGCGCGGCGCCTGCTTGAACGGGTGGTGGATGGTGTGGACATCAGCAATGATGCCTGTCCCTTCATGTCCTGCCGCGAATTGACCGTCTGCGGAGGACTGCGCGCCCGGCTCTTCCGCATCTCCTTCTCTGGTGAATTGGCCTATGAGCTTGCCGTCCCCGCACGATATGGTGGGGCGCTGATGGACAGGCTTGTCACGCTCGGTGAGGATCTTGGCGCGACGCCCTATGGTACTGAGGCGCTGTCGGTGTTGCGTATTGAAAAAGGTCACGCTGCTGGTAATGAGTTGAACGGTCAGACGACGGCTCAGATGCTCGGGATGGGGCGGATGGTTTCCAACAAGAAGGACAGTATCGGTGCGGTTCTGTCCCGCAGAGAGGGACTTTGCGCGGATCGCCGCACCCTCGTTGGGTTGCAGGCCATGGACGCGGGCGCAAAAGTCACCGCCGGGGCACATCTGCTTTCCGACGGGGCCGAAGAGCGAACGGAGATGGATGAGGGCTGGATCAGTTCGGCCTGTCATTCGCCACATTTGGGCGTCGGAATCGGGCTTGGATTTCTGGAAGACGGGGCGCGCCGGATGGGTGAGGTGATCACCGCCGCCAATCCACTCGAAGGGCAAAGCACGCGCCTCCGCGTCGTCAGCCCCCATTTCATTGACCCCGATGGAGGACGCGTGCGTGACTGATCTGATCCCGAGCCTTGCCCTTGGGGGGGATGCGCCGCGCGCCTTTGACGCTGGCGCGATCCACCTTGCGGAAAATCCCGGCTTCGGGATTGCCTCCGTGGCATTGCGCCGAAATTGCCCGCCGCCGACGCCTTTTGGGGTGCCCCTACCCGGAACGGCCGAGTTCACGGAAGCAGAGCATGGCTTGGCTTTATGGACGGCCCAAAATCAGTGGATGCTACTCGCGCCGGGCCGCGCCGAGGAGGATTTTGCCGGTGCGGTGAAGGTTGAAGCGCCGGGCACGTCGGTGACCGAGCAGACGGATGCGTGGGCCGTTATTGAAATTCGCTCCAGCGACGGCGAGGGCCCTATTACTGCCCTGCTGGAAAAGCTGGTAGACCTCGATCCGGCAACGCTGGGACCGGGGAGAGTGGTGCGCACGGGGTTGGCGCATCAATCAGTCTATGTCCTGCGGCGGAACGCGGCGGAGTTGACGGTGTTGGGGATGCGGTCAGCAGGGGCCAGCCTCTGGAACGCCTTGGAAACAGCGGCGGCGCAATTGGCAGCGGTACGGTACTCATGATCGCCCGGCGCACCTCACTTCGGGCCATGAGGTCTGGACCGGGACCGGTCCGCCGGGCAGTGTGGCCTTCGGAGTCACCCACTTCGCGGTGAACTCTGGGCAAGGGCAATCCGTAGGGGCTGAAAGGGGATTATGGGGTATCGCGCAACCCTTGGGGGTGAAACCTTCCGCTTCGACACGCTTGCACGCCTGATGGCGGCGGCGACGCCTGCACGCTCCGGCGATGCTCTGGCTGGACTTGCGGCGCAGACCGATGTGGAGCGGGTCGCGGCTCAGACGGCGCTGGCGGATTTGCCGGTGGCGACGTTCCTTTCCGAAGCCCTCGTGCCCTACGAGGTCTGCGAGGTAACTCGCCTGATCCTCGACACCCATGACCACAAGGCCTTTGGTACCGTCGCCCATATGACCGTGGGACAATTCCGGGATTGGCTCTTGTCGGATGCGGCCACCACGAGGGCGCTTCAGGCGCTTGCGCCCGGCCTTACGCCCGAAATGGTGGCGGCGGTCAGCAAGCTGATGCGAAATCGCGACCTGATCGCTGTCGCGCGCAAGATCCGCGTGACCAGCGCCTTTCGCAATAGCCTCGGGTTGCCCGGGCGGGTGGGATCACGCCTGCAACCCAACCACCCGGCGGATGATCTCAAGGGCATCGCGGCCAGCACACTCGACGGGCTGGTCTACGGGGTGGGGGACGCGGTGATCGGGATAAACCCCGCAACGGATAACATTCCGACGGCCACCGAACTGCTGCGCATGCTCGAAGACCTGCGGTGCCGATATGACATCCCGACACAGACCTGCGTCTTGACCCATGTGACCAACACGATCGCGATGATCGAACAGGGGGCGCCGGTCGATCTCGTGTTCCAATCGGTGGCCGGCACCCAAGCGGCGAACGATGGCTTTGGCGTGTCCCTCGCGATGCTTCACGAAGCCCGCGACGCCGCTCTTTCCCTCGGGCGCGGAACCGTGGGGCAGAACGTGATGTACCTTGAGACGGGACAAGGATCAGCTCTGTCGGCGGACGCGCACCATGGGGTCGACCAGCAAACGCTGGAGGCACGCGCCTATGCAGTGTGCCGCGCGGTGGAGCCTCTTCTGGTCAACACCGTCGTGGGCTTTATTGGCCCCGAGTACCTCTTTGATGGCAAGGAGATCATTCGCGCCGGATTGGAGGACCATTTCTGCGGCAAGTTGCTGGGTCTGCCGATGGGATGCGATGTGTGCTACACCAACCACGCCGAGGCGGATCAGAATGACATGGACGTTCTGATGACCCTCATGGCCGGGGCAGGGGTGCACTTCCTGATCGCGGTTCCCGGAGCCGATGACATCATGCTCAACTATCAGAGCCTGAGTTTTCACGATATTGCCTATTTGCGGAATTCATTTGGTTTGCGCGCCGCGCCCGAATTCGAAGATTGGCTGGAACGGTTCGGGTTGATCACCGAGAGCGGGCATCTCATCGACGGTGCCACAGGGGCGCAGCGCCTCTTGGGGGCATCATGAGCGACGAGGTGGCCCGCGATCCATTCGCGCGGTTGCGCGCCGCGACGCCTGCCCGCATCGGGCTTGGCCGCAGCGGTGCCGCCTTGACCACCGCAACAAGCCTTGAGTTTCAGTACGCCCATGCGCGCGCGCGCGATGCGGTCCATCGCCCCTTGGATATCCCCGGCCTGAAGGCCGCGCTGGCCCCGCTCGAAACGGTGGATGTACAAAGCGCGGCGCCGGACAGGCAAACGTATTTGCGGCGTCCGGACCTTGGGCGACAGTTGGGTAGTGGTGTGGTTTTGGATAGCATGGAGGGTTGCGATGTTGCCCTCATCATCGCCGATGGGCTAAGCGCCGATGCGGTGCAAAGCCATGCCGCACCGGTGCTGCACGCCTTGTGTCCACGGCTGATGGGTCTTCGACTGTCGCCCGTTGTGATCGCGACGCAGGCACGGGTGGCCTTGGGGGATGCGATCGCTGAACGGTTTGGCGCGCGGCTTTCCATCGTGTTGGTCGGGGAGAGGCCCGGCCTGACCGTAGCGGACAGTTTGGGGGCCTATATCACTTTCGCGCCGGGCAGAGGCGTTCGTGACAGCGCTCGGAACTGCATTTCCAATATCCACGGGCAAGGCGGGCTGACGCACGATCTGGCCGCGCACAAGATTGCGTGGATCACGCGTGAGGCTCTGCGGCTCCAGTTGACCGGCACGGGGCTGAAGGAAGAGGCAAGCGCGCTGCCCGGCCCGAACCCGGACGCGCTTCCCTCCTGATGCTTCAGACGATACCGCCGCCTGCGCCGCTGACCTTCGGGCGGCTTTCCGCGACCTTCGCGCGATAGCCCGAGGCGCGATAGGTCGCCACCGGATCCACTGCGCCGCCCGCCTCAAGCCGCGCCATGGCAAGGATCGGTTCGACATCCGTCCGAAACGCCGCGCGCAGCGTAGCCGATGCCATGAGCGCGTCGTTCTCATCCTGATAGCCAGCCAGTGCGGCGCGGTCGACAAGTGCGGCCTGTACGCTGGCACGCTGGATTTCCATGGCGGACACCATCAGGCTTTCGATCGGGTCGGTTACGTTGTGCGACTGGTCAATCATATGCGCGAGATCGAGGCCGGGGGTGTCTTCGGCATCCACAAGCTCGTTCCAGATGAGGAAGAGGCGATAGGGTTCGATCGTTCCGGAATCCAGATCGTCGTCGCCATACTTGCTGTCGTTGAAATGGAAGCCGCCAAGCTTGCCCGCGTGGATCAGCCGAGAGACGATCATTTCGATATTCACGTTGGGCGCGTGGTGGCCAAGATCCACGAGGCACATCGCCTTCGGGCCAAGCTCCTGCGCTGTCATGAGAGAGGTGCCCCAATCCTGCACGACGGTGGAGTAGAAAGCAGGCTCGTAAATCTTGTGTTCGGAAAAGAGCCGCCAATCGTCGGGAAGACCTGCATAAATCTCCTTCATGGAGGACAGATAGCGCTCATACTGCCGGCCCATATGGCTCTGCCCCGGGAAGTTCGCGCCATCTCCGATCCAGACGGTGAGGGCTTTCGACCCGATCTTCTGTCCGATCTCCAGACACTCCAGATTGTGCTCGATGGCCTGCGCGCGGGTTGCGGGAGCGGTGTGGCTGAGAGAGCCGAATTTGTAGGAGTGCACCTGTCCGGGCTGGTCCTGGAAGGTGTTGGAGTTCATCGCATCAAAGCCCAAGCCATGCTCTTCGGCCTTTGCCCGCAGATCCGATGGGTCCGCTTTGTCCCATGGGATATGAAGCGAAACCCGCGGCGTTGCCCGCGTCAGGCCATGGATCACCCCGCAATCATCGAGCTTGTCGAAGATCGTCGCAGGCTCCCCGTTGCCGGGAAACCGGGCGAACCGGGTGCCGCCTGTCCCCGTGCCCCAACTGGGCACGGCCACGGAAAACCGGCGTGCGCGGTCTTTGATGGCGTCGATGTCGACCCCCCGCCGCGAAAGCTTGTCTCCCAACGCGGTGTAGTCGCGTGCGAGATCATCGTGCAGAGCGTCGTTCTGTGCGGATATGATGGATCTGTCGATCATGGGGTGCCCTCCTGCGTCAGCGGGTGAAAGACTGCACGTTGCCGGCGTCGACGTTCAGGATGTTCCCGGTGGACTTCGCGGATCGGTCCGATGCAAGGAAATAAGCCGCCTCGGCGATGTCTTCGGGCAGCACCGAACGTTTGAGCAGGGAGCGCTTTCGGTACATCTCCTCCAGCCCCTCCTTGTCGGTGCCGTAAGTGCCAGCACGTTGTTCGAGCCATTCGCCTTCCCAGATCCGCGATCCGCGCAGCACCGCGTCGGGGTTCACCACGTTGACCCGAATGCCCGCCTCGGCACCCTCCAGCGCGAGACAGCGTGCGAGGTGGATCTCAGCGGCTTTCGCCGTGCAATAGGCCGAAGCGTTGGGGCTGGCGGCGAGACCATTCTTGGAGGCAACGAAGACGATGGCGCCCCCGATCCCCTGCACACGCATGATCTTGAAAGCCTCTCGTGACACGAGAAAATACCCTGTTGAGAGGATATCCATGTTGCGGTTCCACAGCTCTAGCGTTGTGTCTTCCACCGGGGCCGAGGAGGCGATCCCCGCGTTGGAAACGAGGATATCGACCCCCCCGAATTCGACGGCGATTTCGGCGTAGGCCGACGCGACCTGTGCCTCATCCGTCACATCCATCTGTATGGTGCGTACGGCATCCTGCCCGTACCGGCCCACGAGCGCGCCCGCGGCCGTCTGCAGGCTGTCTGCGCTGATGTCGGCCAGCATGACACAGGCGCCCTCGGCCAGATACCGCTCCGCCGTTGCCGCGCCGATCCCGCCAGCGCCGCCGGTGACCAGCGCCACACGGCCTGCAAGGGACTTTGGCTTGGGCATCCGCTGTAGCTTTGCCTCTTCCAGAAGCCAGTATTCGATATCGAAGGCTTCCTGTTCCGGCAGCCCCTGATACTCCGACACCGCCGAGGCACCGCGCATCACGTTGATGGCGTTGACATAGAATTCCCCGGAAATGCGCGCAGTGGCTCGGTCCTTGGCAAAGGTGATCATGCCAACGCCCGGCACGAGATAGACCACCGCGTTTGGATCACGGATCGCGGGGGAGTCGTCTTTCTTGCACCGCTCGTAATAGGCGCGATAGCCTTCGCGGTAATCGGCGATTTGCGCCTCCAGCCCGGTAACGACATCGTCCAGATTGCCCTTGGCCGGATCGAAATTCAGAACCAAGGGGCGGATCTTGGTCCGCAGGAAGTGATCGGGGCATGACGTACCAAGCGACGCGAGCGCGGGCATGTCGCGTGCGTTGACGAACTCAAGCACAGCCTCGCTGTCTTCGAAGTTCCCGACCATATGCTGTTGCCCGGACACAAAGCCCCGGATCGCGGGCATGAGCCGCGCGGCGATTGCCCGGCGCTCCACCGGCGGCAGGCTCGTGTGCACTGCACCGCCAAAGGCGGGTATCGCCGCAGTTTTCTCTTCGAAATATGCGATGGCCTTGTTGATGATCTCCAGCGTGAGTTCGTAGCACTCCTTGGCGTCGTCCGCCCATGTGAAGAGTCCGTGGGATTCGAGCACCACACCCTTGGCATCCGGGTTCTCCTGACAGAACCGCTCCAGCCAGAGACCAAGCTCATAGCCCGGCTTCTTCCATGGCAGCCAGCCGATCTCCCCCCCAAAGATTTCCTGCGTCAGCGCCTTGCTATCCTTGGACGCGGCGATGGCGATGATCGCGTCAGGGTGCATGTGATCGACGTGGCGTTTGGGAACATAGGCGTGCAACGGCGTGTCGATCGATGCCGCCCGCGGATTGAGGTTGAAGGTACAATGGGGCAGATAGCCCACCATTTCATCCTCGTGCTCCGGCCCGCGATACTTGCCTTTGAGCGCGCGAAGCTTGTCCATGTAGAGGGTGGAAAAACCGTCCATCTTGATGGACCCGACATCGCCGCCGGATCCCTTGACCCAGAGCACTTCGACCGTCTCGCCCGACAGGGGATCCGCCACCATGACCTTGGCCGAAGTATTGCCCCCGCCATAGTTGGTCACCCGTTTGTCGGAGCCGAGCAGGTTGGACCGGTAGAGCAGCTTTTCCGGCTCGGTCATGTTCTGTGCCCGCGCATCGTCCCAAAGTGACGCGAGCCGCGTGGATGCGGTTGTCATGATAGTCTCCTCCCGGCCTCGAGGGCTGTGGTCCCAATTGGGCCGAAGTCTGCGCAGGGTGCGTCGCATTGTCAATCAGAATTGATCAATAACAATCATAATATGACGTATACTGCGGATATATGAAATTTTATGATTGACACTGAGCGACCCCCTGCGGCAGTCTTCGGAGCAAGCGGGAGGACAGTATGCACGAGAAGGAACGCCACGGGATCATTCTGTCCGCCGTACAGGACCGGCCGATCATGACTGTGGTCGAGCTTTGCGGTCTTACGGGTGCGTCAGAGGCGACAATCCGGCGTGATATCGCTGCGCTGGATGAGGCCAAGAAGCTCCGCCGGGTGCGCGGCGGGGCCGAAGCGCTCGCGCCCAGCCAGTTTCCCGGTCTTGCCGGACGCCCCTTCTCTGTAAACGAAACTCTCCGGATCAAGCAAAAGCAGGCGATTGCGCGCGCAGCGGTGGAGCTTTGTCAGGATGGCGATCCCATCATCATCAACGGCGGCACCACGACGTTCCAGATGGTTCACCCGCTGGCGACGCGCCGCTGTCAGGTTTTCACCAATTCCTTCCCGATTGCCGAGCATTTGTTGAAGAACTCGCGCAATTCCGTGCTCATCTCGGGCGGGGTGATCTATCGCGAACAGAACATCGTGCTGTCGCCATTCGACAATGACGTGACACGCAATTTCTATGCCCGCCGCATGTTCATGGGCGCGCAAGGCGTCGCTGCGCTAGGCGTGATGGAGGCCGACCCCCTCATCATTCAGGCGGAGCAGAAACTTATCGGACAGGCGGACGAACTCGTATTGCTGGTTGATTCCAGCAAGTTCGACGCCCGGTCCAGTCTCGTGGCCTGCCCGCTGGAGGAGATCGACGTGCTGGTCACGGATGAGGGCATCACGGACCGCGCCGCCGCCATGCTGGAGGCAGCCGATATCAAGCTTGTCGTCGCGCCCGTCGGGCCCGCGAAAGAAGAAGCAGCGTCGTAACGACCAAAAAGGAACAGGCGCTGCACCCATCCGGGAGATCAAGGGAGGATCCCACCAATGAAACTGACAAAACTTCTAGCGACGGTCGCCGCCGCAACCGGACTTTTTGCCGGCTCGGCATCTGCCGAAGACATGCGCATCGCGCTTGTGGTCAAGGCGCTCGGCATCGGCTTCTTCGAGGCAGCCGCCAAAGGCGCCGAGGAAGCCGCCGATGAGTTGGGCGGGGTGGAGATCATCTATACCGGTCCCACAGACACGACCGCCGAGGGCCAGATCGAAGTCATAAACTCGCTCATTGCCCAGAATGTCGACGCGATCGCAGTGTCGTCAAATGACACCGATGCGCTTGTCCCCACGCTCAAGAAAGCAATGCAGCGGGGCATCACCGTAGTGTCGTGGGATTCCGGCGTGGCGGAAGAGGGCCGAATGGCGCATCTCAATCCGTCCTCCAATCCGTTGATCGGCAACATGATCATCAAGCTCGCGGCGGATCACCTTCCTGATGGCGGCGATGTTGCGGTGCTCTCGGCCACGACCACCTCGACGAACCAGAACACCTGGATCGAGGAGATGAACAAGGTCATGGGCGATTATCCCGGCATCAACGTGGTGGCGACCGTCTATGGCGACGACCTTGCCGACAAGTCCTACCGTGAGGCGCAGGGCCTCATGCAATCCTACCCGGATCTGGATGCGATCATCGCGCCGACCTCGGTGGGTATCGTTGCCGCGGCGCAGGCCGTCGCGGATGCGGGCAAGGTCGGTGAAGTCAACGTCACCGGGCTCGGCCTGCCGTCGGAAATGGCCGGTGCCATCCAAAGCGGGGCATCCAAATCCTTTGCCATCTGGAACCCGATCGACTTGGGTTATTCCGCGACAATGATGGCCTATCAGATCGCCAAGGGCGCCGAAGCCGCACCGGGGGCCGAGATTTCCATTGGCCGCATGGGGACGATCACGTTGGACGATACGAACTCCGCCGCCATGGCGGACCCCTTCGTCTACGACAGCAGCAATATCGACGAGTTCAAGAGCATCTTCTGATCGCTGCATCGGAGGCAGGGGGCGATTTCCCACCTGCCTCCACCTCTGAGGCCATGCACATGAATATTCAAACCGACGCGCCCGTTCTCGCGCTGGACGGCATCATCAAGACGTTCCCCGGCGTTCGTGCGCTCGATCAGGTGAACCTGTCCCTCTACGCGGGCGAAGTGACCTCGCTGGTCGGGGAAAACGGGGCGGGCAAGTCCACGGTCGTCAAGATACTCACGGGGATCTATCAGCCTGATGGCGGTAGCATTCTGTTGGATGGCAAGCCGGTGGTGTTTGCAACTTCGCAGGACGCGGCGCGGGGCGGCGTCACGGCGATCCATCAGGAAACGGTGCTGTTTGATGAGCTGTCGGTGGCTGAGAATATCTTTATCGGTCATGCGCCGCGTGGAATGTTTGGCCTGATCGATCATGCGGAGATGCGCCGGAAAGCCGGCGAAATCCTTGGTGGGATCGGCGCGGCCATTGATCCCGGCGTGAAGCTGAAAGACCTTGGGATCGCCTCACGGCACCTAGTGGCGATTGCCCGCGCCCTTTCGGTCGAGGCGCGTGTGGTCATCATGGATGAGCCTACCGCCGCCCTGAGCCAGAAGGAAATCGAAGAGCTCTATGCCCTTGTTGCGACCCTCAAGGAACAGGGCAAGGCGATCCTCTTTATCTCTCACAAGTTCGACGAGATTTTCCGCATCTCGGACCGCTATACCGTTTTTCGCGATGGGCAGTTCGTCGGGGCGGGGCGGATCGACGAGATTTCCGAGGGTGAGCTGGTGCAAATGATGGTGGGGCGCGCTGTCGACCAGATTTTTCCAAAACGCGCCGCCGTCATCGGCGAGGAGGTTCTCAAGGTCGTCGGCTACAGCCACCCGACCGAATTCGAGGACATATCCTTCACATTGCGCCGGGGCGAAATCCTCGGGTTCTACGGGCTGGTCGGCGCTGGCCGTTCGGAACTCATGCAGTCGCTGATCGGAATCACGCGCCCCGCCAAGGGAGTGTCGCGGATCGAGGGCAAGATCACCGTCATCCGGTCGCCCGCCGACGCGATTGACGCGGGCATCGTCTATGTGCCTGAGGACAGGGGTAGGCAGGGGGCGATCATCGACATGCCGATCTTTCAGAATGTGACTCTCCCTTCGCTGTCGCGCACCTCCCGGCGCGGTTTCATTCGGTTGGCCGAGGAATTCGCCCTTGCACGGGAATATACCGAACGGCTGGAT
Organism: Poseidonocella pacifica; assembly: GCF_900111875.1. GTDB lineage: Bacteria > Pseudomonadota > Alphaproteobacteria > Rhodobacterales > Rhodobacteraceae > Poseidonocella > Poseidonocella pacifica. The sequence continues at coordinate 296,563 of NZ_FOJU01000004.1, forward strand.
TTGCGCGCCGCATCGCTTGATACGCCGGTAGGAAGTCTGTCGGGCGGCAACCAACAGAAGGTGGTGATCGCCAAGTGGCTCGCGACCAAGCCGCGCGTCATCATCCTCGATGAGCCGACCAAGGGGATCGACATCGGCTCCAAGGCCGCGGTGCATGACTTCATGTCCGAACTCGCCTCACAGGGTCTCTCCGTCATCATGGTAAGCTCGGAAATTCCCGAAATTCTCGGGATGTCCGATCGGGTGATCGTCATGCGCGAGGGGCGCATCGCCGCCGAACTGGAGGGGGCGGACATGACGCCCGAAACCCTTGTGCGACATGCTGCCGGCATCGGCGTTTCGGGGGCTGCGGCATGAGCGCGCTAAAATCCCGCGATACGCTGCTCTTCGGCGCGATCCTCCTGCTGTTGGCCCTGATCTCGACACGGTTTCCGGGGTTCGCCGCGCCGAGCAATCTCGCCTCCGTCCTTACGGATACCTCGCCGCTCATCGTGCTCGCCCTCGGGCAGATGGTGGTGATCCTGACCCGGTGCATCGACCTGTCGGTGGCGGCGAACCTCGCCTTGACCGGGATGGTCTGCGCGATGCTCAACGTGGCCATGCCTGACCTGCCGATGCCGGTGGTCATTCTCGTGGCGCTTGTATGCGGAGCGTGCCTCGGCGCGGTGAATGGGTTGCTCGTCTGGAAGCTGGATATTCCACCCATCGTCGTGACCCTCGGGACGATGACCATCTTTCGCGGTATCATCTTCCTGTTGTCGGACGGCCAATGGATCAATGCCCATGAGATGAGCCCGGCCTTCACCGGCCTTCCCCGGACCGTGATCCTGGGACTGCCGATCTTGGGCTGGATCGCGCTCCTTATGGTGGCGGTGATGGCCGTGGTCATGAGCCGGACACCGCTGGGGCGGGCCTTCTATGCGGTCGGAGGCAATCCGCGGGCGGCGGTCTATACCGGCCTCGATGTCGGGCGAACGCAGTTCCTTGCCTTTGTCATCTCTGGCACCTTGGCTGGCCTCACCGGGTACCTCTGGATCGCCCGGTACGCTGTGGCGTATGTGGATATCGCCGGCGGTTTTGAGTTGGACGTGGTCGCAGCGTGCGTGATTGGCGGCATTTCCATCGCTGGCGGGGTCGGCACGGTTGTCGGCACGCTGCTCGGGGCGCTTTTCCTCGGGGTCGTGAAGAACGCGCTTCCGGTGGTCGATATCTCACCCTTCTGGCAATTGGCCATTTCCGGCGCTGCGATCATCATCGCGGTTACGCTCAACGCCCGTGCGGGCCGTGCCAAAGGGCGCGTCATCCTGAAATCTGCGGAGGTCACCCGATGAGCCTCACCGATACTGTACAGGGTCGCCATATTCCCGATCAGCTGCGCTCCACTCTTGATCGCCGGTTGAAGAGTTGGGAGAGTCTGTTGCTTCTGGTGGCGATCGGGATCTTTGTGGTGAACTCCTTTGCCTCGCCCTATTTCCTCAACGCCTGGAACCTGTCTGACGCAACATTCAATTTCACGGAAAAGGCGATGATCGCCTTTGCCATGGCGCTGCTCATAATCTCAGGAGAGATTGACCTCTCCGTAGCGTCGATCATCGCGCTGGTCTCCACGGCGATGGGATTGGTGATGGAAGCGGGGCTTGGCACGCCGGTGATCGTTCTGACCGGATTGCTCACCGGCCTTGTTTGCGGGGCTTTCAACGGGCTTTTGGTCACGCGGCTCGGGCTGCCATCCATTGTGGTGACAATCGGCACCATGAGTCTCTTTCGCGGGATAAGCTATATCATCCTCGGTGATGGCGCCTTTCGCGGATATCCCGCCGATTTCGCGTGGTTCGGTCAGGGCTATGTCTTTTGGGTGATCTCTGTTGAGCTTGTGATTTTCGCGATCCTTGCGGTCATCTATGGGGTGATCCTGCACAAGACCAATTTTGGCCGCATGGTCTATGCGGTGGGCAACAATCCCACGGGCGCGCTCTTTTCGGGGATTCGGGTCGAGCGGGTGAAACTGACGCTGTTCTTGCTGACGGGGCTGATGTCCGGTCTCGCGGCGGTTTGTCTGACGTCGCGGCTCGGGTCTACGCGCCCCTCGATTGCCACGGGGATGGAGCTTGAAGTCGTGACGATGGTGGTGCTGGGCGGGGTCAATATCCTTGGCGGATCGGGATCGATCCCCGGGGTCGTCATCGCGGCCTTTGTCATGGGGCTCGTGACCTTTGGCCTTGGGCTGTTGAATGTGCCCGGCATTGTCATGTCCATTTTCATCGGGCTTCTGTTGATTGGGGTGATCGCCCTGCCGCGCCTCTGGGCGATGTCGAGGAAGGGGCGATGAAGGAGAAATACGCCTTTCGGATGGTGCTGCACGACGGGCAGCTTGAAGAGTACAAAAGGCGCCATGATGCGCTTTGGCCCGAAATTGAACAGGCCCTCAGAGACGCGGGTGTGGAGGACTACTCAATCCACTACGACCCGGAGACCCGGTATCTTTTGGGCGTTCTTTGGCGGCGTTCCGACCATGATATGGCGGCCTTGCCATCCCATCCCGCAATTCGCAGGTGGTGGGACTATATGGCGGACATCATGGAAACGAACCCCGACAACAGCCCGGTGGAGACACCGTTGCAAACCGTTTTCCACCTGCTGTGACCCGCCCCCGCCATATCGCAGTCATCGACGTGGGCAAGACCAATGCCAAACTGGCGCTGGTGGATCTCGACGCGCTTGAAGAAGTCGCCGTCGTCACTCGGCCAAACGCGGTTCGTCCCGGCCCTCCGTGGCCGCACTTTGATCTGGAGGGGCATTGGGCCTTCTTTCTGCGTCATCTCGCGCGGTTTCAGGAAAGCCATGGGATCGACGGCATTTCCGTCACGACCCACGGTGCGGCAGCGGTGCTCCTGCAGGCGGACGGGACCCTTGCAGCACCGATGCTGGATTATGAGCATGACGGGCCGGATGCGTTGCACGCGGAGTATGACGCGCTCCGCCCGCCTTTCGAGGAGACGGGTGCGCCGAGATTGCCGGGGGGGCTGAACCTCGGGGCGCAGTTGCACTGGCTCTTTGCCACGGACCCCGGGCTGCGCGCCCGCACGGCGCATATCGTGACCTATCCGCAGTATTGGGGTTTCCGCCTGACCGGGAAGTACGCCACCGATGTGACGTCCCTAGGTTGCCATACGGATCTTTGGGCGCCACGGGACGGACGCTTGTCCGCACTGGCGGATCGGCTCGGGATTGACGGGTTGTTGGCCCCGGCGCACCACTCCTCCGACGTTCTTGGGGTGATCACGCCGGCTGTTGCGGACCTGACCGGGCTGCCCCGAGAAACGCCCGTTCTTTGCGGTATTCACGACAGCAACGCTTCGTTGCTTCCCCATCTCATGGGGCGAACGGGACCGTTCACCGTCGTGTCTTCCGGCACATGGGTGGTTGCCATGGCAATCGGAGGTGAAGCCGGTGTGCTGGACTCCGCGCGCGATACCCTGATCAATACCTCGGCTTTCGGCGATCCGGTGCCCTCCGCGCGCTTTATGGGCGGGCGTGAATTCGAGTTGATCCGTGACGGCGCGGAGGTGACGCCCACTCCTGAAGATCGTGCGCGCGTGCTTTGCGACAGTGTAATGCTCTTGCCCTCAGTTGTGCCGGAAAGCGGCCCGTTTCCGGGGCGCGCCGCGCGCTGGACCGCCGAACCCGCTTCGGATGGAGAACGCCTGTTCGCACTCGCGCTTTATCTGGCCCTGATGACGGATACCTGTTTGTCGCTGATCGGGGCTCGGGGGCCAACTGTCGTCGAAGGACCCTTTGCCCGGAACGCCGATTTTCTTGCGATGCTCTGTGCCTGCCGCGGCGAGGTGGAAACCGCGGATTCGGCTACGGGTACAAGCATCGGTGCGGCACAGCTTTTCGGCGCGGGAGGTGCAGCCCCGGCAACAGCCCCGGTGACGACCGCCGCTGAACCCGGAATGAGGGGCTACGCGGACAGTTGGCGTGCGCTGTGCCAGGTGTGAGCAGAGAGAAGGCGCAGGTAAGGGCATAAACCCGAAGCTCAGAAACTGACCTCTACCCCGGGCAGGTCCAGTGATCTCATGAGGTCGCGCAATTCCTGACGCGCGGCTATATTCGACATGCTCAACTGTTTGACGCCCACGTCGCGCAGATCCAGCAAGGTCAGTCCCTTGGGGAACAGCTCCCGAAAGACGACCCGCTCGCCGAAGCCCGGCGCCACGCGAAACCCGATCCGTTTGGCAAGCTTTGCCAGCGCCTTCGACATCTTCTTCTTGTTGACCATGTTCTGCACCCCGAGGCGGTTGCGAAGCACGATCCAGTCGATGGGCTCCATCCCCGACTGTGCGCGAAGCTGTCGCGCCTGCCACACCATTTCCGAATAGACGGAGGGGCCAATGATCTTATCGCCCCCTTCGTCGGTCTTCGCCAGAAGGTCGAAGTCGATGAAGCTGTCGTTGAGGGGGGAGATGAGCGTATCGGCAATGGAATGTGCCATCTGGCTGAGCCGAGTATGGGAGCCGGGGCAATCGATCAGGATGAAATCCACCGTATCGTGCAGACCTTCGACAGCAAGCGACAGGCGCTTGTCAAAAGGGTTCTCTCCCTCGGCCAGCGTGGTTTCGTCGATTTCCGGAAGTTGATGAAACGCGGGCGTGGGCAGGGGCAGGTTCTCTGCCTCGCAGTACCGCGCGCGTTTTTGCAGATAGGCCCCGAGGGATTGCTGCCGCAGGTCAAGGTCAAGACAGCCAACCCGGTGTCCCAACCTTGCCAGCGCCGTTGCGACATGCATCGAAACGGTCGATTTTCCCGCGCCGCCCTTTTCGTTGCCGACCACGATGATATGCGCCATGCCGCCCGGTCCTCTCCCGTTGCTCGCCGTTCAGATCAGCGTTTTCTTGCCACTGGTTCTATTGTGCTACGGCCTGCAGGAAAAGCGGAATGCCCGGATCAAGCTACCGAGGTGGCCGAATTGCTGCACCTGCAGTTACAACTTAAGGATGATGCAAGCCTATTGACGCAAGGGAAGACGCCCCGCAGGATCGGTCTTGCCGAAAGGCCAAGAAGTTTCGGGAGGACATCATGAAAAACACTTTCATCGCCGCAGCGGTGGCTATCGTTGCGAGCGGCTGTGCCGTTGCGCAATCGCCGGACGTTCCGGACAACCTGGAGAAACTCGGGAATTTCCAAAGCACCGGTACCCGGGATTTTCAAGTGATCGAACAGGGGGGTGACTATGCCGAAGGGATCAAGCGGACGCTTGAACGGATAACCCTTCCAGATGGGTTCAAAATTGAGCTTTACGCCGTGGTCCCGGACGCGCGGCACATGGCTGTTGGCCCCCAAGGCATCGTGACCTTTGTCGGCACCCGCAAGGACAAGGTCTGGGCCGTGACGGATCGCAACAAGGACCGCGTCGCCGATGAGGTAAAGGATTTCGCTCCGTCGCTCACCTTCACCATTCCAAACGGTCCCTGCTTCAGCCCCGACGGATTCCTCTATATCGCGGAGCAGAACCGCGTGCTGCTCTTCCCTGCGGCGGAATTCTTCTATGAAAGTCCTGACGTGGCCGCGTTTGAACTGGTCCCACAGGGCGAGTTGATCCCGCCGGCTGAAGAGAGCTTCAACCACTCCGCGCGCGTTTGCAAGATCGGCCCGGACGGCAAGATCTATATCTCCCTCGGGCAACCTTTCAACGTGCCGGCCGCCGAGAAGCTGGATCTCTATAGTGAGTGGGGCATCGGCGGCATGATCCGACTGAACACCGACGGCACCGGGCGAGAGGTCTATACGCGCGGCATCCGCAATTCGGTCGGGCATGATTTCCACCCGGAGACCGGCGAGCTTTGGTTCACCGACAATCAGGTTGACGGCATGGGCGATGACATCCCGCCGGGCGAGATCAATCGCCAGACGGAAGCAGGCCAGAATTTTGGCTTCCCTTGGTATGGCGGCGGGGATGTGCGGACGAACGAATACAAGGGCGAAGAAGTGCCCGCGGATGTCGTGATGCCCGCAGTGGAAATGACGGCCCACGCAGCGGATCTCGGGATGGAGTTCTATGACGGGAACATGTTCCCCAGTGAGTACAAGAACGCCATTTTCTCGGCCCAACATGGATCGTGGAACCGGACGACGCCAGTCGGAGCGCGCGTGATGGTCACCATGATCGACGACGAGGGGAACGCCACGTCGAAGCCTTTTGCCGAAGGTTGGCTTGACGAGAACGGCGAATATCTCGGGCGGCCTGCCGCCGTGGCGGAGCTTCGGGATGGGTCAATCCTCGTCTCCGATGACCTTGCCGGTGCAATCTACCGGATAAGCTACGGCGAATGAGGCGGGTACTTGGCATCGTGCTCGGCGGGCTTCTGCTCGCCGGGCCACTCCCCGCACAGGAGGCAGGCAGGAAGGTGGCCGGGCAGTGCCGCACCTGTCACGGTCTTGACGGGATCGCTGCCATTCCCATTGCCCCCAACATTGGCGGTGAGCCAGCGGCCTATCTGCAGGCCCAACTTCTGGCCTTCAAGACGGGTGCGAGGGAACACGAGATGATGTCGGTGGTGGCGGCCGGCCTTTCCGAACAGCAAATCGCGGATGTCGCCGATTGGTATGCCGCACAGAATGTCACTGCGACCCTGACTGCCCCAGAGGAGGACGCACCGGAGCTTTGCACAGCTTGCCACGGGGTCGACGGTATCGCGGTCGCCGAAGATGCGCCCAACCTCGCGGGAGAGCCGAACATCTATATCGTCACGCAGCTCAAGGCCTTTCGGATCGGCAAGCGGGAGCATGCGGTCATGTCGGAAATTGCCAAGGGACTCAGCGATGCCGAAATGCGGGCTGTGGCCGATTGGTATGCCGCCATCGACCTGACGGCGGAATGACGACCCGGAACGAAAAAAGCGCGCCCAAGGGGCGCGCTTTGTCGAAACAATCGGATCCGTCGACCCGAAAGGGTCTCAGAAACCGAGACCTTCGTATTTCTTCTTGAACTTCGACACGCGGCCGCCGGTGTCCATCAGGCGCGAGTTGCCGCCGGTCCAGGCAGGGTGCACCGAGGGGTCGATGTCGAGCGACAGCGTATCGCCTTCGGACCCGTAGGTGGAGCGCATCTGGACAATGGTGCCATCGGTCATCTTGACGTCGATGACGTGGTAATCGGGATGGATGTCTTTTTTCATCAGTCCGGTCCTTACGCTTCGGCGCCAGATTTGGGCTTGTAGTTTGTGACCTCTGCGATCCGTGCGGACTTGCCGCGACGCTCACGCAGATAGTAGAGCTTGGCGCGACGCACACGGCCACGGCGCACTACGGTGATGCTTTCGATGTTGGTCGAGTAGAGCGGGAAAATACGCTCCACACCTTCACCGAAGGAAATCTTGCGAACGGTGAAAGATCCGGCAACGCCATCGCCGTTCTTACGGCTGATGCAAACGCCCTCGTAGTTCTGTACGCGGCTGCGTGTGCCTTCGGTCACCTTGTAGCCGACGCGGATCGTGTCGCCGGCCTTGAAGTCGGGAATGTCTTTCCCGAGGGAGGCGATCTGTTCTGCCTCCAGTGTCGCGATCAGGTCCATCTGATCTCTCCTATGCTGCTTGCGGTTTATCCCGCAAAGTTCTGCGCGCCTCAGAGCTCTCGGTCTTCTTCCGGGTCCCCGCCAATGCGAGCCCGCCAGAGATCAGGTCGTCGTTCCTTCTTGTGTCCCTGCTTTGCCCTCATGCGCCCGGATCTGCGATCAGAAGAGGCCCGCGATGGATGGGAGCGGACAAAACAAAGATACCCGACTCGGTTTCCCGCTCAGGCTGGGGCGCTGATATCCAAGATGGGTCAGTCTGGCAAGGGGTTTCAGCCCTTGGAGCGTGCCTCATGCGCGGCCCAGAGATCGGGGCGGCGGGCACGGGTGAGGCCTTCGGACTGGGCGCGTCGCCATGCGTCGATCTTGCCATGGTGCCCGGACATGAGCACTTCGGGGATCGCGCGGCCCTGCCATTCGGCGGGGCGGGTATATTGCGGATGCTCCAGCAACCCATTGGAGAAGCTCTCCGCCTCGGTGCTCTGAGCGTTGCCCAAGACCCCGGGGCGCAGTCGCACTGTCGCATCGATCAAGGCCTGAGCCGCAATCTCTCCACCCGTCAGGATGAAATCGCCGAGCGAGACCTCCAGAACATCGTAGTGATCGAGCACCCGCTGATCCACGCCCTCAAAGCGCCCACAGAGGATGGTCACCCCGTCGGCTTCGCTCAGAGAGCGCATCAAGGCCTGATCCATTGGTCGGCCTCTGGGCGACATGTAAAGCACGGGCCAGATCCCGCGTGCGCCGTCCCGCGCGGCATCGAAGGCGCGGCCAACGACGTCGGGACGCAGCACCATGCCCGCACCGCCGCCCGCAGGGGTATCGTCGACATTGCGGTGCTTGCCATCGCCAAATTCGCGCAGGTCAATCGTTTCGAGCTGCCAAAGCCCCTCTTGAAGCGCCTTTCCCGTGAGCGAGCCGCCGAGGACGCCCGGAAACAGATCAGGGAACAAGGTGATGACCTTGGCCGTCCATGCGCCGTGCAGTTGCGGCGTGGGCGTAATCAGTTCCTGCGGCTTGATCGAGGGCCGGATGGCAAGCCGCCCGTGGGATTTGCCGGGCTTGTCGGCCATCAGAACAGCCCTTCGGGCGGGTCGATCACAATACGTCGGGCCGTAAGGTCGATGGTTGGCACCACGGCCTTGGTGAATGGGACAAACACTGTGGTCGACAGACCCGGGCCGTGGACCTCCAACAGATCGTCCGCACCGTTGTTCTGCACGGATTTCACATGGCCAAGCTCTTCTCCGCCGGTATCGAGCACGGAAAGGCCAATGAGATCAGCATGATAATATTCATCATCGGGAAGAGAGGGGAGGCGTTCCCGCTCGGTCAGAAGCTCGGCCCCGCGCAGGGCATCGGCCTCTTCCTTCGTCGCCACGCCCGACAGGCGCACCGCATAGCCGCCCTTGACGGGGCGAAGCAGTGTCAGGGTCAGGACGCGACCGTTCTCAAGCGTGAGCGGGTTGTAATCGGCTATGGCGGACGGGTCGGCGCAATAGCTTTTGATACGTACCTCGCCGCGCACCCCGAAGGCCCCGGCTATACTTCCGACAACGACCTTGTCGCTCATGATCCCACTCCGACGCAAAGACCTGCAGCCATGCGCCCGCCAAGATCGCCGCAACGCTCCGCCGCCTGCTGGCGTTCGTAGAACATGCCGACGGTAAAGGCGAGAAGCACAAAAATTACGAGACGAATGAGGCCGAACATGGATCTGCCTTGAAAAATGGGCCGGTCCCGCGCGGGGCGGGACCGGCCGATGCGCGACTTATTCCGCGGATTCTTCGGTCGCGGGTTCGGCTGCTTTGGCGGCCTTTTCTTCGGCGCGCGATTTGGCTTTGTCGCCGGGCTCGCCCTTCTTGAGGTTGGCGCGCTCTTTCTTGGCGATCACGCCAGCCGCTTCGAGGAAGCGGGAGATGCGGTCGGTGGGCTGGGCGCCCTTGTCGAGCCAGTGCTGCACGCGCTCCATGTCCATCGACACGCGCTCTTCGTTGTCCTTGGCGAGGAGCGGGTTATAGGTGCCGACGCGCTCGATGTAGCGGCCGTCACGCGGCATGCGGCTGTCGGAGACGACGATGCGGTAGAAGGGGCGCTTCTTGGAGCCGCCGCGCGCGAGACGAAGTTTGATAGCCATGGTGTTTCTCCTTTTGAGGTCAGTGGCTTGGCGGGGTGTTGCCCGCCTGTCAGGCTTGGTGTTTCTCGTGGTGTTGGATGACTTCCTGAATGATGAAGTTCAGGAAAGCCTTGGCAAATTCCGGGTCGAGATCAGCCCGTTTCGCCAGGTCTTCTAGCCGCGCGATCTGCGCGGCTTCGCGCGCGTGATCGGACGGGGGAAGGTCGTGCTCGGCCTTGAGTTTTCCCACGGCCTGAGTGTGCTTGAACCGCTCGCCAAGGGTGTAGACGAGGATTGCGTCCAGCCGGTCGATGCTCTCGCGGTGCTCCTTGAGAAGGCTCGCGGCGCGGCTTACCTGATCGCTCATGCCGGGGCCCCCCATGCCGAAAAGGGGGGTATGACATGCGTATGACTCGCGTATGACATTTGTATGACTCCCTGGCATATCAACAGCTTGGGGTGGATCGGGCGGAACTCAGTCAAGGGGCATCCCCTTCGGCGTAAAGAGCGGATCGATGTAGTTGGCGATCTCCATCGCGATGCCGTCGGCGATCTGTCCCGACCGCAACGCTGCTGGCGCGGGATGGCGATAGACCACGTCATTGCCATCGACGGAGGCCGCCGATGTATCCCGCACCGCGCCAAGACGTTCGGCCAGCCGGATGGAATCGAGGTTCTTGGGGTCGATGTAGCTCACGGCGCCGTCCCACCCCATCTTCTCGTAGTAGAAGTGGCGGCAGGCATTCGTCGCCTCCAGCGCGATCCCGCGACCCGCCACATCGGGCCAGATGATCCAGGCAAGCTCGCGCTCCGGCCATTTCGCCGGGAACCATCCGCCCGCCATGCCGAGGGTCCGTTCGGTTTCGCGGTCGTGAATCATCCACATGCCGAAACCCCGGATTTCCCAATGGCCGATCTCGGCGGCATAGAGCATCCACGCCTCATAGGCATTGAGCGGGCCGCCCATGAACCGCGAGCGGTAGGAGGAGAAGGTCGCCTTGAAGTTCGGGTAATCGTCCGGCTCGGGGCCCCGCAGGACGAGCCGCCGGGTTTCCAGAACGGGGATGTCGATGCTCATGGCGCCACCTCGGGGTGGCGCCAGATGCGCACATGCTTGTCCTCGATGGTCCAGTCAGCTTCGGGCACCGCGCCGAGCCGCCGGGCCAACGCTTCCGAGCGGTGGTTGTCGGGGTCGATCAGGCTGATGAGGCGCGTCATCCCAAGCGCGCGCGCGGCCCAGCCCCGCGCGGCCAGAGCGGCCTCATGAGCATAGCCATGCCCCTCGAACCCGTCAAAGATGATCCAGCCGATTTCCGGTTCCGGCCAGCCGTCGTGATAGCAAAGACCCACCCGGCCCGCGACCGCGCCGGTTTCGCGCACTTCGACCACGAAGAAGCCATAGCCGCGCAAGGCCCAGTGACCGAGGCCCGACAGAAAGCCGCGCCAAGCGTCGAAACGCGGGGCGATCCCACCGACAAAGACGTTGCGCGGCGATTGGGCAAAGGCGGCGAAAGCCTCAAAATCCTCTTCGCGGGGGGCGCGCAGGATCAGGCGTTCGGTCTCTAGTACAGGAATACGGAGCGTCATTTGGCGCGCGCCTCCTGTGCCTTGTACCATGCCTCATGCCGGTCGCGATGATGGCGCCAGATGCGCACATCGCCGACCAGCGGATGGCTGAAGATATCCTCGGGCTCCGCTTCGAGGCGGCAGGCAAGCGCGACGGATGCGTGATTGTCATCGGCGATGAGCGAAATCACCGAAACCCACTTCTTCTCGCGGTAGAGCCAGTGGAGCACCCCGCGGGAGGCCTCCGTCGCATAGCCGCGCCCGTCAAAGCCGCGCAGCAATTGCCATGCAAGCTCTGGCTCGGGCCAACCTTGGGGGAACCATGGGCCGATCAACCCGATGTTGACGCCGCTTTCCTTTTCGAACACGGCAAAATGGCCGTAGCCGCGCAGATGCCAATGGCCGATCATCGTGGCGAGCGACCACCAAAGCGCGTCCTTGTCATCGGCGGCGTCGATGAAGGTCGGCGCGCCGGGCATGAGATATTGCGCAACGGCGTCGAAATCCGGCTCCGCCGGGGAGGCGAGCAGGAGACGCTCTGTTTCGAGCACGGGATAGCGCGGCGCGGAGGTCATGCCGCACCCCGGAGGACGCACCGCCGCGCGGCACGGGGGCTGCCCGTGCCGGAAAGACGCCCGAGGCGGGCGGCCGGATATGCGGCGCGGTGGATCACTTCTTGCGGCCGAAACCGCTCAGGCCGGGGGGCAGGCCGCCGGGGCCGCCGAGACCGGGCAGGCCGCCGCCCATCTGGCGCGCGGCCTTTTCCAGCGCCTTGGGGTCCATGCCCTGCGCCATGTCTTCGGGGGAGGGATTTCCGCCCTTGCCAAACATGCCCTTCATGGCCTGTTTCAGCATCCCGCCCTTGCCCATCTTCTTCATCACGTCGGACATCTGGCGGTGCATCTTGAGCAGCTTGTTCAATTCCGCGACCTCAAGCCCCGCACCCTTGGCGATGCGTTTCTTGCGCGAGGCCTGCAGGATCTGGGGGTTGGCGCGCTCTTTCTTGGTCATCGACTGGATGAGGGCGATCTGGCGGACCAGCATCTTGTCGTCGACGCCGGAGCCTTCCATCTGTTTTTGCATCTTGGCCGCGCCGGGCAGCATGGACATCATGCCCTGCATGCCGCCCATCTTCATCATCTGCTCAAGCTGGGTGCGCAGGTCGTTCATGTTGAACTGGCCCTTGGAGAAGCGCTTCATCATGCGCTCGGCCTGTTCGACCTCCAGCGTGGCTTGCGCCTTTTCCACGAGGCTGACGATATCGCCCATGCCGAGGATACGGCCGGCGATACGTTCCGGCTCAAAGGTCTCGATGGCGTCCATCTTCTCGCCGAGGCCGACGAAGCGGATGGGTTTGCCGGTGACCGCCCGCATGGAGAGCGCCGCGCCGCCGCGCCCGTCACCGTCCATCCGGGTCAGGACCACGCCGGAGACGCCGATCTTGTCGTCGAACTCGGTCGCGACGTTCACGGCATCCTGACCGGTGAGGCCGTCAACCACGAGGAGGGTTTCGCGCGGCGCGACCGCATCGCGGACCGCAGCGGCCTGAGCGATCAACTCCTGATCGATGTGCAGCCGTCCGGCCGTGTCGAGCATATAGACATCGTAGCCGCCGAGCGCCGCTTGGGTCTTGGCGCGCTTGGCGATGGTGACGGGATCCTCACCCTTGACGATGGGGAGGGTATCCACGCCGATCTGGAGGCCCAGAATCTGTAGCTGTTCCATCGCGGCGGGGCGATTCACGTCGAGCGAGGCCATGAGCACGCGCTTGCCGTCGCGATCCTTGAGCCGCTTGGCGAGCTTGGCGGTCGTGGTCGTCTTGCCCGAGCCCTGAAGGCCGACCATCAGGATCGGTGCGGGCGGGTTGTCGATCTTGAGCTTGCCGGGGTCTTCGCTGCCGGACAGGACGTGGATCAACTCGTCATGGACGATCTTGACGACCTGCTGGCCCGGCGTGACGGAGCGGGTCACGGACTGACCGGTTGCCTTGCCCTGTACCGCCTTGACAAAATCGCGCGCCACGGGAAGCGAGACGTCCGCTTCGAGCAAGGCCACGCGCACCTCGCGGAGGGCCGTCTTGACGTCCTCCTCGCTCAGCGCGCCTTGTTTCGTCAGCCGGTCAAAGACGCCGGAGAGACGTTCGGATAGATTTTCAAACATGCCCTCGGCCTCCTCAGCCGGTTTCGATGAGCCCGCCCCAAAGATAGGGGTAAGCGGTGCGTTCCACAAACCATGCGCAAACCGGGACGACGTGCCAAACGCCGAGTGCCCCCGTGGGCGCAACGCGCTGACGGAGGTCGATCCCGGGCTATGCCCATGGGACCGGAAGCAATTTCACTTCCGGGAATTGGATGCGCGTGTAGACGGCAGCGGCGGGCGAGTCAAGCGAAGCAGGCGCTTGGGCGGGGCCATGGCGCCCAATGCGCTGCACGAACTGGGGCACAGACATCGGAGCCGAGGGAGATTCGAAAATCCGCCGGCGGGTTGCCCCGACCGGCGGACAGATAGTGTGGAGGTGAGGACGTGCCGCCGGGCGGGCGGGGGTGGGGCCGATCAGGCGGCGAGGTCGGCGACCTGTTGGCGCGCGGCATTCAGCGTGCCTTCGGGATCCAGCGCCATCCGGTCGGCGGCGACGATGTCCACATCCGTGACACCGATGAAGCCAAGCACGTGGCGCATGTAGTTGGAGGCGAAATCAACCTCGGACCCTGCGCCAACACCCCCCGACGCGACAGCGAGGATCGCGCGCTTGCCGTCGAGCAGACCTTTGGGGCCTTCGTCGGTATAGCGGAACGTCACACCCGCGCGGGCCACGAGATCGACCCAAGCCTTGAGCGCCGCAGGGGCCCCGAAGTTGTAGATCGGCACGCCGATGACGATCACGTCGGCTGCGCGCAATTCCTCAATCAGGCTATCGGACAGGGCCAGGGCGGCCTTTTGCGCATCGTCACGCTGGTCGGCGGGGGTGAAATTGGCACCCACCCATGCCTCGTCAAGCTGGGGCAGGGGCGTCTGGGCCAGATCGCGGTGGATCACACGGTCCGCGCCGAGACGCTCGGTGATGGCACCCGAAAGCTCCCGCGTTACGGAGTTTTCGCGGCGGGCGGAAGCATCGAGGCGGAGGATGGTCTTGGTCATCGGAGGCTCATTTTGTTTGCTATAGGTTGCCCCACAAATGGTCCTTGCATTTTCCAACGCAATCCGCATCTTCCCACAGGAAATGTTTGTCAGCGCACAGTGAGATCCATGGACAACTGGGATGAAATCCGCACGGCCTATCAGGTCGCGCGTCTGGGGACGGTGAGTGGCGCCGCCGAGGTGCTCGGGGTTCATCACGCGACCGTCATCCGGCACGTGGATGCGCTTGAACAGCGGTTGGGCGTCAAGCTCTTTCAGCGGCACGCCCGCGGATACACCGCCACGGAGGCGGGTCAGGACCTGATGCGCGTTGCGCAGACGACGGATGACCAATTCAGCCAGTTGGCGGGCCGTATCAAGGGACGCGGCGAATCCGTGGGCGGCGAGTTGGTCGTGACCTCGCTCAGCCAGTTGTCGCCTTTGCTCGCCCCGGTGCTCGCACGATTTCGCGCGGAGCATCCCGAACTTATCGTCCGGTTCCTGACCGGCACCCGGCTTTTCCGTCTGGAGTATGGCGAGGCGCATGTGGCGATCCGCGCGGGCCGCGCCCCCGATCAGCCGGACAATGTGGTGCAGCCGTTCATTACCCAGCACCATGCCCTGTTCGCCAGCCCCGCTTATGTGGCGGAATTCGGGCGGCCCGAACAGGTTGAGGATTATGCCAAGCATCGCTTCGTCACCGTGGATGATCGTGCCACCCGCGCGCCGTTTCACCGTTGGCTCTGGGAGAACGTGCCGGAGGAAAGTATCGTCTTTCGCTCCTCCGAAGAGCAGGCGCTGCAAGAAGCTGTCCGGGCGGGTGTCGGGATCGGCTTCATGCCGATCTGGGGCGAGGGTGAGATCGGGGATCTGGAACAGGTCAGCCCGGCGCGGGAGGAATGGTCCGCGCAACTCTGGCTGGTAACCCATGTGGACCTGCACCGGACCATCAAGGTGCAAACGTTCCTCGACTTCCTGAAGGCCGAAGCCAAGACGTGGTCCATTCCGTGACCGAAGGCAGCCGCGGGCATCTGGCGATGCTGACATTCTCCCTGCTGGTGGCGGGATCGTTTTCCCTCGGCGCGCTTGCGGCGCCGCTGGTCGATCCGTTGGCGATCAATGCCTTGCGCTTCTTGATCGCGGGCCTGCTGCTTGGGGTTGCGGTCTTGGCGACGGGCGGGTTCCAGCGGGCGCATTACCGAGCGCCATGGCGGTTCCTGGTGCTTGGCGCGCTTTTCGCCGCCTATTTCGCGCTGATGTTTCAGGGGCTGAAAACCGCGCGGCCGGTGCAGGCGGCGGCGATCTTTACGCTCACCCCGGTCATGGCGGCAGGGTTCGGCTGGTTGCTGATGCATCAGATCACGACGCTGCGCATCGCGGCGGGGCTGTTGATCGGGGCGGCGGGGGCGCTCTGGGTGATTTTCGAAGCGGAACTGTCGCGGCTGCTCGCGTTTGAGATCGGGCGGGGCGAGGCGATCTATTTCATCGGTGTCCTGTGCCACTCTATCTATACACCGCTGGTGCCACGGCTGAACCGGGGGGAGCCGGCGTTGCCGTTTTCCTTTGCGGTTCTGGTCACGGCCTTTGTCCTGCTGACGATCGTCGGGATGCCGGCGATCCTTGATACCGATTGGCTGGCGCTGCCGCCGATCGTCTGGATCACACTGATCTATGTGGCCGTCTTTGCCAGCGCGATGACCTTTGTGCTTTTGCAATACGCGGCGCTGCGGCTCCCGTCGTCCAAGGTCATGGCCTATACTTATCTTGTGCCCACATGGGTCATCGGGTGGGAGCTTGCGATGCGCCACGGCGGACCGCCCGCGCTCGTGCTTGTCGGGGTGGCGTTGACGATTGGTGCGCTGCTCTTGCTGCTCAAGGATGAAAGCCCTCAGGCGGTGCCGCGCAAAAGCTAGGACCCGGCGTCCAGTTCCCGGGCCAGGAAGCGTTCGAACGCGTCGAGGTTGATCGGTTCGAACTGCCCAAAGCCCTGCATCCAGACAGAGGCATCGCGAAGCGCATCAGGCTCCAGCTTGCACCACTTCACCCGCCCCCGTTTCTCTTGGGTGATGAGGCCCGCGCGGGTTAGTATCCCGAGGTGCTTGGAAATGGCGGCCAAAGAGATCTTGAAGGGTTCCGCCACATCCGTGACGGCCATGTCATCCTCCAGCAGCATCGACAGGATCGCGCGGCGGGTCGGGTCGGCGAGGGCCGCAAAGACGGTGTCGAGATCGTCGCTCATGCCTCTTGGTGACCGGACCCGCCGCAATCGTCAACCATTCGGTTGAATATGCTCCACGTCGCTTTTGCCCCCCAACATGGCCTGCGACCATTTGGGTGCGGAGGATTGGTTGCGAAGATTTTCGTTTTAAAACAGTGACCTAGTCTTCGCGTGGGCGCGGCGTCGGGGCGCTTGACTCGGTCCCCCCCCGCGCATAGCACTAGCGCCAACCAACCCGTGGGGCAAAGAGACATGGCCGACCCGCGCATTGATGAGCGCATGGCCGATCTGGAGGCGAAGATCGCGGCCGCGAAAGCCGCGCAAGCGCCAACGCCACGCGCGGATGAACACTATTCTCAGGCGAACCTTGCCTGGCGGATGGTGACGGAACTTGTGGCCGGTCTTGGGATCGGTTTCGGCATCGGATACGGGCTCGACCGGTTTTTCGGCACGACTCCCTTTCTCATGGTGCTGTTTATATTTTTGGGCCTCGCCGCCGGTGTCAAAACGATGATGCGGAGCGCGCAGGAGGTGCAGGAGAAACTGGCGGCTGAGGCCGCAGAGGACAAGAGGGCCGGGGCGCATGGCGACGGAAACGACGGGACACGCTGAGGCAGGGCACGCCGCAGAGGGCGGGCTGGCATTTCACCCGATGGATCAGTTCATCGTGAAGCCGCTCTTTGGCGACGGTGCCGTGCATTGGTACACGCCCACGAACGTGACCCTGTGGATGGCCATCACCGTGCTCGTGATCGGTGCGATCCTCATTCTGGGCACCCGCTCGCGCGCCGTGATCCCCAACCGGTCGCAGTCGATTGCCGAACTGGCCTATGGCTTCATCTACAAGATGGTCGAGGACATCGCCGGCAAGGACGGGGTCAAGTATTTCCCTTATATCATGTCGCTGTTCATGTTCATCGTGGTGGCCAACTTCCTCGGGCTGATCCCGACCGCCTTCACCACGACATCGCATATCGCCGTGACAGCGGTTCTGGCGTTGGCCGTGTTCATCAGTGTGACGGTGATCGGCTTCGTCAAGAACGGGAGCGCGTTTCTGGGGCTCTTCTGGGTCTCTTCCGCGCCGCTCGCCCTTCGTCCGGTTCTGGCCATCATCGAGGTGATTTCCTACTTTGTGCGCCCGGTGAGCCACTCCATTCGTCTTGCTGGCAACGTCATGGCGGGCCACGCGGTGATCAAGGTTTTCGCGGGCTTCGCCGCGATTGCCGCCATCGCGCCGCTTTCGGTTCTGGCGGTCACAGCGCTCTACGGGCTCGAGGTACTGGTCGCCTTCATTCAGGCCTACGTGTTCACCATCCTGACATGCGTCTATCTCAAGGACGCGTTGCACCCCTCACACTGATCGTAGCCTGAGGGGGTACGCCCCCTTCGGACCCGCCACATCATATTCGAAAACTTCCAATCGTAAGGAGATACACCCATGGAAGGTCAACTCGCACACATCGGCGCAGGCATTGCAGGTCTCGGCACGGGCATCGCAGCTCTCGGGGTCGGCAACGTTGCTGCCAACTTCCTTGCCGGCGCTCTGCGCAACCCTTCGGCAGCCGCGTCCCAGACCGCGACCCTCTTCATCGGCATCGCCTTCGCAGAAGCGCTCGGGATCTTCTCGTTCCTCATCGCGCTCCTGCTGATGTTCGCCGTCTGATCCAGCGGTAACCAGATCCTTACGCCCGGGCGGGCCGGGGTGACCCGGCCGCCCGATGGAGTTAAGATAGGTTCCGGTAGGAGTACGACGACATGGCGACCGAAACGACAACGGAAGTGGTCGGCTCCTGCGTGGGCCCCACGGGCAGTGCCATAGGCCTGCCGCAGCTTTGCTTTGACTGGTTCCCGAACCAGATCTTTTGGCTGCTGGTCACGCTTGTCGTGATCTACTTCCTGCTTGCCCGTATTGCTTTGCCGCGGATTTCCGCGGTTCTGGCAGAGCGGCAAGGCACGATTACCAATGATATTGCGGCCGCAGACGATCTGAAGGCACAAGCGCAGGAGGCCGAAGCGGCCTACGACAAGGCGCTGGCCGATGCACGGGCCGAAGCCCAGAAGATCGCCGCGGAAACGCGCGCGGAAATTCAGGCGGAGCTGGACCGGTCCATCGCGGAGGCGGATGCCGATATCGCCGCGAAGACAGCCGAATCCGAGGCTGCGATTTCCGAGATCCGGAAGAGCGCTCTGGAAAGCGTCCAGATCGTCGCACGGGACACCGCTCGGGAGATCGTTCGCGCCCTTGGCGCGCAAACCGACGAACAGGCGATCAACGCCGCCGTCGACGACCGGTTGAAAGGATAAGCGATGCGCATTCTGGCACTTCTACTCGCCACCGCCGCCTCGCCGGCCTTTGCGGCAAGCGGTCCGTTCTTTTCGCTGAACAACACGGATTTCATCGTGTTGCTGGGCTTCTTGTTGTTCGTCGTGGTGCTGATCTACTTCAAGGTGCCGGGGCTTCTGATGGGGATGCTGGACAAGCGTGCCGATGGAATCCGGTCGGAGCTTGATGCAGCGCGGGCCCTGCGCGAAGAGGCGCAATCGCTTTTGGCGTCCTATGAGCGCAAGCAAAAGGATGTGCAGGAGCAGGCTGATCGGATCGTCGCCGGAGCGCGTGACGAGGCCAAGGCCGCCGCGGTTCAAGCGCAGAAGGACCTCAAGGCCTCCATCGCGCGCCGTCTGGCCGCCGCGGAAGAGCAAATCCATGCTGCTGAAGCGGGTGCCGTCCGCGAGGTTCGTGACCAAGCCATCACTGTTGCGATTGCCGCAGCGCGCGAAGTGATTGCCAAGCAGATGACGTCGCAGGATTCGGACCGCCTGATCGACGACTCCATCGCTCAGGTCGATGCCAAGCTGCACTGATCCTATCTCTAGCAACGAATAGAAAAGCCCGGACTTTTTGTCCGGGCTTTTTCCGTTCAGCGGGTATCGGCTTCGTGCTGTAGCCTGCGCCGGGCGATCTCTTCATTCTTTTCAGCCCTGCGCTGCAGGTCGAGGCAATGCTCCACAAAGGTCAGATGCGTGCGCACGGCGGCTGCGGCGGCTTCGGAATCCCTGTCCTGTAGCGCATCATTGATCGCGCGGTGTTGGTCCAGCAGGGTCAGCCGCGACGTGCGTTGCTTGAACATCGCCTGACGGTTGTAGAAAACCCCCGCCCTCAGCAAATCGAACATCGAACGCATCATGTGAAGCAGGATGACGTTGTGGCTGGCTTCGACGATGGCCATGTGAAACTGCGCATCCAGCCGCGCGTCTTCTTCCGGATTTCGCCCCGAATGGGCGGCTTCCATCTTGTCGAACACGGTCTGGATGACCTTCAGGTCCGTATCCGAGGCGAGGCGCGCCGCCCGGTCCGCACAGATCGCCTCCATATCGCGGCGAAAGGAGATATAGTCGAATTGCGCTTCTTCGTGGCCTGCGAAAAGCTGTACCAAAGCGTCGGAAAATGCGTTGCCCAGCACTTCGGCGACAAAGACACCCGACCCGGCGCGTGTGGTGAGAAGACCGCGCGATTGCAGCTCCGAGACGGCCTCCCGCAAGCTGGGCCGGGATACTGCGAGACGGTCCGCGAGGTCACGCTCTGACGGCAAACGCTCTCCCGGGCGCAAAATCCCACGCAGGATAAGCTGTTCGATCTGCCGAACGACGGAGGTCGACAGCTTTTCGGATTGAACGGGTCGGAAGGTCATCCGCACCTCTCTGCCATATTGGTGAGAAGATATGACCGCATTGGCCGTCCGGCAAGCCGTCAATTGGTTGGATGCGTCAGAGCCACTTTTCCATGAAGATGGAGGAGGGGTTTTCCTCGTAGTCGCCAAATGGCTCGCAGAGCTGGAAGCCGTGGCGCGCATAAAGTCGGTGCGCCTCGTGCAGCAGGTCGCCCGTCTCAAGGCGAATGGCGCTCATCCCCTGTTTGCGGGCCTCGTCTTCGAGGCGATTGAGGACTGCTGCCGCGATCCCTCGTCCACGGGCAGGCGGGGTCGTGAACATTGATTTAAGCTCGCCGTATCCCTCACGGATCATCAGGGCCCCACAGCCGAGCACCTGACCGCTCTGGCGGGCGGTGACGAAGAGAATGTCAGGTCGGCACAGCGCTTCTATGGAAAGGAAGTGGTTGTCTTCTGGCGGGAAGAGACTTTCCATCAGGTTGTGACTGGACCGCAGCAGCGCGGATGCCTGCGGCTCACGGGGATCGGAAAGGGTAATAACTGGATGCATGGCACGTCAGTTCTGATTGCTGTTCTGTATAAGGAGCGCAAAGAACAGGCAGGTCAAGAAAGATTGCCGCGCTCCGAAGCATTCAGCCATATTCAACATCTTGTGGATAACCGCTCATATAACGCGAAATCCGGTGGTTTTGGTTGACTCGGATTACCCTCCCACGCCACATTTGGTGCTGACTCGGAATCAGCGGGGCAAATCTTGCGCTTCTCCAAACTCAGACTCACGGGCTTCAAGAGCTTTGTCGATCCGACGGAATTGCTCATCTCCGATGGGCTGACCGGGGTCGTGG
This sequence comes from Poseidonocella pacifica, assembly GCF_900111875.1. Taxonomy (GTDB): domain Bacteria; phylum Pseudomonadota; class Alphaproteobacteria; order Rhodobacterales; family Rhodobacteraceae; genus Poseidonocella; species Poseidonocella pacifica. The sequence goes on from NZ_FOJU01000004.1 coordinate 317,663, forward strand.
GGCCCAATGGCTGCGGCAAGTCGAATCTGCTCGAAGCTCTTCGTTGGGTCATGGGGGAAAACCGCCCGACCGCGATGCGCGGCGGGGGGATGGAAGATGTGATCTTTGCAGGGGCGGCCACGCGCCCCGCGCGGCACTTCGCCGAGGTTGGCTTGCAGATCGACAATCGCGAACGGCTTGCCCCGTCGGGTTTCAACGAGAGCGATCACCTCGATATCGTACGGCGCATCACGCGCGACATCGGCAGCGCCTACAAGGCCAACGGCAAGGACATTCGCGCGCGCGACGTTCAGATGCTGTTCGCGGATGCCTCCACCGGCGCGCATTCCCCAGCATTGGTTCGGCAAGGCCAAATTTCCGAACTGATCAACGCCAAGCCGAAAAACCGGCGCCGCATCCTTGAGGAGGCTGCCGGGATCAGCGGGCTTTATCAGCGGCGACATGAGGCAGAGTTGAAGCTGAAGGCAGCGGAGGGAAACCTGGGAAGGGTTGACGATGTCATCGAACAACTTGCCAATCAGCTTGGTCAACTCGCTCGGCAAGCACGGCAAGCTGCGCGCTATCGGGAAATAGGCTCGCAATTGCGGCGGGCAGAGGGGCTTTTGCTCTATCGGCTTTGGCGTGAGGCGGACGAAGCCCGAATTCAGGCGGAAACCCTTTTGAAGAGCCGGGTACGCGGCGCGGCTCAGGCCGAAGCGGCGGCCCGTCAAGCAGCCGGTCGGCGTGCAGAGCAGGAGGCCGGGTTGCCGGCCTTGCGGGAGGAAGAAGCGATTGCCGCGGCGGTTCTGCAACGTCTTGCTGTACAACGGGACGGGCTCGATGAGGAAGCGAAGCGGGCGGCCTCACAGATCGAGACGCTGGAACGGCGCATTGCACAGCTTGATCGCGACATGGAGCGGGAGGCTGGATTGAACCGGGACGCGGGCGAGACGATCTCGCGTCTGGAGTGGGAAGCCGCTGAGCTTGCCAAAGCAAGCGATGGCCACGAAGAGCGGTTGTCGCAGGCGAACGAGGCGGCAACCGAAGCGTCGGAGGTATTGCAGGTTCGCGAGAATGATCTCACCCAGCTTACCGAGGATCTGGCCCGGTTGGCTGCGCGGCATCAATCAGCGCATCGTTTGCTTGACGATAGTCGCAAGACACTTGAGCGATCCGAGAACGAGGCGGAGCGATCACGCCGCGCGGTAACAGAGGCGAAAGCAGCGCTGGAGAGCGCCAAGATCGCGTTTGCGGAGGCGCAAGCCGGAGAGGCGGCTGCCGTGACGGCGGCACAGGCCGCAGAGGAAGCTCTGACCGCCGCCGAAAGCCATCGTAGCAAGATCCAGGCTGAGGAAGCCGAGGCGCGCGCGAAGCGGTCGGAGGCGGAGGGAGAAGCCAACGCCCTTCGCGCAGAAGCGTCCGCGCTCGCCAAGCTGCTTGCCCGCGATACCGCCGAAGGCGGGCAGATCATGGACCAGTTGCAGGTGGAGGCGGGATACGAAAAGGCCATCGGGGCGGCCTTGGCCGATGACCTGCGCGCGCCGGAAATCAGCGCGGAGGGCGGATCGGGTTGGCGTGCGCTTCCCGGCTATGATGACGCACAGCCGCTTCCGGAGGGGGCGCTACCACTGTCTGCGCATGTGTCGGTGCCGCCCGTCCTCATCCGGCGGATGGGTCAGATCGGGCTGGTGGATGCGTCCGAAGGCAAGGCGCTGCAAGGGGCGCTGCGTCCCGGCCAGAGGTTGGTGAGTACGGCGGGCGATCTGTGGCGTTGGGATGGCTTTCACACTCGGAACGAAGATGCGCCAAGCGCCGCCGCGCTTCGATTGCAGCAGGTGAACCGGCTCGAAGCGCTCCGGGCAGAAGCGGAAAAGGCTGATGGGCTGGCCGCAGAGGCGAAGGCGCAGCATGATGTGTTGACGGCTCATCTTGCGGATGCGGCGGCAAAGGACCGCGCGTCAAGGGACGCACGGCGTGAGGCTGACCGGGCGGCCAATGACGCCAACCGGACCCTGAGCCGCGCCGAAGCCGACCTGAACCTTGCGACCGGAAGGTTGGAGAGTCAGGGGCTTTCCGTCACACGCCACGAGGATGAGGCGACAGAGGCACGCGGGCGGCTGCGCGAAGCGGAACGGGCGGTCGATGCGCTCGGCGATCTTGGCACTGCCCGCGCGCAGGTCGAGGATATCAAGGTGACGGTCGAGGCCGCGCGGATGACGATGATGGCGCGCCGCTCTGCGCGGGATGAATTGCGCAGGGAAGGGGAGGCGCGGCTGAAACGCGCGCAAGAGGTGACCAAGGAGCTGAGCGGGTGGAAGCTCCGCCTTGAATCCGCGGGAAAACGGATCGGGGAGCTGTCCGAACGTCGTGATGCCTCTGCGGAGGAGCTGGAGGTTGCGCGCGGCACACCTGCGGAGATTGCCGGAAAGCGCGAAGCGCTCGACCGGGAGGTTGAGGCGGCGGAGACGCGCCGGCGCGCAGCCGCCGATCGGTTGGCCGAGGCCGAAAGCGCGCTGCGAGAGGCCGTGGTGGCGGAACGGGACGCGGAGCGCACGGCCTCCGAAGCGCGAGAGGCCCGAGCGGGCGCGGAAGCGCGCCACGAGGCCGCCAAGCAGAGCGCAGAAAGCGCTGCGGCCCGCATTGAGCAAGAGTTGGAGACAAGTGCAGAGAGCTTGATCGCCAAGCTCGGCGCGGATGCCGACAAGATGCCGGACAGCGCGGCCATTGAGGCCGAGGTCAATCGCCTGAAACGCCAGAGGGATGCGCTCGGGGCAGTCAATCTGCGGGCCGAAGAGGATGCGCGGGAGGTGCAGACAGAGCACGACGACCTGCGGCGGGAAAAGCTCGACCTCGAAGAAGCCATCAAAGCGCTACGCTCTGGGATCTCTGGTCTGAACCGCGAGGGCCGTGAACGGCTTTTGACGGCCTTTGAGCAGGTAAACAGTAACTTTTCGCTCCTGTTCACCCATCTTTTCGGCGGCGGTGAGGCGACTTTGGAGCTTGTCGAAAGCGATGATCCACTGGAGGCTGGGTTGGAAATTCTGTGCCAGCCTCCCGGTAAGAAGCTTTCGACGCTTTCGCTGTTGTCCGGGGGAGAGCAGACCCTCACAGCCATGGCGCTGATCTTTGCAGTGTTTCTGGCAAATCCAGCGCCAATCTGCGTGCTTGATGAGGTGGACGCGCCGCTAGACGATGCGAACGTCACGCGCTTCTGCGATTTGCTGGATGAAATGTGCCGCCGTACCGACACGCGTTTCCTGATCATCACGCACCATGCGGTTACGATGGCACGTATGGACCGCCTCTTTGGTGTGACAATGCAGGAGCAGGGGGTGAGCCAGTTGGTTTCGGTCGACCTCAAGAAGGCCGAACAGATGGTGGCCTGACCAAGGTCTAGACGGCAGATATAAAAATGCCCGCCGCACTGGGTGCGGCGGGCGGTACTCGTTACTGCTACACAGTGTTACTCGGTAACAGTTTCAGACTCTTCAACAGCTGTGTTCGTACCAATGTCGTCTTTGTTGAACTCAGGGGCAGCCATCAGTTCATCTTTGGTGGCCTTCACGACGACGAAGTAATCGTCAGCGTCATCGGAGTCCTGAACGATGTCGAGCTTGTCCATTGAGACGGCGACGGTGTGTTCGCCCATCCCGAGGAAGCCGCCAATGTCGAGAACCACGGACTGCATCTTGCCGTCGGCAGACATCAGGATGTCGTTGACTTCACCGATGTTGTTCCAGTTCTCATCAGCTTCGGCCATCGCGTCACCTGAAACTTCAGCTTCCGAGCTGTAGACGTACTTGCCGATCAGTTCAGAGGCGGAAAGTGCGCCGGCATTCACCGAAGCGGACCCGATGAACAGGCTGTCGTTCATTGCGGTTGCGTTTGCATCGGCGTTCAGCGTCGCGTCAGTGTCGGTTTCGAGACCGTCCTGAGCCATTTGTTCAACTTCGTCACCGGCGTTCTCTGCAGCTTGTGCAGTATCTTCAGCAGCTTGGTCGATCTCAGCGGCGGCATCATCTGCTGCCTGCTCGATCTCTTCACCGGCCTGGTTCATCTCTGTGCCAAGCTCGGTTTGCGCCTGAACCTCTGCGTCGGTTTCGGCTTCCATAGCATGGGATTCTGCGAAGGCTGGAGTGCTCGCGGCGAAAACAATAGCGGTCGTTGCCAGAAGACGTTTCATTGTAGGTCCTCCTTACTCATACGAGGGAAGCAGGTATTGCTGCCCTTCCACGTCGAGATAACGGAGGCCGATGATTAAAGTTCCCGCCCGCCGATCGAAATTTATGTTAGGAGGAGAAATTTTTGATCAGAGGCGGTCGAGAAGTGCGCGGGTCGGCCATGCATCCGCGGGCAGGCCAAGACGGCGCTGTTCTGCCTGCACGGCGGCGCGGGTGAGCGCGCCCAGGATGCCGTCGATGGCGCCGACATCATGCCCATGGGCCACGAGTTTCCTCTGGAGCATTTTCATCTGCTCGCCGCTGAGCGCAGGATCGGGGTTGCCGGCGTTATAGATCGGCGCCCCCTCCAGCCGCGTGGCGAAATAGGCCGCTGTGGTGACATAGACGAAGCTGCGGTTCCACTCAAAGAGCGTGGTGAAGTTCGGATAGGCGAGAAAAGCAGGCCCGTTTCGACCCTGCGGAAGAAGGATTGATGCAGGTAGCGTCGAGGGGCCGAGGGATGCGGAGCGTGGCCTGACACCCGCGCGCGCCCAATCGGAGACCTTTCGCGTGGTGTTCAACCCCGTCGCGGACCAATCAAAGTCGGCGGGAAGGACAACTTCCTGAAGCCACGGCTCATTCGGCCGCCATCCAAGGTGGCGCAACATCTTGGCGCCCGACATCAACGCGTCCGCAGGCGACGTCTTGAGAGAGACATGCCCGTCGCCGTCTCCATCGATGCCGTTTTCCAGAATGTCGCCGGGCAACATCTGTACCATGCCGATCTCCCCGGCCCAGGCGCCGGTGGTCCGGTTCGGGTCAAAGTCACCCCGGCGGTACAACTCCATCGCCGAGAATATCTGTGGCCGGAACAGTGAGGGCCGGCGGCAATCGTGAGCAAGAGTGAGGAGTGCATTGCGCGTGTTGAAGTTGCCCTGCACCTGTCCGAAATCCGTCTCGAACGCCCAGAAGGACAGCAGCACGCCGCGCGGAACGCCGTATTGCCGCTCCACCCTGTCGAACACGGCATCCCATTTGCGGGCGTTGGCTTGTCCGTTCTGAAGGCGATTGGCGCTGATCAGACGTTGTGAAAATTCGAGAAAGGGCAACTGGAAGACGCCCTGCGCCCGGTCCGCTCGGATCACCGCGGGGTCCTGCGCGGCTCCGGCGAGGAAGCCGCGTATCGTGTCAGAGGGAACACCCCTCTGGCTCGCTTCGGCAGCTACGCCATTCAGGAAGGCGCCGAACGGTCCGCCGCAGGGGGTCTGGGCGGCGATCGGTGAGGCGAAGAGGAGGGCGGCGAGGGCGTATATGATTTTCATGATCCGACCATAACAGGGTGCTCCGCCCATCGACAGGATGTGTGCGGCGGCGGGAATTCGATATCCCGCATTCGGCGAGGAATCGCCGTTATTCAGGGTAACTGAGCAGGAAGTCGCGCTGTACGGATCGCGACAGCAATTTCGTTAGGACTTTGTAAACGCCCTGAGCGGAGGGATGGGGTATCAGACGCTGATGCGTTTTACAGGATGTCCATGAAAGTACTGATCGTAGAGAGCAACGAAGAATTGGGTACGCTCTGGGAGCGTCACCTGACGCGAGAGGGGTTTGCGGTTCAGCGCGCGGCAGATGCCGACAGCGCTGTTGACCTTGTGGCCAAAGGGTCCTTCGCCGTGGTGATCCTCGATCTCAATCTTGAGTCAGGTAGCCCGCTGGCCGTGGCGGATTACGTCAGCTACCGTCAGCCGTCTGCGCGGATCGTTTTCGTCACCCGGCGAAGCTTCTTTACCGACGGGTCGATTTTCAGCCTCAGCCCGTCGGCCTGTGCCTATTTGCCCGCCCATACACCGCCCGAAGATCTTACGGCGATCATCGAACACTATGGGCAGGCAAGCTGATCACCCGCGGCCGTGAGGCGCATCGAAATTCAGATCGGGGCCGATCGGCACGATACGGTGCGGGTTCACCATGTCATGGCTGTAGTGGTAGTGGCGCGTGATGTGATCGAAGCGAACGGTTTCTGCGATCCCTTCCCACTGATAGAGTTCTCGCGTGTATCCCCACAAGTTGGGATAATCGGCGATCCGTCGGCGGTTACACTTGAAGTGTCCGTGATAAACCAGATCGAAGCGCAGAAGCGTTGTCAGCAGCCGCCAGTCGGCCTCGGTGACGATATCCCCCACAAGGTAGCGTTGACGCTTCAGCCGATCTTCGATCCAATCGAGGCTTTCGAACAGCGGTAGAACGGCCTCCTCATAGGCCTCTTGCGTGGTGGCAAACCCTGCCTTGTAGACACCGTTGTTGACCGTGGAATAGACGCGTGCATTCACGTGGTCGATTTCAGCTCTGAGGGCTTCGGGGTAGAAATCCTGCGTGTCTCCGGTCAGGTCGTTGAAGGCCGAGTTGAACATGCGGATGATTTCAGCGGACTCGTTCGAAACGATGGTCTCGCGTTCCTTGTCCCAAAGGACTGGTACAGTCACGCGGCCCGAAATCTCCGGATCGGCCTTGGTATAGATGTCCCGAAGAAACGGGAGGCCATAGAGATCGTCGCCCGTTGCGCCGTCAAAATCCGTCGCGAAGGTCCAGCCGTCGTTTAGCATGTCGGGATGTACCACAGAAACGCCGATATGAGGCTCCAGCCCCTTGAGCGCCCTGAAGATCAGTGCGCGATGGGCCCAGGGACAGGCGAGGGCGACGTAGAGGTGATACCGACCCGATACCGCAGGAAATCCCCCCTCCCCCGACGGGCCGGGGGCACCATCGGGCGTTATCCAATTCCGAAACTTCGCAGTCGACCGGACGAATTTACCGCCGGATTCTTTCGTGTCGTACCACTGATCTTGCCATTGTCCGTCAACGAGCAAACCCATGAGTCGTCCTCCTTGTATTCCAACCTCAATATGACGCCTGCGCGCTCTGCGAAAAGGCAGGGTATGCGCGCAGGACACATGCGCGAATGCACAGAGAGGAGACCGCTCCGGCGCGCGGGATATGGGGTATGATCTTTTCAGGGCCACGATTCGCACGCGCCCGAGGGATTGGGGGACAGGGTGTTTTTACCGCGGGAAGTAGAGGAAGAACTCGCCGCATCGCGTGCCAAGGCAAGCAAGGCGCGCCCGAGGTTGCGCGTTGAGGCAGGTACGGTGCGCGTGCCGGTTCGAGAGATATGGGACGACGGTTTTTCAGTAGACCGAGAGGCCGCCGCGCGGTTGCCGGGGCATGTCGATTTCTTCGACGGAGACCGTTTTCTGCGGCATTGCCTGATCGTGGCCACGGGCGAAGATGCGGGGCGCGTCCATTTCGCGTTCAAGTGGCGAAGTGATGCTTTGGGCGCGCCGCCGCTGGACTATGTGACGGATCGAGTGACGCCTGCTGGATTTCTTCCTGCGCCGGAGTGAATGCCCGAGTGGCCTGACTATTGCAGGTCCGCGAATGCCTCCTGTAGGCGAGCAATGGCCTCCTCCACCCGTGCACGCGGCGTCGCCAGATTGAATCGCAAGAAGTTCTCTCCACCTTTGCCGAAGGTCTTGCCGTGGCTCGTGCAAATGCGCGCGGCTTTTTCCACACGTCGAAGGATGTCTGCCTCGGTCATACCGGTTCCGCTGAAATCTACCCACGCAAGGTAGGTGCCTTCGAGCGGCATGCTCTTCAGGCCGGGAATTCCGGCGATACCTGCATCAAAGATTTTGCGTGTCTCATCAAGGTACAGCATCAGGCTATTGAGCCAGATCGCCCCGTCGGGGGAATATGCGGCCGTGGCCATGTGCAACCCAAAAGAATTGGGCGAGATCCCCAAAGCGCTCATCCGCTTTGAAAACTTGCTGCGGAGAGTAGGGTCGGGGATGATCACGTTGCCGACATGGGCCCCTGCAATGTTGAAGGTCTTGGTCGTGGCAGACATCATGATCAGCCGATCCGTGATATCCGGGGTGGCTACGGCCATTGGAATATGGGTGTTGCCGGGAAAGATCAGGTCCTGATGTATTTCATCGGACACCAGCAGCAGGTTGTTGTCGCGCGCAAAATCAGCAAGGGCGCGCAATTCCGCCGCTGTCCATACGCGGCCGCCTGGATTGTGCGGGGAGCACAGGATGAGCATCTTTTCCGTGCCGGTAAGCGCAGACTGCCATGCGTCTATGTCGAGTTCATAGCGATCCTCCCGGAGTGCCAGTGGCAATTCGACAACCTCCCGCCCGGAGGCGCGGATCACGCGGGAAAAGGCATGATAGACCGGGGAAAGGAGGATGATCCCGTCGCCCGGCTCTGTATAGGTATCGATGCAAAGGCCGGTACCGTTCACAAGGCCATGGGTGGTAAAGATCCAATCGGTTTCGACCGTCCATCCATGGCGCTCCGCAAGCCACCAACGTATCGCGGCGCGATAGGCGCTCTCATCCCCGAAATAGCCATAGACACCATTCGCGGCCATGCGTTGAACCGCTTCCTGAACCACTTCAGGGGGGCGAAAATCCATATCCGCGACCCACATCGGCAACCCGCTGTCGGAGGGAACTCCATAGAGTTGCTCCATCATGTCCCATTTAGCGGAGTGTGTGCCGGTCCGGTCGATGATCTCGTCGAAATTCATGGGTGGTCCTTCGCATCGGTTGTCGCGAAGGACGCTAACGCCTGACACTGCGGGCGCAAGAGGCGTTGCGAGATGCGGCGGCTTGACTTAGATGAGCGGCATGAAACGCGCGATCCTGATCCACCCCGACCCCCGCCTGAAGAAGGTCTGCCCCTCTGTGGAGGAACTCTCCGATGAGGTGCGGCAACTCGCGTCCGATATGCTTGAGACGATGTATGATGCCCCCGGGATCGGGCTTGCGGCCCCGCAGGTCGGCGTGATGCAACGGCTCATCGTGCTCGATTGCGTGAAAGAAGAGGGCGCAGAGCCAAGACCGATGGTGATGCTCAACCCGGAAATCACCGCCGCCTCTGAGGAGTTGAACATTTACGAAGAGGGATGCCTCTCGATCCCGGATCAATATGCTGAGGTCACGCGCCCCGCTGAGGTTGAGGTCAGCTGGCTCGACCTTGATGGAACGGGAAAAAAGGCGGGCTTCGACGGGCTTTGGGCGACATGTGTCCAGCACGAAATTGATCACCTCGATGGCAAGCTTTTCATCGATTATCTGAAACCCATGAAGCGTCAGATGATCACTCGCAAGATGGTCAAGCTGAAGCGGGAGCAGGCGCGGTCCTGATGGGTGGACGGCGCTGTATTCCCTGGCCCGACAAGCGGCTGCGTATGGTCTCCGTGCCGGTTGAGGGCATTGATTCCGACATCCGTGCGATTTGGGACGACATGATCGACACGATGGAGGCGATGCCCGGTGTCGGCCTCGCGGCGCCGCAGATCGGGATCAACCTTAGACTTGCAGTCGTGGATGCCAGCGAAGAACGGGGGCAGGCGGTCCGCATGGCAAATCCGGAGATTCTCCATGCGTCGGTGGAGTTCCACGCCCATGATGAAGCCAGTCCGAACCTGCCCGGTGTTTCCGCTGAGATCCTGAGGCCGCGCGGTGTCACGGTTCGGTTCATGAACGCCGATGGAGAGATGGAGCAGCGTGATTTCGTCGGGCTGTGGGCGACTTCCGTCCAGCATCAGATAGACCACCTGAACGGAAAGATGTTTTTCGATCGGCTGAGCCGGACACGCCGGCAGATGTTGATCAAGAAGGCGGAGAAGTTGCGGTGAAACTCATCTTCATGGGCACGCCGGAATTTTCCGTTCCGAGTCTGGAGGCGCTGCACGAGGCGGGTCACGATATTGTCTGCGTCTACTCGCAGCCTCCCCGGCGCGCCGGTCGCGGCAAAAAGGAAAGACCCGGGCCAGTTCATGCGCGGGCGGAGGCCCTTGGTCTGCCGGTACGTACACCGACAACATTGCGCAACGAGGACGCACAGCAGGACTTCGCCGCCCTTGGGGCTGACGTCGCCGTGGTCGTGGCCTATGGTTTGATCCTTCCACAGCCGGTGCTGGACTCCCCTACCCATGGCTGTCTCAACATCCATGCCTCCTTGCTGCCCCGGTGGCGCGGAGCTGCGCCGATACACCGCGCCATCATGGCGGGCGATGCCGAGACCGGCGTTTGCATCATGCAGATGGAAGCGGGCCTTGATACCGGGCCGGTTCTCTTGCGCGAGGCCGTGTCGATCGGGAGGACGGAAACGACGGGTCACTTGCACGATCGCCTCTCGGACCTTGGGGCAAAGTTGATTGTGGACGCACTTGATCGGTTGAGCGAACTGGACGCGGTGCCCCAGCCGACAGACGGCGTGACTTATGCCGCCAAGATCGACAAGGCGGAAGCGCAAGTGGACTGGTCACGGCCTGCTGCAGAGGTAGACGCACAGATCCGCGCGCTATCTCCCTTTCCGGGGGCTTGGATCATGCGCGATGGTCAGCGGATCAAACTTTTGGGAAGTGAGCTTGCAGAAGGTCGCGGCGCGCCGGGAGAGGTGCTCGATGACAATATGCTGGTCGCTTGCGGCGAGGGCGCAGTAAGGATGAGCCACCTTCAACGCGAGGGCCGAGGGCCGCAAAGCGCCGAAGAGTTCCTTCGTGGACTCAAGATCAGTGCTGGCGACACGCTCTGAGAAAGTGCCCGAGTCGCGGGCACCTGCCCTGCAAGGTAGCGAAACAAGTGGCGAGAAGGCGGAAGTTGACAGAATTCCGCTGAGAACTCGGACAAAGACGCGAAAAAGCGCTCAATATTTCCAAGGTTTCTTTACAGAAATTGCGCGCCACCCTAGAAAGGGTGACGCGCTTACTCGCACTAAAATTTTTACGTCATGAAAACCTGGCAACCTGTTGTCAGGTTTTATTTTGCAAAGCCCTACCGTTCGCTAAAGAAAACCGAGTTTTCTAAACAGCGCCCGGCCACGTTCGGTGTTGCTGCGTAAAACCTCCGTCATCAACACGAATTACTGCTGTTCGTTGTGTAGGCGCGAAGTGCGACGACATCATGAACTGCAGACAGCCCGCTCTGGTCACGAGGACGTTAGCATAGCCCACGTCATTGCCACAGGCTTCTTGCCCGGAACGCGCAATTTGCAATTTCGAGTTGCGTCGGCCGCTGCAAAATTGACCGAGGTTCAACCTTAGGTAGATATAAATGGCGACAACGGGATGGTTTGGGGCGTTTGGGCTGATTCGATTCAGGTAGAGCCCGGCTTGAACGGTGACATGCCAGCCCGCGCGAGCTCATCGGCTCGTTCGTTTTCCGGGTGACCTGCGTGGCCCTTGACCCATTCCCAGCGTACCTCGTGCTTGCGGCTCGCCTCATCCAGACGTCGCCAGAGGTCTTCGTTCTTGACTGGTTTGCGCGCGGAGGTTTTCCAGCCATTGCGCTTCCAACCATGCATCCACTGGGTGATGCCGCCTTTGACATAAGCGCTGTCCGTTACAACAGTCAGGGACGAGGGCCGTTCGAGCGCTTCGAGCGCGTTGATCGCAGCCAGCAGTTCCATCCGGTTGTTGGTGGTGTTGGCTTCGCCGCCCTTCAACTCACGCTCACGCAGGACTTCTTTCCCGTCGCGCGCAATCAGAAGTGCGCCCCAGCCGCCGGGGCCGGGATTTCCCGAACATGCCCCATCCGTGTATGCAAAAAGCTCCGCCATGACACTCCGCCCGATCCGCCAAGAGCCGCCTTATCCCGCTGCGCGCAGCGGAGGGCAAGGGGTCATGCTGGAACGCGGAGAACCCGTGGCACCTTGAACTCGACGTTCTCTTCAGCGGTCACGACTTCTTGGACTGAAACCTCATAACGTTCAGAAAATGCAGCGATAACCTCGTCGACGAGTTCCTCAGGTGCGGAGGCCCCCGCCGAGATACCGATTGACTGTATTCCCTCGAGGGCCCGCCAGTCGATATCCGTGGCCCGCTGGACCAACTGCGAATAGCTACATCCCGCCCGTGCGCCGACCTCCACGAGCCGACGCGAGTTGGACGAATTCGGAGCGCCGACCACCAGCAGAGCATCGCAGCTTGGCGCCATGGCCTTGACGGCTTCCTGCCGGTTGGTGGTCGCGTAGCAAATATCTTCCTTGTGTGGGCCTACGATTGCGGGAAAACGCCGTTTGAGCGCGGCAACGATTCCCGCAGTATCGTCCAAGGACAAGGTGGTCTGGGTAACAAAGGCAAGCCGCTCAGGATCACGCACCTCGACGGTTTCGACGTCGGCTTCGGTCTCGACCAGCAAGACCTCGCCATCGGGCAGTTGCCCCATCGTTCCGATCGTCTCGGGGTGCCCTGCGTGGCCAATCATGATCATCTGAAGGCCAGCTTCTGCATGGCGCTGCGCTTCGATATGAACCTTGCTGACCAAGGGGCAGGTGGCATCGACATACACCATTTCCCGGCGCGCAGCTTCATTCGGGACGGCCTTCGGGACCCCATGAGCGGAGAAGATCACCGGCCGGTCGTCGGGGCAGTCGTCGAGTTCTTCTACAAACACCGCGCCCTTTTCCCGCAACCCATCCACGACGAACCGGTTGTGGACGATTTCGTGCCGGACATAGACAGGCGGGCCCCATTTTTCGAGCGACATCTCCACGATCTTGATCGCACGGTCGACCCCGGCGCAAAACCCGCGCGGAGCAGCCAAATAAAGCGTGAGGGGAGATTTGCTCATGAGGACTCACCTTTCGTAATCAGTCCCACAGCTAATGCCTCCGTCGCCCGGGTTCTACCCCGAGGCGCGGATTTGCTGCGGCTTCCTCATACTGCGGCACGACGAGGGCTAGTGGCTCGCCGCGAATGCCGAATCCTTGTCGTTCTGATGCTCGCGCGGGGGGCGCCCGATCACTTCTTTGAGATCATCCAGCTCGATGAAGTTGTCGGCTTGGCGCCGGAGGTCGTCGGAGATCATCGGTGGCTGACTGCGGATCGTGGATACGACTGAAACACGCACACCCTGCCGCTGGAGGCTTTCGACCAGGGGGCGGAAATCGCCATCGCCCGAGAAAAGCACAATGTGATCCACGCGAGGGGCGAGTTCCATGGCATCGACGGCAAGTTCGATATCCATGTTGCCCTTGACCTTACGCCGGCCCTGACTGTCGGTGTACTCCTTGGCAGGCTTGGTCACCATGGTGAAGCCGTTGTAATGCAGCCAGTCCACCAGGGGCCGGATCGGAGAATATTCGTCATTCTCCAGAAGCGCGGTGTAGTAGAACGCCCGAAGCAGCTTGCCGCGACGCATGAATTCCTGTCGCAAAAGCTTGTAGTCGATGTCGAATCCGAGCGATTTGGCCGCCGCATACAGATTCGAGCCATCGATGAACAGCGCGAGCCGTTCGTCCTTATAGAACATAAAAGTTCCTTCCGAATAATGTCCGTTGCCCGAAGTCCGTGAGTGCGAACTGGGCACCAGCCTAATATGAAGTTAATTCACTGAATCCCATCCGCAAGAGGCGAAAAAGTATATGCAGAGCCATAAAAAAGGCGCCACATGTGCCATGGCCTTTTCGACCGGGGCATTTTTTATCATTGCCCTAGGGTCCAATCTTACGTCTTCGGTGGGCGACTCTCAACAAATTATCGCGGCAGCGGTTCAGAAGCTGAGCGATTCGCCGCTGCTGCTGGTGTCGGTGAGTAGGTTTTACGCGACTCCGGCATTTCCCGCTGGATCCGGCCCCGATTATGTCAACGCCGCAGCGATTGTCAGATCGAAGCGCGGGCCGCAGGAAGTGCTCGATCTCCTCCACGAGATCGAAGCGGGTTTTGCACGGGAGCGGGGCGCGAGATGGGCCAGCCGGACACTCGATCTTGATCTGATTGCCGTGGGGGATATCATCCTGCCGGACGCCGATACACAAACTGCCTGGCGGGAGCTTTCGTTGGAGGAACAGATGACGCGGGCGCCCTCTCAACTGGTGCTTCCCCATCCCCGATTGCAGGATCGGCCATTTGTTCTGCTTCCGCTCTTGGATGTGGCGCCGGATTGGCGGCACCCCCTGACCGGAAGAAGCATCGCGGAGATGTGTGAGGCCCTCGATCCGACCGCCCGAGCAGAGGTTCGCGCACTTCTATAGAAACCGCCTTGTCAAGGCTCTATCTTGGGCGTATGTACCCGCTTCCACCCAAGCCTGCCGATTGGAGTCCTATATGGCCCGCGTGACTGTTGAAGATTGTGTCGACAAGGTCCCGAACCGTTTCGAACTTGTGATGCTCGCCGCGCACCGTGCGCGTGAGATCGCGGCCGGCTCGCCGATCACTGTTGACCGCGACAATGACAAGAACCCCGTCGTCGGGCTTCGCGAGATTGCCGAGGAAACTCAGTCGGCCGATGAATTGCGTGAGCGCATGATCGAGTCGAACCAGACCCAGATCGAAATCGACGAACCCGAAGATGACAGCATGGCGCTTCTCATGGGTGCGGAAGCGGCGGACAAGCCTGCTGACGACGACCTCTCCGAGGAGAAGCTTCTGCGGGCTCTGATGGAAGCTCAAGGGCAGCGCTAAGCCGCCAACTGCAAAGGCGCGCACAATGATCTCCGACGATGATCTGATCGCGCTGGTCCACAATTATAATCCCCGTGCGGATGAGCAACTCATCCGCCGGGCGTATGAATTCGGCGAGCGGATGCACGACGGCCAGTTCCGTCAATCCGGGGAGCCGTATTTCTCTCATCCTGTGGCCGTTGCGGCGATATTGACCGAACAGCAACTCGATGACGCCACGATTGTGACGGCGCTGCTGCACGACACGATCGAGGATACCAAGGCGAGCTATTCCGAGGTTTCCCGTCAGTTTGGCCGCGAGGTGGCTGATCTGGTGGATGGTGTCACCAAACTCACCAACCTTCAGCTTTCAAGCTCCGAGACCAAGCAGGCCGAGAATTTCCGCAAGCTGTTCATGGCGATGTCCAAGGACCTGCGCGTGATCCTCGTCAAGCTTGGCGATCGCCTGCACAACATGCGCACCATCAAGTCGATGCGACATGAAAAGCAGGTTCAGAAAGCGCGCGAGACGATGGATATCTATGCGCCGCTCGCGGGACGGATGGGTATGCAATGGATGCGCGAAGAGTTGGAGGATCTGGCCTTCCGGGTTCTCAACGCTGACGCGCGCAGTTCGATCATCCGGCGTTTCATTACCCTGCAGCGAGAGACCGGCGACGTGATCCAGCGGATCACGGGCGATATGCGCAAGGAACTTGAGGCCGCGGGCATAGAGGCACAAGTGTTCGGGCGGGCCAAGAAACCCTATTCCATCTGGCGCAAGATGCGTGAGAAGGACGTCGGATTTTCGCGTCTGTCCGATATCTACGGGTTCCGCGTCATTACCGAGACGGATGCCGAATGCTATGCCGCGCTAGGCGTTATCCATCAGCGCTGGCGGGCGGTGCCGGGACGGTTCAAGGACTACATCAGCCAGCCCAAATCGAACGGGTATCGGTCCATCCATACCTCTGTTTCAGGACGTGATGGCAAACGCGTCGAGGTGCAGATACGAACTGCTCAAATGCACGATGTCGCCGAGACGGGCGTCGCCGCGCATTGGTCCTATCGGGATGGGGTGCGCAGCGAAAACCCCTTTGCGGTCGACCCTGCCAAGTGGCTCGCAAGCCTCACGGAGCGCTTTAGCGAAGACGAAGATCACGAGGACTTTCTCGAAGCCGTCAAGCTGGAGATGTATTCCGATCAGCGCTTCTGCTTCACCCCAAAGGGCGATGTCATAAAGCTGCCGCGTGGTGCGACGCCGATCGATTTTGCCTATGCGATCCATACGCGGATCGGGAATGCCTGTGTCGGGGCCAAGGTCGATGGAATGCGGGTGCCGCTCTGGACCCGGCTCAAGAACGGCCAATCGGTGGAGATCATCACGGCAGAGGGCCAGACGCCGCAGGCCACGTGGCTGGATATCGTTGCGACGGGCCGGGCCAAATCCGCGATCCGTCGGGCCCTGCGGGCGGAGGACCGTGAGCGTTTTATGAAGCTCGGGCGCGAACTGGCGCGTGTGGCCTTTGAGCACATCGGGAAGAAGGCGACCGACAAGGCGTTGAGCACTGCCGCCAAGCTGCTCCGGGTCGAAGACCGGTACGATCTGCTCGCCCGACTCGGCAGCGCCGAGATAACCGGCCGTGAGGTCGTGAGGGCGCTTTATCCCGACCTCAGCCCACAGCCCGAGCATGAGGTCGATTTCCGCCGCGCGGTCATCGGCCTTTCGCCGGGGCAAAACTTTGATCGCGCGCCCTGTTGCCAGCCCGTCCCGGGGGAGCGGATCGTGGGGATCACCACCCGAGGGCGCGGCGTGGTCGTTCATGCCATTGACTGCGAAGCCCTGACATCGCTGGAGGATCAACCCGACCGCTGGCTGGACCTGCATTGGGACTCAGGCCAACATGCGCCTGTCCACAATGTGTCGCTTGATATTACCATCGCGAATGATGCAGGTGTGTTGGGGCATATCTGCACCATGATCGGCGAGCAGAAAGCCAACATTTCGGATCTGCACTTTGTCGACCGCAAACCGGACTATTACCGCCTGCTGATAGATGTGGACCTGTGCGATGCAGAGCACCTGCACCGAGTATTAACCGCGCTTGAGGCAGAAAGCGAAGTGGCATCGCTGGAGCGGCATCGCGATCCGTCACGGGGGCAGCATTCGGCGCCGGTTGCGGGACGGGACATGTCGGAAACGACGCAGGAAGGATAGGGCGGGGTGATCTTCAAACGGCGCGATCGGCGGGGCCCCCTGACGATTCTTCAGCACGCCGTCTATCCAAAGGGCGGGTGGGCACGCGCCTTTCATTATGTGAAGCACCGCCTGAACCGGCTTCCCGATCCTCCTGAAAAAGTCGCGCGCGGCATCTGGGCGGGTGTCTTTACCACCTTCACGCCGTTTTACGGTCTGCATTTCGTGGTTGCGGCACTGATAGCGACGATGATCCGGGGCAATATCCTCGCGGCGCTGCTGGGTACGTTTTTCGGCAATCCCCTGACCTATCTGCCGATCGGCATCATCTCCCTCAAAACCGGGCATTTCATGCTTGGTGGGCGGTTCCATGGGGCCGAGAACAGTCTTTTGCAGGCATTCCTTTTTGCCGCGCAGGATCTGTGGGCCAATTTCGGGGCGCTCTTTTCCGATCGCACCGCCGACTGGAACGGGCTGCGGATGTTTTTTCATGATGTCTTCCTGCCCTATCTCGTGGGAGGAATTCTGCCGGGGCTCATTTCCGCGACGGTGTGTTATTACCTCTCGGTCCCCCTGATCCGCGCTTATCAAAACCGCCGCCGCGCCGCGCGTATGTCGCGTTGGAGGGTGTTGAAAGGCCGAAAGAAACCGGCTGACGCCGGGCGGGGATCGGACTAGTTTGGCGAAAATCCAGATCGGGGAAGTGGAATGACCCAGACATCCGGCCGGCTGCGCCTTGGAGTGAATATTGATCATGTCGCAACCGTGCGGAATGCGCGGGGCGGTGCCTATCCTGATCCTCTCAGGGCGGCCAAACTTGCCGAAGAGGCCGGTGCCGACGGCATCACGGCGCATTTGCGCGAGGATCGGCGCCACATATCGGACAGTGACATCGACGGGCTGATGGAGGTCCTCTCAGTTCCCTTGAATTTCGAGATGGCCGCGACCGATGAGATGCAGGCGATAGCGCTTCGTCACCGCCCTCATGCTGTTTGCATTGTGCCGGAAAAGCGCGAGGAACGAACGACCGAAGGCGGACTTGAGGTCGCGCGGGAAGAAAACCGTCTGGCGCATTTCATCGCGCCGCTACGCGAAGCGGGTTGCCGGGTGTCCATCTTTATTGCGGCGGATCGTCGGCAAATCGAGGCGGCCCACCGGATCGGCGCACAGGTGATAGAGTTGCATACGGGCGCCTATTGCGATGCCTGCGCCGAAGGGCATGTCGAGACCGCCGAAGCCGAACTGACCAGCTTGCGGGAGATGGCGAGCCTCGCGCATTCCCTGGGGCTCGAAGTTCATGCTGGCCATGGCCTGACCTATGACACGGTGCGGCCTATCGCGGCCTTTCCCGAGGTCATGGAGCTAAATATCGGCCATTTCCTGATCGGGGAGGCGATCTTTCGGGGGCTTTCCCCGGCTATCGTCGAGATGCGGCGCCTGATGGACGACGCCCGCGCATGATCCTCGGTATCGGGACCGATCTGGCGAATATAGACCGTATCGCCGGCACGCTGGAACGCTTTGGCGAGCGGTTCCGGAATCGCGTCTTTACTGACGTGGAACAGGCAAAGGCGGAGCGGCGGGCAGACGTGGCCGGAACTTATGCCAAGCGTTGGGCCGCGAAGGAAGCCTGTTCCAAGGCACTGGGCACGGGCTTGCGAATGGGGATCGCGTGGAAGGATATGGCTGTCTCGAACCTGCCAACCGGACAGCCTGTCATGGAAGTGACGGGGTGGGCGCGCGAAAGGCTCCTCGCAATGACGCCGCCCGACCACGAGGCGATCATCCACGTCACGTTGACAGATGATCATCCCTGGGCGCAGGCCTTCGTCGTGATTGAGGCGCGTCCCCGCTAGCGCTGCCCGATACTTTCGACTTGGCAAAGGACTTCGTCAGCAAGGGTAAGCGCACGGCCTGTGACCTCCATCATCCGGGGGAGGATCAGCCATTCCAATGACCACGCCGCGCCCGACCGTTCCTGCTCGTGCACCAGAGCCTGATGGAGCCCACCGAGCTGCGCTGCGTTGAATCGCGCCAAGGTGATCAGTACCTCCGCCCCCACCGGGTTCTGTTTGTGCGGCATGGCGGACGAGCCGCCCCCGCCGCGGAGGGAAATGTCGTCGACACCCTGCTGTGCCATCAGGGCGATATCCTGACCGATCTTGCCAAGGCTTCCGGTCACGAGAGAGAGCCATCCCCCAAATTCGACAAGCGCGGTTCGATCCGTGTGGAAGGCGCGCGACATGGGGGAGAGATCCAGCAGATCTGCGAAAGCCGCATTGATCGCGTCGGCTGCGTCGATGTTCCGGTTTCCGACTGCCCCGCCGAATTGCAGCCGTAGAAGCTTTGGTGAAAGGCGGCTGAGGCCGTCGCGCAGGTCCGGCAAGGGATGGAGCCATGCGGCGATCCGGTCCGCGACCGTTATCTCCATCGCCGCCTGCATGCGGGTCCGCGCCATAAGCGGCCTCGACCCGAAGCGATCCGACAGGTCATCCAATACCGAGATGACACGCTCAATCCGCGTGCCAAAGATAGGGATCACGGATTTCAGGCAAAGCGCCAGGGCCGTATCCATCACATCCTGACTGGTCAGGCCACGATGAATGGCCGGATGCAGATCCTCGGGCAGCGAGGCACGGATCTGCCGCAACAATGAAGGGAGCGCGACGCCATCTCGGGCCATGCCCTCCGAGATCGCCTCCATGTCTAACCTCAACCCCCGGATTGCCGCGGATGCCGCAGTTCCAATTTCCACCGGGACCCGGCCTGCGAGGCTCAAAGCGCGGGAATAGGCCGCTTCAACCTCCAACATCCGAGAGACCCATGCCTCCGATCCTGTCAGGGCCGTGATCTCCGGATCTCCGAAGATCCGGCCCAGCAGGGGATCGGAGGCAAGAGTACTCATGCGGGGCGCAAACCGAGGAGCTGGCGCGCCTGAGCGGGCGTCGCCACTGGCCGGTCATACTTGGCACAGATATCGGCAGCCCGCGCGATCAGGGCCGCATTGGAAGGGGCAAGCGTCGTCCGGTCCATCCGCACGTTGTCTTCAAGGCCGGCACGCGTATGTCCGCCCGCAGCGATTGCCCACTCATTGACCACATGTTGCGTGGGCCCGATCCCCGCGGCACACCAAGGGGAGCCGGGCGCGCGCGTGGCCATGATGTGGGCGTAGAAGTCAAAGACTTCCTTGTCCGCGGGCATGGCGTTTTTCACGTTCATCACGAACTGCACGTAGAGTTTGCCAAAGATCTTGCCGTCTTCGTGCATCTTGATGGCCTGAAGGATGTGGGACAAATCGAAGGCTTCGATCTCCGGTGTGACTTCGTATTTCATCATCTCCGAGGCGAGCCATGCCACGAGATCGGGTGGGTTCTCATAGACCCGCGTGGGGAAGTTGTTGGAGCCGACCGAGAGCGAGGCCATATCGGGGCGCAGCGAGAGCATTCCGCCCCGTGCTTGGCCCGCGCCGGATCGCCCACCGGTGGAGAATTGGATGATCACACCGGGGCAATGTTTCTCCAGCCCCTCTTTCAGCCTCGCGAACTTTTCGGGGTCCGAACTTGGGGTTTCGTCGTCGTTGCGCACGTGGGCGTGTATGATAGAGGCCCCCGCCTCAACGGCGGCGTGACTGCTTTCGACCTGCTCGGAGATCGAAATCGGAACCGCGGGATTGGCGGCCTTCGTGGGCACGCTCCCCGTGATGGCGCAGCACAGAATACAGGGTTTTCCTGCGATGTCAGATGTCGAAGAAGATGGTTTCATCGGGACCCTGCAAATGAATGTCGAAATGATAGGTTGCGCCGTCGCGACGGGCGATCAACGTCGGCACGCGGTTCTGGTGCTCGATGCGAGACAGCAGTGGATCCGCGGAATTCGCGCTCTCCTCGTCGGAGAAATAGATCCGGGTGCTGAGCCCTAGATTGATACCGCGCGCTACGATCCACACGAGGATATGCGGCGCCTGCATCCGGCCGTCCGGCCATGGAACGGCACCGGGCTTGACCGTCTCGAACCGGTAGCGGCCCGTCACGGCATCGGTTGGTTGCCTTCCCCATCCGGTGAAGGCCGGATCGGCGTCCCCGCGTGTTTCTTCGGGGCTGTGGAACAGGCCCGCTGCGTCCGCCTGCCAGATTTCCAGCATGGCGTCCTTGAGCGGCGTGCCGGTACCGTCGATCACATGGCCCTCGATCGTGATGCGCTCTCCGCGCGCGTCGCCCGTGATCATGGACTTGCCGAGATCATTTCCGCCGTACATCCCCTCCAGCCCGGCAAAGCTTGGCACGCAGCCAATATGTACATAGGGGCCGGCGGTCTGTGAGGGGGATTCCTTGAGATAGCGCATCACATCCCCTCCATCTTGTTCTCGAACATCGTCTGCCTCCGTCCGCGCAGCACGAAATCCATACGGTAGGCGCGCGCGTCCATCGGCGCGGTGTGGTTCATATCGAGCTTGGCCACCAGCGTATCAATCGCGGCCTTATCGGGAATGGTGTTGACGATGGGGCACAGGGCGATGTGCGGGTCCCCTTCGAAATACACCTGCGTGATAAGGCGCTGCGCAAACCCCTGCCCAAAGAGGCTGAAGTGGATATGCGCAGGGCGCCAATCATTGACGGCGTTCGGCCAAGGGTAGGGGCCGGGCTGGATCGTGCGAATGGCGTAATAGCCTCGTTCATCCGTGATTGTCCGCCCGCACCCGCCGAAATCGGGATCGAGAGGGGCAAGGTAGCCGTCTTTCTTGTGGCGATAACGGCCGCCCGCGTTGGCTTGCCAACATTCGAGCAGGGCATTCGGAACCGGGCGCGCTTCTTGGTCGAGCACATGACCATGGAGAATGATGCGGGGGCCCTGCGCGCTCTGGCCCGGGCGGGCGTAGTTGAGCGTCAGGTCGTTGTCGAGGTCTCCCAGCATCCCGTGCCCGAACACCGGCCCGGTTGCCTCCGTCATGGTATTGTCAAAGGCGATGCGCGCACGCTGTGGTGAGCGGGCGATGCTGGTCTTGTACCCGGGGGTCAGTGGGGGCGGATGCCAGTCGAAATCACGCTGAAAGAATGTACCCGGTTTGAAACCCTTGGTCATTCGGTGTCCTCCATCTCGGCAAAGGTCTGCTTTGCCACCTTGATCGCATGATTGGCCGCAGGCACCCCGGCATAGATGGCAACATGCAGGATAAGCTCCTGTATGTCTTCCTTCGTCGCGCCGGTATTCGCAGTCGCGCGGATATGCATCGCGACTTCTTCCCAATGCCCTTGGGCACAGAGCAGGGCGAGGGTCACGATCGACCGCTCGCGCAGAGACCAGGTCGCGCGGGACCAGACATGCCCCCACGCGGCCTCAGTGATCAATTCCTGAAAGGGCGCGTCAAAGTCCGTCTTGGCGGCCTCTGCACGATCCACGTGCGCATCGCCGAGGACCCGCCGCCGTGTGGCCATGCCCTCCGCGTGGCGATTTTTGCTCTCTGCCATCTATCCCTCCCTGTTCGGTCATACCGTTATCACGATAGATCGCGGGTTCTAAATGAGTTCTTTTGCGATATTCATATCAGTATGGGTATAACAGCGGCCAATCGTATCAAACTCCGTCAACTTTCCGCCTTCGTGGAGGTGGCCCGCCGCAAGTCCGTCACCCGTGCAGCTGAGGCGCTGAACCTCACCCAACCGGCGGTCAGCCGCGCCCTTCGTGAACTTGAAGAGACCTTGGGCGGCGCGTCACTCCTCGTGCGCGAGGGTCGCGGCGTGCGGCTTACGGCTCATGGAGCAGCGCTCTTGCCCCATGCGTCGCAGGCCTTGGCGCAGGTCGAGCAGCTTTCAATGGCGGTGCTCTCTTCGGACCACGACACCGGGCCGCCTTTGCGCGTGGGGGCGTTGCCCACCGCTTCGGCCACGTTGATGCCCGAGGTGGTCGCGCGATTTCGCCAAGGGGATCTGCGCGCCCGGCTTTCGATCATAACTGGGGAGAATCAGGTTTTGCTGGAGCAATTGCGGGAGGATCGTCTCGATCTTGTCGTCGGGCGGTTGCCTGCGCCGGAGCAAATGCTCGGGCTTGCGTTCGACCCTCTCTATCGCGAGCGGGTTGTGGCATGTGTCGCTGTCGGCCACCCGCTGCTTGCGGCGCATGATGTGGTAAATTATGCGGATCATCCCATGCTTCTACCCCGTCCGAAGTCCATCATCAGACCTCTGGTTGATCGGCTGCTGATGGAGCAGGGGATCACGGTGCCCCGGGACGCGATAGAGACGGTATCCGACAGCTTCGGGCTTCGCTTTACGCGAGATTATGGGGCGGTCTGGTTCATTTCTGAGGGTGTGGTACGCGAGGCGCTACAAGATGGCAGCTTGGCGCGGTTGCCCCTTGATACCGATATCACGCTTGGCCCGGTGGGCCTTTGCACGCGCCAGAACGCCGAGCCGGGACCAGCGCAGCGACGGTTCTCGGCCCTCTTGCACGATGTCGGATGGGCGCTCTAGCTCGCCAGCATCCGAAGGCCCTGCGTCACGTCGGACCGGACCGCGA
Source organism: Poseidonocella pacifica (assembly GCF_900111875.1). Lineage (GTDB taxonomy): Bacteria > Pseudomonadota > Alphaproteobacteria > Rhodobacterales > Rhodobacteraceae > Poseidonocella > Poseidonocella pacifica. The sequence continues at coordinate 340,965 of NZ_FOJU01000004.1, forward strand.
GGCGCAGGCTTGGTTCGTCGCCAGCTTTGAGCGCGGCAAGGATGAGCCGGTGATAGTGCGGCGGCTCGGTTCGTCGCAACTTGCCATAAAGCAGGCGCATGGTTGGTCCGAGTTGGAGCCAGACCGTCTCTGCCATCGCCAGCATGGCGGGCGCTTGGGCCCGCAGGTAAAGAGTGCGGTGAAATTCGAGGTTCGCCCGCAAATAGCCCGGCGCATCCTTGCGCGCGACGATGTCGGCGATGGAGTTGTTGATGGTCTGCAACCTGTCGATGAGGGCGAGATGCGCGCGCGGGAGGGCACGGCTGGCGAGTTCCACTTCGATGAGCGCGCGCAGAGCGGCGAGTTCTTCGATGCGCTCGTTGCTGAGTTCGGGTGTGCTGACGCGCCCAGACGCTGAGAGCGAAAGCGCGCCTTCGGCCACCAAGCGCCGCACGGCCTCTCGCGCGGGTGTCATGGAGACGCCGTATTCCTTGCCGATACCGCGCAGGGTCAGGGCCGTGCTGGGCGCGATTTCGCCATACATGATGCGCGAGCGGAGCGCGCGATACGTGCGGTCATGCGCGGCGGTGACGGGTTCAGACTGGGCGCGTTGGATCAACATGGAAGAACTGTGATCACACCGGCTCCGCAGGTCAAGTCAGTCGCCAAAGTGAAACGCCTGCAAGGACGCGCCCTCCCGTCTGAGCCATGCTCGAGCTGGGGCGGGATCGCCGTAGAGATGATGCACTGTCCGCCAGAATGCGCGGGAATGATCCATGTGCTTGAGGTGCGCCACTTCATGTGCGGCCACATAATCAAGGATCTCCTCGGGTGCCATGACAAGTCGCCAAGAATACATCAGGTTGCCGGCGGAGGAGCAGGAACCCCACCTGCTGCGCGTATCGCGCAGGGTTATCCGGGCAAAGGGCCTGCCCAGCTTTTCAGCGTAATGCCCGCTTGCGCTTGCCAGTCGGTCGCGTGCGAGCGTCTTGAGGAAGGCACGGGTGCGCAGACCCACGCGGTCGGCCGGCCCCGCGATATATAGCGAGGCCGCTCCGAGTTCTGTCCTGAGGCCGGGTACGATCTCGCGCGGGGTTCCCAGCACCGGAATGACGGATCCCGGGCTTACGCGTGTGGGGAGCACCCGATCCGCAAGCTGCGCCTCGAGCCACGCGCGTTTTTGCGCGGCAAAGGCGAGGCCTTCCGATTCCCGCACCCCGCGAGGCAGGGTCAGCGTCACGGCGCCGTCCTGTCGGCCCACGCGAAGGATGATCCGCCGCGCACGATCCGAACGGCGCAGATCCAGCGTGATCGGAGGCTCTCCGGGCAAGGTATGACTGGGCATTTTGCGATTTCGCTTTGACAGGTCGTGCCTGTTATGGCAGGTGCCACGGATTGGCCGCAAGGCCCGGCTGTCATCAAGTGAAAGAGGATCAGAGGATGCCCAAGGAAGAGTGGGGCACGAAGCGTGTTTGCCCGACCACCGGGAAGCGCTTCTACGACCTGAACAAGAACCCGGTCGTGAGCCCGTATACCGGAGAGACCGTTGAGATCGAAGCGGGCAAATCTCGCATGATCGCGGCGGATCCCGAAGATTCCGTGACCAAGAAGGCGAAGGCCAAGGAAGCGGAGACCGAGACGGAAGTCGTTGACGAGGACGACGTTGATGTCGAGCTCGACGATGATCTGCTCGACGACGAAGAGGACGACAGCGTCTCGCTCGACGAACTTGCGGATGTCGCATCCGACGACGACGACGATTCCTGACGACAATTTGCGCGCGGGATTTTTCGCTTGATCCCGCGCGTCGTTCCGCCTAATACGCGGCGCACGGTAAGGGGCCTTAGCTCAGTTGGGAGAGCGCTTGCATGGCATGCAAGAGGTCAGGGGTTCGACTCCCCTAGGCTCCACCAAATTCCCCCCTCGTAGAATTCCGTCAAATGGTACGTCGTCCCGCGTAAGCGGATCTGCGTCTACCCTCTTGGGGTGCATCGAGGCCTCCTCTTGAAGCGTCCGATCTTGCGGGATGCGCCGCAGCGCGGGTTAGTGCAACAACCACTCGAACGCTTGTCGCAACGCTTCTTTTCCACCCGATGAGATCGGAGCGCCGTGAGCCATCACAAGACGGTTTGCCGGCCAGTTCAGAATTCGCCTGACGCCCTCTCGCGCGGCGGTTTTGTCGCTGGTCGCCAACCGGAACTTGCGAGGCACAGACGGTTTGGTAGCGGTCATCAGATCGAGCCGGGCCACCACGGCTCGCCAGCCGCGATACCAGCCCCGTGGGATTTGCTGCACCAGATCCGCCACAATCACCGTCGCAGAGGCGCGGTGGAAAAACACCGCTTCCGTCGTGATCCGGTTTCCCCGCACGACAACCTGATCGAGGTCTCCGGCCCATGCCGCGTCTGGTTCATCGCCGAGGGTCGAGTGGATTTCAGTCCCTGCTATTTGCGGCGTCAGCCCGGGGGCGGCGTGGACGTGTGCATCTGGATAGGCCGCCGCCCATTCTGCGAGAAATGTGTGATGCAGGCTGTTGGGCGCGACCAGATGTCGGACTGGGCCCAGAGCGTCGACAGTGCTGCGAAGATCTTCCGTCAAGGCAACCGGCGACCAAACCCACAATCCGCCGTGACGCGGCAGGCGGATCACGACCATGCGGGTGGGAAACTCGAAGCCTGCCGCGCCCGTCACCGCGGGGCCATCAAAAAGCCAAAGTTCCGGGCCAAAGGTGGCCATAGTCGCAGTTCCCCAGAGAGTGCGCCCCCAAAGCTACAACTATTTGGCGGAAATTGCCACTTGCTGCCCCGCGAAGCAGACGAGGGTATCCCCAGATACCGGCCGGCTGACCGCTCGCATCTACGCTGAAGAGACGCCGGAAATGCCGCGGATTGCCAGGTGGGACTCTACCAACCACGAGCGCGTCGAAGTTGGTAGAGATACCGAACCTTATGCTTTGACCGTATCGAAGAAGAACCGGATCATCTCGACGCTCGCATCCGGGCCCTTGGGATCGGTATAGCTCCCTTCGGATCGGCCGCCGGACCATGCGTGGCCCAAACCTTCGATGCTCCACTGCTCCAGAACCGTCTGTCCAGTGCCCGTCTCGGCGATTGTGCGGTGGGCCTTGCGACCGGACATGTGCACTTGGGCTTCTGACTCGAAGGTTTGCTTCGGCCCGCTGTCACGCACCTGACGCGCGATGGCGTCGGCGTTGGACGGGTGGACGGTGGAATCCGCGGTGCCGTGGAAGATGATGGTCGGGGTCGTCGCGGCTTTACGGTCGCTCTGGGCGCTCATGTCGGTCCCCGCCATCGCGGAGAAAGCGGATGTCACGTCTTTTGCTGCGCCAAGGGGCAGGCCCGAGTGCGCGCCGATTGCCGCAAAGACGTCGGGATAGGCCTCCCCGAGAATGACGGCCATGGCCGCGCCGGCGGAGAGTCCGGCCACGAACGTGGCGCCTTTTGGAGTCCGCAGATCCGCGGCGACCTTTTCCGCCATTCCCGCAAGGATAGCCGGCTCTCCGCGGTCCCGCATCTGATCCCCGCGCCGGAACCAGTTCCAGCAGGATTGTGCATTCTCACCGCGCGACTGATGCGGGTAAAGGACTGCGAAGCCGTGTTCCTCGGCCAAGGCGTTCATGTTGGTGCCTGCCGCGAAATCCTCAGGAGATTGCGTACAGCCATGGAGCATCACAACCAGTCCCGTCACGCCCGACGGAGCAGACGCGGGAATATAGAGGCGGTAGTTTCGGCTGCCCTCTTCGCAGGTGTATGAACCGCGCTGGAATTCGGCCCCGGCAGGCAGATCCGCTTCGGGGGTATGTCCCTCCTGAAACGGTGTCTTCAGGCCCTGTAAAATCGAGGTGAAGTTCGGCAGGCCGGATCCAGTGTCGTCGGCCTGACCCGGGTTCCCTCCCGGTAGCAAACCATGCTGGGCGAGCGTCTTGTTCACGAGGTTGGTGGCATCCGGAAGATGCGCCGAACGCATCTTGTCCGTGGCCGCGCGCAGGGCGCCTACGTTCAGTTTCATCTGGTTCGATCCTTGCCTGTACTTGCCTGTATAAGTCGATGTTACGAGGGGAGACGTCAGCGTTTCATGCGGCCCGCACTAAGGCTCGATGCCGGGAGAACGGGAATGCGACGCTGGTGGTTCCCTGTGAGAGCGCAGCCGCTTCCGGCTGAGCATACGATTTTCGGGTGAACAACTCTTCGACGACTGTTCACAGTTTTGGGGCGCGGACGGCTCAGCACTATCATGTGGTGGCTACCAGCGTCCGAGATTCGAGCATGTTCGGCTCGAGAAACGGGGTTTGCTTTGGTCGATACCAATTAAGGAAGGCCGTCACCGCCAAGCGCCTTTAGGTCTGTCACATCCAAATGTAATCCGTATACCATCCGTGTGGATGATATATAGCTGCTGAACCTGTCACTACAAGGGGAGGGCGCAGCCCTTCTGCATCATGGCGGCGAACCCGGCGCGCTGTCCCGACACAAGATCCGCCCACCAGCGGAGCGCGGCAGGTGGGGGCGATGGGGTAGGACACTATCAGCTCTCGACGGCTCAGGTCTTGGGGCGTGACTTCGGTTTGGTCACATCGCGGACCATCTTGCCGAATGCGCGATCCTTCTCTCTGCGCTGAACGAGGCTCGCAGAATTGTACTCGTCTTCGGCCTGAAGCTTGCGCCAGCGGGCGAAACGCGCGGGATCAAGGCGATCTTCCGCCATGGCGCGCCGCACGGCACAGCCGGGTTCGGTCTCGTGGCGACAGTCCCGGAAGCGGCAGGTGGTGGCGAGCGTTTCGATGTCGTCGAACAACGCGGCGATGCCCGCGCCGGTATCGGTGAGTTGCAATTCGCGCATGCCCGGCGTGTCCAACAGGAGAAAACCTCCGGGGTTCCTGTGCAATTCGCGCCGGGTCGTCGTGTGCCGGCCCTTCGCGTCATCTTCGCGGATCGGCTGTGTCGCGATACTGTCGTTTCCAGCCAGCGCATTGGCGAGCGTGGATTTCCCCACGCCCGATGAGCCGAGGAACGCCACCGTCCGGCCCGGCAGGCACCACCCCGATAGGGCTTGCGCCGGTTCCGCGCCGCGCGCATCGAGCGCGATCACCTCCGCCCGATCCGAAATCGCGCGGGCTGCGTCGATATAGAACGACGGGTCATCGGCAAGATCGGTCTTGGTCAACACAATCACCGGCTCCGTCTCAGCCTCAAAGGCGAGCGCCAGGTAACGCTCCAGTCGTGCCGGATTGAAATCCTGGTTGCAGGACGTGACGATGAACAACGTGTCGATATTCGCCGCGATCAGTTGCACCTTGTGATCCCGGCCCGGCGCGCGGCGTTTGATGAGGCTTTTGCGCGTCAGAAGGCGGCTCGCACCCGGCTGCTCACGATCCAGAAGCAGCCAGTCGCCCACCGTCGCTTCGATGCCTGCCGGTATCCGCTCGTCGATACCGTCGCCTGCGACCTGAAGTCCGCTGCGGTGTACCGCAAGCACGCGGACCGGCGGTGTCTCCACGAGCGCGTCGGCGTCGATCTGCTGTGCGAAGAACGGGTTCCAGCCGAGCGCTTCTAGCGCTGTCAACTCGCGGCCGCCCGGTCCGGTCGCTTTGCCGCCCGGAAGGAAGCCTGAGAAGTCACGGACCATGTTGCGTTACACCCTGATGCTGATCGATCAACGTTAACCATGCCACACCCGGGCTACGGTGGGAACGGTCCACGCGGTAAAGACGTGGGTGTATCGGCAACGTTGTTCGGTCCCTCGTGGCGCGGCGAACGGAAATTCCTGTGCCGCGCCATCCGGTTTACCTCAGAGTTGCCTGGCCGTGATCGTATAGGCGAAGCTGCCGGGATCAAGCGCGTCGAGGCGCGCCCCGGCGACCTCGGCTTCGGGATACATCAGGAACGGCTCCGGGTCAGTGGAAGCGCCCGGCAGCGGAACGTCATGGGCGAAGTTGAAACCGACCCAATTGCCTTCCCACGCCCCAAAGAGCGTTTCGCGAACTGCTTCAACTTGCGGATGGCCAAGCGGGCGAGGCTCTGGCGGCTCTTCCAGCATCACCTTGCGTACATCCGCCGGATCCGCCGCGACCCAGCCGAACCCGCCCAGATAGACATCCGCCCGGCAATGCTGGGCCTTGGTGACGTTCTGGGAGCCTGCGCCGAGGCTCTTGTAGCCAAAGGCGGAGGGCGCGACGCGAATTCCATAGACATCTCGCGCAGGCAGTCCCGCCGCACGTGCGAGCCCTACATAGAGCGCGTTCAGATCGGCGCATTTGCCTGAGAGATCTCCGGCATGAAGCATGGTCGCCACATCGCCCAAGCCGCACCCGCGGGTTTCGGGGTTGCGTGCGGAGTTCTCGACGACCCAATCATAAAGGCGGCGCGCCTTTTCGAGGTCGCTCCGGGCATTCCCCACAATGCTGCGCGAGGTTTCGGCCACGATCCCATCCGTGGGGATCAGGGCCGTCGGCGCGGTGTAATAGGCCCGCTCATACTCGGTCAGTGGGACGGGGGCCGCCGTATTCGAAAGGTCCGTCACGCGGTCCTGAGCAGCGGCGGTCGCAACGACCTGCAATGTGCGTGACTCAACTGTCGAAGACCAGCGGGCATGAACGAAGCGCGCCCCGCTCGCCGGATCGCTGCGCAGCACGACGTCATCCGCGTTTCCAGTCCAGCTTGCGGGCTCTGCGCGCATCCAGTCGCCTTCGCTGATCGACGGGACAGGAACCCAGACCTGCGCCGGGCCATCGTTCTGGGGCAGGTCGATGCGGGTGGTCAACTCGAACCGGCGCCACCCTGAGGGGCTAGGATTGAACGCAGCCTCGCCAGAGCGGGGCAGGGTGAAGGCGGCGGCAGCCGCGATGCCGGATTTCATCAAAAGCCGTCGGTTCAACTGCATTGTGCGCACCTCACATCATATGATCGCCCTTGCCCTAAGCCGGGCGAGGCGCAAGCGCAAGATCAGGCCGCAGGCTTCAGGCTGGCAATCAGGTGGTGGAACTTCTCACCCTGCACCGCGACATGGGCCCTGATGGCATGACCTGCGCGGTCGGCATCCCCGTCTGCGATGGCATCAAGCACCTCATCATGCTCTGCCATGGATTGCTTCAAGCGGCCACGAAGACGCAGTTGGATCCGGCGAAATGGCTTTAGCCGCCGGTGCAGACGCAAACATTCCTGTTCGAGAAACCCGTTGCCAGACTGGCGATAGAGCATGTGATGGAAAAGCTCGTTCTCCGCGTAATAGCAATCGGCGTCCCGAGCTTCGAGTGCCGCGAGGCAGCGCAGATTGATGGCGCGCATCTCCTCAATGGCCTCGTCGGAAATGCGAACCGCCGCAAGGCGGGCGCAGGTGGCCTCCAGTTCCGCCATGACCTCAAACATTTCGATGATCTCGACGGGACCGGGCTGACGGACGAAGACACCGCGCCGGGGAATTTGCTCCACAAGACCGGACAGTGCGAGCCTTTGGAATGCCTCTCGCATCGGGGTCCGGGATACGCCGAAGCGCGCGGCCAGTTGCACCTCATCAAGGCGGTCGCCATTGCCGAATGTCCCGTCGAAGATCTTCCCTTCGAGCGCATCCGCGATGATATCAGAGCGTTTTCTTTCCACGATCGAAGTTTAGCAGGACGCCTTTTTGGACGCAAGAAAATCAACCTTGTATGCAAAACCCTTGACTGTGAATTTACGCTAGTGCGAAAACGTACACAGTTCGGTCCTTGATCGGACAATAAAGGGAGGACATCATGAAACTAGCAAACACCGCCACTCTGGCGGCGATGGCGCTTGCCGCAGGAACGCTTTCCGCCGGTGCGACCGACCTTCGCCTGTCGCATCAGTGGTCCGACAATGACGTGCGCCACAAGGTCGCCAAGATCGTTGCTGATGAAGTTGCAGCCGCCGATGTGGATCTCGATATCCGCATCTTCCCCACGCAATCGCTCTTCAAGGCGCGGGAGCAGTATACGCCGCTCTCTCGCGGTCAGCTCGACATGACCGTACTGCCACTATCCTACGCCGGCGGACAGCAGCCCGCCTATAACCTGACCCTCATGCCCGGCCTCGTGAAGAACCACGACCACGCCGCGCGGCTCAACGAGAGCCCCTTCATGGACGCGATCGAGGAGAAGATGGCCGGCGATGATGTGATGGTCCTCGTACACGGGTACCTTGCGGGCGGTTTTGCGGGCAAGGATGAGTGCATCACTTCGCCGGCCGATGTCGAGGGCAAGCAAATGCGCGCTGCCGGCAAGGCCTTTGAACAGATGCTGGCCGGGGCAGGGGCCTCCATCGCCTCCATGGCGTCGTCCGAAATTTACAACGCGATGCAGACTGGCGTTCTCGATGCGGCCAACACCTCGTCGTCGTCTTTCGTCAGCTATCGCATCTATGAGCAGGTCGCCTGCTATACCCCTGCGAGCGACTACGCGCTCTGGTTCATGTACCAGCCGCTCTTGATGAACAAATCCACCTTCGAGGGTCTCTCCGAGGATCAGCAGGCCGCGCTTCTGGCTGGCGCTGAAAAGGCGCAGGACTTCTACCTTGAGGAAGCGAAGAAAGAAGACGCCGAAAGCCGCCGCGTGTTCGAAGAGGCTGGTGTAGAAATCGCGGAGATGACCGAGGAGGACTTCAACAACTGGCGCGATCTGGCGCGCAAGACCTCCTATCAGGCCTTCGTGGACGAGACGCCAGACGGCGAAACCCTTCTCGATCTCGCGCTCAGCGTCGAATGAGGCTTCGGGGCGGGGCATGTGACCAGCGCCGCCCCCACGACACTACAGGGAGGACCATATGGCGAGCCACAGTTCGGCATCAATCGCGCGCGCGGGCGGCAATCCGTTTCTAAGGATCGTCGGCGCGATTTCCACTCTCGCAGGCTGGGTTTCGGCGGCAATGATTGTCTCGGCGGTGGCGATCACCTGCCAGATGATCTTTGTCCGCTTTGCACTCAACAAATCCACGGTCTGGCAGACCGAAGCCGTGATTTACCTCGTGATTGCGGCGACCCTGATCGGGCTGGCCTATGTGCAACGCTTGCGCGGCCACGTGAATGTCGACCTCATCCCGCTGGCCTTGCCGATGCGCGCCCGGAGGGTGCTTTGCATCTTCACGCTCAGCCTGTCGATCGCCATGGTCGGCACGATGCTCTGGTACGGATATGAATTCTGGCACTTCGCGTGGGAGCGCGGCTGGAAATCCGACACGGTCTGGGGCGTGCGGCTCTGGATTCCCTACCTTTCCCTACCCGTCGGCCTCGGCCTCTTTGCGCTGCAACTCATCGCCGATCTGGTGGCGGTGATCACCGGCGTCGACAATCCATTCGGTCTGGAGGATATCTGATGGACCCGCTCCTTCTTGGCGCGCTGGTCGCCATTTCCTCGATCCTCGTGCTGTTTTCCGGGGTGTCGGTCGCCCTTGGCCTGCTGATCGTCTCGGCCGGTTTTCTGATCATCTTCGACGGGATGCGCTCGCTTGAGTTGATGCCGGAGATCCTTTTCGGCAAGCTCGACAACTTTGCTCTCTTGTCGATCCCGATGTTCATCATCATGGGATCGTCCATCGCCTCCACCCGTGCGGGGGCGGATCTTTATGAAGCGTTGGAGCGCTGGCTTACCCGGGTTCCCGGGGGTCTTGTCGTGGCGAACCTCGGGGCCTGCGCGCTCTTTGCCGCCATGTCCGGGTCTTCGCCCGCCACCTGCGCGGCCATCGGCAAGATGGGCATTCCCGAGATGCGCAAGCGTGGGTACCCCGACGGTGTCGCAGCGGGTTCGATCGCCGCGGGCGGCACACTCGGCATCCTGATCCCACCCTCGGTTACGATGATCGTCTACGGCATCGCGACGGAAACCTCGATTGGCCGGCTGTTCCTTGCGGGCGTGGTGCCGGGGCTTTTGCTCGTTGTTCTGTTCATGGCATGGTCGCTCTATTCCACGTGGAAGTCGGGCAATGCGCAGGTTCTGTCCGCTGGCAGCTATACTTGGCGCGAACGCTTTGAGATCCTGCCCCGCGTTCTGCCGTTCCTCGCCATCATTGTCGGGGTTCTCTACGCAATGTACGGCGGCGTCGCCACGCCATCGGAAACCGCAGCGGTCGGGGCGCTTTTGTGCCTGCTCATCGCCATGATCATCTATCGTCTGTGGAATCCACGCGACCTCTGGGTCGTGCTGCGCGACAGCACGCGCGAGTCGGTCATGATCCTGTTTATCGTCGCAGCGGCGGGCGTGTTCTCCTACATGCTCTCCTCGCTCTTCATCACGCAGTCCATCGCCGAATGGATCGGGACACTCGATGTCAACCGCTGGGTGCTCATGGGGGCGGTCAACGTCTTCCTGCTCATCGCCGGGTTCTTCCTGCCGCCGGTGGCCGTGATCCTCATGGCCGCGCCGATCCTGTTGCCGATCATCACGACGGCGGGGTTCGATCCGATCTGGTTTGCCGTGGTCCTCACGATCAATATGGAAATCGGGCTCATTTCACCGCCCGTAGGGCTCAATCTCTATGTCATCAACGGCATTGCGCCGGACATCTCGCTAAAGACCATTCTGGTCGGCTCGCTACCCTTCGTGGCCTGCATGATCCTCGCGATTGTGCTGCTCTGCCTCTTTCCGGGGCTGGCAACATGGCTGCCGAACCTTGTCATGGGAGTCGCGTTGTGACGATCCTTGCCGATCTTCTCTCCACCGTGTTCGAACGGCGGCTCCGGCGCGCGCCAGAGTTGCAGGACGACCGGCCGATGCCGGAATTGACCGCCAAGTTGCTGGGAGCGACGGGGGAGATTTCCGGCCTGTCTGTCGCGCAAGTGATCTTCGATCGCTTCGAGCGCATGGAGGACGCTGAAAAGCTCGATTTCTTCCGCCATCTTGCGGTGGATCTCAATATCAGTGCAAGCCGCGTGCGCGAGGCGCTTTCCGACTATGAAGCCGCACCAACCAAGGCGACATATCGTGCGTTCATGGCTGCATCGGAGCCGCCACGACAGGAGTTGGTGCGCCGGATGAATCACGTCTCCGGCGCGACCGGCGCGCTGGTGCGCATGCGGGCCGACTTGCTCCGTCTGGGCCGTGAGGAGCCGGAATTGCAGGCGCTCGATCTGGACTTCCGGCACCTTTTTGCTTCGTGGTTCAATCGCGGCTTTCTTGTCCTGCGCCCGATCAATTGGTCGAGTCCGGCGGCCATTCTGGAAAAGATCATCGCCTATGAGGCGGTCCACGCGATCGACAGCTGGGAAGATCTTCGTCGGCGGCTCGCCCCGTCGGACCGGCGCTGTTTCGCCTTCTTTCACCCGGCGATGCCCGACGAGCCGTTGATTTTCGTCGAGGTTGCGCTGACCCGGGGTGTCCCCGGCTCGATCCAGACCCTGCTGGCCGAGGATCGTGCGCCGCTGGACGCGCACGAGGCGGACACGGCGGTGTTTTATTCGATCTCCAATTGCCAACAGGGGCTGGCCAGCATCTCGTTCGGCAACTCCCTGATAAAGCAGGTGGCCGCGGATCTGGCGGTGGAGTTGCCGGGGTTGAAGACCTTTGTGACCCTGTCGCCGATCCCGGGCCTGACCAAATGGATGACAGAGGCGGGGATCGATTTCGCCGCATCGGAGCCGGACGTTTTGCGCCGCTGCGGTGCGGGATACCTGCTTCATGCCAAGCGGCCCGATGGTCAACCGCTCGACCCCGTGGCGCGGTTCCACCTCGGCAATGGTGCGGAGGTGCATCAGGTGCACGGGGATGCCGACACCTCCCCCAAGGGCAGGGCACAGTCGGCCGGTGTGATGGTCAACTATCTCTATGATCTTTCCAAGGTCTCTCAAAATCACGAACGTTTCGCCGCCACGGGCGAGATCGTGGCCTCCGCCGAGGTACGATCGCTCGCCGATGCGGTTGAAAAACAACGACTGAAGGATTCAGCGTAATGGCAAACACGCTTTTTGACGCCTGCTTTGGCCGCCATGCCGGTCGCACTTCGCCCTTCCTCCATCTCCCCGATGGCAGTGTCCTGACCCATGCGGGGTTTCTGGCCATGGCGGCGCGGATCGCCAATGCTCTCAAGAGCCGGGGGCTGGAGCCGGGTGATCGCCTTGCGGTGCAGGTGGAAAAATCCCCCGAGGCGCTGGCGACCTATGCAGCCTGCGTGCAGTCGGGCGTGGTCTTTCTTCCGCTCAACACCGGGTACACCGGGGATGAGTTGGGGTATTTCATCGAAAACAGCGGGGCGCGGCTCGTCGTTTGCGACCCTTCGAAAGAGGTCGCCTTGCGCCCTCTCGCGGAGGGCCTTGGGGCGGGGCTTGATACGCTTGGCGACGGGGGTGACGGGTCACTCATGACGCTGGCGGCGGATCAGGCCGATACCTTTGAGACAGTGGAGCGCGGACCGGACGACCTAGCCGCTTTGCTCTATACCTCGGGCACCACGGGTCGCTCAAAGGGGGCGATGCTGACCCAAGGCAACCTGTTGTCCAACACGCAGGCCCTGATCGAGACGTGGAAGTTCACCGAAGCCGACGTGCTTTTGCATGCGCTGCCGATTTTCCACACCCACGGGCTTTTCGTGGCGACCAACCTGATCCTGGCCACCGGTGGATCGATGATCTTTCTCCCCAAGTTCGAGGTGGAGGCGATGCTGGCCGCTTTGCCACGTGCCACGACGATGATGGGGGTGCCGACATTCTACACCCGCCTGCTCGACGATCCCCGCCTTTCGCACGACCTTGTCGGTCATATGCGCCTGTTCATTTCAGGCAGCGCGCCGCTTCTGGCAGAAACGCACAAGGCATGGGAGGCACGGACGGGTCACCGGATTCTGGAACGCTATGGCATGACGGAAACCAACATGAACACCTCCAACCCCTATGAGGGAGAGCGCCGCGCGGGAACCGTGGGCTTCCCCTTGTCGGGGGTCGAACTGAAGGTGACCGATCCCGAAACCGGCGCAGAGCTGGCGCAAGGCGAGATTGGCCAGATCGAAGTACGAGGCCCCAACGTCTTCAAGGGCTATTGGAAGATGCCGGAGAAGACGGCGGAGGAGCTGCGCGAAGATGGGTTCTTCATCACCGGGGATCTGGGGCTGATCGATGCTGACGGGTATGTGCATATCGTCGGACGCAACAAGGATCTGATCATCTCGGGCGGCTACAACATCTATCCGAAGGAAATCGAGCTTTTCCTCGATGAGCAGCCGGGCGTGCTGGAAAGCGCGGTGATTGGCGTTCCGCATCCTGACTTTGGTGAGACGGTCGTTGGCGTCCTTGTGCGGAAACCCGGCGAAACCCCGGATTTCGATGCGATCTTGGAGGCCGCCAAAGTCGCGCTTGCTCGGTTCAAGCATCCGCGAAAACTGATCCTGACAGAATCTTTGCCGCGCAACACGATGGGCAAGGTGCAAAAGAACATCCTTCGCGATGAGCACAAGGACCTGTTCCTGCCCGCCTAGAGCATCGGCGCGCTCAGACGGAACACGCCTTCGAGGATGCGGCGCGCCAGCCCCGGACGGGTGACCCCTTCGGTACAGCGCGCCGCCTCGCTCTCTATCCAGCCCTCAAGCGATGCGACGCTCTGGGGATCATAGAGAAACAGGCTGTATTCGAAATTCAGCAGCATGGAGCGCACGTCGAAATTCGCGGTTCCGATCCAACCGGCATCGTCGATAAGCCCGGCCTTGGCATGCAGCATACCCTCGTGGCGCAGCACGCGGCCCCCCGCCCGGTCGAGCGCTCGCAGATAGGCCCCGCGCGCCAGATCCGCCACACGTTTGTTTGACCTGCCCGGCACCATAAGGCGCACGTCCAGCCCCCGCCGGGCAGCGGTTTCCAACGCCAGCGTCAGGGCCTCGGTCGGAACAAAATAGGGCGTCGTGATCCAGACGCGGCGCTGCGCCCCGTGGATGGCGTTGACCAGCCCATGATGAAGCGCATCGCAGGGCTCGTCCGGGCCCGCGGGCACCAGTTGCAACACCGCCTCCCCTCCGGCGGGGCCATGGCGGGAGCGATCATCGTTGAAGGCCGCGCCGGTCACGTCCCAGTCGGAGGCGAAGAGATCGATGAAGGATTGCACGGCGGGACCGGAGAGAGAGAAGCTCAGATCATACCACGCCTTGGGCCCTTCGCGCAGGTATTCGTTGCCGATGTTGCGGCCCCCTGCCCAGACGAACCTGTTGTCCACCAGTACAAGCTTTCGATGGTTGCGCAGGTTCATGTGGCCATTGTCCGGCGGATGGAGAAACGGCGAGAAAAAGCGCAATTCACCGCCCGCGGCGACAAACTTGCGCAAGGCGCGCCGCGGACGTGACAGAGACCCGAGCCGGTCGATGTTGATCCGGACCGCAACGCCCGCCTTCGCGCGTTCGGTCAGCGCGGCCACAAAGCGTTTGCCCGAGGCATCGTCGTCCAGGATGTAGAGAAGCACGTCGATCTGATCCTGCGCGTCGGCGATGATCGCTTCCAAGGACGCCAGCGCATCGGCCGGACCATCGTGCAGACGCAACTTGTTGCCGTCCGTGGCTGGCGGAGCGCCGAGACAGCGGAATGTCTCTGCCGTGCGATGCGGAGATTGCGCGGCGTGGCTGAGGTCGGTGAAGCGGAGGGGCGGAAATCTGGTCCCCTGCTTGCGGAAACCCAGCATCAGGAACACGGGCAGCGCGAGGTAGGGAAAGACGACGATAAAGAGAAGCCAAGCAGCCATGGATTGCGGCGTGCGCCGTTGCTGCAGCACAAAGACCCCCGCGACCGTGGCAAGCAGCACGCTGAGCACCACCAGCCCGTGTTGTGCTATGAGACTCAAGATCCAGTTCATCTATGCCCTTTCGTTTGCCCTCCACACGATGGTGCGCCCACGCCGGTTGGCAAGGTTTGTCCGCCCCCCGAGTGCTGGTCCCTTGACCAGATATCGCGGCAGCAATGCCACAATCGCCACTGCGAGACAGTTTATCCTTGTTCCCGGCGCGCGCTTGGCCTGAACTGCCCAGAGTATCTGTTTGAAAGACCTCGGGGAACATGGCCACGAAATCCGTCTCCTTCAGCGCGCGGCTGACCGAATTGCTCGCGTTCATTTACCCCGACCTCGATGCGTCGATACTGGCCACGCAAGTGATGGAGGCGTTCTGGCCCGAAGGGGTGCACCGCCGCAAACGTCCACGCGCACCCGGCAACAATCTGTGGTCACAGCGCGACGCGCTGCTCATCTCCTATGGCGACAGCCTGATCGACGGCACCCACAAACCGCTCGACGTGCTGCACGATTTCCTGCTGACCCATATGAAAGGCGTGATCAACGGCGTGCATATCCTGCCGTTCTTCCCCTTCACCTCCGACGACGGGTTCGCGGTGACGGATTATACCAAGGTCAATTCGACCCTTGGCGACTGGGAAGACATCCAGCGGATTGGCGGCGAATTCGCCCTGATGTCGGATCTCGTACTCAACCACGTCTCCAGTCAGGGAACCTGGTTCAACGCTTATCTTCAGGGCATCCCGCCCTATGACAAGTTTTTCTTCGAGGCCTCGCCGGATGACGATCTTTCGGATGTGGTCAGGCCGCGCACCAGCCCGCTGCTGCGGGAGGTGGAGACAAAGAACGGCACGCGCCATGTCTGGTGCACCTTCAGCCACGATCAGGTCGACCTGGACTACCGCAACCCAGAGGTTCTGCTCGAAGTGCTGCGCATCATCCGGCTGCACATCGACAACGGGGTGCGCATCCTGCGGCTCGATGCGGTGGCGTTCTTGTGGAAGGAAATCGGAACCTCCTCGATCCACCTGCCGCAAACCCATGCCATCATCAAATTGCTGCGGCATCTGGTGAACTATGCCACCGAAACCGTGATCCTGCTGACTGAAACGAACGTGCCCCGCACCGAGAACCTCAGCTATTTCGGCAAGCGCAACGAGGCGCATTCGGTCTATAACTTCCCGCTGCCGCCGCTGGTGCTGCATGCGATGATGTCCGGCACGGCGAAATACCTGCTGGACTGGCAGCGGGCAATGCCGCCCGCCCCGCTGGGCTGTGCCTATCTCAATTTCTCGGCAAGCCACGACGGGATTGGGATGCGCCCTGCCGAAGGGCTTTTGCCGCAAGAGGAAATCGACCGGATGATCGATACGGTGCGCGATCTGGGCGGTCTTGTGTCCATGCGCGCGCTGCCGGATGGGGGGGAGGCACCGTATGAGCTCAACACCTCCTTCTTCGAGGCCACCGGACGCACGTTCGAGGGGCCGGATGATCACCACGTTTCGCGCTTTCTCTGTTCGCAGACCATCGTCATGTCGCTTGAAGGGATTCCCGCCTTCTACATCCACTCCATGCTGGCGACGCCCAATGACCGGGATGCCGTACTCCGGCGCGGCATGAACCGGGCGATCAACCGGCACCGATGGAATTACCCGGAACTCAAGGAAAGCCTCTCTGATCCCGAGACGGTTCATGCCCGTGTGCTCAAGCTGGTGTCCGACCGGCTTCGCATCCGCGCCGAACAACCGGGCCTGCACCCGAACGCGACGAACTTCACCCTGAATCTGGAGCCGCGTATCTTTGGCATCTGGCGCCAGTCGCTTGACCGGACTCAGTCGATCTTTGCGCTGCACAACGTGAGCAAGGAAACGGTGGAAATCCCCGCGACGCAGATCAACCTGATCGACGATGAAGGCTGGATCGATCTGCTTTCGGGGGAGGAAATCCGCGCCGATCAGGGGGCAGTCGTCTTTGCCCCCTATCAGTGCCGCTGGATCAGCAACCTGCCGAGCTGACCTCAGGCATATTCTTCCTGATCCGCCGCGACCGCTTGACGAAAATCGCTGATGAGCAGGGGGTCAGCCGCATGGACCCGGTTCCACGTGGCGATAAAGGGTGTCTCCCGCGGGTTATCGAGGAACAGGTGCCCGGCCTTGATGATGTTCTCCGCGAAAACCTCGATGCTGCGCTCTTCGGCGTGGCGGTCGATCGTCAGGCCATTCATCCGTGCATCGTTGTAATAGGCTTCGAGGAAGTCGAGCGCCCGGCGGTGATAGGTTGCCTTCAGCGTGCGAAAAACGTTGGGCGTGAACACCGTGCCATCGGCGGCGAGCTTGCGATAGACCGCCTTGCAGATGTCGATGGACATGCGGTTGAGCCCGGCGTTGGCGTCTTCCGGCGAGAGATCCTGATGCTTGTGGTCATAGGCGTCGGAAATCTCCACCTGACAGATTGCGCGCGGCCCCAGATTGCGCCACGCCTCCGACAGAACGCCGATCTCAAGGCCCCAGTCCGACGGAATGCGCAGGTCGGGCAGCATGCCCGTGCGCATCGCAAACTCGCCCGACAGCGGATAGCGAAAGCTGTGCAGGTAATCGAGATAGTCGCGCTGCCCGATCACCATTTTCAACGAGACGAGCATGGGGCTAACCAGAAGACGCGTCACGCGGCCGTTCATCCGCACACCCCCGATGCGTGGGTAATATCCTTTGGAAAGCTGATAGGAAAAGTTGGGGTTGGCGACGGGATAGACCAGCCGCGCCAGCATTTCCCGGTCATAGGTAAGGATGTCGCAATCATGGATCGCCATCACCGCGCTATCGGCGCAGGAAATCAGATAGCCCATACAGCCCCAGACGTTCTTGCCCTTGCCCGGTTCCTGCGGAGCAAGGCCCAGATCCTCAAGCCTGCTCTGGATCTGTAACATCCGGGGGCTGTCGTTCCAGATCACGGTATGTTGCTGCGGCAGGACGGAGAAGAATTCGCGCGCATAGCGGTATTGCGCCTCATCCGCCTGATCCAGCCCGATGACGATCCGGTGCAGATAGCTGACCTGCGAAAGCTCCTTGAGAATGTTGGTCAGCGCCTCGCCTTCAAGCTCCGAAAAGAGCGAGGGAAGGATGAGGGAGATCTTGCGCGTCTGGGAAAAGGTCTCCAGTTCGTAGATGAGTTCCTCGGACGGGCGCGAGCGCAGATTGTGGAACTGGACGACGGTGCCGTCCTGGTGGAAATCGGCCATTCAGGCGCTCTCCTGCAATTTCAATTCTTGAACGACATCCAGCACAGCCTTGTTCCATCCCGCAGGACCAGCAAGCTCGGTGCGCCGGATGCTTCCGTTTTTCTCGCCCGGCAACTCGGGAATGCCCGGTCCATGATCATTCCGGACGATCACCCCGAAATCGGCCAGTTCAAGCATCTCGGTATCGTTGGGGGCGTCCCCGAGGGCAAGCGTGCGGGCCGGCTGGTACTTGGTGATGATCCCCGCCATCGCGCCTGCCTTCGTCCCGCCAAAGGACAGGGTCAGGAACCTGCCCCCCCGTCTCGCGGCGACCCCGTGGGTGGCAAGCGCGGCCAGAAAGCTCGCCTCGTCCTCGTCGGTCCCGCTCCAGAGTCCCGGCTCGCTGTGGCTGCGATCCCCCGCTCGGGCGGCGGCTTCGAAATCCAGCTTGGTGTGCCGCATGATCTCATCCACGCCCATATCGCCGAACCCCCGAAACATGCGCCGAAGGTCCGCGGGTATCTCCCTGAGCGCGGCGCGCAGCGCCTCATAGGCGTCGCGGTCATCCACCGTATCGGCACCGGGTTCCAGCGTGGTCGCGCCGTTTTCGACGATGGCGGGCCACTCACTTAGCCCCAGTTCCGCCTGTAGTGGGGCAATCTCCGCCGCAGTTTTGGAACTGGCAAGGACGACCGGAACGTTCAGCGACTTCAAGAGCGCGAGCGCCGGGGCCGCGTCAGCGCTGGAATAGCTTTCATGATCCAGCAGCGTTCCGTCGAGATCGGTGAACACCATAAGTTGCACGGGGATCCTCCTCCGGCTTTTCGCGGAATATATGGGCCGAGACCTCTTGGGGAAAACCTTTTTCTGAAATGGGGTGCAGCTTTCCGCTTGAAGCAAGAAGCCTGGGGCGGTTCACGGTCGCGCGCTGGGGCAGATTGAAGGGTGCAGTGCGCGCAGGGACGCGCTCAACCTTCCACTGCAAGCAAGGCGGCGTGATGCTCCGCCCGGCCTTCGTCGGTTCCGTCCGTGAAGCTCGCGACCGTGCGCCCGTGGCTTGGAAAGTGATACACCGCGTTGACGCAAAAGGGCCCGCCCCCAGTGTGCCCGAATGCCCGGCCCGCTTGCCCCATGGTCCCGCTCATCAGGCCAAGTCCATAGCCGCAATCCGTCCACGGGCGCCCCGCCAATGCCCCGCCCAGCCAGCGACGGTCCAGCATCTGTGTCCTCCCCCACGAGGACAAAAGCGCCCCTTCGGCGAACCCATGCAATAGCCGCGCCGCATCGTTGGCCGAACCGACAAGACATCCATGATAGACCCAGCCGGGATCATAGCCGTGGCCCGCCGGCCAATGCACCGTCGCCATGTCAGAGAGGTCCGCGGCGAGTGCCACGCTGCCAAGGTCCAGCGGTTTGGTAATGAGGTCCGCGACCAGCCGGGAAAACGGGCGCTGGGCGACCTCCTCGATCCGCTCCCGCGCCAGCATGTAGCCGACATTGGAATATGCCCAACCCGCACCGGGCGCGAAGAGCGGACCTTGCCCCCGCACCGCATCAACCACCCTCTGCCGCGTCCACGGCGCACGGCCCGCCGCGACATCCCGGTGATACTCGGCAAGCCCGCCGTAATCGCGCAGCCCGGCGCTATGGGCCAGCAGTTGCCGCAAGGTGAAATCTTCGCCGGGCAGGGCGGCATCCAGATCCACAGAGCCATCTCCGGCCAGCGCCACGGCGCAAATTGCAATGACGGTCTTGGTAAAGCTCCAGTAGGGAAAGAGCGCGCCCGCATTCCCGATGCCTCCGGATCGCCCCTCACGGTCAATCCAGACGGCATGATGCTCCGTGCCCGCCATCAGCGGGGCAGGGGCGCGTGTCGCCCCGGTGTCGCGCCCCGCCCGCTCAATAGGGGTTCTTCGGATGACGATCCGGCGAGAGGGAGGCGTTTCGTTCCTCCACCAGTTCCTCGATGGCATCGGCCAGATGTACCCGGTCGATATGCCCATCGCCCCGCGCCACCCGCAGATGATGCGCCCGCATCAGCACCTCCGCATGGCGGCAACCTTCGGGCGGCTCGAACCGATAGGCGGCAAGCTCCACCAACAGCCCGACCGGATCACGGAAATAGATGGAATCCATAAAGCCACGATCCTTGGGGCCGGAGTGTTTTACCCCGCGCGCCTCCAGCCGCTCCGCCACCTGCCAGAAGCTGACCTGACTGACGTTGAAGGCGATATGATGCACACAGCCCGGATCCTGCGGCGCAGGTTTTCCCCGCGGCTTGCGATCCTCGCTGGTAAAGACCGTGATGAGCCGACCATCGCCGGGATCGAAATAAAGATGCCCCTGATCGGGTGCGTCGAGGTTCGGCTGATCGAAGATGAAAGGCATCCCGAGCACTCCTTCCCAGAAGTCGATGGTGCTCTGCCGATCTGCCCCGACAAGGGTGATGTGATGCACCCCCTGCGTCTGGATCTTGCGGTAACTGTCCTGGGCCATCCTGCTCCTCCTGAAAAGCTGTCCCGCGTTACACTAGCGCGATCCACATCCCTTGGCACCGCGCATGTTTCCCCGCTTGCCATGAAGTATCGGCATCGCTAAAAGCCCGCTCGTGTGCCGCTGTAGCTCAGATGGTAGAGCAACGCATTCGTAATGCGTGGGTCGGGGGTTCGAGTCCCTTCAGCGGCACCATCGCAAGCTGAATGCCCAGAAAACCACTCTAAATTCAGACTGTTAGGCAAGTCTTGCCGCGCTGGTCGCCGCGTCTGTGCGCATGGACCGAAGCGCCGCATTCTCGCAGTGCGCGCATCCCTCCGGCTTCGGCCGCGATTCCAGCGGCGCGTTGCTGCGTTGATCACCGCCCATTGGGCCCGCCCCACGGAACGGGAGCAATCACGCGGCAAAATGCTATCCCAATCGCCCTGAATGGGCCTTTTCGGGCAAAGGTTCATCCCGCCCCCGCACTCGCGGATCCCGGCGCCGGCGGGCAATTACGCGCCTTTATCTATACGAATTAGAACGTGAATAAATATTTAGATTTCATTAACCTAAGTCCTCAGTGTTGTTTTGAGGATTCTATGTTCGCGTCCATTTTCCAAGGCCTCACATCGCTTTTGCTGGCCGGGGCCTTCTTTTACGCCATCCTCGTCGCAGACTGCCTGCGATTCCGGCGGCGGGCGCAACAGGTACTCATCGGGCTGGTTTTCGGCGTGCTCGTGGTTTCGCTGTCCATGACGGCGTATGTACTCGAACCCCGGGGCGTGCGGCTCAATGCGATCGCTGGCCCGCTTGTCTTTGCGGGCTATCTGGGCGGCCCTTTGAGCGGATTTCTGGCCGGGACGATCGGGGCCATTTTCTCGCTTTCCAAGGGTGGGCCAGTTCCCGTCGTCGGTGTCTTCATGCAATTGGCCATTCCTACTGTCGGGATGCTCGTCGCCTACCTGCGCCCGCCTGCGAACTGGCCGATGATACCGAAACGCGCCATTCCTCCAATCATCATCGGGTTTCTGACGCTCTTCATCTTTCCAATCCTCTATGTCGGGTCCTCCTTTCCGGGGGGTGGGGGCTATTTGACGGCGGCGCGGTCTGCGCTGATCTTCATGGGTGTCGGCATACTCTCCATTTTCGTGACGTGGCAAATCCTCACCTACGCCACGCGTTTTGCATTCGATTCCGCGCGCGCCGCAGAATTGTCGCGGCGGTTGGATCTGACGCTTCGCCATTCCGGGATGGGGATGTTTGAGCGGACGGTAGGGGAATCGGACGTATATTTCGATGCGGGCATGGCCGCGGCCTATGGGCTGGATATCAAGCCGGGGATGGTGCCGATGTCCACGTGGGCCGCGCTGATCCACCCTGACGATCTTCCCACATTGCAAGCTGAATTCGCCAAGGCCGACTCCGGCGAGCGGGAGCGCGACCGCATCGATTTCCGTATCATCCGCACGGATGGCGACGTGCGTTACATGCGGGCACACTGGGTCGGGGGTGGCCTCAGGGATGGCAAGCCAACCCGCGTGTTCGGGGTACAGGCCGACCTGACCGACATCCGCGCGTCGGAGCGGCAGCATCGTGAAACCGTCGACCGCATCGCCGTCATCGCGGAAAACCTGCCCGGCGTGATGTTCCAGTCCGACGTGACGGACCGGAACAATACCAAGCTGTTGTACGTCAGCCCCAAGTGCAAAGAGATATGGGGGTATACCGACGAGGAAATCTATGCCGATCGCGGCATCTTTGCCCGGTGCCATGATCCCGAGGATCTGCCGCGTTTCTACAAGGCGATGAGCCAAAGTGTTGAGACGGGCAAGAAGGTCACGCACCGGTTCCGCATCACCGCGCGCGATGGCACCGTTCGTTGGCTCGACTATCACGGCGCCAGTTCCACCAAGAATGGGCGCGTTCTGCTTGAATCCATCGTGCTCGACGTGACCCGAGAGGTTGCCGTGCAGGAACAGGTGGAGAAGGAACGCGAAATCTCCTACCGCGCCCAGAAATCCGAGAGCATCGGCATGCTCACCGGCGGGGTAGCGCATGATTTCAACAACCTGCTCGCGGTGATCCTCGGCAATCTCGAACTGCTCAGCGATGAGAACGATCCGGAGATGAAAGCCCGCCTGATCGGCGCGGCAACGTCGGCAACCATGCGGGGCGCCGACCTGACCAAAAGCCTGCTCGCCTTTGCGCGCAAGGCGCGGCTCAAACCGGAGGTGCTGCATCTCAACACGGTGGTGAGTGAGGCCAAGAACTGGATGGGCCGTGCCCTGCCAGAGAGTGTTGCGGTGGAAACCTCGCTTTTGGCCGGGCTATGGCCGATCAAGGTGGATCGCACCTCACTCGAAAGCGCGCTGCTCAACCTGATCCTGAACGCCCGCGATGCGATGGACAACGCCGGCAAGCTGACAATTGAGACCTCCAATGTCCGCATCGATCAGGCCTATGTGGATTCCCGACAAGAAGAAGTCCCGCCGGGGCGCTATGTCATGCTCGCCGTCAGCGACACTGGCTCCGGAATCAAGGAGGAGGATATTGCCTCCATCTTCGAGCCATTCTTCACCACCAAGCCCCAAGGGCTGGGCTCGGGTCTTGGCCTGTCGATGGCCTTCGGATTCGTGCGTCAATCGGGGGGAACGATCCAAGTCTATTCCGAGGTGGGCGAGGGCACGAGCTTCAAGCTCTATTTCCCGGTCGCCGAAGATGCCGATGTGAAACCCGCCGGGACTGGCCGCGCGCCAAAGCCTGCCGTCGGAACCGGCAAGCGGATCCTTCTGGCCGAGGACGAAGATCCGGTGCGCGAAACTCTGGTGACCATCCTTGAACGCGCAGGCTATGACGTGACGCCCGCGATGAATGGCGATCACGCCTTTGCCCTCTTTGAGGCCGATCCGACATTCGATCTCTTGCTGACCGATATCGTCATGCCGGGGGAGCTTCAGGGCACGCACCTCTCCCGCGCCGTTCGGGCAATCAGGGATGATCTGCCCGTCGTCTTCATGTCCGGATATGCGAGCGAAGCCACGGTGCATGGCAATGGGCTTCGCCCAGAGGATATCCGCCTGATGAAACCCGTCCAGCGCGAAGACCTTTTCGCCGCCTTGTCAAACGCGGTCCGTCGCAACCCTGACTGAGGGGCTGGGCGGGTTAATCCCGCCCCCGTGCGCGCCGTTAATCCGGCCCGACCGCGCGAAGGGAGTCATACAAATGTCATACGCGAGTCATACGCCTGTCATACACGCCGTTTGGCCTGTTTTCACAGGTTAACCCGCCCGTTTCCGGGGGGTGCCGTTCAACCGTGTGTATGACGCTGCGCGCGGTGGTTTAATCCCGAAGCCCGGAAAACCGCGTCGCCCAATCCTCGCGCTGATCGTCCGTGATCTTGGCAAACAGGGTCTCCGGCACCGTGAAGGCATGACCGGGCGCAAGGCGGCTCAACGCCGTCTCCATATCCGCCGGCCAACCGTCAGTCTCGACCCCCATGGCCTCCAGCAGCGCGGCTGATGCATCGGGGATGAAGGGTGCCGACAACACGGCATAAAGCGGGATGAGGTTAAGCGCCAAACGGATCTGCGCCGCTGCCTGTTCGGGGTTTTCCTTGAAGGTCGACCACGGGGCGGCATCCTGCAAATACTCGTTCCCAAGCACCCACGCGGCCCGCAGCGCCGCCGCGGCCTTGCGGACCTCGATGGCGTCCATATGCCCTTCATAGGCCCGGACCTGCGCCGCGATATCGGCAATAAGCTGTGCCTCGCGCGCGCCCAGCGCCCCGCCCGTGGGAACCTCTTCCCCGAACTTGGAACGACAGAATTTGGTCACGCGGCTGACGAAATTCCCAAGGACATCAGCAAGATCCTTGTTCACCGAGGCTTGGAAATTCTCCCACGTAAATTCGCTGTCGGAGCTTTCCGGCGCATGGGACAGAAGCCACCAGCGCCAGTAATCCGCAGGCAGGATCTCCAGCGCCTGATCCATGAAGACACCGCGCCCTTGGCTGGTGCTGAACTGGCCGCCGTCATAGTTCAAGTAGTTGAAGGATTTGACATAATCCACCAGCTTCCAAGGCTCGCCACTGCCCAGAATGGTCGCGGGGAAAGAGAGCGTGTGGAACGGCACGTTGTCCTTGCCCATGAATTGCGTATAGCGCACGTCGTCCGCGCCCTTGTCGGTACGCCACCAACGTTCCCAATCCGTGCCCTTGCCCGCATCAACCCATTCCTGAGCCGCCGCGATATATTCGATCGGCGCATCGAACCACACGTAGAAAACCTTGCCCTCCATGCCGGGCCAGTCCTCTTCGCCGCGCTTGACGGGAACGCCCCAGTCGAGATCTCGGGTGATCCCGCGATCCTGAAGCCCGTCGCCGTCATTCAGCCATTTCTTGGCGATCGACGTCGTGAGGATCGGCCAGCCCTCGCGGGTATCGATCCACTCTTCCAGCTGATCTTTCATCTTCGACTGGCAAAGATAGAGGTGCTTGGTCTCGCGCACCTCAAGATCGGTGGAGCCTGAAATCGCGCTGCGCGGGTCGATCAGGTCGGTCGGGTCAAGCTGCTTGGTGCAGTTCTCGCATTGGTCGCCGCGCGCCTTGTCGTACCCGCAGTTGGGGCAGGTCCCTTCGATATACCGGTCAGGCAGAAAACGCCCGTCCGCGTTGGAAAAGACCTGCTTTTCACTGACTTCCCGGATCAGCCCGGCCTCGGCCAGACGTCCGGCGAAATGCTGTGTGAGCTTCTGGTTCTGCGGCGAGGACGAGCGCCCGAAATGGTCAAAGGACAGGCGAAACCCCTCGGCGATCCGGGCCTGAACTTCGTGCATTTCGGCGCAGTATTCGGCTACCGGCTTGCCCGCCTTGGCGGCGGCAAGTTCCGCCGGCGTGCCATGCTCGTCGGTGGCGCAGAGGAACATGACCTCATTGCCGCGCCCGCGCTGATACCGGGCGTAAAGATCGGCAGGCAGTTGAGAGCCGACGAGATTTCCGAGGTGCTTGATCCCGTTGATATAAGGGATCGCCGAGGTGATGAGGTGTCTGGTCATGTCCGGGCCCTTGTCCGACGTGTTGGCGCCTCCTTTAGCGCATGGCTTCTTGGAGAACCACAGTCATCTCCGGGTATGGATTCCCGCATTGGTCTATGGGGCCCCTCCCGTGGTATGGTTAATGCATCCGGCCGGAGCGCTGGCGCCTCATTTGGGCTGCCGCACCGCGCGTCGCTGACCGGAATGTTTCCTCGTATATTTTTATAGGGTTCAGTCATGTCCAATGCAGAGATTTTCCAACTGACGCCGGCCAATCAGGCCATCGTCGATGCTCGTGAGCGTCTGAGGGCCGATTTCATCCGCAAACCCGAGGCCCTGTGGCCGTGGTTCCCGTTCTGCAAGGTGCGCGTTCTTGTGGTCACGGACGGAAACCTTGATTTCTCCGACGGTGATTTCGGCCTCGCGACCTTCATCCGCACCTTGCTCGATTCCGTTGTTCCCGCGCGCTTTGAGGTGACGCTGGGCCATCTCTATAACCGCAGCGGCAACGCGATGATGGAGTTCGAGCCGCGCATCAAGAAACGCGTCCCTTCCTTCAAGTTCGACGACACCGATGATTTCGCCCCCGGCATGTTCGATGTGGTCTTTCTGTTCGGGATCAGCACCTCGATCGGGGGGCGAGGCACGGCATCGGATGGCAACCCGTACCCGTCCAGCCAGTTCGCCGATACGGAGCTTCAGGCAATCGCCGAGTTTCAGAATGGCGGTGGCGGGCTGTTCGCAACGGGCGATCACGCGGCCCTCGGCAGGTTCATGGGGCAGGCACTCCCGCGCGCGGGCAAGATGCGCCTGTGGGAGAGTACCTCGTCCAACAATGACCTCGATGAGGTTTCCATGGGCGGCCCGCGTCGCAACGATACCAACCGGCCCGGCGATCCCGGTTCCCAATTCGAGGATCAGGCCGACGACGTGCCGCAAGGCGTCATCCCCAAGATCTACTCGGCCTCCAATTGGCTGTTCAAATACTCTTTCCCGCATCCCTTGCTGTGCGGTCCAAACGGGGTCATCCGCGTGATGCCCGACCACCCGCATGAAGGCGAATGTGTGGAGCCGACCAACACCAGCAGCACGCTATCCTTCAAGAGCAACCTCGGCCCGGAATTCCCCAACGCGACGGACGCGGGCCCCAAACCTCTGCCGGAGATCATCTCGACCAATATCGTGCTGGCG
Source organism: Poseidonocella pacifica (assembly GCF_900111875.1). Classification (GTDB taxonomy): domain Bacteria; phylum Pseudomonadota; class Alphaproteobacteria; order Rhodobacterales; family Rhodobacteraceae; genus Poseidonocella; species Poseidonocella pacifica. Next base: position 367,580 of record NZ_FOJU01000004.1, read on the forward strand.
GGAACCACTTCGGGCGGAAAAGATCCTACAGTGGGTCACAGCTTTGGTGGCATCTGTGCCTACAACGGGCATCGGGCAGGCGTGGGCCGTGTTGTGACCGATGCGACCTGGCACCATTTCGTCAACGTCAATCTCGTGGGTTACACCAGCCTGCCGAACGATACAGTGAAAGGGCAGGGGTTCCTCGCATCGAGCGCGGGTCAGGCACATCTGGAGAACATCCGCGCCTATTTCCGGAATCTCGCGGTCTGGCTCTCCCGCAAGTCCAACATCTCCTGCATGAATTCGGGATGGGTGGTCTATCTCTATCACAATGAGCGGGTGATGGAGGCCGTGCTGACACGGACGGATTTCAAATTTGCGGAGCTTGATACCTATCACCTGTGGGAGATCGGCCATCATGCTCGTGATGTGCTGGGTAAGTTCGCAAGCCGGTGCCAAAGCCGCAGGTTGATCCTCGATCTGGTCTGGCCTGAATACAAGCTGGAGCTTCCCAACGTTGATCCTTGGGTACATTTCGATCCCAAGGAGCGGGAGACAGACATCCGGATCAACTGGATCAACGGCGATCACATCCTTGATGCCGCGCTCGGAGGTGCACTTGCGGCGGTACATTCCGAGATCGGAGACCGCTTTGAGGAGCGTTACGACACCGACGAGGTGAAAAAGGTCGCGCAAGAGGGCGCGCGAAAGGGGGCGTCGCTTGCAGTGAAGTCCTTGGGTGAAACCATGGAAGCATTTGCAAAACAGGTTAAGATGTAACCTGCTGACTCAAAACCGTTTCTGGGCCCCGACCGAGGCCCGGAAACCCTGCTTCAAAGCCTGCCCTTCCACGCACATGATTTGTTAAACTGGCTCGGCGATAGAATCGCGGCCCATACGGCTTGCCTTCCCTATGGGGGGTGCGCATGCTGTCGCCGGAAACACGAGGGGCGGAGATTTACGTATGAAAAAGAACCGGTTGGGCCGGACGGATCTGATGGTGTCGGAGCTGTGCCTTGGATCCATGACCTGGGGGTCGCAAAACGATCTTGATCAGGCACACGCGCAGATCGACTTGGCGTTGGATCGCGGGATCAACTTCATCGACACGGCAGAAATGTACCCCACGACCCCGATCCACGAAGAGACGGTTGGTCGTACGGAGCGGATGATCGGTCTCTGGCTGGAGAAATACCCCGAGCGGCGCGATGATATGGTTCTTGCCACCAAGCACTCTGGGGAAGGTTTCAAATATGCTCGCGGCGGCGCGCCGATCTCGGCGGAAACCATCCCGGAAACTGTCGAAGGCAACCTGCGCCGGCTAAAGACGGATCACATTGACCTGTACCAATTTCACTGGCCCAACCGGGGAAGCTATGCCTTCCGCCAGAATTGGAGCTTCGATCCCACCGAGCAGAACCACGCCGAAACAGTGGACAACATGCACGAGGTGATGGAAGCGCTGGCCAAAGAGTGCAAGCGTGGCACGATCCGGCACTTCGGCCTGTCCAACGAATCCGCTTGGGGCATGTCGCAGTGGGTGCGGCTCGCCGATGAGGGCGTTGGGCCCCGCGCCGTAAGTATCCAGAACGAATACTCCCTGCTGTGCCGCCTGTTCGACACGGATCTGGCAGAGCTTTGCCACCACGAGGATATCGGCCTGCTGGCCTATTCGCCGCTCGCTGCTGGCTTGCTGACTGGTAAATATCAGAATGGTCGCGTGCCCGCTGGTTCACGCATGTCGATCAACGAAGAGCTTGGCGGGCGCAACACCCCGAATGCATTCGAAGCCGTGGCCGCCTATCAGCGGGTCGCCGACAAACACCGGCTCGATCTGGTCCAGATGTCGATTGCGTGGGCCAAGCAGCGGCCCTTCATGACGTCGGTCATCTTTGGTGCCACCAGCCTCGCGCAACTGCGCCTGATCATTGATGCGGCGGACCTGACCCTTCCGGAGGAGGTTTTGCTGGATATCGATATCGCGCACCGTGATTTCCCGATGCCCTACTGAGGACCCGTCGCGTCGAATTGCGCCCAGAGCAATCTGTGATCAGATAGGTGGTACCGTACGAAGGCGTCAAACCTCGTGCGTCCCTCCTGCTCCCATAGGTGCGAGAATACCGCGCCGTCGAAGTCAAACACCCCTGAGGTTTGAAAGGCGGCGCCTGCCTGACCGGGGAAGAAGGCGATTTGGTCATAGTGCGTATCGCCGCCCGTCGTCGTTCCGATCCGTGTCTGGTGCTTTGGGATGAACAGCCCCCGCCGCGTCAGCGCTTCGAATACCAGATCGCCCGGCTCTGCCTTCGGCATGTTCAGATCGCCAATGACAATGACATTGCGGGTGTATGCGAATTGGCTCTTGCGGTTGAGATCCGCCCAGCGGCCGAGTGCATAGTTCTCCAGTGCCCTGCGGTTTTCGTGATAGGTGCTGGATGATCCATAATAGAGGTGCGCATTCGCGATCGTGAGCCGCAGGCCCTCGCGGCGGAACGCCACCGCATAGGGATTCCGGTCGAAGCCATCAAACTTGCGATCTATCCCCGGCAGGCGGATGTACCGGGCCGACGCAGGCGGCACGGCGATTTCCCCGGCGAGTTCCAGAAGCTCAACCGCATCGCTGTCATAGAGAAAGGCCAGTCGCTCATTGTTCCCGCCCTTGTCGGTAAAGATCGCGCGCCAGCTCGAGGGCAGTCGTGCGCGGATCTGTTGCAACGCAGTCGTGTCCTGTTTGACCTCCTGAAGCGCAACGAGATCGAACCAGCCGATGAGGGAAGCCATAATGTCGAGATCGCGCGGATCCCGCTGTTGACCGGGATCGCCAAGGTTGGCGATGTTCCAACTCGCCAGCAGAAGTTTCTCAGGTTGTCGCTGAGGTATCGCGCGCCCCGGTTGCTCCTGTCGCCACTGCTCCAGCGCGGCTATTTCTTCCGCAGGATCGTAGTCAAAGGGGTCGGGCCGGGGAAAGGGAGGCATGAGGGCGCTCCGAAATGTTACGGTCCGGGGCAGCTTATCCCAGATCCGCGTGGGGCCTGATTCCGGATTTCCTTACGTTAGGTAAATCTGCCCTGCGGCCAATGGGCCACGCGATCCCCTCGTGAGGGCCGGCGGAATGGACAGGGGTCATCGGGTTGGCGATAGTGTGCCTAGAAATCTGCAGGAGTTTTCGAATGACGCGTTGGCTAACATTGCTATGCATGCCGCTTCTGGCCGGGTGCATCGAAAGCGCGGGCGGCGCCACAAGTAGCGCGGGCATTCCTGCCGGGCCGACAGAATACATGGTGCTGAATGGGCGCATGAACTTTGAGGCATGCCGCCAATCCGGGGGCTTGATCATCCGCGATCCCGGCAACGCGATGGTGGCTTGCGATCCCACCGTGAAAGCTCCGCGCGAACTCGTGACCGAAGATCTCTAGGCGCTCAAGTGGGCCCAAAGCCCGATCAGGCCAAGTAGCACTGGTTGGTGGATGAGGTAGATAATCAGACTGTGCCGCCCGGCCCATAGCGCGGGGCGGGTCCAACCGGGCGCAGGGGGCGTCTTCGAAAGCGGGTGCATCCGGGCCAGCGCGACCCCGAGCAGACACCACCCCGCCCATGGCAGCATCGGTTCATAGTCCATCGCGGCGCGCGGCGCGGTATGAAACCCGAGCCACATAAGCCATGTCTGGGTATGGACTGCGCCCCAGAGTTGCGGGGCGGTGAGCACTACAAGAGCCGCACTCAGCGTCGTCCAGATCGGTGCGCGCAGGAAAAGCAAAGCCAGCAGCGATGATGCCGCGATGGCATGCAAAATACCGAAATAGACAAATTGCCCGGGCGCATAGAGCCACGTCGCCACCGTGATCGCCAATGCGGCGGCGCTGATCTTGCAAAACCGTCGCCAGAACGGGCCCCAGCGAATGCCGCTCCCATGGGACAGGGTCAGGGAAATGCCGGAAATGAGAAGGAAGCTCCCTGCGGTGATTATGGAGAGTAACCGCCAGTGGGCGAGCCGGGGCGTGAGGGGATCTATCAATCCAAACAGCGCGAGATCGTACACCGTATGAAACAGGACCATTCCCAGCAGGGCCAGTGCCCGTGCCAGATCCAATGCCTCGATCCGTTCAGCACTCAGGGGAGCGGCCCTCGACGTCCGAGGCGGAGAAAGTGGCTCTCCTCATCGGAATTGCGAAAGAAGGGTACCGAAGGGGGCGGGGCCGGATCGTCGATGCGCGAAGCCACTTCGGCCAGTACCACCTCGGTGATAAAGGGCAGGTCGAGCTTTTCGGTCTCGTCCAGCGGAACCCAAGACAATGCCGACAATTCATCTTCGGCATGGGTGAAATCGTCTGGGTCTGAACTGAGCTGTTCGGCATCCAAAAGAAAAAACCTCGCGTCGAACCGGCGTGTGCGTCCCGGTGGCGTGATCGCGCGAAAGACGAAACGCATCCCCGAGGCGGAGGGGCGATGGCCCGTTGCCGCGAATCGCGCCCAGTCGGGCGGTGCGTCGGGCCAGTCTCCCGGGGTGCCGAGGATCAGCCCGGTCTCCTCCCAAAGTTCACGCACCGCCGCCGCGGCCAGTGCGCCGCTGATTGTCGGATCGCACCCTTCGGCAAGCCGCTCTAGGCATATCCGCTCGGGCAGACCGCGCAAAGGAACCTCGGCATCGCCCGGATCAACCGCGCCGCCGGGGAAAACCATCTTGTCGGGCATGAAGGCGGCCTTGCTGCCCCGCCGGCCCATCAGGACCTTGGGGGAGTGCGCCCGATCGCGAAGCACAATCACGGTTGCCGCATCGCGCACCACGGTCATGAGGGGTCAAGCCTGCGCAAAACCGTGCATGCGCCGGGACCATTGAATTCCGACCACCACTCCCTTGAGCCGGGGCAGAAGGTAAAGCGACAGGCCCACGCACCCGACCGCAAAGATGGTGAAAAGCGTCATCGGTTCAGGCCGCCACGTCACAAAGACCGTATGCAGCAGCGGCGCCATCAGGTGTCCGACGATCAGAATCGTGAGATAGGCGGGGCCATCGTCCGCGCGGTGATGGTACAGGTCCTCATGGCAGACGGGACAGATATCCCGCACCTTGAGATAGCTCTTGAACATCGGACCCGATCCGCAATTCGGACAACGCCGCCGCCAGCCACGCCAAACCGAGCGTTTCAGGGGGCGGTTATCCTCGGGCAACGACAGGTCTTCTGGCGGTTGCTCTTCGGTTCCCGCGAACTGCATCAGTTCGGGGTCCCTCGTGTTCTTGATGTCTGCAACTTGGTGCATCTGCGCGTATCCCGTCCATGCCCCTCGCCTCACAAAGTAGACACTCGGCGCGCAATGAGAAGGGCGGACAGGGCTCTTGCGTCGGGATGTCGCAAATTTCCGGGTCTGCTGCGACGGAATGCGATGTCGCCTGCGTATAGATCGGCAAATGGGCTCCGGGTGGAGGGTAAGATGAAGGACGAAATCAAGGCAGGGGTTCTGAGCGTGGCCATTGGACTGGCCATTCTGATTGGGGCCTTATGCCCGCCGGGGCCATTTGGTGGCGATGGGTTGCACGAAAGTGGCTACTCGGCGCAGCACGATTTGACGAAAAGTGCCAAGGGGCCGCGCGTTCATATGTCGGGGGTCGTGGGCGCGCTCGGGGCCGTATCTCCGGGATGAGGTTTGCGCCCCTTGCGAGGGGCGTGAAAAACAGGAACTCTGCTTGGCGAGATGCCGATGCCTTTCGATGCCCAGAGCGATGCTACGGATGACGCGCTTCTGGCGCGGTTCGCGCGTGGTGACAGGGTGGCGGCGCAAAGCCTGACCCTTCGGTTGACGCCAAGGGCCTTTGCGCAGGCAAAGCGGATGCTGAACGATGTCACCGAGGCCGAGGATGTGGCGCAGGAGGCGATGTTGCGCCTTTGGCGGATTGCACCCGATTGGCGCCCCGGAGAGGCAAAGGTGACGACGTGGCTTTATCGTGTGGTGGCCAACCTCTGCACCGATCGACTGCGCCGCCGCCGAGGGGTTGGGCTGGACGCGATCGCGGAACCAGAGGACCCGGCGCCCGGAGCAGAGCGGTTGTTGCAGGATCGGGATCGGGCCTCCGCGCTTGAGACCGCACTACAGGCCTTGCCGGAACGTCAGCGGGAAGCGGTCGTCCTGCGCCATCTCGACGGGTGCGCGAACCCGGAAATCGCGGAGATCATGGGCGTGGGCGTCGAGGCCGTCGAAAGCCTTATTGCGCGCGGGAAACGGAAATTGTCGGAACTGCTCGGCGGCGCGAAGGACGAGCTGGGATATGAGGAGACCTGAGATGACCGGGACGGACGAAAACCTGGATCGGCACTTCACCGCGGCGCGGGCCGAGCGGGAGCCAGATGACGCCTTGCTGGCCCGGGTATTGAGCGATGCGCTTCGGGTACAGGCGGAATGGGAGCGCCCTGCGCCCCGAGCATGGCCCTCCCTGAAGGAAATCTTTGGCGGTTGGCCAAGCCTTGCAGGCGCGGCGCTTGCCGGGGTTGCGGGCTTCTGGATCGGCGTCGCCCCGCCGCAATCGTTCGACACGCTGGCCTATGAGATGCTCGGGCTTGAGACGACAGAGGCCGTTCTGGACCCGGTGAGCGGGTTCGGATTCGACCTGATCGAAGGATAGAGAATGACCAAAGACTGGACGCGCAAAGCTCTCCTGGCATCGGTGGCGATCAACTTGCTGGTGCTTGGGCTTGTCCTTGGGATGGTGTGGCGCTTTGGCGGACCTGAGCGCGATGACCGCCGGCCGCCATCTGTCAGCGGCGCGCTTTATACCCGCGCCCTCGCGCCCGAGGTACGCAAGGATCTGCACGAGCGGATGCGGGCACGGGTAGGAACAGGCGAAGACAGGTTCGAGGGCTACGCGGAAATGATCGAAGCGCTGCGCGCTGAGCCGTTCGATCCCGAAGCGATCAGGACGCTGCTCACCGAACAGTCGCTGGATGCCGAAGCGAGGATGGCCGAAGGGCGTCAGGTTCTGGCGGATTATCTCGCCACCGCGCCCGCGGAAGCGCGCACCGCATTTGCTGACCGGTTGGAAGAAACGCTCGACCGGATCACCAAGAAGAAGCGCTAGGTCTTGCGGCGTAGCCTGATGACGACATCCACGGAGGCAATCTCCGCCCCTTCGGGGGCGTCGGGAAGCCGGGCAATCTGCAGGTCTTCGGAGGGCGCGTCGCTGAGATGCCCGTCATCTTCCCAGAAGAAATGGGGGTGATCGTGGGTGTTGGTGTCGAAATAGCTGCGAGAGCCGTCCACGGTCACTTCCTGAATGAGGCCGGCATCGCAGAAAGCACGCAGAGTGTTGTAAACCGTGGCGAGCGAGACCTGCTCCCCCTCTTCCTTTACTGCGCCAAAAAGACTTTCGGCCGTGACATGGCGGTGCCGCCCGTCGCCGATCAGAAGCGTCGCAAGCGCCACGCGCTGTCGGGTCGGGCGTAGCCCGGCACCCGCGAGCCATTCGCTTCCACGTCTCAACTCTTCCGAAGTCATCTTCTCTCCAGCGCTTATTTAGATAGTATATAGTCCGTCCCGAAGGGGAATTTCAATTGCTATAAGGGACATGGCCCTGTTGCGCGGTCGTGCCGATGCGCCCTTGCCACGCCGCGTTACCCGATGTTAGACCGCGTGGAACCGAGAGATCCGAGCGATCACGAACCAGAAAGGCGTGCCCGAATGGCCGATTTTCCGACCAGTTTCGACAAGGACGACCTGCTGAAATGCGCCCGTGGCGAGCTTTTTGGCCCCGGAAACGCACAGCTTCCCGCCCCGCCGATGCTGATGATGGACCGCATTACCGAGGTCTCCGCTGATGGCGGCGAACACGGCAAAGGGCACATCGTTGCCGAATTCGACATCCACCCGGACCTTTGGTTTTTCGAGTGCCATTTCCCGGGCAACCCCATCATGCCGGGCTGTCTCGGGCTTGACGGCTTGTGGCAACTGACCGGGTTCAACCTCGGTTGGCGCGGCTGGCAGGGACGTGGCTATGCGCTCGGCGTCGGAGAGGTGAAGCTTACCGGCATGGTCCGGCCAGACCGCAAGAAGCTGACCTACTTCGTCGATTTCACCAAGGCCGTACAGACGCGGCGCCTTACCATGGGTGTGGCCGACGGACGTGTGGAAGCCGACGGCGATGTGATCTATCAAGTCAAAGACATGAAGGTCGCTCTCTCCGAGAGCTGACCGGGCAGGCAGGGAGGCAGCCATGCGTCGCGTCGTCGTGACAGGACTGGGCGTTGTTTCGTCCATCGGCAACAATGCGGAGGAGGTTCTGGCCTCCTTGAAAGCCGGGAAATCCGGCATCCGTGCCAATGAAGCTATGGCGGAACACGGATTCCGCAGCCAGATCGCGGGCGATCTCAAGATCGATGTCGCCGAGCATGTGGACAAGCGAACCTTGCGGTTCATGGGTCCGGGCGCCGCCTATGCCCATATCGCGCTTAGCCAGGCCATCGCCGATGCGGGTCTGGAGGAAAGTGATGTCGTCAACCCGCGCACCGGTGTCGTCGCCGGGTCGGGAGGCCCCTCAACATCCGCAATGTTCGCGGCGCATCAAACCGTGCTCAAGACCGGGGCGACCAAGCGCATCGGGCCCTTTGCCGTGCCCAAATGCATGTCCTCGACCATCTCGGCGAACCTGTCGACGGCCTTCAAGATCAAGGGCGTCAACTATTCCATCACGTCGGCCTGTTCGACGTCGCTGCACTGTATCGGCAACGCGGCAGAACAGATCATGCTCGGCAAGCAGGACGTAATGTTCGCAGGTGGCGGCGAAGAGTTGGACTGGACCCTGTCGTGCCTCTTCGACGCGATGGGCGCGATGTCATCCAAGTTCAACGACACGCCCGAAAAGGCCTCCCGCGCCTTTGACAAGGATCGTGACGGGTTCGTCATTTCAGGGGGCGGTGCAATGCTTGTCCTCGAAGAGTTGGAGCACGCCAAGGCCCGCGGCGCCAAGATCTATGCCGAAGTGACGGGCTATGGCGCGACTTCCGACGGACATGACATGGTTGCCCCCTCCGGGGAGGGCGGCGAACGGGCGATGCGGATCGCGCTCGATACGCTGCAGGACCGGAAGGTCGGCTACATCAACGCCCATGGCACTTCGACCCCGGTCGGCGATGTCGGCGAGATCGAAGCCGTGCGCCGTGTCTTTGGCGAGGGGTCCACCCCGCCGGTATCCTCCACCAAATCAATGACGGGCCATAGCCAAGGCGCAACCGGTGCGCAGGAGGCGGTCTATTGTCTTCTGATGTTGGAGCATGATTTCATCGCGCCATCGATCAACGTGGAAAACCTCGATCCTGCGCTCAAGCCGGAAGAGATCGCCACATCGCTGGTCGAGAATGCGGGGCTTGATACGGTAATGACGAACAGCTTCGGGTTCGGCGGCACCAACGGGTCCATGTTGCTCAGCAAATTTCAGGGATAGGTCATGACCCAGTCGATGCAAGGCAAGCGCGGGCTCATCATGGGCGTGGCGAATGAACGCTCGATCGCATGGGGCATCGCCAAGGCGATGGCCGACGCGGGGGCAGAGCTTGCCTTCACCTATCAAGGTGAAGCGTTCGGCTCGCGGTTGAAACCTCTGGCCGAAAGCGTCGGATCGGACTTCATGGTCGATGCAGACGTAACGGACGATGCGGCGATGGACCGCGCCTTTGAGGAACTTGCCGCGCGCTGGCCGACGATCGATTTCGTGGTCCATGCCATTGCGTTTTCGGACAAGTCCGAACTGGCGGGGCGCTTCGTCGACACCAGCCGCGCCAATTTCAAGAATTCTCTCGACATCTCGGCCTACAGCTTCATCGACGTCGCGCGGCGCGCGCATCCCATGATGTCGGAGAATGGTGGCACGTTGCTGACCCTGACTTATCAGGGGTCCAACCGTGTGACGCCATTCTACAACGTCATGGGGGTCGCCAAGGCAGCGCTTGAATCGGCGACGCGCTATCTCGCCAATGATCTCGGCCGCGACGGTATCCGGGTAAATGCGATTTCTCCCGGACCGATGAAGACGCTTGCCGGGGCGGCGATCGGCGGCGCGCGCAAGACGTACAAGCATACGGATCAAAATGCGCCGCTGGGGGGGAATGCGACCCTTGAGGCAGTCGGCGGCACGGCTGTCTACCTCGCTTCCGATGCGGGCAAGTGCACCACCGGAGAGATTATCCGTGTCGACGGCGGCTATCACGTGCTGGGCATGCCTCAGAGCGATCACCTCTGACTGCCGGCCGTTAACGCTTCGTTCACCCAAAAATTCTGGCCATCTCGCGGCGGATTCGCTAGGGTTAATGTCAGACCCCGAAAACGGGGCATGCCCTCAATTGGGCGACGGGCAGTAGCAGTTCAGGCGGTCCAGACATGACGGAAATGGTTTACGGAACGGCCCCTATGCGGGTTGGCGAGCCGATTCTACCCAAGTGGTGGCGCACGATCGACAAGTGGTCGATGATCTCGGTGCTTTTGCTATTTGGAATCGGATTGCTGCTTGGTCTTGCGGCGAGCCCCCCGCTGGCGGCGCGCAACGGCTTCGCGCCCTTCCACTATGTCGAGCGTCAGGCCATCTTCGGCATAACCGCTCTCATGGCGATGTTCATCACCTCCATGATGTCCCCGACATTGGTGCGGCGGTTGGCGACGCTTGGGTTCGCCGCGGCCTTCGTGGCTCTTGCGTTTCTGCCACTCTTTGGCACGGATTTCGGCAAGGGTGCGGTGCGATGGTATTCCCTTGGCTTTGCATCGCTGCAGCCTTCCGAATTTCTAAAACCCGGATTCGTGGTGGCGGCTGCGTGGATGATGGCCGCCAGTCAGGAAATCAACGGACCGCCCGGCATTCGGATCAGCCTTGTCCTTGCCGTTGTCATCGTCGGCTTTCTCGCCATGCAGCCTGATTTCGGTCAGGCTTGCCTCGTGCTGTTCGGCTGGGGCGTGATGTATTTCGTGGCCGGCGCGCCGATGCTTCTGATGATCGGCATGGCCGCGACGGTATTTCTCGGCGGGATGGTCGCCTATAATGCGTCCGAGCACTTCGCCCGCCGCATCGACGGTTTTCTCTCTCCGGACGTGGATCCGACGACCCAGCTTGGTTATGCGACGAACGCGATCCGAGAAGGCGGCTTCTTTGGCGTCGGCGTGGGGGGCGGGGAGGTCAAGTGGTCGCTTCCCGATGCCCATACCGATTTCATTATTGCCGTCGCGGCGGAGGAATACGGTCTTGTACTCGTCTGCGTGATCATCGCGCTCTATGCCACGATCGTGCTGCGCTCTTTGGGGCGGCTTGTCCGGGAACGTGATCCTTTCATCCGGCTTGCCGGTACGGGCCTCGCGGCGATGTTCGGGGTGCAGGCAATGATCAACATGGGTGTCGCGGTGCGGCTCTTGCCCGCCAAGGGAATGACGCTGCCTTTTGTCAGCTATGGTGGATCCTCGCTTATCGCGGGCGGTATCGCCTTGGGAATGCTTCTGGCGTTTACTCGGGCGCGTCCGCAGGGGGAGATCGGCGACATTCTGCGCGGGCGACCACGGTGAAATTGCAGGCCCCCGCCGAGGGGGCTATGGACGCCGTCAGCCGCCACTATCCACTAAGGAGCAAAGAATGACCGCACCACTTCTGGTGATCGCCGCAGGGGGAACCGGAGGGCACATGTTCCCCGCCCAGGCGCTTGCCGAGGCGATGCTGCGCCGGGGTTGGCGCGTCAAGCTCATGACGGACGAGCGGGGCGCGCGCTATACTGGTGGATTTCCCCATTCGGTCGAGATCGAAGAGATACCGAGTGGAACCTTCGCCCGAGGCGGTGCTCTGTCCAAGGTCACGACACCGCTGCAGATCGGGCGCGGTATCGCGGCCGCCTGCTGGCGGTTCATGCGGGACAAGCCGTCGGTCGTGGTCGGCTTTGGCGGCTATCCGGCAATTCCGGCGATGGGGGCGGCATGGTTGCTGAAATTGCCCCGGATGATCCACGAACAGAACGGCGTTCTGGGACGGGTCAATGAGATTTTCGCCTCTCGCGTGGATGCCATCGCTTGCGGCACGTGGCCGACCAAACTGCCCGATGGACAGGAAGGAATACACGTGGGCAACCCTGTGCGCGGCGCGGTGCTGGAGAAAGAAGGCGCCCCCTATATCCCGCCCGGCGACTATCCGATGTCGATCCTCGTGATGGGCGGCTCCCAAGGCGCGCGCATCCTGTCGGACATGGTCCCGCCCGCGATCGCCGCCCTGCCGGACGATCTGCGCCGCAACATCCGCGTCAGCCATCAGGCCCGGGATGAAGACGGTGAGCGGGTGACGGAATTCTATGCGGCCGAAGGGATCAATGCCGATGTCAAACCCTTCTTCAAGGACGTCCCCCGCAGGATGAGCGAGGCCCAGCTCGTAATCTCCCGTTCTGGTGCATCATCGGTCGCGGATATCTCGGTCATTGGCCGCCCGTCGATCCTCGTGCCCTTCGCGGCGGCTGCGGCCGACCACCAGACGGCCAATGCCCGCGGGCTGAAGGAAGCCGGCGCTGCCATCGTGATCCCCGAGCGGCTGCTGACCGCAGAGAGCCTTGCCGAACAGATTGCCTCCGTGCTGGAGCATCCCCGCGGCGCGACCCAGATGGCGCATGCGGCGCTCTCCGTTGCGATCCCCGATGCGACCGAGAGATTGGTGGCCATGGTCGAGGAACTCGCCCGGGGCCCGCAGACGCCGTGAAATGTTTCAGAAGAAAGTGACAGTGAGATGAGCCCAGCCACCAAACTCCCAACCGATGTCGGTCCGATCCATTTCGTTGGCATTGGCGGAATTGGCATGTCGGGTATCGCAGAGGTGTTGATCAATCACGGCTACGTCGTGCAGGGGTCCGACATCAAGCGCAGCAAGATCACCGACCGGTTGGCAGAGATCGGGGCGACCATCTTTGAAGGCCAGCGGGCTGAGAACCTCGAAAACGCCGAAGTCATCGTGATTTCCTCTGCCATCAAACCGGGCAACCCGGAACTGGATGCCGCGCGGGCCGCGGGCCTTCCTATCGTGCGGCGCGCGGAAATGCTGGCGGAGCTTATGCGGCTCAAGTCCAACATCGCCGTAGCAGGCACCCATGGCAAGACGACGACCACGACGATGGTGGCCACGCTGCTCGATGGGGGCGGGATCGACCCGACCGTCATCAACGGCGGGATCATCCATGCCTATGGATCCAATGCGCGGATGGGGCAGGGCGAGTGGATGGTTGTCGAAGCCGATGAGAGCGACGGCACCTTCAACCGGCTGCCCGCGACCATCGCCATCGTGACGAACATCGACCCCGAGCATATGGAGCATTGGGGTGATTTCGACGCCCTGCGACAGGGTTTCCTCGATTTCGTCTCCAACATTCCGTTCTATGGGCTCGCCGTTTGCTGCACCGATCATGCGGAAGTGCAGGCGCTGGTCGGCAAGCTCACTGACCGCCGGGTTTTGACATACGGGTTCAACGCACAAGCAGACGTTCGCGCCATCAACCTGCGCTATGAGCGGGGGGTGGCACAATTCGACGTGGCCTTGCAGTCCGAGGGCGAGATGATCGAAGGCTGTACCCTTCCCATGCCGGGGGATCACAACGTGTCGAACTGTCTGGCCGCTGTCGCCGTGGCACGGCATCTGGGCATGAAACGGGATGAAATCCGCACGGCGCTGGCATCGTTCGGGGGCGTGAATCGCCGGTTTACCCGCGTGGGTGAGGTCGAGGGCGTGACGATCATCGACGACTACGGGCATCACCCCGTTGAAATCGCGGCGGTGCTGAAAGCCGCGCGTCAGGCATCCGAAGGCCGCGTTATCGCGGTCCATCAACCGCATCGTTATTCACGCCTGCACACGCTGTTTGATGATTTTTGTAACTGCTTCAACGAGGCCGACGTGGTTGGCATCGCTGAGGTCTATTCTGCGGGCGAAGATCCGATCCCCGGCGCGTCGCGCGATGATCTGGTCGCAGGTCTGATCCGCCACGGCCATCGCCATGCCCGCGCAATCCATAGCGAGGATGAACTGGAGCGATTGGTCCGCGAACAGGCCCGGCCCGGTGATATGGTCGTATGCCTCGGCGCCGGTACGATCAGCGCTTGGGCCAATGGCCTGCCTGCGCGACTGATGCGCAAGGCAAGCTGACCTCAGGGGCGGACCCGTGCAATCTTGTGGCGGGTCTCGCGGCGCTTGGCTTGTTGCTCCCGCCACAGCGTGAATATGCCCGCCGAGACGATCAAGGCAGCGCCAAGGATCACGTGCAGTTCGAGTGTCTCGTGAAAGATGAACAGCCCGATTGCCCCGGCAAAGACGAGTTGCAAAAAGGCGAAGGGTTGCACGGTGCTGGCTTCAGCCACGTCATAGGCCTTGATCAATAACCAGTGTCCGGACACCCCGGTCAAGCATAGCACGGCCATCCAGCCCCAGTCTGGTCCGGTCATCGGTTCCCAGAACCAGATCCCGCCCAGCGTCATAGCCACAGACCCTGTAACCCCGGTCCAGAAAAAGCTCGTCGCCGCGGTATCGAGCCGGGCCGCATAGCGCGTCAGCAACCCGTAGAGGGCGAACATCGTCGCCGCCAGAAGCGGGATCGCCGCATAGGGCGAGAAAACGGCGTATCCCGGCCGCAGGATGATCAGCACGCCGATGAACCCAACGCCGATAGCCATCCACCGCCGCCATCCTACCTTCTCCCCGAGGACGGGGCCCGACAGGGCGGCGATGAGCAGGGGATAGCAGGTAAAGACCGCATGGCTTTCGACCAGCCCCAGATAAACGAAGGCGAGGATCATGATGCAGACCTCGGAAACGAGAAGAAGCCCCCGAAACGTCTGTAGCCATGGCTGTTTGGTGCGGATCGCCGCGCGCAGACCGCCGGAGCTTCGCGTTGCGATCGTGATGACGAAGGCCGCGAAGAACCAATAGCGGATCATCACGATCATGCCGATGTTGTATTCCGAGGCAAGATGGCGCGAAATGCCGTCCTGCACAGAAAACACAAGGGTCGTGGCGATCATGAGAAGGATGCCGAGGCGGGCGTTCTGTTCGCTCATGCAGGTTTCCTCGCAGTGGTCATGTGGCGTTTGCGGCCAAAGCCGGGGGCCCGCTCGACCTCGAACCCGGCACTCGCCAGCCCGCGCCGAACAAAGCCGGCGGCGGTGTAGGTCGCAGCGGTGCCGCCCGGCGCTGTATGCCGCGCGACATCGCGTAGCAAGCCCTCTTCCCAGAGTTCGGGATTGCGCGCCGGGGCGAAGCCATCCAGAAACCACGCATCGGCAAGCCCGTCCCACGCTGGAACCGTCTCGCGCGCGTCGCCGACCACGAGGCGGAACACGAGATCAGGCAGTTCAAAAGCCATGGCTCCGAGATGGGGGAAGAGATCGCGCGTCGTAGCCTCCAGTTCGGGGAATGCCGAAAGGGCGCGAACCATATCAGGCCCCGACATCGGGAAGGCTTCGAAGCTGGTGAAATGCAGAGGGCCCGCAATCCCGGCGGCGCGCCATGCGTCAAGGACGGTGGCAAGGTTGAGACCGGTGCCGAAGCCAAGTTCCGCAATCTGAAATCCGGGTGCAAACCGCTCGGGGAGGTCATTCCCCGCGAGGAAGACATGCTGCGTCTCTGCGAGGCCATTTTCGAGCGAAAAATACGGATCGTCAAAGCGTACCGATACCGGCACGCTCGCATCGCGCCATTCAAGCTCAGGCCGCTGGCCGCTCATCGCAGAGTCCCTTAAGGAGGTTCGCGGCGACACTGCAGAAGGTACAACCGAATGGCAATGGTCGATCTGACGGTGCGCGGCGCCGGTATCTTTGGGCTGTCGATCGCGTGGGCTTGCCTGCGGCGGGGGGCATCGGTGCGGATCATCGACCCCGGTGGTCCGGGAGCGGGGGCCAGTGGCGGTATTGTCGGGGCGCTGGCGCCTCATGTGCCGGAGAACTGGAATGAGAAAAAGGCGTTTCAGTTTGAAAGCCTGATGATGGCGGAGGAGTTCTGGGGCGGCGTTGACGCTGCCTCTGGCCTCTCTTCGGGCTATGCCCGCCTTGGCCGTCTGCAGCCCATCGCCGATGAGGCCGCGCTTGCCATGGCGCAGGCGCGTGCCGCAAGCGCCGCGTCGCTCTGGAAGGGGCAGGCGATCTGGCGCGTTATTTCCGCAGAACAAGTCGGGGCATGGGCGCCCCAAAGCCCTACCGGACTTCTGATTGAGGATAGTTTGAGCGGTCGTTTGCATCCCCGCAAAGCCTGTGCCTCGCTTGCCGCCGCGTTGACCGCGCGTGGTGTTGAGATCCGTCCCATGGCCGAAGACGAGGGCCGCATCGTTCATGCCACCGGTTGGCAAGGCCTGCTCGAGCTGAACGATGCGTCTCGGCGCCCGATGGGAAACGGTGTGAAGGGTCAGGCCGCGCTGTTTGACTATGATGCCGGGGACTGTCCTCAACTCTTTGCCGATGCGCTGCATATCGTGCCCCATGCCGATGGCACCGTCGCGGTTGGATCGACCAGCGAGCGCGATTTCGCCTCTCCAGACAGCACGGATGGGGCGCTGGACGATGTGATTTTCCGCGCGCAGCAGGCCTTTCCGGTTCTGCGCGATGCGCCGATCCTTGAGCGGTGGGCCGGGGTGCGCCCGCGGAGCCGTTCTCGTGCCCCGATGCTGGGCCAGCACCCTCAGCGGGCGGGGGAGTTCATCGCGAACGGGGGCTTCAAGATCGGGTTCGGAATGGCACCCAAGGTCGCGCAGGTCATGGCCGATCTCATCCTTGAGGGGCGAGATGCCATTCCGGAAGGGTTTCGCCCCGAAGCGTCCCTCTGAACGAAAACGACCCCGCGATTGCGGGGTCGTGTCCAGCGTCGTCCGACGTTGATCAGGCTGTCGGCGTGATCACGATTTCCACCCGGCGGTTCTGGGCGCGGCCCTCTGGGGTCAGGTTCGACGAAATCGGCTGATCCTCGCCACGACCGGCGGTCAGCACGCGGCTACGGGAGACGCCCGACCCGAAGAGAACACCAGCAACGGCATCGGCCCGACGCTGCGACAGCGACTGGTTGTATGCGGCGGCACCGGTGTTGTCGGTGTGGCCCGTGATGCGCACGGTCGAGTTCGGGTATTCCTGAAGGTTCTGCGCCAGAACGCGGAGGTCAGATTGCAGATCGGCGCGCACGGTGGCGCTATCTGTTGCAAAGAGGATATCTTGCGGCAGTGTGACGATGAGACGGTCCCCGGTGTTCTGGATCACAACCTGATCGTTGTCGAGGCTGCGGCGAAGTGCGGCTTCCTGCTGATCGAGGCGCTGTCCGAGCAGAGCACCGCCCCCCGCACCGATGGCCGCGCCGATAACAGCGCCGCGACGGCGCTCCTCCGGGTCATCCCCGCGCGCGACGCCGATAGCGGCACCGGCAAGACCACCGAGCAACGCGCCCTGCTTGGTATTGCGGTTCGGGTCATTGGGGTTGTTGAACTGGTTCGGATCGGTACAGGCGGTCAGGGCCAGAAGGCCCGCGCTGGCCAGAAGGATCGGAGATTTCACTCGCATATTGCTCTTCCTCTTGTCATTTGCCCGTCTCCCCCGAGAGGGGCCGTGGCTTCTATAACGCGAAGCGCAGCAAGGAGTTCCATGAATTACACTTGATCGGCAGAAACTCGCCGCTAATTTGCATCCGCCCGAGCCGTTTCCCAGGCAAGCAAGGCGCGCTTGACTGGCAGGCCCCAGTGATACCCGCCAAGACCCCCGGATTTGCGCAGGGCCCTGTGGCAGGGGATGAGCCAGCTTACCGGGTTTTTTCCCACTGCTGTGCCGACGGCACGAACAGCTTTGGGGTGTCCGACGGCCCGGGCAATGTCGGAATAGGTGGTGACTTGGCCCCCGGGGACGTGCAGCAAAGCTTCCCAAACCTTGATCTGGAACGGCGCGCCGATGAGGTGAAGCCGGGCTTCTCCCGACTGACCCAAAGCTGCCTCGACCCAGCTTCGTAGTGCGTCGGTGTCCTCGACATAGCTCGCCAAAGGCCAGCGCGCGGTGAGATCGGCCATCGTTTCGGCGCGGCCCGCTTCGGCGGAAAAGCCCAAGGCGCAAAGCCCGCGATCGGTTCCCATTGCGAGCATCTCTCCGAACGGGCTGTCGAACCAGCCTGTGCGAATGACAAGTCCGGCCCCGCGGCGGGCGTAGTCTCCGGGGCTCATCGCCTCCCACCGCAGAAAAAGATCGTGCAAGCGCCCGCTGCCCGAAAGTCCGGTAAGCTGAGCCGTCTCCAGCGTGGTATGGCGTGCGCGCAGCAAGTCACGCGCTTGATCCAAGGCAAGGTATTGCTGATAGCGCTTGGGGGAAACGCCGACCCACTGGGAAAAAACCCGCTGAAAATGCGCGGAACTCATCCCGATCTGTTCCGCCAACTGATCGAGTGACAGCGGCGCTGCGGCACTGTCGATAGCCTCGATGGCGCGACGGATCACATGATAGTGGTAGCGGTCATCGGTATCGAAGTCCGGGGCGAGGGCCGAAGTGGTCATGGGCGGGTCCTTTCAAAGCCCCATCAGCCTACCGGCGGAACCCGTCTCCCGCGACCCGTTTCCTGCGATTTCTAGCTGGCGATGGCGCGGCGGCCCTGAACAAAGGCGCGGCGCGGAAACACCAGTGCAACCTCATCGTCATGAAGTTCGAGGTAGCCCGAGTCTTCGTCCGCAGAGGCGACCCACCACCCGTCGGCGGAAACCACGTCCCCCTGTTCGAGATGCACGGCCGAAAGCGCCACCGGCTCTGCCGGGAGGCCCGATACGATCCCTTCCAGCCCGACGAGCGCACCGGCCCGCACCAGAACCTCATGGGCGCCAAAGCACAATTCGGCCCGCGCCGAGCGCAACATGACGCGCGTTTCAGCTGAAACCCTGAGGGTGGATAGCGGGTGCAAACCATCCAGCGCACCGGGAGAGATCACCACGGGACAGGCTCTGCGTTCCGAGATGAGTTCCGATGGGGAAAGGACGCTCCGAACGATGCCTGCGACTGTCTGATAGCCGTTTTCCCTTGTCAGAACCTTGTCCCCGGGACGGAGCCATTCGACCGGAACCTGCCCCATCGGTGTTTGCAGCACTGTCCCGGCAAAAAGGCCCGCCGGTCCATTTTCCTCGCCCGCCCCGTGGTCCCACTCGGACGCTTGGGATGTCTCGTCGAGAATTCGGTAGCTGTTGCCGGGGGTAAGCGGTGCGGACAAAAGAAAGAGGGAGGCGCCATCGGCGAAGCGGGCAAGCTCTACCCGGCATTCTGTTCCGTCGTCCCCTTCGACCGTCGCACAATGCGCGAGGATTACGGCCTCCGGCGTGCGGCCAGAGCGAGCCAAAAGCCCTTCGGAGGTGCGAAAGACACGGAAGGTCTCGCCCTTGAGGCGAACGAGACGCTCGGCGGGGTCGTATTGAAACCGCTCCGGGTCGACGCCTGTCAGGATAAGCTTCTGCATGTGCCACCTCCTACATTACACAGGAACCTTGGCGGAAACGCGGTAAAGATATGATGGACGGCGGCAGTTTTTCTTCCAAGTCTTGCCGTCTGTTGGCGAACGGGGCATGAGAAGCCATGATGCGCCAGCTTGACTATCACACGATCCGCCAGATTTTCACCCGGTTTCAGGAGGCTGATCCAGCCCCCAAGGGTGAGCTTGACCACGTGAATGCCTATACGCTTCTGGTGGCTGTCGCGCTGTCCGCGCAGGCAACCGACGCTGGCGTCAACCGCGCGACCAAGGACCTCTTTCCAGTCGTGGACACACCGCAAAAGATGCTCGACCTCGGTGAAGAGGGCCTCATTGAGCATATCAGGACGATCGGCCTTTACCGAAACAAGGCGAAGAACGTCATGAAGCTGTCGCAGATCCTCGTCGACGATTATGGCGGAGAGGTTCCCAATTCGCGTGCGGCGCTGCAATCCCTTCCCGGTGTGGGGCGCAAAACGGCGAATGTGGTGCTCAATATGTGGTGGCGTTATCCGGCGCAGGCGGTGGATACGCACATTTTCCGGGTCGGAAATCGGACGGGCATCGCCCCGGGGAAAAACGTCGACATCGTAGAACGCGCCATCGAGGATAACATTCCCGCCGACTTCCAGCTTCATGCGCATCACTGGCTGATCCTGCATGGACGGTATCACTGCAAGGCGCGCAAACCGTTATGTCCGACTTGCATCATCCGCGATCTCTGCCCCTTCGAGGAGAAGACACTATGAAAAAGTACCAGGTCGTCGGCATCGGCAATGCCATCGTCGATGTGCTCACCCAGTGCGACGACAGTTTCCTCGACATGATGGATATCCAGAAGGGGATCATGCAACTCGTGGAGCGGGAGCGGGCCGAACTGCTCTATGCCTCTATGGATGGACGAGAGCAGGCGGCGGGCGGCTCTGTTGCCAATACCCTCGCGGGGCTGGGAAACCTTGGATTGCGGACGGCCTTCATCGGGCGCGTGCACGACGATGCTCTGGGGCGCTTCTATTCGGGCGCGCTGGAGGAAGGCGGTACCGATTTCGTCAATCCACCGGTGGCGGGGGGGGAATTGCCAACCTCGCGGTCGATGATCTTCGTCTCCCCTGATGGTGAGCGCAGCATGAACACCTACCTCGGGATTTCCGCGGAACTTGGGCCCGACGACGTTCCCGAAGAGGCGGCGGCGGAGGCAGAAATCGTGTTTCTGGAGGGGTATCTCTTTGACAAGGACAAGGGCAAAGAGGCTTTCGTCCGCACGGCACGAACTTGCCGCGCCGCAGGGGGGCGTGCGGGTATCGCGATTTCCGATCCCTTCTGCGTAGAGCGCCATCGCGGCGATTTCCTGACCCTGATCCGGGATGAACTGGACTATGTCATCGGCAATGAGGCGGAGATCAAATCGCTCTTTGAAGAAGACGATCTCGAAGCAGCGCTGCGAAAAGTCGCCGAGATTTGCGATCTTGTCGTCTGTACGCGGTCCGGTGACGGGGTTTCAGTGCTTTCCGGCGGCGATCGGGTCGACGTGTCGGTGGAGGCGATTACCCCGATCGATGCGACCGGAGCGGGGGATCAGTTCGCGGCAGGGTTCCTGTATGGGCTCTCCACGGGGCGCGATATGCAGACCTGCGCACAGATGGGCTGCGTCGCGGCGGGGGAGGTGATCCGCCACGTGGGCGCAAGACCGCACACGGCGCTCTTGCCGCTTTTCCGGCGCGCAGGGCTGGTGGACTAGGCTGCGATCTCCGGCCAGAATTCGGGCAGATGGGGCTTGATGCGCGCCTCGCACATGATGTCGATGTACTCCGCGATCCGGTGATCTTCGTAGAAGTTGAGCCCGTCGGGGTTCATCCAATAGACCTTGCCGATATGGCGAAAGCCGAGCAGCCCGGGCGGCACCTGCGTGACGAAGTCGTCCGTGCGGCACAGGTTGATCACGTGGTGCTCGTTGCCGATGCCGGTACGCTGGCGCACCACGCGGGGAGAGGCAAAGGCGACTGTCGGGATGCCGAGGGACGACCCAACGATCTGGGCGGAGGCGGCCCCAAGTGAATGGCCGACGATGAGCTTGGGCCTTAGCGGTTTGGCAAAGGCGTACACCATCCGTGCATGTTCAAGGAAACCCGCGTGGTAGCGTGCGCCGCTGTCCCCTGAGACGACCTCAAAGCCATGAGATTCCCCGGGAGAGCGGTTGAACAGGTCAAAGTTGAACTCGAACCAATCGCTGAATTCATTCGTTCCGGGGATGATGAGGACGCCTTCGCGCGTATAGTAGGCCTGCACCCCGTTGATATCGATACCCTCCACCACATCAGGCCGGTTGGGTGAGGAATAGAACTGCTGCATGAGATCCGCAGCCCTGAGAAGCGTAATAGGTTGCATGGTAAAGGCTCCTGCTTGAATGGCGGGAATTTACCATGATGCCCTGCTGCTCCCTACGCGGGACAACCTGACTTGCCAGAACCGATTTCTAGCGCTTTGCAGATGCCAGATATTCTTAGCGGCGCCCAAAGTCAGGCGCCGCGCAATGTAGATTTTCACGCATGGGGCGGCGTCTGACTAGTCGCCGAGTTTGGCGTGAACCTCATCGAGGTCGATCTCACCGATGGGCGCCGAGCGCCCCGGATCCTTGGGATCATAGCGGAAAAGGTCAAAGTCGCGTTTGTAGATTTCATAGACCAGATGCATCGACAGGTCGTCGAAATAGTCCGCCACCGGATGGGCGCGTTTTGGCCCGTGGTCGGCGCTCTCGTTGAACCGGGGGATCGACCCGAGGTCTACCGAATGGGGCGACTTGATGGTGTCGAGCACCCCCTGCATCCCTTCGTTGAACCGTTCCGTCCAGAAGATCCGGTCGTAGCGTCCGCCATTGGAAATGAAGGTGGAGATATGGCCCGACTGCGCTGACCAGTGGATGTCCGGGTCGATCGGTTTGCGGAAGGCGATGGTGTCCCGGGCAAAGAGTAGAAAGCGCCGAAAGCTCTTGATCTGGTCGAACTCTTCGGTGCCATCGGGGCCACCGACCTCAACGCCATACTTCTGCATCACCATGGGAACGAGGTTGCCGCGATAGCGACCGCCATTGCGCTGCACGCCGCAGATTTTGTCAAAGAAGGCCGACAGGATGCGGCTGTATGGGTTTCGTACGGCCGTGAAAGCCGGGGACCGATGCTCGGCGACGTTCGATTCTATGAGCGGCTGGCTGCCATCCTGGGCCCATTTGTGCAGACCGCCTTGCGCATCATGGATGTCGCCTTTGTAAAACGCGCCGTGATCGGAGTAATACAGGATCTGTCCGATGGTCGAGCAGGCACATTTGGGAACGACGCGGTATACGACGCTCTCACTTTCGGTCATCCATGTACCGGGGAAACCCATCCGACTGTTCCGCTTCTTCTTTTCATCTGTCTTTGACATCTGGGCCATCAAGTCTTGAAAATGGGTAAAACTTTTCAACAAATGACCCATGTTCAGCCTTCGTTCAAGGTGCTCACCCTAGGTTGCAACAAAACTGCGCTGCCGGAACACATTGCCAATGGCTGAAATCGCCTATCTGCTTCTCTGCCACAAGGATCCGGGGGCCATTATCGCCCAAGCCCGCCAGCTTGTTGCGGGGGGCGACGCCGTTGCAATTCACTATGACCGCAACGGCGAGGGCTATGATCAACTGCGTGACGCGGTTACGGGAGATGCGCGGATCGCGCTCGTTCCGCGGGTCCGCTGTGGGTGGGGGGAGTGGTCTCTGGTACGTGCAACGCTTAACGCCATTTCAACGGCCTTGCAGGCGTTTCCCAGTGCCACCCATCTTTATCTCATCTCCGGCGATTGCCAGCCGATCAAATCGGCACGCTTCATTCAAGACTACTTGGATGAACGACCGGTGGATTTCATCGAGAACCACGATTTTCTGGAAAGCGACTGGATCCGAACAGGGATCAAGGAAGAGCGGCTCGTCTATCGACACTATTTCAACGAGCGAGCCCAAAAATGGCTCTTTTACGCCAGCCTTGCCCTACAGGAGCGGATGGGGCTGCGCCGTGCCATCCCTGCGGACCTGCAGGTTCGTGTCGGCAGCCAATGGTGGTGTCTGCGTCGGCAAACTGCCGAGCAGGTGCTGGACTTCATCCGCCGGCGTCGTGACGTGGTTCGCTTCTTTCGCACGAGCTGGATCCCGGACGAGACCTTCTTTCAGACAATCGTTCGCCACCTCGTCCCCGGCGAAGAGGTCATGAACAGAACGCCGACGTTCCTCATGTTTTCGGACTATGGGATGCCGGTACAGTTTCACAATGACCACTTTGACCTTCTGGTGGGTCAGGACGCTCTCTTCGCTCGCAAGATCAGTGCGGAGGCATTGGAATTGAAGGCGCGACTGAGCGAGACCTATACTTCGGATGATGCGGCCTTTCAGATCATCGGCGAAGGGCACCGCCTTCATTCTTTCCTGACCTCCCGCGGAAGGATCGGCCGTCGCTTCGGCAGCCGCTTCTGGGAAAGAGAGTCCACGCTGGGCCGGCATCGAGAGTTGATGATCGTTGCATGCAAGAAGTGGCACGTCGCCAAGAAGCTTGTCGCGCGTATCCGGGACCGGACAGGAATGCCCGCGGTGGAGTACCTGTTCAATGAGGTGGAGGCCGGCCTTCCCGATATGGGCGGCATTGAAACCAGCCTGTCCAAACGCATGCGGCATTGCCGCGCCTTGGTGCGGATGCTGTTCGATCATTTTGGCAGCGACCGGTTGATCGTTTGCGTGGATCCAGCCGACATTTCGTTACTGCAAGACTTCTACGGAGACCGAGCGCGGATCCGGTTGCTGGAGGTCGAGTGCCAGTTCTCAGATAGCTATCTGGCCGGTCATGCGCGCCGTATCGGCCTCGCAGGAACAGGAACGCCCGCCGCGGCACTTGCCAAGATCTTGCCGACGATCAGACAGGACATTCTGAGCGAGACAGATCGCATGCAGGATTCCGATTTTCCGGGGCACTTTCACTTGCGCGAAGGGGCTCCTGTGATTGAGAATGCGACCGCGCTGGCCGAGTTTCTTGCGATCTCGCAAGAGGCGGCGCATGACATTGCCACGACCGAACACTTATTCGCTGATTGAGGAGCGCGCATGGCTTACGCCTATGACGACGAGAACATCTTCGCCAAGATCCTGCGTGGGGAGATCCCGAACAAGACCGTGCTCGAGACAGAGCATTGCCTTGCCTTTGAGGATATCGCGCCCAAGGCGCCGGTCCATGTGCTCGTCATCCCCAAGGGGCCGTATGTTTGCTACGATCACTTCGCCGACGAAGCGAGCGACGAGGAGATCGTAGATTTCGTGAGGACAATCGGTGAGATCAGCCGCATGACCGGTGTCGTCGAAGATGGGTTCCGCGTCATTTCGAACGCCAAGCATAACGGGGCGCAGGAAGTGCCGCATTTGCACGTCCATGTCCTTGGCGGCAAGCATATGGGGCCGATGGTCACCGTCTAGCCGTACCAACGCGCATTTTCTTGTTCGACTCGACCGTTCCCTCCCATTTCGTGGGGTGGGTGCTTTCGTTCGGCTTTTGGGCCGGGTGTCTGAGGGCCAAGTGTGCGCGAATTCGGCGATCTCCTGCAGGACCATCTCGCGCGGCGGTACTTCGAGTTTCAGGGCTATCCTTTGGCGTTCGCTCCACGGGGATGCCTGTCTGAGCATTTGAGCCTTTTGCACCTCGCTCCGGGTGCTTACGGCTGCGCAGCCTGCAATTGTTTCTCCACCTATGATCGAAATCACTCATGACTGCGCCCATACTTGGGGACAGTTTCGCAGAGTATCTGCGAGAATACGGGGAAAGATGATTTAAATAAATCAAAAAGGGCTTGCGAATGGATGGAATCCTGCAAGTATGATTGAAGTAGATCAAATGGGAATCGCAATGAGTGAAGGCTCTCGACAAAGGGTGATTTTGGACCTTCTTTTGGAGGAGCCGTTCCTGTCCGTGAACGATCTCGTTGCGCGTATCGGGGTTTCGCCCGCTACTGTTCGACGCGATATCGACAAGCTGGATGAGCTTGGCCGCGCGCGAAAAGTCTATGGCGGTGTCGCTTCCATGGATTTCGGCCGGGAAAATGCCTCCGTGGCGCTGCCGTTCAGCGACAACCGGGATATTGCGGTGGACGAGAAACGAGCCATCGGCCTTGCCGCGGCGGAGCTGGTGCGGGATGGATCGATCATTGTCGTCCACGGCGGCTCCACCTGCTTCCATTTTGGCGCGCAGATCGCCAATCGCAATGTCCGCGTTCTGACCCATTCGATGCCGCTCGCCAGCTACCTGTCGGAAAACGGGACCTGTCAGTTGACGGTCGGGGGCGGGGATCTTCATCGAGAGCCCGGCATACTCTATACGCCGGGGGCCGAAATGCCGGCCTCCTTCTATGCGTCGCAATTTTTCGTCGGCGCGCTTGGTGTGGACGCGCGGGGCATCCTCGAAAGCCATCCCCTTCTGGTCAAGTTCGTGCGCGATTTCGCCGCCGTGGTGAATGAGGTCGTCCTGTTGGTCGACAGCCGCAAGTTCCACGAACGTCCCCCCACGTCTGCCCTGCCGCTGAGCCGCATCGCGCGGGTCGTTACCGATGACGGGCTCGAAGATGCCCATGCCAAGATGCTAGAGGACAGCGGTATCGCCATCACGGTGGCATCGGTCGCTCGCGAAGGGGCAGCGGCATGAGCGGCCCCGTCCTTCAGATGCGCGGCATCTCCAAAACCTTTGGCCCGGTCCGGGCGCTCAATGACGTGTCGCTAGTCGTGAACCCCGGAGAGACCCACTCGCTGATGGGAGAGAACGGGGCGGGCAAATCCACCCTGATGAAAATCCTTTCCGGCGCGCATGTTCCCGATCCGGGTGGTGAGATCCTTGTAGACGGTAAAAAGCTGCCCTTCGGCAATCCAAGGACGTCCAAGCAATTTGGAATCGCGGTCATCTATCAGGAGTTGTCGCTCGCTCCGAATCTCAGCGTTGCCCAGAACATCTTTCTTGGGGAAGAAAGCGCGCGCGGCGGCATCGTGAACCGAGCCGAGATGCGGCGTAAATCGCAGGAAATTCTGGACCGGCTGGGTGTCAGCTTCCGTCCCTCAACTCTCGTTGCCCGGCTTTCGCTGGGGGAGCGGCAATTGGTCGAGATCGCGCGCGCCATCTCATTGAACTCGAAAATCCTCGTGATGGATGAGCCGACCACATCGCTCTCGAGTCGCGAAACGGAGAAGCTGTTTGATGTGATCGCAAGTCTCAAGGCCGATGGGATTGCGATCATCTACATCTCCCACCGAATGGATGAGATCTATCGCCTCTCCGATCGGTGCTCGGTGCTGCGGGATGGCGGTTATGTTGGCACGCTGGACCGGGACGAACTGGATGCGACGCGGCTGGTCAAAATGATGGTCGGCCGTGATGTGAGCTCATTCTACAAAAAGGACCACGTTCCGACGGCAAGCGACCGCGAGGTCGTGATGTCGGTCGAGGGATTGGGCGACGGGCGATCCGTGAACGAGTGCTCGTTTCAGGTTCACCGAGGCGAGGTTCTGGGGATCGCGGGGCTGGTCGGGTCGGGTCGAACGGAACTGCTGCGCCTGATTTTCGGGGCTGATCCGGCGGTTTCGGGCCGCGTCATGCTTGATGGGCGGGATGTAACGCCAAAGACCCCGCGCGCCGCGCTGGATGCGGGGATCGCCTATCTTACCGAGGATCGGAAGGGGCTCGGGCTTTTTCTCGATATGACCATTGCGGACAATATCAGCATGGCCGTCGCCGACCGGGATGCGCGCCGCTTTGGCCGACGAAACTTTGCAAAAGCGCGGGAGAGGGCGCGCGGCGCGGTAGACGCGCTCGGTATCCGCGCCGCCTCGTTGCGCCAGACCGTCGGGGCGCTTTCTGGAGGCAACCAGCAAAAGGCACTGCTTGGGCGTTTGCTCGAAGCGGGGCCGCGGGTGCTGCTTCTCGACGAGCCAACGCGGGGGGTGGATGTCGGCGCCAAATCCGAGTTGTACCGACTTATCGACCGGCTCGCACAAGAGGGCATGGCCATCGTGATGGTCTCCAGTGAACTGCCGGAGATCATCGGTATCGCTGACCGCTGCCTCGTCATGCGCGAAGGCGCGATCGTCGGAACAGTTTCGGCAAGTCCAGACACTCCAATCAGCCAAGAAGCCATCATGGCCTATTCCACCGGGTCATCAGGATCCGTTCAGCAGGAGGTTACCCTGTGAGTGAGACCGCAATCAACATGCCCGCCCAACGGCGCGCGCAACTGAAGTCCGTGTTCATGGCGCTCGGCATGTTGCCCGTGCTGATCCTTCTGGCGTTGGGGTTCGAACTGCTCAGCGGCAAGTTTCTGTCGGTCAGCAATATCTCTATCGTCATGCAGCAGGCATCGATCAACATCGTCCTCGCTGCGGGAATGACATTCGTCATCCTGACCGGCGGGATCGATCTTTCCGTCGGCTCTATACTCGCCGCCTCGGCGATGGGGGCGATGATCGCATCGCTCTGGCCGGGGCTCGGGTGGGCCGGCATTCCCATTGGGATGATGATCGGATTGGTATTTGGCTTGGCGAACGGGGCAATCATCGCATTGCTGGGGCTGCCGCCGTTCATTGTTACCTTGGGGTCGCTCACGGCGGTGCGCGGGGTCGCGCGCCTGATGGGCGGCGATACCACTGTGTTCAACTCCGACTTGCCGTTCGCGGTGATCGGGAATGGATCACTGTTTGGCGTTCCGTGGCTCGCGATCATCGCGCTGGCGGTCATCTTGGTATCTTGGTTCATCCTGCGCGGAACAGTGCTAGGCACTTGGATCTACGCCGTCGGGGGCAACCGCGAGGCGGCTCGGTTGACCGGGATCAAGGTCTCGATCGTCCTGCTCTTCGTCTATGGAATGTCGGGCCTGCTGTCGGGCCTCGGGGGCGTCATGTCTGCCGCGCGCCTCTACGCGGCAAACGGCCTGCAACTGGGGCAAGCCTATGAGCTTGATGCCATCGCTGCGGTGATCCTCGGCGGGACGAGCCTTGTTGGCGGTGTCGGGTCAATCTGGGGGACGCTGATCGGAGCGCTGATCATCGCGGTTCTTTCCAACGGTCTGATCCTCACCGGAGTTTCGGACATCTGGCAGTTCATCATCAAAGGACTGGTCATCATCCTGGCGGTAGCGCTCGATCGCTACCGTTTGAAGGGGGGGGCGCGGACCTGATCTTACGGGACCGCGCAAGGCGATACGCATAATCATGGAGGATAACATGCGTAAATTCACAACACTACTGTCGGGGACCGCGATTGCGCTCAGTCTGGCCGTTTCGGCCCAAGCGCAGGACAAGCCACTTGAAAGCGTCGGTATCTCTGTTGGGCTGCTCGGCAACCCGTTCTTTGTCGCCACCATCAAAGGCATTGAGGATGCCGCGCGGGAGATCAATCCCGACGTGCAGATCACATCCGTTTCGGCTGACTATGATCTGAACAAGCAGGTCAGCCAGATTGATAACTTCATCGCGGCGGGCGTCGACATCATCATGCTCAACGCCGTGGACGCGTCGGCCATCGCCCCCGCTGTGGAGCGAGCCAAGGCCAAGGGCGTCGTTGTCGCGGCCTTTGACGTTTCTGCACCCGGTGCGGAAGTCACGGTCATGACCGATAACGTCGCGGCGGGTCGCAAGGCGTGTCAGTATATCGTCGACCATATCGGCGGTTCGGGCGATGTGGTGCTGATCAACGGGCCACAATCCTCGTCCATCATCGACAGAGCCAACGGCTGTTCGGAAGTGTTCGCCGCCAATGAGGGGATCAACGTTCTCTCGGACGATCAGAACGGACAGGCATCCCGGGAAGGCGGCCTCGCGGTGATGCAAGGCCTGCTCACGCGCTTCGACAAGATCGACGGTGTGTTCGCGATCAACGATCCCACGGCGCTTGGGGCTGCGCTTGCTGCCAAGCAATTGAACCGGGATGAGTTCATCATCACGGGCGTCGACGGGGCACCGGATGTCGAAGAAGCGCTTGGGACCGAAGGGTCGCTGATCAAGGCCTCGGCTTCACAGGACCCCTATACGATGGCGGCGGAGTCCATGCGGCTGGCCTATGACGTTCTGCAAGGCAACATGCCGGAGAATGACACCATCCTGCTTGAGCCAGAGCTGATCACGGCTGAAAACCTTGAGCAGTACATGGGCTGGACCGCGCCGCGCTAAGGCGTCTTGCGCGCGCGCCGTCTTGGCGCGCGCCATTTCAACTGTTCACGATCACAAGGACCGCACATGTCCCTCGAGGCGCTCAAATCGGCCGTGTTGGAGGCCAACCTTTCGACAGTGAGGAGCGGTCTTGTCACGGCCACGTTTGGCAATGCCAGCGGCATAGATCGCGCCACCGGGACGGTCGCCATCAAACCCAGCGGAGTGCCATATGAGGAGATGACCGCCGATCAGATCGTTGCCGTATCTCTCGATGGGGCAATCATTGATCAGCGACTGCGGCCCTCTTCCGATCTGGCAACCCATCTGGTGCTCTACCGCGCCTTCCCGGAAATCGGGGCGGTGATCCACACTCACTCGACCTATGCCACGATATTTGCGCAGTCGATGGTACCCATTCCGCCGCTCGGAACCACCCATGCGGATTATTTCCGCGGCGCAGTGCCGTTGACGCGGCATCTCACGAATACCGAAATCGGCGAACGATACGTTGAGGCGACGGGCGACGCGATTGTCGAAGCGGTCGGCGACCGTGATCCGATGGAAATTCCCGCCGCACTCGTGGCGGGCCACGGTCCTTTCACGTGGGGGCGCACTCCGGCCGAAGCGGCATTGAATGCTCTGATGCTGGAAGAGGTCGCCCGGATGGCTTGGTGTTCAATGATGCTGCGCCCGGGCATCCGGCCGATATCGACTGAACTTCTCGACCGGCATTTCCTCCGCAAGCATGGCGCGGCGGCGACCTATGGCCAACTCGGGGATGAGACATGACCTATGTCGCTGGTGCTGACTTTGGCACGTTGAGCGTTCGGGTAACCATTGTCGACACTGGCAGTGGTTTGGTCATCGGAACCGGGGTGGGAGAGTACCCCCTGACCCGTTCGGCGGCGGATCCGCATCTGGCACAGCAATCCCATTCCGATCATATGAACGCGCTCGAACGCGCCATGGCCGCAGCTATCGAAGCCTCCGGGATCGAGGGGCAGCAGATCGCCGCATTTGCCGCAGATACCACCGGGTCGAGTGTTGTGGTGGTCGATGACAGGTTGCAACCGCTGGATGACTATTACCTGTGGTGCGATCATCGCGCTGCTGCCGAAGCGGCGGAGATCACGGAGCGGGCCCACGCAGAAGGGATCGAGGCGATCAAATGGTGCGGCGGCGTCTACTCCCATGAATGGGGTTTCGCCAAACTCGTGCATTTCCTTCGGCACAATCCCGAAAAACGTGAACGAGCGGCCACCGCTCTGGAGCATTGCGATATGCTCGTTGCGACGCTCTGCGGGGTATCGGATCCGGCAGAGGTTCCGCGCAGCATCTGTGCCATGGGTCATAAATGGATGTGGGGGGACGCGTGGGGAGGCTATCCGCCCCAAGCATTCTTCGATGGTGTCGATCCGCTCTTGCAAGGCTGGGTCGACCGAATGGGCGGGCGATTTGGCGATTCCACAGAAATTGCCGGTCATCTTTCGCCCGAGTGGGCGGCTCGATTGGGGTTGAAGGCCGACATTCCGATACCCTTTGGAGCCTTCGACTCCCATTGGGATGCAGTGGGCGTGGGTTGCCGTCAGGGGGATCTGGTCAACGTTGTGGGGACGTCGACCTGCATGATCGCTGAAGGACCGCTGGAGATGCAGCCCGTCAGGGGCATCTGCGGTGCTGTGCCCCGCAGCGTGGTTCCGGGTGCCATGGGCGTCGAAGCGGGCCAATCGGCCACCGGCGACATTTTCTCGGCCATCGCGCGACGCGCGGGGCGCGCTCTAGTCGACTTGATAGAAGAAATTGGCGATCCCGCGCCGGGGGCGTCGGGGTTGTTGCGGCTGGTGTGGGACAACGGTGACCGTACCGTGCTTGTCCGCCCCGATCTCGGGGGGATCACCTTGGGCTGGGACTTGGGCCATGAGCCCCAAGATGAGCTTCATGCAGCGATCGAAGGCATGGCCATGCATGTGCGCCTTATCACTGAGCGTATGCAGGACGGCGGATTGGAACTCACCCGGGTGATCAACGGCGGGGGCATTCCGCCCAAGAACCCACTGCTGAACAAGGTCTATGCCGACGTCATCGGGACGGATGTGCATGTTCCGGTGCGACCTTCGACCGGGTTGGGCGCTTGCATCTTCGCGGCCCATGCCGCCGGTATCTTTGCGACGATCCCCGAGGCCCAAGCGCGACTCTGCCCCGAACTTACGGTGTTTCCAAGCGACCCGGATCGCCACGCCCGTTATGGAGACCTCTTTGCGATGTTCAGGGATCTCTACTTCGGGTTTGGCGAAGGACGATCGGTTCCCCTTGGCCAGATCCTTCCACGTTTGCGCCAATACCGAATGAATGGAGCCTAGTCGCAGCCTTTGACCGGCCGAACTGTTGGGGCGTGAAGGGCGACATTGCCCCTGATGGGAATTGCGCCGCAGATCCCGCCTGCTTCCTCTTTGGAGCAGCCTGCCTCGGGCGGCGCGGCGGCGAGACGCGCAATGCGTGGTGACATGCCTGCGGAGGGTGCCGCATAGGAGCGCGGCAAGCTTCGCCGCGATGATGGGTGGGAAGTATCATGGAGGTATTGCCCCTCACTTGAGTTGGGAACTTTGGCTTAGCATGCTACGCACATGAACATGACATCCCGTCGATATCTCTTTCATCTCCTGCTGCATTCTGCCGATCTGCTGGATGAGGAACTGACCCGCCGTCTCAAGCCGCTTGGCATTGGCCCCCGACAGGCGCGCGTGATCGAGGGGTTGGGCCGGATGGGCGAGGTGTCTCAGGCGCAACTGGCGCGGGCGTTTCGCATCACGCAGGCAAGCATGAGCACGATGACATCCCGGTTGATCGCGGGGGGCTACATCGCCCGAAAGCCCGATCCGAAGGATTCCCGCGGCAACCTGCTGTTTCTGTCAGAAGAGGGCCGGGCGTTGCTATCGGAGATAGATCGGATCTGGGCATCTATGGACGACTTCGCCGCCGAAGCCATTGGTCAGGACCGATACAAGGCTCTGGCCCAAGAGGCCGGGGCATTGCGCGATGCCCTCGGAGGAAAACGCCCCGGCGAGTGAGGGCGGTTTCCTGTAGGTGATCAGAACCGGATATCGACGGTGGACTGGGTCAGGTCGAG
The DNA here is from genome assembly GCF_900111875.1 of Poseidonocella pacifica. GTDB lineage: Bacteria > Pseudomonadota > Alphaproteobacteria > Rhodobacterales > Rhodobacteraceae > Poseidonocella > Poseidonocella pacifica. The sequence continues at coordinate 400,319 of NZ_FOJU01000004.1, forward strand.
CCCAGCCTCTTCCAGAGCCGAAAGCAGTTGTTCCTGATAGTTTTCCTCCTCTGACGAGTCCGAGAGTTGGTCAACAATGGACTGCATAAGCTGAACAGAGGTATCCTCCGTTCCTTTGCCTTGCGCCCCTTGAGGACCGCCTTGGCCACCGCCCTTAGGGCCACCAGAACCACCGGGCCTGCCTGCGCCTTCTGGGCCGCCCGCGCCTTGCGGCCCGCCGGTGCCGGACTGTTCAGCCAGTGATCGCGCGTCAATTCCCGCTTCGGCCAGAGCTTGGGTCAGGCCACTTCCCTTGCTGATCCCGGCGCTTTTGATCCCTTCGACCAGCGCTTTGGCATCGTCGTCAGACAGATTGCTGCTGTCAACTTTTGTAAGCAATTCGCTCAACGCATCGTTTTGTGCCGTGGTCAGCGGGTTGGCGCTGTGGCCGGCCATGCCCGGCATCGTGCCTGATATCATCATGTCTTCACCTCGAAAGCTCTGCATTTCTGTCGTCTATACTTAGCCTGCTAAGTTAAACCGAATGTTTAGATGCACGCTTGGTGCGCGACTGTTTCTGAGGAGCGATGGGAATGCCTGTAAGGTGCTTTATTAAAAGGAAAATAACCTGTCTTATCACCTGCCCGAGACCTGCGGGGCATCGGGGAATTTCCGCAACGAAATGCCGAAGCGCGCGACGGAGAAACGGATCGCAGGCGTTTGGTCGGCTGTGTGCGCCCCGAAACTGACGCGGCGAGCACTGGCAATCAGAAGGATCTCACAGGTGAAAAAGTATACGGTTTTCGCTCCGGCTCTCATCGCGGCCCTCGCGCTCGCTGGGAGTGCAGGCGCCCAGCAACAACGCCCTCCCAAACCGGATTTCAGCGCTCTTGCCAAGGAGGTCGGCGTACCAGTGCCCGCGCTTACGGCATGTCTGCGCCCCGCGAAGAAAGATGGCGAAGCACCGGTGCGCGGCAAGCGACCGGATCGGCCCAAGGCGAAACAAGTTGCAAACTGTCTTGGCGAGGCAGGATACACCGTCCCCGAGGCCGAGCTTGCAAAAGCCCTGAAGGCCGCGCGCCCGCCAAAGCGCGATTGACGAAGGCAGACCTGTAAACCGAGTGTGGCGCAAAGCTCCTTCGGCCCCGAGCGGATTGGCGATATCAACGGCCAATTTCGCTCGGACATGGGCTCTACGTTCCAACAGTTCAGGTCAAAAGGGTTTCGTTGCTGCCCTTCCACACCCTATCAAATCGCCGGCCTTTCATCGCAGACTCGGTTGTTTTCCACACCAATAATCCTGCCCGGTGGGCTTTGGTTACTTACGCAGCGCTCTTCCACTCTTCGGGTGTGACATAGGCGACAGCATCATCCACGCTGACCATCACATCGCCATCCTGAATATTGATCTGAAGTTTCATCGCGCGGCTTGCCAGTTTGGCCAATGCGTCGGTGTCGGATGGTGAAAGGTTTACCACCTGAAGATTGTCGAAACGGGTGGTGCTGTTTTTGATCTTGTCCCACCACATCTCGGCCGTCCTGCCACCATAGGGATAGACAATGACCTTCTTTGCCTTGCTGCAGGATTGGCGGATTACTTTCTCGCTTGGGAGACCCAAGGCCACCCACACATCAAGCTCACCGCTCAGGCTTTTCTGCCAGATGTCTGGTTCGTCATCGGTCGAAAGGCCCTTCGTCATTTCCAACTGCTCATGAGCATTCAGCGCAAAGGCGACGATACGCACCATCAAGCGTTCATCCGTCTCAGATGGGTGCTTGGCAACGGTCAGTTTATGGGTCTCGTAATAATGACGATCCATGTCGGAGACTGAGAGTTCAATTTTATAAATAGTGGCCTTTTGCGCCATAACGTGTTCCAAATCATCAATGATTGGGATGCCTACTCCGTCCCGTGCCCTTTGGAAAGCGGAATGCCCCGGCAATCGCAGGCGCGCGACCCTCCGCAAGACCGCGAACTTATCACCTTGGCGCCATCCCAGAAGGAGTTCACCGCGGCCCAGATCGCCCCACGTGGGCGGGCGACACTACGAACATTTAGGAAAATTTGGTAGCGGAGGAGGGACTTGAACCCCCGACACGCGGATTATGATGCAGCAAGATCGGTCTGACGGCACGCTACACCATAAGATAGTGTGAGACGCCGGAAGACGGAAATATTTCATATTTCCAATTGCATAGCCACCGCACCCTGCGTCTCATTCGTCCTCATGCGACCTCGCGAAATCGCTCCCCAGCGCAGCGATTTCGCCACCCCAGCGCCACCCCAAAGGATTTTTCCTTCCGGGCGAATTCAAACGGATCGACTTCCCCCTCGCTAACAACGAGGAGCACGACCATGGCGACCACCAATGCCACCGCCCCCCGAGATTTTACCGATGTCTTCGTCCGCGGCTTCAAGAACGAGTCCGGCAAACGGGTCGAGATCCGCGACACCAAGATCACCGGGCTGGTGATGCGGGTGACGCCCAAAAACAAGAAGAGCTTCACGCTGCACACCCGCACCCGCGTAGGTGACAAGGTGCAGATCACGATCGGGACCTACCCCGCCATCTCGCTGAAGGACGCGCGCAAGATCGCGATGAACCACCTCGCCGATATTCGCCGGGGCCATGATCCCCGGGAGCAGGCCCGGCTCGCCAAGGCGCTCGCCGAGGCCCAAAGCCTAACCCTGACCGATCTGCTTGATGAGGTCGAGCCGATCTTCGCCCTCACCAAGTCAACCTGGCGCGCTGGCAGCCGCTATGGTCGCACGAAGCCCGAGGCACGGGCTGCAATCGAAAACGTCTTCCAGTCGCTTCTTGGAAAGCCACTGAACAAGATCAGTCAGTCGGACTTTGCTAAAGCGGTAAAGGGATACACCCCAAAGCGACCGCGGAAGGGCAAGACCAGCGCAAACGGCTCGGTTGCGCGCGCTTTGACGTATCTCCGTCCGGTGTTCGACTGGGCCTCCAGCCGCGGCCGGTTCCGGAAGGAGGGCGCAGGACGAGAGCCGAAGCTGGAATTGCCAGATCTGGCCCTCATCCACGACCCGTCTATCGATGACCCGACCCTTGAGGGGAAACGGGATCGCGTGCTCACTCAGGATGAGCTGATTAGCGTCATGCCTTTGCTGGTCTATCCAGCTCCGGCAGGGCTGCGGTCAAATCTTGATCCGCATGAGGATTACGGTCCTGTGGCCTTTCGCTTCCTATTCCTCACATTGTCCCGTCGCGAGGAGGTCGCCGGTGCGCGCCGCAAGGACATCGATGTGCGCGCTCGCACTTGGACAAAGACGGTGAAAACTCGGCGCAAGCCCGGCTCCCATGGCACTGCGGAACGCCGCAAGGTAACTGTCCCGCTGTCGAACGCAGCAATCGACCTTCTGCTTTCGCTCCCAAGCTTCGTCGAGGGACAGCCGGAAGATCTCGTCTTCCCCTCGTCGGGTGGGGGCCCTCTCGGCAACTGGGACCGGACGCAGGACACTATCAATCAGGCAAGTGGAACATCTGGTTGGCACCGCCATGATCTCCGGCGGACTGCGGCAACCATCCTCGGTCAGTTGGGGGTCCAGCCTGCCGTGACCGATACCCTCCTATGCCATGTAAACCCCTACAACCGGGAACAGGTATCTTCAGCAGCGCCGAACTACATGATCGAAAAAAAGATCCTGCACGATGCTATCGATCAGGAACGTGTCGCGGTGAACAAGCTTGCGGATGCTTTGGCGTCCATCTGCACGCCCAGCCAGGTCTCCGAGCTGGCGCGCCCTGAAGGAGCAACGCCTTCCGCTCCGGCTGAGCGGCGCAAGTCGCCCTGGGCCCGCTCTGCGTAGGGTGGTCACGGGGCGAGCCTTTCATGCCCTGAAACGGAACTGCGAGCGGGGGGATAAAGGCACGCCGCTCGCAGATGTCCGTCGATGCCAATTCTTCAAGTCAGAAGGCGACACAGCGGTCTGGGCTATGTCTGAAAATCGTGTTGGTGTTGCTTCGTTTTTGCAGTAATCGGCCAAGATTGTCTCTCCGCGCACAGACGGAGATCCCACAGCATGCACTACACCCCTCGGTTCGTCATCGACGCCCTCTTGTCTGCGATCGCCAACTTGCCTCCCCGGAAGATCGCTGAGGCCGAAGCCGCGTAGGCGACGGCATGAAGGCGCGCGGAAGCGGTGGTGGAGATCGACGCAGCCGCGGCGGAGCGCGCCTGCCCGCGCTGCGCCAGCTCCGAGCGGTCATCGTGGGGGACGACACGCACCAGGGCGCGCCGCTGGCGCTGGCGG
>NZ_FOJU01000006.1 GCF_900111875.1 Poseidonocella pacifica
CCGCAAGCAGTTTTTTCCAAAAATCTCACTTTTTTCGAAAAAACACAAATAATGCCCCAAAAACAATCAACTACACGATCACAACCGCTCCAAAACACCCCAACCCAACCCCAAAAACACCCCTCAACACCAACACCTAAACCTTATCCACACACTTACCCACAAAATCACGCCCGAGTCGGAGCAAAGTCAGGACGGTGAGACACGGAAATCCCGAAAAACCCGACATCTGAGTCCGCTACTTCGGAATCATCCCTTAGATGGCCACCTTCTCCTCACGGTTCCCAGCACCCTCTTTGCATTGCTCTGAACGGCGGAGCCCCCTGCCCCACTATCGAGGGCAAATTGGAACGTCCCCGCTTCTCAGCGCACCTGCCCCCTACATCCGCAGCGTTGACAGGTGGGGAGTTCGGCGACAGGCTGACCTGATCGATTTGATACGTAGTTTATTACATAGTGATTGGAGATCCGCGTGCCCGAAGGACAGGACAACGGCGGGGAGCTAGACGAAGCGGCCCCCAAATTCGACATCAAGGCTTCAAGGACATTTGCCCCCTGGCTAAGTTCCGTGGGTGGCACCATCGCCTTCACTACATATCAGGTCGGCAAGCTTTTCATGATCGGCCTTCATCCTGAGACTGGCCGGGTCTCTGTCTTTGAGAGATCCTTCCCTCGATGCATGGGGCTCGGCGTCGACAATCGAGACGGCAAGACCACACTCTGGATGTCTTCTCTCTACCAGCTCTGGAGAATGGAAAATTTCCTCGAACCAGGGGCAAAGACACCGGACGGCTTCGATGCCGTCTTTGTACCGGTGGAAGGACGCACCACAGGCGATATCGACATTCACGACATACACTGCCGCGCCGACAGCCGTCTTCCGACATTCGTGGCGACGCGTTTCAATTGCCTCGCGACGCTGGATAGAGAGCACTCCTTCAAGCCTGTCTGGATGCCTCCGTTCATAGATCGGCTCGCTGCAGAGGACCGATGCCACCTGAATGGTTTCACGATGGAAAACGGCGAGCCAGCCTATGCGACGTGCGTCGCCAAAACCAACGTCGGCGGCGCATGGCGCGATCATCGACAATCTGGCGGAGCGATTATCGATCTGCGCACTGACGAAATCGTGGCTGATGGCTTGAGCATGCCGCACTCGCCCCGCCTCTACGGAGGTAATCTCTACGTCCTTCAATCCGGTATAGGCGAATTTGGTCGGATCGATCGCACAACGGGCCAGTTCCAATCCCTCTGCTTCCTGCCGGGGTTTGTCCGTGGAGTGACCTTTGTTGGGGATCACGCCATCATAGGGGTCTCGCGTCCGCGCAAGGAGGAAACCTTCAAAGGACTGCCCGTCGATGCTCGGCTCGAGGCTGAGGGACGCTCCCCCAAGTCCATGCTGGCGGTGGTAAACCTAAACACGGGCGATATTGAACACACGCTAGAGATAACCGGGGTCATTCAGGAACTTTACGATGTCGCGTTCCTGCCCGGCATCAAGCGCCCCAAGATCCTTGGCTTCAAAACACCTGAGATACGGTTTCAAATCCGCCCAGCCCCCTTCTCTCGATCTGATGAGCCCCGCTAGACCCGCCCGCCGCCGGATCCTGTTCGCCTGGGAACTCGGCGCAAACTACGGTCATGCGGCGCAAATCGATCAGGTTGCCGAGGCGCTTCCAGGGAATGTCGATATATATGTGGCGGCCTCCGACCTCGCAGCGTTTCGCGCCATTGCGCCAAATCCGGATTTGCGCCTGCTGCCGGCCCCCCGAGCATCAGTGCGTCGCCCCACGACCGGGGATACCCCGGCTGTAAACCTGAGCGGGCTCCTCGCCACGGAGGGGTGGGACGATCCCGTCGATCTTGCTACACGGATTGAGGCATGGCGGACGATCTTCCGCCTCACGAGACCCGATGCCATTGTCTGCCAAGCAGCACCCACAGCCATGCTTGCCGCGCTCGGAGGCCCCTCGTTTCGCGTCACTCTCGGGGCGGGCTATGACGTGCCTCCGTCGACGGACCCACTTCCCGCCTTCGACAGAGAGGATGAGACCGCCAAGACTGCCGCGATCGCCGCCGATGCGGTAATGCTGGAGAACATCAATTACGCGCGCGCGCGCGTAGGAGAAGCGCCGCTGGCACGCCTGTCAGAAGTCTTTGATGCCGATCTTACCCTGCTTATGACATGGGAGGTCGCCGATCACTTCGCCCCCCGCTCCGAACTTGAGCCTCACCCGCCCCCCTATCTCGGCGCGCTCGCCACGACACAGACCGGTGCACGCGCCTCATGGCGAGGCGGCACCGCCCCAAAGATCTTTGCATATCTACGCCCAGGAATGCCGGGAACGGCAGCAGCGCTCGGGGCGCTCGATGCCTTGGCCTCATCGGCGGACATCATTCTTGCGATACCAGGCGTTTCCGCCACAGACCTCCAGCGCCTGCAGGCACGCGGGGTGCAGGTCTACGACGGACCGGTACGCCTCAAGGAAATTCTAGCCAAGTGCGATCTTGCCATCACCCACGGCAGCAACGGCCTTGGAACTCTTCTGCTCAGCCATGGCGTCCCGCAAATCTGCCTGCCCGGGCATATTGAACAAACCCTTTTCACCAAAGCGATCGCCAGATCAGGTGCCGGGCTCGGTCTGGGTGGGCAGTACACCTCCGCGACCGTTGCGAAACTTTGCCAAAAGTGTTTGCAGTCAAAGCGTATCAAGCAAAAAGCCGCGGAAATCAGCGCCGAGATCGGGGCCAAGACTCCATCACGCGCGGCCAAACGTGCGGCCGAATCAATCCTTGAATTGGTTAACGCGAAGCGGCCCTGACACCCTGCCTTTCGCAGTCGCAGCATGTGCAAGAAAGCCATAACCATTTGCCGTGGCTAGAAACTTTCTACCCTGCCAAAAACGACAAACAGGTTAAGATTGTTTCTTAGAATTGTATATTTTCGCAGTTATTTTCAAGGTGTATGGTTATGGGAAACTATGGTTCGCGTACAATTGCCGGCGAATCCGGGCAATATGATCAAGCTGGCTACCGCGTCTCGGGTATCGGGGACATCAACGGAGACGGGATAGACGACTTCGCGGTAACTGCAAAACGCGGTGAAAATTACTACGGTCAGGACACAGGTTCCGTCTTCGTGGTGTTCGGTGAAGAAGATGCCGACCTCGACTTTTCCCTCGAAGACATAGACGGCGACAATGGCTTCCAGATCCTCCCCGATTCCGATCTGAACTACGGTTCCTATTCTTCCACATTCGGCTCAAGCATTGTGGGACTGGGCGATGTGAATGGCGATGGCTATGACGACTTCGGAATCGCACACAACGCCACCGCATATGGCAGCTACGGGTACTACGGGTATTACGGGTATTCCGAATACGGCAGCGGCTATGGTGCAGGGCAAGGTGTCGCCTATGTCATTTTCGGTGGTCAGGATTTTTCGGGAACGACCCACATGGTGGACGATCTCGACCATGTCCGGCTTGACGTCGAGGGAGAGATTTCTGACCTGCTCAATCTCGGCGACCTCAACGGCGACGGATTCAACGATATTGGTGTCGTCGAGAGAACGCAGGACCGCGTCGTCGAACAGGAATTCCTCTATGTCTACGACGCCAACGACAATGGGGTCTATGACTACGACCCGGAAGAAAATCCGGACGAATATCTCTCCTGGTCGGATACACGCCAGACCCGCGTGGACACTCTCACAGGATACATCGTCTTCGGCACGAATGAAGACATCGAAAGCGACGACCCCATCGCGGATCAAGGCGGAAGCGATGTTGTATTCGACCTCACCGACCTCTCTTCAGAACGGGGTGCGTCCGTAGAACTCGGCGAACAGGCGAATACATACTACGGTGGATACTACTCTGAAGCCGCATTCACCACGTTCGCGGGCGGCGAGGTAGGCGGATACGACGACGATCCGGCGGGAATGTTCGGGGGTATCGATCTGAACGGCGACGGTTTCGACGACCTCGTGACGCGTCGGGGTAGCGTTTACTACGATACGGACGGAACCGTCTACTACTTCCGCAGCCCCGAATCCGATGGATATTACAGCTATTCCTACAGTTCTGGCGTCGAAAACTTCGGCGATGAGCCGACTGTGACGAGCGGCGACGACCAAGCGCAGGTTTTCATCAACACGCAAATGTCCGTCAACCAAGACATGGATATCCTAGCCGGGCTCGGCAACTTCTCCGGCGACGACGACGCCGAAGAGTTGGCCGTGGGCGGTTTCGCCTATGACGACGACTTCGAAGATTTGCCCGTCTTTACATGGGGCGTCTATGTCCTGAACGGCCGAAGCGACATTTTTGACTCTGCGGAGGTCAATCTCGATCCCACGGCTGTCGAAGCGGGAGAAGCCTCATTCTTCTTCTCGACGCAGACGTACGAGCTCGGCGAAACGGAATATTCCTCGCGGCTTGACGTCCAGATGGTGCTCGGTCTTGGAGACATGAACGAGGACGGCATCGACGATATGTTGATCGCCGGGACACGGTATCTTCCGGATTTTGGTACCCACGTTCAGGCCTACATCGTGCTCGGAACTGAAGCAGAGCGTTCCGGCCTCTTTGATCTGGATGAGATGGTGGACGAAGGGAGTGCCTATGTCATCATCGGCGATACCAGCAATTCATACGATCGTATCTGGATGGCGAACGCTGGTGATGTAAACGGCGACGGCGCTGCCGACATCATTATCGGCGATCCAAGTGACAACAGTGGGAACGGCGTTGCTCTTGTGATCCATGGCGGGGTCGACGCGCTGGAAGCGTCCGACAACGCGGATGGCGATGACGATAACCGGATAGCGAACGAAAATACTCGGGTGGATGTCGAAACCGGCCTCGTTGCAATCCAAATTACCATTCAGGATGGCTACGTCTCCACCACTGAGAAGGACAGCGAACCCAGCGAAGTGACTTTCACCCTCGGTCGGACAGGGGATCTTTCGGGCGAAGTCACCGTTAACTACGCTGTCGAGGGCGGTTCAACCAGCTACTACAGCTATTTGCAGGACGCTTCGGAAGCGGATTTCGAAGGCGGAGCCTTTCCGACTGGAACAGCGACTTTCGCCGCGGGCGAGGCTACGACCACAATCACCGTGCAGATCGCCGGTGATACCTTGAACGAAGGTACCGAAGATTTCTCGGTCGTCTTGTCAGATCCGGAAGCAGAAAGCGGCGCACCGGTCTCGATCGTCGAGGACAGGGGTCAAGCTCTTATCTACGATAACGATCAGCCGGTATCCTTCTACTCGTCTCATTCCTACGTGCTCGAAGGCGACGCAGAGAGTGACAACGTGGTGCTGCGCTTCACCGTCGTCAGGACGGGCAAGCAGGATACCGCAGCCAGCGTCGATTATGTTATTTCGCCTTACAGCGTTCCTTCTATTTCCGCAGACAATGACGACATTGAAGGTGAGTTCACCATTGAGGGAACGCTCGAATTCGCCTCGGGGCAATCGGTCGCCTACATCGACATTCCGATCGCAGAAGACACCCAAGTCGAAAGCACCGAATACCTCACCCTCACACTGAGCAATGCCTACGTCGAGACCGGGACCACGAACTTCACGAGCCGTGAGTACACCGGCGTCATCACCAACGACGATGTCCCTGCGCAATTCTGGGCTTATGACACCAGCGTAACCGAGAGCGACGATGAAACCGTCGATCTCATCTTCGAGATCGTGCGCGGAGGCGACACGACCGTTGATGCAACGGTCGATTACAGGCTGCAAGGGGTCTCCGCCATAGCAGCGGATTTTGAGAGCGGGTTCATCGACCCCGACACGGGGGAGCCCTATGAAGGAACCCTGGAATTTGCAGCAGGCGAAACCTCCAAGTTCGTGACACTCAAGGTCGTGGGTGACCAGTTGGACGAAGGGACCGAGAGGGTCAATCTATACCTCTCCAATGCCACAGCAGATAGCGCGGATCCCGCTGAGATCGTAGACAGTATTGGCAACGGCGATATTTACGACGATGATCAGCCTGTCTATTTCAGCGTGAACGACCCACGGGTAACAGAAGGCGATACCGGAGATGACCGGACACTTACCTTCACCGTTACCCGTTCCGGGGCGACGGAAGTCGCAGCTTCAGTAGAATTTTCTCTGGAGGCTTACGTCTCATCGAACGCGGCAGATGAGGACGACTTTGCCTCCGGGTTCCCGCAGTCGGGTATGTTGGAATTCGCGGCAGGTGAGACCCAGAAGACAGTAACGGCCGTTGTGAGCGGCGACGAGGATGTCGAGCCCGATGAATATGTCCAACTTATCCTGTCAAATCCCGATGCAGATGGAGAAAATGCGGAGATCAGCGATGCCTCGGGCATCGGCTACATCTACAATGATGATCAACCGGTCATCTTCCGTGCGAATGGCGTAACAGTCGACGAAGGCGACGAGGGCGACAGCACCACGATGACTTTGCGGGTTTTCCGCAGCGGTGAAACCGGGGTCGCTGCGACGCTCGACTATGAAATCGTGCCCTATACGTCTTCCCAACAGGCCGATGCGGACGATTTCTCCTCGACCTTCCCGACTGACGGCACCCTTGAATTCGCCGCTGGCGAAACCTTCAAGGATATCACCCTGACGGTTCAGGGCGATGATATTGAGGAAAGCGATGAGTATGCGCAGGTCTTGTTCAGCAACCCTACCGCAGATGGCGTCGCGACACGGCTCGATACAGGCTCAGTAATACTCACCATCCGCAATGACGATGAGCCGGTACATTTCAGCGCCAACTACGCCTCTGCCACCGAAGGCGACGACGGGGCGACCACGCCGCTCACCTTCACCATCTCCCGTACTGGCGACACAGACGTGGCCGCCTCCGTCGGTTATGATCTGACGCCTTACTCCTCTACGAGCTTGACTGCCGAGGCAGGAGATTTCGTCGGGGGGCTCCCGCGCACCGGAACGGTCGAATTTGCCGCTGGTGAGACGTCCAAGTCGCTGACCTTCGACATCATCGACGACAACGTCTTTGAGGGTACCGAATATGTAGAACTGCGCCTGAAGGATCCGAGTGCCCCGGGCCACCCCCAAGGCGCCACGGCGGCGACAAATACCTATCTCGGCTTCATCTCCGATGATGAAATCCCGGTCTATTTCCGCGTCTATCGTGCCACGACGACGGAGCGCGACACTGGCGAGACGTCGACACTCCAATTCCTCGTCCAGCGCAGCGGCGACACAAACGTAGCGGCGACTATCGACTATTCGGTCGACTCCTATCCGTATAGTGGCGCGACCGACGCCGATGTTGTCGGCAACTTGCCGAAAACCGGGACGCTCTCCTTTGCTGCGGGCGAAACATCAAAATATGTCGAAGTCGAAGTCGAAGGAGACGATGCCGTAGAGGGCACGGAATATCTCAAGATTGATATCTCCAACGCCGTTTCGGCCGATCCCAATGCTCTCACCATCATTCAGACGTCTCAATCCTACGGTACGATTATCGACGATGATGTTCCCACCTATTTCCGGGTATCTGGTCAGACTGTCATGGAGGGCGACACGGGCGACAGTAACCAGCTTTCCTTCACCGTGGTTAGGTCTGGCGATGTCTCTGCAGCGGCCAGCGTCAGCTATAACATTGCAGGTGGCACCGCGAACGGAGATGACTTCGACAGCGAATGGCCCACCTCAGGTGTCTTGTCCTTCGCCGCGTTCGAGACATCGAAGACCGTGACGCTTGGCATTTCCGGCGACGAAGACATCGAGGGCGACGAATATACCTACATGACGCTTTCGAACCCGACCTCCGCCGATAGCTCGATCGAAGCGCGACTGTCGAACACCCAAGCCAGTGCGATCATTCGAAACGACGATTTGCCTGCCTATATTTCGGTCAACTCTTCCGCCTACGTCACCGAAGGAAACCCCGGAGAAGCGACCGCACTGACATACACTGTCTCGCGGTACGGGGATACGACCTCAAGTGTCAGCGTGGAGTACAATTTTGCTGGCGATGGATACACGCCGCTTGACACTTCAGACTTCGAAGGCGGGTTGCCCCAAGCGGGAACTCTGACCTTCGCTGCGGGCGAAACGTCGCGCACTCTTTCCTTCGCCATTGCCGAAGACGAGGACATCGAAGGCCATGAGCGAGGGCGTCTCACCCTGTCCGATCCGACTGTGGTAAGCGGTGATCCCGACGCCACTGTGCAAATCACCCGGGCCGTGGGGTACGGCATCGTCTACAATGACGACTTCGCGCCCCGCATCACCATGACCGCAAATGGCTCCACTTGGGGCGCGTCGGTGGCAGAGGGGAATTCCGGCTATACCGACGTTGTCCTCGCATTCGTCCGTGACGGAGACACCGATGGCGAAGTGACGGTGAATTTCGATCTTCTCACTAACACCGGCTCCGTCTTCGCAGCGGACAGCAACGACATAGATGGCTTCCTTCCAAAAACCGGGAATTCCGTCACCATTGCCGATGGTGAGACCACGGCCACCTATACGGTCCGGATCAATGGCGACGGATTGATCGAAGCGAACGAAAGCTTCCGCGCCCAGATCACGTCGGTCGGTGCCGAACCCGGGAAGGAGTACCAACTGGTCAACAGCTCCTCCACCATCACCATTCGCAACGACGATGGCCGCCCGCCAATCCCTGAGCTTCCATTCGATGTGGATGGCGACGGCGTGATCGAAGACGGCGAATTCATCCGCGTCGAAGCGGATGTGTTTGGCGACCCCCATATCGTGACTCTCGACGGGCTTGGCTATGATTTCCAGGCGGTAGGCGAATATGTCCTCGTGGAAACCACCGACGGGGCGACAAACCCGTTCTCCGTTCAGGTTCGCTTCGAAGCCTTCCCGGGCTCCGACCTTGTATCCGTCACAACGCGTATGGCCGTAGAGGTCAAAGGAAAGGTCATCGAGATTGACGCGCTTGACGGAGACACGCCCCTTCTGATCGACGGCGTGCCTGCAAGCCTCACCGATGCCAAGCTATCGGGCATCGATCTGGACGACAGCGATGAGAACGGGCGCGACATCTTTGCCGAGGACGGGGGCAAATTCTTCATCAAGCTCAACGACGCCGGCGAGATGCTGATGGTCGGGCTGCTTGATGGCGCTCTCAACGTCTGCGTCTTCCTTGGCGATCCGGCGAAAGGCGGCAACGCGGGCGCGGTTCGCGGTCTTATGGGCAATGCGAACCAGGATCTCACGGACGACTTCGCCCTTCGCGATGGCTCCGATATCCCGGATTCTGTGATTTCCTTCGACGATGAAGGGGTCCCGAGCCTGACGTTCGACTACATCTACGGCAAAGGCACATGGGAAGGCGCGAGCTATCGCGAAAGCTGGGAATTGACGACGGGCGAAGCGCTCTTCAGCGGGGACACCCCCGACTTCCCAGAGGGCTTCCCGGCCGCACCGCTTTCGCTGGATAATTTGCCAACCAGCGTGCGCGACGCCGCTGAGCAAGCCGCGCGCGACGCCGGGCTAGATCCCGACGATACGGTAATCTTCGAAAGCGCCGTGCTCGACTTTGCCCTCACCGGAATGGGCGCATTCCTTGGGGGGGCGACACAGCTCGCGGCAACCCCCGAGGCGGCGTCGGTTGCGACAGAGGCGCCCGACGTCGGACCGACGGTGAGCGTTGCAGCTGATGCAACATCAATCACCGAAGGCGACGACGGGGTGAGCGAGGTGGCCTTCACCTTCTATCGTGCGGGCAGCAGCGAAGGCGCGCTCGAAGTCGATTACCAGATCGGCGGCGATGTGGATGCCAGCGATCTCGGCGACGATACCCCTATGTCCGGCACGGTCAGCTTTGATGACGGCGAGGACGAAGTGACGCTGACGATCATCGTAAAAGGCGACCTGACGACCGAAGGGTCCGAAGCGCTGAGCGTCGCGATTACCGGCACCAACAACGACGGTGTGCTTGTGGCCGGTGCGCAGGGCGAAACCACCATCGTTACCGACGACTTCGATCCCGAAGCTCAAGATGACGCGGCGTCGGGAGATGCTGGCGAAGAGATCACCGGCAACCTTCTTGATGATAATGGGCAAGGCCCGGATGCCGACGCGGATGACGACACCCTTACCATCTCGCGCGTCTTTATCGGGGCGCTGAGCTATGCGGTCGCCGACGGCGCCATCGCGCTCGGCGACGGACGGTCTCTGTCTGTCGAAAGCGATGGCAACTTCTCCTTCGACACGGGCACTTTCTACAACACCCTCGCAGAAGGTGCCGTAGATACGCTCGTCTTCGATTACGAGGTGCTGGATGGGAATGGCGGGCGGGACACCGCCACCGTGACCCTCTCCGTGTCGGGCACCGCGCAAGAGAATGGCGCGCCTGTGGCAATGGATGACGTCTACGACATCAACGAAGATGATCCGACGTATCTCTACTTCATGGAAAACGACACCGATCCCGACGAGGACGAGCTTGAAGCCACTATTGACGCGGAGCCAAGCAACGGCTCCTTGGTCTTCGATGGCGAGGGATGGATCTACACCCCCGATGCGAACTTCTTCGGCTCGGACAGCTTCACCTATGACATCAGCGATGGAAACGGCGGGGAATCCGGCGCGACCGTCACGATCAATGTCGCCCCCGTGCAGGACGCCCCGGTCTTTGATCCGGTTACGCCGTTCAGTATTGCCGAGAATACATCCGCCGTTGGGTCAGTCTCCGCCACCGATGCTGACCTTGAAGAACTGGTTTTCAGCATCGCGGATGGCGGAGACGGAGAGTTGTTCGACATCAATTCGTCCACAGGGGCCATATCCTTCCGGAATGCCCCGGACTTCGAGGCGCCTCTCGATACGGGCGGAGACAACACCTACGCCTTCGCTGTTGCGGTGACGGACGGCACTGCAGTCGTCACCCAAGCGGTCCAGGTCAGTGTGACCGATGTGGATGACACAGGCCCCGAGATCATCGAGATTGTCGGCACAACTGGACGCGACCTTCTGAGAGGCAGTGCAGAGGATGAGGTTTTCCTCCTCATGGGGGGCGTGGGCGACGTCGCCTATGGTCTCGGCGGGGCAGATGTTTTCGATTTCTCCGACAACCTCACCAACGGGCGACGTGACAATACCCGGATCGTTGATTGGGGAGATGACGACAGTCTGGCCGGGATCGTTCGCTCTGATGTGAATGAAGCGACTTTGCGCCAGTCCGCGACGACCCTGCGGTTCGCCTATGGCGACGATCAGGACATCCTGACAATCACCGGTGATGTTTCAGGGGGTCTGGCTGACATATTCGATCTTTGATCTGCTGCCCTATCGCATGAACCGGGCGCCTCATAGAGTTGTTTAGAAAGGGAAAGTAATGATTTTCAAGAATATTGCCGGCACACTCGCCATACTCTTTGCGTTTACCGGCGCCGCACAGGCTGCGACTTTGTCCAACGTAACACCAACATCGGATATCTACTTCGCCGGCGACGTCGAAGTGGACTACGATCCCGGCTTTTTGGGCTTGTTCATCGGTGATTTGGGGGGGTTACTCTCCGTTTCAGGGCCTGCTCCTTTTGATGGAACTACTAGTTTGGCAATCGTGGACGCAGGCTTCGCGACGGTGGCCAGTGGCACACTTACCGACTATGAGCTTTCCGCTGATGGCGGCGCTGGCGTGGATACGCTGCATATGCTCTTCGAACTGTCGACAGGCAGCCAGCCTTACGCCCTTGCGACATTTATGGGGGATTTCGATGGCGGCGGGACGACCGATTTCTTCACCAATGGTGTCGCCTTTGTCGGGGCAACTGCATCCGTGGTGGGGGCGACCGTGGTTCCCCTGCCCGCTTCGTTGCCGCTTCTGCTCGCAGGACTGGGCGCTGCGGGTTTCATAGGTCGTCGCTCTCGGGCTAGGTGACGTGGCGGCTCTCGCCGTGGGCGGATCCACCGGCGCGGGCGAGCCCACGACATTCGTGAGTTTTTCTTGCGTGTGTGATTGTTCCGCGCCGCTCTTCCGCTAGGTTGCCAACAAACTGGCACCCCGGGGGGAACGAGATGCAATTATCGCGGCGCACATTCGGTTTTGGCATTTTGGCATCGGGACTGGCGGGGTGCTCCATGGCGCCCCCTCAGTTACCCGATGTCGCCCGGTCGGGCCTTGCCGCAGACTTGCGTCCGATCCCAAACACTGGCTACGACTTATGGGTCGCCAGCTTTCTCCCCAGAGCCCGGCAACAGGGGCTGTCCGATGCGACCCTGTCATCCGCGTTCCGCGGCACAGGCTTTTTGCCCGGGGTCGTCACCAGAGACCGCAACCAGACGGAAAGCACCCGGACGCTGGAGGACTATCTATCCATCGCGGCGTCCGATGAACGGGTCGCGAAAGGACGCGCTGCCCTCCTCCGCCATGGCGCTACCCTTAGATCCATAGAGGCGCGCTATGGCGTCCCCGCTGAGGTCGTGACCGCGATTTGGGGGCTGGAAAGCTTCTATGGGGAACGACGCGGCGAAATTCCTGTCGTCTCCTCCACCTCCACCCTTGCATTTGACGGGCGTCGCGGCAGCTTTTTTGAGAAGCAACTCATCGCTGCGCTGCGGATTGTACAGAATGGCGACATCCCCGCGCACCGAATGACAGGGAGTTGGGCCGGGGCCATGGGCCATACCCAATTCATGCCAACCTCCTACGAGGCCTATGCCGTGGATTTCACGGGCGATGGACGGCGCGATATCTGGTCGGACGACCCGACAGACGCGCTGGCCTCGGCTGCGGCCTACCTCTCCCGATCGGGATGGCGAGCCGGGATCCGCTGGGGCGGGCTGGAAGGGACGACTTCGGGCGATAGAATAGTTCAGCCTCAGGATGGTGGGCCAAGATTTGCCGTGACCGGCAACTTTCAAGCCATCAAGCGTTACAACAACTCCGACCTCTACGCGATCGGCGTTGGGCACCTGTCGGACCGGATCGCTGGCGCGGGTCCGCTACAGGTGCAGTTTCCCCCCGACGAGTGGGGCCTTCGCAAGGCCGACCGGATCGCACTGCAGCAGCGATTGACGGCACGAGGGTTCGATACGGGCGGAACCGATGGCGTGGTAGGTCCGATGACCCGCGACGCCATCGCCCGGTACCAGCGCGCAACGGGTCAGACCGCTACCGGCGCGCCCTCTCTCACACTGTTGCGGGGCCTTGGGTGATCGCCCTGCTCAGCCGGTGGAGCGAAGTGCTGCCCACCGGCGCGCCTGTGAATCGCCGCCAAATTCCAGCGTGATGCGCCCCCATTCGATCTGCATCCGCTCAAGCGCGAGATCTTCCGAGAGATCTCCGGTAAGCGCCGCGTGGATATTTTCATTGAGCGCCGCCAGATAGTTTCCGTAGCCCGGAAGATAGATATCATGGCCGGCCGCCAGCATCGCAGAGCGATGCACCTCCAGAAAGGACGGAGAATAGACCTCCTGGATGACAGGATCGGAGTAATGCCGCTCGTGGAAAGGATCGAAATAGCCGTCGATCTGCTGCACTGCGGTGGTCGAAATCTCCGGGTCCATCGCGAGCGCCGAAAACAGGAAGGACAGTTCGGGATAAGGCGCACTCGTGGGGATGACGTATGACCAACCCCAGTTGAAATACCCCCGCCCGCTGCCCTTGCCACGCGGCAGCGCCGAGTAGCGCAGATTGCCCCGCAACGGAGATCCCGGAGCGTTGAAACTCTTCTGCGATCCACCCCAGCCGATATTTGCATAGACCTGATCGGACGTGAACCGATCCCAGTTCTCGAACAAGGTGCCGAAACCCGAGCCCGGGTGCAAATAGCTCGTAGCCTGTATCAAATCGCTCAGAACCTTTACTGCAGCCTCGCCGTTAAACTGGGGGCGGAACTGATCGTCGAAGAGTTGCCCACCTTCGGCCTCAAAGCGCGCAAGAAACTCCCACGCGAGATACCCGGGCGCACGAAACAGTGTCCCGCCATACATCTTTTGCTCGGGGCGATGAAAGAACCGCATCTGACGATCCAGTTCATTCCAGTCGGTTGGAATGTCCAGCGCAGTGCCGAATTGATCGGCATAGGCTTTCCCCTCCTCCGGGTCTTCCATCAGATTCTTGCGATAGAACATCAGGTACACGTCGCCGTCCGTCTGCAACCCGTATGTCTCTCCCTCGAAACGGTTGCCCACGGTGTAGAGATGCCCCTCCTCCGAATAGGCATTGGGACATTTCGCCAAGAACGGCTCCAGAGAAAGCACCGCGTTAGAATACGCCAGATCGGGCAACCCGAAGGTGGCCGGCAAAGCGACATCGTAGTCCGCCGTTTCGAGCAGAAGATCCTCTGCGATGCGAGCGTTGATATCGTCCACATCGCTCAACTCGTGCACGACCTCGAAGCCCGTCATCTTGGTCCAGGCCGCCTTGATCGGGGCCAGATTGGCCTCGCTGCCTTCTGGCAAAAGTAGCCGCAGGACCGTGCCTTGCGGAATATCGAGCTTTGCGACCGCGCGCTGAATTGCCGACATGTGCAAATCCGCAAACAGTGCGCGGGGCATCAGGGTTCCAGCCGCTCCCATTGCAAGCATGCCACGGCGTGAAAAACCTCTGACCGTCATAGTAAACCTCCTCGCACTCGTTGCTCTCATCGTATAGTCGTTCTACTTAACCGAATATACCGCATAGGTTGCAACCGTTGCTGAGCTTTAGTTCATGAGTATTACCAATAAGCTGCGGCTCGCGGTGTGCGGGGTTGCAGTCCTAGCGATCGCCACCGTGATATTCTCTGCATATGTGATCCACTCCCTTGGCAAGGATCGACAGATCCTGACCGAGCGCCAGGTTCCCCTCTTCATCGAAGTTGACGAACTTAACCGCGACACGTTCGAAGAGCTTTCGCTGGCAGCATCTCTCTTCGTAACGGGCCGGACCGGTGCCGACAACGCGTTGGTTGAACTGACCGCCATATCGGACGCGTTCACAGACAAACTCGAAGGACTTGATCGTTTCGGGGATAGCGAGTTCACAGGTGAACTGCTCGTTCGTCAGGAAAACATCCAGCGACAGATCCAGCGCCTGCAAACGCTCAGCTCCAACATCGACGGCGCGCGTGACGCGGCGGTGGCGGCGCTCGCCAGGGCAATTGACGGGATCATGCCCGCGCAGGAATTCCTGCTTCGCGATATCGAAAACTTCAGCATAGCGCCCGAAACACCGGGCGGAGCGCCCGCCATCGCACGTTTGCGGCGCCTTGTCTCAGTCGACTCCGACGTTCGCGCGATCATCGAAGCGCTCGATGAGCTGCGGCAAACCTCAGAAAAGGGCCGGGTGGAGCAAATCAAGTATCTTATGCTTGTGCGTCTGCGCGACATAACCTTTGCCCTGACCCGCTTGGAAGATCGTGAGTTGCGCTCCGCCCTTGCACGGCCAGTCACTTCCCTGCGGCGCGGCATTCTCGATGGCACAACGCTTGGTGCGAAGGAAGAAGAGGCAGGGCTCAACCAGCTTTTCCTCGACACGACCAGCAATCTGGTCGAAGCCCTGAATGAACAGCGCAGTGCCACGGTCGATCTCGTCAATACACAGCGGCTTGAGATCGCCGAGTCCAGCCGCGTGCTGAACGTGCGGACGCAATTGTTCAATACGGTGCTCGTCCTGCTCGCGATCGTCGCCACGCTTCTTAGTGTGAGCATCCTTTATTTCATCATCGAACGGCAAGTCGCAAAGCGGCTGGCAATTGTTGACAGCAACCTGCGAAATATCACGGCTGGCAACCTCGCTCCGTCCCGCGATATCGCAGGCAGCGACGAGATTGCCCGCATCAACCACGCCGTCGACAGTCTGCGTTTGAACACGCTCGTGCGAGAACGGCTCGAGAAGGAACTGCGGGACAAGACCGCTCTGGCCGAAGCGAGCGCCGCGGCCAAGAGCAATTTCCTGTCCATGATGAGCCATGAGGTGCGTACGCCACTAAACGCTATCATGGGGCTGTTCGAGTTGATCGAAGGCGCGGATATCCCAGAGAGACAAAAACGCAGGGCGGTGAACGGACGGCTGGCAGCAGAGGGCCTTTTCGAACTTCTGTCCAAGGTCCTCGACGCAGCCCGTCTTGAGGAGGAGCAAGTCCCCATCGACCGGTCGCAAGTCGAAACGGGAGAACTTCAGGACTTCCTGAGTGGAACCCTCGAAGGGGCTCTGGCCAAACACAGCAAAACCGACACAGTGACCGCCAGCGTAGAGATGGCGCCTGACACGCCGCGAACGGTTCTGACCGACTATGCCCGCGTCAAACAAATTTCCGTCAACCTGATCGACAACGCGGTGCGTTTTACCGATAGCGGCGCGATCAAGATTTCTCTCGCCCCCGGTGTGACCCCGCAACCCTCGCTCGCGCTAACAGTTCGGGACTCGGGGATGGGCATACCCTCCGATCAGTTCAAGCGGATCTTCGAAAGTTTTCAGCAGGTTGACGGAACAATCACCCGTCGCCAGGGCGGGAGCGGATTAGGTCTTGCTATTTCCAAGAATCTTGCGATCCTGCTAGGCGGTGATCTGTTGGTCAAGAGTGCCGTCGGTGAAGGGTCAGAGTTTACCTTGATCCTCCCCGTGAAACCCGTGTCGAATACAAAGGGTATGCAATCATGAGCCTTTCAGTACTAGTCGTAGAAGATGATGCCCAAAGCAGGTTCATGGTCACCGAGATGCTTGATGAGTTGGGATATGAATTCCACGAAGCATGTAATGGCGCTGAGGGAATTGAGCGGTCCTTGGATCTCAGCGACAAGATCGATCTGATCCTGATGGACATTCATATGCCGCTGAAGTCAGGGGATGAGGCCGTCTCCGAGATCCGTACAAGCCTCCAAGATCCGCCCAAGGGCATTCCGATCATCGCTGTGACTGCCGATACCGCTTGGCATAATCGGGACTACGTACAGTCGCGCGGGTTCGATGGCGTCCTGAGCAAACCGGTTTCCCTCTCGCGCTTGCGCTCGACCCTCGAGGCGGTTCGCGCTGCGTAGCGCAAAGGACTCAGCCAACTTCATGCATAAACGACACAAGCCGCTTCGTATGAAGCGGCTTTTTCAGTCTGCGGGGGAAGAAGCAGGTTGGGAAGGTGGTGCTCAGGCTGGGTGCTGAGAAACCTCCCTGCCCGATCGTCCCGCGAGATATTCCGCGACGGCTGCAAGATCTGAGACATTGATCGGCTTGCGCAGGAGCCACGAAACACCGGATGCAACCTGCGTATGGTCACCCTGAGCGAACATGCCGGATCCCGTGACCATAAGTATTGAGGCGCCCGGATGACGGATCGCGATCCAGTCCGACAGGCTCACCGTGTTTCCGTCTTCGACAAAGAGGTCCAGCACGTAAAGATCGTACCGCGCCCTCAGAGCGCACGCAGTGGCTTCCTTGGTGGAAGACACACAAAAGCACTCGAAGCCGGTATCTTCGAGCGTTTCCTTCCATGTGAAGGACAAGTGAGGATCGTCTTCAACTATAAGCGCTTTCATACAACTCGTCCCTACTACGTGTTGAAGCCTCGCAATTGTTCACTAACAAATCGTTACATTACCCCGCCGACCGTGGCTCTGACCTGACGGAAACAGGCAAATTTCTACCTTGTTCGCGCCTAACATGCAAAGGGATCAGGACCGCCCGGCAGAAAAATTGGTTAACGGCGGTTAACTCTTCTCATAACAAGGGAGAGATTTACGGCCTTTTCACTTTCTATCCAGCCGCGAGCCTGTGACCTGCCATGGGATATTTCCTCCGCCGTCGTTTAGAGTCGGCCCCAACTTGAGGACGAACAATCCAGCGATCGAGATTCACGGACGAACTGATCATCGGCAGCTTGGCCCAGCATGAGGCCGGCGCGAAGTGTGCCGACTTGTGCCGTAGAAACGGCATGTCGGAAGGCACTTTCTTCGACAGGAAATCCAGTTTCGGTGGCATGATGGTGTCGGAGGCCAAAGGGCCGAAGTCGCACAAGGATGAGGACGCGAAACTAGAGAATCTTCTGGTCGAGCAGATGCTGGACCTGGCGACGACGAAGGGTTCGGTGGAAAAGAATGGTAGGGCCGCCGTGAAGCACAAAGCGGTCGCGTACCTTTCGGGCCGGTCCCGGCCTTTCGGAGCTCCTAGCCTGCCGGAATATTGACGCGGATCGCAAGATGGTCTGCTAGCAGGCGCAGCGTACCCCGGATACGAAACTGCGCGGCCGCTCGCGCGAGTTGGCCAACGAACGCCGGCGGTTCGGCTACAGTCGGCTCTTCGCTGCTGCGCCGGGAGGACAGGCCTTCCGGCATCAACCGGGCAAGCCAATGCAGCATAGCTTTGTGGAAAGTTTCAACGGGCGTATGTGGGACGAGTTGCTCAATGAAACCATATTCAAGAATCTGGCTCATGCCCGTGTCGTGATCGCGGCATGGGCGGATCACTAGAACACCGAATGACCGCATTCAGCCTTGGATTACGAGGCACCAACAGACTATGCCCGGACCCTGCCCACCACAATCGCCCGCCCCGCGGCGCGAAATGAAAGCTTTGCGCGTCGGACGATTGCTCAACCCGCGCCAATCGACCGAAACACCAACCGGGCTCAAATCGCGGCTGGATAAAAGTTCAGTGGCAGGTCAGTTGCTCGCGGGATTGGCATGGAACAAACGCCGAAAAACCGAGCAACGGATCTGGGGTGGTGAGCAAAGCAAAGAGAGCGCCCTAAAGGCACGTGACGAAACACCTCATCGCTATCGCGGCTTCGGTGTACACGCAAAATGCGCTCAGCGGATGTTGTCGCAACTACGGTGAAACCTCCAATGTGCCCGCATCGCCGTTCAAAACGGTTAGTGAAGCCTGACTTGCTCGCCAAGTCGATCAACTGGATTACGATACCGAACCTCGAGTAAATAAAGGCTCTCCCTTTAGGTATCAAAGGAGATCTATGTAGATGTGAACAATATCACCCTCGTTGTTCAACATGGATATATCCAAGAAGCCTCCATCCAGTTCCCTTGCCTCCAGGTCCTGCACTACGCCACTAGGATGGAAAACCTGAATTCTATCTCCTTCAAAGGGATCAAAATCGGTGATCGTGGATCTGCCAGAAGAAAGGGTAAACTGAAAGGTGTCCGCACCAGATCCACCTGACAGCGTATCCCCACCGGCCCCGCCGAAGAGAATGTCATTTCCATCTCCTCCGTCGATCAGTTCCATGCCGGGCGTACCCCAGATAACGTCATCTCCATCGCCGCCATACAACTTGAAAAAAGCCTGATCACTGACTTCTTGGTACGAGGTAAGGTCAATCACGTCATCGCCCGCACCACCCTGAATTTCCTCGATTCCATCGAAGCGGTGCCTCGCATCGACTCCGGAGGGGGGGTCCAGCGCGACGGAAAGCGCGGAGGCGTCGAGAATAAGCGCTGTGCTCTCATCACTCAGAAAAACGGTGTCATACCCCTCGCCCCCGATAATGAACGAAGACACGACCATTTTTCCAGATAGATCCACATACTGGCCGGTTCCAAAGTGTGCCGAAGAAGACGCATTCAGCACGACTTCCTCAGCGTAGAATTCACTGCCTTGATGGAAGAAGCGGTCATTGTCCTCTCCGCCATCTAGAATGTCCGCAGAGCTATCGAAATAAAATGTATCATCCCCAAGGCCACCAAACGATTTGTCGTTTGCTGTCCCATCCGTGGAGTATAGCACATCGTTTCCGCTCCCTCCCGAAAGAATGTCCTGCCCCAGACCGCCATCAAGTATATCGTCTCCAGCCCCTCCCCAAAGGACATCGTTGCCGCTGAACCCGAAGGCCTCGTCGTTTCCAGCATTCCCGAATATATAATCAGATCCGGAACTACCATAAACCGTATCATGCCCCTCGGACGCATCTATAATGAAGTTCTGTACGGCTTGGATTGTGTCGCGGGTCTCTGTACCAACCAGTGTCATCAACGCGCCGTCGTGATGCTGTATAAGCCTCAATTCTTCGGAGCTAAGCGGAATCTCGAGCGAGAATGAAAGCTCTGATGTTGCTGAACCCGAAATGAGTGCCCCCACCTCACTTTCTTTCAGATCTAACGTCAATATTGCGGTATCCCACGACATCAAATCAAATTCAAATATTCCGCCCGTTTCAATTTTTGGAGAAGTGTATGAAGTTAATACAGGCTGGGAACTGGCATCCAAATTATCTAAGGTATTCCCGTGCAGGGAAACTAAGGACGCGCTCGCCGTGGCCATGTTCAAACCAAAAACGGCTACGTCAAGACTCACACCTTCCCAGCTTGTATCAAAGGCAGATATGAAACCGACTACCCGATCCGCATCACCGAAGAAATACGCCACCGCATCCGCGACCCCGTCCTCATCGAAGTCAAGAACACCTCCACCATCGAGCACGAAAAGATCGTTTGTCAGGTTGCGAAGAAGTGCAAACGCAGCCCCGCTATATGTCAATGTCTGTTGTTCGCCGGATCCGCGAATCAAACTGTTCTGAGATGTTTGCAATGCCGGCCAAACGTTCAATTCGTCCACCCCGCTTGAAACGAGATGGTGAAACTGGCTAATCAGTCCGATAGCCGCTTGCGAACCGGATATTTGGTTTGACTGGAACGCCGAATTTTTCTGATTCCACTCTGTCACTACTCTTCGAAGTTCGGACGAGCTTTCTCCCGAAGCCTCGGTCCATGCACCGACTCGCTCATCCCACATTTCAAAAAGGTATAGGTCACCCTCAACCTCATTCTGTCTTTCATCATAGTTTTCAAGCGTCGCTGTCGTGTAAGAGTGTACACTTATCCCGTCCAAGGCGGCGACAGCATCGGCGACAGACGCTACGTCTCCTCGCCCCTCCCCGACATCGGTGTCGAGAAATGAATTTATAAGTAAGTTATTTCCTTTATCCCCCCACTCAAAGAAGGCAGCTTGCCCGATAATATCTGGGTCGTCAGCAAGATTAAGTTCAGTCAGAGCCTCGTCGATCCATACCGAAAAATTTCGGAGGATATATGCATAATCTTCTG
Organism: Poseidonocella pacifica; assembly: GCF_900111875.1. Classification (GTDB taxonomy): domain Bacteria; phylum Pseudomonadota; class Alphaproteobacteria; order Rhodobacterales; family Rhodobacteraceae; genus Poseidonocella; species Poseidonocella pacifica. The sequence continues at coordinate 20,975 of NZ_FOJU01000006.1, forward strand.
CAGTGGCGAAAATATCCCCGGCATGCCCATCTATCCACGCACCAAATTCATTACCAATTTCGAACTGAGCGATTTGACCACCGAATTCAGACTGGAAAATACTAGTGATGAAGGACTGTATTTCATGCTTCACCTGGCTGTAGCCATCGGCAGAACCGTCAGTGAGTTTCTCGAAGTACCGCGCCGTGGGTATCACGACTGTAACTGATGCATTCTCTTCTGAGGCATACTTCAGAAAGTCTGCCAGTGGCGTGATCTGGGTAACATCGTCGGGATCGTGAAAGTTGTGCGCATCTATGGTGTGCCCACCCGCGCCCGAGATATGTCTATCGTCACTGAGATCGAAGTACTTTTCTGAAAGAGTTCCGCCGGGATACCGTAGGTTCGTGATCCCGAGAGAACTGGCAGCGGATTTGAATCCCCCCGACCCTTCAATGGATTGCTCCATGAAATGACGATCGGCCAAATAGTTTGAACCGAAGTGATCTGTCCCGATCATTGCGGTGCCAAGTTGCAGGTCGATCTTCATATGGTCCCCCGGTTTTGGTCAGGACCATAATCGTCTTAGGGGGCATACTTTCGGTTACCGGAATGGGGCCAATTTGTGACCTTTCACGAAGCTTTTAAAGACCTGAGCCGCTTATGTCTAAGGCTCTGCGGTCGAAAAACTTGAGTTTTCATACTTTGCGCTGAGGCCGATGAGCAGGCACCTCTGCCTGCAAGCAGATGCGGCAACGCTTAACAGGTGAAAGGGAAATTTCCGCTATCAAGGGCGGCCACATGGGTACCCAGGCGCCCCAACCTCCTATCGCCCCACGCGGGGACACTGCAGATCGTAACAATAAGCAACGCTGTTCTTAAAAGCTCGGCCAAGTGGTATCGGGGAGATGAACCGTAGTTCAGCCTCCGATTTCGATACCTGAATGGCAGGCTGCCGTGCTCGCAAGCCGCAAGAAAGGAAAATTGGCCAGATAGCTTGTAACAATTGCCTCGGCCCGCCCTATCCAGACACTCGGCAAGTAGGCCGGCGAGACAGGTGCCGGCCAACCTGCGGATGATGGGCCGGGGTAAACGCCCTTTAGGCCACCAGGGCGCGAGGATCCGCGGAATGATCATCGCCCATGCTGTCCTGGCGTCCGTCTACCGAGGCACCATTGGCGGTAAATCGAGATACGGTAAGGGTAAGCTTCTGCGCTTCCTCCAACAGCTTTCTGGTGACGATCATAGTTGCCTCAAACATCCCTGCGTTCTGCTGTGTGGCACCGTCCAGTTCGCCAGTTGCCGTGCTGATTTCGGATATCCCGCTTGCTTGCTCTTTTGCCGAGGCAGAGATGTCGCCCACATGCTCGGACACCTCTATGATCGAGGTCACGATCTCTCTGAGGACTTCGCCGGTCTTGTCGACCATCTCCACACCACGTTTTACCTGTGTTCCGCTTTGGGAAATGAGCGTGTTGATTTGGCGCGCTGCGTCGGAAGAACGTTGTGCAAGTTCCCGCACCTCCGAGGCCACAACCGCAAAGCCTCTGCCCGCCTCTCCGGCCCTCGCCGCTTCGACACCGGCATTCAGAGCAAGAAGGTTGGTCTGGAAGGCAATATCTTCAATCACGCGGATAATGACGGAGATCGAATCCGACGAAGATTTGATCTCATCCATGGCCGCAACGGCCTGTTCAACGATGGCCGCGCTGTCTTCGGCACGTGTCTTTGCACCGCGCACGATATCATTGGCCTTGTTGGCCCCGTCGGCCGCTGACTGAACAGATGCCGTCAACTCGTGAAGAGCCGCCGCAGTTTGCCCCAAGCTCGCTGCCGCCGTTTCGGAACGCTCCGACAGTTCGGAATTGGAAATGGATATTTCATCCGTTCCCGCGTTGACCGCTTCGGCACTGCTGGCAATCGTGTCGATCACTTCCTTGAGGGATACGACTGCGGCATTGTAATCGAGCCGCAACTGATCATAGCCAGAGACGAAGGGCGTTTCGATGAGCGCATCAAGATCGCCTGCGGCAAGCTTCTGCAATCCGGTTGCGAGCGATGTGACAACCGCGCTCTGCTCTTCGTGGCGGGCGCGGCGCTCGCGCTCCGCCTCTTCGGCGATCTTGGCGAGCCGTGCGTCTTCGGCTTCCTTCGCTTCGCGCTCGCGTTGTTCTGTATCTTTTTCGCGTTGCAACTCGCGCTCGGCTCGTTTCTGCCGTTCGATCTCGGCCGCTTCCCGCAGCGCGAGTTCCTGCTCCTGCAAAAGCCTGTTCTCCTCCACGCTCTTACGGAAGATTTCAACTGTACCGGCGATAGATCCGACCTCGTCTCTGCGATCGCGGAAAGGAACGTCGACGGTGGTCGTACCCGCCACAATTGTCCCCATCGTTTCCACGAGGCGTCCGATTGGTTTCGCCAGTGAGCGCGATAGGATCAGCCCCAGGCCGAATGTAAACAGCAGTGACGCGACAACGATTGTGCCAACGCTGAACTGAGCCGCTGCCGAGGCGTTGCTGGCCGAGATCGACCCCGCTGCCTTGGCGGCGAGGACACGCTCCACCAACGATGCGGTGATATCGACGAACTCCAACACCTTGGTATCGAATGCGGCTTGAGTTTGCTCCGCATTTGCGGTCGCTTGCAACGCGCGCGTGTGGGCATCTACGATATTCGTGTCGCCAGCCAGAAACTTGCTGCCCTCCTCAAACGCCGCGAGAGCCTCTGTGAGCGCAGCTTTCTGATCGGGTGCCAGCCGGGGCATGAGCTTCTTGACCTCGCGCTCGAATGCTGCCCCGATTGCGCCCATCTTCTTGGCAAGCTTTTGAATATCGGCAGGTTCCGTAAGTGCGAGCATCTGACTCATGGTTTCGCTCTGAAGCACGATCATCGTGCGCAGGCCATATGCACCGCGCAGAGCAGGATAGGTATCACCCATGACGCCCTGAACCTCGGCCGACAACAGATCGACCGTCGCCTTTCCGCTCTGAACCATTGTTCGAAGCTCGTCTTCTTTTTTGTTCATCTGCGTCTCTGCAGATCGTGCAATTTTCTCAAGCGCCGTGATGGCTTCAGCGTCGAGATCTGCCTTTTGCGCCGTGATTGTATCGAGCGTGGTTTCCGCCGAAATTCTATTCGTCAGTGTCGTGACGAGTTGCTGGGCCAATGCAAAAAACTGATCGCTCTCAGTATGCGCGGTCGCGAGTGCAACTTTCGCCTCTTTCCCTCGGATAAGGCTGTCCAGCGTGGAAAGCTCGGCATTGATACCGCTCTGAGCTTCCTCAAGGTTCACCGCCTCACGACGCAGCAACTCAATATCGCTTGACGCGATCGCATTGGCCACACCTGCGCGAATGTCTTGGGCAAGGACCTCCGCCTCATAGGCCGCCTCGGTAATCGGATCGAGGTGTTCGGCGCTCTCTCGGCGTATCCCGTCAACAACAAAGAGCGACAGCAAACCTGCGCCACCAGCCATCACAACGAACCCACTTGTTACAACGTTGACCAGCAGCACTTTGGCTCGGATCGACAAATTGGCTAGCTTTCGCCCGAATGGCAGACGAAATTGGCGAATTGCTTTCATTGTGGGGCTCCACTCAATGCGGGTTGGCGCGAAAACGGGCGGCCGGCATCATGCCGCCCGCCCCAGCAGTCGTTTAGTTGGAAACGACTACGGCCTCAGACGGTTTGAACACCTGAACCCGGTTGTTCGCAGTATCCGCGACGTAGATGTAGCCAGTCGATGCGTCGACGGTCAGCCCGTGCAGGTTTCCGAACTGCATTACGCCATCGCCGGTTTCGCCAAAGGCGGTGATGAAATTCCCGTCCTTGTCAAATACGGAAACGCGGTCATTGCCGATCTCGGAGACGTATACGTTGTCGTCCGCGTCAAAACCGATACCAGCCGGTGATACCAACTCGCCGTCGCCGGATCCCGTGCTACCAAAGCCGAAGATGAAGTTGCCATCCGCATCATAGACCTGAACGCGGTCGTTCTTGAGGTCCGCTACATAGAGCGTGCCTTCGGAGTTGAACTTTGCCGATTCCGGGTTGTTCAAGAGACCCTCTGCAGCATCGGGTTCGATATTCCCGCCATCTCCGAACATATAGAGAAAGTTGCCGTCAAGATCGAAGACATTGACACGGTGGTTGCCCGCTTCGGGCATGTAATACTTGCCATCGCGAATGTCGGTAAACTCGGACTTGAAGTTCTGCCCGGCTTCGGAACCATACTCGCTGAACGTGCTCAGCCACTCATAGCCAGCATCATAGACCTTCACTTCGCCCGTATCGTAGTCGGCTATGAAAATGCGACCATCGTCAGCGATCGAGATGCCCTCGGGCTTGGTCAGGCTTCCGTCCTCGAACCCCTTGCCGCCGAAACGAGCCTTGAAAACGCCGGTCGTCTTGTCGAACACCTGAACATAGGCGTGCGCCGCGTCTGTTACGAGGATGTTGCCGGCAGCATCGAATGCGAAATCTTCGACATATTGGAACTGGCCTTCCCCATCACCTTCGGAGCCGAACGTCATGACGTGCTCGAACGTAGGTTGAGCGAGAACGGCAGAAGCGGCAAAAAGGCTTGTCGTGGCGGCTAGCGCGGCAAAACCGCAGCGGGCTGATGCGAACATGTATGGTGTCTCCTAGAGTTGATTTGCACCGTCCGCTCTAAGCATCATTTGTTAATGCAACATTCCGGCCAGAGTTCGATCTAGAGACAATTTTACTCGCGTCTGCGGGATTAGAAGGAGTCTAGGCCAGAGCCATTCATCCTCGCCGCACAGCTTTGAAGCGGGTGAAGTCGCACGCGCCAGAAGACGGCTTCGTACCAGTTTCTCTGTAAAAAATGTAGGGGGATGGTGGTCCCAGCTGGATTCGAACCAGCGACCTCTCGCTTCGGAGGCGAGCACTCTATCCAGCTGAGCTATGGGACCATCGAGTTCAGAGCGTTTTCAGCGGCATTCAAATGACCCGCCTCGGACACCCCGATATATCACGTACCTTTTACCATCTCACAAGCCCTAGGGCCTAAGGGTGATGCCGCCGAAACTCAGCGACGTCTGCCTTGGGCGCAGCGTATATGGCATCATGCTTTGGCCTGCAACGGTGTAAATCGCACTCAGGCGAAGAGATCGTGCGCCAACTCAAGCGCATCCACCAGAACGTCAACCTCGGCCTCCGTATTGTACATGCCGAAGGAGGCCCGACACGTCGCAGCGACGCCCAGATGGTCCATGAGCGGACCGGCGCAATGATGGCCGGCGCGGACCGCCACGCCCTTCTTGTCCAGAATGGTGGAAATGTCATGCGCATGCGCGGGGCCGTCCATCGTGAACGAGAATATCGCTCCCTTGCTCTCGGACGTGCCCTGAAGCTGCAACCAGTTCAGCCCCTTGAGTCGCGACATGGCGTAGTCTCGCAGCCCCGCCTCATGAACAGCAATGTCGCGCATCCCAATTGCCATCATGTATTCGAGCGCGGCGCCCAACCCGATCGCCTGAACGATCCCCGGCGTTCCAGCTTCGAATTTCATGGGCGCGTCGGCATAGATCACGCGGTCCTTGTGCACCTCCCGGATCATGTCTCCGCCCCCCATGAATGGTCGCATCTCGGCGAGACGGGCGGGTGCAACATAGATCGCGCCAGAAGCCGACGGACCATAGAGCTTGTGACCGGTGATCGCATAGAAATCGGCGCCAAGCGCGTCGAGATCCAGCGGAGTATGCACGGCCGCCTGACTTCCATCGACGAGCACCGGCACGCCTTTGGCGTGGGCCCCTTCGATGATGGCCTTCACGTCCACGAGCGTGCCAAGCACATTGGACATATGCGTCACGGAAACAAGCTTGGTGCGGGGACCGATAGCGTCGATGACCGCCTGCGGATCCAGATCCCCCCGGCTATCAACATCGACCCACTTCAAAACCGCGCCTTGTCGCTCTCGCAAGAAGTGCCAAGGCACGATGTTGGCGTGATGCTCCATGACCGACAGGACGATCTCGTCGCCCGGCTCAAACCGCGGCATGGCCCAGCCATAGGCAATCGTGTTGATCCCCTCCGTCGTCCCCGAATTGAGCAGGATGCAGCTTTCATCCGCCACCCCGAGAAAGCGTGCGATGGTGCCCCTCACGGCCTCATATTTCTCTGTCGCCAGGTTAGACAGAAAATGAAGCCCGCGATGCACATTGGAATACTCTTCCGCATAAGCACGGGTGATCGCATCGATGACGACCTGCGGCTTTTGCGCGGACGCGCCATTGTCGAGGTAGACGAGCGGCTTGCCGTTCACTTCGCGGGAGAGGATGGGAAAGTCCTCGCGGATAGCATGGACATCATACATTCGGGAAGGTTCCTTGCGGGGGTGCACCGATCAGATTGGTAACCGTGGCCAGCAAAAGCGACAATCCGACGAGCGCCAACAGAAACTGTGCGAGCGCGCGCGGCACAGTTCCAAAACGCTCGACTACCGCGAGCAGGACCAGAAACACCCAGAAAAGATAGAGCGAAGACGCCAATGTAAAGATTACGGACACGGCAGCTGGCGCGATGAGCGCGATACCGGTCTGCGCAAACTGAAAGACGATCATCAGGAATTGCTGCCAAACCACGAGAAGGGCGATGTCACCGAACCGCGCTTGACCGTTGAGAACCCGCCCGCCAAGGTACAGCGCGCCCGCGAATAGCCCCAGATTGACCAACAGAAACGCGGTCACGCCGATGGGCGTCAGTCGGGAGATGATAGACAGGGTCGCAGGCATCTCGGCGCCGCCGGAAACCAGGGACAACAGCATGTTGGACGCAAAGAAGGCCAAGGCGCTGAGAACCCCGACGAGGATGAAGGCAAGCCAAAGCACCTCCTTCCCCGGATTGACCGCAAGAAGAAGTCCCGCAGCGTCTCGAGGCTTGGTAAGTGTGAGGCGCAGGAGGCCACCGATATCGGAAAGATTCATATCGACATGCCTCAGATGCTTTCTGCAACGAGATCAGCGCGCGTTTCCGCAATCCGCAAACCCGAGAGCCAGAACCACAGGAAAACCCCAAGCCAGACAAGCCCCACTGTTTGGAGCGCGGGACCTGCGCCGACGAACCCCGCCGTCAGCCCATGCAGCAGCAAGATTGGCGCTGCCGCAAGCCAGGACCAGAAAAGAGCTATGCGCGTTCCGTAAAAGCTCCCCCGGCCGCCAAACAGACGCGCGACCAGATGGCTAACGCTAGCCAGCGCATAAAACGCGAGCGGTGCGATGAAGACCCAAGCCAACAGCGCCCCGCCCAAGGTCGGATTGATATCCGTCCCTTCTAGATGCGCGTCGCGCGCAAGTCGGGGCCACTGCGCGACAAAGGTAAGCACGCAGCCCCCCATGAGGTAGGCGAGCGCCCGGTCCTCTCGTGGCGGCCCTGCGAGTAGCCGGCGCATGACACGCCCGGGCCCGCGGTAGGTCGCCACAATATCGCTCGCCACAGGCATCAGCCGCGCCGGCGTTCGAGCCAGCGCTCGATGCGAGTGTTGATCTCTGCTTGCAGGTCCTGGTCCTCAATCTCTTGGACGGCCTCGGCCAGAAAGGCGAGCGTCAGAAGATCCGTGGCGATCCCATGGGGAAGACCGCGCGAGCGAAGGTAAAACAGCGCCGTCTCATCAATGGCCCCAGATGTGGACCCGTGCGAGCACGCCACGTCGTCGGCGTAGATCTCAAGCTCCGGCTTGGCGAGAAACTGGCTGTCTCCGTCGAGCAAGAGAGATTGAGAAATCTGGTAGCCATCCGTCTTCTGGGCTCCGGCCTTCACAAGGATTTTCCCCTGGAAAACCCCCACCGCGCCATTGCGAAGCACTTTCTTGAAGACCTGACGGCTTTCGCAATTCTCCGCATCGTGCGTGATAAAGACGGTATCGTCATGCACGAAATCGCCATCTCCGACACAAGCACCCGCCACGTGAGCAATAGCGTCATCGCCAGTCAACTCGATCACACATTCGTTGCGGGTAAGTGCGCCATTCGCCGTCATTGTAAACGACTTGAACGCAGATTCCCGCCCCAGACGCGCAAAGATATGCGTCGCCGCCCGGCGTTCGTGATCCCTGCCCTGCGCCCGGATGTGGTGGAACTTGCCGGTATCAGCGATGTCCACCTCCAGCACCTTGTTCAGACGCGCGGCAGCCGGGCCGTTCTCCAGCAGAGTGAACTCCGCGCCCTCTTCCACCTTTATGACGTGGTGAAGCAGTACATCCGATCCAGTCGCACGATGCTCGTAAATCAAATTGACGGGCTTCGACGGCGCGCCGGTCACGCGGATCACGATACCGTCCGCAGCATAGGCCGTATTCAGCGCCGCAAGGGGGCGTTGCACTGGCGTCTGACCATTTGTCTCCAGCGTCCCGTAAAGGTCCTTTGCCCAATGTATGTCCTGCGTGGCAACATCGGCCAGACGGGAAATCTCGATCCCTTCAAGCGTGAGATCATCGCTATCCTCAGCGGAAAACACCCCATCCACGAAGACGACCTTCAGCCGGTCGAACTCATGAAAGAGTTGTTCGTCATCATCGTCGAACGTCGCTGCTTGAGGTGCCTCGGGTTGAACCAGCGTCTCAGGGCGGGTGTATTTCCAATACTCGTCACGCGCGCCCGGAAGGCCCATGTCGCTTACCCGAGCGAGCGCGGCCTCCCGAATTTCCGTGATCCACTTCGCGCCATCGGGACGGGTCATCGCCGCGAGCCGCGCCTCCGTGGCGGTCTGTTTGACCTGCGGCAGAGCCATTACGCCACCTCCGCTTTCATATCGGCATAGCCATTCTTTTCGACTTCAAGGGCCAACTCGGGACCGCCTGTCTTGATGATGCGCCCGTTGGACATGATGTGGACCACATCGGGTTTAATGTGATCAAGCAGGCGCTGATAGTGTGTGATGACAAGGAAGCCGCGCCCCTGATCGCGCAGCGCATTCACGCCATGCGCCACCAGTTTCATCGCGTCAACATCAAGGCCCGAGTCCGTCTCATCAAGGATGCACATCTTTGGCTCGAGCATCGCCATCTGGAGGATCTCGTTCCGCTTCTTTTCCCCGCCGGAGAAGCCGACGTTGACCGGGCGTTTGAGCATGTCCGCGTCGATCTCCAGTGAGGCTGCACGCTCACGAACGAGCTTCAGGAAGTCGCTCGCGCTGATCTCGTCCTCGCCGCGCGCTTTGCGCTGTGCATTCACTGCGGTGCGCAGGAAAGTCATGTTACCGACGCCGGGGATTTCTACCGGGTATTGGAAAGCCAGGAACAGGCCCGCAGCGGCGCGCTCTTCAGGCTCCATTTCAAGGATATCCTCGCCGTCGAGGGTGGCGGTACCTTCGGTGACCTCATAGCCGTCCTTGCCAGACAGAACGTAGGACAGTGTCGATTTGCCCGATCCGTTGGGGCCCATGATGGCATGAACCTTGCCCGCCTCAACGGTCAGATCGACGCCTTTCAGGATCTGCTTGTCTTCTTCTTCAAGTTTCACGTGCAGGTTCTTGATTTCCAGCATGTTTCTTCCCTTCGTCTCTGCGCCTTCAAATCGGACGCTGTATCAGTTCCATGATCCGCAGGAGGTTTTCGGCCTCAATCCCGCGGGGCTCTATCTCGAAACGGGCCATGCGGCCCCGGATCTCGGTTGGGCGGATGAATTCCTCCACCGCCCGGTATTTTTCGCGTGTCGTATAGTCGTCGAAATACAGGGTGACGGGCTTCGGAGATCGGAACAGGGTCGCAAGAACACATCCGACCCGAAACCGCCCATCGACCAGAACCACATCGGGGTCGACACCTTTTTCATCCCAGATACCAAGGGGATATCTGGAAAAGTTACGCCATCCCTTCGGCCCCTCCGGCATTCCCCATTCCGTCGTCGGCCCCAGAGGCACATGGTGAACGATCACAGGCGACAAACCGGGGTGAGTTGTGATCCAAGCCCGCATCGACTTGGCCCATTCAGGATCGCTTTCAACCGTGTGTATGACCTTGCCGGACATGGACGCCGCCATAGCCGTGCTGCCGCCCGATCCATACTCAAGGATCGAGCCGGCACGCCCATAGGCTTGGCGCAGCCAATCTGCCTCTTCGGCAGGAAGCATAAGCTCCGGTTTGTCGATCACCGCCGCCATATCCTAGCCCAGCTTCACCGCCGTGCCCGACGCACTGACCATCAGCATTGAATCCCCGACGACCTCGTAATCGAGATCCACGCCGATCACGGCACTCGCCCCTAGCACCGCCGCGCGCTCCTCAAGTTCGCGCAATGCCGTGTCGCGCGCATCCTGAAGTTTGGATTCGTAGGCACCGGATCGCCCGCCGACCACGTCAGTAATCTGCGAGAAGAAATCGCGGAAAACGTTCGTGCCCATGATGGCCTCGCCCACAACGATGCCCAGGTATTCGGCCACCTGATACCCCTCAACCGAGGGAGTTGTCGTCACAATCATAACTCGCCTTCCCAAGTTTCGCTTCTATCGGGCCATCGACCCCATTGCGGGCAAACCTTATCAGCCCACCGAGCCTTCCAGCGAGATCGCCACAAGCTGCTGTGCTTCCATCGCGAATTCCATCGGCAGCGCTTGCAGCACTTCCTTGCAGAACCCGTTCACGACAAGTGCCACGGCCTCCTCTTCATCCATCCCGCGCTGGCGGCAATAAAAGAGTTGATCATCGTCAACCTTGGAGGTGGTGGCCTCGTGCTCGCAACGAGAGGAATTGTTTTTCACCTCGATGTAGGGGACCGTATGCGCGCCGCAGTCGCTGCCTATGAGCAGACTGTCACACTGCGTATAGTTCCGCGAATTGGTCGCCTTGGGGTGCATAGAGACGAGACCGCGATAGGTATTCTGCGCCTTGCCGGCGGAAATCCCTTTGGAAACGATACGGCTTTTCGTGTCCTTGCCCAGATGGATCATCTTGGTGCCGGTGTCGGCCTGCTGATGATTGTTCGTGATCGCGATTGAGTAGAACTCGCCCTGGCTCTCCTTGCCGCGCAGAATGCAGGACGGATATTTCCACGTCACAGCCGAACCCGTCTCCACTTGCGTCCACATGACTTTGGACCGATCCCCACGGCAATCCGCGCGTTTCGTCACAAAGTTATAGATCCCGCCCTTGCCGTTCTCATCACCGGGGTACCAGTTCTGGACTGTGGAGTACTTTACCTCCGCGTCTTCCTCGAGGATGATTTCGACAACCGCCGCGTGAAGCTGCGCCACATCCCGCTGCGGGGCCGTGCAGCCCTCAAGGTAGGATACATAGGAACCCTTGTCCGCTATGATCAGCGTCCGCTCAAACTGTCCGGTATTTTCGGCGTTGATGCGGAAATAGGTCGACAACTCCATGGGACAGCGCACGCCCGGCGGTACATAAACGAAGGATCCGTCCGAGAAGACAGCGCTGTTGAGCGTCGCATAGAAGTTGTCGTTCACCGGAACCACGGAGCCGAGGTACTTCTTCACCAACTCGGGGTGCTCTCGGATCGCTTCGGAAATCGAACAGAATATCACCCCGGCCTTCGCCAGTTCCTTCTGGAAGGTCGTGCCAACGGACACGGAATCGAACACCGCATCCACCGCGACTTTCCGTCCTTCGGCGGGCGCATCTTCCGCGCCTTCGACACCAGCGAGGATCATCTGCTCCTTGAGCGGAATGCCAAGCTTCTCATAGGTTTCGAGAAGCTTCGGATCCACCTCATCAAGCGATTTTGGCTTCTGGTCAAAGCTTTTGGGCCGCGCATAGTAATACTGGTTTTGAAAATCGATCTCAGGGTAATCGATCATCGCCCAGTCAGGCTCTTTCTTCTGGAGCCAGCGTTCATAGGCCGCCAGACGCCATTCGGTCATCCACTCCGGCTCTTCGTTCTTTTCGGAAATGAGGCGCACGATATCGGGGGTCAGCCCCTTCGGCGCATACTCCATCTCTACGTCAGTATTCCAACCGTACTTGTAGGTCCCGCTCAGCCCGCGAACGGCCTCGACGGTTTCCTGATCGACGCCTTCCTTGACGTTGACATCATCCAAAGCTGCCATGTCCTGTCTCCTTCTCGCTCACGCCGCGCGGGCGCAATGCCGTTCGTATTTCATCAGCCACGTTTCTGCGAAACGCAGCACATCCTCTTCCGTGGTATCCGGGCCCAGCGATACGCGGATCGCACTGGCAGCCTCGGCCTCATCGTATCCCATGCACCGCAGCACCCTGCTGGCCTTGACCTTGCCGCTTGAACAGGCGCTGCCGGCGGAAATGGCGAACCCCGCGAGGTCCATCTGCATCACTTGCGTCTCACCCTTCCAGCCCGGTGCGATCATGCAACTCGTGTTGGGCAGCCGCCGAGAATGCTTCCCGACAAACGTAATATCCTTTGCCGCCAACTCAATGGTCGCCTCCATCAGGTCGCGAAGTCCCGCCACACGGTCCCAAACCCCGTTGTTCAGATCCGTTGCGGCCGCTTCCGCCGCCGCCCCGAACCCCGCGATTCCGATGACGTTTTCCGTACCGGAACGACGCCCCATTTCCTGCCCGCCGCCGCGGATCTGCGCCGTGACATCGGTGCCTCTGGGAAACACGATCGCACCGATCCCCTTGGGCCCGCCAAGCTTGTGCGCAGAGACGAGCCCCATTTTCGCACCCGTCCAGTTAAACGCGAACGGCAACTTCCCGAAGCCCTGGGTCATGTCACATACCGCGATGCCCTCGGGAAACTCTTGCACAACTCCCGTCTCGGAATTGGCGAGTTGCAGCACACTGCGTCCGGGGTCTTCCACCTTCACCATACCGCCCCGATCGACGGCGAGGTCGGGGGTGATCCAAGCGGCCACCGCGTCATGTTCGATATCCGCGCCCGAAAGCTGCTGCCCGCAACATGCCAACGCTGCCGCTTCCGTCGCACCGGAGGTAAAGACGATATCCGCGCCTTCCGCCCCAAGAGCTGCGGCAACCTGACCCCGCGCACGTTCGACGATGGCCTTGGCCGCCCGCCCCTCTGCATGAACAGAAGACGGATTGCCGACGGCATCCATGGCGACGACCATCGCGCTCCGGGCCTCCGGCCGCAGCGGCGCTGTGGCATTGTAGTCGAGATAGACCCGCTTCATCAGCTACGTTCCACTCCGCCGAATGTGCTCATTCGTCCACAACCGCAAACAGGTTGGGCACCGCAGGACAGGGGGCGAGATCATTTCCGATCACATCCGACAGACGCGTCTGGTGCAGGAAGACATAGACATGTGCAGAAAGCCCTTCCCAAAGGCGGTTGGTCAGGCTCTGTGCGCGGCTTCCCGACACGCCGCCCGAAGCACCTGCCCCGGTGTGCATGGCCGAAACAGTCTCATCCACAGCCGCGAGCACATCCACCACCTTTATCTCCGTCGCCGGGCGCGCCAAGCGGTACCCACCGCCCGGCCCGCGCACCGACATCACCAGTTCGGCGCGCCGGAGCTTGACGAAGAGCTGCTCCAGATAGGGCAATGAGATATCCTGACGCTGGGACACATCTCCAAGCGTCACCAATGCCCCATCTGACTGCAGCGCCAGATCGGCCAGCGCCACCATAGCGTAGCGTCCTTTGGTCGACAGTTTCATTCCCGCATCCCCGCGACTCGTTGACCTCGCCCCTCAGAGTCCCTAAACCCCGTCGGGCTGCGGGGTGCAACGCCCCGCAATTAGAACAGTTCTAAGGTGTCCCAGCGAATTCGTCAAGAATTCACGGGACGCCGCTGAGGAGACACCGCTTTATGCCCGAGGTTATCTTCCCCGGTCCCGATGGTCGGCTCGAGGGCCGCTACCATCCCCAGCGGGACAATGATGCGCCGATTGCCATAATCCTTCATCCCCATCCGCAGTTTGGCGGGACGATGAACAACAAGGTTGTCTACAACCTGCACTACGCTTTCTACAACATGGGCTTCACGGTCCTGCGGTTCAATTTCCGCGGGGTCGGGCGCAGTCAGGGCGAGTACGATCAGGGCATTGGAGAGCTGTCGGACGCGGCTTCGGCGCTCGATTACTTGCAGTCGATGAACAACAACTCCAAGCATTGCTGGGTTGCGGGATTCTCTTTCGGCGCGTGGATCGGAATGCAGCTGCTGATGCGCAGGCCGGAGATTACCGGTTTCGTATCCGTATCGCCGCCCGCCAACATGTACGACTTCTCGTTCCTTGCGCCCTGCCCCTCTTCCGGGCTGATCATCAACGGCGCTGCCGACCGCGTTGCGCCGCCCGCCGACACGACCGCGCTTGTGTCGAAGCTGCATGAACAGAAGGGCATTACGATCACTCACGAAGAAGTCGAAGGCGCAGGCCACTTCTTCGAGGACCCGCATATGGATCCCATGATCAATACGGTCAGCGATTATGTGAAGCGCCGCCTGACGGAATCGACCCGGTAGGCTTCAGCGCAAGACCGTTGCTTGCCGGTTCAACTTCAATGGAAAAAGGGGCCCGAATGAGGCCCCTTTTTTACATTTGTGTCTTCGCTGAACCTCAGCCTTTGCGGCGCAACCGAAGCGCACCGAACGCGACAATGCCTGCACCGAGAAGGGGCAAGCCCGCGGGCAGAGGGACTGGTGTGGTTTCCGAAAAATCAAGCGGTTGGACATGGATTTGCGCCTGCGCGGTGACTGTGTCGGCGAAGAGCGAACCTTCGATGTCCGAGGAAAAGAACACATCAGACCCCTTGGCGAGGACCTGTCCGTAGATTGATCTCTCCAGACGCAGACTATCGAAGCCAAGGAAGTTCCAGATCACGTTTTGCGAAATGGACTTGTCCCCCAGAAAGTTCGACTGAAGCGCGAACTCCTTGTCGGTCGCCGTCGCACGGACATTTACAACGATACTGTCCGCGCCGTTGAGCTTGAGTTCGACGTCGCGGTGCGTGAAGTCTGCCTCGACGAGGTCGTAAACAGACACTCCGCCGATCGCTGCAGTATCGAGAATGATCCGGTTCGAGAAAGTCGTCTTATCAGCTGCTCCGGTCGCCACCACAACTCCAAGGGTGTCGGAGAACGTAGACATCACCGTGCCAAATGCCAGTGGCGGTACCGCCGGCGACGAACTGGTGGCCGCATCCATGAAGGTAGGAACGCCGGTAAAGCTCGCCGAACCGCTATTGAGAACCCGGACGCTCGATGCCGTCGCATTTACAAGGATCAACTCATCAAAGAGCGAAGGCACGATGGAGTCTATGTTGGCGTGATTGATTTCCGCAAGGTTCCCCGTCATCCCCCCTCCGATCAACGCCCGACCATGTACATGGAGCGAGTTTACCGTGACGTCGCCCGTAGTAATGAGCGAGAATTCACGGAGCAACTCCACGGCGGAAAGCGAGGCCGCTTGTGTGACCGCCGGAAACACCGCCGTGATTGCGGCTAAAATAATCTTCTTCATATGTAGTTACCTTCTAATGTCCGATTTCAGCAGGCATGTGTTGACAATTTTCAGCTAAACCAGAATCAGAAATATCAATTGATTTACCCTACGTAATATAGGCTTGAGTATACAGCAGACTAACCTTTGAGGTGGGCTGTCACGACCTTGGTGTAACAAGGTAAAGTATACAACTGTATGCCATCTTTCACTGCGTCTCGGCATGCGTTAAGAGGCATGTAATCGATTCACTCATGGAGACTGGCCAATGTCCAAGATCAAGGTAGCGAACCCCATCGTCGAGATGGACGGGGATGAAATGACCCGTATCATCTGGGACTTTATCAAGAAGAAGCTCATCCTTCCCTACCTCGACATTGACCTGCTCTACTATGATCTCGGGATCGAAGAGCGTGATCGCACGGATGATCAGATCACCATCGACGCGGCTGAGAAAACCAAGGAAGTGGGCGTCGCTGTCAAATGTGCGACGATCACCCCGGATGAGGGCCGTGTCGAGGAATTCGGCCTCAAGAAGATGTGGCGCTCCCCCAACGGGACGATCCGTAACATCCTCGGCGGCGTCGTGTTCCGCAAGCCGATCATCTGCAACAACGTGCCTCGCCTCGTTCCCGGCTGGACCAAGCCCATCGTCGTGGGCCGTCACGCTTTCGGGGATCAGTACCGCGCGACCGACATGAAATTCCCCGGGCCCGGCACCCTCTCGATGAAGTTCGTCGGCGAAGACGGCACGGTGATGGAAGAGGAAGTGTTCAAGGCACCTTCCTCCGGCGTGTTCATGTCCATGTACAACCTCGACGATTCGATCATCGATTTTGCACGGGCATCGCTGAACTACGGCCTCGACCTCGGCTGGCCGGTCTATCTTTCGACCAAGAATACGATCCTGAAGCAATACGATGGCCGCTTCATGGAACTGTTCCAGAAGGTGTTCGACGAAGAATTCGCGGACAAATTCAAGGAAGCCGGTATCACGTATGAGCACCGCCTGAT
Organism: Poseidonocella pacifica; assembly: GCF_900111875.1. GTDB lineage: Bacteria > Pseudomonadota > Alphaproteobacteria > Rhodobacterales > Rhodobacteraceae > Poseidonocella > Poseidonocella pacifica. The sequence continues at coordinate 37,320 of NZ_FOJU01000006.1, forward strand.
CGACGACATGGTCGCCTGCGCGATGAAGTGGAACGGCGGCTTCGTCTGGGCATGCAAGAACTACGACGGCGACGTCCAGTCCGATACCATTGCGCAAGGCTTCGGCTCTCTTGGCCTGATGACCTCGCAGTTGATGACGCCCGATGGCAAGACCGTCGAAGCCGAAGCGGCCCACGGAACGGTCACGCGTCACTATCGCCAGCATCAGCGCGGCGAAGAGACCTCGACCAACTCCATCGCGTCGATCTTTGCCTGGACCGGCGGCCTCAAGCACCGTGCCAAGCTCGACGACAATGCGGAGCTTGGCCATTTCGCCGAGACGCTGGAACGCGTCGTGGTGGACACGGTCGAAAGCGGCTTCATGACCAAGGACCTCGCCTTGCTCGTCGGCCCAGATCAGAAGTGGCTCACCACCATGGGCTTCCTTGAGAAGGTTGACGAAAACCTGAACAAGGCCCTCGGCGCGGCCTAAGCTCTCCAGTATCTCGAATGATCGCAAACCCGGCCCCTGTGGCCGGGTTTTTCGTTTCCAGTTCGCGCGATCTTAACGGCTGCTCTTTACCGCTTTTGAAAAATGCCGGGGGAGCCAGATGCCAACAATCGCCGTCTACGATTGGAGCGTAGTTAGCCACGACGGAGCGATGACCACCTCCGAACTTGTCAACGACACCGACGCCAATGACCCTGGTGCGGCCAACTACGACGCCGGGCGATCCAGTTGGGTCGGCGTAAACTATACCTATGACGGCAATCCTCCGACCCAGATGATCATTTCCGACGACGACGCCTTTTTTCAGGACGGAACGGGCGACACAGCAGGCGACCAGTTCCTGCTCGAAGACGTCGTCGTGAACGGCAAGCTCTATCCCGCAGGCACAGTCGTGCAGAATGAGTTTGGCCTGCACCAAAACATCAACGGCAACATGGTCAACGTCTATGTTCTACGGTTGGGGAACGACAACGTAGGGCTCATCCCGGCGGCAGGTCTTCCCACGCCGCATTCCGGTGCCCGGTTCTCGCCCACCTCCAGCAGTGACAGCGATCTGGCAAACAGCAGTACCGGCTCCACGAATGAGACCTCATACGACGACGTGATCTGTTTCGAGGCGAAGGCAATGATCGCAACGCCAAACGGCGGGGTGGAGGCCCAAGACTTGCGACCGGGCGATATGATAGACACGTTGGATCGCGGCGCGCAGCCGCTGTTATGGACGGGCCACCAGAAGATCACCTTCTCCTCATCTGACGACAAACGGCGCCCAATCCGCATAGACGTGGATGCTTTCGGTCCCGGCCTGCCCGCGCGCGCGCTTCTTCTTTCTCCGCAACATCGGATATTGTTGACCGGCAGACCGGGAGAACCCGATGAGCTCGGTCCTGCGTTAGGGTTTCTTGACCTGCCGGGGGTGAGCCGTGTGCGGGGACGCGCATCCGTCACCTATGTGCATTTGCTTCTGCCCAGGCATGAGATCATCCGCGCGGAAGGCCTCGCCAGCGAGAGCTTCTTTCCCGGCCCGACCGCCATGAGAATGCTGCCTCCGTCTCAGAGGTCGGCTGTTCGCGCACAGTGGCACGAACTCCCCCCCACGGGTGCGGATCACACCCACGCCGTCCGGCCGCTTCTTACCCGGCGACAAACCCGGGATCGTCTCATGCGCTACGCAGTTGATGCCTAATTCGCGTTCACACCGCCGCCAGCGCACGGTTTCATATTGACCTTCCTGCCGGGTCCGGGCTCCCTCGGCGCATGCAGTTGCTGACCCATGCCCCATCCGATCGTCATACGCTGTGGGAAGATGTCCATGGCATCGTGATCGGTGCCGCCCTCGTGGCGCTGTCTATCCAGTTTCTCCGCTCCGCAGACCTTTTGACAGGTCAGATTGCAGGGCTCGCACTGGTGCTTAGTTATGGAGGCAACTGGCCATTCGGGGTGGTGTTCTTTCTGCTCAACCTGCCGTTCTATGCCCTCGCCTATACCCAGCTCGGCCCGCGCTTCACGTTCAAAAGCTTTCTGGCGGTCACGCTCATGTCGGCATTGGCAGAAACCATGCCGCTCGTGATAACCATCGACGTGAAACACCCGGCAGCGGCGGCCATTCTTTTCGGGATTTGCTCAGGGATCGGCGTTCTGTCCCTCTTCAGGCACGGCGCAACCCTCGGAGGCGTGGGGATCGTGGCGCTCTGGCTACAGGATCGGTCAGGCTACAAGGCGGGAAACACGCAGCTGATCTTTGATCTTTGCGTTTACCTGCTCGCTCTGCTGCTGTTTCCGATCGACATCGTCCTGTGGTCGCTGCTCGGGTCGGTCATCCTGAACCTGATTATAACGATCAACCACCGACGGGATCGCTACGTCGCGCGTTCCTGATCAAGGCTGCAGCTCGGCATCCCAGTAGAGGAAGTCGATCCAGCTATCATGCAGATGGTTGGGCGGAAATTTGCGACCGGTGTTCTGAAGTTCTTCCGGCGCAGGTCGGCGCGGTGGTTTTCGCAGGCTCATCCCCGCCCGCCGGAGGGATTTGGATCCTTTGCGCAGGTTACAGGGCGCACAGGCCGCGACCACGTTTTCCCAATTCGTCGTTCCTCCAGCGGCCCGGGGAACCACGTGGTCAAAGGTCAACTCTCCCTTTGATCCGCAATACTGACAGCGGAACTCGTCCCTCAGAAAAAGATTGAAGCGCGTAAAGGCTACGCGCTTCTGGGGTTTCACATAATCTTTTAGGACGACAACCGACGGTATTCGAATGTGGGTACTGGGGCTTCGCACCACATGGTCATACTGAGCGACAATATCGACGCGATCCAACCAAACGGCCTTGATCGCTTCCTGCCATGGCCAAAGCGACAATGGATAGTATGACAGGGGACGATAGTCGGCATTAAGGACAAGCGCCGGATAATGCCGCAGGCCCGAAGGCTCTCGTACAAATTCCGTCCTGAACTCGCCGTGGTTCACGATTCTGTCCTCCGCCGCATATATGGAGCAGCCCGCCCGGACGGGCGTGAAGCCCTTTCGATGTCACTATATATCGGCTCCTCGCTCTGGCAAGTCCCGCATATAGTGCTTCGTCAGCGACGATATAGCGAGGCAATGTAACAGCGGAATAAAAGGGCAAACGCTGAGGCGGAGCGCGCTTTGACCACGCCCGCGAAGTGATAAGGCATCTTGGGAAGAGCGGGCCAAAAGCGGATTTCAGCCCCTCTGCACTCAGATTACGCGAAATTTACAGACCGCATTTGTCACGCATGAAGGCCAACGCCACGGAAAGCCCATCTGGGGCAATTCCATGCGCAGTGCCCTTCATCACATGGGCGAAAACCTCTTTCCATCCGGCTTGCTGCAAGGCTTCTGCCGCGTCTGGCAGTGATTGGGGCGGGACGACGTCGTCCTGATCACCATGCACAAGGAGGACAGGCGGGCGACTTACCACCTCGTCGACCAACAGCTCCGGCTTCAACAGTCGACCAGAGAATGCGACGATCCCCGCCACCGCATCTTCGCGGCGCGGCGCGACATGGAGGCTCATCATCGTGCCCTGACTGAAACCAAAGAGTACAACCTGCTCCGGCAACAGGTCCTCATCCACCATCAACCCGTCCAGAAAGGCATCGAGGTCCGCTGACGCGGCAATCAGTCCTCGTTCGGCCTCCTCCTCACTTGACCCGTCGATCCACGGGATTGGAAACCACTGACGGCCCATAGGATGGCCCGGCACTTCTTCGGGCGCGTCGGGGGCGATGAACATGGTATCGGGCAGGTGATCCGCCAACGGCTCCGCCAGCCCGATCAAATCAGCACCGTTAGCGCCGTATCCATGCAGAAAAACGACGGCGGAACGCATGGTTCCTGATTTCGGCTCAACCCGTTGTGCTTCCAACGCTCTTGTCATCTGATCCCTTCCCTGTCCTTGGCCACGTGGTAGTAGGCCCACAGGATCCTCGCGGCAACCGACCGCCACGGCGACCAGTCCGCCGCCATCTCGCGCAAAGCGCGCTCCTTGGGCCGTTCGGAAAGATCGAAAAGCAATCGCGCCGATTCCTGCAAGGCCAGATCCCCGGGCGCAAAGACATCCGCCCGGCCCAGCGAGAACATCGCGTAGATTTCCGCCGTCCAGACACCGATCCCCTTGATCGCGGTCAATTGTGCGACCACCTCCGCGGTGGGACAGGCGCGCAAGGCCTCATAGTCGAGCCCCGCCTCCGCAAGCGCCTTGGCGTATTTGATCTTCTGGCGGGACAGGCCCGCGGCGCGCAACTCTTCCTCGGTGGCGCCATGCACGCCCTCGGGCGTCGAGAGCCCCGCGGCTTCAAGACGCGACCAGATCGCCGACGCCGCAGCCACGCTGACTTGCTGACTGACGATTGCGCTCAGGAGTTGGTCGAACCCATCGGCGCGCAGCCGAAGCGGCAAAGCGCCGGTCTGTTCCAGAGCAACCGCAAAGCGAGGCTCCGCCCTTGAAAGCCATAACGCCCCTTCCTCAACGCAGGCGTCGCTGGAAATAATGCGTCCTACCTGCGTCAACTCATCGCCCACTCAAGTGCCTCCGCGACCGTTTGCACCTTCGGTTCAGGCAGAGTTGGCCGACGCACCATGACGACCGGAAGCCCAAGCTCCCTCGCTGCTGCTAGCTTGGGGAACGCCCCCTCGCCGCCAGCGTTGCGGCAAACCAACCAGTCGATTTCAGCGCGGCGCAAAAACGATTCTTCGCTTGCCACGGTGAACGGCCCCTTTGCCGGGACATAACGTATGTGCCGCGCCGCGCCTGTCTTTCCACCATGCTGACCCAGAACCCGAAAAAGGACCTCTCGCCCTTCGAGGTTGGCAAACTGCGCCTCCGTACCCCGACCAGTCGCGACAAAGACCCTTGCACCGGGCGAAATATGCTCCGCCGCTTGGGACTCCGTTGCCACATCTATCCAGCGATCCTGCGGCGCCGCCACCCAAGGCGCCCGCGTCAATCGCAAGTAGGCGCAACCTGCCTCCACACTGAGTTCCGCAGCGCGGTGTGAGAACTTTCCGGCGAAAGGATGCGACGCATCGAGCACCCGCCGAATGCTGTGCTCCTCAAGGAACCTGACGAAATCCGAAGCCGAGTCAAACGCGCCGACATGCAATGGGAGGGGGTAGGTTTCGCCCGTTCTGGGCGGCCGTCGCTGTGCCATCAGGGCCGCTACGCCCGCCTCTGCCAGCCCGGCAGCAACGGACCGAGCCTCTCCGCTTCCGGCCAGTATCAGGACGTCATATCTCTCCATTTGATGCACCCTAGAGAAACGCATTGGCGAACCCAAGCCCCGCACGGCTTGCGCCTTTCCAGCGACAGGAATAATCCTCTCGCCATGAGTCAATCAACCACCGCCCGCGCCAAACGCAATGTAACGATCCTAGTCGCCGCGCAGGCGGTACTGGGTGCCCAGATGCCGATGATCTTCACCATTGGTGGCCTTGCGGGGCAGTCACTTGCACCCAACCCCTGCTTCGCGACGCTTCCCATTTCCCTCATCGTGCTTGGCTCCATGCTTTCGGCCACCCCCATTTCTGCCATCATGCAGCGTTTCGGGCGGCGCACCGGATTTTTGATCGGGGCGCTGGCCGGCGCGATAGGTGGTATGATCGGGGCCGCAGGGCTTTACTATGCGTCATTTCCGATCTTCCTTTTGGGCAGCCTTCTGACGGGAATATACATGTCCGCTCAGGGCTTTTATCGCTTTGCCGCGGCCGACACCGCGTCAGAGAGCTTTCGCCCCAAGGCCATCTCCTATGTCCTTGCAGGCGGGCTCATTTCTGCGATCATCGGGCCACAACTCGTCAAGGTCACAGCCGGCGCGATGGTGATCCCCTTTCTCGGAACCTACCTTGCCGTGATCGCGATCAACGTGATTGGCTCCCTCCTGTTCCTCGGGCTTGATATCCCTACCCCGCCCCGTCCACACGCCGACGCGCCCCAAGGCCGAACCCGGATGGAACTGCTCGCCACGCCGCGCATTGCTGTCGCGGTGATCTGCGGAATGGTGTCCTACGCCTTGATGAACCTCGTCATGACGTCAACACCTCTCGCCGTCGTTGGATGTGGGTATGGTACCGAAGCAGCCGCCGATGTGGTGACTGCGCACGTCCTGGCCATGTTCGCGCCCTCCTTCGTCACGGGGCACCTGATCCTGCGCTTTGGGGTGGAACGTATCCTGGGAATTGGCCTTCTGATACTTGCCGGTGCGGGGGCCGTGGCCTTTGCAGGTGTCGACCTGATGAATTTCTTCGGCGCGCTCATTCTTTTGGGGATCGGCTGGAACTTCGGCTTTATCGGTGCCACCACCATGCTCGCCTCAGCCCACAGCGCGGAGGAACGTGGCCGAATGCAGGGGCTGAACGACCTCATCGTGTTCGGTGGCGTCACGGTCGCATCGCTGGCATCCGGGGGGCTGATGAACTGTTCCGGGGGCAGCCCAGTCGAGGGGTGGATGGCGGTAAATCTCGCCATGGCGCCCCTCCTTGTACTGGCTGGCGGCGCGTTGATCTGGTTGATGTTCCGGCCGGTGCGCGCCTAAGCCCCGTCCGCCTCCAGAGCCGCAAGCGCGGCGCCACGTGCGCCGCTTTCGGCTCCTCCTTCTGCCAATCGCAGGAGGGGCAGATCGAAACCGGGAAGACTACGCCGCGATTTTTCGACGTCGGCCAGTAGCTCCGGTGCCCGGCTCACCCCGCCGCCGATGACAAAGACCTCGGGATCAACGGACACTTGCACGCTCCAGAGCACCTCCGCGAGCAAGGCGCAGAAAACCCCCCAGACCGGCCCGCGCTCTGCGGAAATCATCTCAGCAGCCCGGGCGCCCCCGGTCATCGCGCGATCCAAGCGCGACAGCCCCGCCCCGCTGACATAGGTTTCGATGCAACCCCGCCGCCCGCATGAGCAGTCGAGAACCGGCAAACCATATTTGCCGACGATATCTGCCGGAAGCGCTGCGTGTCCGACCTCCCCCCCAAGACCGGTGCTACGCGCTAGCGGGTGCCCCCCCACAACGTGAGCCGCGCCAAGCCCGGTTCCGATCACCAACCCGGTAATCGAGGTGGCCCCCCGCCCTGCGCCACACCGCGCTTCGCTCAAGGCAAAGGCCTGCGCGTCGTTCAACCACGTGACCGGACGGCCAAGGGCGCAGGTTAGATCACGCTTGATCGGCTTGCCAGTGGCGCAGAGGTTTGCGGTAAGCGTCACCTCCGTCGCCGGGTGGAGTTGACCCGCCGCGCTCACGCCCAAAGGCAGATCACCCGCCAAACTACCAAGATAGGCCAGCGCATCAACAAGCCCTCGGTAGTCTTTCGGTGTTGCGATGGTCTCGCCCCCCACAAGGGCAAGGTCGCGACCGAAGTGACGCAATGCGATTTTCGTCCCCCCCAGGTCGATGCCCGAGGCAATATGATGGAGCGCGCTCATCGTCCGATCACCAGATCCACACGGAGCCCCCCGAGCCGTTCGCTCTTTGAAAGACGAAGGGCGCCCCCGTGGGCACGGGCAATATCCGTGGCGATGGCCAATCCAAGGCCGACCCCCGCGCCGCGGTTCTGGTTGCGACCCGGCTCTAGCCGGGAGAAGGGCTTGATGGCCTCGGCCCGCTGCGCTTCGGGGATCCCCGGTCCGTCGTCTTCAACAGAAATGCGCAATGCTTTTGCTGTCAGAGCAACGGAAATCTCCGCCTTGGTGCCATAGCGTACGGCATTGCCGATGAGGTTTTCCACCGCACGGCGAATAGCCCCGACACGCAGCCGCACTTCGCCCGTTCCCTCCGACGAAACGATCGAAACGGACCGGCCCGAACGCCGTGCATCGTCCACGATCATCGCGACCAAAGCGACAGGATCGACCGGCTCCGGCGGGCTTTCAGCTTCCCCGCGCGCAAAATCAAGAAACGCATCCAGCATTTCCCGCATTTCGTCGACATCACGTTCCAAGGGTTCCCTGTCCACGTCATCAAGCAGCGATAGCCCAAGTTTCAGCCGTGTCAGCGGGGTGCGAAGATCGTGGCTGACCCCAGAAAGCATCAACGTGCGCTGTTCGATCTGCCGTTCGATCCGCGCCCGCATATCGAGGAAGGCATTGCCCGCAGCGCGCACTTCAAGCGCACCCGTCGGGCGGTAGGGCACATGCCGCCCCTTGCCGAACGCCTCTGCTGCGATCCCGAGCCGACGAATGGGCCGCAACTGGTTACGCAAAAACACGAAGGAAACAACCGTCAGGATCGTGCCCAGCACAATCATGATGACCAGAAGTTGGTGTGGATTGGAGGCCGACAAGCGATCGCGGCGAAAACGCAACTCCGCCAGCCCAGCATCCGTCTCCAACCAGAGCGTCACGCGCCTGTCATTAGGCAGCGACACCGCGCGGACGCCCGGCAATCCACCGCGTAATTCCGCGAAAACGCGCCGCCCCGTGAGGTCGTACCAGGTTCGATAATCCTGTTCAGGCGCAGATTGCGCGACAACAAAATGCCCCTCCATCTCGAATGCCCGAGAGAGACGGGCAAGAGCAATGTCTGGCGAGACGCTGTTTTCCACCTCGTCCCGAAGGTATTCGAGTTCCAACACCACCGCGGCGGTCAACTGTTCCGTCACCGTCGCGAAATGCCGCTGGATGAACGCCACCGAAACAGCCAATTGCAGCGTCACAATCGGCAGGAGCAGGATGAGCGCGGCCCGGCCATAAAGGCTGCGGGGCATATAGCGTTTGAGCCACTGAAAAAACATGGGTAACGCTATGCACATAGCGAGGCGAAGGGAAAGCAGGGAAGAATGACCGACGCGGCAAATTTCGATCCCAAGCCCGGTCAGGTTGTCACGCTCCGGGAGGACCTTCGCCTCATCCTCGCACCCAACCCCTCCCCAATGACCTTTCGCGGGACCAATACCTATCTGCTCGGCTCTACCGAGCTTGCGGTGATCGATCCCGGGCCGGACGACCCCCGCCACCTCGACGCGATCCTGCGGTCGCTTCAACCGGGCCAGAAAATATCGCACATTTTCGTAACACATGCCCATCGCGACCATTCCGCCCTCGCCCGCCCCCTCGCCACCAAAACCGGAGCCCCCATTTTGGCGTTTGGTCCCGCGCATGCGGGGCGCACTCCCCTTATGAAAGACCTCGCCAAAAACACTGAACTTGGCGGGGGCGAAGGCACCGATCCCACGTTTCAACCAGATCAAACCCTGCGCGACGGAGAGGTCATGCAGGGCGAGAATTGGCGTATTGAAGCTCTGTGGACTCCCGGCCATCTTTCCAATCACATGAGTTTTTCGGATGGCGAGGCGCTCTACTGTGGGGATCATGTCATGGGCTGGTCGAGTTCCATCGTGTCTCCCCCCGATGGTGATCTCGGCGCGTTCCTGGCGTCCTGTGCTCGCCTTCGCGCACGCCCCGAACCTGTTTTCCTCCCCGGACACGGTCCTGCGCTTACGTCCCCCCAAGCGCGGCTTGACTGGTTGCTCAACCATAGAAAATCGCGGGAACGTTCCATTCTGGACGCTCTCCGCAAGACACCGGAATCCACGCCCCACGCCCTCGCAGCCGAGATCTACACCGAGACGCCGCGCCAACTCCTACCGGCAGCAGCGCGCAACGTTCTGGCCCACCTCATCCACCTGACTGAGCGCGGCCTCACCTCTCCAAAAGGCAATCACGGGCCAACGGAAACCTATCAATTGACGGGTCGCGAAGAATTCTGAAATTCATGCAAAAACGCTCTGGACGCCCCCCCAAACGCTTGTTATATCGCCCGCTGTGTTCCGGCGTAGCTCAGCGGTAGAGCAGTTGACTGTTAATCAATTGGTCGTAGGTTCGATCCCTACCGCCGGAGCCAAAATATAAGGAAATCCAAAAATATCATAGACTTGTCCGGGGTCGGTGCGACTCCATACAAGTTTAAGCGTCCTCTGTGCCCATACCTGTGCCCGTGGCGATGGCCCGGGCCTGTGCCCGGAGACGACCGACATGCCGAAGATTCCCTACCTCGAGAGGCGTGGCCACATGTTCTGGTGGCGGCGCCGCAAGCCGGTGTTCATCCTTCCGCAACCTTCCCGTGGCAATGACAAATCCGGCGTCGTGGCTGCCGGCGGCAAGTCCGACGGGTCCGGGCATTTCGCGATCACTCTGCGCACCGCTTGCCCCCGGGAGGCCGGCCGCCGCGCCGCCCGTCTGAACCTCCTGTTCGAGGAGACCCGCCGCAGAATCGAGACCGCCATGTCGAGCGACGACCGACCGAACGATCCAAGATATCTCGACCGCGCGATGGCGGACATGGCGGCGACCTTGCGCGCCCAGGCGGAAATGATGGCCCGGCAAATGGCCATGCCGGCACCACCTGTCGGCGCCGCTGTTCCGCCGACATCGAGCCCCGGCCCCGTTCGAAATGGCGCACCCGCTCCGGCGCCAGCGCTCGAACGAGCCGCGCCGGGCAAAAGCGCTCTCGACGATCCGGAATTCGAGCGCGCGGTGCTCGAGATGGCGGGCCAGGAAGGCTGGTGGCACGACGATCCCGACGAGATCGTCGCCCAGTTCGACATGATGCTCACCGGACTCTTCACCCTTCAGGAAGAATACCTGCGTTACTGCGTGCGTAAGGGTCTGGACCCGGCTTCGGCCCTGCCGTCCCTCGCACCACTGGACGACGCTCTGTCTGCCGCGACGCAGGTGCTTCGCGGAGGCGACACCGGCGATGAGAGCGCCGCCCGGTCGAAGAAAGCCGACCACGAGAGGGTGCCCCGCGCCGCGAAGCGCAAAGGGGGTCGCAAGTTCTCCGTGCACGCTCAGCGATTCCTCGACCTCCGCTCCGAGGGCTTCGATCTGAAGCGGCGACACGAGGTTCCGGACACGAAGGCTGGCCAGCGCTTCACCAAGACCAGCCGGGCGAATTTCGAAGGAACGGTGCGGCTGTTCCTTCAGGCTCATGGCGATGTGTTCGTCGAGGACATCGACGAGGCCACGCTGAACGATTTCTTTTCGCTCCTCGACAGGATACCGGCCAGCCACGGAAAATCGTCGAAAGACCGGAGGTCCGTCCGCGAGGTCATCGAGGAGACCGATCGTGCCGAACGAAGCGAAATCGCGCGCCGTCAATCTGAAATGCGGCGCGACGGCCTCAGTTCGGGCGAAATCGAGGAAGCGCTGGACGCGCTACGGGTTCGGCGTCTGAGAACGAATACCTGCAAGCGACACATGGACACGATGGACAAGATCCTTGCGTTTGCACAGTTCGAAGGGTTGCGGGATGACAACCCCGTAAAGCACGTCAAATGGACCCAGAAGGAGATCTCGCGACGGCTCGCCAACGAAGAGGACGCCGATCGTTTGCCCTGGGGCGATCGGCTGCCGACGCTCCTCGGCTCGCCGATCTACACCAGCGAGCTTTCCGAACCCGGAGATCCGCTCTTCTGGGCGCCGCTGCTCGGTCTGTTCGCCGGCTTCCGCATGGAGGAGGCCCTGCAACTCGGCACCGAAGACTTCGATACGATCGAAGGCGTGCCGGTTATCAGGGTCCTGATCACCGGCGCACAACAGAGCCGGAAGTCGAGGGCGGCGAAGCGCGGCATTCCGATTCATGACGGACTACTGGAGCTTGGGCTGCTCAAGCTCGTGCAGTTCCGGCGGGATTGCGGCCACGGCAGGCTTTTCACCTTCCTCGAGCGCGGCCAGGCCAAGGGCAAGTTCAGCGAGATCTTCTCAAAGCGGTTCACGCATTACCGCAAGAGATGCGGGATTTATGACCGTGCGCGCGATTTTCACTCCCTGAGAAAAGACTTCCAGACGAAGCTCACGCGGGCGGAAGTCCCGTATCACTCGCGAAAATTGCTGATGGGCCACGAACTCAGCGACGTGACGCACAAGCATTATTACCCGGAAGGCGACACGATCGAAATGATGCGGGACTATATCAACCGGATCGATGTCGACTGCTCGCGAATATTGCGCCCGTTCGACCAGGTCGACGAAACGAATGTGCACACCCTATCGGCCCAAGCCTTTCGCGCTTGATCAATAGTGACCGTGAAGGCTTCCAAACCGCCGCCTCCGGGTCGTGACCGGGGCGATCAACCTGAGTTGTCTGGAAACGATGTGATACAGCGAACTGGCATGACGCCTTCATGGCCCCTGTTGCTTAACCTGAGCCTCAAGGTTCCACCGAAATCTTCTTCCGCGTTCAAGGAAAGATACACACATCTTCCCTACGACCTTCGCTCAACACAGGACACGATCATGAAACGCTCCCCGATCCAGCATATTCTGGACGACGTCACCCCGATGAAGCAGGATGTCTACGGCTTTCCGCGCTATCACATCCCCCATATTCATTTTCCCGTTGGTCCTGGTTCTCGAGAAGCGAACGATATTGGGCTCTACAAGTATCGCGGATACAAGCTGGGACAGGGCTTTGTGTTACCAACCCGTTCCTTGGAAGCAGATGTGATCAAAGTGCTGCGCGCGCTTGGCGTCAAAACTCCAGATTAGGGATAGGCGCTTTAGGATCAAATACGTCCGGGTCACGGACCAAGCTTCCATTCATCGCTCGCATGCGTGATCCCGACGGATTCATTCAGGCAAACCGAAGATTTTCCTGGTGACTAAGAGCTCTCCCGTCCCTCGATGCTGCGTGATGGTGGGAGGCGAGATCCTTCGCAGCCCTGTCCGAACTATACGATTCGCGCGTCGTCGTCTCCGGATCGTCGATCGGCGGATTGATTGGTGTTGAGAGACCAGAAAACTTCTGCGTAGGGTGCGCAGGAAGATACCAGAAATTGGATGATTACATGACGTTGCAGAGAGTTTCGCATGACTGCGCTTGACGACCTGCTCCAGTCATACCGCAACGCGGCCGCAACAGAGCGAGAAAAGGGAACCTACCTTGAGCGCCTCGCCTGCGCTTACCTGACCACCGACCCCGTGCAGGCAGAAGAATACTCCAGGGTCTGGTCATGGTCGGATTGGGCCGCCAAGCACGGCTGGAGCGGCAGGGACGTGGGCATAGATCTTGTCGCGAAGCTGCGGAATGAAGATGGTTTCGCCGCAATCCAGTGCAAGTTCTACGGCGCGCAACACCGCATCCAGAAGGGCGACATCGATAGCTTCATCTCGGCGTCGGGCAAAGAGCCTTTTGTTCGGCGCGTCGTCGTCGACACTACGGAGGTCCCTTGGGGCGACAACGCCGAGGCGATGATCGCGGGTCAGAGCATCCCAGTGGTGCGCCTGTCGCTTACGCACCTACGCGAAAGTCCCATTGACTGGACGATCTTCGGCATCCGCGGGGAAGCTGTCCTTTCGGACAAGAAGACGATCAGGCCTCACCAGATTGAGGCGTTAGAAGCAGTGCGCACTGGCTTGGCCGAGGCCGATCGCGGCAAGCTCATCATGGCCTGCGGAACCGGCAAGACCTTCACCTCTCTCAAAATTGCGGAGGATCTTGCCGGCAAAGGCGGCCGGGTTCTCTTCATGGTGCCTTCGTTAGCGCTGATGTCCCAGACGGTCCGGGAATGGACCAACGACACGGAAACGCCGCTTCGCTCCTTTGCTGTGTGCTCGGATGCACAGGTTGGCAAGCGCCGCGTCTCGAATGACGACGCGGCCGAGATCGAGGCGCATGATCTCGCATTCCCAGCCACAACCAATCCGGAACGGCTCGTTCACAGGGCCGCGCAGCATGACCCGGAACGGATGACGGTTGTCTTCTCGACCTACCAGTCAATCGGAGTCCTGGAAGCCGCCCAGAAGGCAGGACTTCCAGCCTTCGACCTGATCGTCTGCGACGAGGCACACCGCACGACCGGTGCGACCCTGGCGGGCGAGGACGAGTCGAATTTCGTCCGCATCCATGATGATGCCTGTGTCGAGGGGCGCAAGCGCCTCTACATGACCGCGACGCCACGGATCTTCGGCGACGCCGTGAAGACGCGGGCCGACGAAGAATCGGCCGTTCTGGCCTCGATGGACGATGAGGACCTCTACGGCAGGACGCTGCTCCATAAGGGCTTTGGCTGGGCGGTTCAGAAAGGCTTGCTGACGGATTACAAGGTGATCGTCCTGGCCATGGACGAGGGCATCGTGAGCGCCGGCGTTCAGAAGCGCCTGGCGGACCAGAATTCGGAGCTCGACCTCGACGATGCCACTAAGATTATCGGTTGCTACAAGGCGTTGACCAAGCAGGACCTGCAACAGGACATCTCGTTCGATCCGCAGCCTATGAAGCGGGGGTTGGCGTTCTGCAAGAGCATCGCCGCCTCCAAGCTTATCCGGGACGAGTTCGCCAATGTCGTCGCCGAATACACTGGCGACGACGCGATGATCGAGGCTGATGCGCCCTCATCGCCGGACCGCCTCGACATCGAGATCGAGCATGTCGATGGCACCTTCAACGCCAAGTCCCGCAACCAACTGCTCGACTGGCTCAAAGCCGATGCAGAGGGCAATACCGCGCGCATCCTCACCAATGCCCGCTGCCTTTCCGAGGGCGTCGACGTGCCGTCCCTCGACGCAATCATGTTCCTTCACCCGCGGAAATCTCTGATCGACGTGGTCCAGTCCGTCGGGCGCGTAATGCGCCGCGCTGAAGGCAAGAAGATGGGATACGTCATCCTCCCGGTCGGCGTCCCGGCGGGCGTGGAGCCCGAGGTCGCTCTGAAAGACAACGAGCGCTACCGAGTCGTCTGGCAGATCCTGAACGCTCTGCGCGCCCATGACGAACGCTTCGACGGAACCATCAACCAAGCCTCGCTGGGCCAGAATGTCTCCGACCGGATCGAGATCGTCGGAGTCACCAGAGAATCCGAGGAGATCAAGTCCATCACCCACGAGGTGACCGAACTACCTACACGCAAGGCGCAGCCGCAAGCCAACTTGGGCCAAGGAGGCGAGACCGGCGACATCGTCATCCAAGGCCCCTCGGCCGAGCAATACGATCTCTTCATCGACGAATTCTCCAAGGCCATCATGGCCAAGATCGTCAAGAAGTGCGGCACCCGAGACTATTGGGAGGACTGGGCCACCAACATCGCCGAGATCGCGCAGCGCCACATCTCGCGCATCACTGGCATTTTGGCCGAACCCGAAACCAAGGCCCGCAAGGCCTTCGACGATTTCCTTGCTGAGCTCCGCGACGACCTGAACGACAGCATCACTGAACAGGACGCGATCGAGATGCTGGCGCAGCACCTTATCACGCGCCCCGTCTTCAAGGCGCTCTTCGCCGGGCACCAGTTCACCGACCAGAACCCCGTCTCACGCGCCATGCAGCAGGTGCTGGACGTGCTGGACGAGAACCGCATCGACAAGGAATCCAAGGACCTTGAGAAGTTCTACGACAGCGTCCGCAACCGCGCCCATGGGATCACCGATCCCCAGGCCAAGCAGCGCCTGATCGTCGAGCTTTACGACAAGTTCTTCCGCAACGCCTTCCCCCGCACGACCGAAAAGCTGGGCATCGTCTATACCCCGGTCGAGATCGTCGATTTCATCCTGCACTCGGTCAACGAGATGTTGCAGGAGCACTTCGGCCAGTCACTTGGCTCCAGGGGCGTCCACATCATGGACCCCTTCACCGGCACGGGCACCTTCATCACGCGGCTGCTGCAATCCGGCCTGATCGCGCCCGAGGAGCTGGAGCACAAGTATCGTCACGAGATCCACGCCAACGAGATCGTCCTGTTGGCCTACTACATCGCCGCGATCAACATCGAGGCGGTCTACCAGGGCGAGGCAAAGAAGAACGAGTATCTGCCCTTCGAGGGGATTTGCCTCACCGACACCTTCCAGATGTATGAGGGCGACGACGAGCTGGCGCTCTACATGCCCGACAACTCCGAACGCCGGACCCGGCAGAAGGAGCTGGATATCCGGGTGATCGTGGGGAATCCACCGTATTCGGCAGGGCAAGCAAGCGCCAACGATGACAACGCGAATGTCGCCTACCCCGGTTTGGACACTCGAATTGCGGAAACCTATGCAGCGAAATCATCTGCAACGCTGAAAAACTCGCTCTATGATAGCTACATTCGGGCGATTCGATGGGCCACCGATAGAATTGGAGACGCAGGTGTCGTGGCTTTCGTCACAAACGCTGGCTGGGTTGAGGGCAATGCGGCGGACGGAGTTCGAGCATGCCTGAAGGACGATTTCACTGATCTCTACGTATTTCACCTTCGTGGAAACCAGCGCACCAGTGGTGAACTATCTCGAAAAGAGGGCGGCAAGATATTCGGATCTGGTAGCCGCGCACCCATCGCCATCAGCGTCTTCGTCAAAGATCCTAAGGCAGCTGAGCATGGCCGAATCTTCTTCCATGACATCGGAGACTACCTTGATCAGAAGCAGAAGCTGCGAAAAATTCGTGACTTTGGGTCCATTACCGGATTGACCAATCAAGAGCTTTGGACGCAGATTTTACCCGATAGCCAGAATGATTGGCTGAATCAGAGAGATGAGAGCTTTGATGCTTTCATTCCGATAGGAGACCGGAGGAGTCTCAGCGCCGTTTTCTCGGACTTTTCGCGTGGTTTTCTCTCAAATAGAGATGCGTGGTGTTACAACCCTTCAACGCAATCCCTTGTGAGAAATATCCGGTCTATAATTCAAGAATACACTCGTCATCTGAAACAGATTGGGCCAGATGGCGGAGATTTGAAGCTTAATAATGATCCAAAGAAAATTTCTTGGTCTGCGGATTTGCGCAGGCGGCTCTCAAATGGGCAATCGATAGATTTCCGCGAGCAAGATGTCTCGACGGCAATCTACCGTCCTTTCAGCAAACAGGCAGTCTACACAGATCGGAGGCTTATCGAACGCCCCGGCAAACTCCTTGCAATGTTTCCCGAGGTGATCAGTTCTAACCGAGTAATTACGATCAAAGGAAATTGGCGTAAAGATGGTCAATTTGCGCTGATGGTTGACTCGGTCTTTACCGACCAAACAGACGGAGGCGCCCAGTGCTTCCCCCTCTACCTCTACGACCAGCAGGACGAGGAGTCCGGTGGCCTTTTCGAAGGCCAGTCCTCCGGCCTCCAGCGCCGTGACGCGATCACCGATGCCGGTCTTGCACATTTTCGGGCGGCCTATTCTGGCGAGGCGATCACCAAGGAGGACCTCTTCTACTACGTCTACGGCCTGCTGCATTCGCTTGACTACCGCGACCGCTATGCCGACAACCTGACCAAGGAACTGCCCCGCATCCCGGCGGTGAAGACCTACGCCGACTTCCGCGCCTTCTCCAATGCCGGCCGGCGCCTTGGCGATCTGCATGTGAACTACGAGACGGTGGAGCCATACCCTGTCACCTACAAGCAGGGCACCCCCACGCTGTGGAAGATCGACGACCCCAAGACCTTTTACCGTGTCACTAAGATGAAGTTCGGCGGCAAGGCCCGCGACAAGGACAAGACCACGGTGATCTACAACGCCAACATCACCATGACGGACATCCCGCTGGAGGCCTACGACTACGTCGTCAACGGCAAGCCCGCGCTGGAATGGGTGATGGAGCGCCAGGTTGTGAAAACCGACAAGGCCAGCGGCATCGTCAACGACGCCAACGACTACGCCAACGAAACCATAGGCGACCCGGCCTATCCGCTGGACCTGTTCCGGCGCGTGATTACCGTGAGCTTGGAGACGATGAAGATCGTCCGCGCCCTGCCGAAGCTGGACTTGCCGGCGTAAAGAGCGAGGTTCTCTTAATCGGTTCGCGCTGCTCCAGTTGGCGTAACGGCATCGCATAGCCTCGCGTATCGCCTCATTATTGCGACAGGCGCTCGAGCGACCGGTGCTATTCCACCGAACGTCAACCCGGACAGCCAAGGAACCTGCTCCGCAAGCCAACTGCACTATCGGACTTCTATGGTCGCGTGAGGCTGGCTGCCACACCCAAGAAAAACCCGCGGACCGCTATTGAGATTATTCATAGCGGCGTGCGGGTTCTTTGCTCGTATCTGCTGGGATCGGGAGAAAGACAGCCCATCACGACAACATCCAGGTGATAACCCTGCACGCATATTAGTCGCATGTTCGATTGTTCCGGGCGATTTGTCAGTGCGAGGCGGAGATCCACTTGAGCGTGGGAGGCCGGGCACAGTCGTCTTCTTGCGCATTCCGGGTGTCGCGCACGAAGACGATGCCCCGGCCCTCGGGGAGAGATCGGGAGGCGCGGCGATGATATCGCAAGGAGGTCGAGATGCTCGACAGCGCACCCATAAACCCCACCATGACCGCAGCCTGGCGGAACGAGGTTAGCTACGGCGACATCGTCTCGTTTCGTTTCCCCTTGGCCGAAGAGGACCATCGCGGACGACCCAAGGCGCGACCCTGCCTGATCCTCGACACCGAGGAACGCGGCGGCCAGCGCTACGCGTTGCTGGCCTACGGCACCACGTCGCGGCGCCGATCCAACATCGGCTACGAAGTGCATGTCAGGCGGCGCGCCGACTGCATCGACGCCGGCCTCGACAAGCCAACGCGTTTCGTCGGCGCGCGGCGAGTGTGGGTCCCGCTGACGCATGATGGTTTCGTCGTCTGCGGCGCTACCGGTTCCGCTGTGCTTGGCCGCATCGACGGAAATCCGTTCGAGGCAATGAACGCGGTGCGCGGCCGCATTCACGCGCAGCGCGACATCGCCGAGGATCGCCGTCAGGAGTGCCGGCAGAACTCTCCGGCAACTTCGGCGAGACGACCCACGCGCCCGTCGTTCCTGGGACGGAAGGAGGTGCGGGCATGACCTATCCAATGACCCGAACTCCTTTTCAGGAGCAAGTTGATCTTGTTCGGGCTCTCATCGGGCTCTCGCGCGGTCTGGACCGACACATAGAGACCTCGGTGTTTCCGCATGTCGGAGAGCGCGAGCGGGACATCATCAGCGATCTGGTGGATCACCTGCGGGATGAAACGGTCGCCCACCCGGACTTTTGCGTTTACCTCGACACGGCGATTGTCGAGATCCGGAGGGCAATAAGCTCAGGAACGCACGAAGCGCGCGTGCCCATCCCGAAAGAGCGGCTTCTTTGCGGGACCGAAGCTTACGATGTTGAACGTAAGCTTACGCCGGAGGCCGACGCGCTTCGAGCTGCGCTACCACGGATCGAGGAGGTCTATCGTGCCGCCGTCGTGGTGCAGGATTTCGCCGAGGCTGTGCGTATCAGCCTCGATTTGCTCGACAAGGAATGATCAAACGGCGCGTCTCGCACGCGCCGTTCTTGAGGCTCACGAGCCCTGCTTCCGGATCGGATCACCCGGAGGCCGGCGCGCCGACATTCATCCTTCTGCTGCGGCCGTCGGCGCGCCCCCTTCCTCAAGACGCTGCAATGCAGCTTCCATTGAAGTATTCCATGTCTCGTCATCCTTTCTTGAATAGCGCCTCCAAATGCCGGATTATTTTTTCAAGGTCGCTCTCGCCGGAATGCACATGCGCGGATGCTTCTCCCGGAACCGCACGGACAGTAGTCATCCTTCGAGAAGCACGCTATCTGCCTTTTGACCACCTTGTGTGCGCACTTGCGGTTGACGCGTCTCACCGTGTTCAGCAGATTGCCATACTCCAATGTTACCTTTTCAGCCTCCCTTATCAGCATAGTCCCAAAGGCATACGCCTTTGAGAATAAAATAAAGAAATCTCGATCGTCCTTGGAGATTTTAGATGGGTCTTCGTGATATTTCGTCTTATAAGCAAGCTGGCCGCCCTGCGTTTTTATAATTTGTTTCTCCGACGTGGTCGCCAAGATATCGCCGATGTTTGGATGAACGAACTCGCAGCAAAAATTATAGAACGGCCTTATCCCTTTATACCTTTCTTTCTTCTGGAGTTTGTCGATCTGGTTAAGAATATTTCTGGCCGAAAGATCCACTCGAGTCTCGGCAGAATCGTGAAAATAATCGGTCTTTGAGGGCATTTTCGAAAAATCAATGAGCTGAAGCTTCGACCAATCAAATCTGGTTCCAATCAACGTAGAAACAGCTTCTCGCACTTCAATTAGATCATCGAAAGTTTTAATCTTTTCTGGCCTTACAGTGCGTGACATTGCTTCAAGAGCCGCCTCCAAGACCGCAAGCCTCTCAATCAAGGAGCGGAAACAGTTCAGCTCTTCTTGAGGTGACAGCGTTCCATGAGAAAGACGCTCAATACTCAAGGAAAGAGCCAAAACTTTTGGAGTGATTGCCATGCACGTGTAGCAATAGTTTTTACCGTTCTCCCGCGCAATCCGCCTAACTTGTTCGGAGGTTAGACGTGCATCGTGAGCTTTCTCAATCGGAATACCAAAAATACTATTTGCTAACCCCTTGTCCATTTGCCATATAAATGTCTGACGATGCGCGTCTACTTGCCGCCTAACAGCAGGAAGAACTTTCAAACATTCCGACTGAAGAACAGCGCGGGCCTCCATAAAACCTATCTCTACTTCATCACTCACGTCACATTCTCCGGGTCAAACCTTCTGGCACCTGAAGGCATGCTCAATGGACGCTGCGCACCTTGAGACACTTCCGTCAATTCGTTCATATCGAGTGAGAGCAGGATGTCCAGGAATTGGGCTCCGCCCGCGCTTACAGCTATTCGCGGCGAAGCGAATGGCCACTCTTTGCCCATTTTTGAGTCAGCCCTCTAAGCGTAGAAGAACACTGCGCGCCGCGCTCTACATTGTATCGCCCCAGAAAGTCAAAAGGAAGTTCCATCCACGGTGTATTTCACTCTGACGTCCTCCAAGCATTAGCGCGACATTCCGGCCCGATTACGCAGGCGCCATTGATCTCCGCACATCCGACCACGTTCTCTGAGCGCCAGTGTCCGATGCGGTCGTCGCCTTCCGGCTCGAAGATCTGCTCCGGCTCGACGGCCCAATCGGGTGCTGGCCAGTCCCTCGCGGCGCGAATTTCAATGAGTTGGTGGTGAGAGAAGCCACATGCCAGCGCAGAGAATACGGCTTTTGGGAGATCTTCGGGACCGAGCTCACCTTTCTGAATCTGTGACACCGTGACAATGGCCATTTGAGGGCGGGCACGTTTGCCAACGCGCCGGGTCCCGAGCGCAAGGCGCAGGGCAAGCCTTGGGTTAGCTGACGCCCGGCAGGGGGCGGAAATCCAGTGCATGCAGAGATCATCATCTCCGAGGTGCCGCATCACCAGCAAGGTCACCCGACCAGTCCCGCGGATGAGAAAGGATAGCTGGCCGCGCTGCAATTCCTTCTCGATCACGACCACTGTTCGTCTCCTTCGGAAATTGACCTGTATTCTTCGGGATGCAACATCTCATGCGTCACGGCCGACAGGCGATCGGCCGCTTCGGACAGTGCCTGGATCAACACCTCCAAATGAGGGCTGGCGGTCGGGATCTCGATCAGCTCATCGTAAGTCCGGTTGGCGATATCGGCGAGTCTGCGGAGATCTCCGCGCTCGAGCAAGGCCTTATCAATCATGAAGACATCTCCTCTCTATGCGCGATCGCTATTTCATGCATCAGCTGCTCGCAGGCTGTGGTAGCGGAGAAGCCCTCACCGTAGCCAGCTTTCGTTGCGCCTTTAGCTGCCAAAGCATGAACAAGGGGAGAGACGACGTCCCAGAAGGCGTCGGCGTGGGGCTCTTCGCCCAACATGGCCCATAGCCTCTCTCCGTGGGCGATGTGATCTTGCAAATCCAGACACCCGAAGGCCATCTTTGAAGCCTCACCAGAATTCCAGCCCTGCGGTCCATATATCGACGTCATCGGTGTGTCCTTTTTCGATTGCTGACCGGTATATGTTGTCGACCAGCCACCGGGACTCGTGCCGAATTCGTTAGAATTCTAGCTATCTCGAATGCGGCCAGCGAACCGGCGTAGAGCATCTGTAAAAAGCCTTCCGTTCATGGTGTCTCGATAGACGCGTTTCAAGACATCGCAAAAATCCAACGGCGGCGAAATTTCCCAAGAAACGCCAGATTGAGATAATTTGACTCAATACTTCGGTATTTGGCGCCTCGCCACGGCGACTCGCAGAATTCGGTCGGTCCGACTTGCTGCGAATGAAACACGATACGCATCTCAACCCCGCCCTCGCCGCCGATATCCCGGCAACTTCCGTTCCCCAGCTTCGCAACGAGTCAGGCCAATTCGCAGGCATTGCGCCCGTGCCCTGGTTGCACCCCGCACCGGTCACACCCTTCTCGACACCAGATCAGGTGACAGAAAAAATCGACCACGCAGTCACGGCCATCTTGTCCGGCGCAGTGACACATGATCCCGAAGGCGACGAGCCTGCACCCGTCGTCGCACTTGCCCCCAGCCCCGGGAGCGGAAAGACCACCCGGACGCAGAAGATCCTGGCCCAGCAGCCGCGCGATATCCTGGGGAAGGATGCTTTCTTCCTGATGCCGACATCGGACCTGTCCGGCGAGGCATGCGCAAGGGCGCGTCAAATGGCTATCTCCGGCAACGCGACGCCAGCTTTCCAGATGCTTGGAAGATCCGCTTTGAACCCGACGCAACCCGAAGAGCGCATGTGCCTTAAATGGAAGCTGGCGGAGCGGGTTTCCCGATCGGGCCTGCGCGTGCGAGAGACCCTATGCGAAGCGGTGGATACGGGCGACAATGAACCGGCACGCTGCCCCCACTTCGACACCTGTGCCTATCTCCAGCAGTTCCGCTGTCTGCCCGAGGAACCAGTGGACAGATACGCGGCCCACGCCTTCGCGCATCTTCCCGATCCGACGCAACGACCTGAGGGGCTGCGCGTCATTGACGAGAAGTTCTGGCCGTCGATGCTCAAAACGACCGTCGTGCCTGCGGCAGCTTTCGAGACGGAGCGGCGCTTTCCTGAGCCTGCGAACCCGGACGACGGGGAGATATCGTTGCAGTTTCAGCGGGTTCTTGAGGCGGCAGCAGCGGTATTGGGTGCCCTGAGATCCGAGCGTAGCCTGCTCGATCTTCCCTACACTTCGACTGACTATCGGAGGTTCGCACGCGAGGAATTGTCCGCCGCGGAGGACCCGCCCGCGATCACTCCCGATATGCCAGCGACCGCGCAGGAGCAGCGGGTGGAGCAAATGCTCGCGTCCCGGAGCAATGCGCATCGGTATGCGCGCATCTGGGAAGCGCTGGCACAAGCTCATGAGCAGTCTCGGCACAGGCCAGACCGGGTCGAACTTCGCCACAGCATCTATTGGGACTCCGATAAGGCGAGCAAAGTCGAGGTCGAGGAAATCGTCGTGCACGGGATCAAGGACATGATCAGCAATCCGCCGACCCTCGTGCTCGACGCGGATGCGAGCGAGACCATCCTCAGGGTCTTCTTTCCGGACATCGACGTTCATCACGCGACCCTCGAGCCGAATGCGGAAATCATTCAGGTCTCGAGTCATAGGATGAGCACAACCGCCCTGTTGAACTCGCCAAGCCTTCGCGATCGGTGCCGTCGAATGATCGAGGCGGAGGTCGAACGCGATCAGAAGGACCACGCCGCGGGCGTTCTCATCGGCTGCACGAAGAAGGTTGCGCGCCAGTTCTTTCTCGACGCCGGGCTGCTGAATGGTGACGAGAGCAGCGAAGAGGAAGTCCGGATCATGCTGGACACGCAACTTCTCGGAGCCAGCTGGCTCTGGTTCGGCGATCGGGCGCTTGGGTCGAACCGCTACGAAAGCTACTCGACCGTCATCGTGCTTGGCCGTAACGAGATTCCGCTGGACGCTCTCGAAGGACAGGGAAGAAGCCTGTTCGGCGATCGCGACGGAGAGGAGCCGCTTTGTTTCGTCGAACCGGACGAGCATGGTCGCCGGCTGATGCCCGAATTCATGGTGCCATACGAAATCAGATCAGCCGAACCAGTCGCAGTCCCTGTGCGCCTTCATCCCGATCCAAGAATCCGTGAGATCCAGCGTCAGCATCGGGAATGCGCAACGCGGCAATTGATCGAACGGCTCCGGCTGGGGCGCGCAAGCTACCGCAAGCGCGTGATCCTTGCGTGTAACATCCCGATCCCGAGTCTGCCGGTCGACCGCCTGGTCACCTTTGCCGAGATCGCCGGCGATGTGCCACGCCTTCAGCAAGCACTCGAAGAGACGGCTACGTGCCACCGCACGCTGATCTTGACCGGCAAACAAATGCCCGCCCATGCCGGCAAAACCTTCAAATCAGAGAAGGCCGCGCAGGACTGGCTGGGACGCACTCGGAAAAACCCGCGGACCGCTATGGATGTTCTTAATAATGGCGTGCGGGGTTTTTCTATCTTCGCCGCCCATATCAGACGCCAGCAGCCGCGAGCACAGTTGGAGGTCTGCATCGTCCTCGTCAGTGAGGGCGAGTGTCCGCGAGAGGTGATCGAAGCGGCTCACGGTCCGCTCCGTGAGTATCGGCCGGTCGATCTGACCGAGGAGCGGGTCTTCGGCAAGCCTCGCGCCTGAGAATCTCCGGCTCACTTGGGCAACACACCCGAGCCCACGACCTCGTGGCCTCCGGTCCATCAACCGTCCAACTGTCGTCGTCATTGATCGGCGACGGTATACCCATCGCTGAAGTGGCCTGAGGCTGACTGCCTGCACAAGATGTTGTAATCGCGGGTAATTTTGCGGGTCGCCCTCGCTTTTTTTTCAGGGGCCCCAGGGGACTAATTCCTTCGGGCCATGATGGACCGACCCCTCACCCGCGACGACCTCGAAGTCTTCTTTCGGATTCGAAAGAAGCCGGGAAGCGATGACCGGCGAGCCTTGGCTAAAGTCCTCGGGGCGCTCGACATCCGACTTCGCGGCGAGACGACACGCTGGCCCGTGGTATGGCGGGCCATCGGCCTCGCGGAACGTCAAAGCCGAAACCACCATTTGGAATTGACTGAACCGCTGCTCACCGCGGCTGCCGCCGCTGACCTGCTCGGTCAGGCCGATCCTTCAATCATCTACCGTTGGTCAGTGGGCAAACTTCCGGCGGGGACACCTCCGTTCCCTCCTGTGATCGACCTGTCGGGTGGACGTGATAACGCGCGCGCGAAGCGCTGGCGCAAGGCAGAGGTGCTCGCATGGCACGAGCGCCGTCCACTCCCCCAATACGCAAAAGCCGCGCCGGTTTTCGGCGCGCTCACTCCCCCGAATTGAGGTCCATGGCGATGCCTTCTCACCCGCGGGACACAGCGATTTGCACCCAGACGACCCGGCACACACGCAAGCGACCAGGATACAAACGCCCGCCCGGTTTCACAGGCGGCAACCTCGGAGGCGTGTGTGTCCCAGGTGCGCTTTGGCGACCGGAAGCGCACGCAAGCGACCCGCACCCCTCGCTGATCCAATACAAGCAAACCATGAGAGGAACATTCCATGCTTGATCTGACCAACCGCCCCCAGACCCCAACAAGCGCCATGGCGGTCGCCAGCACCGCGCCTGCCGCGACGCAGGGAGCCCGCCCAACGCTTGCGGATCTCAAGGCCCACGTCTCGGCCCGGACCGACGTGACGCCATCGGTCAAATCCAGATATCTCGGGGCAATCGGCGAGGTGGGGGAGATACTGAACCGGCCACTCGTCGCGGTCTCGGCCGAGCTGTCGCTCGTCGAGGAGCGGTTTCCGCTCGACGGATTCGATCCCGACCACTGGCCGACGGATGTGGCCTACCGGCTCTTTCGGCGCCGTCTCCAAGCCCCGTTGCGGCAGTTCCTCGGCGTGCACGAAGCACAGGCCGCGCTGCGGGCACAGCAGGATGACTGGACCCGCCTCTTCGCCGCGATCAAGCCGCTCGCCGAAGGCCGGGTCGGAAAGAATGCGAAATGGCATCCCATGAAGCTCGAAGCACTCAAGACCTTCGCATTGGTGGCCCGGTCCTACGGCTGGCAGCCGCAAGACCTGACGCTGGTCGAGGCGCGGCGGATCGACGCCGATTTCCGCGGCAACAAGCGGGACGCCAACGCCCGCGCACTCCGGCGGCTCGATGAGCTACGGACATTCCCGGAGCTGCTGCCCCTGCTGCCGCAGCGTCCGATCGGGTTCGGCGCCGAGCGGCGCGTTCCGCTGATAACGGAGATCGAGCCGGTCTGGGAAGCGCAGTTCCTGCCGTGGATCGAGGCGGTCACGAAGACCGGCTGGGACCCGGTGAGCCAGGAATTCGCAGACGAGCATACTAAGCACGCAGCCGTAATGCGTGCGGCTATGCGCACCGGCCTCCGTATCGGGCTCGAGATCGGTGCCGTGAGCTCCAATCAACCGGACCTCAAGGCCATTCTTGCCGATGACGAAATCGTCTGCGCCATCGCCGGAGAAATGCTGGCGCGGCACGATCGGTCAAAGAAGAAGGGCCGTCTCAGGCCCCGCACGTCCCGCAAGTATATCAAGATACTCAACCAGTTCCGCGCCCATCTCGGCATCGAGACGGCAATGCTGAAGCAGGTGCTGGCGAACAACGATGTGGCTCGCAAGGGAAAGCAGGCGGAGAAATCCATGACGCCCAAAAACCGCAAGTTCTGCGAGGGCCTTATCGAAAAGCCGGCTCTGCGCAGGCGGTTTCTAACGTCGTTTCAGGTGCTGCGCGCGGCCGCAGAGGCCAGCCTCGCGCGAATCGCCGCGGAGGACCGCAAGCCCACGCCGGGGGAGATCGCGCGCGTGCGAAAACTCGGTGCTGCGGCCTGCTTTGCCGCGATCGAGATCGGAGGAGCTCCTATCCGTGTGGAGAACGCCATGCGCCTGACCTGCGTGGAGAACGACGCGCAGATCCGCATTCCGAAGAAGGGCAAGCAGCCGATCAAGATCCACATTCCTGCGGCGCTTACTAAGAATAAGGTCACGATCGAGTTTCCGATCCGGCTGAACAAGCACGGCTATCACGACACAATCCACTGGTATCTGCGCGTCATCCGCCCGCTCTTCGCCCATGCCGCGACGAGCCCTTACCTGTTTCCGGCAGTCAGGACGCCGGGCGCCTATCTCAACCCGGACTTCTTCGGGGCCGAGTTCGCAGGACTGATGCGGACGGTGGTGAACCTGCCGATGACGCCGCACCAGATGCGGCACGGCCAGACCTCTCTCCTGCTCGAGCGGCACCCCAACGAGATCGAGGTGATCGCAAAGCGGATCGACGACACGCCCGGCACCCTGCGCCAGTTCTACGGCTGGCTGAATTCGATGAAACTGGTCGAACGCGGCCAGGATCTGCTCGTCGAACTGATGGAGAACTGAGATGAGCTATGACACCAGGGAGCGCGAGGAGATCCTCGCGGCGCCCCGCTTCGCGCCCTATCGCGAGTTGCCGGGTATAGCCCGAATCGGCCAGCGCGAACTCCGCGCGCTCGACAGGTTCTTCGCCTTCGCGGAAACGCGCGGGGTGAGCGTGCCGGCCGTGGCGGACTTTCTGGCCTTCGCCGCGGCCGACAAGTCCCCGCGGAAGCTGGAGGATCTGCGCACTGCCTTCGACCGGCTGCTGCCAGAGGGAACGCCTGTGCGGGACACGGTGCGCGACGCGATACGGGCCAAGCGCCCGCGTGGGCGGTCCTGCGACTGGCGGAGCCGCGAGGTGCTGCGCGAAGACCCCCTGATGGCGCCCTATCGCAACCTGCCCGCCTTCGACGATGTGCCGCTCGAGGATTTGCGCGTGCTCGCACGGTTCCTGGCCTTCGCGGAGGCGCGGGGCATTTCTGTGCCCACGGAGGCGGACTACCTCGCCTACACCGCCGATACCGGCTCGTCCCGGCGCTTGCGCAGCCTCAAATGCGCGCTCGACCGCCTGCTGCCGGGCAATCCGGCGGTGCATGTGGTCCTCGCAGCGGCCATCGCGGCGAAGGCACCCGCGCACCCTGGCGAAAGCAAGCGCCAACCGCGTGTTGCCGCGCGCCGCGTCGACGTCTCGAATCTGCCGACTGAATGGCAGGCGTTGCTGCGCGATATGCGCCTCGGCGCCCTGCCGCTGCATGTGGCGGCGCCGGCGGCCTCCCGCGTCGACGGCATGGAGGACGTGCTGCGCGAATACGCCCATGTGCAGCGGGAAGCTGGCGCTCGGCTCGAAATCACCGTCGAGGGCGTGCGTCGCCTCGAAGCGTCGCGCGCAGCGCATGCGGCGGCGCGCTCGTCGCCGAAACATCGCGACCAGGGCAATCGGCCCGCTACACGTCACACGGCCGTGATGCGGTTGCGTCAATTTAGCGAAGCCCTCAGCCTCGATCCGGCTTTGATTGCCGATCTTCGCGCGCACGAGAACGCGCTGCGCCGGAAACTGGACACGGTGGTCCCGCTCAAGTTCGCGAGGCTCGAAGACCTGCCCGACCTCAAGACCACTTGGACGTTGGCCCACAAGCTGCTGGACGACAGCGCCGCGGAGCCCCGGCGCCAGACCGCGCTGCGCCTTCTCAACGAGGCGGCCGTCATCGCCGTCTGGACGTTGCTACCGCTCCGCCTGCGCGACGGGCAGCTCCTCTGGGAACGGCACGTCCGGTTCGACGACCCTCGCTACCGGGTCGATATCGTCACCGCCAAGGAGGATGAGCCTCTTAGGGGACCGCTGCACAGGGTCCTGACCCCCTTTCTCGATGCGCTGGTTCTGCGCGGACTTGATCCGGCCTGGCTCGGCGAGATGCGGCCCCGCGCGATGGATCAGCAACTGCCGCTTTTCCGGGACGTAGACGGCCGCATGCTGGCGCGCAGTTATCCGTCGAAGGTCTGGCGGACGCATTTCGGGACTGGCGCACACATCTCGCGCTCCCGCGTGCATACTGAGTTGGGCCAGCTCGGCCCCGAAGGCGTAGAGGCCGCCTTGGCCATCGAGGCCCAGCGGGACCCGCGCACCGCCGCGCACTACCACGGGAAGGCCGTGTCAGCCGCCAAACGCCTGCGGGGGCAAGAGATGGTCGATTGTCTCCTCGAGGAGTGCTTCGAGGCGGAGTCGCCTGTCCAAACCGGTGCTGGCGCAGGATAACTCAATCCCGCGGCCAATAGGGTTCTGGCGCAGTGATCCGATCCGGGTTCGGGGGGCGACAAGGTTCTTTGCGCTCAAGGCAAAAGCTAAGCTACTTCAGCACAGATTGGATTTTCAGTATGAGTGAAACGGACATCCGACCCGAACATTTAGGATGGGTCGAAATCGCCCTCCGAGCCGCCAATCCAGACCTTCCACTGCTGCACATCTCCGCGCAATGTCACTTTGGATCTGCAAAACGTATCGCCTTTGTCGACATCTTCGGCGTGGAGAAAGATGACACCCGGCGTCGCCAAGTTCGCGCCGAAGCACACGACACCCTTCGGCGCCTCGGCTACGCCATTAAGATCGAGTCCGGGCGCGACGTATACGATATCGAACCGGTTCGGCCGGTATCCGCGCACGACCTCATGCGCATGCTGGGGTGTCTGCAAGCCGCTTGCGAACAAGAAAACTGAACCGGCGGACCACATCTCCCTGTTCTTATCCAGGCAGACTGAATCTCAGCGCCGCGTGGGTGGCTCATTTCGGCAATTCAACGGCCTCAGCGACACTGCCGGTTTGCTCATATAATGGCGACGCCCGCAGACGCGTCGCAGCCAAGCCTCCTCCGAGCGAGCATAAGCTCATTGCCCTGGTGCGGCGCCCGTCCCTCTACCGCCCTGGAGTTCGACGCGCAGGGGCAGGAAGAAAAAGAAGACAGCCCTACAGCGAAGGCGCTGGCCTCAGCCCCCGCTAAGCTCGTCTTTCAAACCGGCAACACCACCAAGTTCAGTTGCGACGGACAACCATGTGGGCATGCCCGCGCCGGTAAGGAAATCCGTTATAAGTGCCTCGCTGGCCGGTAGCGTCGAGAAGGGGGGAGTTGTCCGTATCTTCTTCTGAGACGGCCTCGATGGCCGTCGCAGCGGATGGTCCAGTGGCCTGGATATTCTGGTCTTCGTCGAACGCGATATAGCCTGCTATTGTAACAATGAGTCTTCAAGCACGAACGCAGCTACAAGAGCCGCAAGGTCGTGATGGTGAACGCGCACCGGCGGTGTAGCGGACGAACCGTCACTGCCGCGGCGTATGGTCGGACCGCTTGGTGGACATGCCTGACCTTCTTGCCGCCGCACGTCCAGCCTCTCAATTCACCTGAAGCACCCGGACTTCGTGAAGATAGGCGCCGGCGCGGTATTCTATGTAGTCGCCGACCTCGGCATCGAGCAGCGCCTGGCCCAGCGGCGTGTGCACTCCAATCATGCCAAGGTCGACATCATGGCCGTCCTCGACCAGCGTGATCTCCATCTTGCCGCCGCGATTGCCGCGTTTCTCCAGCCGCACCGTCGATCCGATGGTAACCACGGCCCGCCTGTCATCGGCCTGAGAGCGCATCGCTGGCTCTTGGGGCGGCATGGCGTCGTTAGTCGTCGCGGCGCCGCCGAGCGCGAGTTCAGGCTGAGGGGGCGCGGAGCGCACCGGCTTGCGCTCGGGCCGGGCCATCTGCGGGACGCCGAAGAGGTCCCGGGGCGCGTCCGGCCCCGTCGAGCCTTCGCGGTCGGGCGTAACAGAGGTGCCATGAGCAGAGGGGCGATCGGAGCCGCCGGAATTTACGTCCTCCGGCTCGGACGCGGTGGAGGAAGGTGTCGGCTTTCGCGTGGTATCGGCCGGGGCTTGGCTTAAAATCGTCATCGAGTCACCCTCTGAGGCGGACGCTTGCGCCTCATTGGCAGGCTCACCTGCCGTGGGCGCCTCGCCGGTGACAGCGCCAGCCTGCGCAAATGCATCGATGAGGATTACCTCGGTGAACCGGTCGTCGATCGCGGTGACGCCGATTGGCTCGATCTTGAGCCGGTCCAGCGTCTCGCACAGGTTGGCCCACCAATAGTCGCGGTTGGCCTTCCACTGGCTGCCGAAGACTCGCCAGAAGACCCAGCCCGCTCGCTCGAGTGCCGCCTGCCGGATCATGTCGTGCTCCCATACCTCGGGTCCGTGGAACTGGTCCCCGTCGAGCTCAATGGCGAGGCGACGGTCATCGGCCCCCTCGACCACAAGGTCGATGCTGAAGCCGCCGGCCGCCACTTGCGGGCGGACCCGGTAATTGGCGTCGAGCAGCATCTGAAGCACTTCGCGTTCGAACCCGCTGTCGCAGCGATCGAGTAGCGTGTCGATCTCGCCGCCGGTCACGACCCGCCCGTCGGGCATCGGGTTGGCGAAGTGCTGGAGGATCTGAGCCTTGATGTCGTTTGGCCTGAGGTCTTCGAGCTGAACCGAACGCACGAGATAGAGCCGGTCTCTCGCCCGGCTCATCGCCACATTGATGCGTTGCTGGTCTTCTCTTTTTGTTTGGGAGTATGCGTGGCCCGGCGTGGCAACCATCGACAGGAACACGATAGAACGCTCCTGCCCCTGCATGGTGCGCGCATCGCCGTAGATGATGTGCCTCTCTTCGATCTTCTCGGGCCCGATCCGATCGTCTTCTACGAGCATTCGGCCGATTTTCTCGGCCTGTTCGCTGCCGATAAGGGAGATGACCCCGATGTCACGGCCGTCATGTCCCGGGTCCTGAATCAGGCGGGCGATCTCATCGACGATCCAGCGGGCCTCGGACGCATTGGTCTTTCCCTGGCGCGCGGCACCCGGGATGTAGACATCCGCGAGCGGCGGGTCGAAGCGCTCCGAGGCCTTGGGCACTCGCAGCGGCACCAGCTCGTTGTTGTAGTAGCGTGTCGAGAATTGGATGATCGGCGCCACGCAACGGAAGTGCTCGCGCAGCATCACGTGGCTGTCCGGGTGCATGCGCTTGGTGATCTCGAAGATTGACGAGTTTTCGTCGATTAGGTCTTTGCCCGGCAGCCCCTCGAGGAACTCTGCGCGCAACCCGTTGATCTTCTGCATCGAGATACCGACCACGGACGGACTCACCTGTTCCTCGTCACCCACGACAAGGATCTTCTTGCCGCGCGCGAGGGCGGCCAGCGCGGTGATGTCGCTCTGCGATGCCTCATCGAGAATCACCAGATCGAAGTCGCCGAAATCGGCGGGAAGCTGTTCGGGGATCTTGTATTCCGGCATGATCCAGACCGGGGCGGCCGCGGAGGCTCGCTTGGCCGCGTCCCGAGCGGCACGGATGAACCGCGGCGCCTTCTTGCCTTTACCGGTGCCGATCTTGGCCACGGCTTGGGTGAAGGCTTCCATGGCCTGCCGGATGGAGGGCGTCATACGCTCCTTGAGACCGAGAAGCGTGCGGGTCCTGATAAGTTCCTCGAAGAGACGCCGCCGGCGCTTCATGGCGTCGGCCTTGGCCTTGCGATGATCGTCCCCGTTGCCGAGATCGATGATGCGATTGACCCGGGCACGCATCTCGGCCCACGCCCAGGCCTCCTTCCAGGTATCGGGTATGAGATCTGGCGCGGCATCGGGGCGGTCCTCAAGCCGCGCGCGCCATTCTGGCGCGCCGGCCTCCGAGAGTGCGTCGAGATCGGCGCCCAGTTCTTGCAGCCGCCGGGAGACCTCCGCGAGGCGGCCGAGCTCGGTGGTGATCGCGGCGCGGGCATCGATGATGTCGTTGGGATTGGTCTCTTCCCGGCCCAGCGCGCCCGCGAGATTGCCGAGCTCGACTATGACTGGAAGCGTCGCACCCTCGGAAAGCGTCCGAAGCTGATCGAGGGCGGGATGCGCGGCATATCCGTCCGGAAGATTGCCGCGGAGCGCGAAGAGGATGTCCGTGCAATTGAGCGAGTTGCGCAAGCCGTCGAGATCGAGGCCGAAGGGAAAGAGCGCCTCAAGGGCCGTGCAGACATGAGACAGACGTTCCGCGGTCGCGAGGGCCGTGCCGAGTTCCGCCTGTCTGTCTTTCAGGTATTGAGCGATTTCATGCGGCCGATCTGGCAGAACGGGAACAAGTTTTTCACCGATCAGGGGGCGCACCGCCAGAAGAATGCGTTCCCGGTTCCGCCGCAGGTGGTAGGCGTCGAGCACGGACCTCCAGTCGGCGACGGAGGCAGGCGCCGCATCTTTCACGCGGACCGAGCCAATGGCGGATTTGAGAGCTCCGTTGAAGATGCCAAATCCCACCGGCTTCTGGCCGGCCGCGCCGCGATTGACGGCAGCGACGAACTCATCCTCCTTGCAGTTTCCGAGGCCGTATCGCACGACGATGATGGCATCGAGGTCCTTGAACCCAGAGAGAAACCCCAGCAACGATTTCAGGTCTGTCCGATCGATCCCGTCTTTCTTGCTCAGCGCGCGCCGGGTAAGGGCGCGCACGGCTTCAGACTGCTGATCGATGTCGCGGGAGAGTGCCTCGGCTTCGGCGAGGACCCGGGCGGCCTGCTCATCGGCGCCGGCATTGTCGCGCGCCATGCGCGGAGCGGTGGAGTAGTCGACGATCTCGCGGTTGTTCCAAGCGAGCTCGGCCTTGTGTGCTGCGATGAGGTCGGCGGTGCCGGGCAGTTCGGATGGGTCGGGGAGCGTGGCGCCGGCATAGACGATGTCGGCCGCGAGCTCCGGAAGATTGCTCTTGAGCCGCACGAGCACCGCGTCGAGTTGCGCCGGTGGCTGGCGATCCGGTGCGTCGGTGAACCAGCCATGCGCGAGGGCCTCCTCCTCGAGCAGACCGACGAGATCCATTGGCGTGGGCGTGTCGCCTTTCCACTCAAGCCGGTCGAGATTGGCCTGCGCGATGCGCGCAAGCGCCTTGTCCGCCTTTCCGGCCGTCTCGTCGCAGTCGATGATCTGCTGCTCGAGTTTTCCCTTTCGGGCCACAGCGGCGGCGGTGTCGAGGGTGACGACCTCGTGCGACAACTCCTTGACCGCGTCCTGGAGTTGCTGGGCGCTGTCGCGGTCGGTGCCCACGGAGGCGATGGCGAGGGGCCGCAGGGACTCCGGGAGCTTCTCACGGACGGCCGCGATCGCCTCGGGTGTTCGTGCGGTGACCAGGACGCGCTTTCCGAGCGCCATCTGGTGGCTGATGATGTTGGCGATGGAATGCGACTTGCCGGTGCCCGGGGGACCGGAGACACAGGCGACGGCCACCTTCGGATCGTCGAGCAGATCGGAGATTCGACCTTGCTCGTGGTTGAAGGGGAGCGGGAAGAAATGCACGGGGTGAGCGTTGCCGCCATCGGCGGCGGTGGCCTGGCCCGCGCCGGCGCGCGCCGCGCCTGCGGCTTCGGCTGTCGGCCGTGGCTCCGCGGTGGCGTAGGTCGATCCGGCGCCGTCTGTCTCTCCGCGTAGCACCGCCATATCGAGGCCGAAGGCGCTTGTTGCGCGCTTGGGGGCGTCTGGTGGGGTGACTGCGTATCCGCGAAGTGAGGCGGGCACCTCGGCCGTGTCGTCATCGATCTGCTTGCGCAGCGCGCCGAGGTCGTTGAGCCGTGCCTCGTTGGAGCGCGGGCGGCCGAAAATGGCCCAGCTCGAGGTCACGCGGAACTGTTCTTCGGCGGGAGGCAGCGCCTTGCCCTCTTCCATCATCTCACGGGTCACGTGCTCGCCGTCGCTGGCGATCTCGCTGGCCACCGTGTCGAGGAGGGGTTCCCAGAGCGCGCCCGAGAAGGGCGTGAAATCCAGGTTGCCATCGAGAAAGACAGAGAGCTGACCCTGGAGGGTGTGTTGCAGCTTGTGTGAGTTGTCGACCTCGATCTCGATGTAGGGCTTCAGGGACAGGCCGGGCGCAAGATCCCGCGGCCGGATAGCGATCACGCCGCCCGGCTCGAGGTCTATGTCGACGAGCTGCTCAATGACCGGCATGTCTATCTTCGCGCCGCGATGTTTCCAGCGGCCGACGCCGATTCCCCAGACGAGTTCAGGGGGGGCGCCCTCGGAGGTGTGGATTGCGGAGTGGATGGAGAAGAGATTGTTGTAGAGATCGATGGTCCGGCGAACCGGTTTTTCGTGCTTGGCCCATTCAGCCCAGGGGCCACCGACATATTTCACAAAGTCCCGCCTCATCTCGGGAAGGTTTTCGGCGTGCAGGATCACCTTTACGCGGCTTTCCGTCGTGACGCCGTTCTCGATGATCGGGCGCACATCATCCGGATCGAGGAGACCGCCCTCGCAGAGATCGGACGCTTCTTCGATGTTGACCTCGACAGAGATCGCGGAGCGCATCTGCGGCGCCTTCATGGGGTCCTTGGGCTTGGAGACGAAGAACGCGGCGACGTGCTCCACGGCGTCAGGTGGCGCGGTTTCGCGCTGCCGTTCGATCCGCATCCAGGCACCGTCGTCGCAGTCGAGGTGAACGCCCGGCGCTTCGTGAAAATCGTTTTCGTGAAAGACCCCGAGGCCCGCCTGCATTTCCATCTGGACTTTCTCGCGGGCGCGCAGAACGCCTTCCGCGAAGCCGAGCAGTCCGGCGAGTTTCTGACGATCCTCGAGGGTCATCTCGGGGGGGGCGAAATGATCTTCCATATGAAATTCGCTCTCCTTGCCTCTGTCTGTCCTGCCGAAGCGTTGGGCCTTCCCGAGAGAAGATTTCAGGTCCCGATTCGGCTACACGACGGACATAGTGGACAGAATGCCAACGCTGATAGGAAATGTCAGCCTTGTCTGGGCCTGGTATTCCTCGTCTTGGTTATCACACGGCATTGTCGCCCATCTCTGCTGACAACGATTTGCTCGACAAGGAATAATCAATCGGCGCGTCTCGCCACCATCCCATGAGGTCCGGTTCAGGCCGCTGCGACATCCCGGCCGGGCAACTCGATCACCCGCACACCGCTGATCCGGTCGCGTGCCATCTCCACCAGATGCGCGTGATGGGTGAACAGGATGGCCTGTCCGCGGCTGCCCAACTCTGCCGTCAGATCGAGGGCGGCGGCGGCGCGCTGATCGTCGAAGCTCTCAAGGATGTCGTCCGTGACGAATGGCAGCGGCCCGGCGTCGCGCACGAAGGCCGCGTTGCCCGCGATGCGCAGCGCGAGATAGAGTTGTGCGCGCGTTCCCGTCGACATCCCGTCGGCCGGCACCGAACGTCCCTCAGAGATCCCGACAAGCCTTTCGTCCTGCCCCTGCACCCATGTGTCGAGCCGGGACCAGACGCCGCCGGTTAGCCGGCGGAACGCAGCCTCGGTGTCGGCCAGCATCGGGCCCCGGCGGTTTTCACCAAGACGCCGCAAAGCGGTCCGCGCAGCTGCTGCGGCGATCGCGCGCGCTATCGCCTCTCGTGCGCCGCCGGTCAGGTCTTCCAGGATCGCGGCCCGCTCTTGATCGGCCTCCGCCCCGCCGCCGGCCTTCAGAGCGGAGGCAAGCTTCTGCTGCGCGGCGCCGGCTTCTCGGTCCGCGGCAGCGCTCGCATCTTCGGCGCGTGTCAGGTCGTCAGCGAGTCCGGCACGTCGAGCCGGATCGAGGATCGCCTCTTCTTCGTCGAGCCTCACCGCATCGAGGTCCCGTCCGGTCTCGGAGATCTCCGCCTCCGCGCGTTGTCGCTCGCGACGCAGGCTGTCCCGCTCCTCGAGCCTGGTGACAAGTTGGTCGGGCGACACGTCGTCGGGCATTTCCTGACCGGCCAGTAATCCCGATATGCGCCTTGCCGCCAGCTCCTGCGCCGCGCGTGCGTGTTCTACCGCGGTTGCAGCGTCGTCACGCTGCTTGGTGGCGGCGACGATCTCCGCCGCAATGCGCTCCGCCTGGGTCCGGCGCTGGCGTGCCGCCCGCACCAGCGCCTCGGCGGTGACGGCAGGCCCGATTACCTCGCGAATGCGCGGTGCGACCGCCTCGAAGGTTTCCAGCGCCTGCTCCATACGCCCGATCCGGTGATCCAGTTCGCGCACCTGATCCAGGGTATTGGTGAGCTCGGCGGCCACCGGCAGGGCCTCGCGCAGGGCGACCGGGGACATCCGCGCGGCCCAGGTTCCTGCTGTCACCTCGGCCAGAGCTTCCTTGCGCGCCGCGAGCCGCTCCTGCGCACGCTTCACCTTCCGGTCCAATTCGGCCCTCTGTTCCTCTTTGGTCTGCCAGCGCGCGAGGGCCGTCCCGGCCTCGCGCAGCTCCGACAGTCGCGCCTTCGCGGCGACGCCAAGGGGCATGTCGTCCAGAGACGCACTGCTCCCCGCCAGAGCCTCTCTCACATTGAGTTCCAGATCTGCCTTTCGCTCCTCCGCCCGCCCGAGTGCAGCAGTGGCGGCGCGCTGCCGTTCTGCCGCCTCCAGCGCGAGCGTCAGCTCCCGGCGGCGCGGCAGAAACGACTCCGGCGGGGTGCTTGGGTCGAGCAAGAGACGCGGCGCGAGCGCCGCAAGCCGGTCACTCCCGGCCTCGCTCTCTGCCAGTGCTGCCACGGCGGAACGCCCGGCGACGGCCTCCTCTGCGCGGGCCATTTCAAGCTCCTCGGACCGGCGCAACAGTAGGGCGCGCGCCTCGGCCCCCTCCGCGTGGGCTGCCGTGGCCTCGTCGTCAGCGCGCATCGCGGCCTCGAATGTCTCGGCTGTTTCCTCATCGAGGGCCGCGCGGTGGGTGGACCATGCGTGTTCCCGCGCGCGCCTGCGGCGCTGGATTTCCGCGATGTCCATCGCTGCGGGGTTGGTCGCGGCGGCAGTGTAGCACGCTTCGGCTGCTTCACGCGCGGCAATCGCATCGTCGCGTTGTTTCTCCGCAACCGCCTGTGCATCGGCGGTTCGCGCTACCGCCTGCACCGTCGCCGAGACCTCCTCCTCGGTCGGGAGGCCCTCCGGCGCCACATCTGTCTTCCAGCCTTCTGGAAGGCCCGCCGCCGCCATCTCGGTCGCCGAGACGGCCTCCGCCTCTCTTTCTCGAAGGGCCTCCACATCCGGGGCCTTGGTGCTCAGGCGGTCCCACGCCTCGGCCAGAGCCGCTTCTCCCTGTGGGGTGCGCGGCGCATCGCCTTGCCCATCCTCCGCGTCGGCCAGTGCCTCCTGCGCGCCGCGCAGATCGTGCTCCGCGTCCCTCACCTCCTGAAGCTGCGACGCCAGGAGATCAAGCGTTGCCGGAGCAAGACGCATGTCTTCAGCTGCCGCCTCTGGGCCGCCCAAGCGTCCCGCCAACGCGCCAGCCGCTGTCGCGAGTCGGTCGCGCTCTGCGCGTCGTTTCTCCAGATCTGCCTCGGCCCCCGCAACGCGCAGCAGCAGCGGCTGGTCGTCGAACCGCAGCCCGTCCAGATCGTCGAGCAACGGGCCAAGATCGAGCCCTTCCGGATCGGGCATCAGCTCCTCCGACAGCAGCCTGGACGCTTCGGCACGATCCTCCGTGGCGCGGCGTTCTCGTTCTGCGGCCTCTCGCGCTTTCGCGGCGACGCGCACCACCTCATGCGCGGCCCCCTGCGCCAGGTCGGGACCGGCGGGATAGCTCGCCAGAGCTTCTGCCAGATCAGCCTGACGCGCACGAAGGTCCCGCCGGCGCGCTGCCGCCTCGGCGTAGGCGATCGCCCGGCGCGACGCGGCCACGGCCTCGCGCGCATCTTGCGCGGCCGCCTCGCGGGCCGCCGCCTCGGTGCGGAGTTCGTCAAAGCGCATCGGCGAGAGCCGCCGCTCGCGCATCTCTGTCTCCAGCTCCTTCAGCCGTCGTTTCGCGACCGGGAGCACCTGCGCGCTGCCGCCCTTCTTGTAGAAGTGCTCGACATCCTCGCTGACCTCGTCCAGCGCGCGCGACAAGCCGGAAAGCCCACTGGTGCCGGCATGGAGTAGGCGGCCGAGATTGCCCTTCGCGGCGGCGATTTCCTCGCCGCCCGACCGCAACACGGCATCGTCCAGCGAAAAGCGGGTGCGGTAGGCGTCCCGGTCGAGCCCATGGAGCAATGCCGCCAAGCGGTGCTCGGCCATCTCGCGTCCACCGTCATCTGTTAGGGAGCCGGTGTTTCGTGCAGTGCGTTGCAGCACGAGCGGCCCTTCCGCCGTCTCGACCTCGGCCCCGACGAGCAGGTCCTTGCGCTCGAAGCGGAAGGCATACGGGTGGCCCTGCCTCTGGAACCCGTAGAGCAAGTCGAGCCAGGCGGCGAAGGCGGTGCTCTTGCCGGCCTCGTTGGGTCCGAAGACGACCGTGACGTCCGTCCTCTCGCCCGCGGCTCCGAAATCCAGAGAAATGCCCTCGAAGCGGCCGTAGCGCGCGAGGTCGAGCCGGCGCAGCCTCATGTTCCCTCCGCCAGTGCCAGACGCGCCGCGACGGCCGCCAGGCCTTCCTCTATCAGGTCATCCAACTCTCCGGGGTCAAGCACTTCGCGCAATTCTGCCGGCAAAACGTCCCGGAGGTCCGTCAGCAACCGCTCCGCCTCATCCCTGAAGCCGGGGCTTAGCGCCTCCTCCCGCATCGCGGCCGCGAGATCACCGACGAGAGCGGGCGCGGCGGGCGCCTGTCCGGGCTTAATGATCACGCGATCGAGATGCAGTCCCTCCAAGTCCTCGGCCAGCACCCCGAGGAAGCGCGCCGCCTCACCGGAACGCGCCGAGTAGACCTGCGCACCGGGCCCCGATAGCGTGACCCGCAGCACCGACGGGCCATCGCCGACGCGGGCGGTAGCCAGCGCTTCGCGCACCCGGTCAGCCTGGGCATCCTGCGCCTCTTCCGCTGGCATAGGCACCTCGATCTCGCGAAATGCTACCAGTTCGACGGGGATTGCTTCGGCCCGCGCTCCATGACCGTCGATCTCGACAAGCGTAACCGAACCACCTTCCGTCTCGCGAATGTGCCGACCCTGGGGAATGCCTGCCATAACCGCGAGCACGCCATCGCCGCGCCACTCCTGTCGCTTGTGGATGTGCCCCAGCGCCCAATAGTCGTAGCCGTGGCCGAGCAACTCGGAGACCGAGCAGGGCGCGTAGGGATCATGCCCGCTCGTCCCGTCCGGCGAGCAGTGCATTACGCCAACGTTGATCCGTCCTGGAACTGGCGCCGGATATCGGGGCAGGAAGCTCCGCGTCTCGGGCTGGCCGCCATGCGACAGGCCGTGGTAGCTCACGCCGCCCACGTCAACCGTGGGCCGGTTATGATCGAGGAGCATCACATTATCCCCGAGTGGGCCGTATCGCCCATGATCGAGCAGCCCGTCGTGGTTGCCGCGGATCAGGATCGCCGGGATGCCAGCAGCACCCAGTCGCGACAACGCTACCGTCAGCACCGTCC
This sequence comes from Poseidonocella pacifica, assembly GCF_900111875.1. Taxonomy (GTDB): domain Bacteria; phylum Pseudomonadota; class Alphaproteobacteria; order Rhodobacterales; family Rhodobacteraceae; genus Poseidonocella; species Poseidonocella pacifica. The sequence continues at coordinate 77,226 of NZ_FOJU01000006.1, forward strand.
TCGCTGCGACATCAGGCACGCCATTGTCGAAAACATCCCCTGCCAAAACCAGCGCATCGACCTCTTTCTCGATAGCGATATCGACGATTTGCCGCAGGACGTCCCGCGACGCCGTGCGCAATCGTTCCCCGAGAATGGGATCACGAAGCGCCACGGAACGGAGCGGAGAATCGAGGTGAAGATCAGAGGCGTGCAAAATGCGCATGCGCGGAAGGATACTCATTCGCTTGAAGACCTCAACTCATTGCGCTGGGTTGCGCGCCCCCTTCGTCCACGAGCTCGCGTCTTTTCGATCCTCAACTTATCTGGACGCATGACCCGTGGCATGCGACGTCGAGGTAGATTGAGCATCAGGCGGACTGGTCGAGGCACGTGCTAATTGCAACCGACTCAAGAGAGACGAAGAAAATGAATGGCTTGACGCGATCTTGGCGGTAAAAGAATTCGAGACAATCCGCGGACGAGCATGGCCCAGATACGAAAACTCGAAGTTCTGAATTTCAGGTGCATCAGAAGCCGGTCTTGGTTCCCGACACCAGGCATCAATTGCCTCGTGGGCCCGGGCGACAGTGGCAAGTCGACTATCCTTGACGCCATTGATCTCTGCATGGGGGCGAGGCGCACGATCCAGTTTACCGACGCGGACTTCACCGATCTCTCAGTCGATACGCCGATAGAGATTACCATCACGCTCGGCGCATTGTCTGACCGCCTAAAGACCCTCGACGCCTACGGCCTCTTTCTGCGCGGCTTCGATGCCGAAAGCGGAGAGATTGAAGATGAGCCGCAGGCCGGTCTCGAAACGGTTTTGTGCCTCAGATTGACGGTGGGTGCGGACCTCGAGCCGTTCTGGACACTGGTCTCCGATCGAGCGGCTGCACTTGGGAGCGAGCGTTACCTCGCTTGGTCCGACCGGCAGGACATCGCCCCGACGCGGATCGGCTCGTTTTCGGACGTGAACCTCTCCTGGAAGCGGGGGTCCGTCTTGAACAAGCTATCAGATGAGAAGGCCGACGCATCCGCGATCCTGCTCGCTGCGGCGCGTGACGCACGTGCACAATTCGGCAGCACGGCGGACGAGCAGCTATCGGAAGGGCTGGCAAAGGTAAAGAAAGTGGCGGACGGGTTGGGCATTGGAGAAGGGAGCGACCTCCATGCCGAACTGGATGCCCATTCGGTCTCCGTGTCGGCCGGCACGATCTCCCTCCACAATGCCAACGGCATACCGCTGAAAGGAATGGGTATCGGATCGACACGCCTCCTGATCGCCGGTTTGCAGACGGAAGCCGCGTCTGGATCGGCGATCGTGCTGGTCGATGAAGTAGAACATGGGCTCGAGCCGCACCGGATCATCCAGTTCCTGAACGCGCTCGGCGCGAAGGAGTCCGAACCTTCACTCCAAGTATTTATGACCAGTCATTCGCCTGTAGTCGTTCGGGAACTCGGTCTGACGCCTTTGACAATCGCGCGGCGTGGCAGTCATGGTCCAGTCTTGAAACGAGCCGGAGACCACACTGAGTTGCAGGGAACGGCGCGGCTCTTCCCAGAGGCATTCCTCGCCAAGTCTGTATTGGTCTGCGAAGGGGCGACGGAAGTTGGGTTTGTAAGGGGGATAGACCAGTGGTGTGCTGACCGCGGAAAGCCGTCCTTCCACGCTGCGGGCACCTGCCTCGTCAGCGGCGGCGGAGACGAGATGTTGAAGCGGGCCTCGGCCTTTGTAGCGCTCGGCTATAGGACGGCCCTTCTACGTGATGACGACAAGCGTCCGGACCCTGTTGAGGAAGCCGTGTTCGAGTTGTCCGGCGAGGTCTTCAAGTGGCAGGAGGGTCGGAAAATCGAAGCGGAGATTTTTGCATCGGTCCCGTCTGGCGCGGCCATCGCCCTCCTCGACTTAGCTCTCGAAGACATGGAGCAGCAGGTCTTGGATGCACAGCTTTCTTCTGCCTCAGGCAACATGGTCAGCATTGCGTCGATCCGAGAAGAGGCACTGGCGGGCGAGCTCAGTCCAATCTCTCGAGAGGCCTTGGGGAAGGCGTCGGGAAGGAAGTCGGGTTGGTTCAAGACCGTGGGTGCGATGGAGCGTGCGGCGCGCGAAATCATCGGGCCGAACCTCGTTGCGGGGGACCCGTTCAGGTTAACGACAGGGCAAATACGCCGCTGGACACTCAATGCCTAACGACATCAATCTCTTGGACGTGGCCCGGGGCACAGTGGAGGCACCCGCAGGCTGCGGCAAGACAGAACTGATCGTCTCCGCTCTGCGCCGCCATGCCGGCCCGAAACCTGTCCTTGTGCTGACTCACACCAACGCTGGGATTGCCGCGCTTCGGCATCGATTGTCGCGACATCTGGTGCCAAAAGACCGTTACCGGCTGTCTACGATCGACGGCTGGGCCCTTCGCATCCTAAAGACCTTTCCTGCGCAGTCCGGTATTGCGCCTGCACACCTCGACCTCGAAAATGCTGGAGAGGATTACCCAGCCATCAAGGCGGCGATCGCGCGTTTTCTCACTGGTCGGCACGTAGACGACATTCTCTTCGCAAGCTACAGCCGGGTCATCGTCGACGAATATCAGGACTGCGATCCTGATCAGCATGTCGTGGTTTGTCATCTCGCGACCGTTCTGCCGACCGTCGTCCTCGGCGATCCGATGCAGGAAATCTTCAACTGGCGCGGCCGCCACCCGGATTGGGATGCCGACGTGGTGGGGAACTTTCCATTGGTCGCTGAACTGACTCGACCCTGGCGATGGGAAAATGCTGGCGCCCATGAGCTCGGGGCTTGGCTTCTCGCGGCGCGTCGCACGCTGAAGGCTGGTAGCCGGATCGACCTGAGAATGGCTCCCCCCGACGTCTCTTGGATTCGACTGGACGGTGTATCCGATCACGAAAAGCAGCGTCTCGCTTGTCTCACTCGATCTCCCCGGGCCGGAGGAGAAGTCCTGATCATGACAGGTGGGACTCAAAAGGAACTGCAACGGAAGCTGGCGAAGCAAACACCGGGGGCCGTGACGGTCGAAGCCGTCGATCTTACGGATGTCACGGACTTCGCAGGCGAGGTCGGTCTCGTCGCTCCGGGAAATCTCGAAGCCGCTCTCGACTTCGCCTTTGCGGTCATGACAGGGGTCGATCGTGAAGGCATCGCTGCCCGGGCGACAACAATCGCCGCGGGTCGGCACCGGGCACCGCCTGAGGCGCACGAACTTGCGGCTATACGATTCCGAGAAATTGGGGATGCCGCCTCCCTCATCGCCCTGTTTAGGGCTCTTGAGGCTGCGCAGGGTGCCCGGACATTCCGGCCAGAAATCCTGCGCGCTTGCATCAAGGCCCTCCAATCGTCCGGCCCCGATGTCAGCTTTCTGGAGGCTGCAAAGCGTATCCGCGAACAGCAACGTGTCCTCGGGCGACGGTTGCCAACAAGAGCCGTAGGAAGTCCCCTCTTACTGAAGGGGCTCGAAGGCGATGTCGCAGTGATCCTTGATGCGAGCGACTTCGACCGTGATCCAGCGAAAAACAGGAAGAACCTCTACGTCTCATTGACTCGAGGCTCAAGGAAACTGGTGGTCTGCTCGCCCTCCCACCTCTTGGGATGATAATACCGGGCAGCATTCCAGGTGGCGAAACCTTGGGCATCGCGCTTTGTCAGCTATCAGAGTTCAAACGGCCTGATCGACGCGCGCTCTAAAGAGAATTACACTTGTATGCTGCTTGCGATTGTGCACAAACTTAACCATCTGGTGCGCTTGCAGAGGCCGCACCGTTGATTTTACTGGATTTTCTGTCTCGCGCTCCGTCCCCTACCGCCGGAGCCAAAATCTCAGCTACCCTCTGAAATCATTGTGATTCCCCGCTTCGGAATCGAAGCTCGACGACGAGGTGCACATTTTGGTGCACCCGGCGGTGCACATCGCGTGCACAGGAGGGCATTTGCATGCCCCGGAATCGGAGCTTTCCACCTCACTTCGAGATCCGCCGCTCAGGCTACTTCTGGCGCAGACGCCTGTCCCGTCCCCGTAGGGGCCTGGCTGGCGCGGCTTCTTGCGTTTCCGGAAACGGGATCTGCACCCCATCGAAAAAGTCGTTCCTGTGTTTCTCGCTGCGCACCCACGTCCTCCGCGACGCGAAGTTCCTGGCCCGCCGCCTCACCGAGATGAGCGACCTGGTCTTCGCCGCAGACGCGGAGACGACGATGGCAATGACGCTGAAAACGCAAGCATGGATCTTGGAGTCCCTCGCTTGGTTCGAGATCGAGGCTTTCGAACGTGCTCGTTCCATCGCAGGTGCCCGCAGCTCGGATGTTGCGGCCATGGACTTGCGCCGGGAAGGACTCCTTCAACACACCCTTCGCCAAGCGCTTTATCACGGCGACCGGGGCGTGGCTCGTGAGGCGGTAACAGACACTTAACGTTCGATTTGTATTCTGAAAGCAAATCTGGCGTCTATTTTAAAGAAGCTGACGCGTGCATTGACTTTGCGGATCCGGACTCGTTTCGGAAGGCACTACGCTTCGCTGCACTTGCTCGCCGTATTTCGACTGGAATCGTTCATGAATTGCGACCGCATCAGCGAAACGGAGACGGATAGTCGGTGGATAACAGCTGTTCTGAGCGCCAATCAAGCGGTGTGGGACCACGATTTCGAGCGTAACCAGCATTACCTTTCGGATACCTGGCGTACCTTGCGTGGCCTCACGATCGACGATGACATCCCCCTCTCCACGGAAGAGTGGTTCACCACCATTCATGCGAACGACGTCGCTCACCTGCACGAAGAATGGCGCCAGATTGATGCTGGCGAGACGGACATTATCAACTACAAGTTTCGCCAGCGGCACAAGGATGGGCATTGGGTCTGGTTCCTGAGCCGGGGGCGCGTGGTGCGCCGCGATCCAGCCGGCCTTCCAGCGCGTATTGTCGGTACGGACACCGACATCACTGACATCAAGACCGTCGAACTGGAAAGCCAGCGCATGACGCAACGCTTGGCCGTCGCCATGGAAGCCGCGGGGATGGGGCGTTGGGAGCTGAACCTCGATACGGGCGAGGCCTACTGGGATGATCGCATGCTTCAAATGCTGGCCGTCAAGGATGGAAAGAATAATCGCCCGGGGCAAGACTGGCTTCAATACGTTCATCCGGATGATCGAGATGAGGTATACCCTTACTTGGCTGACCGCGTTGAACAAAAGCTGGACATTGAGCGAGATTATCGAATCCTGAATACGGAAGGCGAGGCCATCCATATACGGGCTCTTGCAAAGTTCGTAGACAATGCCGAAACGGGTCCGCGCTACTATGGCGTAAACATCGATATTACGCATGACAAGCTTCAGACCGAGGAACTCGAAAAGGCTCGGGCGCTCATGGAATATGAGAGCCGGCACGACGCACTGACAAAACTCGCCAACCGACGGAAATTGGATGAAGTCTTTTCGGAGCATGTCGCAAATAGCCGAAGTGGGGTCTCCGTTCTGCACTTCGACATTGATCATTTCAAACAGATCAACGACACGCTGGGTCATGATGCAGGAGACGCAACGCTTCAACATGCAGCCGATATTTTGCGGCGACACATAACAGGCGATGCTCTTGTCTCTCGCGTGGGAGGGGACGAGTTCGTGGCCTTGATGTTCAAAGCCCTGGACGAGCAAGCATTGCAGACCACTGCGGAGGCGATCATCCGCGAAATGTGCCTGCCGTTCGAATATCGCTCCCAGAAATGCGCGGTCGGCATCAGCGTGGGCATCGCAACCTCCAAAAACTGCGAAGCCGGAGACAACAGCCTCTTCATCAACGCAGATCTCGCTCTCTATGAGGCAAAAAAAGCCGGCCGCGGGCGGTATCGCTTCTATTCACCTTCGATGAAGGAGGAGGCGCGCTGCCGGAAGCACACCTTCGACGCACTCGCGGCCGGTATCGAAAAAGGCGAAATTACCTGCCATTACCAGCCCCAATTCGATGCGGCCACACTCGAGCTATCGGGTCTCGAAGCGCTCGTGCGGTGGGAGAGAGAGGCGTTCGGCCTGTTCATGCCGCACCAATTCCTCGGTGTTGCCGAGGACATGGGCATCCTTCCAGACGTCGACGACGTGGTGCTGCGCCGCGTGCTTCATGACATCAACAAATGGGAGAGGGCCGGGATCCATGTTCCGCCGATCTCGGTCAATGTTTCAGCCAGCCGGCTGAACGATCCCACATTTGCCGATCAGCTACGTACCTTCGATATTCCGGTGGGGATGCTGTCTTTCGAGTTGCTGGAATCGGCGTTCCTGGACACGAAGAACAACGTGGTCGATCGGAACCTTGACGTAGTCAACGAACTGGGCATCAATATTGAAATTGACGATTTTGGAAGCGGCCATGCGTCGATTGCCAGCCTGCTGGCAGTTTCACCAAAGCGACTGAAAATTGATCATGCACTTGTAAGCCCGATAGACACGTCGGAACGTCAAAGGGACCTGGTGAAGAACATAATCGGTATCGGTCACATGCTTGGGATCAAGGTCGTCGCAGAAGGTGTGGAGACTGCCGCGCACATCGAAATCCTGCAGGCAATGCGGTGTGATTTTCTGCAAGGCTTCGGACTGTCACGCCCAATGGATGGGACCAATACAGGCCATTTCCTTTCCACTACTGCTGAGGCGCGCGCCGCCCGCAAGCAGGCATGAGATCAAGCGCCTAAATCGGGCAGCGGTGAAATCAGGATAACCGGCAACCCGACGTCTCAACACTGAGGCTTCCCGAATAACTGGTGAGAGCGGCCATGCCCTCATTGTCTGTAACCGGCTCGACTTCTCGCGGTTGCTGATTAGGGGCGTTGAGTGTGAACGGCCCATAGCATGCGTAATTAGGCTGACCCCAATCTGAGGTCGATCTCCCGATATGATCACAGGATGTCTGTTAACACGGGAGAATGACGATGGAGTATTTTGCCGGACTGGATGTGTCGCTGCGATCGTGTGCGCTGTGCGTAGTGGACGCCAGTGGTAGCGTTGCCTGCGGGCGCGATCTGGTCTGCCAGGTCGGTGAGATCACCGATTGCTTGGCGAGCTTCTCACACCCGGTTGCAAGGATCGGATTCAAGGCCGGCACGACGAGCCAGCACTTGTTCTATCTTCTTACGAACAATGGCTTTGATGTCGTCTGCGTGGAAACGCACCAGGTCTGCGCCGCCTTGTCAGCAATGCGGAACAAGACCGACAGGAACGATGCCCGCGGCATTGCTCATATCCTGAGAACTGGCTGGTTTAGCCCGGTTCATAAGAAGAGCCGGGAAGCGCATGGCACGCGCGCACTGCTCAGTTGTCGCAAAGCCTTGCTCAACAGGACAATCGATCTGGCGGCCAGGAGTGATGAAGTCTGCTTACGGATGATGACGCTGCCGGGTGTTGGTCCGATAGCAGCATTGACCCCCAAGGCCGCGATCGATGACCCCACCCGTTTCAAAAGATCCCGTAACGTTGCCGCGCACTTCGGCCTGAAACCACGAAGATATCAGTCGGGCGAACACGACAACCCGGGGCGCACATCCAGAGTTGGCGATCGATGTGTTCGCGCAACTCTTTACGCGGCCGCCAATACACTGCTGATGCGCACTATGGCAGGATCGCAGATCAAATCCTAGGTTCAGGACTCATAGGCAGTAGATGACGAGTGCAGCGAGGGCGATTGCGGAGAGGAAGACTTTGGGGCAGCGGTCATAGCGGGTTGCGACACGCCGCCAGTCCTTGAGCCTGCCGAACATGATCTCGATGCGGTTGCGGCGTTTGTAGCGCCGCTTGTCGTATCGGATTGCTGTCTTGCGTTGCTTACGACCCGGGATGCAGGCGCGTACCCCTTTGTCTTTCAACGCTCCTCTGAACCAATCAGCGTCATAGCCGCGATCCTCAAGCAGCCATTCGACATCTGGCAGGCTGCTCAGCAGTGCAAGAGCACCGATGTAGTCGCTGACCTGACCGGCGGTCACGAACAGATTGAGCGGACGTCCATAGCTGTCGCAGATGGCGTGCAGTTTCGTGTTCATGCCACCCTTGGTTCGGCATCGTTGCAGAACTCACGGCTGAGGCATGACTTCCCCTTACCCCGCTGGCGTTATGCCACGCGAATGATCTCGGCAGAGCCGAGGGCATTGAAGCGGTTCATTAATGCAATGCGGACGTGGATCTCGGCGGTTTGGCGGTCTGGGTCTCTCGCG
>NZ_FOJU01000007.1 GCF_900111875.1 Poseidonocella pacifica
CTTGGCCTCCTCGGCCCGCAACACGGCCCGTCCATCGGCAACGGGCGCACCGTATGCCCGCAACAATCCCTTCGCCTGGTATTCGTGGATGTTCACTCTAGATCTCCTCCCCTGGTGTGGCCCCACGTTGGGGGCCGTAATTTATTTGATGAGCGGTAGCATCTTCTTGAAGGCGGGTGTTCCCGCCTGGCCGAGCCATTCAAAGATGACCATTTCAGTCGTCACGATCCCTATGCCCGCCGCGTTGAGCCGTGCCAGACATGCCGCTTCGCTTTCGGTGGTGCGCGATGCGGTCGCGTCGGAGACGACAAAAACCTCGTAGCCCTCTTCGATGAGGCTCGCGGCGGTCTGCACCACACAGATGTGTGCCTCCATTCCCGCAAGGATGGCTTGTCGCCGGTTGAGGCCTCTAAATGCGCTCGCGAAGGCGGCATCTTCCATGCAGGAGAAATGCATCTTTGGCAGCACGGTTGCTTCGGCCAGCCCCCTGAGTTCCGGGACGGTCGCGCCAAGGCCGGCGGGGTATTGCTCTGTCATGATGACGGGCACGCCGATCTCCTGCGCTCCCGAGAGCAGTTTGCGGGTGTTGCGAATCGTCCGGGCGGGGGCTTGCATCGCGGGAACGAGTCGTTCCTGCATGTCGATCACGACCAGCACGGAATCCGTCGATCTAATCAGCATATACCCACCCTGTTTTCTCTCGAATGACCTAAAAGAAGGCCTTTGGCATACCAGATACCACGATGGAAATATTGCGGCAAGTGGTCTTGGTTGCGACTTTGCGGGTATCCCGGGGCGGGGCCCTATAGAGTCTATAGTACATTAAAAGAGATTGGGGTGCGCGAAGTCCCCGGGCATCCATCTTTCAAATTTGGTTTTGTCGCTGGGTGATTCTGTAACCGTTTGTATCTCCGCGATAAAATGACGTCTTGCTTGGGGCCCTATGCTGCAAATGCGAGACGGAAAAACTCTCGAGATCACAGGGATATCCGAAACTTTGGTCTTAGTTGATGCTGCAACTGCGGCGTAAAATCGAGATCAAAAGGGAATTGCTAGGTCAAATTTCTTGGTCTATGGTATACCACATGAAGAGCGTAACGTCTGACATGATCTGCGGGGAGGCGGAGTCAAGATGAAGCTTCGTCCTATCCCGGCCAATTTTACGCTGAAGGATCATGTTTATGACATGCTCCGGGACGCCATCACAGAGATGGACATCTATGCGGAAGATGCGGACCTGCGGGTAGATGAACGATCGATGGCGCAGCAACTCGGGATATCCCGCACGCCATTGCGCGAAGCGATTGCACGGCTTGAACGGGACGGGTTGGTGACGGTGGTGCCCCGCAAGGGCGTCTATGTGCAGCGCAAGTCGCTCACCGAAGTGCTCGAGATGATCGTGGCTTGGGCCGCGCTCGAAAGCATGGCGGCGCGGCTCGCGACGGAACGGGCAAGCGATGCGGAGATCAGCAGCCTGCGCAGGATTGCTGGAAAGTACGCTGGTAACGATGGGGTGGGCACTCGGATATCTGAGTACTCGGAGGACAACATCCGGTTTCACCAGCGCATTTTGGAAATTTCGAAGTGTGCATTGCTGAAGGATCTGGCTGACGGCCTCTTCCTTCACATGCATGCAGTGCGCCTCCGGGCGATGGGCGAGGGGGATCGGATCAACCGGTCTGTTGTCGACCATGAAGAGATCATCGACGCGCTGGAAATGCGCGACGCAGACCAGGCCGCGGACAGGGTGCGAGAGCACACCATGCGGCTACACGAACATGTTCGACGCTCCTGGACAAAACTGGAGCTCGACAGGCGGAATAGCGAGAAGGCCAAGGCGCCCGGTCGCTGATATCGACGGAAAAACCGGGTGGAGCCGGTTCTGAAGGGAGGAATAGATGGCGGTAGCAGCTGCGAACGAGATGACGGGGAGCGCCGAGATTGCGCCCGAGACCCTGACAGACGGGTTTCATCTCCTGATCGACGCATTGAAGTTGAACGGGGTCGAGACGATCTACAACGTCCCGGGCATCCCTATCACGGACTTGGGGCGCTATGCGCAGGCTCAGGGCCTGAGGGTCCTGTCGTTCCGGCATGAACAGCATGCTGGTTATGCCGCTGCCGCAGCGGGGTTCCTCACGAAGAAACCCGGCATCTGCATGACGGTTTCCGCGCCCGGGTTCCTGAACGGCCTGACTGCGCTGGCGCATGCGACCACGAACTGCTGGCCGATGATCCTCATCTCTGGATCTTCCGAGCGGGAGATCGTCGATTTGCAGCGCGGCGACTATGAAGAGATGGATCAACTCGCCATCGCACGGCCCCATGCCAAGGCAGCGTATCGTATTCTGCACGCTCAGGATATCGGACTGGGCGTTGCCCGCGCAATCCGCGCTGCTCTGACCGGCCGCCCCGGCGGTGTGTATCTGGATGTGCCCGGCGCGCTTCTGGGGCAGGTTATGGATGCGGTCGAGGGCGAAAAATCCCTCATCAAGGTCGTCGATCCCAATCCGGCCAGTGTGCCTGCGCCAGAGGCGATCGACCGCGCAGTCGAGCTGCTGTCAAAGGCCAAAAAGCCGCTTATCATCATCGGCAAGGGCGCGGCTTATGCGCAGGCGGACGATAAGGTCCGGGAGCTCGTCGAGACGCTCGGCTTCCCGTATCTGCCAATGTCGATGGCCAAGGGCTTGCTTCCAGATACCCATCCACAGTGCGCTTCCGCTGCGCGTTCCTTGGTGCTCAAGGAGTCCGACTGTGTCTTCCTGATCGGCGCGCGCCTCAACTGGCTGCTGAGCCACGGAGAGGGCAAGGCTTGGGGCGAGAAGGGATCAAAGACCTTCGTCCAGATCGACATCGAACCCACCGAGATGGACTCCAACCAAAAGATCTCCGCACCTCTTATCGGAGATGTTGGAAGCGTGGCCACGGCCCTTCTGGAGAAGATCGGCAGCAACTGGCAAAAGCCTGACGAAAGCTGGACGGGTGCTGTGCGCGAGAAGGTCGAGGGCAACGTCGCCAAGATGGCGCCGCGGCTCAAGAACAACAACTCGCCGATGGACTACCAAGGCTCGCTCGGCGTGATCAAGGATCTGATCTCGGAAAACCCGGATGTGGTGCTGGTGAATGAGGGCGCCAACGCGCTCGATCAGTGTCGCTCGATCGTTGATATCCACAAGCCCCGCAAGCGTCTCGACGTCGGCACCTGGGGTATCATGGGGATCGGCATGGGGTCCGCGGTCGCGGCTGCGGTCGAAACCGGAAATCAGGTTTTGGCCGTCGAAGGCGACAGCGCCTTCGGGTTCTGCGGCATGGAAGTGGAGACCATCTGTCGCTACAACCTGCCGGTTTGCATCGTGATCATGAACAACAACGGCATCTATCGCGGAGACGGCGAAAACTGGGGCGGTGGGGACGATCCTTCGACCACAGTCTTCGTCAAGGACTCGCGGTACGACATGATGATGCAGGCCTTTGGCGGCGTCGGCCTCACGGTCGATAATCCCGACGCGCTGCGCCAAGCCGTCAAGGAGGCTTTCGCCAGCCGCAAGCCCACGCTGATCAACGCCGTGATCGCAGAAGGCGCCGGCAAGGAAAGCGGCAACATCGGAAATCTCAACCCGTCCTCCGTGGTGGCGCAACAGCGCTATCCGCAGGCGCAGAAGATCAAGTAAAGACAGGAGAGAAGAGAATGAAAGCTCTCGAAGGTGTGAAGGTTCTGGACTTCACGCATGTACAGTCCGGCCCGACCTGCACCCAGCTTCTGGCTTGGTTCGGCGCGGACGTCATCAAGGTCGAACGGCCCGGCGTCGGCGACGCGACCCGCAAGCAGCTTGTGGATGTTCCCGGCGCGGATAGCCTCTATTTCACGATGCTCAACCACAACAAACGGTCGATCGAGCTCAACTCCAAGAACGAGACGGGCAAAGAGATCCTCACAAAGCTCATCGAGACTTGCGATATCCTGGTGGAGAACTTCGCGCCCGGTGCGTTGGACCGGATGGGGTTCTCGTGGGAGCGGATTCAGGAGATCAACCCGCGGATCATCATGGCCTCGGTCAAGGGCTTCGGGCCCGGCAAATACGAGGACTGCAAGGTCTATGAAAACGTTGCGCAATGTGCGGGCGGCGCGGCATCGACTACGGGTTTCCGGGATGGTCCCCCTCTCGTGACCGGCGCGCAGATCGGGGATTCCGGCACCGGCTTGCACCTGTGCCTCGGGATCGTCACAGCGCTTTACCAGCGGGAAAAAAGCGGTCGCGGCCAGAAAGTTCTCGCACCGATGCAGGACGGGGTTATCAACCTCTGCCGGGTCAAGCTGCGCGATCAGCAGCGGCTCGAAGTCGGTCCGCTCAAGGAATACAGCCAGTTCGGCGAAGGGGTAGAGTTCGGCGACGCGACGCCGCGCGCCGGCAATGACTCCGGCGGCGGTCAACCGGGCCGCATTCTCAAGTGCAAGGGCTGGGAGACCGATCCGAACGCTTACACCTATTTCATCACTCAGGCCGCTGTCTGGGAGAAGATCTGCGACGTGATCGATGAGCCTGAGTGGAAGACCAAGGACGGATATGCCACTCCGGGAGATCGCCTCGACAAGCTCAATGAGATCTTCGGCCGCATCGAAGAGTGGACCATGACGAAAACCAAGTTTGAGGTCATGGACATCTGCAACCCGCTTAACATCCCCGTCGGGCCGATCCTCTCTACCAAAGAGATCATCGAGGACGAGGGGCTGCGCGCCACGGGGACGATCGTCGACGTCGATCACCCGGAGCGTGGCCGCTACACGACCGTCGGTTGCCCGATCAAGTTGAGTGACAGCCCGGTCGACGTGGAGCGGTCTCCGCTTCTCGGCGAACATACGGTGGAGATCCTGCAGCAGGTTCTTGGCTATGCCGGAGAGGATCTGGAGCGCGTGATCGGCTCGGGGGCCGTGGGCGAACCAAAACGCGTCGCCGCAGAGTGAATGACATAACGGTGCATCCGGCAAAAGACCGGTAGCACCAATCGGGAGGGAAGACATGCGATTGATCGTGATGGGGCAGCAAGCGTTCGGGAAGGACGTGCTCGCCAAATTGCTGGACGACGGGACCGATGAGGTCGTGGCCGTCTATTGCGAGCCCGACAAGGAGGGCAAGCCCGTCGATCCAATCAAGGAGTTCGCCTTGGAGAAGGGGTTGCCGGTCGAGCAACCGGCCAACTTCGACGATGCGGAAACGCTGGAGACGCTGAAAGGCTACAATTCCGACCTGATGGTCATGGCCTTCGTCAACGTCTTCGTGCCGGAAGCGGCGCGGGATACACCGACCCACGGGTCGATCTGTTTCCATCCGTCGCTTCTGCCGCTGCACCGTGGTCCGTCGGCTGTGAACTGGCCGATCATCATGGGCAGCACCAAATCGGGCTATTCGTGGTTCTACCCGAGCGATGGCCTCGATGAGGGGGATAGCCTGTTGCAATGGGAATGTCCTATTGAGCCGAACGATACGGTGATCGATCTCTACTTCAAGAAGATCTATCCGCATGCGGTGGACAGCGTGCTGACGGTGGTGAACCACTATCGGGACGGAAACCCGCCGCGCATCGTGGCAAACGAAGATGAGGCCACCTATGAGCGGCGCTGCACCACGCGTCACTCTCGGATCGACTGGGGCCGTCCGGTCAAGCAGGTCTATGACCTGATCCGCGGGACGAACCCGGCACCGGGGGCCTTCACCTCGTTTCAGGGCAAGACGCTCGGGATTTTCGACAGCAAACGAGTGCCGGGAGACGGGATTTCCGGGCGCATCCGCGCGATATCCGAAGACGGCATTGAGGTTCAGTGCGTCGGTGGGCGCATCCTCGTGCAGCGCGTTCGCCCCGAGGGCGAAGGCAAGTTGAGCGCCGCTGAGTGGGCGGCAAGTGCCGACCTCAAGGTCGGCGACGAGCTCGGAAACTAAGCAAACATCAGGGATTTGGAAGAACACTATGTCCGACATTGAAATCGCCCGCGCCGCCAACAAGAAGCCGATCCAGGAGATTGGCCAGAAGCTTGGCATTCCCAATGAGCACCTTCTGCCCTTCGGGCACGACAAGGCGAAGGTCTCCGAAGACTACATCAAGTCCGTACAGGGCAACAAAAACGGCCACCTGATCCTCGTGACGGCGATCAACCCGACACCCGCGGGTGAAGGCAAGACCACCACGACGGTTGGGCTCGGCGACGGTCTCAACGCAATTGGCAAGAAGGCCGCGGTGTGTATCCGCGAAGCCTCCCTTGGCCCATGCTTTGGCATGAAGGGTGGCGCCGCCGGCGGCGGTTATGCCCAGGTCGTTCCCATGGAGGATATGAACCTCCACTTTACGGGCGACTTCCACGCGATCACATCGGCGCACAACCTGCTCGCCGCCATGCTCGACAACCACATCTACTGGGGGAACGAGCAGGAAGTAGACATCCGCCGCATCGCCTATCGCCGCGTGATGGACATGAACGATCGCGCCCTGCGTGAGATCGTCTGCAACCTCGGCGGCGTGGCGAACGGCTTCCCACGCGAAGCGGGCTTCGATATCACCGTTGCATCCGAAGTGATGGCGATCCTGTGCCTTGCCAATGATCTTGCCGACCTCGAAAAGCGTCTGGGCGACATCATCGTCGGCTATCGCCGCGACAAGACACCCGTCTACTGCCGTGACATCAAGGCAGACGGCGCAATGACCGTCCTTCTGCAACAGGCGATGCAGCCGAACCTTGTACAAACGCTCGAAAACAACCCGGCCTTCGTACATGGCGGACCCTTCGCCAATATCGCGCATGGCTGTAACTCCGTCGTCGCTACGACAACGGCGCTCAAGGTCGCAGACTACGTCGTTACCGAAGCGGGCTTTGGCGCGGATCTCGGGGCTGAGAAGTTCTTCGACATCAAGTGCCGCAAGGCAGGGCTCAAGCCCGAAGCGGTCGTGCTCGTGGCCACGGTTCGGGCGATGAAGATGAACGGCGGTGTCGCCAAGGGTGATCTGAACAACGAGAATGTCGATGCAGTCAAGAAAGGCTGTGCGAACCTCGGGCGCCACATCGAGAACATCAAGAAGTTCGGCATGCATCCGATCGTCGCGATCAACCACTTCGTTTCCGATACAGACGCAGAGGTTGCCGCGATCCAGGAATTCGTCTCCGGCGAAGGGTCCGAAGCGGTTCTCTGCAAACATTGGGCGAAGGGTTCCGAAGGGATCAAGGAACTCGCCGAAAAGGTTGTGGAGATCGTCGAGGCCGGCAAGTCCGACTTCAAACCCCTCTATGAGGATGACCTGTCGCTCTTTGGGAAGATCGAGAAGATCGCCAAGGAAATCTATCGCGCCGATGAGGTGATCGCGGACAGTAAAATTCGCAATCAGCTCAAGGAATGGGAAGAACAGGGGTACGGTAACCTGCCGGTCTGTATGGCCAAGACGCAGTATTCCTTCACCACCGATCCGACCCGCCGGGGGGCCCCGACCGGGCACGATCTTCCGGTTCGCGAAGTTCGCCTTTCCGCCGGTGCCGGGTTCATCGTCGCGATCTGCGGCGAGATCATGACAATGCCGGGCTTGCCCAAGGTCCCCTCGGCGGAGAACATCCGCATCAACGAGGCTGGCCAGATCGACGGGTTGTTCTGAGCCATGGCCGGGAGCAAGCTGCATAGCATCATGCTACCGGTCCGGGGCGACGGCAAGGGCGACAACGTCCTTGCCCACGCCGCCGTCCTTGCCCGCAAGTTCGGCGCGCATGTCCGGGTGGTCCATTGCCATCCGGCTGCGCAGGACATGATGCCCTTTGGCGTGGTCGTCCCCTCCTTTCTGCGTCAGCAGATCGAGAGCGCGGTCAAGTCGAGCGCATCCTCTACGGAAGATCAGCTTCGGGAGGAATTTCGAGGCCTTATCGCCGGTATGGGGTTAAAGGAACAGGAGCGTCCCGAACCAGGGGTCGCGACAGCGAATTTCTGTGAATACGTCGGCAAGCAGGTCGATGCGGTTAGTCATCATGGACGTCTTGCGGACCTGATCTGTGTTGCCCAGCCTGATCACGAACAGAATCTGGGGATCAACACGCTGAAATCCGCGCTCTTCTCGTCGGGACGGCCCGTTCTGGTCTGCCCAGATCGGGACACCCCGCCGGCAACGATCGGGCGGCATGTGGCCGTGGGATGGAATGGATCGTTGGAGGCTTCACGGGCGGTCCGGTTTTCCGCGCCGTTCTTTGACTCAGCCGAAGAAGTGACGATCCTCGTCAGCGGTAATAACCCGCATGCGGCAACCGGCGAAGAGCTTCAGGATTATCTGGCGCACCGCGGCGTAGCGTCGCAGATCAGGCGCTTTGAAACGCGGGGCATCGCGGGGCATGCACTATTGAGCAATTGCGAGCAGATCGGGGCGGATCTGTTGGTGATGGGCGCCTATCATGAGAGTTATGGCCGCGAAACGGTGTTTGGCGGAAACTCACAAGTCGTCGTGGATGAAACAAAAATCCCCGTCGTCATGGCGCATTGATTAGGGAAGGAGGGACGTTCCAGTCGAAGTAGAAGAAAGACCGATTAAGCTAGACAAAACGAATCAGACTTTTCCGCGCAAGCGCCCGTGAGAGGCGCGACGGAGAGACCAGCCAGACCGCTGGTTTTGATTTCACCAAGGTCACCATAGGGAGGAAGACCATATGACAATCCTGAAATCCATGCTGACGGGTGCGGCCGCACTCGCCTTGACGGCTCCGGCCGCCATGGCGGAATGGCAACCGCGCAAGCCGGTCGAGTTCATCATCATGGCCGGTACAGGCGGTGGTGCGGACCAGATCGCGCGTCTGTTGCAAGGCCTGATCCAGAAGAAGGATCTGAGCCCGCGTCCGTTCATTCCGATCAACAAGCCCGGCGGCTCAGGCGCCGAAGCTCTGCGGTACTTGCAGGACAAGGCCGGCGACGATCATGTGGTCATGATGACGCTCAACAGTTTCTACACCACGCCGATCATCCAGGACGAGCTTGGGGTAGACCCGACGGAATTCACGCCCATCGCGCTGATGGCGATGGACACGTTCCTGCTCTGGGTCAACACGGATCGCGACGATATCAACGATCTGGACAGCTATGTCGCTGCGGTAAAAGAAGCAGGCCTCAACTGGAAAGTTGGTGGTACTGGGTCGGGCCAGGAAGACTCGGTTCTCACTGCGATGATGGAAGCCGAGTTCGGTTATGACGTCACCTACATCCCGTTCTCGGGCGGCGGCACCGTGGCCAAGAACCTCGTCGGCAACCAGATCGACTCGACGGTCAACAACCCCGCCGAGCAGATGGAGTTCTACCGCGCTGGCAACAGCAAGCCCCTCGTTCAGTTCACCGGTGAGCGCCAGGCGGCTTTCCCCGATGTTCCGACAACGAAGGAACTTGGAATCGACATTGAATACTACATGCAGCGTTCGGTGAATGGTCCGCCAAACATGGATCCCGAAGCAGTTGCTTGGTACACGGATCTTTTCCAGACGCTCTTCGACAGCGAAGAATGGCAGAGCTACTGCAAGTCGGACGGTTTGACATGTGACAACATGATGACCGGCGAAGAGCTGGCAGGGTTCCATACGAAGCAGTTCGCTGCACACAAAGAGCTCATCGCCAAGGTCGGCGCTGCAGCAATCACCGGGGAATAAGTTCCCCCACGGAGCCCGCTGGGCGGGCTCCGTACTTGTCTCGCAATTCACACGCGTTTGGCTCGCTGCATCCCGCAGCGTGACAGAGGATCTTTGCCTATCGCCATCGGGCGGGCAGGTCCCGACATGGAGAAGAAAAATGACTGTCCGTACGGCAGAACTCATAATGGCAATCGCCCTGTTGCTGGCCTCGCTCGGACTGATGGCCAACATCTACTTCGGCGATCTCAACATCGGCTGGGTGCCGGGCCGAGGCCCGGGTGCGGGTATGTGGCCGTTCTGGCTTTCGCTCGGGATGGCTCTGTCCTCCGTTGCGACCCTGTTTCGCTGGGTTACCGGGGCCACCCCGGAATCGCGCAATACCGAGCCTTTCGTCGCGCCCGAAACGATCTTCCTCGTCAGCGTCTCGGCCATCTCAATCCTGGTGTTGCTGCTGATGATGACATTCATCGGCACTTACTTCGCGCTGATGATCTTCATGTTCTTCTTCGTGCGAGTGCTGGGCAAGCATGGCTGGGTGGCGACCATGGGAATGGTCATTGGAACGCCAGTCTTCGTCTACCTTCTGTTTGAAGTGGCGCTGACGAAGTACCTGCCCAAGGGGCTTCCGGTCTTCGAGGAGATGTTCCTCGCCGTCGACAACCTGCGCTACGCGCTGTTCTACTAAGGACCCGGATATGGAAACCGTAATCACAGCACTGGGGTCGGGCCTTCTCGAGGCCTTCCAGCCGCTCAATCTCTTCATGATCTTTGCGGGATGTCTCGCGGGTCTTTTCGTCGGCTGCATGCCGGGCCTGGGATCCGTCAACGGGGTTGCGATCCTGCTTCCCGTGACGTTCCTCGTGCCGCCTACCACAGCGATCATTTTCCTCGCCGCGCTCTATTATGGCGCAATGTACGGGGGGGCGATCAGTTCGATCACGCTCGGTATCCCCGGGGCTTCTACTGCGGTTGCTACTGTCTTTGACGGGCGACCCATGGCCCAACAGGGCAAGGCCGACAAGGCGCTAATGGCCGCCGCAATCGCCAGCTTCATCGGCGGTTCGGTGTCGATCGTCCTCTTCACCCTCTTCGCGCCTCCGCTTGCTGCGTTCGCGCTCAAGTTCGGGCCGCAGGAGGAGTTCGCGCTGATGCTACTCGCCTTCGCCACCTTCATCGGGCTCGGCGGAGACGATATACCCAAGACGATCTTCTCGATCCTACTCGGCCTTGTTCTTGCGGCTGTCGGCTTCGACATCATCTCCGGCCGTCCGCGCCTCATCTTCTTCGATATGGTCGAATTCCAGCGCGGGATTGGCTTCCTCGTGCTTGCCATCGGTGTCTACGGCGTGGGTGAGATGCTCTGGACGCTTGAGACGACCAAGGGCACGGTTCAGATGCACAAGGTCAACATTGGCTGGCAGCGGATGAAGGAGAACTTCAAGGACGTTAAGATCTACATCAACTCGACGTGGCTCGGCTCTTTCCTTGGGTTCTTCGTGGGTACACTGCCCGCAGCCGGGGCGACTCCTGCCGCGCTGATGTCCTATGGCCTGTCCAAGACGTTCTCCAAGGATCCCGACAGCTACGGCAAAGGGAACATCTCGGGCGTCGCGGCGCCGGAAGCGGCCAACAACGCGGCCTCTACCGGGTCCATGTTGCCAATGATCACGCTCGGTATCCCCGGTTCGCCAACCACGGCGATCCTTCTTGGTGGGATGATCATCTGGGGTCTGCGCCCTGGTCCGCTCCTCTTCACCGAAAGCCCTGATTTCGTCTGGGGTCTGATCGGGTCGATGTATGTGGCCAACTTTGTCACCGTGATCCTCAACATCGCGCTCATTCCGGTCTTCATCCGAGTTCTGGCGATGCCCTTCACGATGTTGACCCCGGTCATCTTCACGCTCTGCGTGCTTGGCGTCTTTGCCACGACTGACCGGATGTTCGACAACTGGTTGATGCTGATCATCGGTGTGATGGCTTACTTCCTGCGCAAGCTGAACTACCCGGTTGCGCCTGCGGTTCTCGCCATCGTACTTGGCCCGCTGGCTGAGCGGTCGCTGCGTCAGTCGCTGATTTCCAGCCAAGGCGACGCCATGACTTTCTTCGAGCGGCCGATCTCGCTGGTCTGTATCCTGATCGCGCTTCTTCTGGTGAGCTACCCGCTCATCGCCAAGATGCTGAAGAAGCGTAACGCGCAGCAACCGGCGCAATGACCTGCCTCGGCGTCAACTTTCGTGGCGCGTGCTGCCGCGACGGTTGGCGTCGATGGGAAGGTCAATGAAAAGAGGCTGGTGGGCCCGCTGAGAGCAGGCCTGCCGGGGACAGAGATGACAGTTGATCCCGATGGGCGCATATAGCCGGGGATCATCCATTTTGTAGCTCGATGCATAGCGGATCTTTTGAGCGTGTTCCGCGGCGCATCCCAAGGCCAGGGTCAAACGCCTGTCCTGAGTTTCCTCGCTGAACACCGGACGATGCACCGTTCGGCTGATGGTGAAGAAGCGTTGTGAATCCGGCATCTCCACAAATTGCGGCATGATGACCCCGGGCGTGTAGAACGCCGTGTGGATGTTCCAGACAGGGCAGGACCCGCCGTATTCCGCAAGGTTGAAGGATGTCGCATTGAACCGCTTGGTGACATTCCCCGCGCGATCCAGCCTGATGAAAAAGAAGGGAACGCCGCGCGCGCCCTCCCGTTGAAGGGTCGTCAGGCGCTGGCACACCTGCTCGAACGAGACGCCAAAAGCCGCGGCAATGCGATCAATGTCATAGGCGGCGGCCTGTGCCTCTTCCAGGAATGCCGCATAGGGCATGAGGAAGGCGGCGGCGAAATAGTTGGCGAGTTCCACCCTTAGACGGGGGAGGGCCTGTGTCGAGCGGATGCCACTTTCATCGACAATCCGGGCGATCAGGGGATTGAACTGAACCAGCGCCAACACATGGGCAAGCTGGAACGTCCGGTTCTCCGAGTTGAGCGCCTGACTCAGATAGACGGTTCGCTTCGCTTCGTCATAGAACCGCAGCACGTCATTCATCTCATCGATCCGCCGCACCACGACGTCGATACCGTGGTTATCCCGGAGAATATCACGAAGCGTTCCGAAGAGGTTTTCCCGAGCCACCGGATGTTCGGCCGGAACCGATTCGGCGGCCTCCTCAAGGTCGGGGAAATGGTTGTGATGATCTCGAAAGAAATCGTGAATCACAGTCTCCGGCGAAGATTTCAGAAGCTCATCCGCTTGTGCGTCGCCGCGATAGCGCATGATGATATCGAGCGCGGTTCGGTGAGATTTGTAAAGTTGCAGAAATTGGTCGACGAACCGAGGCGCATGATCAATCGCGCCGCGCAGCTCCGGCAGGGCCGGGCGCTCTCCGGGGAAGGTCGGGTCCTCAAGCGCTTGACGTAACTCGGCCAGGAGACGCGCGGTATCGTCCTTGGCTAGATCTCTCCAGTCTACACTGTAAGTCTCTGAAATCGCCATCAACATTTGGACTGACAGAGACCTCTGGTTGTTCTCCAGCAGATTGATATAGGCCGGGCTTACACCCAGCGCACGAGCCATTTCGGCTTGGGTTTGTTTGCGGCTCCGGCGCAACTCCCGCAAGCGCGGACCAATCAGGGTTTTACTCATGTTTACATCATTACATATAATACGAATGTAGTCTTCACTCTATACACATTAACACGAAATTCGTAGGGTTTTTTCCGAAACCGTTCTATGTAGGGTTAAGCAATAAAATTACTCGACGGAGGAGAACACCATGGCACGTAAAATTCTTGTTCTCGGCGCCTCATACGGCTCGCTACTCGGCACCAAGTTGCTCATGGCGGGTCATGATGTGACCTTGGTATGCCGCAAGGCGACCGCAGATCTCATCAATTCCGAGGGGACCGAGGTACGCATCAAACTGCGTGACGAAGACGAGCCACGGGCGTTCCGTTCGGCAGAACAGCCCGGAACCCTTGATGCCGTGACGCCGGCGGATGCCGATCCAGCAGCCTATGATCTCGTGGCTCTGGCCATGTCCGAGCCGCAATACGGGACGGATGAGATCATGCGCCTCATGAAGCGGATTGCCGACGCGCGAGTGCCTTGCCTCTCGATCATGAACATGCCGCCGCTGCCCTATCTGGCGCGTATTCCGGGCCTCGATGCGAGCAAGCTGGAGCGCGCATTCAATTGCCCCGAAGTCTGGAGTGCGTTTGAGCCCGGTCTCGTGACCCTATGCAGCCCCGATCCGCAGGCCTTTCGCCTGCCAGAGACGGGGCAGAACACGCTTCACGTCGGGTTGCCGACCAACTTCAAGGCCGCGCCCTTCGAGAACCCCGAACATACGGCGATGCTGCGTGAGCTTGAGGCCGATATCGCCGCGCTCGAGATCGACGGCAAGGACATCCCGGTCAAGTTGCGGGTCTATGACTCGCTCTTCGTTCCCTTTGCGAAGTGGGCCATGCTCCTCACTGGCAACTACCGCTGTATCCTGCCCGATGGCGCACAGTCGATCCGCGATGCGGTGCATGGAGATGTGAAAACCTCCGAGCAAATCTACAAGCAGATCGGCCAGATCGTTGTCTCTTTGGGCGCGGACGAAGAAGATCAGGTGCCGTTCCTGAAGTACGCCAAGGCGGCGCAGGGCCTGTTGAAGCCGTCATCGGCCGCACGTGCAATCGAAGGCGGATCCGCTGAGATTGAGCGCGTCGACCTGCTCGTCAAGCTGATCGCGGACCAACTCGGTGTGGCCATCCCGGCGGTCGAGCGTACCGCCGAAACCGTCAGCCAGCGTCTGGCCCAGAACAAGCGCGCGGCCGCCTAAGAGCCAGCGCAACGGGCGCGCACTGGGCGCGCCCGACCCAACCCTGAGGGGAGAGATCCAACAGATGGAAGACTTTGCAACGCCTGTGGGCGCACGGGGAAGCTTTTTCTCCGACCACGTGGAAACCAGTGACCCACACATCGCGGCCTCGGTCCGCCGGGAGTTTGTTCGCCAGCAGGATGAGATTGAACTCATCGCGAGCGAGAACATCGTCTCTCGTGCGGTGCTTGATGTCGCGGGTAGCGTACTGACCAACAAATACGCCGAAGGGTATCCCGGGCGCCGCTACTATGGCGGCTGCGAATTCGTTGATGAGGTCGAAACCCTCGCCATCGACCGGGCTTGTGAACTCTTCGGCTGCGGCTTCGCCAATGTGCAGCCCAATTCGGGAAGCCAAGCCAATCAAGGCGTCTTCCTCGCCTTGATCCAACCCGGTGACACGATCCTTGGCCTGAGCCTCGATGCGGGCGGGCATCTGACCCACGGGGCAAAGCCGAACCTTTCGGGGAAGTGGTTCAATGCGGTGTCCTACGGCGTTGATCCCGACACCCACCAGATCGACTATGAGCGCGTCGCCACCTTGGCCATTGACCATCGCCCCAAGATCTTGATCGCGGGTGGGTCCGCCTATCCGCGTCACATCGACTTTGCCCGGATGCGCGAGATTGCCGACAGCGTCGGCGCATATCTCATGGTGGACATGGCTCATTTCGCAGGTCTTGTCGCGGCGGGACTGCACCCATCGCCATTCCCCCATGCGCATGTCGCGACGACGACGACGCACAAGACCTTGCGGGGTCCTCGTGGTGGCATGATCCTCACGGATGACGAAGTGATCGCCAAGAAGATCAATTCGGCGATTTTCCCCGGCCTTCAGGGCGGGCCGCTAATGCACGCCATAGCCGGGAAGGCGGTTGCCTTTGGTGAGGCACTGCACCCAAGCTTCAAGGACTATGCCAAACAGGTGATCGACAATGCCGCGGTGCTCGCGGCCAAGCTGGAGGAGGCCGGATTTGCCATAGTCTCCGGCGGCACCGACACTCATCTGATGCTGGTCGATTTGCGCCCCAAAGGGATCACGGGCAACCTTGCGGAGAAAGCCTTGGGTCGCGCCCACATCACCTGCAACAAGAACGGCGTTCCAAACGATCCTGAAAAGCCGACCGTGACCAGCGGCATCCGTCTCGGCACGCCTGCGGGCACGACACGGGGTTTCGGCACCGAAGAGTTCACCAGGATCGCCGAGATGATCACGACCGTCCTTAACGGGCTTGCCGAAAATGGCCCCGAAGGAAACGGCGCGGTCGAAGAGGCCGTGAAGATGGAAGCCATCGCGCTTTGCCGTGCCTTCCCGATTTACCAAGACAGCCATTGATAGAAAGCGGAGGAAATTATGTCAGGTTTCAAAGGATTGGCCGTACCCGGCCCAACTAACATGCCGTTCGAAATCCGCCGCGCGATGGATGTCGCGTTGGAAGATCACCGTGCGCCGGATTTCCCTGATTTCATCAAACCGCTGCTGGCGGATCTCAAGAAGGTGTTTCAGACCGAGACCGGACAGGTTTTCGTCTTTCCGGGGTCGGGGACGGGCGGTTGGGAATCCGCCATCGCCAACACCCTCGCGCCCGGAGACACGGTGCTTGCGTCGATCTTTGGTCAGTTCTCCTATCTTTGGGTGGATATGTGCCGCAAATTCGGCCTGAACGTCGATGCGATAGAGTGCGAATGGGGCACGGGCGTTCCCGCCGACCTCTATGAGCAGAAGCTTGCCGCGGACAAGGAACACAAGATCAAGGCCGTGCTCGTGACGCAAAACGAAACGGCGACGGGGGTGACCTCCGATGTGAAAGCCGTGCGCGAAGCGCTGGACCGGACAGGTCACCCCGCGCTCCTCTTCGTCGATGGGGTCAGCTCGATTGGCTCCATTGATTTCCGTCAGGATGAGTGGGGTGTCGATGTCGCGGTGTCCGGGTCGCAAAAGGGCTTCATGCTCCCGACCGGGCTTGCCATCGTTGGCGTAAGTCGCAAGGCGCTGGCTCATCGGCCTGAGGGAGGGCTGCCGCGCTGTTTCTTTGACTATCAGGACATGGCCAAGACCAACGCCGACGGCTTCTTTCCCTATACCCCGGCAACGACGCTACTTCGCGGGCTGCGGGCATCGCTCGACATGATCTTTGACGAAGGGCTGGAGAACATCTTTGCCCGGCATCATCGTCTTGCCGAAGGGGTGCGCCGCGCGGTCGATGCGTGGGGGATGTCGCTGTGTGCGAAGGAGGCAAAGTGGAACTCGGACACGGTGAGCGCCATCGTCGTGCCAGAGGGATACAATGCAAACGACGTGATCCAGACGGCCTATCACAAATATGATCTGTCGCTTGGCGCGGGGCTTTCGAAGGTCGCGGGCAAGGTCTTTCGGATCGGGCACCTTGGCTATCTCAACGAGATTATGGTGCTGCAAGCGCTTGGCGGGGCGGAACTTGCCATGCGCGATGTCGGCCTGCCATTCACGCCGGGGGTCGGGGTTGGCGCTGCAGTCGAATACTATGCCGCCACAGGTCAAGCCGAGGCACTGGCCGCTCAATAACGTAACGCCGGGGTGCCGGCGCTCTCTTGCCGCGTTTGGCTCTCTCCCAGAGACGCGGCGGACCCTGGCGGGGCATTTTGCGCCCCGCTGAAAAGCGAAGGCCGCCCCGATGATCCGGGGCGGCCAAATCTGTTCAAGCAGGCCGTGTTTATTCGGCCGCTTGCGTCGGAGTGTCATCCGTGACCGGGATGGCGTTGTCGTCACCCGCAGTTTTCACCGCCTCGCGCACACCCGCCTCATAATCGGGATGCACCCGGCCGAGAACGGCGAACCAACGCTCCTTCACAGGGTCGGAGCATGGGCCCATCGCTGCTGCCATGTTCTGATGCAGACGGCGACGTTCATCATCGTCCAACACTTCGGCATACAGCTTGCGCGGCTGGACGTAATCGGCATCCTTGTCCTCTTGCGTATACCGGTCGGCGTCGCCGTGAATCCGCAGCGGTGGCTCGGCGACCGACGGATCGGGGCGCGCGCTTTCCTCGTACTGGTTCGGCTCATAATAGGCATCGGGGTGGCCCGTCATCTGCGGGAAGAACCGCATCGTGCCGTCCTTGTGATAGTGATGCACGGCTGTCTTTGGCGCATTCGCAGGGAGCGCCTCGTAATGCGTGCCAAGGCGATAGCGATGCGCATCGGCATAGGCGAAGACACGGCCCTGCAACATCTTGTCGGGGCTGAACCCGATGCCAGGGATCTTGTTGGACGGTGAATAGGCCGCGTTTTCCACGAACTGCCAGTAGTTGTCGGGGTTCTTGTTGAACTCGAGCATACCGACCGGGATCAGCGGGAACTGATCATGTGGCCAGACTTTCGTCAGGTCGAATGGGTTGAAGTCAAGCGTGGTGGCTTGCTCTTCGGGCATGACCTGAATGTTCAGCTCCCACTTCGGGAAGTTGCCCTCATCGATCGCGTTGAAGAGGTCTTCCTGATAGCTTTCGCGGGTTTTGCCGATCAGGCGTTCCGCCTCATCGTTGGTGTAGTTCTTGATTTCCTGCTGGCAGCGGAAGTGGAACTTGACCCAGTGACGCTCGCCCTTGTCGTTCCACACCGAATAGGTGTGGGAGCCATAGCCGTGCATGTGCATCGGGTTCACCGGGATACCGCGATCCGACATCAGGATCGTGACCTGATGCACCGATTCCGGCTGTGCCGCCCAGAAATCGAACATCGCCTCTGGCGAGCGCAGGTTCGTCATCGGGTGGCGTTTCTGCGTCCGGATGAAGTCGGGGAATTTATAGGGGTCGCGGATGAAGAAGATCGGGGTGTTGTTTCCAACGACGTCCCAGTTGCCTTCTTCGGTGTAGAACTTGATGGAGAAGCCCCGCACGTCACGTTCGGCATCCGCCGCGCCCATCTCACCGGCGACGGTGGACCAACGGGAGAGGATGTCGCAGGTGTTGCCGACCTTGGAGAAGATCTTTGCCGTGGTGTATTGGGTGATGTCGTGGGTCACGGTAAAGGTGCCCTGTGCGCCCCAACCCTTGGCGTGGACCACGCGCTCGGGGATGCGCTCGCGGTTCTGGTGCGCCAGTTTTTCGATCAACTGATAATCGTCAAGCATCACCGGGCCGCGTTCGCCGGCGGTCTTGCTTGTATCATTCGTGGGCATCGGTGCGCCGGCTGTGGTCGTCAGTCGCTTCGACATGTGGCTACCTTCCTCTTGGATTGGAATCATTCCAGACGGACATTGACGTCCAGAACGAATAATTGCAAATTGTAGTTTCTTGGAAAAACGATAGGAAAATATTATGGCTGTCACGCTCAGGCAGTTGGAGTATTTCATCGCCTTGGCGCGTCACGGAAATTTCGGACGCGCTGCGGCTGAGGTGCACGTAAGCCAGCCCGCCCTGTCGGTACAGATCCGCGATCTTGAGCGGCACCTTGGTGGGCCATTGGTGGAGCGAAAGGCCCGCAGTGCCGTTCTGACATCATTCGGACGACAGGCGCTGGCCTATGCGGAACGGATCATTTCAGAGGTGGCTCAACTGGAGGAGGCGGCGAGGTGGCGTGGCGGACTGGCCGGGCATTTGCGGTTGGGAATAATTCCAACGGTCGCGCCGTATATCCTGCCGGGCGCGCTCGAGGCTCTGCGCACGCGCGACATTTCTCTTGATGTGCAAGTCACGGAGGCCAAAACCGAACGGTTGATCCGCGACCTGCACTCCGGGGCGCTGGATGCCATTGTGATCGCGGTGCCGTTCGGCCATGCCGGGCTGGTAGAGGAGACGCTCTTCGAAGATCGGTTCCTCCTTGCGGGAAGTGCCGGGCGACTGGATGCCGTTGGCGGCGGGGCAGAGGCGCTGCGCCCTGCATCAATCGGGCAGAGCCAGCTTTTGTTGCTCGAAGATGGTCATTGCCTCACCGATCAGGCGCTGGAGGTGTGCAGCGTCGATCGCGGGGCTGGGCAGATCAATCTCGGCGCCTCGTCTCTTGGGACGCTCTGTCGGATGGTCGAGGCTGGGTTCGGGTTGACCCTGCTCCCTGAACTTGCGCTTGCCGCAGAGAGTACCGCGGCCCCCCGAATGGAAACCCGGCGGTTTGTCGGGGATGAACCTGCGCGGGAGATTGGCCTCGTCCGCCGCGCGGGCAGCGTGGATGATGGGTGGTTCACCGATCTGGCCGACGTGCTCCGCAGTGTCGGTGAAGCCCTTGTCGCGCAAACCCGCGCATGAAATTGAGCATGGCAGCTTTGCGTTTGGCTTGGGTGGAAATCCGGGCGCGAAACGGCTAGGAGGGGAACAGGATTCGTGAGGACCAGCAGATGCGTGACCTGAAGATTCCGCAAGAGCGTCACCCTGAGAAGGCGCACCGCCCGGACAATGCCCAGCCGAAAAAGCCGGACTGGATTCGGGTGAAAGCCCCCTCGGGCAAAGGCTATTCGGAAACCCGTGCGATCATGCGCGAGCACAAGCTCGTCACGGTCTGTGAGGAAGCAGGCTGTCCCAATGCCGGCGAATGCTGGAGCCAAGGGCACGCGACGATGATGATCATGGGCGACATCTGCACGCGTGGATGTACCTTTTGCAACATTGCCACGGGTCGTCCCGATACGCTGGATGCGTTTGAGCCGGGCCGCGTTGCCGATGCGGTTCAAAAACTTGGGCTGAATCACGTTGTCATTACGTCTGTCGACCGCGACGATCTCGGCGATGGGGGCGCGGAGCATTTCGCCCAGACCATTCGCGCCGTACGCCATCGCAACCCCGACACGACGATTGAGATCCTCACGCCTGATTTTCTCAAGGCGGATGCAGGTGCGCTCGAAACCGTCGTGGCGGCGAAGCCGGATGTGTTCAACCACAACCTCGAAACCGTACCCGGCCTCTACCCCGAAGTCCGGCCCGGCGCGCGCTATTTCCACTCTCTGCGCCTGCTGCAACGGGTAAAGGAAATCGACCCCGGCATTTTCACGAAATCGGGCATCATGGTGGGCCTTGGCGAGGATCGGCAATCCGTCGTTCAGGTGATGGACGATATGCGTGCTGCGGATATCGATTTTCTCACCATCGGCCAATATCTCCAGCCGACACCGAAACACCATGCGGTTGATCGCTTCGTGCATCCCGATGAGTTCGCAGCTTATGAGAAGTCTGCCTACGGCAAGGGCTTCTTGATGGTTTCGGCCACGCCGCTTACCCGATCCTCATACCATGCAGGCGACGATTTCGCCCGGCTGAGGGATGCCCGAGAGCGGATGCTGGGCCGCGCCTGATCCGTCTCGGGGGCGGTTACTCCGCCGCTCGCAACTTTCCGCTCGGTGGTCCTGCATTCTCTTCCCAGAGGATTTCCGGAGCAGGTGTTCTGCGCGCTTGGCGGTCCAGCGCCCAATCCCGCGCCACGCGGCTTTGCCGGCCAAGGCCCGCACGGGCGAGGAAGGCCGCACCCCAAAACACGTAGCGCACGAACCAGATCCGCAGCGCCAGCATGGAGGGGGTGAAGACCAGCGTCAGCAATGTCGCGATGCCAAGCCCGAAGACCACCGCGGTAGCCAGTTGTTTCCACCAGAGCGACGTCGGGCTGTCGATTGAATAGCCGCCATCTCCGAAGTTGAGGGACAGGCCGAGCATCATCGGGGTCAGGCCCGCCATGGTCGTGATCGTTGTCAGAAGGACCGGGCGAATGCGATCCTCTGCCGTGCGCACGATGGCCTCAATGCGGGGCATGATGCGGGCATATTCCTGATAGGTGTCGATGAGCACGATGTTGTTGTTCACCACGATCCCCGCCAGAGCGACGATCCCCGTACCCGTCATGATGATGGAAAACGCCTGCCCCATCACCAGCATGCCAACGAGGCACCCCGCCGTCGAAAGCACCACGGCGAGCAGTACAAGAACCGCGTTGTAGAAACTGTTGAACTGCGCGAGCAGGATGATGAACATGAGGCCAAGCGCCCCGGCGAAGGCGCGCATGAGAAAGGCGCCGCTCTCGGCCTGTTCTTCCTGATCTCCGGTCCACTTGTAGGTGACGCCATTCGGAAGGCCGCCGTCCTCCAGCCACTCGGTCAGGACCGCGATCCGTTCGTTGGGGTTGATGATGCTACCGTCGGGATTCGTCAGGTTGGGGGCAACAGCGGCCTTCACGTCGAAATACCGCTTCTGATCCTCCCGCGCGATCTCGGCCAGCTTGGCGACCGGTTGGCGGGTCACGAAATTTGCAAGCGGGACAAGCCCGTCCGCGGTACGGACCTTGAGAGTGTCGAGGGTGCTGAGCAAGCGGTCTTCTTCGGGCAGGCGAACGCGGATCTCGATTTCTTCGTCAGAGCTGTCGACCCGCATCGTATCAAGCAGGATGCCGCGCGTGACCAGTTGGACCATGGCGCCCACGGTCGCGACATCCGCCCCATAGCGCCCAGCTTTTTCGACATCGACATCGATCTGCCAATCGATGCCGGGCAGGGGGAGCGTATCCTCTATCTGGACCAACCCCTCGGTCGCGGCGAACCTATCACGGGTGGCGAGCGTCGCGGCGAGCAACTGATCCCAATCGTCCCCGAGCAGGCGCAGGTGTACGGGCTTGCCGCTGGCCGGTCCGCGGGATTGCACGAGCATCTCAATCTCGACCCCGGGGATTTCTTCGAGCGCCTCGGTCAACTCATCCAGCACAACATCTCCGTCGAGGTCCGGGCGGTCGGCGCGTTCCTCCCAAGGGATCGTCTCCAGCTGGATCTGTCCGATCGTATCCTTTGGGGCTTCGGCTCCACCTGTGTTGGAGTTCAGCCCGCCTTCGCCCGAGAAAGAGAATGCGTTGAGAACGCCGGGGTGGGCTAGGACGATTTTCTCGGCCTGTTGAACTATGGCGTCCTTCTCGATGAGGGAAAGGTTGCCGCGCGCCCGGACATAAACAATGGCTTGTTCGGGTTCGCTCTCGACAAAGAATTCCACGCCCTTGCTGTTGTTCATATAGGTGAAAAGCACGGTTCCCACGAAAACGAAGGTGGCGCCGATGGTGACAAGCGGCATGACCGGGTTGCCCGCGATCCCGAGAATCAACCGGCCGAAGGGCGTTCTCCTGCGGCCTGCCTCGAGGCTCGCTGGCCGCTCGGGTATGATCGCGTGCCAGGCTTTGCGGACGAGGGCTCCGGTCCTGCGGAACACGGCGACCAGCCCGATCAGGAACCCGACCAATGACCCTATCGCCAACGCGGCCAGCGCTACGATCCCGGTGATGAGAACGAAAGCGAGCAAGAGCGTGGGGATGACCGAGTAGAGAATATCCGTGCCGTCCAGCCTGCCCATCAGCGCAACGAGGGCCGCACCGAGGGCGAGCGCTCCGAGTACACCGGCGGCCATTCCCAAGGCGGCCCCGATCAACAGGGTCAGATGCCACCGCTTGCGGCCTGCCGCGATCTGCATGGTACCCTGATCGAGCCAGCGTTCCGCACGGCCGAGCACGCCGCCCATTACCGGCAGATAGACCAGCGCCACAACCAGCGAGGCCGAAAGCACGAAAATGAGCGTGACGGGCAGCATTCCCATGAATTGCCCCGGCACACCGGGCCAGAAGAGCATGGGCAGGAAGGCGCACAGCGTCGTGGCGGTGGAGGAGACAATGGGCCAGAACATGCGCTTTGCCGCCTCGACATAGGCATGCATCGGCCCGGTCCCCTCGGCGATGCGCTTGTCGGCGTATTCGACGACGACAATTGCGCCATCAACCAGCATCCCCACAGCGAGGATCAGGCCAAACATCACGATGTTGGAAATCGAAATGCCCATGATGCCCAAGAGGACGAAGCACAGCAGGAAGGACGTCGGAATAGAGAAGCCGACAAGCAGCGAGGGCCGGATACCAAGCGCGGCGAGGACAACGAGCATCACCAGAATGATCGCTGTGAGGACCGACCCTTCGAGTTGGTTGACCATGGATTCAACCACCCGGCTTTGGTCATTCGACGTGCCGATTTCGACCGCGGCGCGAAGCTCTTCGGGCCAGTCGGCCTCCGCTTCTTCGACTTCCTGCCGAACTCTCGCGGCGGTATCTATGAGGTTGAAACCCTTGCGTTTGACAACTTGGAGCGCCACCGTCGGCTCCCCGTTGAACCGAGCGGTCCCGGTACGATCCTCGAACGTCAGGTTGATTGTCGCCAGATCGCCAAGGGTAACCACACGATCGCCATTGATCTTGACGGGTAGATTGTAGACGTCGCGCGGCTCGTCGAAGCTGGAGGGGATCTTGACGGAGAATGTCCCCTGCGCCGTGTCGACCTCACCCGCCGCAATGAGCTGGTTGTTGTTCTGGACGACCGAAATCAATTCCCCGGCAGTGACGTTGTAGCTTTCCAACC
Organism: Poseidonocella pacifica; assembly: GCF_900111875.1. Taxonomy (GTDB): domain Bacteria; phylum Pseudomonadota; class Alphaproteobacteria; order Rhodobacterales; family Rhodobacteraceae; genus Poseidonocella; species Poseidonocella pacifica. The sequence continues at coordinate 23,821 of NZ_FOJU01000007.1, forward strand.
GGACCGGATCGATGATGACTTCGAGCATCTCGTCCCGGTTGCCGGAGATCCCCGCCTCAAGAACGGCATCCAATCCTTCGAGACGATCTTGCAGGTCGCGCGCGATACGCACCATTGTGCGTTCAGGCAGATCCCCTGTCAGACTGACGATGACGATTGGAAACTCGGAGAAGTTGATCTCGTTGATTGTGTACTTTTCCGCCCCGCTGGGGAAATTGGCCTCTGCGGTGTTCATCGCATCGCGCAGATCGGCCATCACCTTGGTCTTGTCCCAGCCGAACTCGAACTCCAGCGCGATGCCGGCGTAATTCTCGGCGGCCGTGGCACTCATGGTCTTGAGACCGTCGAGATCGGAGAGCTCGGTTTCCATCGGCTTCACGAGCAGCAGCTCGGAATCCTCGGCGGAGATCCCGGGGAAGGGAACGGAGACGAAAAGGGCGGGAATCTCGATGTCGGGCTCACCTTCCTTGGGAAGGGTGAGGTAGGCATAGGCCCCGATTGCAAGCGACAGGGCGATAAACGCGATGATCATCCGGGCGCGTGAAGCGGCCCAATCGACGATACCGGTCATCCCTCCGCTCCGCGATAGGTCGGCGCGACCGCGACACCGTCGATCACATATTCCTGCCCCAGCACGATCACATTGGCCTCATCGGGCAGGCCAGTCACCCAGATGCCCTCTGCGGTGTCGCGCTGTACTTCAACAGGAACGAAGCGCGCCGCCTGATCAGCGTCGACAATCCGCACACCCAGCGTCCCAGCGTCATTCAAGGTGAGCGAACTCTGGGGCAGGAGGTGTGCGCTGGCGCCCTCCGCGGCGATCAAGATCTCTGCGGTTTGCCCATCGCGCACCGAGAGATCTTCGTTGGGAACAGCGATTTCCACGCGGAAGGTTCGGGTCGCGGGGTCAGCGCTGCGCGAAATGAAAGTGACGGTGCCTTGCAGATCCCGCCCGCCCGCAAGACGTGCGCCGGCCTTCGCGCCGGTCTCTATCCGGTTGACCTCTGTCTCGGGAACGAACCCCACGAGTTTGATCGGGTCCAGTTGAATGACTGTTGCGCAAAGGCTGCCCGGCTGCATGAGCGCGCCAAGCTCCGCGGTGTCGGATTCAAGCAGGCCCCTGAAGGGGGCAGTGATGCGAAGGCGATCAAGTTCCTTCTTCGCGGCAGCGACGGCGGCTTGGGCGCCTTGGATGTTGGCCTTGGCGCTCTCCACTCCTGCCCGCGCGGATTCCAACCCCGATTGCGCGGTGGTAACGGTGGCTTGCGCGCTACGCACGGCGGCCTTTGTCGCGGCGACGCGCGTTTCCGAGGCAAACCCTTCGGTCACGAGCCGATTTGCGGCATTGGCGTTGATTTCCGCTTCTTCCAGCAGGGCGCTGGCCTCTTCTACTCGGGCTTCTGCTTCGGGAATGCGGGCTTCTGCCGTGGGGACCTGTGCGCGGGCTTCTGCAAGGCGTGCTTCGGCTTCCAGCAGGGAAACTTCACGGGTGCCCGCGTCGATTTCGCAAAGCAGGTCCCCGGCCTCGACGAATGCGCCCTTGCGCAGCGGCGTGGAGATGATCGGCCCCGATGTTTCGGCCTTAACATCTACCTCACGCGCGGCTTCGGTTTCGCCGCGCAATTGCACGGCGCTGTCGATCTCCTGCACGCTTGATGCGATCGCCACGACCTTTACGCGTTCGGGGGTTTCTTCCTCGGAAGCGCTTGAGGGCGTTTCCTCATCCGCTCCCGCTTCGAAAAGCGCGTAGAGCCAGTCACGTTCCATGATGAAAAGGTACAGTAATCCAGAGACCAAAAGGGCGATCAGGATCGAAAACGGTCTCATGCGGCTCTCCTTGGAGCGGCGGCGAAAATTGCCGCACCGGCGAACTAATGTTATGCGGCTTTACATAAGGGCCCCTCGGGTGGTTGCAAGAGACCTGCGGACCCTGCACCGGAACATGGGGACGAATTGCTTCACGATTAGACATTTCTGCCACAACCTGCAAGCGGAGCGGGCGCTCCGCGCAGGCTATTGGCACCGTGGGCCCACCGCGTTAAGACGGGCGCGGCCCGCAAATACAGGAGAGCCGCGTGAGCAACACCGATAGTTTCATCGACGAAGTGAGCGAAGAGGTCCGGCGCGATCGGCTCTATGGGTATCTCCGGCGTTACGGATGGGTCGCCGTTGTGGCGATCCTCGTGATCGTTGGGGGCGCGGCGTATAATGAATACCGCAAATCGCAGGCTGAGGCGCAGGCGCGCGAGCTTGGTGATGCGACCTTGACGGCAATGCAGGAAACGACACCCGCCGCGCGGGCCGCTGCGCTGCAAGAGATCGCGATTCCCGAAGACAGTGAGGCCCGTGCCGTCATCCGCTTGCTGGAGGCGACCGAGGCGAATGCTGCGGGCGATGCCGAAGCTGCGGCCGCGGCGCTCAACGACGTCGCCAATGATGACGACCTTCCGGCTATCTACCGCGATATCGCACGTTTCCGCGCGCTCACGCTTGAGGGGGCCGTAGACGACGCCGACCGCCGGATGGGGCTGGAGGCGCTCGCCGTTGCGGGAAATCCTCTTCGTGTTCTGGCTGAGGAGCAGATTGCCCTGATGGACCTCGCGCAGGGCGACACCGATGCCGCGCGTGATCGGTTCGCCGCCCTCATCGACGATGCGGAGGCGTCTGATGGCTTGCGCAACCGCGCCACGCAGGCAATTGTGGCGCTTGGGGGGCTGCCGGAAGAGGACAGTGCCGGAAGCGACAGTGAATGACGGAACGGGGCATGATGACAATCAAGGGTCAGGCACGTCTGAGCGGCGCACTTCTGTTGGTCGCGACGTTGGCCGCATGTGGGGGCGCACGCGATATCATACTCAGCGGCCCGCGTGAGCCGCTGCGCGCCGAAGGGGAGCGCCAGAGCGCGCCGGACGCGGTCAACCGCAGCGCGGCCATTTCCTTTGCTGCGCCAAGGGTAAATGCAAATTGGCCGCAGCTTGGCGGCTCTGCTGCCCATGTCATTGACCATCCTGCACTCGCGGCACAGCCCTCGCGGCTCTGGAGCACCAAGATCGGCGCGGGTGACAGCCGCCGGCGGCGGATCACTGCTGAGCCTGTCGTATCTGGCGGGCGGGTCTTTACCCTCGATGCTGGCGCGCAAGTCGCGGCGACGTCTACGGGCGGTGCGCCGCTCTGGACGGCCAACCTCACGCCCGCGGGCGAGGGGGAACACGCCTCTGGTGGGGGACTCGCCGTGGCGGGGGACACTCTCTATGTGACCACCGGGTTCGGGCGCCTCTCTGCGCTTGACGTGACCACCGGCGCCGTTCGGTGGCACCAGCAGCTGGACGCGAGCGCGTCCGGCGCGCCCACCGTTTCGGGGGATCTCGTCTATGTCGTGGGCAGGGATAACCGGGCTTGGGCGGTTGGAACCCGGACGGGCCGCGTGGAATGGACATTCGGTGGATCGCCCAGCGATCCCGCTTTAACCGGCGGGCCTGCGCCTGCGGTCTCTGGTGATCTGGTCGTCCTTCCCTTCTCCGGGGGTGAGCTTGTGGCCGCCTTCCGGCAGGGCGGGCTCCCGCGGTGGCAAGGAAGCGTTGCAGGTTCGCGCCCCGGTTTCGCCTCATCTTCGATCTCCGACATGGCCGGTGATCCGGTGATAGCCGACGGCCGCGTCTTTGCCGCAAACTATTCGGGCCGGATCGGTGCCTTCGCCCTCTCTGATGGTGAGCGTCTGTGGACTGCGCGCGATGGCGCTGCGGGACCAGTCGTTGCCGCCGGCGGATCGCTGTTCGTCGTGACCGATCAGAACAAGCTTGCGCGGTTCGATGCGGCCACTGGCGCGCGCATCTGGGCGGTCGACCTTCCGTTCTTCACCACTGAGCGAGAGCGGCGGCAGGTCGAGATCTATGCCCACTACGGTCCGGTTCTTGCCGGAGGGCGGATCTGGACCGCGTCTTCGGACGGGTTTCTGCGTGCCTTCGACCCCCGCTCAGGGGCGCTTGTGGGAAGTACCGAGATCCCCGGCGGGGCGAGCACTGCACCCATTGTCGCGGGCAATACCCTCTATGTCGTAGGCACTGGCGGTGATCTCCACGCTTTTCGTTGAGCGCGAAACCGTGTAGGCGGGGCCTTCGAATCCAATCGGAGCAAGGCGTATGTCCTTCACCTTGGCCATTGTAGGCCGCCCCAACGTCGGTAAATCGACGCTTTTCAACCGGCTTGTCGGCAAACGTCTTGCGTTGGTCGACGACCAGCCGGGCGTGACGCGCGACCTGCGAGAAGGGGCCGCGCATCTGGGTGACCTCGATTTCACGGTGATTGATACCGCCGGTCTCGAAGACGCCACGGACGAAAGCCTTGAGGGCCGGATGCGCCGCCTGACCGAGCGCGCCGTCGACATGGCCGACATCTGCCTGTTCATGGTCGATGCGCGCGCGGGCATCACGGCGACGGATCAACTCTTTGCCGAGATACTCCGCAAGCGGGCCAAACACGTTATCCTCGCCGCGAACAAGGGGGAGGGGAGCCGCGCGGATGATGGCGTAATGGAGGCCTATGGCTTGGGCCTCGGAGAACCAATCCGCCTTTCTGCTGAACATGGCGAGGGGATGACGGACCTCTATGCCATGCTGATGCCGCTTGCCGATGCGTTCGCCGAACAGGCCCCGAGCGAAGAGCCAGAGATCGACGTGACCGTCGACGAGGATGCCGAAGCGCCCCTCCGTGAACCGACAGACGAAAAACCGCTGCAAGTGGCTGTCATCGGTCGCCCCAACGCGGGTAAATCCACCCTGATCAACCGCATTCTGGGCGAGGACCGGCTTTTGACCGGGCCCGAAGCAGGCATCACCCGCGATGCAATTTCTCTGCGCATCGACTGGGAAGGGACTCCGTGCCGTATCTTTGACACGGCCGGGATGCGCCGCAAGGCCAAGGTACAGGACAAGCTGGAGAAACTCTCGGTTTCCGACGGCATAAGAGCCGTCAAGTTTGCCGAGGTCGTTGTGATCCTGCTTGATGCGGAAATCCCCTTTGAACAGCAGGATCTCCGGATCGCCGATCTGGCTGAGCGTGAAGGCCGCGCGGTTGTGGTGGCCGTCAACAAATGGGACTTGGAGACCGACAAACAGCATCGCCTCAAGGAACTGCGGGAGGATTTTGAGCGCCTGTTGCCACAACTCCGCGGCGCCCCTCTGGTCACGGTTTCGGCCAAGACCGGCAAGGGCATCGACAGGCTGCATGGGGCGATCCTGCGGGCCTATCGCGTCTGGAACGCCCGAGTGCCCACCGCGCAACTTAATCGCTGGTTAGGCGAAATGATCGAAGCGCACCCGCCCCCGGCTCCGCAAGGGCGCCGCATCAAGTTGCGCTATATGACCCAAGCCAAGACCCGGCCCCCTGGGTTTGTTGTCATGTGCAGCCATCCGGATCGGATTCCGGAGGCCTATTCGCGGTATCTCGTGAACGGTCTGCGCGAGCATTTCGATATGCCCGGCACTCCGATCCGGCTGACGATGCGGGGGCAGGGCAACCGCAACCCTTATAAGAACAAGCGCAAGGCTGGGCCGTCGAAACTGCGCAAGCATCTGGAGCCGAAGGGAAAACCGCGCGGTCGCGGTTGACACGAGCCTCCCCCCGGGGCTATCCCTTGTTCTTATTTCCGCAGGGGAAACCTGCATAAGTCCATTTTTTATGGAACGGGGGCATTGCCATGACGATCCGAGAGCTCTCGCGTACCTATGCGGTGCGCGACAACCGCAGGGCTATTTTCAGCCTCGTTCCGACCCTGATCCTGTTTTTCCTCGCCCTTGGGCTCGCCGCCGGGTTCCGCGATGTGCCGTGGATCTTGATCCCCGGAGTGATCCTGACAGCCATCAGCGGCGTACGCCTCTATATGCTCCAGCATGACTGCGGGCATGGCTCCTTCTTCACGACGCGCAAGCTGAACGACCGGGTCGGGCTGTTGCTTTCGCCGCTGACGCTGACCCCTTATCGTGCAGGGCGGATGAACCACAATCTGCACCATGCCCATATCGGCAATCTTGATGAGCGTGGGGCGTCTGAGATCTTCACCATGACTTTGGCGGAGTATGAGGCGGCGCCCCTTTGGCGCAAGCTGACGTACCGGCTCTACCGCTCTCCGTTCACACTCTTTCTCTTCGGGCCGACGCTGCTTTATCTTTTCCGCTATCGCTGGCCCCGCAACGCGCGGCAGGCGGGCGTGATGGACATCGTCGCGCACAACGCTCTGCTTGCTGTCTTTCTCGGCGGGCTTGTCATGCTGTTCGGATGGCAGGCCGTGCTCGTCTGGGGGGCGAGCCTGATCCTGGCCGCGTCCTTCGGTGCGCTGATCCCATACGTGCAGCACAATTTCGAAGAGGTCTACTGGGCCGAACCCGACGTCCGCGATTTTGAGACTGCGGCGCTCGAAGGCTCTGCCGTGATCGATTTTGGCCCTCTGTTTGATCTGGCGACCGCGAATATCGCCTATCACGACATGCACCACCTCAACGCCTCAATCCCGAGCTATCGGCTCAAGGAATGCCACCGCGCGCTTGAGGAGCGGCTTGATCCGGTCAAGGTATCACCCCGGGATGCTCTTCGCTGTTTCAGATGGAAGCTGTGGGATGAGGAGAGCCGCCGGATGATCGGATTCCCGCCTCTTTTGGGACGCACAAGGCCGGTGGCAACAGTCTGAACGACACGCTGCAAAAAGCCCTTGCAGTCACCCGCCACCTTGCGCTATTTCGGCGCCTGTCGGGTGATTAGCTCAGTTGGTAGAGCGCTTCGTTTACACCGAAGATGTCGGGAGTTCGAGCCTCTCATCACCCACCATTCACCGCCCCAGCATTGTCAGCCAGAATGTCACTGAAAGAAGTGATACGGCCGTTGCGATAAGCACCGACGATGCAGCGACGCGCTTGGCACGACCGTACATATTTGCGAAGACGAACGCGTTGATGCCGGGCGCCATGGCCGAGGTGATGATCGCGGAGCGGAACGCCTCAGTTGGGAGCGAGGCCGCCTTGCTGAACACCCAGACAAGCCCGGGGTGCACCAGCAGCGAAATCGCGCAAACCATGGCGATGGTCCGAAAATCGCCTTCGGGTTTGTATCGCACCAGCACCCCACCCAGCCCGAACAGCGCAGCAGGCAAGGCAGACCGTGCCATCAGGTCGACGGCATCGTTGATCGTGACGTGGATGGGAATGCCTGCGAGGTTGACGATAAGCCCAGCCATCACACCGATGATCAGCGCGTTGCGAAACATCGCGGAGAGAACTTTTGGCAGAAGGGCACCCGTTGTGCCGCTGCGCTTTGCCCGCGCGATTTCCATCGCGGTGATGCCGAGCGCGTAGCCAAAGGGCGAGTGGATCGCGATGATCGCATAGTTCCCGGCAAGCGCGTCCGTACCAAAGGCCCGCTCTGTGATCGGCACGCCGAGAAGCAGGCTGTTGGAAAACAGGGCACAGAATCCGATCGCCACGCAATCTTCCCAATCCCGTTTGAAAAAGATGCGCGCGCCGAACAAGCCGGCGAAGAAACATATGAGGGCGGCCAGATAGAAGGCCCCGAGCAGGCGCAGGTCAAAATGCTGGGTCAGATCAAGCCGGGAGATTGCCCGAAAGAGCAGGCAGGGAATGGCGAACTGTTGGGTGAAGGACATGAGACCCTGCACCGAATTGTCAGTGAATAGCCCCTTCCATGCTGTCACATATCCAAAGCCGATGAGCAGGAAGACCGGCAGGATGACTTCGATTAGAGCCTGCACGGCATGCCTCCTCGGCCAATCACTTCAAAGGTTCTCGTATGACCATTCCGTCATAGGCGGGCGTCACATGGGGCGGGGTCTCTGCCTCCACCGTGTCATAGTCCAGATCGATGTGCATATTGGTCAGCACAGCCTTGGCCGGTTTGGCCCGCGCGATCCATTCAAGGGTTTTGTCCAGATGTGCATGGGTTGGGTGAGGGGTTCGGCGAAGCGCATCGACGATCCAGCAGTCGAGCCCGTGCAAACGCCCCCAAGCATCATCAGGAATGTCAGAAACATCAGGTAGATACGCGGTATTGTTCATGCGAAACCCGAGGGCGTCAATGTTGCCGTGGGTCACGTGAAAGGGCGAGAGGGTGATGGCACCGCCCGCGCCTTGGACGCGCACATCACCGTCGATCATATGCATATCGAGGATAGGCGGGTAGTTGCTATTCTCCGGCTGAACAAACGCATATCCGAAGCTGGCATAGAGCCGCTCTTGCGTGGGGGTGTCTGCCCAGACCGAGAGCTTTTCCTGACGATTATAGACGATAACGCGCAGGTCATCGATCCCGTGAACGTGGTCGGCATGGGCATGGGTATAGACCACGCCATCCAGTGTGCCGATCCCGGCGTCCAGCAGTTGGGAGCGCAGATCAGGTGAAGTATCGATCAGAACGCGCGTGGTGCCCTCAACGCTCTCACGTTCAACCAGGAGGCTGCACCGGCGGCGGGCGTTCTTGGGGTTGCTCGGATCGCACGCGCCCCAATTCCCGCCAAGGCGGGGCACGCCCCCGGAGGATCCGCATCCCAGGATGGTGAAGCGAAGCTCTGACATCAGGCGGGGGCCCTCCAAGCGGCCGCCTTCCAGAAGAGCCGGTCGAAATTCTCCTGCGTCGCCGCGGCGAAGGCCTCATAGGACAGGTCAAAGACTTCTGCCCCGACCTTTGCAGTATGGGCAGTATAGGCGGGTTCGTTGCGTTTGCCGCGATGGGGCGGCGGCGCAAGATAGGGGCTATCGGTTTCGACCAGTACCCGATCAAGAGGGGCTGCGGCGAAAATGTCCCGCAACTCCTTGGATTTCGGGAAGGCTGCGATGCCGGACATGGAGAGGTAGAAGCCCAGATCGAGGGCTGTTTGCCCAAGCTCCGCGCTGGAGGAAAAACAGTGCATGACGCAGGAATACGCACCGTTCCGATGCTCTTCGCTCAGGATTTGTGCCATATCCTTGTCCGCCGCGCGCGCGTGGATGATGAGGGGAAGGCCCGTCTCTCGCGCCGCGGCGATATGCAGGCGCAAACTTTCCTTCTGCGCATCGGCACTTTCGATGGTGTAATGATAATCAAGCCCGGTTTCCCCGATCCCGACGAATTTGGGGTGCTGGGCGAGGGCGACAAGTTCATCGACCGTTGCCATGGGTTCGTCCGCGACGCTCATGGGATGCGTTCCGGCGGCGTAGAAAACCGGATCATGCGCCTCTGCGATCGCTCGTACCGCCGGTTCGTTCCGCAGCCGTGTGCAGATCGTCACCATGCGCGTGATGCCGGCCGCTTGTGCGCGGGCAATGACCTCGGCCCTTTCGTCGTCGAAATCAGGGAAATCGAGGTGGCAATGGCTGTCAGTGATTCGGGCGGTCATGCGGCTCCTGTCGCGTCTTCACTTGCGGTGCGTTGGAGTTTGAAAATCGTATCTAGCATGAGAGCAGCAGGGTCAAGGTTGACCGCCCGCCCATGGCGCAGTCTACCCCCGACATCCTGCGCCAGCGTGGCCCAGACGCGCGCGGAATGCGGATTGGGGCACAGCCGCGTGAAAACCGCGCCTTCGCCCGGGGCCGCTTCGGGGGAGGGAGGCGCACCCGTGGCTCCCGTTCGGGAAAGGCGGGACAGCAGAAGGTCGAGAAGTTCGATCAGCAGGTCCAGACGTTCCACATTTTGTGCGCCGGCCACGCTGTCGGCAAGTTTCATCGCGCGCGGACGATCAAGCCCAGGAAGACTTTCCAGCAGGCGGACGAGATCTGCGTAGCGCGCGATCCCCCCGAGATTGACGAGCCTGATCGCCGCGCCGACCGATCCTGCGGACAGCGCAGTGAGCGCCGGTGTCTCTTCTCCGGGATCAAGGCCGGCCTCTGTCAGCGCTGCGGACATGGCCCCGCTGTCGAGGGGCGAGAGGCGCAATTCGCGGCATCGGGACCGGAGTGTGGGGAGCAGGGCGCTCGGTTGATGGTTCACGAGTAGAAGGGTGGTTGCGGCGGGCGGCTCCTCAAGTTGCTTGAGAAGTGCGTTTGCGGCGGCGGTGTTCATCTCGTCCGCGGCATCCACGATGACGACCCGGTGTCCTCCGTCCGCGGCCGACAGGGAGAAGAAGGATTTCAGGCGCCGCACTTCATCCACGGTGATCACGGTCTTGAGGCGTTTTGCTTTTTCGTCATAGGCGCGCCGTAGCACGAAAAGTCTACTCTCGGCGCCCGCCCTCATCCGGCGCGCGACCGGGTCATCTTGGGGAACATCAAGGCTGGTTGGTGGTCCGAACAGCTCATCACCGGCGTTCTCACGTAGCAGAAAGCGCGCGATCCTCCACGCCAACGTGGCCTTGCCGATGCCGCGAGGGCCGGTCAGACGCCAGGCATGATGCAGCCGGCCCGCGGCGACGGACTCGAGGAATTGCGCTTCGGCCTGCTGATGTCCAAAAAGGCGCAATGTCTCTGCCGGATGAGCGGCCCCTTCGATCTGATCGGGGCGGGGAAGGTCTTCCCCCTCCTTCATGCTGATTGCGCCACAGCGGCAATGACGTCTCTTGCCACAGCATCTTCGCTCTGGTTGCCGTCGATAAGCCGTATGCGCTTGGGAAATTCCTCGGCGAGGGCGAGAAAGCCTGCGCGCATCTTTCGCTGAAGATCCAAGCCAAAATCCTCGAAGCGTTCTTCGGCTGTCTGCCGAGCCTTCGCGCGTGAAAGCGCCGCCTCGGGGTCCATGTCGATCAAGAGGGTGAGATCAGGCTCTACCCCGATCATCAAATCGTGCAGCGCATCGACCTTGCCGCGCAAATCTCCGCGGGAGAGCCCCTGATAAAGCCGGGTGCTATCAGCGAAACGGTCACAGATAACAGTTTGGCCCGCATCGAGAGCGGGCAGGATGAGCCGTTCGAGATGATCGCGGCGCGCCGCCGTAAACAGCAGGAGCTCTGTCTCCGCGGACCAGCGTGCCGGATCGCCTTGCAAGACGAGCGCACGAATTTCCTCCGCCCCGGCGCTGCCGCCGGGTTCGCGGGTCAAGATTGCATCTGATCCACCCTGACGGAGATAGTTATGAAGTCGGCGCGCTTGCGTCGACTTGCCCGATCCATCTATGCCCTCGAACGTGATGAAGCGCGCCGTCGCACTCACTGAGCGAGACCGGTTTGTTCGCTGGCGCGGTCGGTGATCTGTCGCATGACGACACGCGCGGCTGTTCTCACGCGCCCCGCGAACCCAGCCTGCGGCACCTCGGCATCGGCGACCAAGGGAACCCGCTTCTCCGGAAGGCCGTCTCGGGCGATGACCAACTCGGCGATCTGTTGTCCTGCTTCGATCGGGGCGGGAATAGGGCTTTGATAGACAATTTCGGCGCTCAGGTCCGTGTCGCCGACCACAGGCAGCAGCAAATTGAGATCTTCGCCGGTGACGAGGCCCACAGAACGCGACTGGCCCATCCAGACTTCTGCTTCGGCGAGGACGTCATCGCCGCTGGTCACGGTCCGGCGGGTAAATTGGCGAAAGGCCCAGTTGACGATCCGCTCTGCTTCTTCGGCACGTTGCGCTTCGGATTCCATTCCCGCCACGACAAAGACCACGCGGCGATCACCCTGTACGGCGGAGGCGACAAGCCCATAGCCTGCTTCCTCAGTATGGCCGGTTTTGAGACCATCCACGCCAATTCCGAGGCCGAGAAGCGGGTTGCGATTGCGGACATTGCGCGGTGCCCTTCCGTCAAAGGCGAATTCACGCTCCGCAAAGAGGGGGTAGAACTCGGGGAAATCCTCGATGATCTTTTCTGACAGGATGCCCAAATCCTTCATGCTCATAAGGTGCCCGACCTGCGGCCATCCGTTCGAGTTGGCGAAGTTGGATTGATCCATGCCCATCTCATGGGCGCGCTGTGTCATCAAACGGGCGAAGCCCCCTTCGGTGCCATCAGGCGACAGCGCCTCTGCGATAACCACGCAAGCGTCATTGCCCGACAAAACGATGATACCCCTTAGGAGGTCCTCAACCTTGACCCGGTCGGTCGTGTCGAGAAACATGGTCGAGCCGCCATAGCTCATGGCATGCTGGCTCACGGGGAGTACCTCGTCGAGGGTGAGGCGGCCATCACGGATCGCCTCGAAAGCCATGTAGAGGGTCATGAGCTTTGACATGGATGCCGGGGGCAGGGGCACTTCGGACTGCTTGGATAAAAGCACCGTGTCAGTTGTCAGATCGACAACATAGGCGGCGCTTGCGTTGGTCTCGAAGGCTCTCAGCGGGGAGGCAAAAAGCAGGGCGGCAGTAAGGGCTGCGGTCAGCACGCGGGTCATTCGGCTCTCCGGTCAGTCGGTGGCGACATAGGCGTCGAGGAACCCTGCCACGTGCACTTTGTCAAGCAGGGTGTCACGCTCGGCAATAGTCTGCGCAGGCCCGACCACCACTCGCCAGTATGTCGCGCCCTCGGCACCCTGTTCGCGTAAGATGGGCAGAATTCCTTCGCGGCGCAAGACGCCACCCGCCCGGCGGGCGTTTTCCTCAACCCCAAAGATACCCACTTGGATGAACGGTTTTTCGGGTCGCGCGGTCTCCGTCTTCTGCGGCAAGCTCATGGTCTCGGGCCGGGTGTCGCTTGGGCGAAGGGCTGTTACCCGAAGTTGCGCCGTGGTGCCGGCCGCGATCCCAAGCGCGCGCGCCGCATCGGAGGAAAGTTGCAAGGGCGGGCCGGGCAGATCTGTTGAACGTTGAAAAACCGCGCCAATCGTTGTGGCGCCGGTCACGGGATTCAGAATCTGGACGCGTTCGGGTTCACTCGCGCTGGCATGAGCGACCCAGATCCCGCCGACCGACGGGCGCCCATCCCAAAGGCCCGCGCCTTCCACGAAGAAGACGTCAGGCGCGAGGTCGTCCTCGGGCGCGGCCATGGTCGGGGCAGGGGCGCGATCCGCTGGCACCTCCGCTCGGTCAGGGAGGGGAATGCAGGCCGCCAAGCTCAGAAAGGTCGCGACGCCCACTACAGGCATTGTCCCAGTTTTCATGCAAATCCTCGCAATGCCTGATGTGCCGTCCTTGATGGGACCGATCTTGGCCTGCAGTCTAGGCACACAATCATAGATTGCAAACTACTGGCTTCTGGCGCTACGAAAGTTTTGCTCTCGGCCTGCTTTCAGAATCGCTGACAGCCGTTTATGCGTAGCCCCCGCTGGAGGAGTGGCAGAGTGGTCGAATGCACCGGTCTTGAAAACCGGCGTGCGTGAAAGCGTACCGTGGGTTCGAATCCCACCTCCTCCGCCATGAAGCTGCATTCCGGCAGCCACTGAGGTGGAATGCCCCAGGTTTTCCGCAATTTGACCATCGAAACCCCAACATCTGGTTCGAAACCACCCGCAGAGTATGTGGGGTAAAATGTGGGGTGCGATATGGACGGTTCCTTCTCTGGTCACGAGACACGCGGAAAGAGGTCGGGTCCTCATGTAGAAAAACGGCTCAACGCTGCATTCGTTCGGAAAGCCCCGCCGGGGCGACATACCGACGGCGGCGGTCTCTATCTTCAGGTTGACCCCTCCGGTGCGCGTCGTTGGCTGCTTCGGATCGTGGTTCGAGGTAAACGCAAAGATTTTGGGTTGGGCTCAGCAAACTTGGTGTCACTGGCCGAAGCGAGAGAAAAGGCTGTTGAGCTTCGGAAGTTTGCTCGTTCTGGCGGCAACCCTGCCATTCGGGAGCGAGCAGCCGAGGGTAAGGCGATGACTTTCGCTGAACTTGCTCACACGGTTCACAAACGCAAGTTTAAGGACAATACCAGCAACGGTAAGCATGTTGCTCAGTGGATCAATACACTCGAAACATACGCGTTTCCGATCTTGGGCAGTTTGTCCGTGGAGGACATTCAACAAGATGACCTGGAAGAGGTCCTTGATCCAATATGGACGACAAAACCGGAAACGGCGCGGCGCGTGCTTCAACGTATCAAGACTATTTTCGACCATGCATGTGGTAGGGGCCTTAGATCAAAGGGCAACCCAGCTACTGGGATGAGAGCATTGATGCGAGAGCAGAGAGTTGAACCGAAACATTTCGCCGCTGTATCATTTATGGACATCAACGATTTGGTCCCAAGCCTCGACAAATCGAACGATGTTGGCGCATTAGCCTTATTGTTCACCATCCTTACAGCAATGCGGTCTGGACCAATCCGCGCGGCGCGTTGGTCTGAGTTTGACCCAGCTCTGGAGAAATGGACCATCCCAGCCGACAAAATGAAGACGAGAAAGGAGTTTGTCGTTCCTATTTCAATGGCTGCCCGAACCATACTTCAACGCGCTAAGGAGCATCGCGCGAAAGCCAGTGATCTGGTTTTCCCTTCACCCTCGAATCCGTCGCGTATGCTCAGTGATGCGACTATGCGAAAGCTGCTGCAATCGAAGTATCCAGGCGCGACAGTTCACGGGATGCGCACAACTTTTCGGACATGGGCGGCAGAAGTCGTCCGCGCAGATCATGATGTCGCAGAGCTTTGTCTTGCGCACAGGGTAGGGTCGCGCGTGGCGCAAATTTATAACCAGGCCGAACTTCTCGATCATAGGCTCATGCTCATGGAGAAATGGGGCTTTTGGGTATACGCAGATCTTGAACCGTTTTCGAATGGTAATGATGTTGATGCAATCATCCGAGGTCGATGGATCGAACCTCCTTGAAGTGGAGTCGCAAGGGGTGTTCGCATTCCATGTTGATGAGCTTCGGTATGAATACTTTACGCCCCGGACCGAAGGGCGCACCGATCCTTAGGTGGACATGTCTAAGCTGTTCTGTCGGGACATGAGCTTGTCAGAAAGCGCTGCAATTTGCGTCGATTTCTCAGGCCCATCGTCAAGCATTGAAGTGCTCAACACTGCGGCGTAAGCCGACTGGCTCGCAAGTAGGCGGTCATATAGTCGGTTCACTTGGTTTGTTGTCTTTGAGTAAAGTGAAAAGAATAACGCCGATATTCCTTCAGTCATCAGCCCAACCACTGCTCCAAGGTATGAAGCCGAAAGACCTTCAATGCCTGCGATCTGAAAGTATATTGCGAAACCTACGGAGACGCAGATTATGAAGAAGCCCACCCCAGCAGAGAACATACATATCTTGAAAGACTGCTGCGCGTGCAGTCTGGCCTCCGCAATGAATTCATCCATGCTGGCAAACGAAATGAGGTTCATGAGCTTGAAGATCTCTTCTCCAGACGCTTGTTCAAGCTTTTCTAAGTAGTTTCTTTTCTCAGCTCTTGCTTCGTCCCACTCACTTTTGTTTTGCCGAATTATTTCAGCGGTCAATTCAGTGATCCCGGCCATTGGGAAAAGAAATTGAGTAACAAGTGACATGCCTGTCTCCTAAAGTTCGATGTTCCAAAATTTTGCATGAACGGCACCCATAAGTAGGCTCAAGTCAAGCAGATTCCGGTATCAGCTATCTACTCTGTTGCATGGCAGATCTACGCGATATTCGGCACCCATCGCAGTATCAAGGTTCGAGAACCTATGGTCACGTCCGCACCTGTGCGTCACATTTGCTCTCACGCTTACGGCTGCACGAGATCTTAGTTCTGTTTGCCTCTGCTACCCTGCTATTCGTGAGGTTTCGGGATCGCATGCTAAGGGTTGAAAGCCGCGACCGAAGGGTGTCGCGTAGAAAAATCAGTTCCAGAAAAACGCGCTTGATAGGGCGATGCCTGTGGCGAGGCCGATTGCGGCGCTCCAGGTCGAAGGTAGGGGGTGTCTCTGCTGTCTGGGGGTATTGGCCGCCCGAAACGCCTGAAGGGACTGGAGGATGGCCTCCAGCGACCCAAGGCGGACTTCTATCGCATTTATCGCCTTCTCTACGCTGGCCAACTGCTTCTCCCGTGCTTTCAGTATCTGCAAGGTTTCCGCGACGCCTCCCACCGTCCTCTCCCCATGGCGGGCAGCTGCCGTTGCTTTGGAGCGAACCGCCTTCATTTCCGCTTCCCAGTTGAATGTCATTTTTAGCTCTCCTTTTCAGTTGGTTGATTTCAGTAATTATGTGATTGGCGTCTGCTCTGGTGCGTCCAGCGTCGACATGCCGCCATTCGTCTTTTGATTGAACCAAGCCTCCGCGCGCGGCGATCGCGCGCGACGCTGGTCCCTCGTGGATTTGCGGAATCTGGTCCACGCCGCGATCCGCGAATGAAAGAGGTGAGACGACGCTTTCTGCTCCGAAGCCCCACTGGCGCATCATTTCGTTGTGGATACCCGCCCAAAGCTTCGCTTTTTCCTCAAGTGCGTTTTTTCGAGACATTCCCAAGAGGCTACGAGGTCGTCCCCGCCCGCCGGATCTTTCATGATGGTCGAATGCTACAAGGTGAAAGTGCGGGTTCCGGGTGTCGTTACCGGCTTTGTCGTGGATAGCCAGAATGAAACCTGCTTTGCCCTGTGTGAGTTTCTCGGCGAAAATGAGCGCCAGTGCTTCCCGTTGAGCTGGAGAAGCTTCAACAGGGAGGGCGATAATGAATCGCTCACAGACTCGTCCACGCCGCTTTATAGCTGCGCGCTCTACCGCTGCGGATTGTTCGGCATCGCTGCTGTATTCAATCCGTCCCCGAAGGACGATGCGGGCCGCTGATGCTCGCGTTATATAGCGCAGATGGGCTTCAGTCTGTCCCGCTTTTGCTGCACGGCCTGCGCTTTCACATTTAGGCGAAAAGGTTTTGACCGAATGTCGGAATGAGAAAAGTGCCATTGCTGTGCCGTTTTTGAGTGGGGGATAAAATGCCTATTTTATCCGATGTGCGCCTTCAAAACGGGATATAGGAACATGACTGATCTTTCCGAAATCGACAAATCCAAGTTGAGAATCTTGTGTCTGATCCTACAGCATTGCTGCCGGTATCGCCTTCTCGACAAGAAAGCTGCGGACGTTCGGACTGCGCATAAACTGACAGTGGTAAGCGGACTGTTGGATCTCTTCGAAAGTGAGTTGGAGCGACTGGGTTCCGACGGCGGAGATGACGCTATCGCTGGGTTCGAGTGTTCCGGGGGAAAAGCGCGAACACGGAAACAGTCTGTTGATTTTGGTAAGAACCCATCGTGAACCAATATCCAGTTCATACCTACAATATGAAAGGACAAGGTATGAACAAGATACTGACACAGAACGATTTATTACCAATCAAGGGATTATTAGAGGGCGGTGATTGCGCTGTTCAGTCTTTGGCGACAGTGCGAGATTGGCAGGCGGAGCCAATCGCGCTGGGGGGAGCGTCCGGTTGCACTGACGATTTTCCGCTACACGCTCTTGGCTGCAAAGGTAGCAAGGCTGCTGCTGCTATCCGTGAAAGTTCGCAGGCGCCAAGGGGGCTATGCGGTCAGGCGGTTCTTTGTGCGATGAGCACGTCGGTTAGTTCATGGGGGCAGGTCGAAGCGATCCATGGAAACGCGACACCAATGGCGCTCTTCTTGATCACTGTAGCTCAAAGTGGAGAGCGAAAAACGGCCGTGGATGGAGCCGCGCAACTTGGCATAAAGGCTTTCGAGAAGCAGTTAGAGAAAACCCTTCAGGAGCGGCGATCTCTTGATCGAGATAGTAAGGAAACCCAATGCGGGGATGAGGCAGTTTCAGAGATCGTCGTAGGGGACCCCACATACGAAGGCTTACTCGGAAACATGGCGCGTGGGCCAGGCGTCGCATGCCTGTCAAACGACGACGCAGCCGGGTTCTTCGGCGGACATTCGATGGGGCGGGATCAACGTCAGAAAACTATCGCCGGTCTCTCGCAGATTTGGAGCGGAAGCGACATCAAGCGACCGCGAGCGCATGGGCGTGATACCTCGGTTTCCGGTGTGCCACTGACCATGTCGTTGATGTTTCAACCCTACCTTATCGGCCAGGTCTATGGAGACAGAGAAATGGTAGAGCAGGGGATCTTGCCTCGCGTGCTACCTTGCTTCCCGAAATCGACAATGGGGACCCGCTTTTTTAAGGCGTCTGCCCGCGAAGCTCAGGAGGTGGTGCGAAGCTTCGCCGAGAGCGTTCTTGCGACGCTTCACGAGGTTCGGGCTCTGAAGGCGCTGCGAGTGCCTGTAGAGGACCCTTTTGCCCCACCGTGCGCGGTCCTGCCCCTTTCACAGAGCGCGCGAAGGGTGTTAGTTGATTTTTACAATGAAATCGAAGCCGAACTCGGTGATGGCGGTAAGTTCGAAAAAACGAGAGGCTTTGCCAGTCGTTCGATTGAGAACGCCACGCGGATCGCGGCAGTAGTGACGCTTTTTGATGATACCGGAGCAGCTGAAGTTACAGAAGCCGCTGCGCGCTCATCTTGCGATCTCATGCGCTTCTATCTTGCCGAGTTTTCGGCGCTACTGCGGCTGGGACGGTCGGAAAGAGATGATAGCGAGGCCGGACAACTTGGTGCTTGGCTGGCAGGTCGATATGGAGCGGGCGGCTACGGTCACGATAAAGATATATCACAGTTCGGCCCCCCAGCTTTCAGAAAGAAGGCAGATCGGCAGGTCGCGTTACAGCGTTTGGTGTCACAGCACTGGATCAGGATGTTGCCGCCAGGGGCGGTCGTTGACGGAACGAAGCGGGCCGAAGCATTTCAAGTGCATCCAAACATAGATCGCGTTTTGTAGGCTGCGCGGCACCAGAGATTTGCCCCGCCCAACCGGCGGGGCGGGTCCAGCCGAGTAGCAGATTAGCAACATGAAGATGGTTGGCGTGAAGGCGGTGTGAATAGATACTGAATAATTTTCTTGAAAAAGGAAAACGCTTGTGACATGCTTTTGGACAGGCAGACGAGCATCAGGCAGGAAGCATGACACAACCCGAAGAGAAGCGCGTCCGTCAGACGCTTGAGCCCTATCATTTGCAGCTTCTGGACGCCGTTTTACGTGGTTACCAAGAGTGGCGGGAGATTCGGCGGTTCAAGATTGAGAATGGCTTCGGCACCGCGCTGTATCCCAGGACTGATGCCAACGAGATCTTCGACGCAGTTGTGCGTAACGCCATGGCGCTCTTTGCAGACGATCCTGAGGTTCGCATTGTGCAGGAGCCGCAAACAGTTAAGTTTTGCTTTTCAGGGCAAGTTCTTCTTCGTTTCAAAAAGGGGGACGAAGCGAACCTTGGGCGAAACCTCAAAACGCAGGCAGTCCTCGACTTTGTTTCTGCCCAAGGCACGTTGCCAGGTCTGCCTCCAGAAGCCGCCAAGGTTGAAGTGCTGTACTCGTCTTCAGAGCTTGGTGACGCAATCGAGAGCGTTCTGGTTGTGGCGCGCGATGGTGATCAACTGCTATGGCATTACGAGCTTAGCGATATCGTCGACGAGAGCTCGGTTGTTCCGCTCCTTCGTTCGGCACCTGATCGCTTTACGGACGATGAACCGCTTGTCAAACCGCGCAATCCCGACCAGGACACCGGTCGAGGCAAAAAAGACTGAGAATGATTCATCATGGCTACCAAGGGAACATTGCTGAGGCTTGCTCGGCACCTACGAGGATTCACGCAGACGAAGTCGGCGGAAAAGCTGGGTGTCGCTCAAGCTGTCTATTCTCGTATGGAGAACGATATCGTCGAATTTGACGATAAGCTGATCTCTAAGGCAGCCACAGTGTTTGAAGTTCCGGTGGATTTTTTCGACATTACCGACACAGTTTATGGTCCTCCGGTGAGTGTTCATACCATGCTTCGAGGGAACTCCCAGGTTACCGCGAGAGATGTGGAAATGATCACAGCTGAGTTGAACATCAGGCTATTTCATTTGCGACGGTTCTTGGAAAATGTCGAGCTAAACAGGACCTTGGAGCTTCCGCGTCTTGATGTCGAAATGTTCGATTCCCCATCTGCTATCGCTGATATGGTCAGGCTTCATTGGCAAATGCCCGAAGGCCCGATTAGCAATCTGACACGCGTGTTGGAGCGTGCGGGGATCATTGTAGGTTACTCGGACTTTCATGGAGCCGGGGTAAGTGGAGTAACTTTTGCAGCTCCTGGTCAGCCTCCCCTGATCCTGTTGAATCCAAATCATCCGGCAGACAGGGTAAGGTTCACGTTGGCTCACGAGCTTGGTCACTTGGTGATGCATCGATTTCCGACCCCTGAAATGGAAAGCGAAGCCAACGAGTTTGCGTCCGTGTTTCTCTTTCCTCGTAAGGCTCTCCAAGAGGCTTTTAGAGGGCGAAAGCTCTCGCTGTCTCTGTTGGCCGCGCTAAAGCCTGAATGGAAGATGTCTATGCAGGGCATTCTTTATGCTGCTCAACGCGAGAACATCGTCACCAAAAATCAAGCCAAATATCTCTGGACCCAGATCAGTTCTCGTGGGTGGAAAACAAGGGAGCCGGCGAGCCTTGACTTCGAGCATGATCCGGCTTCGGTCCTGCCTACCATAATCAAAACGCAAATCGAGGACCTCGGCTTTGCCAAGAGCGATCTGGTCAAGCTTTCAGGTATTCACGAGAAGGAATTCGACCGTCTCTATCCCTTTGACAATACTCCCAGTCCATTGCCTCGGCTGCGGATCATTAACTAAAGAGCGAAACTACTTAGATAAATGTGGGGCGAAGTGTGGGTTCGCCTCAACTATGTTCGGATATTACATAAGTATATCAGCATGTTAGGGTGCATGTTCTTCGGACACCTCCTCCGCCATTATCCCCATTGCGAACCAGTGACACCGCCCTGACCTTCGGCGTGCGCAGCAGGCGACGAATTTCACCGACCACGGCATCCTCGACCACGCCTCCCGGCAGCCGCTGCGGGCCTCGGATCTCAGCCTTGAGCCGTTTCTTGATCACGTCCATCGACGCATAGGAGCGATAGCCCCGCGTGCCCTTGTTGGTGTGGTGCGGGGTCATCGCTGTAAATGACCGTTCAAAACTGACCCGCTTTCAGCGTTTGATTTCGACCCGTCGTTCAGAGGGCAAAGCCCCCAGGCGGGCCGCCCTGATATAGCGAATCCGTCTGGGGGGCGTTGCTTGCGGTGCGTTTACTTTTCTATGCGGCTTTTGCTCTGCGCGAAGCGGTATGACGAGTTGCCGGTCTCGATGATGGCACAGTGGTGCGCCACGCGATCCCGCAGCGCGGTTGCCATCTTGCCGTCGACGCGCGCGTAGAGGCTTAATCCGCGGACGAAGGCCCCAAGTTTCAGCGAAAAATTCAATTTTCGACTTCTCCCACGGCTTCGCAAATGAGGTCTGCAATCAGGGAGCAGTCTTCGGAGGAGAAGCTCAATGGCAACCGCATGTCGAATAGGGTTTCTAGGATTCTGTCTGTCGCGGGCAGGTTTTGTTGCGTCAAATAGCGCCAGCTTTGATGGTTTGAGGTGAAGCCGGTCGGCTCTTTGGCCCCGAACCACTTGATCTCTACGCCGCGGTCCGCGGCCGCGGACAGAAAAGCGCGACACGTCTCAGGGTTCCAGCCTGGAACCCTGAACTGGATTGAGGATCCGACGTGGGATTCTGCTGGGGGCAGGGGGATTGTCACGATCCTGCTCTCGGCCTTCAGTCTGCCCTCAACGATACCATATCGTTCGTTCCAACGGCGCAGGTTTTCGTTCAACCGGGTGAGTTGAGGGCGCAGAATGGCCGCACGGAGATTGTCCATTCGCGCCGAACAGTTTGGCATTTCATAGCGCGCGTCGGCAAACGCCTCGGGGGAAGGCCCCGCGCCGTGTCGCTCGTAAAGCATGTAGCTACCGGAGAGGATCGTCGCGCGTGCGGCGATCAAGGGGTCATTCGTGGTCAACAACCCGCCTTCGCCGGAGTTCATATGCTTGTAGGTCTGCGTAGAAAAACAAGCGGCCTTTCCCCAATTCCCCGACCGTACTCCGGCCCATTTGGCCCCCATCGTGTGGGCGCAATCTTCGATCACCGTAACATCGGCACCGTCGCAAATTTCCATGAGCTTTTGCATGTCGCAGAGGTGACCGCGCATATGGGACAGCATAAGGAACCGCGCGCCGGACGACGCGATTTTCCTTTGAAGGTCGCCAAGATCGATGCGCAGAGTTTCGTCGATCTCAACAAGTACTGCGCGACCGCCGACCGCCTCAATGGCGCCGGGAACAGGGGCCAGGGTGAAGCCGTTGGTCAAGACGACATCGCCTCGCTGCACTCCGCTTGCACGCAATGCGATTTGCAGCGCCTGCCCACCAGAAGTCAGCGCAAGACAGAACTGGCATTCTTGCCAATCGCGGTATTCGGATTCGAGGGTCGCGACCTCACCAGATTCGCCGGCGGCCACGTTGTAGCGATGCAGGCGGCCACTTTGCAGTACGGCAACAGCCGCGTTGATCGCATCCTCAGGGATTGCTTCCTGCTGTGTGAACGACCCGTCGAACTTTCGCCCAGGCGGTCTTGGATTATCCATGGAGTGCCCCCGGTTGCCTGCGTTTCACCAATTGCTGTTGTGCTCCGTCAACGGAGTAGTCCCGCTAAGGGTCAACTTAACTGAGATGCCCTATTTTGTGAGGAACGTAGCATGACAGTTATCGCGAGTGGAACGGGTGCGGGGTTTGAAATCCCATCTGCTTACCAAGTTGTGGAGGGCATTGCGGGGCGCGTTCGGAAATTCGGCTCATTCGGCAGTCGGAGAAACACCGTTTCTTTTGCTGAAAGGCCCCCCAATCGGAGGGCCTTTCGCGTATTCAGCCAGCCAAGACAGCGGCATTTTCATTGAGGTATGCCTCTATCGTGCGGGGTTTTGTCCCGGTGAGCTTTTCTACATCGTCCGTGACGAGGTCGGTGAAGCCTTGCCTCGTGTTGGCGTCGAACCCGATCAGGACGGGAACCATGAAGTTTGGCACACCGGCAGCTTTCATGCCTTCGGCAAGCTGGTCGTCGGTAAGATTGACCACTTCAATTGGCTTGCCCGCCGCTTCGGAAGCCAGTGCGGCAATCTCAGCATTCGTGAGGGCTTCGGGACCGGTCAGGGTGAAGGTCTGGTTCGCGACCTCACCCGAAAGCATGGCCGAAGCCAAGGCATTCGCGGCATCCGCATGCGAGATGTGGGCGGTGCGACCCTCTCCCGCGGAGGTAAACCACTGGCCCGTGGCAAAGGCCTGCGGCAGGCTCATGGCCAAATTCTCCTGATACCAGCTATTGCGCAGGATCGTGTAGGTCATGCCCGATGCGACGATCGCCTCTTCGGTGCCCGCATGGTCGCCGGCAAAGGTGATGGGGGAGTCCGGCACCGGGTTTGGCATGGAGGTGTAATAGATATGGGAAACCCCTGCGGCCTTGGCGGCCGCGACTGCGGCGGTTTGCTGCGCCAGGCGTTTGCCGGGAACATCCAGCGCATCGGTGGAAATCAGGGCGAGGCGGTCCGCTCCGGAAAATGCCTCTACGAGGCTATCGGGAGCATCGAAATCGGCTCGGCGCACCACTACCCCCTGCGAAGCGAAGTCCGCGAGCTTGGAGGGTTCGCGCGTGGTCGCGATGATGTTTTGGGGGGCAACGCCCTTCTCCAGCAAGAGCGCGACCGTGTGGCGGCCCAGTTTGCCTGAGGCGCCCGTTACCAAAAGAGTTTCCGTCATGTGACTACCTTCTCAATACTGCGAGATCGCTTGAGCGCTCTCTTTTCTATACCTGCTCTCAAATATAGATTGAGATCGATCCGTAAAGTAGGCACATTGAGGTAACCTGCCACAATTGAGGCCGAGCTTGTGACCGCCACTCCGATGAATGAGCCGATAATGGATCTCGTCGCCGCGAAAGAACGAGGGTTCACGCTGGATGATTGTCCCGTGCGCGACGTTTTGGATAAACTGTCGGGCAAATGGGCGACCCTGTTGCTGTTCGAGTTGCACATCGGGCCAAAACGCTTCGGTGTCCTGCGGCGGAGCGTGCCGGACATCTCTCAGCGGATGCTGACGCAGACCCTGAGAACGCTGGAACGGGATGGCTTCATCAGCCGGACAGTGAAGCCTACCAAACCGCCGAGCGTTGAATATGCACTGACGGATATGGGCGCGTCGTTCATGCCCTTGATCGCTGAAATCGTAGCGTGGGCTGACCAGAACCATGAGCAGATCAGACTGATGCGGCGAACGTTTGACGCAGTTGAATAGGGGGCAACGAATGCGCGCCGCAGCCCCGCCCCCAACACCCCAAAGAGCAAAGCCCCGGCCATGACGACATGGCAGGGGCCTTGCAAGAGGTTGTTGAGTTAGACCGTGCCGCCGAGCGACCCCTCCAACTGTGCCAACTCCTGACCGCCGGCCATCAGGTCCTGAAGCTCTTCGGGTGTTATCTCACCCCGCGTGGCGGTTCCGAGGGTCTTGCCACGGTTGAGCACCGTGAATCTGTCTCCCACTGCGAGAGCATGGCGCACGTTGTGGCTGATGAAGACGACCCCGATCCCCTGTTTGCGGACCCGGTCAATCGTCGCCAGAACGTTGGAGGTCTGGCGAACGCCGAGGGCCGAGGTCGGCTCATCGAGGATCAGGATTTTCGCCCCGAAGTATACGGCCCTTGCAATCGCGACGGTCTGGCGCTCGCCGCCCGAAAGCGTGCCGACGGCTTGGTCAGGTCCACGCAGGTTGATACCCATCTTGCGCATCTCTTCCATGGTCACTTCATCGGCCTTCTTCTTGTCGAGAAAGCTTATCCCGGCGACCTTGTGCGTCGGCTCATTGCCCATGAAGAAATTGCGGCTCACACTCATGAGCGGGATCATGGCGAGGTGTTGGTGCACCGTGGCAATCCCCGCCGTGATGGCATCACGCGGGTCGTCGAAATGCAGCGGCTTGCCTTCGAAGAAGATCTCGCCCGATGTCGGCTGATGAACCCCGGACATCGTCTTGATGAAGGTGGACTTGCCCGCGCCGTTATCCCCTAGCAAGCAGTGGCATTCACCCGGCCTCACGTCGAAGCTGACACCGGCGAGGGCGATCACCCGGCCAAAGTGCTTCTCGATGTTCCTCATTTCTATGATTGGCTGAACATCGGCTTTCGGATCAACGTGATGGAATTTGCTGTCGGTGGTCATATCAACGCTCCCCGGTGATGATGCGGCGGATGTAGGTATTCAGGATGACGGCCCCCAGCAGGATAACCCCAAGGAACACCCGGAACAGCGAGCTTTCCACCCCAGCAAAGAAGAGGCCCTGTTGCACTACCCCGAAGATGAGTGCCCCAAGCGCCGCGCCCAAGACCGAGCCATATCCACCGGTCAGAAGTGCGCCCCCGATGACCACGGCAATGATCGCCTCGAATTCCTTGAGCAGTCCACGGTCGGCACCCGCAGAGCCGAATTCCATGACCTGACAGACTGCGAACACGGTGGCGCAGAATGCCGTGAACATGAACATCAGGATCTTCACCCGGTTGACGGGAACGCCGGAGTTTCTGGCCGCTTCTGCATCGCCGCCCGCGGCAAAGATCCAGTTGCCGAATTTCGTCTTGGTCAGGAGGACATGGCCGAAGATGATCAACACGATGGCCCAGACAATCAACATCGGGATCCCATCTACCACAGGCTGACCGGCTTTGGTGCCGCGCTCGAAGGTGGAGATGATCCCGGCTTCGCCCAGCCATGTGAACAGACCGCCAAGGATCTTTCCACCAAAGACCGGGGCCAGCCAGTCGCCTTCGGAGACGTCGATGATACCGCCAATGATGGTTTTGCGCTCGATCACCTGAGGTAGAAAGATCGTAAAGCCGCGGAGAATGAAGAGGAACGCCAGCGTCACGATGAAGCTAGGCAGCCCAGTGCGCACAACGATCCAGCCGTTGAAGGCCCCGATCGCGGTACAAAGCACAAAGGTCGCCATGATCGCGATCCAGACCGGCCAGCCATATGTGACCGAGAAGATGGCAATCATCATTCCCGCGAAACCGATCATGGAGCCGACGGAAAGGTCAAATTCGCCGGCGATCATCAGAAGGCACGCGCCGACCGCAATGATCATGAATTGCGCCGAAACGACGGACCAGTTCATGAAGCCTTGGCTGCTGAACATCCCGCTGTCGAAAGCGAACAGCAAGAAGAAGGTGAACACGGCAACGGTTCCGACGATGCCGCCCAGCTCGGGACGGATCAATGCGTTGCGAAATGCTGAGATTTCCTTGACGCGTTCGTCAGATTTTGCCGTAGGTTGGGCCGCGTTAGCCATGCGACAACTCTCCAATGACTCAGGTTTTCAGGGGAAAAGAAGGGAAGGGCGCCGCGCGATGACGGCTCCCTTCCCCAGGATAAATCAGCGGTACTCGCCCGCGAACTCTTCGATTTTTTCCAACCCTTCGGCGGTAATGAAGCCGGGGCCGGAGTTGATGTTGTTGCCCGGAAGTACGCCGTAGCGGTGGTAGTTGGTCATGACCACCACAGGCAGATAGGCTTGCAGGAAGGGCTGTTGGTCGATGCCCCACTGGATGACACCCGATTTGATGCCTTCAACGATTTCGCCGCCCAGATCGAAGGTGCCGAAGTAGATATCACCGGCCATGCCGTTCTCTTCGAGTGCAAGCAGGGTGGGGTCCGCCGAGGTCGGGCCAAGCGTCAGAACCGCATCGGTGTCGGGGTTGGAAGACAGATAAGCCATGACACGGTTCTTGATCTCACCCGGGTCTTGCCCCGCGTCGATCATCTGATTGCCGAGTTCGATACCAAGGCCGTCTGCGAACCCTTGGCAACGTTCCTGAGAGGAGGGTTGCACGATGTAGTGGTTCACGCAGAGGAAGGATGTGATGCCATCATTCTTGGCGCGCTGGCCAGCGGCAAGGCCTGCATCGTATTCGGGCTGTCCGACATACATCAGGGCGCCAAGCTCGCGGGCTTTCTCGGGGCTGCCGGTGTTCATGATGATCACGTCGATACCGCTGTCGACAGCGTTGCGGATCGGACCTTCGAGAATGTCGGGATCAGCCAGCGTGGTGATGATGCCGTTCGGTCCGGAGGCCGCAGCT
Source organism: Poseidonocella pacifica (assembly GCF_900111875.1). Taxonomy (GTDB): domain Bacteria; phylum Pseudomonadota; class Alphaproteobacteria; order Rhodobacterales; family Rhodobacteraceae; genus Poseidonocella; species Poseidonocella pacifica. The sequence goes on from NZ_FOJU01000007.1 coordinate 50,666, forward strand.
TGGTCGATGATCCGCGCCATATCGGCAAGGTCGCCTGTGGGCGGATTGCGATATTCGACCTCGACGTCCATTTGTTCGCCAGCCAGCGCGATACCATTCTTGATGGTGTTCCACCAGCTGTCGCTGTCTGGTGCGTGGCTCACCAGAATGTATTTCTCTCCCTCGGCCGATACGGCCGTCGCGGCGATCATTGGACCCGCTGCAACGGCGGTGGCCAGTGCCAGCTTCTTGATTGTCGAACTCATGTGTTCCTCCCTGAACTCATTCTCGAGGCGGGCAAACCCGTCTCTCAGGGAGAAGCTTAACAGCAAAGACCTATTTTTGCAACCGGTTGCATTTTTGATTTTGATTTTGCCCTTTTTTAACCTTACAGTCGGGTTAAGTTATCGGGAATACAGAACAATATGGATCAGATCGAATGGCTGTGACGTTGAAAGAGGTTGCGGAGAGGGCGGGTGTTTCGCGGTCTGCGGTATCGCGCACCTTTACCGACGGCGCCTCTGTTTCGGATGTCATGCGGCGCAAGGTGGAAAAAGCCGCGCGGGAGCTCGGCTATAGCCCCAACGCGCTGGCGTCATCCCTGACGACGGGGCGGACCAAGCTGATTGGATTGGTGTCCAACAACTTTCACAACCCGATCTTTCTAGAGGTCTTTGATCTCTTTACGCGCGGATTGCAGGATCGAGGGTTGCGCCCGCTGCTGGTCAACCTGTCCGACGAGGTCGATCCGGAGAATTCGGTGCGCATGCTCCGGCAATACTCCGTCGATGGCGTCGTCGTGGCCTCATCAACCTTGCCACCGGGGTTTGCCAAAGCGTTCCGCGATGCCGGTGTTCCGGTGGTCCATTCCTTTGGCCGCTATTCCTCCGCGCCGGAGGTTCATGTTGTGGGGATCGACAACCGGGAGGCCGGGCGCCTTGCCGCGCGGACACTCATGGAACGAGGCTATTCCCACGTGGGTTTCATGGGCGGCCCTGAATCGGCCTCTTCTACTCAGGATCGGTATGAGGGGTTCATGACGGAGATGTCTGCCCATTCCAAGATCCGGGTCAGTTATTCCTTCGCCAAGGCCTATTCTTTCGACGCCGGCCGCGAGGAAATGCTCCGCGTGCTCGCGGCATCTCCGGCCGAAGCCTTCTTCTGCGGGGATGACGTCCTGTCGATCGGGGCGCTTTCGGCGATCGAAGACAGCGGGTTGGAATGCCCAAAGGACGTGGGAATTTTGGGGCTGAACGACATGGAAATGGCGCGTTGGAACAACATCAATCTGACCACGATCCGACAGCCGATCCGCCAGATCGTCACCTCGTCCATTGAGTTGATGGTCGCCACCCTGGACGAGCGTGACAGGTATCCCGAAGCGCGGATATTTTCGTGCACAGTGGTCGAACGGGGCACATTGCGCCCCGTTCTGAAAGGTTAGCGGAACATCGGCGGGCGGGCGTCCATCCAAGCCCCGTCGTTTTTGGCAGAGGCTACGGCCGTGTGCACTGCCGCCATGGAGCGCACGCCAGCTTCCGCGTTCGGCAATCCATCGCGGGTTTCACCGGCAATCGCATCCGCCAGATCGCAATAGATATTTGCCACTGCCAGCGGGAAACCTTCGGGGTGGGCAATTGACACGCGGCTAAGCCGTTTTGCGTCTTCGTGCAGACCGCCTTCGCCCTTTTCGATGATCTGGGTGCGGCCGCCGACTGGCGTATAAATCAACTGGTTCGGTTGCTCCGAGGCCCACCGCAATCCACCGGTCTCGCCAAAGATTTGAATATCAAACCCATGTTGCCGGCCAATCGCCACCGAAGAGGTCCAGAGTCGACCGACGGTGCCGCCAGCCATGCGGAAATTGACCATCGCATCGTCTTCCAATTCACGGCTCGGAATAGTGGACGCAAAATCAGCTGAGAGGGTTTCCACCTCGTCGTCGCAGATAAAGCTCGCCATATGCAGCGCATGGATGCCGCAATCCGCGAATTGGCCCGAAACGCCCGCCATCTTGGGATCATACCGCCAACGAACCCGAGGGTTGTCGGCATCTGTCGCATCCCCGTGGTGGCCATGGCTGAAATTGGTGACCACCAAACGGACTTTTCCGATTTCGCCATTTCGCACCATGGCCCGGGCCTGCCGCACTATGGGATAGGCGGAATAACAGTAGTTCACCGAGCAAATCTTGCCCGACGCCTTGGCCACACGAACGATTTCCTCGCCTTCTTCGACCGTCATGGTCATCGGCTTTTCGCACAGGACGTTGAACCCTGCTTCGAGGAATGCTTTTGCGATTTCGAAATGGGTCGCATTGGGCGTGGCCACGGTGACCAGATCGATCCGGTCGTCGCGGTCCTTCTCGCCGGCCAGCATCTCTGTCCAGTCGCCATAGGCACGGTCCGCCGCGATCCCAAGGCTTTGAGCATAGGCGCGGCCCGCCTCTGGTCGGTGATCCAACGCGCCAGCGGCAAAGGTGAAACGTCCGTCCGCTTGGGCACCCAAACGGTGGGCCGGGCCGATTTGGCTGCCTTCGCCGCCACCAATCATGCCCCAGTTCAGTTTTTTCATGGGTCTGGTCTCCTCAGACGAAGCCGATGGATTCAAGGTATTCGCGGTTTTTGCGCGCATCGCCAAGTGTGTCGGGGTTCAGCGTGGGGTCGCAATCCTGCTCGACCGTGCACCAGCCTTGGAACCCGGCATCGAGAAGAACCTGCCGGACGGCGGGAAAATCCACATCTCCCTCACCGAGGTTGCAGAAGATGCCCTGACCGCAGGCATCGTAGAAGCCAGTGCGGTTCTCGATCACGCGGGATTTCACCTTTGGATCGATATCCTTGAAGTGCATATAGGAAATTCGATCGATGTGCCTTTTCATGAAGGCGACCGGATCAAAACCGGCGTAGGAATGATGCCCGGTGTCGAAGCAGATCTTCAGGATCTTCTCGTCAACCTCGTCCAACAGTCGTTCGAGTTCCGGCTCAAAATCCATGAACCCGGCTGCATGGGCGTGAATGCCCACGGTCAGGCCGTATTCTTCTGCGCCGATCCGTGCGCTCGTGGCGATGCGGTCGCGATAGGCCGTCCATTCGGCGTGATCCATTTGCTCGGCCTCGCTGGCGCGACCTGCGGTGGGCGCACGACGGGGCGAAATGGAATCGATCAACACCATGTGCTGCGCTCCGTGGGCCTTTAGTGCGCGGGCGGTGCGGTGGGTGGCGTCAAGCACCTCGTCCCATGCGTCAGGGTCGTGATAGGGGCGAAAGACCACGCCGCCGATCAGTTCGAGGCCATTCTCCTCCAACCCCTCCCGCAGGATATCAGGATCTTCGGGCATGAAGCCCACGGGGCCCAGTTCGATGCCCTTGTACCCCGCCTCGGCGCATTCCTTCAGGACGTGCTGCCACGTCGGATTGCGTGTATCGTCGGCGAATTCGACCCCCCAAGAGCAGGGTGCGTTCCCAATTCTGATGCTCATTGCTTGCTGTCTCCCGTCATCAAAAATCGTTGATGTCTTGCCAAGTTCCGCTGTCCGCCGAGGCTAGGGTGGCTGCGATCACCCGGTTGACCTCATGCCCGTCGCGAAAGGTTGGCCATATGGCGGTACCGGTCGCGATGGCGTTCAGAAAGTCCTTGGCCTCGATGATGATCTGGTCCTGATACCCCGTGCCGTGGCCGGGACCTTGGCAGAAGGGTTCATAGTCCGGGTGGGCCGGACCAGTCAGGATTTTGGTAAACCCGCGTGTCGCTTCGGGGCCATCCATCCGATAGAGCCAGAGCGCGTTTTGATCCTCTTGGTCAAAGCGTATTGCGCCCTTTGTTCCGGATATCTCATAGGCATAGCCCATCTTTCGCCCGGTCGCCACGCGGCTGAAATACATCTGACCCATTGCGCCATTTGCGAAACGGCACATCATCTGGGCGTGATCATCATTGCTGACGTCGCCGCCGGGGCGCGTCTTGTGAACGGTTTCATAAAGCCCCATGGTCCGTGCGATCGGTCCCATGAGGGCAAGCGCCCCGTTGATCATGTGGGGCGCGAGATCCCCCATCGTGCCATTGGCCATGCCGCTGGTGCGCCATGTGGCTGGGGCGTCCGGGTCGGCAAGAAAATCCTCTGTGTGTTCGCCGCGGAACCAGGTGATATCGCCGATTTCTCCGTCCGAGATCAGCTTGCGCGCGAACTGGCTGGCAGGGGTGCGAATGTAGTTGAAGCCAACCATGTTGACCACGCCAGCGGCCTCTGCCGCGGCAACCATGGCCGCGCTGTCGTCAAGGGACGCTCCGAGCGGTTTTTCGCAGAACACCGGTTTGCCCAAGCTGAAGGCGGCCTCGGCGATCTCTCGGTGGGTTTCCTGCGGCGTGGCGATGACAATCGCCTCAACCTCAGGTGCTGCCACAAGAGTGCGCCAGTCAGCCGTTGCGCGAGCAAATCCATAGGCCTCGCGATACCGCTCTGCGCTTTGTGCGCTAGAGGCGCAGACCATCTCAAGCCGGGGACGGAGCGCGGTGCCGAATATCGCGCCCACGGAGGACATGGCCACTGCATGCGCCTTACCCATATAGCCACCGCCCAGAATGCCGATGCCGATCTCAGCCATAACTCCCCCTCCCAAATTCCGAAAACAGTTTGCAACCGGTTGCAAAATCTGTAACGTGAGTCTAGACATCTCGCAAGCTGGAATCGACTGGCTGATAGAATTTCCCAGGGAGGGTTCGCGCAAATGACTACGACAGAGGGCACCATCCGGTTGACCACCGCGCAGGCGATCATTCGCTGGCTCGCCAATCAGTATATCGAGATTGACGGGCAGGAGATGCGCGTTTGCGGGGGCGGCTTCGGCATCTTTGGTCATGGCAACGTAACGTGTCTGGGAGAGGCGTTGAATCGCGTGCGGGAGGAGTTGCCGCTCTATCGCGGGCAGAATGAGACGAGCATGGGGTTTGCCGCCTCAGGCTATGCCAAGCAGTGGCTGCGCCAACGCTTCATGTTCTGCACGGCGAGCGCCGGACCGGGCACGGCCAACCTGCTGACGGCTGCCGGGCTGGCCCATGCCAACCGCCTTCCGATGCTGATGCTGTGCGGTGATACCTTCATCACGCGTTTGCCCGATCCAGTTCTGCAGCAAATGGAGAACTACTACGATCCCACTTTCGGGGTGAACGATGCGTTCAAACCGGTCAGCCGTTTCTGGGATCGTATCTGTCACCCGGCGCAAGTGATCCAATCGCTGCCCGCAGCTCTGGCGACCTTGCTTGATCCTGCTGACTGTGGTCCGGCCTTCATCGGCTTGCCACAGGATGTGCAGGGGTGGACCTTCGACTATCCAGAGAAGTTCTTTGCCAAGAAAGTGCACCGTATACGCCGCCAATCGCCGGACGCGGATGAGATTGCCGACGCTGTTGCGGCGCTCAAAGCAGCCGAGCGGCCAATGGTCATTGCCGGGGGAGGGGTGCAGTATTCCCGCGCGGTTGCAGAACTCACCGCCTTTGCCGAAGCGCATCAGATCCCCGTGGTCGAAACAATCGCCGGGCGTGCCAACATGCTGGCAACGCATCCGCTCAATATCGGCCCCATCGGTGTTACCGGATCGGATAGCGCGAACGCTATCGCGGAGAAGGCCGATGTGATCCTGGCCGTTGGCACCCGGTTGCAAGATTTCACCACCGGATCATGGACAGCCTTCGCCAAGGACGCCCAGATTGTCGCGGTCAATGCTGCGCGGCATGACGCGGGCAAACACATGTCCCTGCCGGTTGTGGGGGATGCGAAATTGTCTCTTGCCGCGCTGTCGGCTGCACTCGACTACACTGCCTCGCAAAGCTGGGTCGCATCTGCCCGCGAAGAGCGCGCCAAGTGGGACGCGTATGTTGCCGAAAACGTCAAACCCGGCAATCGTCCCAATTCCTATGCGCAGGCGATCGGCGTGGTGAACGATCTTTGCGACCCCCGCGACCGGGTGGTTGCTGCGGCAGGCGGCCTGCCAGCCGAGGTCACCGCCAACTGGCGCACGCTCGATATCGGTACGGTGGATGTTGAGTTCGGGTTTTCCTGCATGGGCTATGAGATCGCCGGCGCATGGGGCGCCCGCATCGCGCAGGCCGAACAGGAGCCGGATCAGGATACCATCACCTTCTGCGGCGATGGCTCTTACATGATGCTGAACTCGGACATCTATTCCAGCGTTCTGAGCCGCAAGAAATTGATCGTTATGCTGCTCGACAATGGCGGTTTCGCCGTCATCAACAAGCTGCAGAACAACACTGGCAACGAGAGCTTCAACAACCTGTTGGAGGATTGCCCGACCATCCCCGAACCCTTTGGGGTGGATTTCGTCGCCCATGTGACAGCGATGGGGGCCAGTGCGGAGAAAGTCGCCAACCCTGCGGAACTTGGCGAGGCATTCAAACGCGCCAAGGCTTCGGACAAAACCTATGTCATCGTGATGGACGTCGATGCCTATGAGGGCTGGACAACCGAAGGCCATGCCTGGTGGGAAGTCGGAACACCGCATATCACCGATAGCGATCGGGTGCGGGCGGCTCATGAAGATTGGGAATCTTCCCGCAGCAAACAGCGTCGGGGCGTCTGATGAGTGCGTTGATCGACGGAATTCGCAAGGGAAACTTCGCGGTCTTCGGCCGCGCGGGAATGGACATGTTCGCAGATCCAGAAGGCACGCGCGCCGAGGAAGCAGAAACCTTCCGCGCCGATCTTGGCGGATCATCTGCGAATATTTGCGCAGGACTTTGCAAGCTGGGGATGCAATCGGCGCTGGTGACCTCTGTATCGGACGATAACGTAGGGCGGTTCTGTACGAACCGGCTGCGCCACTACGGTGTCGATACTCAGTACTTGAAGGTCCTTGGCGGCGAATACCGTATTTCGCTCGCGGTCTATGAAAGCTGCATCGAGGATTTCCAGCTCACCATCTACCGCAACAACGCGGTGGATTTTCAGGTGACCGATGAAGACGTCGACCGGGTGGACTACGCCAGCTTCGGCGCGCTGATCACCGCCGGCACCGTCTTTGCCGCCGAACCCTCACGGTCCTCCACCTTTCGCGCCTTTGACAATGCCCGAAAGGCGAACTTGCCGGTGATCTTCGACATCGACTATCGCCCCTATAGTTGGCCTTCGGCGGAGGAGGCTTCCGAGGTGCTGACCCGCGCGGGCGAGCAAAGCGATCTGATCGTCGGCAATGACGAAGAGTTTGGCTTCATGGCGGGCGGCCTCGACAAGGGATTGGACAAGGCCCGTGAACTCGCCGCCAAGGGCAAGATGGTTATCTACAAAATGGGACAGGAAGGTGCCCTCACGCTCGCCGACGGCGAAGAAATCCGCACCGGTATCTATCCCGTCACGGCGATCAAACCCAACGGCGCGGGCGACAGTTTCATGGCCGGTCTGCTGGCGGCCATTGCCGAGGGGCGCCCCCTGAAGGAGGCCGTCCTGCGCGGCTCTGCCTGCGCCTCCATCGTGGTGAGCCAACCCGGCTGCGCCCCTGCCATGCCCACCACGCCTGAGCTTGATGCCTTTCTGGCAGAGCGCTCCGGCCCCACGGACGTCTGAGAAGGAAACAGAGATGCATATCGCCCCGCATGACAATCAAAACAAACCTATCGTCGATGTCGACCACGATCTCGTTCCGCTGAACTACTTCAATATCGTGACTCTCAAACAGGGTGAAACCTTCGACTATGCAGTGCCGGGGTATGAAACCTGCGTCGTGCCTGCAACCGGCACAGTCGATGTCGATGTCGATGGCGCGGGCTTTGCCAAGCTGGGCAATCGCGGCGTCGATGTGTGGGATGGTGAGCCCGAGGGCGTCTATGTGCCGAGCGGCGCTCAAACCCGTCTGACCTGCATCAGCGCCACCGCGGAAGTGTTCATCGCCGGGGCAAAATACGACAAGGTGCTGGAGCCGTTTGACGTCCGCGAAGCCGAGATCGACCTTGTGCAATATGGGTCGGACGACACCAAGACCCACCGCAAGATCAAACACATCCTCGGCGGTAACCAACACGACAAGGTAGGCCGCCTGTTGGTGAGCGAGCTTTATACGGTCGGGGCAGGGGGCTGGTCTGGCTTTCCCTCACACAAGCACGACACGGATCGGTACGATGACAATGGCGAGTTGATCGAGACGCGCCATGACGAGACCTATAATTTCCGGTTCAGGCCGAACAAGGGGTCGGGCCTGCAGATGCTGCAACGAGAAGACAACGAGGCGGGCGATGCCTATCACATCATGGACCGCTCCACGATCCTGATTGACAAGGGCTATCACCCTTGCTGCGCGCTTCCCGGCTATGAGATGTACTACTTCACCATCCTCGGCGGGCTCTCGCAGCGCTCTCTCAAGCAGTATTTTCAGCCAACCCACGCCGAGCAACTCCATACGATCCCGGGGATCATGGATATGGTGGCCAAGTTCAAATGACCTTGGTAACGCTCAAAGATGTCCTGCAGCCGGCGCTCCGCGACGGTTATGCCGTTGCCGGGCTCGTGACGCTGGGGTGGGAGGACATGCGGGCCTACGTGGCCGCCGCAGAAGCCGAGGGCTGTCCCGTGATCCTGCAGGCCGGGCCTTCGTGCCGCGAACACACGCCGCTGCCCGTTTTGGGCGCGATGTTTCGAAATCTGGCGGAGGGCGCGTCGGTGCCGGTCGTGGCGCATCTGGATCACGGTTATACTGCTGAAGACTGCCGTATCGCCATCGACAGCGGTTTCACCTCGGTAATGTTCGATGGTTCGCGCAAACCGCTGGCTGAGAACATCGAAGAAACCACGGCCATCGCCGCCATGGCTCACGCCGCGGGCGTGTCCTGCGAGGGCGAGATCGGCTTTGTCGGGTATTCCGGCGGCGAGAATTCCGCCGGAACCGACCCGGAAGAAGCTGCTCGGTTTGCACGTGAAACCGGTGTCGATGCGATGGCTATCTCAGTCGGCAACGTGCACCTTCAGCAAGATAAACAAGGGGGTCTTGATGAGGCCCGCATTCGCGCCATCGAAGCGGTTACCGAAGTGCCGCTGGTGATCCACGGCGGTTCAGGTGTTCCGGTCGCGCAGCGCAGTGCGTTGGCGCGGGGATCGGCGATCTGCAAATTCAACATCGGAACTGAGTTGCGCATGGCGTTCGGACAGGCTCTGAGGAAGGCCGTGGATCGCGACCCCAACCGCTTCGACCGCGTTCAGATCCTCAAAGAAACTCATGACCCGCTGGTCGCGGCGACCCGCACCGTGCTGCGCGCTTTCAAAAGCGTTTGAATGACGAGCATCCAGCAGGGGCGACCCTCATGTTCGAGTTGGTCCGTTTTCCCGCTCTACATCCGGATCGGCCGTACCGAGCAATCGCCCTGGCGCGCATAACCGGTCACTGAGACGAGAGGTAAGGCCACGTTCGCGCTGCTGGCCCCCCTGATACCGGCGCCTATACCGGAACGATCCATCGTTTTCTGCGTTGTACGTAGAATGCGCCGGGAGGCTGATGTCCGAAGCGTGCGTTCCATGAACTTCAATCAGCCGAACCCTTGCAAACGAGGTACATCCACGTGTTTCATCCCAACGACTTTCTCGATCTGATACTTCGTTCGACAGCTTTGTCGGCTATCGCCGTTTGCTGGGTCGTGGTCGTTGTACGGGTGGTTGGTTTGCGGGCCTTCTCGAAAATGACGGCATTCGATTTTGTCGTGACCGTTTCAATCGGCTCCCTGCTCGCTGGTGCAAGCCAAGCGACGAGCTGGACCGGATTTTCGCAGGCGACGCTCGCCATGGCAAGTCTCTTGGGGTTTCAGTTCATCGTTGCCAAGTTACGGCGAAAATCCGAGCGCTTTGCCGATGTGGTGCAAAATTCGCCTGTCCTGCTGATGCGAGAGGGAGAGATTGACTACGACGCACTTCAGGCCACTCGGGTCGCGAAAGAAGATCTCCTCGCGAAGCTCAGGGAAGCCAACGTGCTCGATTTCGCCGAGGTTCGCGCAGTGGTTCTGGAGACTACCGGCGATATTTCGGTCCTTCATGGAGATCGGCTCCAAGACCGCCTTATCGACGATGTGCAGCATGTGTCTGCACGGGGCCCGTCGTCGGCGCTCTGACGGACCGGCCTTCTAGGCGATCTCCGTTTGAGGTAAGAACGACAAGACCCTCGCGTATTGAGAACATATCCGGTCCGTGTCCGCCCGAGCATTGCGCGGGGACCAAAAACCCACTCAGATCCACCACCGCACGCTCAGGCTTTCGGCCCTCGTCGCCCTTTCTAAAGGTGGATTGGCGGATTTGTGCATCTCAACGCCTCCCGCTGCAAATGCCTGGCGTTGGTCCCGCCGGTTTTAGTGACGCGCTAGAGGTAATTTCGGACTATCCCGGTTTGGAGAAGCTGGCTTGACTCGAACTGCCCTGTCTGGATCAGGCCGGGGGGCCGGCTGGCTAAGGTCTCCGCGACGCCGAATGCCTTCACCCAACTGGCCAGAGACTAACATAGGTCAGTGCCGACAGATGGCACCTGACCTACAAGTTGAGGTCGTCCGATTGCGCGGGCCTTCCAAACCGAGGGCCTGCTGACAAGCGTAGACGACAGACCTGCCAGCATTATGGAGCCCCCGAGATGAACATGCGGTCATCCAGATCGACGGTGACGTTCTCAAACGCGTTTTCCCTCTTGGGCTATAGGGGTCAGTTGCCTGCTGGCGATTACGACGTTCTGGTTGAAGAAGAACTTCTTCAGGGGCTCACCTTCGAAGCGTTTCGACGGACGGCGACATACCTGCTCGTGCTCGGCGCGGGCGGACGGACGGGCCGATGCGAAATGCGCGCCACATGCGAAAGCGACCTGAACGAGGCGCTGAGCCGGGACCGGGCCGCTTCCCGAAGCAAAAATGATAGCGAAGCGGCGCTCTCTCCGCTGGAGGACTTGAAATGAATACTCCCGAATGGCTCAAACCCGGAATCTACGGCGCTGTGATTGGCGCTGCCTTCGTCGGCGTGGTCGGATTTTCCTGGGGCGGCTGGATGACAGGCGGCGGCGCGAACAAGATGGCGAGCGAGATGGCGCATGACGAAGTCATTCTGGCCATGGTGCCGGTCTGTCTGGATATGGCGCGTGTGGATCCAAACCGGACCACGCACCTCAACGCTATTCGTGAGGCATCATCCTTCAAGCGCCGTGATGCTGTGATGGCGGCTGGCTGGGCAACGATGCCCGGAGCGGACTCGCCAAACCGCGATCTTGCGCAGGCCTGTATCGAAGGTCTGAATCTGGATGCGTCCTAAGGCATCTTTCTAAGTCGCCAGCCGCGACGACACTCGTCTCAGCTTAACTGACCCTGCCGCCGCCCTCGGGCGATCCGTTGTCCGCGCGGTGTGCACATTGGGACCATACATGGAACTGGAAAAACAGATTTCTCTGATGAACAGAACACCGACCGCTCGCCCGGCACCCCGTCAGGGGCCCGAGGTTCAAGGCAATCATCCTCGAATGAACTCTGGCCCTGTGCCTACGGCAACTATCTATTGCGAGGGTAATTTTAGTCAGATCGACGGCAAGACCGCAAACGGCTTGGTGCGTCACTCACAGGCTTACCGTATCGCCTCCGTGATCGACAGCACCCTTGACGGTCGCGATAGCGGTGAGGTCCTTGGCGAAATAGCCAACGGCATACCCGTCCTCGCAAACCTTGCGATGGCCGCCGCGCTGCACAAAGACCTCCCGGATACTTTGATCTATGGGATGGCGCCTTCAAACGGCAAGCTCTCGGCAAAAGATCGGAGCGTCGTTCTTGACGCCATTGCCTATGGGATGAACATCGTCAGCGGTTTGCACGAGTATCTCGGTGACGATCCCGAAATCGCTGCCGCCGCCAAATCTTTTGACGTGACCATCCGCGATATTCGTAAACCCCGTGCCAGCAAGGATATGCGCCTGTTTGATGGCAGCGTGGCGGAGGTGGAAGCGATCCGTATCGCCGTCTTGGGTACGGATTGCGCTATCGGGAAGCGGACCACCGCAACCGTACTGGCAAAAGCCTTGAATGCGAGGGGGATCAAAACGGTGCTTGTCGGCACCGGACAGACAGGTCTCATGCAAGGCGCGAAATATGGCATCGCCATGGACGCTGTGCCGCCCCAATTCTGCTGCGGAGAGTTGGAACGCGTCGTGGTCGCGGCATGGGAAGGCGAACGGCCCGATGTCATCCTCATCGAAGGTCAGGGCGCGCTCAGCCATCCGGCATTTTGTACCTCCGCGTTTATCCTGCGTGGCTGCCAACCCCATGCCGTGATCCTGCAACACGCGCCCAAGCGGAGCCATCGGTGCGATTTTCCTGATATGGCAATGCCTGTCCCGAAGAGCGAGATCAGCCTGATCGAAGCCTTTGCCGATACAAAGGTGATTGGCGTCACGATAAATCACGAGGGCATGAACCTGCCCGACGTCGACACGGCCATCAGGGTGTATTCGCACGACCTCGGCCTGCCTGTCACCGATGCTCTTCTGTGTCCTGCCGAAAACCTCGTTTCGATGGTTCTGAGCGCTTATCCAAAGCTTAGCGCTCTTCCCGTCGTGGCGGCGTAGAGATCGCTCCGCGCATTGAAATCGACCTGGGAAAGATCCGTGAGAATACGCGCTTTCTGGTGGATGCGCTGAGGGCAAAGGGGATCCGCGTAGCGGGTGTGACCAAGGCCGTATGCGGTGATCCGGCGGTTGCCGGAGCGATGCAGCAGGGCGGCGTTTCCTTGCTTGCCGATGCGCGAATTTCGAATGTCGCGCGCCTGCGCAGCGCTGGGATCACGTGCCCGATCGAACTGATCCGCTCTCCCATGCCAAGCGAAGTAGACCGCGTCGTGGAAACGTGTGCGGCAAGCTACAATACCGAAATGGAGGTGATCGCTGATCTCTCTGCCTCTGCGCTCCGCGCGGGAAAGGTGCACGGCGTGATCCTCATGGTCGAAATGGGAGATATGCGCGACGGGATATGTCCCCATGAACTTGGTCGCTACGTATCATTGGTCGCCCATCTTCCCGGCGTGGCTCTATCCGGTATCGGGGCAAACTTCGCGTGTTTGGGCAATGTCTCACCGGATGATGAAGCCATGGCGGCATTCTCCGACCTTGTGAAAGACATCGAAATTGATGCGCCGCCTCTGAAAGCCGTCTCCGGAGGAGGTTCGGCAAATCTACCTTGGGCTTTTGCCTCCGGGACAAAGGGGCGCGTCAACGAATTGCGATTGGGCGAGGCTATTCTGCTGGGTACAGATCCCGTGTCGGGCGATCCAATAGACGGGCTTCATACCGACGCATTTAGGTTGGTGGCCGAGGTGATCGAGGCAAACTGCAAGACTGGGCACGCAGGTCCGCGCCGCGTGGAGTGTGAAAATTCGGAAGCGCATTTGGGAGAGGTTGGCGCTACCTCGCGCATCATTCTCGCCCTCGGGATGCAGGATACCGACGTGCATGGATTGACCTTTCCTCCCGGTGTTGCCGCCATCGGAGCGACGAGCGATCACACGGTATTGTGCAGCAGCGAACGAGGATTTCGACCTGGAGCCGAAATTAGGTGCGGAGTGAGCTACGGCGCGCTCATGCGCGCCATGAACGCGCGCGATGTTGAACGGGTTTATGTCGAAGCGGGAAGCAGTTTCGGCCAAATAGGTGAGCCTCTTCAGGCAAGACCAACGACCAACATCGGCGTTACGCTAGCACCGGTCGTTGGGTAGGAGCGTAGGGAAACATTCTCCGGACGCGCCATAGTAAAAGTGCCCGTCTGTGACTATGTTGGTTTCAGCCTCAAACAAGTTTCGCGCCGCAACTACACGCGCGAAGCGATTGTAGGTGATTTAAGGAAAACTCATGTCTTTCAATGATCTGACGGCCAAAGCAGAAGCCGCGGCAAAGTCAAAGTCCGTGGAAACGAAAGCCGACCCTGCGAAATCGGATGGGCCGGACACCGTTGCGAAGAAGCCGGATTCAGCATCCAAATAAGCTCCGGACAAAAGTTCGTGCGACCCTGGTGGGGCCGCACGGATCATGATGTTGTCGCTTGTGCCGTAGGCGCCCTGAACCACGCGTCGACATGCGCGCGGTCGTGATTCAGAACCTGCCGGGCAAAGCAATGCCGCTCCTGCACCGAGCGTAGGCTGCGCATCGTCTGAACGCAGCCTCTCAGCCGCGGAAGTTCACTTTCTGCGCTGGGTATCGAAAGCGGCTGCATGCTTCGCGCCGTTTCACCAAGTTGACGTAAAAGCAGTTGGTCGAGAGGTTCCAGAGCGCTGTCGAGTGCATCAGGCTGACCAGACAAGCGCGCCGTCAACACCGCGGCCATTCCCCGTGGTGCGCGCCCCGTCAGCCGCATGGACGCGCGCACAATGGCATCGGGCGCCCTGCCGACGCGCAGACCCATGGCCACGGAACGATCGATGATGTCGCGATCCTCCTGACAGTCCATCGCGCGAAATCCGCCCACTTCGCGATAGGCCGCACGTTGAAAGCCCAGGTTCGCCCCACCGGCCGTGTTGATCAGCAACGCACGCAAGGCCCGCCCTCCACACATGAGCCGTACGATTTCCATCGATAGGGTGAGATACTCTCGCTCAATCTCGCCACCGTGCCGAAGCCGCTCAAGGTGTGCTTGGGGCAAGTCGCTCAACCCCTCGATGCCGCCTGCAACGGCATCCCGCCGGCGCAGCGCGCGTGTCATGCCAGCCACCCAAACAGGATCTGGCTCACAATCGGCATCGGTCGAGAGCAAGACGCGGGCTCTTGGGCTGCGGCGCAGGGCAATAAGATGCCCCAAACGCCGCGCGCGCCCGACACCGCCGCACGGCAAATCTACCTCTGTGACCGTGCAAGGAAGGCCCGCCGGATGTCTGAGCGCCATTCTTGCGGTCTCATCCGTGCTGTTGTTCACGCAAATATGCACGGCGAACGGAGGGGCCTCGCGCTGCGCTGCCAGGGCGGAAAGACAGGCTGAAATGCGATCAGCCTCGTCTCTCGCAGGTATGATGATCGCTACCCGCGCGGCGGAGACGGCTTCAGGGAAGAGCGTAGTCGTCTTCATGATCGCCCCCTGAATACGTCAATTCTATAGCCGGGGCGCCGGCGTACGCAGCGCGCAGGCCGCCCCAGAGCCAACGCAAAACAGCCAAGAGCCTCAGATCCGCTGAGCATATTGCCGCTCGGGCCAAGCCACGTCACCGTGACAACATCCGCCTTTGGCCAACGCCCGGTGATCTGGTTCGCAAGGCGCGCGATGCCGGCACGGGTCAGGAAATAGAGCATCTCCGAGACAACGATGAGGTCGTACATCCCAGCGGGCAGCCGGGCGGGTAGGAAAAGCTGGTGAAAGTGGGCAGCAGGGACCGCGCGCCGCGCTGCGCAGAGGGCCTTGGCAACAGCGTCGACCCCGGTGTAGCGCCCGCATCGCGGAGCGAGATGACGCGCGAGTTCGCCGTTTCCACATCCAATTTCCAAGGCTGAGCGATGGCGGCGCCGGGGAAGGGCCGCGGCTGTGGCGCGGAATTTCTCCTGCTCGTAGGCGCTTGTACGAAAACCCCACGGATCGTCACTGGTCGCATAGATGCGACCCAGCCGGTCTTCTGCCACACCGATCAATTCTCCACCTCAAAGAAAATTTCGGGACCCGCCCGAAACCCCGCTAGGAAATCCTCGGGGAGGACGAAGCCATCGGGGGAGTCTCGGACAATCGTTCCGTGTTGGCTGCGATGCGCCGCGATTGCGCGATCCTTTGCCTCTCGGGCGAAGCCTGTGTTGAAATGTATCTCGCGCTTGTACTGAAGTTTCTCTCGGTATTGTTGATCGTACCACGCAGACCAGATCGGATAGGAGAACAAGGGTACGCCTGCGTCGCGTGCGGCCCGCGCGGCGATCTCCGCGGTCGCTTCGTGGTCACAGTGCGGGTCGGTGCGGGCGGGCGCGAAAAGACTTCGCGCGCCATTGGTGCGAAGCCGCTGGGAAATTCGAGCTGCTATTTCATCGAACCTGTCCGAGAGAGCAGGGAGCCTGCCATCGGGAAGCACAAAGTGCGTGATGTTCTCCGAACGCCCCCCAAGGATTTCAATCGCCCTCTGCAATTCGGTGGCCCGGAGTTGCGCGAGACGGTCCGGCGGCCAATCGGTCGATCCGGGATGCGACGCGCTGCCATCGGTCATGCAGATCACGTCGGCTCCCGGCCCGGAAAAGGCGGCGGCCAGCAGAGCGCCACAGCCAAGGCTTTCGTCATCCGGATGGGGGGAGAGTACACAAATCGGCGCGCCTTGTGAAAGCTCCTCAAAAGTCATCACTTGCGGCATCTCAGCGATCCAACCAGTTGGAGAGGGGGCCGGACAAAAATGCTTTTGCGGTCCGGATCTGAAACGCGTCGCGGGCCGCTTGGCGGATGTAGCACGCAAGATCCCGCGCGGCCCGGCCTGTTGGATGCTCTGCTGCGAAGAGTGCCAGCCCCACGGAACGCTCCACGGCGGAGACAGCAACCTGTGCCAGTTCTTCCGTTTCCAGACGCAGGGCGAGCGACCGCGTCGCCGCGTCTTCCGGCGCCGCTCTGCCCGTTGGCCCCGACGCTATTGCCCCTGCTTCGATTACCGCGGGCCACAGCGCAACTGCGCGTCCTGCGACCGGCCCCAAGCGCAGCAACTGCGCTTCTGCATCGAGCCTATCAGATGCTCGAAGTCCGTCTGCCGCGCGATCAAGAAGGCCGATGATACCGCCCAGAGTGACAGCCGCGATGCGCCACGTTCCACCGAGAAAGAGCGGCTCGCGCTGAAAGTCGCCGGGTTGCCCTAGTCTTTGCGGCTCAAGCCCCGCGCAATCAAAGCCGCCAGAGCGACTCTCCTGCATCCCCGCCATGTCCCATGCCGCGGGATCGTGGCGGTCGGTGTCCTGCGCGGAGACGAGGTAGAGTTGCTGGCCATCCGGGGTTTCGCCGGTGACGATCGCCCGATCCACGAAGCCAAGACCGGAGGCGAACCGTTTTTGGCCCACCAATGCCCCGTCCGTTTCCCGAACCGGTGTAGGGGCCTCGGCGCCCCAAACCCCTAGCAATTCTCCGGTTTGAGTCTGTAACGCCTGATCGCCGTAGGTCTCAATCAGCGTACGCGCGTTGAAATGCCCCTCATACAGCCGTGCGAGCGAGAGATCCCGAACCGCAATTTCACGCATGGCGATGGCCGTCTCAGATGGGCTCTTGTGGTCAAGAAGTCCGCTCTGCTTCAGCCTGCGCGCGCGGTCGGAAAACGATGCTCCGCTTTCCGGGGCAAAGACGTCGAAATCGGAGAATGGCGTTTCTGAATTGGCTTCTACGGGTGCTGGGATCGACACGGTATTTGTCCTCGCGTGGCAAGCTACCAAACAACGCCCCGCGATCCAGACGGTTCCCCCACAGTCCGACAGGGATCGCGATTGCAGGAAGCCTGAGAAGGGGCGTGATCCTCCGCCTCGCGCAAATGTCGCGTCTTCCGGTACGTCTTTGGGAAGCTACCGCCTTATTCGGGCGTGTCGTTGCGGGAGGAATTCGCAAAGATCCCCGGACGAAGCCACTCGGTCACGTTGCGCGTCAGGCCGGGATCACCATCCATGATCAAGTCGCCGGTCTTTATGGCGTCGCGGTAGGTCCGGTCGCCCATCCAGATGTCCGGCAGCGTCTGAACCGAGCAATGGAAATAGACGTCAACGTCCTTTCCCGGATCCTTGATACACACCTCTGACTTCTCCGGGCTGACGAGCAGCCACCAATCGCGCTGCTCCTCCAAGTCCTTGAAGCGAAACTTGATGATCGTCTGCAGTCCCTTGAGCTTTTCGCGGTCAATGCTGCGTTCAAGGTAAACCATCAGGAACTCGACGTCGAAATCCTGATCAAGGATCGTCTTCTTCGCCCAGATTATTCCCCATTCGCCGAGAGCGAATAGGACGGGAAGCAACGATTCACACGCATCAGTTGGGAAGTATTCAAAGCCTCTCTGACCGGGGATGCGGCGGCGAATGACCATATTCTGCTCTTCCAACTGCTTGAGCCGTTTGGTCAAAAGGGCTGGCGAGATGTCTCCCAATCAGCGCTGCAGCGTGCTGAAACGCCGCCCGCCCATCAGGATTTCGCGCAAAATCAAGATGGTCCAGCGTTCGCTATGTATCTCGGCGGCCTTCGCGATCGGACAGAACTGATTGTAGTTCATCACATCCCCCCGATGACGAACATCGGGCCTCCCACTTCATAATTTGTAGCACATTGCTCTGTTTTTTGTAGCGTTATGCTTCAGACCGTGAAGTTCTCCGGTCCCTCCCTGACAGGTATTTCCCTGCCATCGGCGACCGGTTTCCGGTGCCCCTCGAAGGAATGCGGAGAAGCCAATGCCATCACTTCCTTGCCCCCAAAGCTCAAGGGCATGCCGATCAGTCAATTCAAGCAACCCAAATCCAGAATGGAAGAACCAATGAACGCGCACACTCATATCGTCGACAATGGTGTCAATACCGAAGCCTTGATCGGGGCCCGAGGTGCATTCGCCGAGATGCCGGCGGCGGCGGCTTTTACCTTCCGCAGCCAATGTGACTGGATCGAAGGCACCTACACATCCAACGTGATCAATGGATATTTCGGCCTCGGACAGGAATACACCCGCAAGCAGTCGTTCGCGGTTGAGGCGGATCACCCAGAGGTGTTTGCGGCCCATGACCGAGCGGCGACACCGACAGAGATTGTCTTGGCCGCTCTCGCCAGTTGCCTGACCGGCGGCGTGGCGGCCATCGCCCAGCATCGCGGGATCCAACTGCGTTCAGTTCGCGCAACGGTCGAGGGCGATGTGGACGTGCGCGGCATCCTCGGCATGGATGCCGAGATCCGGAACGGCTTCTCAGCTATACGTGTGTCCTTTGAGATCGACGCGGACGCGAGCCCTGACGATATCCGCGCGCTTGTCGCCCAGTCGCAAAAGCGTTCGGCCATGTTCGACATCCTGACCAACCCGACCAACGTCGCGGTTTCCGTCGCCTGAGGGGCACGCCGGGCGTCTGCGCCGGAAGTAACGGGGCAGACGCACATTCTCTATGAGGCATTTTTCATGAAACGGATATCAACGCTCATTATTGGCGCCGGGCAGGCAGGCCTTGCCATGAGCCATTGCCTGTCGGAACTCTCTGAACCTCATGTGGTGCTCGAACGCGGGGAGGTGGGGAATTCGTGGGCGCACGAACGGTGGGACAATCTCACCATGCAAACTCCGAACTGGCAAAGCCGCCTTCCGGGGTTTGCCTACTCCGGTCCCAATCCGCATGATTATATGTCCATGCCGGAGGTTCGGGATTACCTGAGCGCCTACGCGGCACAGTCCGCTGCGCCAGTTGAAGCCGGTGTCAACGTTACTTCGGTTACGCATGACGGCTTCAGCTTTGAGGTCGAGACGAACAAAGGCAAGTGGCGCGCGTCGCGCGTGGTGATGGCGAATGGCGCGTGCAACCACCCCTCCATTCCGTCATTTGCCTCCGATATCCCGAGGGAAGTTACCCAAGTCTCCCCGCTGTCCTACCGCAATCCGTCGGAATTGCCCGAGGGCGGTGTGCTGATCGTCGGGGCCTCTGCAACGGGTGTCCAGCTTGCCGCGGAAATTCAAGCGTCCGGTCGGCCCGTAACTCTCGCGGCGGGCAATCACATCCGGATGCCGCGCCATTATCGCGGCCATGACATATGCTGGTTGCTGGAGCATTTCGGTCTGTTCTCGAAAACGCTCGAAGAGGTGGATGACATTGATCGGGTCCGCAACCTTCCCTCGCTGCAACTTACTGGAGACCGCTCTCGACAGTTCCTCGACCTCAACGTTCTTCAGGAGATGGGGGTGGAAGTGGTTGGCCGGCTGGTTGGTTGCCGTGATGGAGTGCTGCTCTTTTCCGGCGGACTGGCAAATGCGGTGGATCTTTCCGACCTCAAGATGAACCGGACCCTGGCCGCGATCGACAGATGGGCGGCACAAGGGGGGCTGGACTTGCCCGAGCCTCCGGAAAGCTTCGCGCCGACATCGGTATCCGGGACCACGCGTCTCACCCTGCCGATCGAGGGCGGTTCCATCTCCACGATTATCTGGGCATCGGGTTTCAAGCCGGATTTCTCTTGGCTGCATATGCCCGTCTTCGATGGCAAAGGTCGGCTAAAGCATGAAGGCGGCATTGTTGCCCCGGGGCTTTATGCGCTTGGCCTGCCGTTCCTTCGTACCCGCAAATCCACCTTTCTCGATGGGGTAGGGGCCGATGCACGCGTGCTGGCCCGCCATATCGTTCAGTCCCGCCACCGTGTCGCCGCTTGAAACGAAGGATCGATAACATGAACCCGCAATCCGTTACCCCATCCGAAGTTGGCCCCGCTGAAGAGGACACCATTTCATACGAAGCCTTTGGCGAAGGCGGCTGTGCCTGCGGGGCGGTGCGCTATCGCGTGCGTTCTGCGCCGATGATTGTCCACGCCTGCCATTGCCGCCTGTGCCAGAAACAGACCGGCAGTTCCAATGCCGTCAATGCGCTGATCGAAGCGGATCGCATCGTCGTTCTGGCGGGTACGATTGAGGAAACCCTTCTGGAGACACCCAGCGGCAGGGGGCAGCGCATCGCGCGATGCACATCTTGCAAGGTGGCGCTCTGGAGCAATTATCTCATCACCAATCAGGGCGACCACCTGCGTTTCCTCCGCGTGGGCACGCTGGATGATCCGTCGATCATGCCACCCGATGTGCATATTTTCATAGAAAGCCAGCAGCCGTGGTACATGCGCGCGCCGGGAGTGGCGGCAGCGGAGGGGATCTACCGGCACAAGACGACGTGGTCGAAGGACAGTCTCAACAGGTTGAAGCAGCTTACGAGAAAGACGGGGTTTCCGTTCAAATGAAACTCTGTGCGTTTCGCTGATACGCCCCTAATATTTCCATGCAGAAGGACGAGACCATGTGGCCCGATAATCGGATACGCAACCTGTTTGGCATCGATATTCCCATCGTTCAGGCCCCCATGGCAGGGTCCAGCGGCCTTGATATGGCGGTTGCGGTCAGCGAGGCCGGCGGGCTTGGATCGTTGGCCTGTGCAGCGCTTGATCCGGCTGGTCTGCAAAGCCTTCTGGGTGCCGCGCGGAATAGAACGGACAAACCGCTGAACGTGAATTTCTTTGCCCATTGCCCACCTGAAGATGACCCTGTCCGCGAAGCCGCATGGATGGAGACATTGCGGCCTTATTACGCTGAGTTGGATCTGAAGGCGCCAACGGACCTCTCTGCCGGTTCCGTTCAGCCTTTCGACGAGGCCCGCTGCGCGGTGGTCGAGGCAGTTCCGCCGTGCGTCGTCAGTTTTCACTTCGGCCTTCCGTCGCCGGATCTTGTGAAACGGGTGAAGGCAGCAGGCTGCAAGGTCATAAGTTCCGCAACCACGGTGAAGGAGGCGTGTTGGCTGGTCGCGAACGGGTGTGATGCCGTCATCGCGCAAGGGTTTGAGGCGGGCGGTCATCGGGGCATGTTCTTGTCCGACACTCTTGGTAGTCAGATGGGGACAGTGTCTTTGGTCCCGCAGGTTGCGGATGCCGTCGATGTGCCAGTGATTGCAGCCGGAGGCATTGGCGACGCGCGCGGCATCGTCGCGGCGATGGCGCTCGGGGCAAGTGCCGCACAGATTGGCACGGCGTACCTGTTCACGGAGGAGGCCCTTGTCAGCCCCCTTTACCGCCAAGCTCTCGAAGGCGCGGCGACAGGAGAAACGGTCGTATCCAACGTGTTCTCCGGCAGGCCAACCCGAGTGCTTGCCAACCGACTGACGGCGGAACGTGGGCCGATGTCAAAAGATGCGCCGTCCTTTCCGAAAGGGTTTGCCGCCATTGGGCCGCTCAAAGCCGCATCCGAGGACGCTGGAAACCGAGATTTCAGCGCTCAGTATTGCGGTCAATCGGCTGCTCTAGCGCGGCGTGCGACGGCGTTCTCGTTGACACGCGATCTGGCCACAGAGGCGCTGAAACGCGTCGCAATGCTGCGGCAGTAGTCGCTTAAGGGTAGCAGAATTCGCTATGGTCCCACGCGGCGCCAGTTCTTAGCGTTGGCCACGGCCTCCAAAGCGCCGGCGAGCGCGTCTCCCCCCCCCTCCCACGAAGGCAAGATAGGATTTATGTGCAGCTTCGGGATGGGAGGAGACGTGACAGGGCGCAGTCCGAGCAGCGGTTTGGCCTACCTGTAAACTAAGGCGACCCCAGAACAGCATTTCTGTGGGATCGCGTCGAAGTGTTCTCGGACGTTACGCGAGATTTTGACGCCGGGTTTCCATACGAGCTGGTGATGCAGGTAGGCGCGTGGTTGGACGCCACCTCGCGCGATCAGAGTTCACCGCAGGTGCCGCGCCGGCACCCGCCGGTCCGCATGTAGACGCGCGCCATCTAGCGGACATCTCCCGTACGAGCATCGTTCATAGCGTGGCGATGCGTCACTGCGGACGCCAGTGGTTGGCGAGACACCGACTTTGCTTGCTTAGGTTTTTTTACCAACAGGACGTGCGGCTTCTACACCCTCATGCGGGCTTCACCCACCCTGCCGCAGATCTTCGCCTTCGCTGAAGACAACTCCAGGCGCGGCAGGCCCATCATCTGCATATGAATGCGCCGGTACAGAACGCTCACACCTCCGCCTGATTTTGGACGGATGACCCATGTCGAAACGCCCGAAACGAAGGGTACTGACCCTCGTTTGCCTTGATTCAGAACTGTTGTATGTCGGTCCGATCTCTTGGTAGGCCTCGGCTGCCAATAAACGCAGCAGTGAGTGGTTTCGCCTTGCAAACGCCCTATTACCTGATCGACAAATCGCGGCTACTGCCGAACCTTGAGAAGATTGCGTACCTGCGCGCAGCTTCGGGGGCGAAGTGTTTGCTGGCACTGAAGTGCTTTGCCACATGGTCCGTCTTTGATTTCATGGCGGAGTACATGGATGGGACGACCTCATCTTCGCTGTTCGAAGTCCGCTTGGGCCGTGAAAAATTTGCCGGCGAGGCGCATGCCTATTCAGTCGCTTATGCGGATCACGAAATCTCCGATGTGTTGACCTATTCGGACAAAATCATCTTCAACTCCATCGGCCAGTTGCAGAAATTCGTGCAGGCGTCGGAGGATCACGTGCGCGGTTTGCGCGTCAATCCCGGTGTTTCGACGTCAGAGTTTGATCTGGCCGATCCCGCGCGCCCGTTTAGCCGACTGGGCGAGCATGATCCCGAAGCAATCGCCACTGTGGCGGATCAGATCACCGGCTTGATGTTCCACAACAACTGCGAAAATGACAGCTTCGAGCGGTTCGACGAAATGCTGGCGCTGATCGAAGCCCGTTTTGGGGCGCTGATCCACCGTATGGATTGGGTCAGCTTGGGGGGCGGCATTCACTTTACGGGTGAAGGCTATCCGCTGGATCAACTTGCCGCGCGGCTCAAGGCATTCGCGGAGACCTTTGGCGTTCAGGTCTACCTTGAACCCGGTGAGGCGGCGATCACGGGGGCTGCAACACTCGAGGTCACTGTGCTGGACACGATGCATAATGGTAAGAACCTTGCGATTGTCGACAGTTCGATCGAGGCGCACATGCTGGATTTGCTGATCTACCGCGAGCCTGCGAAAATCGACCCCAACGAGGGCGATCATGAGTGGATGATCTGCGGAAAGTCCTGCCTTGCCGGTGATATCTTTGGCGAGTTCCGCTTTGCGCAAGCGCTAAAGGCAGGTGATCGACTTTCGTTTCAAGACGCTGCCGGGTACACGATGGTCAAGAAAAACTGGTTCAACGGGGTCAAGATGCCAAGCATCGCCCTGCGTGAACTCGATGGAAGCATTAGAATGGTGCGCGATTTCGACTACGACGACTTCGCATCCGCTTTGTCATAAGAACGAACAAGAGGTCTCCTGGATTCATGAAACGCCACGTTCTCATTATCGGCGCTGGTGGCGTCGCTCAGGTCGTCGCGCATAAATGTGCGCAAAATAACGATGTTCTCGGCGACATTCACATCGCAAGCCGAACGGTCGCCAAGTGTGAGGCGATCATTCAAAGCGTGCATGATAAATCTGCGATGAAACAAGACGGCGTACTGGAAGCTCATGCCGTGGATGGCACGGATACTTCTGCGGTTGCTGCTCTGATCTCCAAGACCGGAGCGCAAATTGTGATCAATGTGGGCTCACCCTTCGTGAACATGACGGTTCTGGAGGCCTGTATCCAGACAGGGGCCGCCTATATCGACACCGCGATCCACGAGGATCCGACCAAGATCTGCGAAACGCCGCCATGGTATGCAAACTACGAGTGGAAACGACGCGAAGACTGCGCCGCCGCTGGCACCACGGCAATTCTGGGTGCAGGTTTCGATCCGGGCATGGTCAACGCCTATGCGCGGTTCGCAATTGATGAGTTCATGGACGAAGTCACATCAATCGACATCGTCGACATCAACGCAGGAAACCACGGGAAGTATTTCTCCACCAACTTCGACCCGGAGATCAACTTCCGTGAGTTTACAGGGACCGTGTATAGCTGGCAGCAAGGCGCGTGGCAGGAAAACAAGATGTTCGAGGTGGGCCGCGAATGGGACCTGCCTGTCGTAGGTACCCAAAAAGCCTATATGTCAGGCCACGACGAGATCCACTCGCTGGCCGTAAACTACCCCCAAGCCGATGTCCGGTTCTGGATGGGCTTTGGTGATCACTACATCAACGTGTTCACCGTGTTGCAAAACCTCGGCCTGCTCTCTGAACAGCCCGTCGTGACTGCCGAAGGCCTTGAGGTTGTGCCGCTCAAGGTGGTGAAGGCCGTGTTGCCTGATCCCTCCAGCCTTGCACCAAATTACACGGGCAAGACCTGCATCGGCGATTTGGTCAAAGGCACCAAAAATGGCGAAGAGGTCGAGGTGTTCGTCTACAACGTGGCTGACCATCGGGACGCTTACAATGAGGTCGGGAGCCAAGGCATTTCCTACACCGCAGGCGTGCCACCTGTCGCGGTTGCCATGCTGATCGCGGATGGAACCTATGACCATGGTGTCATGATGAACGTCGAAGAGTTGGATCCCAAGCCATTGTTTTCGCTACTCGACAGGATCGGGTTGCCGACGCGGGTCAAGGATTCCCGCGGTGATCGGGAATGGCATTCTTCCTGAGCGGTGTTCCGAAGCCGCGTGACGAAACGTCTCTTGCTCTCGCTTTGTGCGAACTGGCAGATCAACTGAAAACGGTCCAGATAGCCGCTGATCGTTCGGGGCAAAAGGCCCACCTTGTCTTCGGGCAGTTCGCTTGCCCGGGCGAGGATGACCTGCCACTGAACTTTCATCCAGCCACGATCTGAGCCCGGTTGTTGTTGATCTTATCGCCAACGTTGGACCGCCCGAAGGCGGAGTTTTCCGGCTTCGATCAGGGTGACAGGCTGGTGGTGCCCCCTTTGGCGCTATTTAGTCGCCCCCGTATCAACGCGAGGGGCGCGCCAAAGGGCGGAGCACGTCGCCTCCGTCCGCAAACTGTCAATCTGCGCCGCCCGATGCCAAAAATCATCTGCGGTCTTTGGATTGGCGCGACGCTCAGGTGGCGCTGCGGCGACGGACCAAGGCGAACGCGCCCAGAGCCGTCAAGACAAGCGGCAAGCCAGCGGGCAATGGAACCACGTCAGGCGAGGCCGAGAGGCTGAACGGTGTGTCGAATGAAGCATGTGTGACAGTGAAAAAGCCAGACGCGCGCGAGAGAGAATTTACAATGATACTTGGATCTTCATCGCACTGCATGTCGAAACTGTCTGTAAAGTAGCGCACTTCACCGTGCATTTGTGCAAAGGTGGGGGCAAAACGACCACACCCTCTGAACCCATAGTGGACCCCGATGAATGGCGCTGTTTCCTCGGCGAGGGACAGGTCGGAAAAATAGACGCGGGGGTCAGGGCTTTCACCTGCCCGCCACGCGTCATTATACGCCGTGATTTGTTCCGGTGTAGCGCCTGTTACGTCCAAACTTCCGATTGGCGTAATCAGAGAATCGCAAGGACGTACAACATAATTGACCGCTCTGGTAATTCTGGAGCGGTGCGCAATTTGCCAATCGCCGTAGGTATTTTCACACGCAGGTGGGCCGGATGACATTCGGTTCCCAACTTGATCAAACGCCATCCCTGGGGCCAACACCGAGTTTGAAAAAAATGAGCCGGTGAGTGTCCGCTCGCCTGGGGTCCCATCGGGATTGGTGAAAGAATGTGTCCCCATGAAATACACCGGCGCTGCGGTCGCGAAACTGGCCAAGAAGGCCATCGAAACGGCAAGTAGCAAAATACGCAAAATATAAATTCCTTGATATACGCTGGCCGATATAGGCTGGCTGACAAGTATGCTTGAAACCTGCTTCGGAGCAAGAGAGCACGTCAGAGTTTTGCCAAATCCCACGGCAAGCAACGTGTCGATGACAAGCGCGCTCTTGGCGAGATTATCTTCATCAATCGCAACGGCTTACGGTGGCGTGACGCGCCGAAGGAATACGGCCCACACAAAACGCTCTACAATCGGTGGAAACGCTGGAGTGACAAGGGCATCTTTGCCCAGATGATGGCCGGTCTGCCTGCTGATCACGGCGAACAGACGACGGTCATGATCGACGCCACTTACCTCAAAGTTCATCGAACGGCGTCCAGTCTGGGCGTCAAGTAAGGGGGATCAGTAATTGATCCAGTGGATCAATTGCCCGACGAACGGGGGCGTGGTCGCCTGATTGGTCGAACCAAGGGGCCTTGTTGCACAACTCTGACTATGGACGATTCACAACGTGAATCTATGCGGTTAGAGGGTCTTTGTGAGCAAGCCACCTCCCGCCCGCTACCGCACGACGACCTGGTCCAGCTACAACGCGGCGCTGCGCAGGCGCGGCTCGATGTTGATCTGGGTGGAC
>NZ_FOJU01000001.1 GCF_900111875.1 Poseidonocella pacifica
TCCCTGGACGAAAGCCACGCGACAAACCCATCCGATACGACAAGCGCCGCTACAAACGACGTAACCGGATCGAGATCACGATCGGACGCCTGAAGGACTGGCGTCGCGTCGCCACCCGCTATGACAGAAGCCCGACGGTCTTCCTCTCCGCCATCGCGCTCGCTGCAACCGTCTTGGGCTGGCTATAGAACAATGAGGCTGGAGCCTAGGGGCGTTGTTGCGCAACTCCCGCCTGAGGCATGATGGCCCCTTTGCCCGTCGGCGTCATGCCACTCGGACGATCTCAGCGGTGCCGAACGCATTGGAGCGGTTGATAAGGGCGATGCGGATTTGAACTCGGAGGTTTGTCGGTCCAGGTCTCGTGCGGCGATGCGCTCGCCGAAGACTTTGAGGCCGCGCATTTTCGCCTCGATCCGGCACCGCCCAGTCTAGGCCCGCCAGCTTCAGCAAGACCTTCAGCCATCCCTTTCGTTTGCCGGAGCGACAGCTTGAACAGGACCTTGATGGTCAGACAGAACTGGATCGCCGCATCTGAGAGCAACGCGGGCAATAACAACGCGGGACGACCGGCTCTGCCGTCATGCGGCGCGAGCCAGGTCATGTCCTTGTTCAACCAGATCAGTAGCGATCCGCGCTTGCGAAACGACGCCGAGTAGCTGGACCAGTTCGTCGTGCGGTAGCGGGCGGGTGCAGGCTTGCTCATGCAACCCGCCTAACTACATGGATTCACAGTGTGAATACTTCGCAGACAGAGGTCTGCAACAATGCCTAGTGGATGCCAATGGGATCGAGCATCGTCTGACCAAACCGAACCATCCTTGGACTAACGGCCAAGTCGATCCCATGAACCGCACCATCAAGGATGCGACTGTGAAACGCTACCACTACGACAGCCACGAGCAGTTGCGCAGCCAGCTTATCGACTTCCTGGATGCCTACGACTTTGCCAGCAGATTGAAGACGCTCAGCGGGCCCGCGCCTTACGAATACATCTGCAAAATCTGGACATCAGAACCAGATCGATTCATCCCAAATCCGATCCACCAGATGCCGGGACTTAACACCTAAAAGACGCTGACCCCGCTCCGAGGGAAGAGTGTTCTCGGATCCATAGTCGGATCGCCGAGACTGATCTCGCCGGCGACATTGGAGGCATGCCCGATCAGAACACCTTGCACAGGCGCAGCGCGTCATAGATCGCGGCATGGGTGTTGCGGGCCGCGACCGCGTCGCCGATCCGGAACAGCTGGTAGTCGCCGCCGGGGTTGCGAACCACGCTCTGTTGCCGTCCCTCGACAAGGGCTTCGTAGTCGACTTCACCGAGGTTTGTTGACCGATCACGGAGCTCGAAGTAAATGTCGTCGAGCGGTCGGGTCGCGTGGTTGACGACCACTTGGTCGACCCGGCGCTCTTGCGTTACACCGCCGTAATCGCTGCCGAGTGTGGCTAGCAATGCGTTGCCTTCTCGGCGTACGGAATCAAGCTTCCAGGTCACGGTAAATCTCACGTCGTGCTTTTGAAGTGCGCGCATTGATGGGGTCAGTGACATCGCCATGACTTCCGGGGCCACGGCCCGATCACGGGTCACGATCTCGACCTGGCCTCCGGCGCCGGCGATCTTCTCAGCTGCTTGGAGCCCTGCGTAGTCACCTGCGTCGTCGTAGATGAGGACATTCGCGGCCGGCGCGACATCGCCCGAGAGAATATCCCAAGCGGAGACGACAAGCGGATTGCCGTCGTCCAGCACCTCGGTGTGCGGCAGCCCACCGGTGGCGATAACGACGATGTCCGGGGTCTCGGCGCGTACGGTCTCCTCGTCGGCAAAACTGTTGAACCGGAAGGTGACGCCCATGCGCGTGCATTCCTCAAACCGCCACTGAATGAGCTGGATCATCTCGGAGCGCCGCGGCGTCAGCGCCGTCAGTCGCACCTGACCGCCGGGATCGTTCGCCGCCTCGTGGACGATGACCTCGTGACCGCGCTCTGCGCAGACGCGCGCGGCCTCAAGCCCGGCAGGTCCGGCGCCGACGATCACCACCCGTCGGGGCGCGTCGGTCTGCGGCACCACATGCGGCTGTTCAAGCTCTCGCCCGGTTGCGGGGTTGTGCAGGCAGAGCGCCATGCCCCCTTGGTAGATGCGATCGAGGCAGTAGTTCGCGCCGACACAAGGGCGAATACGGTCCTCCTCGCCGCGCAGGATCTTTGCCACGATATGCGGATCGGCCATATGCGCGCGGGTCATACCTACCATATCGAGCTTACCGCTGGAGATTGCATATCGCGCCGTGGCCACATCCTGAATCTTGGCAGCGTGAAAGGTTGGGAACCGGGTGGCTTCCCGGATCTCACCTGCGAAGTCGAGGTGCGGGTTGGACCTCATCCCCTGCACCGGGATCACGTCGGTCAGGCCTGCATCCGTGTCGATGTGGCCGCGGATCACGTTCAGAAAATCGACGAGCCCGCTCGCCTTCAGGCGCTGCGAGATGTCGATGCCTTCGTCCTTCGTGATGCCGCCGGGTATGTCCTCGTCGGCGACGTAGCGGATGCCGACAATGAAATCCTTGCCCACCCGATCCCGGATCGCGCGCAGCACCTTCATTGAGACCCGCATCCGGTTCTCGAGGTTGCCGCCGTAGTCTCCTTCCATCTCGTTGGTAGCGGGTGACCAGAACTGATCGAGCAGATGACCGTAGGCCTGAAGCTCGATCCCGTCGAGGCCGGCTGCCTGCATTCGCTCTGCGGCATCAGCGTAGTTCTCAACGATGCGGGCGATGTCCCATTCTTCGGCCTTTTTTGGAAAGGCGCGATGCGCTGCCTCGCGCTCATGGCCAGCGGAAACCGCGGGCAGCCAGTCCGCCTTGTCCCATCGGGTCCGCCGCCCAAGATGCGTTAGCTGGATCATCACCGCACAGTCGTGGTCGTGGCCGTCGTCGGCGATCTTTTTCATCCAGCCCACGACCTCGTCCTTCCAGGCGAGGATGTTGTTGAAGACCGGAGGGCTGTCGCGCGCGACCGAGGCAGATCCAGCGGTCATGTTCAATGCTACGCCCGCGCGGGCACGCTCCAGGTGGTAGGCGCGGTAGCGCTCCTTCGGCATCCCTTCCTCGGGATAGGCAGGTTCGTGGCTGGTGATCATCATCCGGTTCTTCAACCGCAGGTGTTTCAACTCATAGGGTTGCAGCAGGGGATCGTCCGGCATTGGTCTCGGCCTCCATGGCATCTGTCGCCACGCTCGGCAAAATGTTCACTTATGTCAATAAAAAGATCACTCATGTATAATCTCATTGTGACACGTCGCCCGCGGCACTATGGTTGGTTTTATGGGCAAGACACAGAACATCGAACTGGAGAGGTCTTCGGGCTGGCGCGGCTCGCGCGAGCTTTGGCTCCTCGCCGCGAAACAGGCATTCCTTGAGACCGGGCTCGAGGCCGTGAAGATCCAGCCACTCGCCTCACGCCTGAACATCTCGCGCACCAGCTTTTACTGGTTTTTCAAGGACCGGAATGCGCTGCTCGATGCCTTGCTCGAAGAGTGGGACGAGAAGAATACCGGGGCCTTCCTTTTGGCGTGCGAGGCCTATGCTGACACGATCGCTGAAGCCGTCCTGAATCTCATCGCGGTGTTTCACGACGAGGATATTTTTGAGCCGCAGCTAGATTTCGCAGTTCGGGGATGGGCGCACCAGTCGGACAAGGTCATGGCGCGGGTGAACGCGGCGGATGAGCGACGGTTGTCGGCGATCCAAGCGCTGTTCCAACGATTTGGATTTCCGTCTGAGGAGGCGGATGTCCGGGCGCGTACCGTCTATCTCGTGCAGATCGGCTATATTTCCATGCAGGTGCGTGAGGACAAGCCGACGCGAATGGCGCGGGTGCCCGCCTATGTGAAAACATATTGCGGTGCTGTACCGAGCGCGAATGAACTCGCCCGTTTCAATGCGCGCGTGGGGTTCAATCCCCATAGTCCCCCGGCAACAGATCCTACCTAATAAGCCTTGCGCGATGCATGGTTGACGAGTTCATCTCGATGATCGTCGCACGAACACGGCACTGATGGATGGAGCCGCGTCCGGCGTGACGCTGCTCAAGCATTTCTGCGGGGCGCCCTATCGAACGATCTTGCACAAGCCGTGCGACTCTGCGGCACTGGATGCGCTCTCAAGCAGCGTCGTAGCTCGCGAAAATCTCTGTGCTGCCGTCTTTCCGTATCAGGAAAACGTCGTAGGCATCGCGCTCATCTTCGGGGCCCATGCCGGGCGACCCGTAAGGCATGCCCGGCACGGCGAGGCCGACGGCGTCGGGGCGGTCGGAGACAAGCCTTCGGATATCGGCCGGGGGCACGTGCCCTTCGATCATGTAGCCCTCGATCTCGCCGGTATGGCAGGAGGTCATATTCTGAGGGATGCCGTTCTCGAGCTTGTGCCGCATCAGGAGGGCGCCGAAGCTGGGCTCGGTGGTGACTGCGAAGCCGTCCTCACGCAGGATTTCGATCCAGGCCGTGCAGCACCCGCAATTCGGATCCTTTAAGACGTGGATCGCGGGCCTGCCTTGGGCCGTTCCCATGGCGGGAACGGAGGCGGCGAAGCTTGCGGTGACGGCCATCATGGCGCGGCGGGTGAGGGTCATGGATGTTTCCTTTCAGATCGTCGCGGATATGTCTTGGGGGCGCGCATTCTCGGTGCCGCGGCGAACTTGCCCCGTTGTCGTGGATGCCCCGGAGGGCCGGAAGAGTAGCAAGCGCAGGGCGTTTATGGTCACCAACACCGTCGCGCCGGTATCGGCAAGGATCGCGATCCAGAGGCCGGTAATCCCGAGCACAGTGGTCACGAGGAAGGCGGCCTTCAGCCCGAGCGCGATCGCGATGTTCTGACGGATGTTTCCCATTGTTGCACGGGCCAAGCGGATTGTGCCCGGGACATCCGTTACGCGGTTGCGCAGAATAGCTGCATCGGCGGTCTCCAGCGCAACATCGGTGCCCGAGCCCATGGCGACGCCGACATGCGCAGCGGCCAGCGCGGGCGCATCGTTGATCCCGTCACCGATCATCATAACCCTTGCCCCTGAGGTTAGCTCACGAATGGCCGTGACCTTGTCCTCGGGCATGAGCTCGGACCGATACTCGATCCCGAGGTCGTCCGCGATGGCTTTTGCGGTCCGGCGATTGTCTCCGGTCAGCATGACCGAGGAGATGCCAAGATTGCGCAGTTGCGCGACCGCGTCCGCCGCGTCGGCCCGAGGCTCATCCCTAAGCGCGATGAGGCCTTGGGGCACGTCATTGCGCAGCACGATAACCACCGTCTTGCCATCGGCTTCCAGCGCCTCAACTCGGTCTCGTAAGTCGTCTGTGAACGCACCACGCTCCTCCGCCAGCCGCGGTGACCCCACGCTGACAGTTGCGCCGTCAATGGAGGCTTCCGCGCCCTTGCCGGGCAGCGCGCGGCCGCCAGTGGTCGCGGCCGCATTGGCGCCCCGCCGTTCTGCTTCCGCGCAGATCGCCTGACCTAGCGGATGGTTCGCGCCGCTCTCTACGCCTGCTGCGAGGGCGAGCAAATCGTCTTCGCCTCCGGTCAGCACAGAGATTTCGGTCACTCGGGGGCTGCCGTGGGTGAGCGTGCCGGTCTTGTCGAAGGCGACATGGGTCGTGCGGGCCGCCGCCTCGATCACCGCGCCGCCCTTCATGAGGAGGCCATTGCGCGCCCCGGTAGAGAGCGCCGAGGTGATTGACGCCGGGACTGAGATCACCAGCGCGCATGGGCAGCCGATCAGCAGCAACGCCAATGCGCGGTAGACCCACTCCCCCCAAGCCAGGCCGAAGGCCAGTGGGGGGACGACCGCAACCAAGACTGCGGTGCCGACAACGGCCGGCATGTAGATCCGGCTGAACCGGTCGATGAAGCGTTCGGTCGGCGCACGCGCGCTTTCGGCCTCTTCCACGAGGCGAACGATCCGCGCGATGGTGTTATCCTCGGCCGCTTTTGTAACCCGCACGCGCAGCAGCGCCTCCGCGTTGATGGACCCGGCGAAGACCTCCGCGCCTGGCTCCTTTAAACTGGGGATGCTCTCACCCGTCACCGGGCTCTCGTCGACGCCTGACGTTCCGTCGATCACCTTACCGTCGCAGGGCACACGGTCACCGGGGCGGACCTGCACGACCTGACCCACATGGAGATCCTCCGCCGAGACCTCCCGCGTCGTTCCGCCGGCTTCAAGCCGCGCGGTCTTCGGCACGAGCTTCGAGAGGGCGCGGATACTGTCGCGTGCCTTGCCAGCTGAGACGCCCTCGAGCAACTCGCCCACGGCGAAGAGAAAAACGACGAGCGCAGCCTCTTCCGGCTCACCGATCAACAACGCACCGCCAGCGGCGATCGTCATCAGCATCTCGATGGTAAAGGGCATGCCGGCCCGCGTCATCGCGAAGGCACGTTGCGCCACCGGCACGATCCCGATCAAGGTTGCGAGGACAAAGGCCCAATGGGCGATCTCGGGCGGGAGGACTAGGCGCGACGCCCAAGCCGCCGCAAGCAATGCGCCGGTGCCAAACACAAGGCGGCCCTTGGGGGTTTTCATCCAAGAGGTTGGTGTATCCTCCGCAAGGCCGTCGCCTTGAGGTTCTATTTTGGCCTCCCAAGGCTCCGCCACATCTGGAAATGCCCCGCTTGGCAGGACGAATCCGCCTTGCGGTTTCTCCGGGCGCGCGCCCTTAGGGGCGATGCCAAAGCCGACTCCGCGCACGGCTTTCTCGATCTTCTCTGGAGTGGTCTCTGTCTCATCGAGTGTCACCCGCAGTCGCTCCGCCATGAGCGCGACATCGACATTCCGGACGCCGGGCAAGCGTTCGATCGCGCCCCGTACTTTCGCGGCGCAGGAGCCGCAATCCATGCCCGTCACCCGCCACTCGCGTTGTCCTGCGCTCCCGTCGGCCATGTCGGCCCTCCGTTGTGATTCTCAATCGACTCTCGATATACGATCTACAGCCGCTGTAGGTTCAAGGCCCGCAGACAGGTTTTCCGTAATACCGTCCCAAGGCAGGGGCCATGCGATCACACAATCGAAGACCTCGGAGGAGACGACAATGCTTTCCATCGGCACATTGGCCAAGCGGACCGGCACCAAGGTGCAGACCGTCCGCTACTACGAACAGATCGGCTTGATGCCCGAACCGGGCCGGACCGAAGGTGGGCAACGCCGCTATGGAGATGTGGAACTCGACCGCCTCGCGTTTATACGCCACTCGCGGCAGCTCGGCTTCTCGCTGGAGGCGATCCGGGAGTTGTTGGACCTCTCCGACAGCCCGGAACGGTCCTGCGCACAAGTCGACGCGATCGCCCGAAGACAGCTCCGCGAGGTTGAGGCGCGCCTCGCCCGGCTCGAAGCACTCCGGACTGAACTGCAACGGATGATTGGCGAGTGCAAAGCCGACCGGGTCGCAGATTGTCGTATCCTTGAAGTGCTGCGCGACCACGAGGAGTGCCTCGCCGATCACGATCGGCCCGTCGCGTGATACCGGCGGTGCTCGTCTAATCGATTGCGGCGCTTCTTGAGGCCCCCGGCCGCTGCTTCGCCAAGGGCAATGTGCGCACCGGGACATGCCGCGTTTCAGTTGCTCTCGACCTACACCTTCAGGCCATCTCTTCGCGTTGTTGCGGCGGAAACAGGGTATCGTAGCCCCAAGTGAAAACGAAGGCGTAGATCATATAAAAGATCGCGAAGGAGAGCTCCATCATCAGCACGGTGAGCAGCGATGCATCGAGCCACCACGCGAAGATCGGGAGGAGGAAGACAATCAGTGTCACCTCGAACAGCACCGCATGGACGATCCGGAGCGGCAGCGTCTTTCTGGTATTGCCCCGGCGCCAGTTCAGGATGTGGTCGAACACCAGATTGAAGACGTAGTTCCAAGTGGTCGCCGCCGTGGCGCCAAGCACGATCAGCACACTCATGTCTTCCATGGGGTGTTTGAACACCCAGGCAAAGAGCGGTGTGACGATGAGAATGCCGATGAGCTCAAAGCTCACGGCTTGACGAATACGGTCGACGGTGCTGCGCATAAAATGGCTCCGAATGGTTTTCGGGCCGTCCCGCGTGCTGACCGTGAGGTCGGGCGAGGCCGCCCCCGCTTGTCCCTATGGTGTGTTCCGCGCGCGGGTTTTTCAAGATGTGGCTTTCTCCGCAGTTCGTTCCTCCGCCCCTTGGAGCAGCAATCGGATGATGGCGGAGCGCGTGAGGATGCCGACGAGGCGGCCCGGCTGGGTCACTGGAACGACCTCGCTTCCTTGTGCGGCAAGCCGATTGAGAAGCGCGCCGACGGGCAGATCGTGAGGCACGTCATCAACCTGCCGGGCGCATGACCTCTGAAACAGAGCGAGGTGGTGAACGCTGTCGCCATGCGAATGGGCGATCCCGCGCCGACCCAGAGTCGAGCAGATCCGCCTGGAGGACCAGACCGCTCAACCCCATGTCAGCGTCCACGACTAGGAGGCACTTGATGGCATGGCCGCGAAAGAGGCGCGGGGCCACTGGGAGCGGCGTGTCGGGTCGTGCCGTCGAACCGATGTTGCGCCGCTTCGGCTTCGGTTGCTGTCAGCAATCGACCCAAGTCCGCCAAACTCATGTTGGTTGACTGGTTGAACCGGTCGAGCCGCTCGCGGAGTTGGTCGATCGACACCCCAAGCCGTGGCTCAGGTTGGGCGAGGGGCGGGTTGGGAACGCATAAAACCAGCACCGCTGTCGCCCCGAGGGGTGAACGGTCATACTTACAAATAGGGACGCCGGTCTCGATTTTGGCGAAAGACCGCAGCCAAGTTTTTGCGGAGTGCGCCGAAATGGAAACATCTGGTTGGGCGGCCTCGACGATGAAGGGAGTGAACCACAGCACAAACGCACCCATCAGCGTGACGGTTACGCCGAGGCTGGGATTTCCGGTTAGAGAGGGCGACACTACACCTTCAATCTTCTGCGGGATCGCGCTTCAGGTCTTCGCGCTCATGGTCGTATGGTCGATGGGACCCGCAACCGGCGCATGCGCGGGGAAAGTGGCGCGCGACTGAATGGCGCCACTCTCGTCGACAACGAGGCGCAGCGCGCGTCCGTTGAAATAGAGGGTCAGGCGCCACCGGCCGGCATCTTCGTCCACACCGGTCTCGCAACGGCTGGTGATCTCACCGGTCCGAAGCTTTGCCGGGACATCGGCGGGCGGGAGTTCGAATGCGGTGCCCACGATCTCTGCGTCAATAACGAAGCCGTCGGCGGTGAAAGTGACATTCTTCATCGCGGTTTCCTTTCAGGCTGCAACTGGCGCGGGCAGGGCAATGTCCGCGAGCGTCGAGCGATCAAGCTCGGTCAGGAAGGCCGACTCCGCTGCGTTGAGTTTGTGTTTCAAGCGACATACCGGAGTAACGCAGCAGGCACCATCCGGCGAGAAGCACTCAACCAATGCCCGGTCCTCCTCGAGGAGCCGCACGAGGTCACCGAGCCTTATGTCGCTGGCTGGCCGTGCGAGCATGGCGCCGCCGCCCGCGCCCCGGCGCGTGGCCACGATGCCGTGCCGAGCAAGGCGCTGAATTACCTTGTTGAGGTGGTTGCGGGACACGCCGAACTCATCGGCGATCTCTGCCGTGGAAAAGGCGCGCGTGGGCGCGCTGGCCATCCGCATGAGCGCCCGGAGACCGAAATCGGTGAAGCTGGTCAGGCGCATGTTGCGGCCTCGCTATTAATAGGTATTTAAAATACCTGTTATCAGATCTGTCCCGCACTCGCAATAATCTTAGGCCAGTTCAGCCATGCCTCAGTCGAACGCCAACCTTTTGCCGATCCGCTCCGCGCGTCCTGCCGTGACGCAGGAGGTGGTTGCACGAACAGGCCTCGACGAGGCCGTGCTCACCGCCTTGGTGCATGGGTTCTACGGCAAGGTTCGCGTCGATCCGGTGCTCGGTCCGATCTTTGCCGCGCGGATCGTTGATTGGGGGCCGCATCTTGAGAAAATGGTCGACTTCTGGTCTTCGGTTGCGCTCATGACCGGGCGTTACCACGGTACGCCAGTTCCGAAGCATGCGGAGCTGCCCGTGACTTGGGAGCACTTTGAGCGTTGGCTCGAGCTTTTTCGACAGGCTGCTAGTGAGGTCTGCTCTCCGGAAGGCGCGGCGCATGTTATTGAGCGAGCCGAACGAATTGCCCGCTCACTGCATACGGCCAGCCAGACGGTGCGGCAACTGGATGGGGATGTGCCGAACCTCAAGTGAGCGAAGGCAGGTAGACAACTGCTGTGAGCAGACAGAAGTCTCTCATGGCTGTGGAGATGCACGTCGTGACGCCATGCGGCAGATAGGCTGCGAGAGCAATCCACCGCTTACCCTCTACCGAACTACGGATTGGCCCAGCTTCACCGCGTCACTGAAGAAGCGCGGGTCGGTCCTGATGTGGCTGGATACGGGGATGCCTTGGGTCCCAGCGAATGGTCGGCGCTGGCATGGCGTTCAGGGCCGTCGCAATTGGCGCGAGGTGCATCAGGTCATTGATCAGCCGCTTCGGACATCGAGGCGGTGGATTTCAGCCCCAGCGGCGATGGCGCTAGCCCGGTTTTTGCTGCGGTTGCTCGACCTGATTTGCGAAGGCGAAGTTAGCGGCGATGTCCCTGATGGTGCCTATGACCAGAGACGCCCCTCACCTTACCGCTGCTGCACAGGCATCATCGACCATGAGGGCTCGCCGCCCATCCCCAACCGCATCGATAAACTGCTTCACCGCACTTTGCACCGCCAAGATCGACCGCACACCTTGTGGCCGACTGCAAAAGGGGAAGCCACGCCACAAGTTGCAGCAGCGCAACAACGCCCCGTTGATCCCAAAACCCGGATGGCGGACCGAGGAAGAAACTTATCCAGGACTTCGCTGCGCCACCTGCGCCCGTCAGCCTGCGATCGCAATCCCGATCTTGCCCATGTGCGACTTGCTGAGGAACGCCTCTTGTGCCGCGCGCAGTTCGTGCAACGGATAGGTCTCGGCGACCATGGGGCGGATCTCTCCTGCCTCGATATAGTTGACCACATCGGAGAAAACGCGCGCGTCCTGCCGGGTGCTGCCGATCAGTGTCAGATCTTTGAGGTAGAGCGTTCTCAGGTCGAGTTCGACAATCGGGCCGGCGATTGCGCCCGATGTCACGTAGCGCCCTCGGGGGGCCAATGCATCGAGCAAGTCTGGCCAGCGGGGCCCACCCACAAGATCGAGAACGACGTCGAAGGCTTCGTTCGGGAAAGCATCGTTTCGGTCCACCACTGCATCCGCGCCGAGCGCAGTCAACGCGTCCATCTTGGCCGGACTGGTGGAGGCGGTGACATGCGCGCCGCGCCGCTTGGCAAGTTGCACGGCCGCGGAGCCAACTCCGCCAGATGCCCCGGTAATCAGCAAGCGCTCCGCGCCCAATCCAGCGCGCTGAATCATGCCTTCTGCGGTAGAGAATGCGCAGGGGAAGCAGGCGAGTTCCAAGTCCGACAGAGGGCTGTCGATCCGCACTGCGTGCTCGTCGTCAACGGTCGTGTATTCGGCAAAGCTTCCGTTGCGCTCCGAGCCAAAGGTCACGAGCGTTTCTGGCCCAGCCCCCGCTGGGCGATGCATGGGTCGCACCAGCACGCGCTCGCCTATTCGCGCAGTGTCCACGCCTTTGCCGACCGTAACGATTTCACCACAACAATCCGCGCCCTGGATGCGCGGGAAGCTGAGCGCACCCGACCAAGCTCCGTCGGCATCGGAAGCGCCCGCATAGCCCTCCAAGGCCGCCGAGCCGGTGTCGCCCCGCACGGCTTTGGAATACCAGCCGGTGCGGGTGTTGACGTCGGTGTGATTCACCGCCGATGCGCCCACGCGGATCAAAACCTCACCAGCATCCGGTTAAGGCAGCGGCGCATCCGCGCGCCACTCGAGTTTGTCCAGCCCACCATTGCCAGTGAGAACGACGGCTTTCATCGCTTTGGGAAGTGTCATTGGCGAATGCTCCGATGTAGAATGATTACTCTACTTGCGTAGGTAGAGAGATCATTCTACATCGACAAGCATGGTAGATATGATGAGCAAGATATCCGAAGGGTTGGAGCGCGCCTTTGCGAGTCGCGGCTTCGCAGAACCCAGCGTCGAGGACCTGCGTAATGCTGCGGGCGTCAGCCTGCGCACCCTTTACAAGTACACGCCTTCTCGAGCGGAGATGGTACTGGCCGCACTTGAAAATCGGCACAAGCGATATCTATCCCGTGTCTTCGACGGACTGCCGGAGGACCATGAAATGGCTCTGGACACATTGCTGTCGCGCATTGGGGAGTGGATGGCGACTGAAACCTCGCACGGTTGTCTCTTTCATGCGGCCGTTGCTGCAGAACCAGGAAGTCAGCTCCTTCGCGTTCTTCTTGAGCGCCATAAGTCCGACGTGGCGACACGGGCAGCAGCAGCGACGGGGTTGCGAGGGGAGGGCACCGCGCTTCTATTGATCATTGAAGGGCTGACGCAGACATGGCCATTGCGCGGGGAGGCGGCGGTTGATGTGGCCAAGCGGTTGGGGCATGTGCTGCGGTCGCGGTGAAGCGCGAACGCCATACTGGGTATGGCGGTGAGGGCGGGGCATCATGGACCGCGCGCCGTTGAGGATCCTGGGGGGATGACGGCAAATTGGATACTGTTGGCAACTAACGCGAAAGAAGTCGGGTCGCCGTGATGCCGATGAAACTCTTTGTAGTCTTGTCCTAGCGAGCGGCGAGACGCCAGAAACCCGGCGGGATACCCTTTGCCACCATGGCCCCGAGAAGAATGTTGGGCGGGGAATTACGTTCCAAGTCGCTGAAGGTAAAGGGAGAACGGCCACAGAAATGGCCGTTCTTGATCGTCAGGTTTTCAAGGGGTCCGGGGGCAATCAAGCGTTGCCGAGGCTCATCCCCACTTCATCTCGCCGGTCAGTACCTTGGCGCCAACGTCCAAGGCCACGCCCATGCCCAGATCGGGATAGCGGGCTGTCATTGCGGCTATCAGTTCCTCGGACCCGTTGGCTTTGTCGAGTTCTTCCTCAATCGCCTGAAGATAGCCCTTCGTGAATTCCACGGCCTCAATCCCCATTGGCGCATCCAGCGTCATGTGGCCGGGAACGACAACCTGCGGGTTGCGGGCGATAATAGCGTCAAGGTTGGCGATCCAAGCGGCGCGCTGTTCCTTGGTCGGCGTGTCTGCTGTCCAGACATGCACGCCGGAGAAGACCATCACGCCGCCGAACACGGCCTGAAGATCTTCGACCCACAGGTAACGACGGTTCGACAGTTCTTCGGCGGCGACGATCTCAATAGAATGGCCATCCACCGTCAGAGCTGTGCTGTCGTCGGCCGCAGGGATGATCACGTCATCGACCGATTGCGGGCCGTTTTCACCGAGTTGCGGACCCCATGTTTCGACCTTTTTTGCCACGTTCGCATTGATGGCCGCGACGGTTTCACTGGCCGCGATGACGCGGGCCTCGGGGAAGGCTTCCACGATCGGGCGCAGGCTGAAATAGAAATCAGGGTCGCTCTGGCTGATGTAGATCGTGGTCAGCGTCTTGCCTGTTGCCGTGATCTCCTCGGCCAAGGCGCGGCCATCGGGCAGTGTGAACCCGCCGTCGATAAGCATGGCTTCGGTTTCGCCTTGGATCAGGATCGGCGCGCGGTAAAAACCATTCTCGCCAGCGGGAAAATGTGTCCAGGTCAGTCCATTCGCGTCTGCGAAGGAAAAGCTGGGAGCCATCAGGGCGGCTGCCCCTGCTGCGGTTGTGAGTTTCAGGATGTCTCTGCGGTTCATCGTTTCGTCCTTTTGATATTCGAGGATCAGGCCAGCCCGAGGGTGGCAAATACTGTATCGGGTCCGCCATAAAGCGTGCTTGCATCCAGCCCGCGGCGCGCGCCGTCGACCTCTGCAATCAGGGCCGGAACGCCTTGCATGTTGTGGGTTGTCATCAGTGCGCGTGCCTCTGCCGTGCGATTGCGGACCAGGTCCACGAGGGCTGTATCGGGGTTCAGAACACGCGCAGCGGCTTCTGCAAGACCCATTTCGGTCAACAAATGCGCGACAACTGCGGAAGAGGTTACATCTTTGCCGTCGACATACCGCGCCGCTTGAATGGCGGTGAGGGCTTCGATCACGCGATCAGGGGCGGTGTCGGCCACAGCAGTGACGGCCAGAGTGGCCACCGTGGAATCGAGTGACGCATCGGCGGCCCCAAGCACGTTGCGGCGGTAGGATTCGCTGAATTGCTGCCCACTCAGCGCGGCAATACGCTGGTCATTCGCCCAAGCCTGCGCCGCGAAGCTTTTCATCGGGCGCGCACCATTCCCCGCAAAGAGCCCGGTTGCCCGTGGCTGCAAGTCAATGTCGGGGTGTTTTGCGAGCGTGGCAATAGTCGCCGAGGCACCGTAGCACCAGCCGCAGAGGGGATCGAAAAGGTAATGCAGTATCGCTGTCTGTGTCATGTCCTGTCTCCTTGGACACCGATATAGACCCACCCATTGCGCATGATAAGACAAACGATTTTGACATTGCGTTTGCTAAAGGCTAACAGTTTTCCGATGTCGAAAGCGCACAACCTGAACAGGCTGGCCTATTTCGCGGCGGTGGTCGAAACGGGTTCCTTCACCAATGCCGCGGAACGCCTCGGTGTGACCAAGGCCGTTGTCAGCAGCCAAGTGACACAGTTGGAGCACGAGTTGAAAGCAACGCTTTTGGTGCGCAATACACGCAAGGTTAGTGCCACCGAAGCTGGCAAGCTTTTCTACACACGCTGCGCGTCAATCCTGAACGAGGCGCAAGAAGCCTTCAGTGAGCTATCGCTCCTCTCGGAGCAGCCGGTGGGAATATTGCGCATGACGGCCCCAAACGACTACGGCACCGCGATCGTAGCCCCCGTGGTCGCGGCATTCCGACGAAAGTACCCTGATTGCCAAGTGGAGCTGTCTCTGGGCGATGATCACAGCGATCTTATGTCGGGCAATCTTGATCTGGCCATTCGTGTTGGATGGCTTCGCGACTCCGCGCTATTGGCGCGCAAAGTAGGTGGTTTCAGGCAACTTTTAGTCGGCGGGGGCGCGAACGCGCGTGAGTGGGCACGCATTCGGCACCCACATGAACTTACTGCCGCGCCATTCATCGCGAATAAGGCGCTGA
Source organism: Poseidonocella pacifica (assembly GCF_900111875.1). Classification (GTDB taxonomy): domain Bacteria; phylum Pseudomonadota; class Alphaproteobacteria; order Rhodobacterales; family Rhodobacteraceae; genus Poseidonocella; species Poseidonocella pacifica. The sequence continues at coordinate 15,163 of NZ_FOJU01000001.1, forward strand.
CTGATCCGCTGCAATGGCAGTTTGAACAGGAGACAGGCGAAACAGCATCCGTCAAATTGCAAAGCGATCTGTCGATCGATAGCGCGCCGGCCATCATGGCCGCCGTGCGGGACGGCGCAGGTTTGGCGATCCTGCCCGACTATCTGGTGCGCGATCATCTGGCTTCGGGTGTGCTGACGCTTGTACTGCCCGATTGGCACCTACCCGAAGGGGGGATCTTCGTTGTTCTACCTGCTTCGAAGTTCCGCGCTGCAAAGGTGTCCGCTTTTACTGAAATGCTCCGACAGGCAGAGAAAGCGCGCGTTAGAACCTAAGCATGAATTCGGTGCCTGAGTGGCAGAAGGGTTTGAGGGCGCGCGTTCGGGTTTGCTGGATCAGTTCACGCACCAAGCGCGGACGCTCGGCATCGCGCGTAGCCCCGCGCAAAATGGCTCAGTGATGCTGCGCGTCCATGCGTGGAGCATTCTGGCGCCCGCCTGACCGCAGCGATATTACTGCTTTGGCAAAGCAACGTAGACAGTCCGCTCCCCTCGGACCGCTCCCCAGGCGGATTGGTCGCGCAGGTGCAAATTGGGGGACATTCCGCAGCGCTATATCTTCGCATATTTCGACTGATCACGCCGCCAACTGGGTCAGGCGCGCCAGCTTGTATTGGGCATCTGAGGGGAGAGGTACGCCTCCCGGAAATAGTCGACGATGAACCGCGCGGTTGGGGGCAATTCCCGATCGCGCCGCCATGCAAGACCCACATTCATGGAGGGGATTTCACGATCCATCGCGACTGTTCCGATACGGCGCCCTTCCAAAGACCAAGGCCGATAGACCATGTCTGACAGGATCGTCACGCCCAGACCGTTTGCAACCATCGAGCGCACGGCCTCGGTCGAGGACGTCCGCAGCCTTACCTTGGGGGTTAGCCCGGTTGGTCCCCAGTACTTCATGGAGGTATTGGCGGCTTCATCAACCGTGAGCATGATGTAGTCGTGTTCGGCGACTTGCTCGAAGCTGGCGGTCTCGGCATGCGAGAGGGGGTGGTTCTGAGGTACCCAAAGGCGCCGGTGAGAGCGTAGAAGCGTCTGGGTCGCCAGTTCCGGGTTTGCTGTATTTGATGTCAGGATCACGGCCACATCAAAGCGATTGTTGAGCAGCCCTTCTTCGATGCTGTCGCGATTCAACTCTGCGATATTGATGGTGAGGTTCGGGAACCGATGCGCGAGCCGCTCAAGATGAAAGGGCAGGAAATAGCCACAAACGGTGTAGGTTGCGGCCACGTTGATCGTGCCGGTGATATCGGAATGTCCCTCGCCAATGCCGCGCGCCACCTCGACCCGTTCCATTACATCGCGCGCTGCGCCCAGGAATTTGCGCCCGGTAGGGGTCAGGTCCATGCCATGCGCGGTGCGGACAAAGAGCGCCGTGCCGAGTTCCTGCTCAAGTTCGCGGATCGCAGTGGTGATCGAAGACTGTGAAATAGAGAGGGCCAAGGCCGCACGGCTTACCTGCCCGAGTTCAGCTGTTGCGACGAAATATTTGAATTGGCGAAGGTTCATCGGACATGCTCTCGTAGTGTGATTGAGTACCGCTTATCCGATTTTCAACGTACAGTGCAGGACGAATTTGCAGATTCCGATACCGCTTGTTGTCTACCGTTAGGAGTAGATAGGTCGAGGGCGCACAAAAACGCATCTTGGTAGGTCGCCGCGATCCGCCCAAGTGTTCGGAAAATCAGAAAATGCTATTTTCGAAATTGGAATTTTACAAAACGGACCTCGGTCGCTCATGCTCGGCAACATAACTGGCGGGGGCATGCGATGCGAAAGATGGTCGATCTCAACTGTGACATGGGCGAAGGGTTCGGCCATTGGGTCTTGGGCGAAGCGCCAGATGAGGCGCTGATGGCGCTGATCTCCTCTGCCAACATTGCAGCCGGCTTTCATGCCGGCGATCCGAATTCCATGGACCGGGTAATCAAGCTGGCCCACATTCACGGCGTCGGTCTGGGCGCGCATCCGGGCTATCGCGATCTGCAAGGTTTCGGTCGCCGTTTCATTGACACCTCTCCCGAAGAGCTTGTGAATGACATCATTTATCAAGTCGGAGCCGTGCGCGAATTCGGACGTCGTCATGGGATCAGCTTGCAGCACGTGAAGCCGCATGGTGCCTTGTATATGGAGGCTGCCCGGAACGAAGAGCTTTCGCGTCATATGATCGAAAGCCTTGCTGCGATCAGCGGCCAGTTGATCGTGTACTGCATGGGCGTTTCAAAGACCTACGAGGTAGCGCAGCGATTGGGCCACCCGGTTGTGCGGGAGTTCTATGCGGACCGCGACTATGGCGCCGATGGGCAAATTGTCTTCTCTCGCAAGGTGAGCCGTCCGGACCCCGAAGCGCTTGCTCAGAAGTGCCTCCGAGCCTGTGTCGACGGGAAAGTGACAACGGTGGAAGGCGAAGACATCGACGTGGAATTCGAAAGCATCTGCTTTCACTCGGACACGCCCGGCGCGGTGGAAATCGGCACTGCAATTCGCCGCGTGCTAGTGGACAACGGGATCGCCATCGCTCCGTCTTCTGCCGTGCTCGAAGCGGCGTGACGAACCGCGCAATAGTTCAAGACAAGAACAGACACAGGGAAACACCATGACAGCCATTCTCTCTCCGCTCCCCGGGACGTTCTACCAAAAGCCATCCCCCGAAGACCCGCCCTATAAGGCCGAAGGTGATGCGGTCGCTGTGGATGACGTTATCGGGCTCATCGAGGTTATGAAGACGTTCATCGAGGTCAAGGCGGAAGCTGCCGGTACGTTCGCGGGCTACAAGGTAGAGAATGAAAGCCCCGTCAACGCCGGGGATACCTTGGCGGAGCTGAGCTAAGCCATGGCAATTGAACGTCTCTTCATCGCCAACCGCGGCGAAATCGCGGTGCGGATCGTCCGGGCTGCGAAATCCTTGGGCATTCATACGATTCAGGCCCATTCCGAGGCGGACGTAGAGATGCTGTCTGTGAAGCTCGCGGATGAGGCCGTCTGCATCGGGCCAGCCCCGTCGAAAGACAGCTATCTGAACATCCAAGCCATCCTTGACGCCGCCAAGGCCACCGGTGCGGATGCTATCCACCCGGGCTACGGTTTCCTGTCCGAGAATGCAGGTTTCGCCCGCGCGGTGGAGGAGGCAGGGCTCATCTTTGTCGGGCCATCGGCGGATACTATCGAGCGTATGGGCGACAAGGTGGCCGCGCGTCAGGCCGCTCTGGCGGCTGGCGTGCCCGTGGTACCCGGTTCAGACGGCCGAGTGGACGGGGTCGAGGCGACCTTGGCTGTCGCAGAGCAGGTTGGCTTCCCTGTGATGATCAAGGCCGCGGCAGGTGGCGGTGGGCGGGGCATTCGCATTGCCAACACTGCCGGAGAATTGGCCGCCCTCGCGCCGCAGGCCAAGGCCGAAGCAGAAGCTGCCTTTGGCGATGGCAGTCTCTATGTCGAACGCGCTATCGTGGCACCGCGGCATATCGAAGTGCAAATCCTCGGCGACGGTGACCGCGCGGTTCACTGCTTTGAGCGGGAATGCTCGCTTCAGCGGCGCCGACAAAAGGTATGGGAAGAGGCCGGCGCCGATTGTCTCGATGCCCCCACAAGAGATGCGCTTTGCGCCTCTGCGGTCGCGCTGGCCGAAGCGGTGGGATATCGCGGCGCTGGGACGTTGGAATACCTCTACGACGAAAGCACCAAGGAATTCTTCTTCATTGAGATGAATACTCGCATACAGGTGGAGCATCCCGTGACAGAGATGCTCACCGGGATCGATCTCGTAGCCGAAATGATCAGGGTTTGCGGCGGGGCCCCGCTCTCTATGACACAGGAACAGATCCTGCGCTCCGGCCACGCGATCGAGGTGCGGATCTGCGCCGAGGACCCTTTCAACAACTTCATGCCTTGGCCGGGACGGATCAAAACCTTGGTCGAACCTACTGGTCCCGGAGTGCGCTTCGATCATTTCCTGTCCGAGGGGTATCAGATCCCACCCTTCTACGACTCTCTTGTTGGGAAGGTGATCGTGCATGCCGAAACCCGCGACGCCGCTATCGACAAACTGACGACCGCCCTGACCGAGATGGTCATTGATGGGACCAAGCACACCGGACCGCTGCATCTGGCGCTCGCCGCCGATCCTGAGGTGCGCGCGGGCCGCTTTCATACCCAATGGCTCGAACCCTGGCTTGACGCTGGTGCTCTGAGCGCGAAAGGAGACGCTGCATGAAGACGCGTTACAGCTTCGGAGGCGACGAACACGTCTATGTCGAAGTCGATGATGAGATGTCACTCGACGCCTTCTTTATCAGTCTTTCGCTCAGCAAACTGGTGCGCGAGGCCGAGATCCCCGGTGTAAGGGAAATTTGTCCGGCCAATGCTTCCTTCGAGGTGCGCTTCGATCCAGACGTGATCTCGCCCGATGCGATGATGGAACGTATCAAGGGGCTGGAAGCCGAAGCACAGGCCGCCGAAAAGCGGCTCGACACGCGCATCATCGAAATCCCGGTCTACTACGAAGACCCGTGGACCCACGAGACGCTCATGCGTTTCCGCGAGCGTCATCAGGACCCATCAGGGTCCGATCTCGACTACGCTGCGCGGATCAACGGATATGATAGCGTCGCCGACTTCATCGAAGCGCATCATTCGCAACCTTGGTTCGTCTCGATGGTTGGCTTCGTCTCGGGCCTGCCGTTCCTTTATCAACTGGTCGATCGCGACAAACAGCTTGAGGTGCCGAAATATCTGCGGCCCCGCACCGACACGCCAAAGTTGACGGTGGGTTACGGCGGTTGCTTCTCCTGCATCTATTCGGTCCGTGGCGCGGGGGGGTATCAGATGTTTGGCATTACCCCGATGCCAATCTTCGATCCGGAGCAAAAGATCACCTATCTCAGGGATTTCATGGTGTTCTTCAAACCCGGCGACATCGTTAAATGGAAACCCATCGACCGCGCGGAATACGACCGCATTACCAAGACCGTCGAAGACGGCACCTATACACCAAAGATTGCCGAGGTCGCCTTTGATCTCGATGCGTTCAATGCCGACATGTCCGGCTTCAACGCAAAGCTGATGGAGGCTCTCGATGACGCTTGAGATCGTTAAACCGGGGCTGGCGACCAGCATTCAGGACCTCGGGCGTCCGGGGTATTTTCACCTCGGTATTCCCGAGGGCGGCGCGATGGACCGATTGGCGCTGCGGGCCGCGAACCTTCTTGTGGGCAATGACGAAGACGCAGCGGGGCTTGAAGCCGTGTTTCTCGGGCCGGAAATCAAGTTTGGCGCAGAGATGACCGTCGCCGTAACCGGGGGCGAGATGCCAATCCTGCTGGACGGGGAGCCGCGCGATAATTGGACCTCGTTCAACGTCATGCCGGGTCAAACCCTGAGCTTCGGTTATCTGAAGGCGGGCGCGCGAATTTACATTGCCGTTTCGGGCGGAATCGCGACAGAGCCACATCTGGGGTCGCGGTCCACCTATGCTATCGGGGCCTTGGGCGGCTTCGACGGGCGCGCACTGGCGGCGGGCGATGTGGTGCCGGTGGGCGCTGCACCCTTGGCTGAGGAGGGGCTCAGCATTCCCGAAGCCTTGCGCCGCGGCCCCGGCAAGCCTGCGGAGTTGCGTGTGCTTCCGGGGCTTTACTGGCACCGGCTTACCGAAAAATCCCAAGCAGCCTTCTTTGATGACGCATGGACCGTCGCGCCCGAGGCCGACCGAATGGGGTATCGCTTCCGCGGAGGCCAGCCCATGGAATTTGTTGACCGTGAACAGCCTTTCGGGGCCGGGTCGGATCCATCGAACATCGTGGATGGGTGCTATTCCTACGGCTCGATACAGGTGCCGGGTGGACTGGAGCCGATTGTGTTGCATCGCGACGCGGTGTCTGGGGGTGGTTACTTCACGCTCGGCGCGGTGATCTCGGCGGACATGGACCTGATTGGGCAGCTTCAGCCGAACGCGCCGGTGAAATTCGTGCGGGTGGATATGGAGCAGGCGCTCGCCGCTCGCGCCGAACGCAAGCAGATCATTGAGCAATTACGCGAAAGTCTCAATCAACCCGGCTGATCGAAATGCAAGCGACGGCGCTTTGCGCTGTCCCAAAGTCCGGGTATCGGTAAAGTGGCGCGCGAGCGCGCGACCTATCTTACTGTTGTAAGTTTAGGGGTCGCGCGCTGAGGGTTCCGTTTCAAGCGCGCTCAGGCGGCTTCTTCTCGCTTCGCTAGCGCGGTTTGCAGTTCCTCGACCGCTGACAGTAGTTCGGTGCGCAAGTCGGGAGATGACAAGCTTCCGGTTTCTACATCGAAATGCTTGCCGAATGGTCCGAACTGGAAATTCGAAACGATGTTGCCGCCATAGAACGGAAAACCGGACATGGCCGCGCCATGCACGTTACGCGCGCCATTCGGCCCGGGCGACGTCGCCATGAGGAGCATAGGCTTTTGCTGAAACACCGTCTTGTCGATCCGACTGCACCAGTCGAAGATATTCTTGAAGGCTGCCGCGTAGCTTCCGTTATATTCTGCAAGCGAGATGATTAGCGCATCGCTCGCGGCGATCTTGGCCTGAAATTCATACGCCAACTGCGGAATGCCTTCTGCCTGCCGCTCGGGGCTGTAGATCGGCATCTCGTAGTCGTTGAGATCGAGGACATCGATCTCAACCGGCATATCGCTTGTTTCCTTCAGCACCTCGGATGCGTGGATCGCAAGCTTCTGGTTGATCGACTGGGTGCTGTTGCTGCCTGCGAATACGAGGACTTTTTGAGTGATCGACATAATTTTTAGTCCCCAATCTTGGTTATGCAGAGCGCCCGAGCGTTTCTTGGATCTGGTCACGGTGCAGATAGAGCACAGCGGCACAGATCAAACCAAGGATGATAGCCGGTACTGCCGAGGGGCCAAGGATGAACATATGTGCAAGCACCGCACCAACCATCGTGGCACCCAGTACGGCCGCCGCCAGCGCCTGACGGCGCGGTATCCACAACAGTATGGCGCCGCCGACCTCAATGATGCCGGCAAGATAGCGGAACCATTGCCCCACGCCGATGGCGTCAAAGGTGGCAACCATCATGTCGACACCTGAGAGTTTTGCGAAACCCGCGGCAACGAAGGCGAGGGTGAGAAGGGCACGAAGGCCAATGGAAAGATAGGTCATCAGAATTTCCCAAGTATGATTGTCTCTTTGAACGCCAGATAACTTGCTGCATATTATTTCTCAATGCGCGAGATCTGGCACGATATGCGCGGAAACTGGACATAGGCGCGATGGACAAGTGGACAGAACTCCGCACGGCGTATTGGGTGGCCAAACTCGGGACCGTGAGTGCGACCGCCGAAGCGCTGGGCTTCCACCGCGCAACGATCAATCGCCATATCGACGTTTTGGAGGCGGAGATTGGCAGCAAGATCTTCATTCGGCATGCGCGTGGCTATGCGCTCACGGAAACCGGACAGGATGTCCTGCGTGTTGCCCAAAAAACCGATGAGTTGATTGAAGATCTCGCGGGGCGCGTGCACGGCGGCAAGTCGGAGATTGAAGGTGAAATCAAGCTGACGATCCTTGCGCCCTTTGCCGGGCTGCTGATGGGCGCAGTCATGCAGTTTCGTTTGGAAAACCCGCGCTGTCTCGTGAACGTCGACGTGGGTGAAGACCTCGCGAAGCTCGAATATGGTGAGGCGCATATCGCTGTGCGGGCAGGCGCCAAGCCGGAGCATCCGGACTACGTTGTCGCGCATCTCGGAGATATCGGAATTGGCCTTTATGCCCATGATAGCTATGCGGCGCGTTGTGGCCTGCCGGCAGACGAGAGTGATCTGGCCGGCCATAGCTTTGTCTTGCCGCACATCCCCACCGAGCGTTTCCCGCTCGGTCGATGGATCAAGGAGCACATTCGGCCCGAGATGATCGCCTTGTCGTCACGCGACGTCTGGCTTGTGACCGAAGCCGTTTTTGCCGGGGCGGGCATTGGGATTGTCAGCGATATTGATGCCGGCTCCCGCGGAGGGCTGCAGCCGGCGTTACTGTCCCGTCCCAGTTGGAGCGTCTCCGGATGGCTGGTCACACATGTCGACTTGCATCGCACGGAAAAGGTCCAGGCCATGTTGCGCTGCCTCAAGGCGAGTGCGGCGGGCAAAACGGTTTCGCCGGCCTAGATGGAACAGAGATGATCATAAGGGCTCCGCCTCTGCCTCGTCGCTGGTCATGGGCAGGCTATAAGCACTGGGGTGGGAGTTCCCTGTGGCGGGTGGCTGCCCCCAAGCGGATTTGCGTTTGCGGAGCGTAGGGATAGAAGCGTGGGGCACAGGGCAGGTGGCTTACCTTCGCAGCGCGATGCGCACCGGATGCGATCCACGCGGTTCTGCGGAGAAGAAGCGGAAGGTGGCCAGAAGCAAAGTTTGCGGGGACAAATGACTAAAACAGTCGATCTCAATGCCGATATGGGCGAAGGCTTTGGAGCTTGGACCATGGGCGACGACGCTGCGCTGCTGGAGATCGTGACATCGGCAAATGTCGCCTGCGGGTTTCATGGCGGCGACTGGGATGTGATGGCCGAAACGATGAGCGCCGCGGTGCGCAAAGGTGCCGGCATAGGGGCGCATCCCGGATTTGCCGATCTGCATGGCTTTGGTCGCAATCGCATGCAGCTTCCGCGTGCTTCGGTGCAGAACCTCGTGCGCTATCAACTCGGCGCGGCTCAGGCGATGGCGCGCGCTGCGGGCGGGAAGGTACGTCACCTGAAACTGCACGGCGCGCTGGCAAATATGGCCTCCGAAGATGAGGGACTGGCGAAAGCCTGTTATGAGGCGGCTCTTTCGGTTGCGCCGAACATTATCATTATGGTGCTGGCGGGCACCGCACAGTACCGAGCGGCAGAGGCACTGGGATGTCCGGTAGCCTGCGAGATCTTTGCTGACCGGGCCTATAACGACAACGCCACCCTGGTGGATCGCAGCCTCCCCGGTGCCATGATCCAGGATCCGATCCTTGCCGGTGCGCGCATGGCCGAGATGGTGCGCGAAGGCGCGATCATCACCGAAAGCGGCAAGCGGATAGAGACCCGGATCGACACTATTTGCCTGCACGGCGATACGCCCGCCGCTGTTCGGATCGCGGCCGAGGTTCGCCGCTCGCTGGAAGCCGATGGCGTCACGCTGGTGCAATTCTCCGGCGAACCCGCTTGATCCACCGGCGGTCCCGGCAGTCGCCATCCGGCTTCAGGTTTACCCCAAAAGATTGCGTTCCTCGTGAACGTGCTCGACCAGATGATGGATATGCCGCGTGCAGATTGCCTGCGCGCGGGCAATATCCTTGGTCGAACATGCGTCCAGCAACTCGGCGTGTTCCTCCATCGACCTGTCGAGGTGTATCCCCGAGATCGTGAACAGGTGAGTGCGCAGCGCCATGAGGGGGCCAATCGTGCTCTCATACACCTTGATCATCGAGTTGTTTTGGCTGCTTGCGATGATGGCGCGGTGAAACCTTATGTCGCCGCGCGAATACTGCTCCGTGTCGGAGGTTCGTATGGCGTCTTGCATCTGCTCCATGCCCGCCTGCAAACCTCGTAGCAGACCGCCATGGTCGCGCTCCATCGCGAGTGCGAGGCAGGCGGTTTCAAGGATATCCCGATGTTCGCAAAGGTCCCGAATGGTGCGATCATCAGGCGAGAAAACAAAGGACCCCCGCTTGGGAGACACCCTTACGAGGCCTTCAATCTGGAGCAATACCAAGGCCTCGCGAACAGGCGACCGACTGATTTGAAGCTGGTCAGCCAGTTTTTGCTCCGACAGCTTGGTCCCAAGGGGAAACGTCCCGAGTATTATCGCCTCGCGTATCCGCTCTGCAGTGAGTTCGGTCACAGATTTCTGCGGGGGGATCGGATCCATTTGGCCTCTTCACAGCGGGAACTTTGCCAGTTGATGGTGAGATCTACCATGTTAGTTGTCAATTGACAGAACCATATTGCATGTAACATGGTAGTTTAGTGTCCGTAGTCCGGGACTCACACGTGAAGTACGAAGGAGATGTTCTTGGCACCCGCGCCCAGTTCGACACAGACCGAAGAGTTGCTGCGCAAATGCGCTAAAAGCGTCGGCGCCGCTCAGGTTCTGCGCGGTGGCGACGATCAAGTCGCTACCTACTGCAAGGATTGGACAGGGCGTTATGCCGCGACACCGCTGGCCGTTGTACGCCCCAAAACTACGCAAGAGGTTTCAGAAATTGTACGCCTTTGCCGTGCCCATGGCGTGCCGGTCGTACCGTCGAGCGGTCGGACGGGGCTTTGCGGGGGTGGGATGCCAATCGCGGATCACAGCAGCATGGTGGTGTCCCTAGAGCGTATGAATGCCGTTCGTGACCTCGATGCCGATGGGCGAAGCATCACGGTAGAGGCCGGCGTGGTCCTTCAGACTGTTCAAGAGAGGGCACGCGACAGTGGGCTGATCTTTCCCCTGACCTTCGGCGCGCAGGGGAGCGCCATGATCGGCGGGGCGCTGTCGACCAATGCGGGTGGATCGAACGTGGTGAAATACGGCACCACGCGTGAGCTTTGTATCGGGATCGAAGCCGTGATGCCCGACGGCTCGGTGATCAATGCGCTTACAGGGCTGCGCAAGGACAACACTGGCTACGATCTGAAGGATTTGCTGATCGGCGCAGAGGGGACGCTTGGGATCGTTACGGCGGCTGTCTTCAAGCTGTCGCCAATACCATTGACCCGCACAACCGGTTTTCTGTCATTGGCTGCCTTGAGCGATGCTCCTGCGGTGTTGAACAGATTGCAGGATCGCACGGGCGGCGGGGTGGAGGCGTTTGAATACATGCCAAGAGCGGCCGTCGATGTGATCTGCAGGGCGTTTCCCGGTATTCGGCAACCGCTCGAAGTACCCGCTGAAACGGGGCTGTTCTTCGAGGTGGCTTCCAGCCGAGCGGACGACGCGACGCAGGGTGACGATGGCGCGTCGCATCTGCAGGACATGGTGTTCGCCGTGCTGGAAGAGATGATGGAAGAGGGCGTGATACTCGATGCGATGATCGCGCAATCGGAGCAGCAGCGGCTTGACCTCTGGACCATGCGGGAATCCGTCCTTGAGGCGATTACCGCCAACGGCCCGGCCTATCACATGGATATTTCACTGCCGCTTGCCGCGATTGCCGAGTTTGTCGCCACGATGGATGACGCAATGGCAAACATGGGGTTTCAACCCCTGACCGTCGGGCATTTGGGTGACGGCAATCTTCACTATGCGCTCAGCGCGGGACCGGGGCAGGATTGGAAGGCTCTGCCATTGGAAAGGGCGAAGGAGGAAGCCTTTGACCTCTTGCTGCGCCTCAAGGGGTCGTTCTCCGCCGAGCACGGGATTGGACAAAGCAAACTCGACGTGATGCGCAAGCTGAAGCAAGAGAGTCAGCTTGCGGCGATGCGCGCCATCAAAGCGGCCCTCGATCCCGAAGGGCTGATGAATCCGGGGAAGCTCATCCCCGCGGAAGGGGGCATGGTTTCACCCCGCCAAGAAACCACTCCAAAGGAGAGGACGCGATGAGAAAGTTGATTGGCATGGGCTTGGTTGCGGCATTGGCCACGGGGTTGGGCGGGCAGGCAAGCGCGCAAGCTCTCTTTGATGGATGCCCGTCGGATCAGATCCTTGAACGTTTCGCCGAGTTCGGTCGCACCGGTAAGATGCCCCCGGATCTGGGAGGTTGGCTGAACAATCCCGAAGCTCAATATGTCGAGCCGTGGTCTCCATTCGATAACGTCGACTATGTCGGGATTTGCTGGGTGTCAGCTTGGCTGGTGCATACGGAGGAGGGCACGGTGCTCATAGACGCGCTCTATGGGCCGTTTACCCAAACGCTTGTCGATAACATCGCCAAAACGGGGACCGATCTGGCTGATATCAAATACGTACTGATGACCCACGGGCATTTCGACCACGTCGGAGGTGCCGCAACGCTCAAACCGTTGCTGCCCAATGCGACCTTCGTGATGACGCAGGGGGGATGGGATGAGGCCGTCGCGGCGTCTGAGGAGTCGCAGGGCGGTCCGCGCGCCTGGGATATGATTGAGCCTGAAATGGTCGTGGCGGATGGCGATAGGATATCGCTGGGGGATAACACATTCACCGTGCTCGAAACGCCGGGCCATACGTGGGGCACGGCATCTTATGTGTACGACGTTCGAGACGAGGGCGAAACGTACCGCGCGATCACCATCGGAGGGTTGGGATTGAATGCAATCGAAGGTCCGCCGCAGGTCGAAGCATTCATCGAGAGCCTTGATCGCATGCGCGCGTTGACAGAGGCGGGGGACATGGGGATCGATGTACACCTCACAACGCATGGGTTTTCGAACAACCTCGATGAGGATCGTCAGGCGCTCGCCGATCGCGTGGATGGGCAGCCAAACGTGATGGTCGATCCGGAGGGATTGTTGGCCCAGATCGAAACGTTGCGCGCCGGAGCCGAAGATCGTTTGGCATCCGAAGAAGCGAAATAACGACGCGGGAAGCTATTCGGGGCCTTTGTGGCCCCGCGACCGTACGCCACTCGATGCGGCGTCTATCGGTAACTTGGGTGGAACGCGGCGCTCCGGTAGGGAGGCGCCGCGCGTTCGGTCTTTCGTCGGCGGCGACAGCTTCACTGTAGGCCAGTGGTTGCCGTGGCCTAACCGGTTCGTTTCACGCGCGCGGCTTGGCCAGTCCGGCGATCACCTTGGTCCGTTTCACGTATTTGCCCCGGATGCTTTCAGCCGCAATTCGGCTGTCATCCTTCGATGCGAGGCTTGCAGTTTCTCCGACGAACCGCAGGCACACACGGGCATGGGCGTCATAGGTTTCGGAAATGGCGCGGCTGATCCTGTCCAGTTCCTCCTCGAAGTCGTCCGGCACGCGCTTGAGCACGCGAAGGCTGGTCACCAACTCCTTGTGGTCGGCGTAAAACAACCCCGAAAAGTGCGGATCATGGGCGGTCATGTCAGGGCGAATGCGGCTTTCATAATCCTCGGGCGAGAAATCGGCAGCGAGATGAAAGGCCACGGTCGACGCTTCCATCAGATCCGCGAAATCACTCAAGACCGCCTGTGTGACCGGTGCATGTTCGCGATCAAGGGTCTCTTCAAGGACGTGCAAGAGATAGAGCATCCCGTGAATGATCAGGAAGAACAGTTGATGTTGCTGCTTCCAGCGGAACAGGGGATCAGCAGTCACGTGGGGGGAGGCGGCCGCCGGTGCCGCCGTGGGGATCAAGGCCCAATCGGCAAGCCGATGCAAACCGCGGGCCAAAGTTTGCAGTTGCACATCTGAGAGCGCCGAGCCGGTCTCTATATCGGCCGCGCAGAGGGGCAGCGCTTTTGCCATCGCGGCGCGCAGCATCTCCACCGGTGCCCCAGAAGCGCGCTCCACCAGAAAGTAGCTGTCAAACAGCCGCTGCGCCCCATCGAGAGTGCTCTCGGAGGGGGCAAACTCTTCATTTGCCACGGCCTGCGTCACGCGGGCGGCGAGCCCTGTCATGGCGTTTCCCGATGCCATCAGTTGAGACATGCGGAAACGGTGCTTCGGCAAGGTGGTCTCGGCTGCGAACCAGTCATGGGGCAGGGGCAGCGTCAGGGATTCGACTTGCATTCTTTCCTCCTCAGGCGGGCTAGAAGCGCCCGCAATCTACCTTCATTTTATCGCCTGTGATGGCAGAGCTAAGGTCGCTGGCGTAGTAGAGCGCTGCGCGCCCGACCTCCTCCGGGGCAACCCAGCGTTTGAGCGCGGCGACATCGGTATAGTTCTCTCGCTCGATCTCCTCGGCGGGACGGCCTTCCGCCTCGGCGCGGCGCGCAAGGATCCGGTCCATGTTTTCACCCGACACCGCGCCGGGCATCAGAGCGTTGACGCGCACCCCTTTGGGGCCAAGCTCGCGCGCCATGGTTTCGGTGATGCCGATCAGAGCGAATTTCGAGGCCACATAGGCCGAGCGCATCGGATAGCCTTGGATGCCCATTAGCGACGACATGTTGATGATAGAGCCTGCGCCCTGGGCGCTCATGATTTTGGCCGCTTCTTGCAGGCAGTACATCGCGCCGACGAGATTGATGTTCATGCAGCCGATCCAGGCATCCATGTCGACATCGGCCACCGGTGCGATGGGGCCGGGGCCACCTGCGTTGTTGAGCAACACATCGACCCGCCCCGTGATCGTCGCAGCCTTGGCAAAGAGTTCCCGCACCTCATCTTGATTGGATACGTCGCAGGCAATGGCATGCCCGCCGATGGTCGCGGCGACTTTTTCAAGTGGTTCTAGCCGGCGTCCCGCGACGACCACGGTCGCTCCGGCATCTGCAAAGACATGGGCTGTGGCTTCGCCGATCCCGCTGCCGCCGCCGGTGATGATGGCAAGTTTTCCGTCCAGACGGGCCGGGTCTCGGGTCATGCTGTATCCTTTTCGAAGTCACGCCCCGGATCGAACAGGGGCATTTCGGGCTCGCGCCCCAGAATGGAATCCCCCATCAGTTGTCCGATGTAGGGGCCGATGGTGTAACCGCCGCGGACGCAGCCCAGAACGAATGCCCCCGGAACGCCGGGCAGTGGGCCAGCCAGCGGATAGAAATCCGGCACATTGGCTTCAAACCCTGTCCAACTGCGCAGAACACGCGCAGACCCCAAGGCGGGCACGGCGTATTGGGCCAGCGCGAGGTTTGGCCGGACGGTGTGTGCATCCACGGTGCCGCGTCCTTCCTGCGGGGTGCCGCGCCCTTGCCAACCGCCGCCGATCAACACGGTGCCGTTCGCCTTTTGCTTCATGGTAAGAAGGCCCGTGGCGTGGCCAATGACACTGCGTATGAGTGGCGGCATTCGCTCGGTTACAGAGACCGTGTTCACCCGCGCGTTGACGGGCAAATCGACATTCAGCAGCGCGGCCAAGGGTTTCAGCCATGCGCCCGCTGCAAGCAAAATTCGCGTCGCACGGATCGTGCCCTGCGGCGTGCTGAGTTCGAAAGGCGCGCCTTCCTTGATTGCCGTGACCTTACACCCTTCGCGGTAGGGTATGTTCGCGTCTTGCAGGCGGCCGCGATAATAGCGGCCTGTCAGGGAGGAGTTGGCATAGCCGTCTTCGGCGCAGAAGCTCGCGGCCTGGACTTTATGCGTCAGATGCGGCTCGGCGTCGCGCAGTCGGTTATTGGCCACAAACTCTATCGGAGCACCTGCCTCAGCCTTGAGCGTTTGGCGCTCGTGCAGCATGTCCGCCTCCCGTGGAGTAAAGGCGAGCGTAAATCCCCCGGTCTTGGCAAAGCCTACGGCATCGCCCATCTGCTCCCAGAGATGATGTCCCCTCAGCGCATAGGGCATCAGTTTGACCCGCTTGATCTGCAAGCTGAGCGTGCCAGCGTTGACCCCCGATGCTCCTTGGCCGAGGTCACCCTGATCCAAGACGATAGCGGTCATGCCTCCTTCCGCCACGCGCAGGGCGGTCGCACAGCCCATGATCCCGCCGCCGATAATCGCGATGTCGTATGGGATCGCTTGGGTCATAGCGGGGCGGGTTTCGGGATAGGCAGGTCGTCATAATCGAAATCACCTGCGGCCTGACTGAGGGGGACTGGTCGCAGCGGTGGGCGCGGCGTTGGTGGTGCGATCTCCGACAGGGGCTTGCCAGTCTGCGCGGCGATGAGTGCCGCAATGGCCGTTTGGCAATACTTGCCTCCGCAGGGGCCCATTCCGGCCCTCCGCCCCGATTTCACCGCATTCGTGCTCTGTGCCCCTATAGCTATTTCTGCGAGGATATCCGCCCGACGGAGGCTCTCACATCTGCACACAATTGTCTCGTCCGTGGTGAGAGCGGCGACGCTCGCACGCGGTTGGCTCAACGCTGTCATGGCGCGGCCAAACTTTGCGGCCCGTCGCCATGGCCGGAGTGACGGCATGTGCGTAGACTTGCCCATATCCCGAGCGACGCGGGCCCCTGTCAGCACTCCCTGCAGAGCCGCCGCAGTGGCCCCCCGAATGCCGCAGCCATCCCCGGTCAGGTATAATCCATCGACCCGAGTTGCGCCGTCCGGTTGAACCTCGGGCACCCAGCCCCCCAAGGCCGGATCATGCAGGATATGGACCCCAAGCATCTGCGCGGCTTCGATCTGGGGGATCAGCCCGTGCCCGACACACACACTGTCGGCGCTAAATTCTTGGCCGGGATCATTTTCTCCCAATCGGCGGGCACGAACACCTGTCACACTGTTTCCGCCAAATACCTCAGAGATCGCATGGCCCCAGAGGATCGGCACGCGCGCCAGCATCAGGTCAGCGACCCAAAGTGCGCCCCGACCGAGCAGTCTGGGTTGCCCCGCCATCGCGGGCAGGGCGCGCGCCCATTCGCCTCGGGTATTTGGCGTGACCACTGCGGCGACCTCGCCGCCCAGACGTCGGATCTCACTGGCGACATAGAAAACAAGTGGGCCCGTGCCGCTGACCACCGTGCGCGTGCCGGGAAGTGTAAGGGATTGTTTGAAAAGGGCCGTGGCCCCGGCGAGACCGATAACCCCCGGCGTTGTCCAGCCCGGTACTGGTTGCACGTATTCACGCGCGCCTGTCGCGAGGATCAGAGCGCTGGCGGCAACCTCATGTGACTCGCCATTTCGCAGAACCTGAAGTGCCCAGCGATCGTCCTGCCGCCGAATATCCCAGACGCGGGCATCGGTGAGTTGCTCCACGGCGCTCTCCGTCAACGCCTGTCGCAAGGCATCGCCAGATTGGCTTTCGGGAGTTTGGGGCGCGGAATGGATGCTGGGCGATTTGCCTCGCCAGACCTGCCCGCCGGGAACAGGCTGTTCGTCGAGCAAGACCACGTCCAGTCCGGCCCGCGCGGCAACGAGCGCGGCGTTGCCACCCGCCGGACCCGCGCCTATCACGGCGATATCATGATGGGTGCTCATCGCACGCGCTCAACAACGAGGTCGGCCGATACGTCCGTTCGGCATGCTTCCACAACCTGCCCATCCACAATGACCGCGCATTCTTGACACAGCCCCATGCAACAGAACGCGCCGCGAGGAGCCCCATCCACTGGCGCGCCGCGCAAACTCAAGTGCCCGGCCCGGGTCAATGCGCTCACAAGGCTCTCGCCCACATGGCCCTCATATGACTGCCCGTCGAAGGTAAAATGTACCTTCTCGGAACGCCTGATCGCGGGCGCATGGTTGGGCACCAGCCGGATCATCGATAGGCGATGCCCAAGTCGTCGAACGTGCGCTTGATCTTGTCGAGATCACCGCCGGAGAGGGGAAGAACCGGATCGCGTGGAACCCCGGCAGGTTGCCCAATGAGGTTGAGTGCCGCCTTGAACGCAGCGGGCCATGTCCCCGTGCCCATGAGCAACTCGTAAAGGACGGTAAGTTGGTGATGCGCCTTGCGATAGGTTTCATCAGGGGCTGCGGTGCCAATGGACGCCATTTCAGACGGCAACAGGTCGGTGAACTCCGGCCCCGTTGCGATGAACCCTTTTGCGCCAAGTGCGAAGGCGGGCAGGATATAATGACAAGGGCCCGTCATGACGGACATCCGGTGCCCGAGGCGGTGGAGAAGGTGGGTATGATAGAAGAAATCCCGCTGGCTCTCCTTGATGCCGATGACGTTGTGATTGTCCAGCAAACGCTCCGTCTGGTCGATGGTGAGTGAGAAACCCATGCGGCGGGGGGAATTATAGAGGACAAGCGGCAGCTTGGTGGCCGCCGAAACCTTGTCGAAGCGCGCCAACAACTCGGGCTCGGACGCCTTGAGCACATAGGTCTGCGGCATCGACAGGAGGACATCTGCGCCATTCTCCTCTGCTGCCCGTATATATGCCAAGGACGCATCTATGGTCGGTGCGGAGATGCCCATCATGACGGGCACGCGGCCTTTTGCGGTATTCTTTGCCAGCCGGACGAGGCGGCCGCGCTCCTCTGCGTTCAACGCCCAGCTTTCGCCGTTGTCGCCAGCGATGCAAACGCACGTCGCTCCGCGCGAGATCAAGAACTCGAAGAGATCGACGAAGGCATCTTCCATGATCTCGCCTCGCTCGTTGAACGGTGTGGCGATGGCTGGCACATAGCCGTGAAGGTCGTCTTTCTGCATGGGTTCAAGTCCTTGGGGCGGGAATTTGACAGGTGAAAACGCCGCCGTACTGGGCGTCCACGATGAAAAGTCGGTGCGGATCTGCGGGATCAAAAGCCACGGATGTGGTCCAGAGCCCCCGTGGCAGGCGTATTTCAGCGACGGGATCACCAAGCGAGTCAAAGACATAGGCCCGGCCTGCTTGCGCTTGTGCGACGGCAAGCCATCCGAGCGCATTGCAAGCCAGCCCATCGGGGCCAAGCCCGCCTGAGAGGTGTAAATAGGTGCCCACCATCGGCGGTTCCTTGTCAGGCAGCCGGGTCGAGAACTTCCACACCTGATTGGCGCGCGTGGCCGCGACATAGACCCATGAGTTGTCAGGTGAAACGGCGATGCCATTCGAATAGGGGACGCAATCCAGTACGCACCGCAATGTGCCGTCGTGCCAGCGGTAGACCCGTCCCCGCGCATCGCTCAGGCTGCTGCGTCCGCTGTCGGTGAACCAGAGTGCGCCATCGGGGCCATAAGTCATGTCCGACAGCCCGAGGAAGGGGGTGGGCGCACCGGAGTGAAGAACAGAGAAACTGGACTTGCCTGTCAGTTCAATGAGGCCATTCCGGTAATCCACTGCGATCCGGCGTCCGTCGGGGGCAAGGCGCATGGCATGGGGTTCGCCGTCGATCTGGTGCATCAGAGCCCAGTCGCCAGCCGGCGAGATGCGAAACACCCGGCCATAGGGCACATCCGAAAGCCACAGGTTGGCGCTTTCATCAAAGAACGCTGCCTCCAGAAAGGAATGCATGGGGTGTCCAGGACGGGTCATCTTCGCCCAGGCCGATGGCTCCCCCCGATGGTGGAATTCGTCCGGTAGGGCGCTCCACTGGGTCGCGGCAAAGGCTGTCATGCAACTGTCCCCGCCTGATAAAGCTCGTCGATCTGCCGGTCTTCTACTCCCAATTCGGACAGGATATCGCGGGAATGCTGCCCCAAAGCCGGCGGCGCGCTTCGCAGTCTCCCGCCCTCGCCATTCAGATGAAAAGCGGTGCCAGGCAGAGAGATGCGGGCGTCCGTAGGGCTTTGTTGGTAGTAGTCACGCGCAGCCAGTTGAGGCAGGGTCACCGCTTCGCTCAGTGTTCTGATCCGTTCGGCTGGAAGGTCCGCGCCGCGCAGACGCTCCACCCATGTATCCGCGTCCGAAGTGGCAAAGATAGCGCGCATCTGCGCCTTCGTTTCCTCTGTCAGCGCCCAGACATCGCCCCAGTCGTGGACATTACCTAATGCGGGCATCGAATGGCCAAGCTCATCGAAAAGCGTGGCCAATTTGCGGTACTGTGCCGGGTGGAAGGCCCCGAGCATCAAGCGCCCCTCCGTGGTCTCATAGCTGGATATGCCTGCTTCCTTTTCCCGATCGACTTCGGCCGGATACTGGGCGGCGGCGGCCTCGGGCGCCATCATCTGCATCGCCACTTCGAGCATGGAAACAGAGATATGCGTTCCAAGGCCCGTGCGCTTCGCCTGATGCAACGCCGCGGCCACGGCGAAAGCAGCGGCATATCCTGTGGCATAATCAACGAAGGAAACCCCCGGTTTCACGCCTCCGCACTGTGCGATGGTGCCGCTCGTGGCCTGAATGACATTGTCATAAGCGCCGTGCTCACCCTGCGGCCCACTTTCGCCATATCCGGTAATTGAGCAATGGATGAGCTTGGGGTTTACCGCCGATAGCGTGTCATATCCCAAGCCAAGAGCAGCCAGAGCGCCGGTGGTGTAGTTTTCGACGAGGATATCGGCGTTCTGGGCGAGCCGTTTGAGTAGGCCGGCCCCTTCGGGTGCGCGCAGATTGAGCGCGAGACAGCGTTTATTGCCCCCTTGAACCTGATAATTCAGCCCAAGCCCTTTGGCGTTCAGCGCGTCATCGGGGCCTCGACCCCGGGCGCAATCTGGGTTGCTGGGGTCTTCGATCTTGATCACTTCCGCGCCGAGCAGTCCAAGTTGATACGTACAGAACGGCCCAGCCAGAACATGGGTGAGGTCCAGAACCTTTATGCCGTCCAATGCGCCCATCACGTCAGTAAAGCCTTGCGATATGAGTGTGTGTCTAATATACAAAACATGATTTTATATGCAATACGCAATGATGTGAGCCTATGGCCGAGAGCAGCGTTTTTCATCGAGACCTTCATTCAAGCTTGCCGGTGGCAGTCGCGGGGGAAGGGAACTACCTTATCGACGGGGCGGGGAGGCGCTATCTTGATGCTTGCGGCGGGGCCGCGGTTTCCTGTCTCGGGCACGATCACCCCAAGGTTCGAGAGGCAATCAAGGCGCAGGTGGATCGCCTCGCCTTCGCCCATACCGGCTCCTTCACCAACCAACCTGCCGAGGATCTGGCGGCTCATCTGGTTGCCCGCGCGCCCGAGGGCACTGGCGCGGGACGCGTCATGTTTATCGGGTCCGGCTCCGAGGCCATGGAGGCCGCGCTCAAGCTTGCCCGGCAATACTGCGTTGAGAACGGAGAGCCAGAGCGCTCTCGTATCATCGCTCGAAAACCAAGCTACCACGGAAATACTCTGGGTGCGCTGGCGACAGGTGGCCACGAGGGGCGGCGCGCGCCCTTCGCGCCCTTGCTGATAGATGTCAGCCACATCGACGCGCCTTATCCCTATCGGTTGAAGCATAAAGATGAGAGCGAAGAGGGCTTCGCGCGCCGGATGGCAGATCTGCTCGAAGCGGAGATACTCCGGTTGGACCCGGCAACCGTGATGGCCTTCGTTGCCGAACCCGTCGTGGGCGCATCCTTGGGCACCCAGCCCGCGCCAAAAGGGTATTTCAAGCGCGTGCGCGAGATCTGCGACCAATATGGGGTGCTTTTTATCGCGGACGAGGTCATGAGCGGGATGGGCCGCACTGGTACGACGTACGCCTTGGAGCAGGAAGGGATTGCCGCGGACCTGACCACCATGGCCAAGGGGCTGGGGGCGGGATATCAGCCGATTGCCGCGGTGCTGGCGTCTGGTAAAGTGGTTGATGTTATCAAGGCAGGCAGCGGTAGGCTTTGGAACGGACATACCTATATGTCCCATGCCATCGCCACGGCAGGGGCGCTGGCGGTACAGCATGTCATCGACGAAGAGAACCTCCTGAGCAATGTCGTCGCGCGCGGGAAGCAGCTTGCGTCGACCTTGGAAGCCGCGTTCGGGCAACACCCCCATGCGGGTGATATCCGCGGGCGTGGGTTGTTCTGGACCATCGAACTGGTCGCCGACCGTGGCACCAAGGCTCCGTTTGACGTGGCCGAGGGCATCGCCGCGAAAATCGGCGCTGCTGCCAGGGCGCGGAATGTGATGACTTACCCCTCCCAAGGTTGTGCGGATGGCACCCATGGGGATCACGTGCTTTTGGCCCCGTCGTATACGTCAATCCCGGAGGAGATCGACCTGATCGTCGAGACGCTCGCGGCGGCCGTGGACGACGTTCTGGGGGGATAGAATGGCACGCAAGACGATCCTCACGGCGGCGATAACCGGTAACCTGATGACCCCGGAGATCAGCCCCAATCTGCCGATCACGCCGGAGCAAATTGCCCGTCAGGCACTGGATGCCGCCGCAGCTGGTGCGGCAATTGTCCACCTGCATGTGCGCGATCCTGAGACGGCCAAGGGGTCCATGCGGCTTGATCTCTATTCAGAATTGGTGGACCGCATTCGGGCGGAGAATGCCGAGGTCCTCTTGAATCTTACCACCGGTGAAGGCGGGCGGTTCGTCCCTTCGGATGCAGACCCACAGATAGCTGCTGAGGGATCGACCCTTTGCTCGCCGGAAAAACGGGTGGCCCATGTAGAGGCGCTGCGACCGGATATCTGCACGCTGGATTTCAATACCATGTGGTCAGGGCAGGCATCGGTCATCAATTCGCCGCGCAATCTCGAGATCATGGCAAACCGGATTTACGGTGCCGGCGTCACGCCAGAGATCGAGATCTTCGACAGCGGCGATCTGCACATGGTGAAGGATTTCGTCTCGCGGGGTATTCTGCAAACCCCGCTGATGGTCCAGATGGTGCTCGGGGTTCGGTTTGGTGCAGTCGCCAATCCAGCCACCATGGCTTATCTGGCAAGTCAATTGCCAACCGGGACACAATGGGCTGCGTTCGGCATAGGTCGTGCGGCGTTTCCGATGCTGGCGCAGGCATGGTTGTTGGGCGGGCATGTCCGTATCGGCATGGAGGATACGGCCTATGTCAGCAAGGGATGTCATTGCGAAAACAACGCGCAGTTGGTGACGAAAGCCGCGCGGATTATCGATGATCTGGGTGGTGAGTTGGCTGATCCGGATGACGCGCGCGCCATTCTGGGGATAGCGGGATGAGCTTAGCCGCCCTGATGCCCCAAGGCACGGGAGATTTCCTGCGCCGCGGTCTGGGCGAGGGGCAGATAGAAGCTTTCCATGCGATCGAAATCAAATCCGCTGTCCGGTCCCGACAGGTTCACGCACGCCACGATCCCGCCCGAGTGGTCCCGCACAGGCACCGCGACGCTCGATCCGCCCGGCTCCCGGAAGCCGCGCGAAATGACAAACCCTGTCTCACGCACCTCTGTCACCCGCGCGATGAGGCTTGCCGGATCCATCGGCGTATGGTCGGTGAAACGATGCCAGTTCTGGTGCGCGGCAAAGACCCGGAGTTCGTCTTCGTCCAGATTTCCCAGCAGGCACCAGCCAATCGCGGAGGCATAGGCCTGCGTGCGCGTCCCGGTGCGCATGTTCGAGACATAACCCGACCGCGCCTGATGGCTGACGAGATACAGCACGTCGTCGCCTTCGAGGACACTCAGGTGCGTGGATACGCCCGTTTCGTCGCGCAGATTTGCGAGAATGGGCCGCGCAATGGCCGTGATGGGTTGCTGGTTCAGGTAGGCGAAGCCGAGGTTCAGAACGCGCGCGCCAAGGGTGAATGTGTTGGCCTGTTCGGCCTCGCGGATGAATTCCATCTGTCTCAGTGTATAGACGAGACGAAAGGCAGAGGAACGGCTCAATTCCATCGCGCGGGCGATGTCGCTCAGGGACATCGGCGTTTCGGCGGCGCCCAGAATTTCCAGAACGCGCAAACCCCGAAACAGTCCGGGGACGAAATAGACATCGTGGTTGGACGCTTTGGCCATGGGCGGTCGAATTCCGTGTTGCGATTGGGTGTGTTTAATATGCAAAACATAGCGAAGACAATGGAGGACAGGCGATGAGCGAACTGACATCCAACCTTTTGCCCGCCACCAACGAAGATACCTGCGGGCCATACTTCCCGATTTATTTCGCCGATCCCGCGTTGGAGGATCTGACCCGCTTCGATCCAGGTGTCGTGGGGCAGGCGGCCGGGACACCGATCATCCTGCGCGGGCGAGTGCTGGACCGGCACGGCGACCTCGCGAACGGTGCGCTTCTGGAGTTTTGGCAAGCCAACGCGAAGGGTGTCTATCGTACCCCTGCAACCGAAGGGGAGGATGATGTTGACCCGTGGTTTCATGGCTACGGGCGCTTGCGAACGGCATCGGGGGCCTATGGGTACCGCACGATCCTGCCGGGCGCTGCGCCGGGGCGTGCGCCCAATATCACACTTACGATCTTTTCGGATGGGATAAATCGGATCGTGACGCAAATCTTCTTCGAGGGTCAGACAGGCAATGACACCGATCCCGTCTTGCTATCGGTTGGCGCCGAGGCACCGAAGTTGATCGCCAAGCATGACGGGCGCACCGCGGGCGGGTGCGAGGTGTATCTTTTCGATGTCGTTATGGCCGGTCCCGGCGAAACCCCCTTCTTCGATGATCTGGAGAGTTGAGACATGGGCAAGCATGGACGTGTTTTGGGCATTGGCCCCACCGACAATACCTCTGATCAACGCACCCCGCGCCAGCCTCTTCGGCTGATCCCGGAGGTCGCGCGCAGCAGTTTCGTGCCAGTAGTGCCCGCGCGCTATGTGACGAACCCACATGAGTGGGACATGACCCGAACGGCCCCGGATCGGCCCCGCGCCGACGGGGTTCCGATCGAGGTGACGGGGCGGGTATGTACGGCCTCTGGGCGCCCGGTGCCAAATGCCTTGTTGGAGATATGGAGCGCCAACCTCTACGGGCGCTATCGGCATATCGAAGATCACTCCGGTCTGCGGTTGGATGAGAACCACCTTGGTATGGGGCGCGTTCTGACCGATGACGAGGGGCGTTATCGGTTCTGGGCGATCAGTCCGGGCGCGTATCTTGCAAGGCCGGATATCGGGCGATGGCGCCCCAAGCATATCCACATGTCGATCAGTGGCGGCGCGTCGCGGATGATCACGCAAATGTACTTCCCGGATGAGCCAAACAACGCAAGCGATCCGATGGCGATCCTGATGGGAGATGCCTTTGAGCGCAACATCGGCAAACCGCGCGATCCGGGCGGGACGGATGTCGAGGAGGGTTACGACTTTGACATCGTGATCGGTGGCCGCAACGCGACATTTTTTGAGTAGGACAAAGATACGAAGAGAGCGTCGATATCAGATAGGGCGGGGGCGAACGATCTTCGCCGTCTACAAGTGCGCACTCTATTATTGGACGATAAATCGAACCCATAGATATTAAATGACTGATATAAATTCATAAAAAATGGTCATTGACTTAACTATTATGTTTTCGGATTATCTGTTTGGGGTGGGAGGTTGCGATGATTCTTGATCATACATCCGTCGCGATTACGGGGGCGGGAAGTGGACTTGGCGCCGCCACAGCGCGCCGTTTTGCCGACGCCGGGGCTGTTGTCGCCTGCCTTGACCTGAGCCCCGACGCGGCGCAGCGAACCGCGGATGACATAGGTGGATCTGCACACGCCGTTGACGTCTCTGACCGCGAGGGTGTTGAGCGCGTTTTCCGTGAAATCGAGGCGGCGCAAGGGGCGCCCAGAGTTGTCGTCAATTGCGCAGGTATCGGCACGGCGGCGCGCATCTTGCCGCGTGACGGCAGCCTGAGCATCGACAGTTTCGAACAGGCGCTGCGCGTCAATCTGCTTGGTACCTATACCGTCATGAATATCGCGGCGCGGGCCATGGCCGCTGCGGACCCGATCGGGCCGGACAATGCGCGGGGCGTGATCATCAATACCGCGTCAGTGGCGTTTGAGGACGGACAGATCGGGCAGGCGGCCTATGCCGCATCGAAAGGCGGCATCGTCTCGATGACCTTGCCGGCCGCGCGCGAACTCGCTCGGTTCGGCATTCGCGTGATGGCGATTGCCCCGGGTCTGTTTGAAACCTCGATGAGCGCGGGGCTTCCCGACGATATCCGGGCGGATATCTTGCGCGCCGTTCCCTATCCCTCCCGAATGGGAGATGCCGATGAATATGCCCAGCTTGCGCAGAGCATAGTGGAAAACCCAATGCTGAACGGGACGGTGATACGTCTCGATGCCGCCGCGCGCATGCCGATCAAGTAAGGATACCGATGTGACTCTGCCCGAAGCCACAGACACCGTTTTGCAAATCGACATTGATGGCCCCGTCGCGACATTGACGATGAGCAGGCCGGCCAAGCGGAACGCGATGTGCGACGAGTTGCTTGACGGCATTGACGCCTTCTTTTCCAACCCACCAGAAGGCGTCCGCGTGGTGATCCTGACGGGCACGGCGGGGCATTTCTGTTCGGGGCTCGATTTGTCAGAGCATGTCGCCCGCGATGCGGAAGGCACGATGCGCCATTCACGCAACTGGCACCGCGTGATGGATCTGATCCAGTTGTCCGGGCTTCCCGTCGTCTCCGCGATGTTCGGCGCGGTCATAGGAGGCGGGCTGGAACTCGCGGCATCGACACATGTCCGTATCGCAGAGCCCAGTTGCATCTTTCAGCTTCCCGAGGGGCGGCGCGGCATTTTCGTTGGAGGTGGCGCGACGGTGAGGGTCGGCCGTATCCTTGGCGCCGACCGGATGTGCGAGATGATGCTCACCGGTCGCAAGTTCGGAACCGAGGAGGGGCTTGCCATGGGTCTCACGCATTATTCGGTCGGTGAGGGGGAAGCTTTGCCGAAGGCCCGCGAACTGGCCCAAGGCATCGCACGGAATGCGACGCTGTCCAACTACATGATGATTCAGGCGATCAGTCGGATTTCGGACATGTCGCGGAGCGATGGTCTCTTTACGGAAAGCCTTGCCGCAGCGGTTTCACAGACCAGCGCGGACGCCGAGGAGGGGCTCAAGGCATTTCTCGAGAAACGGAAACCTGTCTTTCGATAGTCCAAAGAGAAGACAGGCAAAAACGTCATTTTAGGGAGGAAACCAAATGACACACATGACCCGCCGTACGGCGCTCGCCTCGATGGGCGCGGCGCTCGCGACACCAGCATTGGTCTCACGGGCATCCGCTGCTGAAGTCACGCTGCGCTTGCATCACTTCCTGCCACCGGTGGCACCGATGCATACGAGCTTCTTCGAAGTGTGGGCCGCCGAACTGGCCGAAGCGTCCGAAGGTGCCATCGAGGTACAGATTTTTCCGGCGATGCAGCTGGGCGGCAAGCCGCCCCAGCTCGCGGATCAGGTGCGCAACGGGATCTGCGACATTGCCTGGACCTTGCCGGTCTATACACCCGATCGCTTTCCTGTCGCGGAGACGATGTCGAACCCGTTCATGGTGACGAATGCGGAAAAGACCTCCGTTGCCTTGCATAACCTGATGGATGAGTTCGGCGGAGATGAATACCGCGGGATGAAACCTTTGGCGTATCACACGCATGATGGTGGCAAACTGCACACACGCGATGCGCCCGTGCTCAGCGCGGCCGACCTTCAGGGGCTGAAACTCCGTGCGCCGAACCAGTCGACAGGCGATATGTTGGCCGGATTCGGGGCAGAGGTGGTCTTCTTCCCGGTTACGGAAATGGTGGTCGGGCTGTCCAGCGGCGTGATCGACGGGTGCTGCCTGCCATACGAAGTGGTGCCGGCCTTCAAATTGCAGGAACTGACATCCTTTACCTCGGAACCGGCAGCGGGCGCGCGCGGGCTCTATGCCAACTCGTTCTCCCTGCTGATGAACGAGGCAAGATACGAAGGGCTTTCGGATGATCTGCGCGGCGTGATTGACGCGGCGTCGGGGATCGAGCTTTCGCGCCGGATCGGCAAGCAGTTCGATGGTTTCGAAGCCTTTGGCCGGGGCGTTGTCGAAAAGCACGGCAACACAATCGAGGAGATCCCGGTGGAGGAGATCAATCGCTGGCGCGAGGCGGCATCGCCGGTGCACGAAGCCTGGATTGCCAAGTTGAACGACCGCGGGCACGATGGTGCGGCGATCATGGCGCGAGCCAACGAACTGCTCGACGCGGGCTGATCGAAAAATGTCGGAGTCATCCATTGGCAACGCAGAGGGGCTCCATGCCCCTCTGTTCCGGCTGCTTCACCGCGTATGCGTCGCTTGTGCTGCGGTCGGGGGGCTGGTCATTTTTGGCGCGGCGTTCGTGGTCACCTTTTCAATTGTTCGGAGCCTGATGGGCTTCGGGGCCGTGCGAGGGGAGTTCGAACTGGTTGAACTGGCCTGCGCGACCTGTGCCTCACTGTTCCTCCCGCTTTGCCAACTCACGAAGGGTCATGTGATGGTCGATGTCTTCACCAACTGGCTTCCCGACAGGGTGAACAGGGCCATGGATAGCATCTGGACCCTGTTGTTTGCCGCAGGTTGGGCGTTTGTCTGCTGGCGGCTTCTGCATGGCCTCTCCGAGATGCACGGCTATGGCGACCGCACCATGCTGCTGCGCGCGCCTGTCTGGTGGGTCTACGTACCCGCGGTGATCGGCACAGGGCTGTCGGCGTTCGTCGCCACGGCGCAGGGGGTCACGGCTCTCCTGCCTCGCCGCCCGCAAACGGAAGGTGTGTGATGGATCCCTTCACGTTTTCGCTCGTGTTGATCGCGGGCCTGTTTGTTCTGATCTTCATGCGTATGCCCATTGCCCTGGCCATGGCGATCGCCGGGATCATTGGCTATGTGCACCTCAGCTCTTTTGCCGGCCTCAAGGCGTATCTAAGCACGGCTTGGGTGGACAAGTTCATGTCTTACGATTTCGCCGTTGTGCCGCTGTTCATCCTGATGGGCCATCTGGCGACGAGATCGGGAATTTCGGCGTCAATCTTCAACGCGGCGCGCGCGTGGATCGGACATTTGCGCGGTGGGCTTGCCATGGCGGCGGTCGCTGGCTGCGCGCTCTTTGGGTCGATCTCCGGCTCCTCGCTTGCGACGGCCTCAACGATGACGCGCGTTGCCATGCCCGAAATGCGCAAACATGGGTTTTCCGGGGCACTCTCCGCAGGGTCGCTTGCTGCGGGTGGGACACTGGGAATCCTGATCCCTCCGTCGATCGTCCTCATCATTTTTGCGCTTCTGACAGAGCAGAATATCGTCAAACTTTTCCTCGCCGCGACGGTGCCGGGATTTCTCGCGGTCGTCGGCTTCATGATCGCGATTTCAATCTATGTGCGTCTCTTCCCGCACGAGGGCCCAACAAGCGAACGCGCCACGTTCCGGCAGAGGGTGCGCGCCATCGGGGAAATCTGGCATGTTCTGGTGATCTTTACCGTCGTGCTGGGCGGGATCTATGGTGGATACTTTACCCCTGCACAGGGTGCCTCGGTCGGGGTTATCCTGACGTTGGTACTGGGCAGCCTGAAGGGGGGGCTGACCCCGCGGACCGTTCTTGAAAGTCTGATCGACACGGCAGGAACAAGCGCGATGATCTTTGCGATCGTGTTCGGCGCGGATCTGTTCAACGTGGCCCTGGCACTTAGCCGGATGCCTATGGACGTCGCCCAGTATTTCGCGGCATCCGATATCGCCCCGATGGTGGTTTTGCTCGCGATCGTGCTGTTCTACCTCGTGATGGGGTGCCTCATGGACAGCCTTTCGATGATCCTTCTGACCGTTCCTGTCTTCTTTCCCACGATCATGGCGCTCGATTTTGGCCTCCTGCCCGAACAGCAAGCCATGTGGTTCGGGATCATCGCGCTGGTCGTGGTCGAAATGGGGCTGATCACGCCGCCGGTCGGGATGAACCTCTTCGTCATCTCAGCGATGGCGAGGGATATCCCGATGACACAGATATTCCGTGGCACGCTGCCGTTCATTCTGGCCGAATTTTCCCGCATCGCGATCCTGATCACCTTTCCGGCCCTGAGCTATTGGCTGGTCGATCTTGTGATGAATTGAGGACGAAAGAGGATGGTTGAAAAGTCTTCGAGCACAGAGATCACGGCAGCTAGAAGGGAGCCCAGCGATGCGCTTCTGCGACAGTTCGCCGGTTACCGGATGAAGCGCGCATACCTTCTGATCCAAGAGGATATGGCAAGAACGCTCTCGCCATTTGGTCTGCGGACGGGGACGTTCTCGGCGCTCGCGGTGGTGATCGACAGCCCCGGTATCTCACAGACGGAGTTGTCGCATCTGCTCAATATCAAACGCTCCGGCGTGGTGGTCGTGGTGGACGAATTGGAACGCGCCGGGGTGCTCCGGCGCAAACCCGTCAAAGGAGACCGTAGAACCAACGCACTCACCGTTACGGCGGCGGGTCGCCGTCTCTGGGGCAAGGTTGAGAAGGCGGTACAGGAACACGAAGCCGCGATCCTGAGTGATCTCAATGAGGTCGAGATCGCGCAGCTCCGTGATTTGCTTGGCCGGGTGAGCAAAACCTCCGGCACCGATTTGGAGAGAGAACATTGATCGATAGTCAAACAGGTCTCGACCTCGTACCCCACTCGGTGAGCTTGACGCGCCGGAAGAGCGATCTGATCCTGACCTCTCAGGTACCGCTTGCTCCGGTGGTGGAACGTACCGCGGACTGGTTGCATCATTCGGCGGAACAGACCCCGGATAATGTGTTTTTGTCCGAGCGCGCAGAAGCGGGCTGGCGGGATGTCACCTTCGCGCAGGCCTTGAGGATGGTTCGTGCCATTGCCACGTCGCTCGGCGCGCGCGGCATGGGGCCGCAAACCCCAATCGTGATCTTGTCAGGGAATTCCATCAATCACGCTCTGCTGTCCTTCGGCGCGCAATACGCCGGCGTGCCGACTGTTCCGCTGGCCGAGCAATACTCGCTTATCCCCGAGGCCCACGGGCGGCTGACCTATGTGCTGGAAAAGGTGCGCCCGGTCATGGCCTATGCGGAGGATGCCGCCCTCTACGCAGGGGCATTGGCGTTGCCGCAACTCCGCGGTGTCGAGATTGTTGCAACGCACCTCGACGGTGCGCAGGGCGCGGCGACGTCGTTCGCCAGCCTGCTGGAAGGTGACAAGGGCCAGAATGCGGATGCCCTGCTCGCCTCCACAGGGCCGGATACCGTGGCCAAGGTTCTGTTCACCTCGGGGTCCTCCTCCGATCCCAAGGGGGTATTGACCACCCAGCGAATGATGTGCGCGAACCAGATGCAAATGGCGTCCGTCTTGCCGTTCCTGAGGGACCGCGCGCCGCGTATCTGTGATTGGCTGCCGTGGAACCATGTTTTCGGCGGGTCGCATAACGTCAACATGATGCTCGCTCATGGGGGAACACTCGTCATTGACGATGGCAAGCCCACCAAGAAACATTTCGAGCGAACCGTGCGCAATGTCATCGAACGGCCGGGAACCTTGTCTTTCAACGTCCCCGTCGGGTTTTCCATGTTGGTCCATGAGATGGAGAGCAATCTCGCCCTGCGCGAAGCGTATTTCGGTGATCTCGATATGATCTTTTATGCCGGGGCGTCATTGCCGCAGGATGTCTGGACCCGGCTTGAGGAAATGGCTGTGGAGGTCCGAGGCCGATTGCCTCTGATGATTTCCAGTTGGGGGATGACCGAAACGGCACCCGCGACACTCATGGTGCATGAGCCGATCGGACGCTCCGGCGTGATCGGTGTGCCGTTGCCCGGGACGGAGATCAAATTGATCCCCGATGATGAGATGCGCTGCGAACTGCGGGTCAAAGGCCCGAATATCATGGCGGGCTATTTCGATGACCCTGAGCGGACGGCGGATGCCTTTGACGACGAAGGTTTCCTTAGAACCGGTGATGCCGTGCGATTTGTGGATGTGAACGATCCCGAGCGGGGCTTGGCTTTCGACGGGCGCGTATCCGAGGATTTCAAGCTTCTGACGGGCACATGGGTACAGGCGGGGAAGCTCCGGTTGGACGCACTCGAGGTGCTGCGGGGCTTGGTGCAGGATGTGATGATTTGCGGGCACGACCGCGATGCCGTCGGCCTTTTCATCTTTCCCCGCCCGGATCAGGTGCATGGCGATAATACCTCAGAGGGGGCTGTGATTGACCCGGTGCTTCAATCACAGATCGAATCCCGCCTGAGCGCCATGGCCGAAGCCGCGTCGGGTTCGGCAAGACGGATCTCGCGCGCAATCATTCTTGCAGAGCCGCCATCGCTCAAGGACAGCGAGATAACCGACAAGGGATCTCTCAATCCGCGCAAGATCATGGCACGGCGCGCCGCCCTGCTTGAACGGCTTTATGACAATGAAGATCCGGCTCTGATCCGGGTGTGAGGGAAACACATGGTCGATTTCGAAAATGTTCGCGCGATTGATTTTCATACCCATGCGGAGGAGGCCTGTGGCTGTCATGCCGATGACGGCTATGATGAATTGCAGAGCACCATGGCCAAGTACTTCGGCGCTCCATGGCAGCATCCACCGACGATCGACGAAACTGCGGCGCACTACCGCGAGAAGAACATCGCCGCCGTGATCTTTCCCGTCGATGCAGAGCGCGAAACCGGATATCGGCGCTATGACAATTACGAGGTGGCGGACGCCTGCGCGAAAAACTCTGACATACTCATCCCCTTCGCCTCCATCGACCCGGCCAAGGGCAAGCTTGGCGCGCGCGAGGCGCGGGACCTCGTCGAAAATCACGGGGTTCAGGGGTTCAAGTTCCATCCGACCATGCAGGGGTTTTATCCCAACGATCGGTCCGCCTACGTTCTCTATGAGGCGATTGCCGAAACCGGAAAACCGGCCTTGTTTCACACCGGACAAACCGGGGTGGGGTCGGGCATGCCCGGCGGGAATGGTATGCGTTTGAAATACTCCAACCCGATGTACATGGATGATCTGGCCGTGGATTTTCCCGACATGCCGATCATCCTCGCGCATCCATCGTTCCCATGGCAGGAAGAGGCGCTGTCGGTCGCTCAGCACAAGCCGAACGTTTACATAGATCTGTCCGGATGGTCGCCGAAGTACTTTCCGAAAATCCTCATTCAGTATGCAAACCGGATGCTGAAAAAGAAGATGCTCT
This sequence comes from Poseidonocella pacifica, assembly GCF_900111875.1. Classification (GTDB taxonomy): domain Bacteria; phylum Pseudomonadota; class Alphaproteobacteria; order Rhodobacterales; family Rhodobacteraceae; genus Poseidonocella; species Poseidonocella pacifica. Next base: position 47,543 of record NZ_FOJU01000001.1, read on the forward strand.
TTGGGTCCGACTGGCCGATGATCGCCCCAGAGAAGTGGCTGGATGCCTTTGATCAGGCAGACTTCCGGGATGATGTTCGCCCGTTGATCCTCAAGGAGAATGCCATGCGTCTTTTGGGCGTGGCGAGTTAGGTCATGACAGCATTCGAAGCGCCCGTTGATGACATTCTGTTCTCGCTCCAGAACGTCGCCGGTGCTGACCAGTTGCCGCAATGGGACGGCGATCTTGGACCCGAGATCATAAAACACTTCGCGGCCTTCGCCGAGGGTGTGATCGCGCCGTTGAATGCTCCGGGCGACCGGCAGGGGTGCGCGCTGGAGAATGGGTATGTCCGGATGCCGGACGGCTTTGCGGAAGCGTTCGCGCAATTGAGCGCTATGGGCTGGCAGGGGCTATCCGCCCCTGAAGAGCATGGCGGCATGGCCCAGAACGCACTTGTCGCAGCGGCCGTATCCGAGATTTTTTCCGGCGCCAATCTGTCGATGCAGATGGTCTGCAATCTTGTGCCCGGCGCGATCTCCACGCTCCGCAGGTTTGGCACCGATGCACAACAGGCGGCTTGGGTTCCAAAACTCGCGGCGGGTGAGGCGCTTTCGACGATGTGCCTGACCGAACCGGGGGCGGGCTCTGATCTGTCGCGTATTCGCACCAAGGCGACGCGCTCTGGCGATGGGTGGGTTATCGACGGCGAAAAGATATTCATCTCCGGCGGCGATCAGGATCTGAGCGAAGATATCCTGCATCTGATCCTCGCCCGCACGGGCGCGACGGAAGACGGGATCAAGGGGCTATCGTTGTTTCTTGCCGGTAAGCGTGACGCTGGCGCCGCCGTTACCGTCACGCGGATCGAAGAGAAGATGGGCCTGCACGCATCACCCACGTGTCAGATGGCATTCGCTGGCTGTCCGGCGGAACTCGTCGGAGAGGAAGGCGCAGGACTGACGGCGATGTTTGTTCTGATGAACCATGCCAGATTGGACGTAAGCCTGCAGGGCGTCGCGCTTGCCGCCCGTGCGCACCGCCTTGCGAGCGCTTACGCCGCAGAACGTACGCAGGGAAGGCGGGCTGACGGAAGGGATGCAGTCTTGGCCGAGCATCCCGACGTGCGCCGCATGCTAGACGAGCAAAGGTGCCTTGAGATTGGCGCGCGGGGCATGGCGCATGTGGCATTGGTCGAAATGATGCGCGGGACGCGACCCGCGCTGGTCGAGTTTCTGACGCCGATTTGCAAGGTGTTCTGCACAGAAGCGGGGATTTCTTCGGCCAATCTCGGAATCCAGATCCTTGGCGGATATGGGTATCTGACTGAGTACGGCATGGCGCAAACTTGGGCCGATGCGCGGATCACTGCGATTTACGAAGGGGCGAATGGGATCCACGAACTGGCCATCGCGACGCGGGGGCTTCGGCAGGCGGGCGGGGCGGGTGCAGATGCCTTCGATGCGTTGATCGAAGAGCTGACCGATCATCCTGCCATATTGAACCTACGGGATATCTGGCGACAGGCGCGCGCTCGACTGCTTGAGGTGGAGGATCCGGCAGCTTTGGCCCATGACTTCGCACAGCTGAGCTGTGCGCTTTTCCACCGTGCCGTCTGCGCGCGTATCGCTGCGGTGGGCGCGACTCCAGAGTACGAAAGGCTGCTCGACTTTGCCCTGTCGCGACATTTGCCCGTGAGCTTGGCGTTGCTGGATCTGCCTGCGACGATGGCGGCCGCCTCCTGAAAATCTTGCGGCCTGACGAGGCTGACCCCGGATACCGCGGGTTACAGAATGCGGCGTCTGAGGAAGGCGGAGATGACTTCGCCGATGATCACGAGCGCAATGATCGCCAGCAGGATGGTCGCGACTTCGGGCCAGTTGAACGTGTCGATCGCCCCTTGCAGAACGATGCCGATCCCCCCCGCACCGACGAGGCCAAGCACCGTGGATTCCCGAAGGTTGATGTCCCAACGCAGGATGGCCACGGCCCAGAAGGTGGGCATGACCTGTGGGATGATGGCATAAACGATCACCTTGAAGCGTGAGGCACCGGTTGCCTCCAGGGCCTCGACAGGGCGCTTGTCGATTTCCTCGATCGCTTCGCCCAATAGCTTGCCGATAAATCCGATAGAGCGGAACATGATCGCGATGATGCCGGCGACGATGCCGGGGCCAAAGATCGCGACGAAGAGCAGTGCCCAGATGATCGTGTTGACCGAACGCGAGGTCACGAGGATCAGACGGCCAAGCCACAAGGTCCCGCGGTTGGGTGTGGTGTTCTGCGCCGAGATGTAGGCCACGGGCAGCGACAGCAATACGGCAAATGCGGTGGCGAATGTTGCTATGTTGACCGTATCCCACAGGACCTTGAGGATCGTGACGAGGTTGGTCGGGTCGGGCGGGTACATCCGTCCGAAGAGATCCCCGATCTGCTCGGGCGCGCCCCAGACCCATGCCCAGATCACCTCGATGGACGACAGGGCCCAGACGATGGCCAGCGCGCAGCCGGCCAGAGTGCCCCAGCGGGTCAGTTTCTGTCTCGGGGTAAACCGGGTCCACTCATCGCGGCCGAACTGCTGCGAAATAGAGGTCATTGGATGTGCTTTCGGACAAGACCGCTGACTGCTTCGGAGAGAAGGATCACGGCGACGATGACGATGGTGATGGCCAGCGCGAAGTCATAATCGTAACGCCCGAAGGCATTGGCGAGGGTCGCGCCGATCCCGCCTGCGCCGACAATTCCCACGACGGCAGAGGCGCGAAGATTGGAATCCAGCTGATAGATGGTCAAACCGATCTGACGCGGCATGATTTGCGGGAAGATCGCGTAGATCAACGTCGAGAGGTAAGGCGCGCCGGCGGCGCGTACCGCCTCCACCTGACCAAAGTCGATTTCCTCGATCTTCTCGGCGAGCATCTTGGCGACAAAGCCAATGGAATAGATGATGAGCGTAAGCACGCCGGCAAAGGGGCCGAAGCCCACGGCCTTGACGAAGAGGATCGCAACGATCACCGGGTGAAAGCTGCGGGCGATGATGATGATTGCCCGACCAATGTAAAAGATCGGCAAGGCCGCGACATTGCGGGCCGCCATGAAGGCAATCGGGATCGACAGGAGCGCGCCCCCGGCCGTGGCAAGAATGGCGATCTTCAGGCTTTCGAGAAAGCCGTCGATCAGAAGGCCGCTACGCTCGAAACTCGGGGGGAAAGCCCCGCCAAAGATACGCCCCGCACGGCCGATGCCCTCGGAGACGCGGCCCCAGTCAATCGGCATCGTCAGGCCGACCCAGCCGAAATAGATGATCAAGCCAAGGTAGACGGCCCAACGCAGAGCTCGATTGGCGATGAAGGGTGGCTTTTCCCAAGTGTCGCGCGGGGTGTTCATGGCGTTTCTGCCCCTTGCGTGGCGCGGTCGGCGTGCGGGCTGCCGGCATAGATCTTGTCCATCTCCGCCCCGTCCAACTTGGCAGGTTCATCGTCAAAGATGATGCGCCCATAACGCATGCCCACAATCCGATCCGTGTATTCCTTTGCCTCGGTCACGTTGTGGATGTTGATGACCACTGGCAGCTTCAACTCGCGTGCCAGATCCCGCAGCAGTCCCATGATCTGTTCGGAGGTCTTGGGGTCGAGCGATGCGGTCGGTTCGTCAGCAAGCAGGATTTCGGGTTGTTGCATCAAGGCCCGCACGACGCCAACACGCTGGCGCTCTCCACCTGAGAGTTGGTCGGCGCGGCTATTGGCGTATTGGGCGATGCCCACACGCTCCATCAACTCAAAGGCCCGCTGGATGTCCGCCTTGGGGTATCGCCTGCTGACCGCGGCCCAAGTGGAGATATACCCCAATCGCCCGGACTGGACGTTTTCCATCACTGTCAGTCGGTCCACGAGGTTGAAGCCCTGAAACACCATCCCGATCTTGCGCCGCGCCGCGCGAAGGTTCTTGCCCCGCAGCGTGGTCAGTTCGGTGCCGTTGAGGATGATGGAACCTGACGTGGGTTCCACCAACCGGTTTATACAGCGCAAAAGGGTGCTCTTGCCGGCGCCGGACGAGCCGATGATCGACACCACGCTTTCGCCCTCGATGGTCAGGTCGAGATTCTTCAGGACCGGATCGCCAGCGCCGTAGCGTTTGACGAGGTCAGTAATCTTCAGCATTAAACTGCTTTCCTTGCGGGGCCGGCCATGGGCCAGCCCCTACGAGATACTATTACTCGGCGGCCAATTACTCGGCGGCCAGTCCCTGGGGCGTATACTCGACGCCATTCGCCTTCTGGATCTGCCGAATGACGGCCCATTGATCCTTGTAGGTGATCGGGACGAACTTGCTGACGCCGGAGAATTCCTCACCCAAGGCGGTGCCGGAGAAATCGAAGCTGAAGAAAGCTTCCTTGATCTTTTCCTTCAACTCGGGCGCAAGGTCATGCGCGACCCCATAAGAGGTTGTCGGAAACGGGTCGCTTTCCCACACGATGCGAACATCGGCGGGATCGTAGAGACCGCGCTCGGCCATGCGATCCACCACTTCGGACGCGACTGGCGCAGCATCATAATCGCCAGCTACGACACCCAACATCGATTGGTCGTGGCTCCCCGAATAGCTGACTTCGTAGTCCTCATCCGGGACGACACCCAGATCGGGGAACAGCGCCCGTGGGGCAAGGTTGCCGGAATTGGAGGTGGGCGACGTATGCGCCACGCGCTTGCCTGCGAGGTCGGGCATCTCTTTGATGTCGCTATCCGCTTGTGTGTAGACCTGCAGTTTATAGCCAAACTGCCCGTCATCACTGCCCATGATCGCGAAAGGCTCTACCCCGGCCAGATTGACCGCGTAGGGCGTAGGTCCAGTGGAAAAGCCTGCGATGTGCAGGCGGCCGGAACGCATCGCCTCGACCTCGGCGGAGTTGGATTGAACGGCAAAGAACTGTACATCCTTGCCAGTTACCTCTTCGAGATGCTCGATGAAGGGGCTCCAGATGTCTTCGTAGATCGCCGGGTCTTCGACGGGCGTATAGGCAAAGACCAGCGTCGACGGGTCCTTCAATTCGGCGGGATCGGTGGGCGCATCGGCCACGAGGTCGCCATCGGCATCGCAATACATCACATCCAGCGCGCCGCGGCTTGTGCAGTCGTCCTGCGCGTATGCACCGCCCGCTGTCACGGCCAATGCCGACAGAATGCCAACGCCGAAAACCTTATCCTTGAGCATGTTCTTCCTCCCTCTTGGCTCCGCAATTTGCTCGCGGAGTTCTCGGGCTGGATACGACCATTAATGTTTTCGATTTGCAACGTGTTTGGCTTGCAACGTGTTTGACACACAGCAACTTTGGGTCAGATCCAAGGGCGGACCGGGTGCGGTACGGGCAATGCAATGGACCGTTGGTGCGCGTGGGTACTCATCGTTTGTCCGTTGATCAGTGGGGAGGCCGAACACAGCCCTGCTTCTGGTCGTTTGTCTCCGAAGCTTCGCAGCCGCTAACGGCGTGCGGTGTCTTTCGTGAGATGAGTGCCGTCGGAAAGCAAGATTTCATCCATCGGGATGTCCCAAGGCATCGGGAAGATGGAGTCGATCAGGGTCCCTGCAAATCCGACACCGATAGTCCGTGGGCGAGGCTGTAGCGCGGCAAGGGTCCGGTCGTAGTACCCACCCCCATTCCCCAGGCGATACAGCCCGCGGTCGCCGCCGACGAGGGGCGAGATGACGGTATCGGGGATTACAGGGGTGCCCTCTTCGGGCACGAGAATATTCCAGAACCCGCGCGTCATGCGGCAGCCGGGTGACCAGATGCGAAACTCCAATGGCTGAGCTTTCTCAACCACCACCGGAAGAAGGACCTGCGCCCCTGCATCATGCGCCGACGCCATCCACCGACGTAAATCAGGCTCGCCCCTGATAGGCCAATAGACCGCTATTTTCTGTCCCTGACCGGGCAGGATGATTTCCTCTAGCCCTTGGATCAGCGCGTCCGTGGCGCTGTTGCGTTGATCCAGCGGCATCTGCCTCGCCTCAAGAAGGCGCGCGCGCTCTGCCTTGCGGAACCGCGCGACATCGCGTGCAGCGGCGGGATCCACGCTCTCGCCCCCGATGATCAGGTGCTCGAAACAAGGGGATGATCCCCCGCGCGTTTCATCGGTATCACTCATCTTTGCACCCTCCCACTAGGGCGAAGCCTGCCCCGTTGGAAAGTCAGTTTCAACACATACTCCGTCAGCGAGATGATAGACGTTGATCATAGCATCGGGAGACGGTGAGATTGGGAATCTGCCGAACCGTCTCAGCTGCGATATATGGGCCGGTCTTACGCGGCGGTATGCGTGCGCCGGGAGGCCCACAACAAAGGTTGACTGGACAGAGGAGAACCAGACGTGAGTGACAAAGTCAGCAACTTGGTCGAACGCATTCATGCGCTTCAGGACGAGTTGGAAGAAGAATTCGGACGACGCAGGAGCGCCTTTGAATATCGGTTGGAAAGCGGCCGAGTCGTCTTCGAGAAAGAGGTCAGGCAGAGGCACAAGGCGCTTCAGCAAAGGCTCTCGTCATATCTGGCACAGGCCCGCCCGCTCGTTGTGCTGACGGCCCCGGTCATCTACTCGGTAATCGTGCCGCTCGTGCTGTTGGATATCTTCGTCACCGTCTATCAGGCGATCTGTTTCCCAGTTTACCGGATCGAAAAGGTGCGCCGCGCGGAATACATTTCACTCGACCGGCGGCATCTGGCGTATCTGAACGGTCTTGAGAAGTTGAACTGTGCCTATTGCGGCTATGGCAATGGCCTGTTGGCTTACGCCCGCGAAATCGCGGCGCGGACTGAACAGTATTGGTGTCCCATAAAGCATGCCAAGCACATGGCCGGACGGCACTCGCATTATCCCGACTTCGTGGAATACGGAGATGCCCATGGGTATCAGAATCGGAAGCAGGAGTTGCGCAAATCATCGGACTAGGCGGAGCGCGGCTTCGGTCCGATTCCGAGTATCTCAAACCGCGCTCGGTTCGACGAACCTCCTGCAGCCAGCGGCGATAACCGCCTCTTCGTTTGTGGGCAGTACCAGCACGTCAATCGCCGAGGCATCCATAGAAATCCGCGTTTCGTTCCGCTCATTTGCCACGTGATCGATCGCGATACCCAGCCATTCGAGCCGCGCGCAGATTGATCTGCGAACACGGGCGGAGTTTTCTCCAATGCCCGCCGTAAAGACCAGAGCATCAAGACCGCCCAGAGCAGCAACAAGCCCCGCAAGTGTGCTCGCGGCCCGATGGACGAAAAGGTCGATTGCCTCCAGCGCTTGGGGCGCGTCACTGTCCTCCAATACCTGCATATTGTTGCTGATACCGGACACGCCAAGCAAACCGGATTTTTCATACAGAAGCGTCTCGATCTCCGCCGGGCTCATTCCTTTCGATTGCAGGAGGTACAGCACGACACCCGGGTCCAGTGCGCCGCACCGACTCCCCATCATGAGGCCGTCCAGCGCGGTGAACCCCATGCTCGTGGCGACGCTTTGGCGGTTTCGCATGGCGCACATGCTCGCGCCATTCCCCAGATGGGCGACGATGATCCTCCCCTCTGCCTTTGGGCCCAGATGGTCGGGCAGCACGCCTGCGATGTAGTCATAGGAGAGACCGTGAAATCCGTACCGAATGATCCCCTCATCGCTCAAGGCGCGCGGCAGGGCGAACAATGTCGCCAAAGTATCCTGCGTTCGGTGAAACCCGGTGTCGAAACAGGCGATCTGCGGAAGGTCCGGACGCCACGCCGCAACGGCACGGACCGTCGCCAGATTGTGCGGCTGATGGAGGGGCGCCAGCGGTACAAGCCCGTCGAGTTCACTTAGGACAGTGTCATCGATACGCACCGGCTGGCTGAAGGTTTGCCCTCCATGCACGATCCTATGTCCGACGATCGCAAGCGTTCGGTTGCCAAGCTGATGCTCCAGCCAGTCCAAAAGGAAGGCCACAAGGTCTTCGTGCGTGGATGTTGGGCTGAACACTGTCGGTTGGTCCGAAACCAAAAGCATGCCGTTTGCATCACGCGCCGAGAATTCGGGCGCACGACCAATGCCGGCAATTTTGCCGGTGATGTGGGCCGTCTGCTTCGAGTCTTTTGGGGCGAAGACCGCGAATTTGAGGCTGGAGGATCCGGCATTCAGCGTAAGAATGTCGCCGGTCATATCTTGATCTCTGCCGATCGGCGGTGGACGAAAAGCTGGGCAATCGCGGCGGAAGCCAAGCGCGACATCACCCCGTCCGAGCGGCTTGTCAGTACGATTGGAATACGAGCGCCCAGCACCACGCCCGCCGCATCGGCCCCGGCGAGATAGATCAGCTGTTTAGCGATCATGTTGCCGGCCTCAAGATCCGGCACGATCAGGATATCGGCATCACCTGCCACGTCGGAGACAATACCCTTGGTCTCTGCGGCCGACTTGGAAATGGCATTGTCGAATGCAAGCGGCCCATCCAGCAGGCCGCCGGTGATTTGCCCCCGACCCGCCATCTTGCACAGGGCCGCCGCATCCACGGTCGACGGGATGGTTGGCGTGACCGTTTCCACGGCGGAGAGTATGGCCACCTTCGGAAGCGATAGGCCAAGAGCATGACCGAGGTCGATGGCGTTCTGTACGATGTCGCGTTTGGCTTGCAGATCGGGAAAGATATTGATGGCCGCATCGCTGATCAACAGCGGCTTGGGATAGTTCGGAACGTCCAGCGCGAAGACATGGCTCATGCGCCGTTCGGTGCGCAGGCCGGTCTTGCCGTCGACGACGGGTTCCAGAAGTTCGTCCGTGTGGATCTTGCCCTTCATCAGCATTCCCACCTTGCCCGCACGGGCGAGTGCGACGGATCTGTCGGCGGCGGCATGGCTATGGGGGGTATCGATGATCTCGATCCCGGTCAGGCTGCGCGCGATTTCTTCGGCGGCCGCTTCGATCTTTGCACGGGGACCGACGAGGATCGGGACAATGATGCCTTGGTCCCCCGCGTCGAGCGCGCCTTGCAGTGAAAGCGCATCGCAGGGGTGGACTACGGCCGTAGGCACCGGGGCAAGCGGGGCCGTCGCCTTGATCAACTCGCGGAATCGCGCCCCTCGTTCGTGCAGATGAACCTCCGGCAAGGTAACACGGGGGCGGCGCACTTTTTCCGTGGGCGCGATGACCAGGGCCTGACCTTCGATCACGGTTTCGCCGCTTTGGTTCAGGCAGAGACAGTCCAGAGTGACGTGATGATGCGCATCCTCCTTGCCGTTCACGGTAACCCGAACCGTGACCGTATCGCCAAGACCGACCGGGCGCCGGAAGCTCAGGTTCTGGTTGAGATAGATCGTGCCGGGACCGGGCAGTTCCGTTCCCAGCACAGCCGAGACCAACGCGCCGCCCCACATGCCGTGCGCGATCACCTTGTGAAAGATGTCGGACTTGGCAAATTCCTCATCGATATGGGCCGGGTTCACGTCCCCCGACATAACGGCGAACAGTTCGATATCCTGCGTCGTCAACGTACGGGTCAATTCCGCGCTGTCTCCGACATGGATCTCATCGAAGGTCTTGTTTTCGATGAATTGCATGGCGACATGTCCCTTTCCGGGGAGGGCTTTCAGCCCTTTGGGGTCTGTGGGGCTTCGTCAGAGTGTCGGCCCTCGATCTCTTCGGCGATATTCTCGGCCGCGCGGAACGCATCCCCGTCGGAAGCCAAGCCCTCCACATGCGCGGCATTGAGGCCGTCGATTTTGAGATCGGCGTCACCCCAAGGGTGCGTATCTATCTCCAACTCGTCCCCGTTGGCGGAGGCGGTGAACCGCTGTTCGGTCGCGCCCTTGCCCGCAGGATAGCTGAGGTCGGGTTTCCAATTCAGTTTCTTTTCACTCATCGCTTTCTTCCTTTGTTTTGGAGTGCCCCAAGGTGGGATCTCCGGTGAAACGATAGCCCCGCGTCGCGCGGCAACTCTCTGCCATTCCATCACGCGAGCACGTGATAGCCGGCGTCGACATAGGAGGTATTTCCCGTGACTTTGCGCGACATGTCACTCACGAGGCCGACAGCCATCTGCCCCACGTCATCGATGCTCACGAGACTGCGCTGAGGCGCCTGCTGGCGCGCCGCATCGATCAATTCGTCGAAATGGTCGATCCCGGATCCTGCGCGCGTCTCTAGGGGGCCGGGCGAAATGGCGTTGACCCGTATCTGTTTCGGGCCAAGCTCCGCCGCCAAGTACCGCACCGTACTTTCGAGCGCCGATTTGACCGGACCCATGATGTTGTAGTGATCAACGACCTTCTCTGCGCCATAGTAGCTCATGGTGAGGATGCTGCCGCCTTTTGGCATCAGCGGAACGGCAAGACGCGTCATGCGGATAAGGGAATGGACGGAGATATCCATGGCTTGGGCGAAACCGGCTTTTGAGCATTCGGAGACGGGGCCATGGAGATCCTCTCGGTTACAGTAGGCGACAGAGTGAACGACGAAATCGAGACCGTTCCATTCACGGGCAATCGTTTCAAAGACCGCTTCCATCTGTCCGTCGACTTCAACATCCATGGGCATGAAGATCGGTGCATTGAGTTGCGCCACCACCGGCTCGACAAAGCGTCTTGTCTTCTCCTGAGCATATGTGATCGCCAGCTCAGCCCCGGCCGCACTCATGGCCTGGGCGCAGCCTGCCGCGATGGAATGCTCATTTGCGACGCCAACGATCAATCCGCGTTTGCCTTTCAAGAGACCTTCCAGCATCGGCCTCTACTCCCGATACACATAGGTTCCGGGCGCGTCGCAGAGCGCCGGATATTCACTTGAACCGAGCGAAGGTGGGGCGGCGGGCTCGCCCGAGCGTATTGCCAGCCATTCGGCGAGGGCAGGCCACCAAGATCCCGGCACTGGCTCCGTTCCCTCGACCCAGCGGTCAGGGTCCTGATAGGGCGCATCCTTATCCTTCTCTGCGATCCGATAGTGACGATGCGGATGGCCCGGCTCGGAGACGATCCCCGCATTGTGCCCGCCGCTCGCCAGAACGAATGTCACATCCCCATCTGAGAGCAGATTGAACTTATAGACAGAGTGCCACGGGGCGACGTGGTCCCGTTCGGTGCCGACCATGAAAACAGGCGCGCGGATGTCGGAAATCGTCACTGGCCTGTCTCCGACATGGTATCGACCTTCGGCCAGGTCGTTGTTTAGGAACAGCCGCCGCAGATATTCAGAGTGCATGCGATAGGGCATCCGCGTCGCGTCCGCGTTCCATGCCATCAGATCGATCATCGGGGTCCGTTTGCCCATCAGATAGTCATGCACGATCCGCGACCAGATAAGATCATTTGATCGCAAAAGCTGAAACGCGCCCGCCATCTGGGTGGTATCGAGATAGCCTTGGTCCCACATCATGTCCTCGAGGAAGGTAAGTTGGCTTTCATTTATGAAGAGCTGCAACTCACCCGCTTCGGTGAAATCGGTCTGGGCGGCCAGTAGGGTGAGGGTTTTCAGGCGTGCGTCACCATCGCGTGCCATGGCCGCTGCGGCAATCGACAAGAGCGTCCCACCGAGGCAATAGCCGAGCGCGTGCACATCCGGTTCGCCGGTGATGCCCTCGATCGCGTCCAGCGCATCCATCACGCCCAGCGACAGGTAGTCATCCATCCCCAAGTCGCGGTCGTCCGCATCGGGGTTCTTCCACGAGATCATAAAGACCGTGAAGCCCTGACCCGTCAGGAAACGGACCAGCGAGTTCTCCTCACTCAAGTCGAGAATATAGTATTTCATGATCCACGCTGGCACGATCAGGATCGGTTCAGGGCGCACCTTGTCAGTTGTCGGCGCGTATTGGATCAGTTCGATCAGTCGATTTCGGAAGACGACCTTGCCGGCTGACGTTGCGACGTTCCGGCCAACTTCGAATTCCTCCGCGCCCACGGGCTTTTGCTTGGCTTTCGCGCGGGACACATCCTCGATGAAGTTTTGCCACCCGCGGAGCAGGTTCATGCCGCCTTGGTGGAGTGTCTGTTCGAGAATATCGGGATTGGTCAGGGGGTAGTTGGAGGGTGAAAAGACATCGAGGACCTGGCGCGCGGCGAAGGTCATCACGTCTTCATGCTGTGCCGTAACGCCCTCGACATCCGTCGTGGCGTTGTACCACCATTGTTGGTTCAGCAGAAACGCCTGATACATCAGGTTGTAGGGCCATTTCTGCCAGTTCTCGCTGCGGAAACGTTTGTCCTGCGGCAATGGGTCGATGCAGGTCTCGGTCGTTTTGGGATTGCTCGCACAGAGCGCCGCGTAATTGCCAAACCGCGCAGCCTTCTTTGCCGCCTTTTCCATGAGTTGAAGCTGCTTGCCCGGGGCAGATGCGAGGTGGAGCGCCCAATCGGCATAGGCCGCGGTAAGAGCGATCGGCGACAGCCCGGCGGTTGCCTTCGCAAGGGCGGCCTTCAGTCCCTTGTCCAGCGCTTGCTCCATTGTGGTGTGGGAGTGTGAAATCGCATGTTCTCGTGCTTCGCCGCGACCTCTCCTTGCCGAACCTGTCCGAAGGCCGGTGGTGCTGTCGCGGTGCTGCGCATTCAGCGGGTTTGCAGGTGCCATGTTTGTCATCCGCTATACCCCTCTCGAACTTTGGGTGTCCGGCACGCCGTTGAAACGAGAGTCACCGCCGCTGCGAATCCGAGGGCTGCGACGGACGGCGTGATACGTATGATGAGGCCGCTGGCCGGCCATGGGGCGACCGTTGGCGGTGAGGCGATGCTGCTTGGCAAACACTTCTGGATGTCCTGTCGTAAATGTCGGTGAAACGAAGACGATGCCGTCTGTTTAGATCCACGCGCATGCCCACGCATTGACGCACATCAAGTCGCGTCGCGACGCAGGTGTTAATGTGGGGGTCGACACGGGAGCCGCAGATGCTGCCCCCCGGACCGAACATCTGGACACGGCAAAGATGACAGAGACCAATTCAGCCACTGAAACGCGGGATGAGCGGCTCGCGCCCGAAATGATGGGGCGCATCGCGGCCATACATGGCGGCGTCGTCGATGTTGTGTGGGACGATGCCGTGCCGCGCATTCACGACCTTCTTCATGCCGGAGATGTTCCGCTGGAAGTGTCTGCATTGTTAGGCGATGGCGTTGTGCGCGCGATGGCCATGGCTCCGGTACGGGGGCTGGGACTTGGCATGCCGGTCACGTCCAGCGGCGGGCCGATCACGGTCCCGGTGGGGGACGCGGTACTGGGCCGGATGCTTGATGTGTTCGGCGCGCCGCTCGATGGTCGACCTGCTCCGGAAACGGAGCAATTCCGGTCTATTCATCGGGCTCCGCCCAGCCTTGCCGAGCGCGTGGTCCATTCCAACTTTCTCGAGACCGGGATCAAGGCGATTGACCTGCTGTCGCCCATCGAACGGGGGGGCAAGACCGGGCTTTTCGGCGGTGCTGGGGTCGGCAAGACGGTTTTGATCACTGAGTTGATCAACAACACGGTACAATATCACAAGGGCGTCAGCCTGTTTTGCGGCATCGGCGAACGTTCCCGCGAGGCCGAGGAACTCTACCGTGAGATGGGCGAAGCAGGCGTTCGTGAAAAAACCGTCATGCTCTTTGGGCAGATGAACAAGGCACCCGGCGTGCGATTTCTCATCGGCAACACGGCCCTGACGATGGCGGAATATTTCCGCGACGAAAAGGGCCAGGACGTGCTCCTGCTCATCGACAATATCTTTCGGTTTGTGCAGGCGGGATCCGAGGTGTCGGGCCTGTTGGGGCGCATGCCGTCGCGGGTGGGGTATCAGCCGACGTTGGCTACGGAGCTTGCCGCGCTCGAGGAGCGGATCACCTCCACCGCGCGCGGGGCCATCACATCGATCCAAGCCGTTTACGTCCCCGCCGACGACTTCACCGATCCTGCGGCGGCGCATATCTTCTCGCACCTGTCCGCTTCGGTCGTCTTGTCGCGCAAGCGCGCCAGCGAGGGGTTATATCCCGCGGTCGATCCACTCGCCTCCACGTCCGTTATGCTGACCCCATCAGTTGTGGGGCAGAGACACTATGACATCGCGCGCGCGGTGCGCAGCACGCTCGCCGATTACGAAGAACTGCGTGACATCATCGCGATGCTGGGGCTGGAAGAACTCTCCTCCGCTGACCGTCTCACCGTGGCCCGCGCCCGGCGTCTTGAGCGATTTCTGACGCAACCTTTCGTGACCACCGAAGCTTTCAGTGGCACGAAAGGCCAGACCGTCCCGATTGCGAAGACGCTCGACAGTTGTGAGACGATCCTGAACCAGACCGAATTTCCGCTGCCCGAAAGCGCCTATTACATGATCGGCGATCTGAGCGATCTGGAGGGGGCGGCATGAGCATGGCTCGGAGCATGAGCGTCTGCTTGCGCCTTCCAACCTCCACCCTGTTCGAAGGGCAAGCTGAGCGCCTCACCGCAGTCGCCCCGACGGGCGCTTTCGGGCTGCTGCCGAACCACATCGATTTCGTGTCGGCTCTGGTGCCGTCTGTGATGACGCTCCGCCTCGTCGATGGATCCGAAGCGATCTTCGGCATCGATGAAGGACTGTTGGTCAAGAAGGGGCATAGCGTCGACGTGGCTGTATTGCGCGGAGTCCTTGGCGATGACCTGAGCAGTTTGAAGCACACTGTAGAGTCCCGTTTCGTACAAGTGGACGAAGAGGAGCGGCAGGCCCGCTCGGCCCTGTCCCGGCTCGAAGCCGATATGGTCCGGCGGTTCGCCGAATTGAAGACGCCCGCGCCATGAGCCCCGATCCCGACAAACCCGCCGAAGACATCGCGCGGCATGCCGCGCGGATGAAATCCGCGCGCGACCATCCGGGGCCAAGCCCGCTGCGCGGCATCGGCACCTTTGGAATGATCGGTTGGTCGATCGCGGTGCCGACGGTCGGGGGGGCGTTTCTGGGGCTTTGGCTGGACCGTGTAGCCCCTCAGGTCTTTTCATGGACGATTGCCCTCATCCTTGGAGGGGTCGTCATCGGCGCGTTCATCGCGGCGGCGTGGGTCAACAAAGAAGGAGACGGAGAATGATTGCTGTGGACTGGCCCGCATTGGGCTTGGGGCTGGCGGCCGGGACGTTGGTGAGCGCGCTTTTCTTTGCGGGGCTGGCCTTCGGAATGCAGCGTGCCCTGCGCGCCGGAAACGCGATCGCAACCCTCGGTGTGAGCGCGGCGCTTCGGATTTCCGGGTTATTGGCTATCGGCTGGTTGATTGCAACGCTGGCGGGGCCTTGGGCCTTTGCGGGATATGGCATCGCGTTTTTCATCTGTCGACGCATGGCGACCGCCATGGCCCGCGCGCCCGTACGGGCAGGAGGGTCGGAATGATCCTGTCGCCTGACCAGATGATCCTGTTTGTTATCTGGGGGATCCCGATCAATGCCACCATCTTCTATACGTGGATCGTGATGGCGATGCTGACGGGCGTCTCTATGCTCCTCACGCGCAACCTGCGTGCCGATGTGCCCCCGAACCGCTGGCGCACTGCGCTTGAAGTGATCGTTCAAAGCATTCAAAGCCAGATTGAGGAGATCGCCCAAGGTCCGTCGCGCCATCTCCTCTATTTCGCCGGGACACTCTTCTTGTTCGTTGCGGTCTCCAACTTGCTTCTTGTCGTGCCGGGGTTTGAGCCGCCGACGTCATCCCTCTCGACCACGACTGCGCTCGCCCTGTCCGTACTCGTGGCCGTACCCCTGTTCGGTATCACCAGCCGGGGCCTCGGCGGTTACCTCAAGACCTATCTGCAGCCCTCGTTCATCATGCTGCCCTTCAACATCATTTCGGAAGCCTCGCGCGGCATATCGCTCGCGATCCGTCTTTACGGCAACATCATGAGCGGCGCTGTCATTGCGGCCATACTGCTGACGGTCGCGCCGTTTTTCTTTCCGGTGATCATGGACGTGCTCGGCCTGCTGACCGGCATGATCCAGGCCTACATCTTCGCGATCCTCGCCACGGTTTACATCTCCAGTGCCACCAAGCCGCCACATCCGTCCACAACACAGAAGGACAAATCATGACTGACCTTGGGATCATTGCCGCTATTTCCATTCTCACTGCCGGATTGACGGTCTCCTTCGGGGCGATTGGCCCGGCTTTGGGTGAGGGACGGGCGGCCTCGCAGGCGCTCAGCGCCATCGCCCAGCAACCTGACGCCGCCTCGACCCTGTCGCGTACGCTTTTCGTGAGCCTCGCAATGATTGAATCCACGGCGATCTACTGTTTCGTCGTCGCGATGATCCTCATCTTCGCCAATCCATTCTGGAACGCGGCAGTCGAAGCCGCTGCGGCGGCGGGCGGCTGAACAGATGTCCATCGACTGGATCACGGTCGCGGCCCAGCTTGCCAATTTCCTTGTGCTTGTCTGGCTATTGAAGCGGTTTCTCTACCGTCCGATCCTCGACGGTATCGATGCACGTGAGGCGGAAATCGCGGAACGAATGCAGGTCGCCGTGCGCGCCAAGGAAGAGGCAAACGCGGCGGAGGCAGTCTTTCGCGCGCAACAGGCAGCGCTCCAATCGGAACAGGCAACTGCTACCGAGGCGCTACGTCGTCAGGCGGAAGAGGAGAAAGACGCACTTCTGAAGGAGGTGCATGACCGCATAGACCGGGAGCGCACGGCTTGGGCCGCGCATCTGCAAGACGAGGCGCGCAGCTTTACCGCAAAGATGCACAAGGCGGGAGGGCATGCCTTGTTGGAATTGACGCGCAAAGCCCTGATCGATCTTGCGGATGAGACGCTTGAGGCACGTATCGCCCTTCATCTGGGCAAGCAGATCGCGGCAATGGACCAAGATCTGGAGCATGCGGCAGGTGCGGCGGACGACGCCGTCATCATCAGCCACGAGGCCTTGCCGAAACCCATAGAGAAAGAGATCACCATCGCATTGCAGCGCCGTTTCCCGAAGATCGATGTCCGCTTTGAGGCGGATCCAGCCATGGCGCTGGGGCTGTCCTTGCGTATCGGCGGGGCGCAACTTGCTTGGACGGTCGATACCTACATCGATGGTTTGGACACGCATATGACTGACCAATTGGCAGCCGGATCCGAGGTGAGACCGCAATGAATAGCGTCTTTCAACCGCTTTCGGTCGAGCCGCATGATATTCTCCACAGCCTCCTGCAAAGCCCGTCTCCTGCACCGCGCCTCAACGAAGTGGGGCAGGTTGCGGAAGCGGCAGACGGAATTGCCATCGTCGGTGGGTTGGAGCGTGCGCTGTCTGATGAGGTTTTGGAGTTCGAAAGCGGTGCGATGGGCATCGTTCTCGATCTTGAGCCTGATCGGCTTGGTGTTGTTCTGCTGGGGCCATCCGACCGCGTCAGTGTCGGCGAAAGGGTCATCAGATCGCACCGGGTTGTCAGCACGAAAGTCGGGGAGGCGCTGTTGGGACGCGTCGTGGACGCGCTTGGCAATCCGAGCGACGGAAGGCGGCCGCTGAAATCTTCGTCCTCACATCCGGTCGAAGCGGAAGCCCCGGCCATCCTTGCCCGCCGTGCCATATCGCGCCCTCTTGCGACAGGTATCAAGGCCATCGACGCGGCGGTGCCGATCGGTCTGGGACAACGGCAATTGGTGATTGGTGACCGGCAAACAGGCAAGACATCGATTTGCGTCGATGCGATCCTGAACCAGACATCTACCGACGTGATCTGTATCTATTGCGCCACCGGCCAGCGCGGAGATGCGGTGGCCAAGGTCATCGGCGCCGTGCGCAAAAGCGGCATGATGGATCGTACCATCATCATGGCCGCCGGTGACGAGGAGGCGGCAGGGTTGGCCTATGTGGCCCCCTATGCCGCCATGACCATAGCGGAGTATTTCGCCGCGAAGGGCAGGGATGTTCTGGTGGTGCTGGACGACCTGACCCACCACGCACGATCTTACCGCGAATTGTCGTTGCTGCTCCGCCGTCCGCCCGGGAGGGAGGCGTTTCCGGGTGATATCTTTTACATCCACGCGCGACTACTGGAACGGGCGGGGCAGTTCACCGATACGGTTGGGGGTGGCTCGATCACGGCGCTCGCCATCGTGGAGACACAGGCCGAAAACCTTTCTGCCTATATTCCGACAAATCTCATTTCGATCACGGACGGGCAGGTCTATCTGTCACCGCGTCTTGTCCGCAAGAACCAGTTTCCGGCTGTTGATCTCGGCAAGTCGGTCAGCCGTGTGGGTGGCAAGGCGCAAAGCCCCGCGTTCCGGTCGGTGGCGGGCAACCTGCGCGTGACCTTGTCTCAATTCGAGGAACTCGAAGACTTTGCCCGCTTTGGCACGCGGCTAGACGACGCCACACGCGCCCGCCTGACACGGGGGGCGGCCGTTCGCGGCGCTCTGCGGCAGGCCGAACGTGACCCGATGCCAGCAATCGAGCAACTCGCCGTGCTGACCGCTGCGAACGGAGGTGTCTTTGACGGGTTGAACGAGTCCGAGGCGACCATGCTCATGGGCCGTCTGAGGCAGGCTGCGCGCACTGATCTTGGGGATATTGCCAAACGGATCGGCGAGGGTGCGGCGCTCGATGGGGCGGCGCATGAACGGATAGTTGCCATTGCGCAGAGCCTGCGGGACGCGACCGGGAGTGTGGATGCCCCAGACGCTTGAAACCCTGACCCGCCAGATGGGCAGCATGGAAAGCATCCATAGCGTCGTTCGCACGATGAAGACGCTGTCTGTCATCAATTCCGCCCCCTACGAGCAGGCGGGTCGCGCAATCGAAGCCTACCACAGGACCGTGCTCAGCGGGCTGCACGGGTTCATCCGGTCCGCGGGTACGCTGAAGTTGCCGGCGCAAAAGGTGAACGTGCGCGTGCTCGTGGTCTTTGGAACGGATCACGGTTTATGCGGCAGCTACAATGCTGTGCTCGCAGCGTACGTGGCAGAGCAACTCGATGCGCGCCAAGGCGCCGCACCACGCATTGCGTGTGTGGGCGCGCAGATGTCCGCAGCGCTTGCGGATCGGGCGATTGCGGTCGACCGAGTATTCCTTCCCCCTGCATCTGTCGACGGAATAGGGCGGCTGGCCAATCTGTTGACGCGCTATCTGGATGGGGTCCGCCTGAAGGCCGCTCCGTCCGAAATTGCGGTGGATTTGCTCTTCATCGCGCGCGCTGACGGCGGAGGGCAAGAGGTTCGGAGCGTCCCGCTTCTTCCGCTCGACACAACGGTCTTGAAGGACCTGAAGGAGAAGCCGTGGGATTCGCGCAGCCTTCCGACCTTTGCCATGAAACCCACAGACCTGTTTCGTGCGTTGATCCGGGGATATGTCTTTGCCAGCCTCTTCAAGGCTTCGGCCGAAGCGATGGTGACCGAAAACGCTGCGCGGCTGGCCCTGATGCAGCAGGCAGAGCAGTCCATCGAGGAACGACTTGAGGCACTCAGATCCGATGCGAACGCCCTGCGTCAAAGCGGGATCACCACCGAGCTTCTGGACGTCATCACCGGCTTCGAAGCCCTGAAGAAAACCCGGCGCAGGAAACCCGCCCAAGGGGGCGGGCCTGCAGGTCAGGCTTTGACCCTGATGGAGGATGGATCGTAAAAAGGTTTGAGGGAAGGTAGGGCGGCGACGCGGTGCCCGGCCACTTCGATCTCATAGGATGAGGACAAGACCTCCTGCGCAGACTGGCCTTCGCAGGGGACGTACCCCATGCCCATCGCCGCACCGAGATGGTGGCCATAAGCCCCCGAGGAAAGGTAGCCCACGATCCGCCCGTCTCGCAGGATCGGTTCGGCATGATACAGCAGGGGATCAGGATCGGTCAGCATGAACTGAACCAGACGGGATTTCAGCCCCTCATCGCGCTTTCGCTGCACGGCGTCGCTCCCGATGAATTTGACACCAGTCTTCTTGATGGCGAACCCGAGGCCGGCCTCAAGAATGTGATCCTCAGATGAAATATCGTGCCCGAAATGCCGAAAGCCTTTTTCGATCCGGCAACTGTCCATCATGTGCAACCCGCAGAGCCGGCCGCCCTGTGCTTCGCTCGCCTCGAGCAAGGTCTCAAACACATGCGCGGCCATGTCAGCGGAGACATAGATTTCCCAGCCAAGCTCACCTACGTAGGTCACACGATGCGCGCGTGCGAGGGCCATGCCGATCTCGATGTCCTGCGCCGTGCCAAACGGGTTCACCGCGTTGGAGAAGTCATTGGGTGACACGCGCGAGAGCAGTTCGCGAGAGTTTGGCCCCATGACACAGATCACCGCCTCCGACGCGGTCGCATCAAAGAGCGACACACGGAAATTCCCGACGTGGCGGCGCAACCATTCCTGATCGGCAAGCCGCGTGGCAGCGGGAGTAACAACGAGATAGGCGGTCTCGCTCAGCCGGGTGATGGTCACATCCGCTTCGATCCCGCCGGAGGAGTTGAGGAATTGACTATAGACGATCTTGCCAACCGGAACCGAGAGGTCGGAGGCCGACACGTAGTTCAGAAACGCCTCCGCATCCGGCCCGTCAACGCGGATCTTGCCAAAGGAAGACATATCGTAAATTCCGACATTCTCGCGGACTGCCTTGTGTTCACGCGCGGCATTGTCGAACCAGTTCTGGCGTTGCCAACTGTAGGCATATTCTGGCGTCTGCCCCGGTTCCGCAAACCAGTTTGCCCGCTCCCAGCCGGCGAGTTCGCCCATGACCGCCCCTGCGCGCAGCAGATGCTCATGCAGCGGAGAGCGGCGGATCCCCCGCGCGGTGGCCTTCTGGCGATATGGAAAGTGATCGGCATAAAGCAGGCCCAGCGTTTCCGTGGATCGCTCGAAGAGATAGGTCTTGTTGCCCTGAAACGGCTGCATCCGTGCGATGTCGACGTCCCCTAGGTCAAAGGGTTTCTCACCCGTGTCCATCCAAGCTGCCAGCGCCATGCCCGCGCCGCCAGCGGACTGAATGCCGATGGAATTGAACCCGGCGGCGACCCATACATTCTCCATCCCCGGCGCGAGCCCGAGGTGATAGGCATCATCCGGGGTGAAGCTTTCCGGCCCGTTGAAGAAGGTGTGGATACCCGCTTCGGCAAGGAGGGGCATCCGGTTGACCGCCGATTCAAGGATTGGTTCGAAGTGGTCGAAATCCTCGGGCAATTGATCAAACTCGAAGTCCTCCGAGATGCCTGTCATGCCCCAAGGCTTGGCGACGGGTTCAAACGCGCCGAGCAGAAGTTTTCCTGCGTCCTCTTTGTAATAGGCGCATTCCTCGGGAACCCGCAGGGTCGGCAATTGCCCCAGCCCGTCAATGGTGTCGGTGACGATGTAGAAATGCTCACAGGCATGGAGCGGCACGGTGACGCCCATCTGACGGCCAACTTCATGCCCCCACATGCCCGCACAGTTGACGACCATATCACAGGCGATGGTGCCCTGATCCCCGCCCTCGGTCAGCCACGTCACGCCGGTGATGCGCCGTCCGTCCCGCTCAAACCCCGTCACCTTGGTGCGTTCGATCACCTGCGCGCCGCGCATCTTCGCCCCTTTGGCGAGCGCCAGCGCGATATTGGCCGGGTCGCCCTGACCGTCCTTCTCGAGATAGACCGCCGCGGTAACGTCCTCGGTATTTACATGGGGATAGCGGGTCTTGAGTTCGCTGGGGCTGATTTCCTCTACCTCCACGCCGAACGCCCGGGCCATGGACGCTTGGCGCAGGATCTCTTCGCGGCGCTCGTCAGAAAGCGCCACGGTGATGGAGCCATTGCGCCGGAAGCCTGTTGCAACGCCGGTCTCCGCCTCAAGGTTGCCGTAGAGTTCCTGACTGTATTTGGCGAGCTTGGTCATGTTTTTCGTCGCGCGCAGTTGGGCGATCAACCCGGCCGCGTGCCACGTGGTGCCCGAGGTCAGCTGCTTGCGTTCGAGCAATACCACATCGGTCCAACCTAGCTGGGTCAGGTGATACGCGACGGAGCAGCCAATGACGCCGCCGCCAACGATGACAACGCGGGCCGTTTTGGGGGGGAGGGCCATGGTCGGGGTCCTTTCGCGATCAGGCGCGGAGGCGGGTGTTGTCCGCATCCCATTGGCAGGTGGTGACTTGGACGGTGGCAGAAAGTCGCGTTCCATAGACTTCCACTTCGACAGTGGAGCCTTCGGAAACTGACGCATCAAGCATGGCCAGTGCCAGCGCGGCACCTACGCGATAGCCATAGGCTGCGCTCAGCACTTCGCCCACCCGCGCGCCATTTGCGAAGACCGCGGCCATGTAGGGGGCATCCTGTGCGCCGGTTTCGACCTTCAACGATACAAGACGCCGCGCGGGCGGCTGCTCGGCTGCGCGGAGCGCCGCCTTGCCCGGAAAGTCCTGAGGTTTGTCGAGTTTGACGAAGCGCCCAAGACCGGTTTCAAAGACTGTGTAGTCGGTGGACAGATCGGTCTTCCATGCGAGGTATCCCTTTTCGATACGAAGGGAGTTGAGCGCGTACATACCGAAGGGGCGAGCGCCCGCTGCCCGGATCGCGCCGTAGACTTCTTGTGTATCTTCGGCCGCGCAATGCACTTCCCAGCCGAGTTCACCGGCAAAGGAGACCCGGACCAGCATCGCGGGTTTGCCTGCAATACTGGTCTTCTGGTGTGTAAGCCAATCGCGCGAGAGATCCGCATCCGTGAGGCCAGTGAGAATGTCGCGCGATGTTGGCCCGGTCACCAGCATCGCAACCACGTCGCGGGTTCTATCCGTGAGCGAAACACCCTCGGGGAGGGCGGCGCGCAGAATTTCGCCATCATGCCATTGGGCTGCGGCAGCAGTCATCAAGGTAAATTCATCCTCGGCATGCCGGATGCAGGACATTTCCGTTAAGACATGGCCCCGTGCTTCGGCGATATAGATCAGGTTCATCCGCCCGATTTCGGGCAGCGCACCGGTAATCAATGCCCGCAAAGCTTCGGCCGCGTCTTCGCCGGAAACGTCGAAGCGCGAAAACCCGGCAAGGTCGATGACACCTGTTCCATCACGTACAGCCAGCGCCTCTTCGCGCACCCGCGCTTCCCAGGGGCCGGTGCGATCCCATGTCAGGGTCGCAGTCTCGGACGTCTCGTCGCCGGGTTTCGCGAACCAGTTCGCACGCTCCCAGCCGCTGTAGGCCCCCATCTGAGCTCCGTCGGCCAAAAGGCGTTCATGGTTGGGGGAAAGCTTTCTGTCGCGTCCCGCGGGCCATTCGTGGTGCGGGAAATGCATTGCGTATTCATGGCCATAAGTTTCCTTCGCCTTCGCAACGGCGAAAGCCGCGTCAGCATGGTCGGTGAAACGGCGCGGATCACAGGACCACATATCCCACTCCGGTTGGCCATGCATGATCCATTCGGAAATCACCTTACCCGCTCCTCCTCCCTGCGCGATGCCGAACGTGAAGCTGTGGGCCTCGAACGCATTGGGCACACCAGGCATCGGTCCAACCATCGGCAATCCGTCGGGCGCGTAGGGGATTGGACCATTGATGTTGCGTTGCACACCTTGGGTGCCAAGCAGCGGTACACGCGCCATGGCATCCTCAATGTACCATTCGAGCCGGTCCAGATCGTCGGGGTAGAGCTGGAAGCTGAAATCCTCGGGCATCTCGGCACCCGAGGCCCATCCGACCCGACAGTCGCGTTCATAGGGGCCTAGGTTGAGGGAGTAGGTATCCTGCCGAAGGTAATACGAACTGTCGACATCGCGCAGCATTGGCACTTTGCGGCCTTGCTCTTCGGTCCACGCCTTGATTTCGGGAATTGCTTCGGTGAGGAAATACTGGTGACTCATGACGGTGAGCGGCACCTCGCGCCCGCCATGTGGCAAGAACCATTCGCCTACCCGCGCGGCATAGTACCCCGCGGCGTTCACAACGTATTCGCAGCGGATATCGCCCTTGTGGGTGTGTACGATCCATTCGCCGTTCTCGCGGCTTACGCCGGTGGCAGGAGTGAACCGTGCGATCATCCCACCCGCGGTGCGCGCGCCCTTGGCAAGAGCTTGGGTGACCTGGCTGGGGTCGATATCGCCGTCGAGCGGATCCCACAGCCCCCCCTCAAGATCATGCGTTTCCATGAATGGGAAATGTGCTTGCAGTTCTTGGGGAGTGCACATGTCCATCGTCAGGCCCATGTGCGCCGCCATGCCGCGTACGCGTTCGAACTCCATCATGCGTTCGTGGCTATGGGCCAGACGGACCGCACCTGTGACGTGGTAGTTGATCGGGTATTCCATTTCTTCGCCAAGCGTGCGGTAGAGGGCGAGGCCATATCGCTGCATGTTCATGACGCCGTAGTTCGCCGCGAAGTTGGGGCAGTTTCCTGCGGCGTGCCATGTGGAGCCAGCGGTCAGCTCATTCTTTTCCAGCAGGACGCAATCATTCCAACCGGCCCTGGCCAAATGATAGAGAGCAGACACACCGACGATACCGCCACCGATGATGACTACGCGAGCAGTGGAGGGAAAGGACATGTTGGACCTCAATAAACCGGGGGTGAGATGACCCAGAGCGCCTGGGCAGGTATGTCGTAGGGATTGGCCCAGCGGTATTCAGAGCCCTTGATCCGAAAGCTGTCGCCCGCACAAACGGTGAAGGCGCGCCCGTCAATCCAGATGTCGAGTGTGCCGGACAGCAGATAGACCACTTCGGTGGTGGGTCGTTGCCTTGTCTCGTCAAGGGCGGAGCCCGGCTGGAAAGTCGAATGGATGACTTCGAAATCATCGGTCAGATCGGGGGAGATCAACGCTTCGATCAGCCCATTGTCCCGTTCGCCGATTTCGCGGCGATTGCCGGCGCGTACCACGTGGCCGCGCTCTTCCTCCGGTCCTGAGGGGCGGCCGAAGAACATCGAGACCGGGGCCCCGAGGATCGTTCCGATGGCGTGCAGGTCATCTATCGTAGGCGTTGAAATCCCGCGTTCCACCTGGCTGATCCAGCCCACGGATTTGCCGAGTTGTTCAGCCAGTTCAGCAAGCGTCATCTTGCGCGCGGTGCGCAAGGCCCGAAGGTCGTGGCCGAGGGTGTCGGTATGCTCCATGGGGCTCCAGTTTTCGAATCTCGTGGCTGCTTGTGAAAAAATGAGCATGAATTTTCATGAGTGCGCAAATGAAAATTGCCATGAAATTTTCATGAGTTCCGAAATGATGGAGTTTGATGCGTGTTTGGGCAGATTTGGCGGCTAAAGCGCGTTGGCTGCGCGATCTATCCCGCGGGCGAGCAGAGCCATCCCCTTCTCAATCTTGGAAGACGCGATGGAAGAATAGGCAATGCGATAGTGTGATCGATCCGGTGAACGTCGCGCGAAGAAGGCGTTTCCGGGTTCAATGAGAACCGAGTCTTTGCGCAGATCGAGCGCCAATTGCGTCGTATCCACCCCAAGCGGTGCCCTCATCCAGAACGAGGAGCCGCCCAGAACTTCCCCTTGTTCCGGGATCAGACCGTGTTCCCGAATACCCTTTTCCACGATGGCACGGCGTTGCCCATAGTAGCGGGCCATGCGCGCGATCTGGCTGTCGTAGTGGCCCAGGGACAGGAAGTAGGCGGTGGTACGTTGAATGTGGCTGGGGGGATGGCGCAGCACCACGGTGCGGAGCTTGCGCATCTCTTCAATCAGCATTTGGTCTCCTACGACATAGCCAAGCCGCAATCCGGGGAAAATCGATTTGGAGAAGGAGCCGAGGTAAATCACCCGCCCATCCTGATCGAGCGACTTCAGGGCAGGGGAGGGGCGCGCGAGGAAGGACATCTCGAATTCGTAGTCGTCTTCCACAATCAGGAAATCGTGTCGATCGGCACGCTCCAGCATCTCCACCCGTCGTTCGAGGGGCATGGTGACGTTGGTCGGGGCGTGGTGGCTTGGGGTGGTGAAGACGAGTTGTGCCTCCTCGGGTATGAGTTCCGGCGGTAGGCCCTTGTGATCGACATCCACCGAGCGCCCGACATATCCCATTTGGTCGAAAATTCGCCGCAACCCCGGAAAGCAGGGGTTCTCGACGATTGCGACCTGCCCGTCAGCGAGAAGAAGTTGCGCGATCATCCACAAGGCATTCTGACCGCCCATCGTGATCAGAATTTGGTCGGGTGTCGCGTGGATACCGCGACGGGGCAGGATATGGCGGAGGATGAACTCGACCAGCATCGGATCGTCGCTTTGGTATCGGTCCTGAGCCAGACTGTCGAAATCGCGTCGCCCCACGGCGCGCAATGCGCAGGCTCTCCAGTTGGCGTGGTCGAAGAGATCGGGATCGGACTGACCGTAGATGAAGGGGTATCTGTAGTCCATCCAGTTCGGGGGGCGCAGGATATCTCCCCGCTGATGCACCGGGCGGGTCAGTTTCGTTGCCCAATCCACGACGGGGCGATCTTGCCGGGCGGGGCTTTCGAATTTGGGCCGGGTCGGTGCGGTCTCGGCAACGAAGTAGCCTGATCGCCCACGTGCCACGAGGTATTCGTTCGCAACAAGTTCGTTGTAGCTGACCGTTATGGTGATCCGTGCGACGCCGAGATGTTCGGCAAGCTTTCGGGAGGAGGGCATCTTTTCCCCCGGGGCGCAGCGGCCCGAGAGGATGGCTTCGGCCACGATCTGCTGGACCTGATGCTGCAATGTGGCCGTGCTGTTGGGTGGCAGCAGGAAGATCTCGGGGGGTATGGGCATATGGGAACTTGGGATACCGGGGGCGTGATCAGGTTACCCCGCTCTCGCCTCCGGCACAATTCAGCGTTTGCCCCCAAGCTTTGGGTCGCCCCGCAGCACCGGGATACCTACCCAAAAACGCGCGACAATGCCCCGTCCATGGCTTCCGTGATGCTGTCGATATCGTCGGCGGTCGCAATCAGCGCGGGGGCGAGACACAACGTGTTGTTGAAGCCCGGGATCGCGCGCGCGGTAGCTCCGATTATGACTCCCTGTGCCATGCAGTCGGCAATCACCGCTTGCACCATCTTCTCGTCGACGGGTGCGCGGGATTCGCGATCCGCAACCAGTTCGGCACCGCAGAAAAGCCCCAATCCCCGCACATCGCCGATCACCGCATGCCGTTCCTGAAGCGCGCCCAGGTTTTGCATCAGCCTTGCGCCCATGGCCTTGGTGTTCTCCAACAGGCCCTCGTCCTCGATGATGCGCATATTCTCCAGCGCCGCCGCCGGCCCCGCAGTGCATCCACCATAGGTGGAGATGTCACGGAACAGACTCATCGGATCGCTGTCGTCCTTGAACATGTCGAACACCTTCTCAGTGGTGACGAGGCAGGCGATGGCGGCATATCCAGAGGCCACACCTTTGGCCATCGTCACGAGATCAGGTTGGATCCCGTAGTGCTGGTAGCCGAACCATTCGCCCGTTCGGCCCACCCCACAGACCACTTCATCGAGATGGAGCAGGATATCGTATCTGCGGCAAATTTCCTGCACCCGCTCCCAATAGCCCTTGGGTGGGGTGATGACACCACCGCCCGCGGTCACGGTCTCGAGGCAGAGCGCGCCGATTGTATCGGGGCCTTCGCGCAGGATGACGTCCTCAATCGCATCCGCCGCACGTTCGCCATAGTTCTCCACGTCCCACTGCGCGCGGTATTCGAGGCAATGCGGAACCTGCACAAAGCCGGGGGTGTAGGGGCCATACTGGGCATTGCGCTCTGGCTGCCCTCCTGCGGACATGGTTGCGATGGTGGAGCCGTGGTAATCGCGTTCGCGAAAGAGGATCTTGTGCTTCTTGCCACCGTGATGCTTGTGGGCGATCTGGCGGACCAACTTGAAAGCCTTTTCATTGGCCTCAGAGCCGGAGTTGACGGAATAGACGCGGCTCATGCCCGGCATGCGTTCGATCAGCTTTTGAGCAAAGAGCGCACCGGGAACAGAGCCAGCACTGCCCGCAAAGAAGTTCAGCCGCGTGACCTGATCGCGGATTGCCTCGCCGATGCTGTCGCGGCCGTAGCCGACATTCACCGTCCAGACCCCGCCGGAAACTGCATCCAGATGCTCGCGCCCCGATGCGTCCCACAGGCGCATCCCGCGTCCCTCGACCATGACGCGAGGGTCTGTGGTTTCCAGAGGTTTATGCTGCGTCAGATGGTGCCAGACATGCGCGCGGTCGGCACTGATCACGCCGGAGAAATCGTTGACAGAAGCGAATTGGTTCACGGTTGGGCCCTCCAGGGGGAAATTCGGTTCAAGAAGATCGGAATCACCGGGTCGGAAGCGCCGACGCGGCTTCTTTCCCAAGCCTGTGCCCAAATCCGCGCCAAGCGTAGGTCCAGATCGCCCTTTGGAATGGATCCAGCCCAAGTTCCACGTTGAGTGATATCCCAATGCGGTCCTTTTCTTGTCTCAGGCAAAGCGGTCGGGACCTACCGGCACGCTCCGCAACGCCATGATGAACGATAAAAATGACCAACAAGGAGAGATCCATGAAGACCATGACGACACTGATGAGTGGGGCCGCGCTCCTCTTCGCTGCGCAATCCGCCATCGCCGAAGATCTGACCGTGGGTTACTTCCTTGAATGGCCCATGCCGTTTCTCGCGGCCAAAGCGGACGGAGCCTATGACGAAGCGCTCGGAATGGATGTGAACTGGGTCAGCTTTGAGACGGGCACGGCTATGTCTGCTGCGATGGCATCTGGCGATGTGCAGATTTCGATAAGCCAGGGCGTTCCCCCCTTCGTGGTCGCAGCTTCCGCAGGCCAGCCGCTTCAGGTGATCGACGTGGCGGTGAGCTATTCCGAGAACGACAACTGCGTTGTCGCGACCCAACTTGAAATCGACAAGGAGAGCGCGGACGAACTGGCAGGCAAGAAAGTCGCCGTCCCCATGGGCACTGCCGCGCACTACGGCTTCCTGCGCCAAATGGACCACTTTGGTGTCGATCTCGACACGCTCAGCATTGTTGATATGGCGCCCGCCGATGGCGCAGCCGCACTGGCGCAAGGAGCGGTCGACTTCGCCTGTGGATACGGCGGTGGCCTTTCCCGAATGAAAGAGCATGGCAACGTTCTTCTCACGGGAGCGGAGAAGGAAGCACTCGGTATTTTGGTCTTTGATGTGACGTCCGCACCGGCTGATTTCATCGCGGAGAATGGCGACGTGGTCTCGACCTTCCTGTCGGTGACCGCGGCGGTGAACGCCGAGTGGAACGAGACGAAATCACCGGAGATGTTGGCCAAGATTGCGGCGGAGTCGGGCATGTCTCTCGAAGCCACGGAGGCCTCCATATCAACCTTCACCTTCCCCTCAGCAGAGGATCAACTGTCCGCGAAGTGGCTCGGCGGCAATGCGCAGAACTTCATGAAGGGCGTTGCAGATGTCTTCGTCGAAGCCGGCAGCATCGGCACGGCGCTCGACAGCTATGAGGATACGGTAAACACCGCACCGCTGGCGGCCGTCGTCTCCAACTAGTCTTGTTCAGCCGGGCCCGGAGCGCGTCACGTGCCATCCGGGTCCCGCACAAACCATTTGGGGAGGCAAGCCTGATGGCGTTCCTGAGCATCGAAAATCTGTCCATGCGGTTCGACCTTCCGAAAGGGGGGCACGTCCAGGCCCTGCAGGATGTCTCGCTCGACATCGGCAAGGGAGAGTTGCTCTCCGTTCTTGGCCCTTCGGGCTGCGGCAAGTCCACACTGCTGAATATCCTCGCAGGGTTTCTTGCCCAGACCTCAGGGCAGGTTACACTCAATGGAAAGCCGGTGAATGGTCCGGGTCCGGAGCGGGGCATGGTGTTCCAGAAAGGCGCGCTTTTCGAATGGATGACCGTGCGTCGCAACGTCGAGTTTGGCCCGCGTATGAAGGGCGTGCCCGAGACCGAGCGAAACACGGTTGTTGAAAACCTGCTGGATACCGTGGGCCTGCATTCCTTCAAGGACAAGGCAGTATACGAGTTGTCGGGCGGTATGCAGCAACGCGTGGCGCTGGCCCGATGCCTTGCCAACGATCCGGATGTGATCCTGATGGACGAACCTTTGGGGGCGCTGGACGCACTTACGCGCGAGAAAATGCAAGGGTTGGTGCTGAACCTGTGGAAGAAGACCGGAAAGACCATCATCCTTATCACGCATTCCGTCGATGAGGCGCTGCTCCTCGGAGAACGCCTGTTGGTGATGGCTCCACGCCCAGGCCGTATCCACCGAGAATACCGACTGCCCTTTGCCGAACGTGCCGCTGGGGCTGATTTGCGCTCCGTGAAAGATGATCCCGCCTTTGGACAGACCAAGGCCGAGATCCTCGAAATGATCTGGGAAATGGAAGAGCAAATCATGAGCGGAGCAGAGGCATGACCGGGCTTTTCATCCTCATCGTATACTTTGCGCTCTTCTTTGGCGCTGCCGCCGCCGTTGCGCTGATCCGGCGATCAATGGTCAGCATCACTGATTTCCGTTCGCTCAAGACAGTCACCTTCGGGGATGAAAGCGCGGTAATGCCCGATCGCTTTGCTTCCATCATCTCGGTGGTGGTCGTCTTTCTGGTTTGGGGGGCTTTTACTGGATCGAAGCTGGTTCCGTTTCATGTCCCGGGGCCATTTCTGGGTACAACCGCCTTTGTCTACGAGGTTGAGGCACCCGATGGATCGCAAGGCTCTGCTACCGTCAATATCGTCGTTCACGAAATGGGCGCGGATATCGAGGAACCCGCGCCGGGTACCTCGGAAGGCTTCGCACAGGGCGATAGTGCATCGGTCGCCGCATGGCGTTCGGTACTCATCTCCGCACAGCGCAACGATGGCGAGGGGGCCAAGATCGTAGCGGTTGAAGGAAAACCCATTTCACCGGGCGGAACGGTCGATGTCCCCGACGGTTCCGTGACCATGACGTCGAAGGGGTCGCTGAACTTTACGCCCGACAAGGGGCTTCAGATGGAGGCCATCTGGATGCCGCCGCCCGAGGCAGTAGTTGCGCGGCTCATAGAGATTTCTCGCAACGGCTATCAGAATGTTGGACTTCTGGAACATGTCGGCTGGTCGCTTTGGCGTGTGCTGGCGGGTTTCGTCCTTGGCTCACTCATCGGCATTCCGCTGGGATACGCGATGGGCCTTTCTGGCTGGGCGCGCGGTTGGTTTGATCCGATCGTGGAATTCATGCGCCCCGTGCCGCCCCTCGCGCTGATCCCGCTGGTCATCATCTGGTTCGGCATCGGCGAACAGGGCAAAATCGTACTCCTCTTTCTCGCCGCACTGTGGGTCATGATCATCGCCGCGCGTGCGGGGGTTTCCGGGGTCAACATTACGAAGGTTCACGCAGCCTATTCGCTTGGGGCGTCAAAATGGCAAATGCTCCGCCATGTGATCGTACCCAACTCTCTGCCGGAGATCTTCACCGGGGCGCGCGTGGCCATGGGGGTTTGCTGGGGAACGGTCGTGGCCGCCGAATTGGTCGCGGCCGAGAAGGGGGCTGGCAAGATGATCGTGGCCGCATCCAAATTTCAGTCGACCGACATCGTCATCATGGGCATCGTGATCATCGGGCTGATCGGCTTCGGTATCGACATACTGATGCGCAAGGCGGAGGAATGGCTCGTGCCATGGAAGGGTAAATCCTGACGCGCAAAAGCGATAGGGCGCGGAATTCCGCCGTGGAGAAAATCTAAGCGCAATAAACAACAGGGTCCGTTGCGGGCCCTGTTTTTCCGTCATCGACAGTTCGGTATCTTGGCCTTGCGGGGAGGCATGTCTTCTCCGAGTCAGGAGATATTGTCAGCCATCATGGTGACGAGACGTATCCGGGGAAGTACCAGCCTCAGATGAAACCAGGCACGAAAACCCCGCCGCGGGCAGCACGACGGGGTCTGTTTCGAACGAATTTCAGAAGGTTCAGTCGAAGTTCATCACGATGGTCTTGGACCGTGTGAAATGCTCTACCATTGCTTCTAGAGAGGCTTCCTTGCCTTGGCCCGATCGACCGAAGCCGCCATAAGACACATTGGGCTGAATGGTCAGGTTCTGGTTCACCTGGACGTAGCCCGCGTTCAACCTCGCGGTGCTATCGAGCGCGGTGGAGAGGCTGCGCGTCCAGACAGATGCGGCAAGGCCATAGTGGGTTGAGTTCGCGCGTGCGATTACATCCTCATAGTCCGACCAGCGCTGCACGACAGCAACCGGCCCGAAGATCTCTTCCATGACGCAGGGGTGATCATCGGGAAGGTCACTGAGAATGGTGGGCTGCAGAAAAAGATCCGGTGAAAGGTGCTTGTCTTCTGGCATCTTGCCAAAGCGGGTGACGGTTGCGCCGGGGGTCTTTTCTGCCAGCGCGATATACCGGTTGATTGTGGCAACCTGCCGCGCGTTGATGATGGTGCCCACGTCCGTGGCTTCATCCAGTGGATCGCCAATCCGAAGAGCATTGAGAGCGGTCGAGAGCTTTTCCATGAAAGCATCATGGAGGCTGTGGTGCAGATAGATGCGGCTTGCGGCGGTGCAGCTTTGCCCCTGACGGGTAAAGCGCATACCCGAGATTGCCCCGGCCACGGCCTTGTCCAACTGCGCATCGGCACAGACAATCATGGGCGACTTGCCGCCAAGTTCGAGCGACACCGGAATGATCCGCTCCGCTCCGATCTTGTTGATCGTCTCGCCTACAGCCTCGGAACCGGTAAAGGTGATTTTAGCGATGTCTGGATTTCGCGTCAAAGCGTCGCCGCACACTGCGCCAGTGCCGTTGACGACGTTGAGCGCCCCTGCAGGAAGATGGCGCATCATCAGCTCCGCCATCAGGAACGTTGCGAAAGGAGCTTCCTCAGAGGCTTTCACCACGATCGTGTTACCCGCGACCAATGCGGGGCCGACCTTCAGGGCGAAGAGCACGAGCGGGACATTCCAAGGCACGATCGCGGCCACTACCCCGAGCGGCTCTCGCGTGGTCATGGTCAACATACGGGGATGGTAAGGAATAGTCTGCCCCTTCAACTCGGAGCCGAGATTGCCGTAAAACTCGAGAATGTCCGCAGCGACTTTCACCTCGCCGCGGCACTCGGTGCGGATCGCTTTTCCTGTCTCGTGTGCAAGAACCTGCGCGATGAGTTCGGTCTTCTCGGCCACGGCGCGCGCCGCTGCGGTGACGCGCTTTCCCCGCTCGCGGGCGGGCACTTGCGCCCAGTCGAGTTCCGCCACGCGCGCAGATTCAATGGCGGCATTTGTCTCGGCGGTGTTGCTTGCGCTTGCGCGGCCGATCACGGCGCCGGTTGCAGGGTTCAAAACGTCGAGGCTTGCCGCGGTGTGGCAGCGCGCGCCGTCAATCAGATTCACGCTGTCAAAGGCGGCGAAGACCTCTTGTGGAGAGACAAGGGCAGATGGTTGATATGTCATTGGGAGGGGCTTTCGTACTTGAGGGAGCTCGCAACTCTATAGTCGCGGCGTGTACGTCTCGCGTAGGGCCAGTCTTGACCTTGCATATATCCAGTTCGTGAAAACTGTAGGAGACCGGCGCAAGCCCTGCCTGCCAGATCATGCGAGTCTGGCCAGAGCTTTGAGGCGGAAACAGATGTCTGGCCCGCACATCGATTCTGGCTCTATCATATGGGGTGTCTTGGCACTATTCGCATGCGCTGTCTGCTTATAGCACAGCTGAGAATGACCCTTGGCGTGGAGTCGCCTGACGTGTTCACCGCCACAACCCTCTTGACGATCTTCGCTGTCTCCTGCTCAGCCTTCCTTCGCGGGATGGCGGGTTTCGGTTTTTCGCTGGCGGCCGTCCCGATCATCTCACTCGTGCTGCCGCCTGCGGAAGCGGTGGCGATGTGTATCATGCTGCAACTCGTCATCGGACTTCGCGATATCTGGCAGCATCACGGGGATATCGACGGACAGTCCCTCAAACGCCTGACGGTGGGCTCGCTGGTGGGCACACCAGTTGGACTGATCGCACTCACGGCGCTCAGCCCTGATGCCGCGCGTATTCTGATCGCGCTCGCGATCCTCGCAGGGCTCGCGCTCATTGTGCGAAGGGTTCCGGCAGAGTCTCGCACACGCAATGGACTCGCCGTCGCGGCCGGTGTCGCATCCGGGGCGTTTTCCGGTCTGGCCGCAATTCCCGGTCCACCAGCGGTCGCCTATTACCTTGGAAGCGGGATCGACCCGGTTCGTACGCGGGCGTCACTCCTGTCCTTTTTCTTCATCGTCTCGGTGATGGCGACCCCGGGTCTCGCCCTCGCAGGCGCGATCAATGAGCGGACGGTTTGGCTCAGCCTCGTGTCACTTCCGGCTATGGTGATCGGAACGTGGCTCGGGACCGAAGCCTTCAAGCGGTTAAATCACGGGCAATACCGCCGGTTGGCCATCATGGTCATGGCGTTTTCAGCCCTTTTGGCGGGCTGGCGGGGAGTATCCGGCTATCTATGAAATCCACGGGGGGAAACCCTCAGAGAAGTGAGAGGCTAGTGATGATTGAACGGATCGACATCGGCACCCGGATGAGCCGGATCGTCAAACACAATGGCGTTGCCTACCTCTGTGGGCAGGTGGGGGAGGGCGCGACAGTGGCGGAGCAAACCCGCGATTGTCTGGCGCGGGTTGAAGCATTGCTGGAGAAAGCTGGGTCCTCGCCGAGCCAGATTTTGCAGGCCATCATCTGGCTGGCCGATATGGATGACTTTGCCGAGATGAACGCGGTCTGGGATGGGTGGGTGCCCGAAGGCGCGGCCCCGGCGCGGGCCTGTGGCGAGGCTCGGCTTGCCCGGGATGTTCTCAGGGTCGAAATCATCATAACCGCCGCCTACTGACGCAGCCGGAAGGGAATTGCCATGAAAGTCATCGTGATGGGTGCCGGCGTAATCGGTGTGACCACGGCCTATTACCTTGCAAAGGCTGGTGCCGAAGTAACGGTGTTGGATCGTCAGCCCGGACCCGGGTTGGAAACGAGTTACGCGAACGCGGGCGAGCTTAGCTATGGCATGACCTCTCCGTGGGCGGCGCCCGGAATCCCGTGGAAGGCTGTGAAATGGATGTTCATGAAGCGGCGTCCCTTTTTCATCTGGCCGCTGATCAGCCCGCCCATGTGGGCGTGGTGCGCCCAGATGATTCGCAACTGCAACGCCGACAGCTATCGCGTCAACAAGAGCCGCATGGTGCGAATCTCCAACTACTCACGTGATGTGATGCCTGAACTCGTTGCGGAAACGGGCATCACGTATGACGGGCGCGAGCAGGGTACGCTGCAACTCTTTCGCACCGCAAAGCAGCTAAAGAGTTCCAAGGCCGATCAGGAGATTCTGGCCGAGTTTGGCTCGCCCTACGAAGTGCTCGATCAGGACGGATGCATTCAGGCCGAGCCCGCGCTGGCGCAGGTACGCGAGAAATTCGTGGGCGGTCTGCGCCTGTTGGCGGACCGTACGGGCGATTGCCGCGTGTTCACCATGGCGCTTGCGGAGAAATGTGCCGAGATGGGAGTGGAGTTTCGTTACGGCCAGACGATCAAGAGCTTCGTCATCGAAAACGACCGGGTTGCCGGGGTCGATACCGACATAGCTGGCCGGGTCACGGGGGATGCCTACGTCTGCGCGCTGGGAAGCTACGGGCCACGCACTCTCCGACCCATCGGGATCAAGCTGCCTGTCTATCCGGTAAAGGGCTATTCCGTCACGCTGCCCGTCATAGAGGAGACAGCCGCGCCGCAATCGACGATCATGGACGAGACCCACAAGGTGGCGATTACACGGTTGGGCGATCGGATCCGCGTGGCGGGCACGGCGGAAATCGCTGGATATTCGAAACGTCTCGGTCCCCATGCGACGGATACCGTGCGCCATGTGATCAATGACCTGTTTCCCGGGGCAGGGGATCTGACACGCGCCGAAGGCTGGACGGGACTTCGTCCCATGACGCCGGACGGCACGCCGGTACTGGGGCCCACGCGCTACCCCAACCTTTACTTGAACACCGGCCACGGCACGCTCGGCTGGACAATGGCCTGCGGCTCAGGCCGCGCCGTGGCCGACATTGTCCTTGGGCGCAAGCCGGAGATCAATTTCGATGGATTGACAGCAGCACGGTATGAATGACTTTGGCGCTGATCGGGGAGCACCGCGAAGGCTCGGGGAAGCTGTGGGACGCCAGTTCGTGGGATGAGGAGACGCGGCTGAAGGAGGTCAGTGCTTCCAAGTGAACCGATCGTGTCGATGAAAGGGGAAATCCGCTATCGCCGTTGCTTGATGCTCGGCCCCGAGTGTGCAGTCCTGGCATGCGTGCCGGCTTAAGCTCCGCGCCGAAAGCAGGGACGGTTGGTCATTTGACTGCTGCCGTCTGCTGCGCGAGTCCGTCTTGCCCGCGCTTTTGGAAGCCGCGCTAATTGGTGTCGTAGGTGATCATTCGCGATTGAGGCCAAGAGGAAGTGGCGGGCCTTTCGGGTCGTGTCATTGTGTTTGCTGGAATGGGCGTTGCTCTCGGGCCCTGAGGGATTGTGCCATGATGGCCCGTCCCAAGTGCGGCATGCACCACGTCACGCTCTGCGGACCGAGTTTCCGCCTGCAATGATGCCACGGATAAGCGCCGCCGCCGCCCGGTGCAGTTCAACATCGGCATCTGAACCGCCGGCATTCTCATGTGTCGCGGCGGCATCTTTGAGGATGCCCATGATTTCGTTCTCCGGCAAGATATGCGCGTCATTCAGCGCAAGAAGCAGGGC
Organism: Poseidonocella pacifica; assembly: GCF_900111875.1. Classification (GTDB taxonomy): domain Bacteria; phylum Pseudomonadota; class Alphaproteobacteria; order Rhodobacterales; family Rhodobacteraceae; genus Poseidonocella; species Poseidonocella pacifica. The sequence goes on from NZ_FOJU01000001.1 coordinate 84,045, forward strand.
TTCGCAGATTGTGAGTGCGGCCATTCCTGAATGCGTGTGGTCGTCCTTCATAGGGTGTTGACCTTTCAGCCGAGTGCGACGCCGGAATGCGTCTGGGGCCTAGCGGGCAGACTGGCGGTAAATCTGCTATGCTGCGCTGATCGACATCAGTTATCTGCGCCAGTTCTTTGGATAGAACGTTGCTAGGTGAGCAAGGGGACAAACGATCGAAAAAACTCCGCTTGTCCGTAAGCTAGGCGCATTCGTCGCTCTTTCGGACCCAGAACTCTCGGTACTTGCATCCTTGCACAGACGCCGCCGCACTTTCGTAGCGGGACGCGATCTTGTCCAGCAGGGTCAATCGGATCAGGCCGCCTATATCCTCGCCTCTGGCTGGGCCTGTTCCTACAAGGTGCTTGAAGATGGGCAGCGCCAGATCGTGGATTTTCAGGTTCCCGGTGATTTTCTGGGGCTGCGCAGCGTCCTTTTCAACGTATCGGATCACAGCATTGAGCCGGTGACGGATATCGAGGTAACGGAAGTTCATGTTTCCGACCTTCTTGACGCATTCGCGCAAACCCCCCGGCTGGCCACAGCGGTTTTGTGGGCCGCGTCCCGCGATGAGGCGATGGTGGTCGAGCATCTGGTGAATGTAGGACGCCGCGATGCGGCAGAGCGAATGGCGCATTTCCTGCTGGAACTGGGCGGTCGGCTCGTCTTGGTCGGTTTGGGAAGCAGGGACGGATATGCTTGTCCGCTGACCCAATACCTTCTGGCTGACGCGCTCGGTCTAAGTGCGGTTCATGTCAACCGCGTGCTGCGGCAATTGCGCGAAGCGGGACTTGTCACTTTTCGGGACGGCTTCGTCTCGTTTGATGACTATGATCGCCTAACCGAATTTGCCCAGTTCGACTCGTCCTATCTGGATCAGAGCGGACCACTTCTCCGTTGAATTGATGCCGCCTTGGTCTGCCGTCAGATTCGGCCAAGCAGCATCAAGATGACGACGATTATCAGCACCGTTCCAAGGATACCGGTCCCGGCATGTCCGAAGCCATAGCCATAGCCGCCGAAGCGTCCACTGAATCCGCCGAGCAGAACAATGATAAGAACGACGATCAGGATCATACCAAGTGACATAGCGCTTTCTCCTTTTGTCGGGCGCCGCAGGCCCCGCGAGGAGCCTCGATGCCCCCGAAATCGGTGCCGCTCTGGCGTTTCTGGCAACAGGGATAATCCGCCCCGATGGCGCAACCGGTGAGCGGGATATGAAGAAAGTCCTGCTCATCACCTTGTCCATTGCTGAACTTCGAGACTTGCGGACGAAGTGGAATACCTGCGCTTGGACGACGTGCCGATAGACTGTTCGCCTGAGCGTTGGTTCGCGCGCAAATTGGCGTGTGCCTATGCATCCCGAAGCGTATCCTTGATGCCACCGGCAGCGTTTTGAACCTTGCCTTCGACCTTATCGGCTTGGCCCTCTGCCTCGAGCTTCGCATCGCCGATCGCCTTGCCGATTGCGACCTTGACCTTGCCCTTGGCAACCTTTGCAGCACCGAGTACGCGATCCTTGTCCATGGTGTAGTCCTTTCTGAGGGAACGTCCCTGCCACATGTTGGGAGGGTAGGGGCCAGCTAACCGTTTCTCGAATTTTCCCGCACTGACGCAGGTTGGTCCGGTCATGAAGAACAGCAACAGCCGGCGATCAACACGCCACCCCGACGCGTGGATTGCCGCGTCGAGCAGCTTGTTCACGTCATTCTCGTTTCGGCCCGCATGAGCGACTGCAAGCAGCCCGGGAATCATCCTTCCACGGGCCGGAGGGCGCCTTGTCCTGCGAGGCATCCATCCGGTCTGCGACATGGGATGATCAGGTGGGGTCGGATGTCATTGCGGTGGCTCTTCGCGGACGCCGGGGGAGCGGAGCACGCAAGGGCATGGGGAGTGGGGACAGGGTATCGTGCGTGTCCTACGCTCGCTCGGACTGGGTACATATTCACCAGAATCCGGTGAACCTTCAGACCACTGCACCGCCGTCATCAAGCCACACTGACACAGACTGGTCAGCGCCCGTGAACCCGGATGTCCTTGGTCGGGTCCCGTTGTTTCGGCGGGTATGCGCAATGGGCGGCAGGATGCGCGTTCCCGCCCGGCCTTCAAGGATCGCGCGGGCGTCCGCCAGTTGCCCAATGCCGGCAAGCTTGCCGCTGGCCCGGGCAAATGCAACGGCGGCACCGACCTTTGGACCCATCGATCCCGCTGCAAGATTCAGCTCTTCGAGCGCCTCTGTGTTGGTGTCGCGGATCGCGCTCTGATCCTCGCGGCCAAAGTGATGGAAGACCGCAGGAACATCGGTCAGCAGCAAGAGTGCGTCCGCGCCCAGCCCCAAAGCCAGCAGGGCCGCTGTCCGATCCTTGTCGATGACGGCGTCTACGCCAGTCATCTCTCCATTGATGGTCCGCACGACGGGGATGCCACCGCCCCCAGCGCAGATCACGATGTGCCCGTTGTCCAGCAGGAGCTTGATTGCGTACAGTCCGAAGATCCTGACGGGGAGTGGTGAGGGAACCACACGGCGCTGGCCGCCGGTCGCCTCGGTCACCATCTCCCAGCCATGATCGCGTGCCGCCTGTGCGGCAGTGGCCTTTGTGTAGACGGGTCCGATGGGCTTGGTGGGGGTCTTGAATGCAGGGTCTTTCGGGTTGACCTCGACCCGGCTGAGCAGGGTGGCGCATTTCGATCCCTCGGGCAGGGCATTCATCAACTCTTGCTCGATCAGATATCCGATCATGCCCTCGGTTTCGGCACCAAGCACATCCAGCGGCCAAGGCCTCTCCGGATCATAGGCGGCCCCCTGAAGAGCGAGCAGGCCGACTTGTGGTCCGTTGCCGTGCGCCACGACGATCTGATGGTCGCGAGCCAAGTCCGCCAGCGCCGCCGCCGCGGTCCGTACATTCGCGTGCTGCGCCCGGGCCGTCATCGGCTGCCCCCTTTGCAGAAGCGCGTTGCCGCCAAGGGCCACCACCACGCGCATCTCAGGGGCCCATCGTGGCGACAAGAACGGCCTTGATCGTGTGCATCCGGTTCTCTGCCTGATCAAAGACAACGGAGGCTGCGCTTTCGAACACGTCCTCGGTCACTTCCATGCAGTCGATGCCGAACTTTGCGAATGTCGCCTCCCCCACTTCCGTGTCGCGGTTATGAAAGGCAGGCAGACAGTGAAGAAATTTCGCGTACGGGTTGCCGGTCATCTCCATGACCTTTTTGTTGACCTGATAGGGCGACAAAAGGGCGATCCGGTCTTCCCAGATTTCGTCCGGCTCCCCCATCGAGACCCAGACATCGGTGTAGACGAAATCGGCGCCTTCAAGCCCTTCGGCGTGCTTCTCGGTCAGGGTGATCCGGGCCCCTGTAGCTTCCGCGATGGTCCTGCACTGGGCGATGAGCGCAGAGTCAGGCCAACAGCTTTGCGGACCACACAGGCGGATATCCATGCCGATCATGGCAGCGCCCAACATCAGGCTGGAGCCCATGTTGTTTCCTGCATCTCCCATGAAGCAAAAGGCGATATCAGACAGATGTTTGTTCGTGAATTCCCGCATGGTCATCAGGTCGGCGAGGGTCTGTGTGGGGTGAAAATCGTCCGTCAGACCGTTGAATACGGGCACGCCGGAGTACTCAGCCAGTAACTCTGCGTCTTTCTGGCTGAAGCCGCGAAACTCAATACCATCATAGAACCGCCCCAGCACCCGCGCGGTATCCTTCATAGATTCCTTATGGCCGATATGGCTGCCAGATGGCCCCAGATAGGTGACATGCGCGCCTTGGTCATAGGCTGCTACCTCGAACCCGCTGCGGGTGCGCGTGCTGTCTTTTTCGAAGATCAGGGCAATGTTCTTGCCCTCCAGCATTTGTCGTTCGTACCCCCCAGCTTTCGCCATCTTGAAGCTTGCGGCGAGTTGCAGAAGGTGCCGTATCTGGTTTGGCGTGAAATCCGGTAGTTTGATAAAACTGCGTCCGCGCAGGTTTTGTGGCATTGGTCGTTCCTTAAATGGGGTCGCGGACCAGCGGGCAGGTCATGCAATGTGACCCGCCGCGCCCGCGCCCAAGCTCTGCTCCGGGGATGGTGATGACCTCGACACCCGCCTTGCGCAGGAGGGTGTTGGAATAGACGTTGCGTTCGTATCCGACGACTACGCCGGGCTCGAGGCATAGGAGATTGTTGGCATCGTCCCACTGCTCACGGGCGGATTCATAGGCATCGCCGCCGGTGGGCACGCTGCGGAGTTTCTTGATGTCCAAGGCATCCGCCACCACCTGGAGGAAGGGTTTGCTCTCGACCTCGATGGCGATCGTTTTATGATCCGTTGGACGCAAGCTGGTGCAGCGGATCGCGTTGGTAACGTCGCAAAAGACAGTCACCAGATCGCGGTCGCAAAAGGTGAAGACCGTATCGAGATGCATCGCACTGCGAGATTTGGGGAATTGGCAAGCGATGACGCGTGTGGCACCCCCACCAGCAAACAATCCACGCGCGATTTGACCGACCGCTTGGGGCGTGGTGCGCTCTCCCATGCCAACCAGGACCGTGCCATTGCCGATGGGCATGACATCGCCACCCTCGACTGTCGCAGGACCATGATCGACCAGCGGATCGCCCCACCAGATGGGAAATCCCGCATTTCTGAAGTCGGGGTGAAAGCGGTAAATCGCAGCGAGGTTCAGCGTTTCCAGCCGTCTCGCGGGCCAATGCATCGGGTTCAGTGTGACGCCGCCATAGACCCACGCCGTCGTGTCGCGGGTGAAAATGTGGTTGGGGAGGGGGGGCAGAATGAAATCGGCAGGTTCCAGCATGGGGGCGAGGACGCCCTTGGCGGCAATGGGGAGTTCAGCCTTGCTCATCCCGCCGATCAGGATGGTCGACAGCAGGTCTGCGTCGATCTCCATCAGATAGGCCATCAGGTCGTGCGTCAGACCGACACCTACGGTGTTGTCGCTGATCCGCGCTTCGAGCAGCCATCTGCGGGCTTCCACATCCTTGAGCGTTTCCATCAGCAACTGGCGCAGATACACCACTTCGACGCCACGATTTCGCATGGCGTCAGTAAACGTCATGTGGTCGATCCGCGCTTGTTTGACCCACATCACATCATCGAACAGCAGCTCTGCGCAGTTCGCAGGCGTCAGGCGCGCCATGGCGGCCCCAGGCTTGTGGACGAGGACGCGGCGCAGCTTGCCCGCCTCGGAATGGACACCGTAGAGGATGCTCATGCCGGTGTTCCTTGCAACAGAACGCCAAGACTGAGAGCCACCATGACTATTATGGTAAGGCCGAGCAGCAGCGGCCAGACGAAGCGCAGCCAGCGTTCATAGGGCACGCGCCCTATGGCGAGGCCGCCCATGACAACTGCAGAGGTGGGGGTAACCAGATTGACGACACCTTCTGCCGATTGGAATGCCGTCACCACAAGGCTGCGAGATACCCCGGCAAAGTCTCCGACGGGGGCAAGGATCGGCATGGACAGGACGGCAAGGCCGGAGGTCGAGGGCACGAAGAACGACAGGACGACCTGAATCCAGTACATCACGTTGATGAAGGCGACCTCATTGAGGCCCGCGACGGTGCTCTCGGCCCAGTGCAGGACCGTGTCGGTGATGTGGCCCGCGTCCATGATCACCACAATGCCGCGCGCGAGCCCGATGATCAGTGCCACGCCAAGCAGGTCGCGCGCTCCGCCGACGAAGGCATCAACGAGCCTCTTTTCGCCCAACCGAGCTATGATCCCGATGCCGATGCCAGCGAACAAAAACAGCCCGCTCATTTCTGCCATCCACGAGCCGCCAAGCGAGACGCCCCAGATCATCAGCGCAAAGGTTGCGCCGAAGAGCAGCAGAACGATTTTGTGCAGCGCTGTGAATTCGGTCGTCCCGGCCTCAATCGTGCCGCGAAAATACGTCTCGTTCTCGGCCTTGCGGTCAAAGACGAGGGAGCGCGAGGGGTCCGCCTTGACCCGAGCGGCATACCGCACAACGTAAGTAACCGCCGCGGCGAAGGTGAGCGCCAGCAGAGCCAGCCGCAGCATTAGCCCGTCGGTGAAGGGCACTCCGGCGGCGTCCGACGCGATCACGGTGGAAAAAGCGTTTACGGTCGAGCCAAGCACGCCCACTCCGGCGCCCAGCAAGATGATCGCTACGGCGGTCAGGGCGTCGTAGCCCGCCGCGATCATGACCGGTGTGAGGATGACGTAGAAAGCCAGCGTTTCCTCGGCCATGCCATAGGTCGAGCCGCCGACCGCGAAGAGCGCCATGAGGATCGGGATCATCCACTTTTCCCGACCCTTCAGCCGCGCCATCGCGCGCTTTATCCCAGTATCGATGGCACCGGTGGCGGTTACCACACCGATGAAACCGCCTATCATCAGAACGAATAGCGCGACATCAATGGCATTGGCTGAGTAGCTGCCCGGATCATAAAAACCTGCAATTGGAGCGAGGATGATGTCGAACACGCCCTGCGGATCTACCTCGGTGGTCGCATAGGTTCCCGCCACAGGGATGTCGTTGCCGAGCGCCTCTGAAGCCACGCGCTCATACTGGCCGGCCGGTATTACCCATGTCAGGCCTGCGATGATCACGATGAGCGCGAAGAGAATGGTATATGCCGAAGGGAAACGGAAACGGGGCCTGCGATCAGCTGGGGCCGTCTTGGCGGGTGGCATGATGAGGTCCTTTCCCTGGCCGGTCATGGAAAAGAACCGGCGGGTAGACTCATCATGATGCAGGATTGCGGATCGCGGACTGACCGAGGTTAAGCCGCGCGCATCACCGAGGTTTGGGGATCAGGACGCGAACCGTCCCCAATGCTTTGCCTGAACCCTGCTGCGTAGCAGACGCTGCGCAGGCGAACCCTCAGGATCAATCTAGCGGCGTTTGCTGATGCGCAAGGCGCAGCCATTTGCCGTCGTCGTTCAGGTAGGTCGAGGTGCAGAGCGCCTGATAGAACGGCTCGTCGCTACGTTCGGCGGCAACGTGATAGGCCAACACGGCAATGATGCTCTTGAAGGAGATGAAACGTTCAGTCATCGTCACAGAGCGCCACCGCTGAGCGATCTCCTTTTCTCTCCAGAGTGCATCGCCCTGAAGAATGCCCGCAGGGAAAGGCAGTACGAAAACGGCGTCCTTTGCTGTGGCATGACGGGCGCTGTCGGCCCCTTGTGTCCAAAAGCGTTCTTCCAGATCCCAAAGGGTGTCATCTTCGGTCATTCAGGGTTCCTTTCAAAGGGAGGGGGGCGCCGTGTGATGGTTGTATTGCGCATGGGTACTTCTCATTGGCTTTGTGCCAGCATGACGCCCCAGCCGAGCAACAGGGCCGCGGCGAGGATCCAGTAGATCGGGGATCCCTGCGATGGGAACGCAAACCTGCCTCGTGCGCTGTCCGAAGTCGAACTTGCCGACGCCGCCGGCCTCGGTAGAAAAGCAAGAAGCTTCTGGACGATCCTGCCCCGATCTGGCGCGGGTGTCGATACGTCGTGGAAACGCGCCATCAACTCCTCCAGCCTTTGCCGTGCCGCGGACTCGGGCAGCTTGGAAAGCTTCGATGCTTCGGTCCATGGGTCCACGCCGAGCCGGGCAAACATCGACAGAACGGTGACGATGCTCCCGCGCCGATCTTCGCCCAAGGGCGCGTGCAGAAAACGTTCGTATTTCGGGTCTTGTCCAAGTTGTGTCGTGGCCTGTGCCATTGTGGTATCCTTGCTGGCACCGTTCGAATGTGCCGAATTGGCCAATATCGTGGTGCCGGTCGAACCGAAGCGGGCGGGTGTCGTACATTCGGTTACGACTAAACTGACGGAAACCGCGCAAACATGTGCTGACCCAGATCAATAAGAGCCTATGAAAGCCTCTGTGTGATCTGCTTGTGAACCCGAACTCGCGCTGCGCCACGCCCACCGGCCGACCAACCCGTTGTTGTAGGTAGCGTTCGAGGTCCGTGCTGCGAGGTTTATGGCCGGCGATTAACTCCCGGTTTGATGACGAAACGCAGCTTGGGCGCGCCGCAACGACGCGAACTGCGGCATGCCGCTAACCCCGATCAGTGCGGCGAAGGCGTATCTGCGGCACCTAGGGTAAAGTCGACAGACAAGATGCAGAAATGTTGGAGAGGAACCATGATCGGATATGTTGGGAATATCGAAGAACTGACGGAAGAGAACACCGACTTCCGGCGCGTTCTTTATTCAGGGACGAAGCTGCAACTGGTTCTGATGTCGCTGGAACCCGGGACTGAAATCGGTGGCGAGATACACTCCGACACGGATCAGTTCTTTCGCATTGAAAAGGGTAAGGGGCGGGTCGTGATCGATGGCACGCCGCACAAGGTTGGCCCCGGGGATGGCATCGTCGTGCCCGCTGGCGCGCACCACAATGTTATCTGCACAGGTCATGACGCGCTCAGGCTTTATACGCTTTATGGTCCGCCGCACCACGAAGACCAACTGGTGCAAAAGACGAAAGCCGAGGCCGATGCGTCCGACGAGGCTTTCTCCGGAAAGGCCACCGAGCAGGCAGCAGAGGTGGTCCGAGTCGAGGCCAAACCATGATCCGCGACACATACAACTTGCTCTCGGACACCAGTTCAGTCGCCACCACATCCCGATATCTTTGAGCCCAAGGGAAATCAGAATGTCACTCGATAGCAAGATCAACGCGAAGGCCGACGCGGAAGGCGATGCTGAGGCGATCGATGACCAGTTGGCCGCCCAGCGTGCGCGGGCTATCTTGCTGGCGCTCAGTCGCGGCGTTGATGGGTGTTATCTGGGGCATCGTGCACAGCAGTGGCAGAGCCGTCCGGTTGGGCGCTAGACTACTGCTGTCGCTCATCCAGCTTCGTCCTCACCCGCAAATCGCCTTTGCTGCGCCGTTTGGTGTCGCCCGATGCTGGGGCGAGGGCAGGTGGGACTGTCACGGGCCGGGTTGATTCAGATCAGCGCGCAGCGATTCACCCTGTGCGACCTCTCTCACAAATATCCATCGACAGGAGAGCCGTCATGACCTTTGATTTCAGCAACAAGACAGCCATTGTGACCGGCGCGGCATCGGGCATCGGAGCCGAAATCGCACTCGATCTAGCTCGTTTTGGCGCCAAAGTGGTCTTGGCTGACATGGACGAGGCGGGCATGTCAGCCGTGTCGGATCGGATCGTAGCGGCTGGTGGCACCGCCTTTGCTCATAAAACCGATTCAAGCGTCGCCGCGGATGTCGAAGCCCTTGTCGCCTTCGCTGTGGCACAGACGGGCGGACTGCATCTTCTGGTCAATAATGCGGGTATTGGCGGCCCGGCGAAACCGGTTGGGGAATATCCTCTGGAAGGATGGCAAAAGGTCATCGACGTCAACCTGACCGGTGTGTTTCATGGCATGCGCTTCGGCCTTCCCGAAATCGTCAAGGCGGGTGGCGGCTCCATCGTCAACATGGCGTCCATTTTGGGCTCGGTCGGTTTTGCGACGGCGGGGGCCTATGTCGCGGCCAAACATGGGGTTGTTGGCCTGACAAAGGTCGCAGCCATTGAATACGCCAAGGCAGGGGTCCGGGTGAACGCGGTCGGTCCGGGGTTCATCGCGACGCCGCTCTTGGAGAAGAACCTCGATGCTGCCGCGCTTGACGGCATTGCCGCCTTGCACCCGGCGGGGCGGCTTGGAGAGGCTACCGAGGTATCGGCCTTGACCTGTTTTCTCCTTTCGGATGAGGCCTCTTTTATCACTGGGAGCTACCATTTGGTCGACGGGGGCTATACCGCGCAGTAATCGCAGTTGGCCAAGGCTTGCCCGCCATGTGGGCAAGGGATGCGGGGTAGTCCTCAAGTGTATCAGACGTGTCGGTGTATTTTTCCGAACGGAGCGGAATCCGGGCGGCCGACTGTATGGCACTACCCCGTAACAACCCCATCTCCCACTACGATCTGGCGCTGGCAAAGACCTGCAATCTTGTCGTCATGGGTCGAGATCAGGAAAGTCGTTCCTTCGTCGCGGTTTATTTGACCGATCAGGTCCATAACCTGCATCGCCGACGCGCGGTCGAGGTTGCCGGTCGGCTCATCCGCCAGCACAAGTTCCGGACTGTTCATCAGGGCGCGGGCCACTGCGACCCGCTGTTTTTGCCCTCCGGAAAGGTTGGCCGTGGGGAAATTGATCCGGTCGGCCAGTCCCATGCGTGTCAGCAAATCGCGGCCGCGCGCTCGTGCAGCAGGCGTCTCGCGCCCTTCACGAACGGCCGAGGGGAACACCACGTTTTCCAGCGCTGTGAAATCCGGCAGGAGGTTGTGGAACTGAAAAACGAAGCCGATATGGGCATTGCGAAAGTCGGTCAATTCTTTGTCGCCCGCAGCGATCATATCATTGCCGAGCATAACGAAGCTGCCGGATGTGGGTTTCGTCAACGTGCCAAGGATCGTGAGGAGCGTGCTTTTGCCCGAACCCGAAGGACCCAGAAGTGCGGCCATTTCCCCCGCCTCAAGGCGCAAGTTCAAACCGCGCAGCACCCGGGTCGCGGTGTCTCCCGTGCCATAGGTTTTGAACAGGTCGCGGACCTCCAGAAGGGCGCTCATTGGCCGATCGCCGTGACCGGTTCGACCCGTGCGGCCGAACGTGCGGGCAGGATGGAGGCCAGGATGGCGCCGATGACCGTGAGCGTGATGGCCAGACCATAGGAACCTTGCGTGATGTCCATCGGCAGGGTTCCCGCCTCGAACGCGTCGCGCGAGGGAAAGGGCAGCAGGGCGACATATCCGAGCGCCGCACCCGTGACACCCCCCATCAGCCCGATCAGCGCACCTTGTGCGACAAAGACGAAGATAACAAACCGGCGTCCGGCCCCCATCGCCCGCATGATCCCGATTTCGGGGCGGCGGCGGTAAGTGGATAGAAGCAGCGCCGAGGCCACACCAATCACGATGGTGATGAGCGCGAAGGTCTTGAGGAAATAGCCGGTCTGTGCCTGCGCATTCAACGCCTCCATCAATTGTTCGGCCCCGTCCGTCCAGGGCACGGCATCAAGCCCCGTCATGGCCCGTATCCGTTGGGCGGTGGCATCGGCAGCGTTCAACTCGCCGAGCTTTATCTCGATGCGCGTGACGCCTTGGGGCATGGCAAAAAGCGTGCGGGCGGTCGAAAGGCTTGTAAAGGCGCGTGCCCCATCCATTCCGCCATTGCCAGTGTCAAAGATGCCGCTGAGCGTCAGGGCAGCCGTCACACCATTTGCGCTTTGCACCCGCAACGTCTGACCAATGGTCAACGCAAGATCATCAGCCAGTTCACGGCCAAGCACGATCAAGCCCGAGCCAAGTCGTGCCTCGCCCTCCACCATGTAGCCATCCAAGTCGAGGATTGCGGATTCGCGCCCCGGCTCGACACCAGTCACGCTGACCTGTGCGACCTGCGCGCCGCGTGTGAGAAACCCCGCGCCGGTGATCTGCGGTGACACGGCCTTGACCCCCGGAACGGCCTCGATCAGCGGCAACCAAGTGGCGGCCTCTGTCAGCGTTGCAGTGCGCGTGCGACCCCGTTCGGCCACGACAAGCACATGGCCGCGTGGAGAGATCAGAAGGGGGGGATCGTCGAACTCGGCCTCGATTGTAACGTGGCTGATATCGCCTACGGTGCGCGAGAGGATGAATTCGGCCAATCCCCCAATCAGCGCCGACATAAAGATGAAGATGAACACGCCCACCGCGACACCTGTGACCAGTAGGGCGGTCTGGGCTTTGTTGGCCGTGAGATATCGGGTCGCAATCTTGAGCGCGTAGAGCATCAGGGCTCTTCCACGGAGACCGATTGACCGTCTGAGATGCCAGTTGCATCGACAATCACGGTGGTGCCTTCGTCCAGCCCTGCTGTCGTAATCAATCGGGCTGCGGGCCAGTCCACGACCGTCACAGGGTGCAGCCGTGCGACGCCGTCCGCAACCACGAAAACCGCGTCGCCATTCACTAGGGCAGTTCGCGGCACGGTCAGCGCTGCATCGCGACGGTCTACAATGACATTCGTGGCAACAGTCAGTCCGACCGGGGCCGCAATCGGCGCATCGAAACTGATCTCGATAGCAAGTCCACCGGTCGCTTCATCGACGCGGTTGGACACGAAGCTGACATGCCCTTGGTGTGTCCCGGTGTTTCCGGCCAGTTGCAGCACAGCAGGCTGGCCCACGGCAATCTGGGTCGCATAGGCCTCGTCCACGTCGGCCTCAACCAGTATTTCGCTCAGATCTGCGAGGGTTAGCAGACGGTTGGCGGGCCCTACGATCTGTCCTTCTTCTGCGTCCAATTCAAGAACGGTTCCGTCGACTGGAGAACGGATCGTATAGTCCTCCAGAACGATTTGAGCCTGATCCAAAATGGCAGTGAGGCGGGCGACCTCTTGTCCCGCCGACTGGACGGCGTGGGCGCTTTCTTCGAGTTCAAGTCTGGGAATATTGGTACCCAGTGCGACCGCACGTTCATAGGTTTCGGTCGCCTGCTGTTGCGCCACGAGGGCGGCATCCAGTGCGGCCACCGCCTGCCGGACAATCGCCGTCTGTGCGGCGGCATTGACCTGCGCGAGGACGTCATCCACGCGGACACTGTCGCCCTCGGACACGGACAGCGAGACAAGACGCCCCGTCATCACGGATGTCACATCAACAGAATGGCGGGCGGCAATACGGCCATTCACCGCGAGCACCCGCGTCACCGGAGCGGATGCGGCAATTTCAACTGCCACTGAGAGCGGTCGTGCGGCCCAGAACTGGACATAGCCAATGGCGACAATTGCGACGCCGATCAGTCCGACCATCCCCCACAACCAGCGATGCCACGTGAATGCAGGTGCCGGGGTTGCCGGGCGCAGAGCAGGTACAGGAGGCGAGCGCACGGGCGCGCCTTGCTCCGCTGCGCGATTGTCCTCCCGTTCCGGTTTTTGGTTCGCTGCGGTCAAGGTGGCCCCTTCTGGTTTTCAGCAACGCATCGACCGACAGGAGGACCCGAACGAACGATAGCCTGTACAGCATAAATTCGGCTGGCCGTAGCGCATTGATTTGGATCAGTGACGGGCACGCCCTGGCGGTTGCATCCTGCAAGGGTTGAAACCACTTCCGAGCGCGATCCGCCGCGGCAAGCTCTCGGAGCCAAAGGGGGCGTCTGGATGTCTGACGATCCATATGACGTGCTTGGCCTGACCAAGTCCGCCACGGCCGATGAGATAAAGAAAGCGTATCGCAAACTGGTTCGGACAAGTCACCCTGACTTGCATCCGGACGACGCGAGTGCCGAGGCCCGGTTCAAGGCGATTTCCGCAGCCTATGATATCCTGAAAGACCCCGCGACCCGGGCGCGCTATGATGCCGGAGAAATCGACGGCCTTGGCGCCGAACGTCCGCAGCGGCAGTATTACCGGGATTTCGCAAACGCATCGGACAACACTTATCAACAAGGGCGCGGGTTCGGACCGGATGTTGATCAGGCAGACATCTTTGCCGAAATCCTCCGCAATCGCGCGCGGTCGGCTGGTGGGGACTTTGCCGACCGGGGATTTTCCGCCCGGGGACCGGATGCCCGCTATAGCCTCGAAGTTCCTTTCCTAGATGCGGCGCGGGGCGCCGAAACCCGCATCACTCTGCCGGATGGCCATAGCCTCAAGGTGAGTATCCCGCCCGGCACAGAGGATGGCCAGACACTGCGCCTGCGCGGCAAGGGGGCGCCGGGTTTTGGCGACGGTCCCGCGGGGGATGCGCTTATCACCGTTTTGGTGCGATCACATCCGGTGTTCCGTCGAGACGGCGACGACATTCTCCTGACGCTGCCGATCACAATTGACGAGGCCATTCTTGGGGGCAAGGTGGCAACGCCGACCATAGATGGCCCAGTGGGTCTCACCATTCCGTCAGGGGCAAGCTCGGGCCAGGTCCTGCGCCTGCGGGCACGCGGGGTCGCACGCACCGGGTATAAGACGAAGGGTGATCAGAAGGTCGAGTTGAAAATCGTCGCGCCACCCGAAGTGGATGACAGTCTCCGGGATTTTCTTGTGGAATGGCGCAAGACCCATGACTTCGACCCACGCGTTGATCTGATGGAAAGGGCTGAGAAATGACAGACCGATATTCCGAAGAAGACGTGGTGACCACCGTAACCCGGCTGACCCGAACCCAACTCATCCGCTTTGTCGAGGGCGACTTGGTCAAGCCAGAGCGGGAGGCCAAAGGCTATGTGTTTCGCCGTATCGACATCGCACGGCTGGAGCTTTTGTGTGACCTCTCGGAGGGGCTTGATCTCGACGTGGCTGGTCTTGGCATCGTGATCTCGCTCATCGATCAATTGCACGCCGCGCGGCAAGATCTTGCAACCTTGGCCAGCGCGATTGAGGCCCTTCCATCGGAACTTCAGGCCAGGATTATGGCGGAGATGAAGAAGCGCTAAGCGGCGCTCGGGCGGGGCGCTAGACCGTGTGGACGAAAGGAATCCACGCAGGGCCTTCTGCGTCACCCGAGTTGGCATCTGTATCGAATACCCGCATGTCACGAGATCCGGTATTGGACGAGGAATGGTGGTATTTCGAACACGTCATCCAAGCTGCTCGGCGCCGATCATCCGGCAGCGGACGCGGGAGGAGCATTTCAAGGCAGCGTTTCGGGGTGGCGTCACTACCTAGACCATCTTCTCAGTCCACACCGCTGATTTGCCATGAGCATGTGATCGCGCAGAGGCCTAACGTCCGGTTATCTCCGCTCCGACCTGACCATAGGCAACAGCTTGCCGTCGCGGAGCGTTTCTTTGGCCGGCCGAAAACTTGGCGCAAACAGCATTCGAATAACCAAGGATAGCCACGATGTGTTGGCCGTCATCCTCATGCGCAAAGCGCGCGTCCGCGTCGATCGGTCGTCCTCTCGTCTGCGCCAAATGATCGAACGAAACTCTTACAAATCGCAGAACGTCTGCCATCTCACAGCACGTCGCGGAAAAACTCGGAGTTTTTTTTTAGGCGTCACCGGTGACGTCCTCCCCTGAAAAGTCCGGGGTTTGGAGTTAGCCAGTTTTCCAAACGAGGAGACAGACGACGCGGAAAAGCCGTTTCAGCGAAGAGCAGATCATTGGCATCGCGAAGGAGCCCCAAGTCGGCATAGGAGCCGAGGAGCTCTGCCGGAAGCACGGCATCAGCTATGGCACGCTTTACAAGTGGCGCTCGAAGTATGGCGGCATGGAAGTGTCGGAGGCCAAACGGCTGAAGGCACTGGAGGCTGAGAACGCGAAACTCAAGAAGATGCACGCGGAGCACATGCTGGATGTGGCCACGCTCAAGGAGATGCTGGGGGGAAACTGCTGAAGCCCGCTGCAAGACGGAGAGCCGTAGACTGTGTCATGACAGAGAAGAACAACGACCAACAGCGGGCCTGTGCCTTGGACGGGATAGACCCGCGCGTTTATCGGCGACGATCAAACGGGCCGACGGATGCCGAGTTGTGAACAAGGCTGAAGGAGCTGTCCGGTGAGAGTCGGCGCTTCGGTCATCGACGGCTGCACCTATTGCCTGGGCGAGAGAGTTGGCAGGGCGATGTTGCACAAGACTGACGACGGGGGGGATCCATGGCGACAGATGCGGTGCATGAGCAAACGTTTTCCCGCCGCTACCGCACAACGAACCGGTTCAGTTACAGCGCAGCGCTGCGCAAGCGAGGATCCCTGCCTATCTGGGGCGACAAGGGCATGACTTGGAATGTGCCGCGCGACGGGCGGGGAGCACGCGCGCCACGCGGCCATCCCATTCTGCCTGTCAATCAACGTGCTGTTCAAGCTGCCGGTTCGCCAGACCGCCGGGATGGTCGCTAGCACGGTGTGGATGGCAGTGCGGGCTGGCCGGTACCAGACCTTTTGGCTCTTCCCCGTAGGCAGAAAAACTCAGCCCAGAAGATCCCATATCGCCGTGCGGATGGCCCTCTGAACCTGCTGGTAGGCAGCACATGGATCAAGGTTCTGGTCGATAGTGAATGAACGGCGCGCCAGCACGGCGTTCAGGGGCGACGCCAGTGGCGCAAGGCATGTTTGGCGATGGATCGGGTCACAACAAACATCCGCGCCGTGGAATTCACCCCCAGCCGCGACGGTGATGGCCCGCGCCCTCCTGACATACTCAATCAAATGCCCGAGTCAGAGCAGATTGGCACTGTGACCGCCGGCGGCGCCTGTGACACGCGCCGTTGTCACAGCGCCATCATTGCTCGTGACGCTTTCCAGATCATTCCGATCCGTAAAACGGGCGGCCTTTGAAAGAGGACTGTCCCGCCGCTCGGGCCCGAAAAGTCACTCTGCGCGCCATCCGAGACTACGGTAGGGTTTTCTGGAAGCGCTGGACTGGATACCACGCCCGCAGCCGGATCAAGTCAAAGATGCGCTGCCTGCAATCCTTCGGCGAGCGTAACGCGGGACGAGGCCTCGACCACCAGATCGCCGAAATCCATGTCCGCATCGCACTCATGTATCGCTTCAACGTCCTCACCAGTTCCGAAATCATCTGCGTCGCCTGACGGAATAGGGGAAAGGGGCAGCTACGGGTCAGGTGTGAATCCCGCAACAACGCCGGTGAGTGACAAATGCGTCGAGCTTTTGTGGAGATGCGATGGGCTGAGAGTGCCAATGAAACAACCCAAGAAGGGTCGGCTCTGTAAGGGCGATGGATCATGCGCCCGGATACGTCCCGAATAACGCAATTGCGTTTGGACGTACGACTTCGTGCACCACCGAACCGATGATATCAGGACGCTGAACATTATCCACAAACACAGTCGGGAATGTCAGGCGCTCCGGGTGAAGCGGAAACTGAACTCGAACGAGGCATAGATGATCTGACCGACCTGTTCATCCTTCGGGGCGAGGTAGCTTTCATCCGGTCAGGCAACGGAACGGAGTTCCGTCGCTGAGGCCGTTAGAAGCTGGAGCAAAGCTGACGGGGCCAAGACAGCATTCCTTGTGCCCGGAACGCGATGGAAGAACGGGCCCTGCTACAGTTTCGATGGGCGCATGCTCGACGAGTTGTTGAACGGGGGGCTTTCACTCGCTGAAAGAAGCTCAGATCATCATAGAAAATTGGAGGAACCAATAAATGCAAGCGATCCCACAGTGCTCTGGGATTTTACTCGTAATCGCCAGAGGCCGTCGTCTCGATAGGCCAAAGGCCAACCATGCTCTAACTTTCAATATCAACTCCTGAAGAAGGGCTGCTCAGTCCAGCATTTCGGCGGTTTCGGCGGTTTCGGCGATGGAGGTGAGGAGCGGATAATAGATCCGGGCGCGATAGGGGGCGTTCGCTCCGCCTTTGGTTGGTGGCCATGCACCTCGATCGGTAGTCTGTCGACATCCAGCGTGATGCGAGTGTGCCGCCATCCAAGGCACGATACCGGTTGCATCGAGCACTTCGCGCAACAGCACCGCAGCGGGGCCGCCGATCAACTACTCCGCCCGCGTTTTTGGTCGTCAGAGATCGATTGAATCCGGCCGCAACCGATCGTAGCGTTTCACCAACGCCCGCGTCTACGGCCGCTGCGGATTTTATCTCAATAGTTTGATTGTGCAACGCTTTCCGACGCACGAAACGAATTGGACGAATACGCCGGGCTCAAGGGAGGGGGAGCCCGACTGCTCATGCTGCCAAGATTTTACGTTGGATCCGCAAGGTGACTCCCTGACGGGATTTGTGTATCAAAGCTGTTCTTAATCCTCAGATAGGCTTTCGCTTCGGCAATCTCCAAGGGACGTGAGAACAAGAAGCCCTGCCCGATAAGAGCACCTTTCTCGGCGACGATACTGGCCTGCTCTGCCGTCTCGATCCCTTCGACTACCAAAGAACTGCCCAGTCCCTCCGCCATGTCCACGATGCTTTCGAAAAGGAAACGGGTTTCCTGATCTTCGACGATGTCCGAAATGAAATGCCGATCGATCTTAATTTCCTCGAACTTAAACCGCCGCAAATAGCTCAGCGATGAATAGCCGGTTCCGAAATCATCGAGAGAAGCCCGCACACCCATTGGCCTCAGGATGGCCAGCACGTCCTGAACGGCCCCCCAGTTTTCGACCGCCGCGCTTTCGGTCACTTCCAGAGTGACGCGATCCGGCCGCAGCTTGGTTTGCCAAAGAATGTCCTGAATCGCTTCAGCAAGGCCGGTGGAGCGAAAGTTGAGAGCGGATATGTTTGTAGACAAATGGACGCATATGCCTGTTTCGGCCTCTTCTCGGGCGGCAAATTCAGCGGCCGACCGTAGCACAGCGAGGTCGAGTTCTCGGATCAGGCCGATCTTCTCCGCAATGGGCACAAATTCAGCCGGTGACACATCTTCTCCGGCTAACTGCCAGCGTCCAAGCGCCTCGAAACCCATGAATTCACCGGTCGTCAGGCACAGTTTGGGCTGTAGAGCTGCGCGTATCTCGTTGTGGATGATCGCATCAGGAAGCTGTGAAGCGATCTCTGTACGTCGTATGAGGGACGAACGAATCGTTTCATTGAATATCTTGTAATGGTTCTTTCCTTTCTTTTTTGCCTCATAAAGCGCGGCATCTGCGAAGCGTAGTAATTCGGTCGGCGAAATCTTGTCGGCGTCGTTACAGATTGTCGCAATCCCGACCGAGCATTTAGGCTGAATTACATATTCCGAGTACGCAAATACGTCGGTCAGGACTTGCATAATTGCGCGTCCCGCTGCGTCAGACGATTGAAAGAGATCACCAATCTGAAAAACGACCGCAAATTCATCTCCGCCAAGACGCGAAACGATACTGTCACTGTCCTTGATCAACACCGAAAGCCTTTTAGCGGCTTCCGTCAGTAATGCATCCCCCACCTCGTGTCCCATTGTGTCGTTGACCGTTTTGAAGTCGTCCAGATCCAGAACCGCGACCGAGATGCCGGTTTTGTGACGATTTGCAAGTTTCGTAGTCAGATGGTCGCTGAACATTGTGCGATTGGGCAATCCTGTCAGCGCGTCATGCGACATCAGAAAGCTCGCATGTGCCTCGGCCTCGGCCTTTTCTGTTTCGAGAAGGACACGGGCTTCGAGACCGCTGACGATTTCGCCCATCCGACCACGCTCGCGCCGGGCCAGCGCGCCAAAGGCGATCAGGGCAATTCCGAAGGCCGCTACCGAATAATGCGCGTTGCGCCATGAAATTGCAGTCAGGTCGCTTTCGACAACAAACGCCCCCATGATATCGCCGATTTGATATGCATTGCGGCCCAATGCTTCGTTGTGGCAGGACACACAACTTTCGCTGCTGGCAACAGATGGGTAAATCGTGCGTCCAATCAGTCGCCCGTCTTCGATGCGGTGTTCGCGCACGGGGCCGGTGATGGCACCATCGACGAATTGTTGGATGATTTGCCCGATCCGCACATTGTCCTCAATGGTCTGCAATTCCAGGCCCGGACGTCCAGGCATGCGAACGCTCGTTCGAACGCCCGTATCCAAATCGGCTTCGCTGTTGGTGAACTGCTCGATCCCCAGTCGACGAAACTTGGCCGGGACGGGCGCCCCCTCTCCGCGATGCTCATCGAACACAGAGACAAAGCCGTTGGTCATTTCGATCAACTGGGATCTGAGGCTGCGTTCGACGCGCGACACCTCCCACGTTGAGACGGCGAAATAGGCGATGCCAAATATCAAAGCGCCAACAACGGACAGCATCGCCGTGCTGCTGCTGTGTGCAGGCAAATATCTCCGAACCTGCATACCGTTTACCTCATTAAGAACCAAAACACGTCGTCAAGTTAACGTAGAAACCTGAATGAACCTTGCCCAACGATGGGATTCTTCGGGTAAGGGTTGACTAAAATTCGTTCATTCAACCCAACGTTCCCTGAGCCGGCAGAACTGTTATGGTTCAACGTCATTGCCGCCTCGTGCGCTGCCGGAGGCGAACAAGCACACACTGTTGGGGCCATGGCTGTTGGGTGCGGTTTGCCAAGGAGGGGGCAAATGGATCTGGTGTGAGCATGCGCTGACGGCCAGCTACCGATCCAGTCTGACCGAGATCGTGAAAAACATCGGGCGCCTCACGCGGGATGCCAAGGGCAAGACGCATTCCCGGTCTCCAACATTCTTGCTGCGCCTGGTGCCTCTGATGAGGTCGTTAGGGAGGCCGTAAACAAAACCCTCAAGGCCATTGCTGCCAGACTGTTGATGGAGCAGGTGGTGATGTCAAAAATAGGGTCCAAGACCAAGGTCGCCACCAATACGGCACAGGAAACCGCTCGGTTGAGTTATGTGAAGTCCGGGCTGGGAATGGGTGGGGCTGCGTTCCAAGAGGGCCCATCACTTGGGGGTGTTGGCCGCGTAAAAAGCTGCTATTTGGTAGCAAGCGTTCTCGGGAAACCCACGGAAACCACCGAAAATCGGGGGTAAGTCACAGGAAATGCGGAAAAGTCACGAAACCTCGGAATTCCTGTCATGTCCATAAACTCGATAGAAAAATCAGCCTCGCGGCTCAGCATTGCCCCGATGATGGATTGGACAGGTTTGTATTTACTATCAATAACTTGATAGGCCGCGTGTGCACTATGTGTGCAACATGAAATCGCCCTCTAGCGCGCTGCGTCGGGCGCTTGGCGGTTGCGTGGGTTTGGTCAAATTGAACCGTGTTGGAACCAGACCGACTTGGGGATCTCACCAAACCTGCAATGGGACGCAGTCATTTGCCCCGCACTGCGCAAAGGTTTAGAGCGTTTTTCGATCAATCTGCATCGTATCCGCAGGCCGCGAAGTAGTTGGCGCACTCTTGTGGCGTGAAGCAGTCAACGAGCCGCCCAATCGCGTTCCAAAGGCCATTGACGGTGCGGCCGCGGCCTTTCTGAGCAGCGCCTTGAGCTTGTAGAAAGCCATCTCGATCGGGTTGAAGTCAGGGCTATAGGGCGGAAGGAACAGAAGCTTTGCGCCCGCCGCCTCCATTATCTCCCGCACCGACGCCCGTTTGTGGCTCGAGAGTTTGTCCATGATGACGACATCGCCGGGGCGCAGCGTTGGGATCAGCACGTGGCGGACATAGGCCTCGAACCAGTCGCCGTTTATCGGCCTGTCGAGCGTCATTGGCGCGACCATGCCGGTCTTTCGCAACCCGGCGACCAGCGTCGTTGTCTTGCGGTGCCTATGCGGAAAGCCCATCCGCAACCTCTCGCCCTCGCGGCAACGCCCGTGACTGCGGGCCATGTTCGTGGCTGTCCAGGTCTCGTCGATGAACACCAGGCGCTCCGGATCGAGGTCGAACTGCCCGTCGAACCAGTCCAGGCGCTTCTTCAGGACGTCCTCGCGATCCTGCTCGACGGCGTGGTCGGTCTTTTTTTTGCGTGTAATGCCGTGGCGTCGGAAGAACCGCCGCAGGGACGAGGTCGAGGTTGCGACGCCGTGCTCGGACAGATGCTTGCAAAATTCCGCTAGCGTCAGGTCAGGCGTGTCTTCCAACGCAGCGTGGATCACCTAGGCGTTCGCCTCGATCTTACGAGAGCGTGTGTCACCGCCCTGCGGTTTTGGCGCGAACGACCCCGTGGCCCGCCGCTCATTGTCCCAGCGGATCGCCGTAGACGGCGCGACACCGTATCTCGCCCCTGCAGCCCGTCGGCTCAAGCCCCCGTCAATCGCCCCGATCACTCGTTCCCTAAGGTTCATGGAAAGTGGTTTGCCCATCGCTGCCCCTGAGCCAATGGAGGAGTGCAGTGAAACTGACGTCCCATCAATAGGTTGGCAGTTTATGTTCACGTTACGATCGCACGATATCGTGCCATGTCATTTTCGCTTCGTTCCACCGTGAACCCGACCTAAGTCGCGAAGTTTTCGTTTTTTCTTGCTCACTCTTAGTTGCATTAGCTAACCTCAGTCTCAATTTTTCAGGTTAGTGTCGATGGAAGTTTAAACGCAAAATTGGTGGAGTTCTTGTACATGGCTGGCATTTGCATTCGAAAATTTGCTGTTGTCTCCATGCTTGCTGCAGCCGTTCATACCTCGGCGGTTTGGGCGCAGGAAGAGCAAGAGCCAACCCCAATTGAAGTTGTCTCCGCTGCTAAAATATCGTTGGTTTCAGGATTCAGTTCGGGAGAAACGGCAGCGGCCGCGTCCACGATCGTGCCAGATCTTTTTTCGGGAATACTCTCTGCCTCGATACCCATTGCTTTGCCTCCCGGTCGCGGAGGCATGACCCCTTCGGTTGCGCTGACTTACAAGAGTACCAACGAGAACGGATGGCTTGGAATTGGCTGGGACTTTAACCCGGGAATCATCACCGTTGGGGATGAACTTAACAACGCCAACGTTCCATTCACGTTGCTCACTGACTCGGGGACGACAAGCTTGGTTCGCCATACCAATAATACTTACCGGCCACAACTAGACGGCTCGTTCACGGACTACATCGAGGTTGGAGAAAATGGGTGGCTGGCGTTGGACCGTTCCGGCGTCCAGTATCGGTTTGGCTCAACATCGAACACTAGAGACCAAGGGGCGGATGGGAGGGCAACTAGGTGGTATGTTGACCAGGTGGTTGACACGAACGGAAATTTTGCCAGTTACGAATACCGTATCAGGGGCAACAAGCGGTACATCCATGAAATCCGGTATTCCGGGTCGCAGAATGCCAACGGTGAGGTTGTTGACGAACCTCCACACGCCGTGCGTTTCGAATACGAAGCGCGTCCGGACGTATCTATCGGTTTTCTAGACGGTAGGCGGATTGTTTCTGATCGTCGGATGAAATCGATTGCGGTCAGTTCGTATGGGAAGCTTCAGTGGAAGTATGACTTAGCTTACAAGACATCGGTTGGGTCCCGTAGATCATTGCTGATCGCGGCCACGCAGGTTTTTGCCTCCGGAGATTCTTTGCGCCCGACCGTCATTGACTACTATGAAAGCGCGCCCGTTTTTTCGTCAGAAGCCGATGTAGTGCTCCCAGCGAATTCTTCAGGAACAGATGAAATTCGCTGGACGGGCGGAGCTAGCGCTTCACTAATGGCATATCCTGATAGAAATGCTGACGCACTCGCCGAGTTTTGTATACCAGAAGCGGGCGCGCTTACCTGTTGGGCGCGAGAAGGGAAGACCTTGCAAGATCCCCAACAATTACCGGGATACCGCGAAGGACGGATGAATTTCGATGCTTCTATAGTGCAGTATCCGGATATTAACTTAGATGGGGCGGCCGATGTTTGTGCACACTTTAGTCACGCGCTGCAGTGTTGGTTGTCTATTGGCAATGACCTCCAGCCGGTTTCCAGCCCAAAGTGGGATTTCAAGTATAAGCCGACTGTTTCGACGGTGAGATATGTGGATGTGAACGGTGATCGTTTTCCCGATATTTGCAGACTGACAGAGCCCGGCATTGAGTGTTTCCCAGGTAGCCAATCGGGCTTCCGGTTGGGAGGTGGTGCGCGCATCGACGGCCCAAGGTGGAAGGACATTGTCGTCACGATTGGTAATCTACCAGAAGTTGTCAATAACACGGATTGGAGCGAAGCGCGCTACCACTCGACCATCCAGTTTATTCGCTTGAACGATGATGAAATGGCCGATGTCTGCGCGCGAGATCGCAATGGTATCGAGTGCTTCATATCTACAGGGACGAGCTACGACCTCGCAAACCCGATCCGGGGCCCAGCTTGGGCTGACGGCAATGCAGACCCGGAGAATACGGAGTGGAAGCTCCCGCAATACAACTCGACCATTAGTTTTCCCGATCTCAACGGGGACAGGTTGAACGATGTTTGCGGGCGTGATGAAAGCGGCATTGTGTGCTACCTTAACACACTGGGCAAGTTCGACTTGAACACCCCGATCCGGGGCCCGGCCTGGGCAGACGTGGTCGCCGTGGTCCCCCCAGGGATGTTAGTGCCGCCTCCAGACCCAAAAGACTGGAGCCAACCGCAAAGGTTCGAGTCCATTCGGTTCACGGATTTGAACGGTGACGGGACGGACGACGTTTGCGGGCGGGATGCGGACGGACTCATATGCTACCTGACGGATGAAAGAGGTCGATTTTCAACGGCGGGAATCCGGGGGCCGGCGTTCAAGGACGGCGGCAAACCTGACTGGTCTCAGGCAAATATTTACAAAACCCTCAGGTTTGTTGATTTCGATGGCAACGGTGCCCTCGATGCTTGTTTTCGCGGTCCAAAGGGCATCACGTGCCATTTCAGAACTGACTTTGCTTCCGACAAGCTACGTAGCATCAGGAATCAAATTGGCGGATCAACCCGCATTGATTACAGACCATCCTCCGGACCCGCCCAAGTTCGCATGCCCTACGTGCAGTTGCTGCCCTCCAAGGTTTCAACGGACGACGGTCGTGGCAACACCGTAGAGCAATCCTTCGAGTTCTCGAACGGTATCTACAACGTCGTACAGAACCAATTCCGGGGGTTTGGCTCGGTTCGGGTGACGACGCCCGGCGACGACAGCGTGCAGGGCAAGGTCGAAAGGTACGTATTCCTGCAAGGCGATGGGAACGCCCCAAGTAGGGCGGACCCGGACTCGGCCGTGGCAAAGATGCGCGGACGCCTCAAGTCCCACACGGTCGAGACGCTTGGAGGAGAAACGCTAACCAAGGTCGAGAACACCTACGAGGTATTGGTTGACGGACCCTGGTATTTCATTCCGTTGAAGGAAAGAACCGAGATTGAATGCGCCAACACGCGGTGCGTAGAGGTCAATCGCATACAGGCCGAGTACGAAAGCCAAAACGGGAACCGGATCCGGCAAATCCACCTCGGTTTGCCGGGTATCGCTTCCGACGACAGGACCATGACCTGGGACTACGTGCCAGAGGCCAACCATATCAGCGACCGGGTCGCGACCGAGAAGGCCTTTGCTGGCCGGGCGACCGAGAAACTGGTCGCCCGTATCGACTATGCCTATGACGATGCGGCCGGCTGTGACAGTCAGGACATCGAACCTGCTCGACTCGAAAGGGGAAACACGACCGAGATCGTTCGTTGGAACGATGTCGGCCCCGATGTCGTTGTCGCCATGCGCTACGACCAATATGGCAACTTGATTTGCTCACGGTCCGAAACCGGAAACGAGTTGACCCTAACTTACGATGGAACCGGCACTTTCGTTCGGACCTCGCGAAATGGTCTGGGGCACGTGGTCCGCCAGGCCATCGCGGGAATGGATGGCCAATTGGATGATAGGCTATACGGTACGCTACTGAGCGTGACCGACGCGAACGGCGCCACGACGCGGTACGATTACGACGAGTTTGGTAGGAAAACTTCCGAGATTAACCCGGACGGTTCGGAAGTTCGTTTCGACTTCTTCGATTGGGGCGACCCGAACAAGCAACGCGTTCGTTCCACGAGTGCAATGGGCATATGGCAGGATGACTATTTTGATGGGCTCGGGCGGTCCTGGCTTACCGTCTTGCTATCCGATACGAAGACCGCGCGATCGCATACCGAGTACAACAGTTACGGCTTGGTAGCGCGATCGACGAGTTCCACGCCTGAGGGAATGGCCGAGATCTGGGCGACGTTCGAATACGACTCACTCGGGCGAATTCTACGGCGAGAATTCGACGGATCCAGGCTGCACCAAACGTGTTATGCCCCGCTTGCTCTGGTGACTGTGGATCCGACCGGACAGCGCCGGGCGGTAGAACTCGACTCTTCTGGGCAGGTGATCAAGTTCCGGGAGTATGCCGAACGCGCAAACGA
Organism: Poseidonocella pacifica; assembly: GCF_900111875.1. Classification (GTDB taxonomy): domain Bacteria; phylum Pseudomonadota; class Alphaproteobacteria; order Rhodobacterales; family Rhodobacteraceae; genus Poseidonocella; species Poseidonocella pacifica. Next base: position 109,724 of record NZ_FOJU01000001.1, read on the forward strand.
CTGCTACGTTGGCCCTTCCGAGGCAAGTCGGGAAACCGTTTTCGAGCGCGATGCGCTCGGCCTGGTCGTCGGTATATCGAGCGGTGGCAGGCAGGAACGCTTTAAATACGACAGCCTTGGCCGCCGGATCGCCGTGTCGACGCCGGACAGCGGCGAGCGGGTTTACCGGTACGATTCGACCGGAAACGTCGTTGAAGAAATCGATCCCACGGGGCAGAAAACGAGCCTTCGGCGCGATATCCTCGGGCGGGTGATCGAAAAGCGCGTCCAAGATGGTTCGGGCGACACGATTAAGAAAGTTCTTTACCGATACGACGAGGGGCTCAATGCCGTCGGCAGGATGAGTTCGGTACTAGATGCCGTCGGTCGTACCACGCTCGCGTATGCCGCGTCCGGCCAGCTAGCAGCATCGGTGCGGTCGATCGACGGGAAAGTGTACTCTACCCACACGGTTTTTGACGCCGACGGACGTTTGTCCAAGTTGGTCTACCCCGACGGAAAAGTGTTGCAATACGAATACGTTGGGAGGTGGTTAAGCCGCGTCAGAGACGACCAGAATGTACTTGCCGAGTACGCCGATTTCGATCCGCGAACCGGCGCGCAAAGGGTGAAATACCTTGGCGGCACGGAGATCGAGGTAAGCTACGGCAAGGACCCAAACACGACGTGTAGCGAGCATCCATTCCGTGTCTGCAACATTCATGCTTTCGGAGCAGGCGAGACAATACTTTCCCAGGGCCTGTCCTATGACAGCCAAGGAAATGTCACCGCTCTTTCCGACTCCAGTACGGGCACATCTAAGTTCGAATACGACCAATTTTTTCGCTTGAAGACCTACAGCGTCGAAGGTGTCTCCACGGACTGGGACTACGATAGGTTCGACAACCCGGTTGCCCCGGTTGATAGCGGGACCGCGTTTCCTGAGGAGGAGAAGCGTGGGGATAACAGGCTAACGGAAGTTCTCGGCGCCCGGTTGGAATACGATACACTTGGGCGCGTGACAAGGATCAGCAAGGGCAATTCACGTTGGGACTTGACTTACGAAGAAACCGGGCGCGTATCCAAGGTTGTTCGAGATGGTAGGCTCGTTGTCGAGTACATCTTCGACGGTGACGGCCTGTTGCTGGCGCGCAAAACGCCAAGCGGAACGACGGCTTACATCGGGAAACACTACGAGTGCAATTCCCGGGGCTGCCTGCGCAAGATCTATGCCGACGGGGCCCTAATCGCGACTGAAGACGCGAACAATGCCGAGCTGCATGTCTTGGTTGCCGATTACAAGCGCTCGGTCCGGGCGCTGGTAAGCGGTCAAGGGATCACGGAGACCCGCTTCGATTACGACGTTTGGGGAAATCTCGTCCGCAGCGAAGCGAACGTGCGCAAGGCCGGGCTGACATCCGGATTGTTCCACGCTTTCGACGGATCCCTGTTGGACGAAGCCACAGATCTCTACACGATGGGACAACGCCAGTACGCGCCGGACTTGCATCGGTTCCTGCAACCAGACGGCATCGCGGTTGACCCAGGCTCCATGGCCCGTTCAAACCGGTACGCGTACTCGTTCAACAACCCCGCAACATACTCGGATCCAAACGGGGATCTTCCATTCATAGTCGTCGCGATTATTGCCGGAGCGGCGATTGGCGGAATCGATGCAATTATTAATGACAAAGACGTGTTCGCCGGGATCATCAAGGGCGCTGCTTTCGGGGCGGCGACCGGCGCGCTGGCCTACGTGGGCTATGCTGCGGCATTTGAGCTCACGGGTAGCGCCTTGGCGAGTAGTACCGTGGGCGGCGCCCTTACGGGCGCTTTCAGCGCGGCGGCCAATGGAGGGGATATCGGCCGTGGGGTGGCGACGGGGGCAATCACGGGCTTCGTTGGCGGTGCGGTGGGCTTAGGATATGGAAACGCGATCACCGCGGATTCACCGTCGGAAGCCGTGTTCGGGCAAATTGGCCGAGATGCACTACGCGGTGCTGCCCAGGGCTTCGTCGTTTCACAGGTCTACGGGGGGGATGCCGGCGAAGCCATGCTGCGAGGAGCGACCAGGGCAATCGTTGCCGGACAAGCCACCAACGCGATCGGCTACTCGGTCGGCCTGGTGCTGAGCCGTGGCGAGCAGCCCACTTGGTATCGAAATGGGTACGTGTTTAGAGCAAACTCCAAGATGGCGGGCCCCGGAGTGAATATCGGAATATTCTCGACGATCAACCCCACACCATACGACTTGGCAATCGCCGGTGACTTCACGAAGTTGAAGAACCTGGGCGATCTGATCGCTGCAGATCAACTTATAACGCATGAGCAGGGTCACATTTCGCAGTATTACTCGCTTGGCGGGGGATACCTTCCTGCATACGGCGCAGCCGCGTTCAAACAGGGCCTTTCCGACAACTATTACGAAACGAGCATAGCTCCTCCGGCGCTGTCCAACCCGCAACTGAATCAGCAGTTTCCCGGGCTTTATAAATAACGGGGGTTCATGATGAGGACGAGATTGCACCATTTGCTTGTAGGTCTCGCCGTGCTTGCTAGCCCGGCGCCTGCCGAGACGATTAGCCATCCAGACGAGTTGCTCGACTTTGCGGCGGTGGAGCGCGGCTACTCCGAAGACCTGCGGTTTTTCTCTTTTTTTTCCAACGGCGGTGCTGTCCTAAGCGCTGACGGCAAGGGTATCGCGCGCGCGGCACATTCGATCTGGCAAGATACCGGGAAGTCTTCTCTCATAATCGTCGGCCACGCCGACGACTTGGGCAGCGAAGCCTTCAATCTCGAACTCGGCATGCGACGCGCGGTTCAGACGTTTGATTTACTAAAGGGATCCGGTGGCGATATTCGAAGGATCGCGGTTGTCTCTGGGGGGGAAGTGAATTCCTTGGTTCCCACGACTGGTGTACTCCAGGAAGCCCATAACCGGCGTGTTGAGATTTTCGTCTCGGACGATGACTGGCAGGATATGGAGGTAACTTGGCTGGAGCTCGCGACACCGGGTCAAGAGGACCGTGCGATCCTAGAGAAGGTGCTTGGGGAATCCCAAGTTGATGCCGAAATGGTGTCAGCAAGGATCGTCGACCCCGACGCGGGAACGACCCTCATCGTCTACCAATCCGCGGGTCGCTGTTTCGCCGGTTGCTTTACCGGAATATTGCGCGAAGGGGAAGAAGGCTGGGCGCGAGCTCTGCGCGGACCGCGTGGATCAGACGTAGAACTATCACGAAGCAGTCCACTCGAGTTGGCGTATTGGACATTGCAAGAAGACCGGTACTGTCGCAGCACCTTGGACGTTCAAGGCACTACCCTCGACGTGAAGTCCCCGAGCTTGTGCGTTATTCACAGAACCGCGTTCGTTCCTGCTCATCGAGCACTGGTCGGAACCTGGTCGAGCGGCGACTGCACGTCGAGTGCCTCCGTATCCCTTCGAGAAGATGGCGCGGCGCGTTGGTACGGCTTGGCTGCAGAATGGGATCTGGTGGACGGCCAGTTGTTCGTTACACGAAATGACGACCTGGTTGTTGAAATGGTCGTTTCGGAAATCAAGCTCGACAGCTTCGTAGGCCGTGACGGAGACCAAGTGCAAACGTTCCGCGACTGTAGTTTTCAGCGCTAGGTAATCGGGGCGCCTCCCTCCGCTGAGGAATAACAACGATCGCGTGTGCGTGGCCCGCCTCCGCGCGCGGCTGTCACATCAGTTGGATAACAGGCTAACCTCAAATCGAGGACTCTTCGGTGGAGCAGGTCATAAGCAGTGCTGGCGTCGATCGAAGCGTTCGGTCAAGGCGGATCGCTATGAACTCCGGGACGAACTCGTCGATGAGTTAAAGATTGCGGAAGTTCATTCAATCGTGAGTCCGCCTCTCGACGAGTCTGGGCGCTGGAGGGTCGGACCGACTCCCTAGTAACCTGAGGCAGGTAGGGGGTGCCTATGTGCGATCCATGTGCAATGCGATCCGCCAAGAGATTTACGATTTCACAGATACTTAGCCCTGATCGGAATCCAGTGGCTTCTGTGGGTCTGGCTTCTTGCGGTTAGCCCTCGATCCCGCCTTGCGCGCTGCAGCGAACCCGCGGTCCGTGGCCATGAAGCGGTCGAGCATGGGGGCGACGAGGCGGGCGGGCTCTAGATCCTGTCCGGTCTGTTGGCCCAGGACAGCCGCGTAGTCGCAAAGGTCACGGTGCACATCAGCGGGAAGTTCGACGGTCAGCTTGACCGGCTTGTCGTCATGGATCGGGCCAAGCTTCAGTTTCGTCATCGGACTTCTCCCAAGGGCTCGAGGATCAGGTCGCGGGTGACCATGACGCGGACGGGGAAGCCCGGGCGTATGGTCAGTGTCGGCGGGACGGCGAGCTGCTGGCGGACGATCTCGTCCCCGGTCCGTCCGATCGTGTCCTGCGCGGCCTCGCGGATGGCGCGGGCGACATCGTCTTCGGTTTCTGCGCCACTTTCCAGGCCGAGGTTCAGGATCGTGGCGAGGCCAGCAGCAAGGAAGACGCGACCCCAATGATAGTTGACCCAGTCCTGCAGGCCGGACGCGCCTGTTCCGTCAGTGCCGGGCGCGCGCTTCAGCACAATGGAGCGACCATCCGGAAGGATGAGGCGGGTCCAGACCAGAAGCAGACGGCTTTGCCCGGATGCGATGCGGCTGTCGTATTCTCCCAGAAGCCGAGCGCCTTGCGGGATCAGCAAGTACCGCCCTGAGGGGCTGTCATAGACGTCTCCAGTCACCTGTGCCGAGATCTGGCCGGGAAGGTCGGAGCGCAGGCCGGTGATCAGGGCGGCCGGGATCACCGTGCCGGCCTGCAGGATGTAGGGGCTGGGCGGCGGCACTATGCGTTGCGCACTGACGGTGTCCGTGTCTCCGGGACGGGTGAGGAACGCCTCCCGGCCGGAAATCGGATCGCTTGCCGTAGGGCTGCCCAATGTGGAGGGGAAGAGCGCGCCGGTCGCGGGGGAGGTCGGTGTGGCCTGTGTTCCGCTGCGCGGCACGGGTTTGCGCCTCGGCGAAAAGGGCGCTCAGCCGGGCGGCGTCGAGTTCCTGGAGACGGCGTTGTTCCTCCGGATCGACTGTGGGGGCCAATGGACCGGAAAGGGGCGGTGCTGGGACCGGCTGGCCGCGATCTTGCGCCCCAAGGATGGCGCGGCCCAACTCACCGGGCAAGGGTGGGCCGAGACGCGGGACATCGGCGTAATCCCGAGGAAGTGAGGACAGCCCTTCAGCCGCCTGAATGCGTTCGGTGGAAAAGAGCTCCGTCTGGTTGCCCTCCTGCCGGTTGTTCTGCAGGGCCACGATCAGGATTGCGCCAAGGCCAAGTCCGCCGATGGCGGTGGCAAGGGCAATGGCTCGGCGGGACAGGCGCATGACACGGGGCGGATCGGGCCTGAGACGGAGTTCATGGGCGATCTCTTCCTCGGTCCGTGGCGGCTCTTGCATATCAGGGACTTGTGTCATCGCTCCACCTCTGGCTGGGGCGCACGCGGCGGGCGCTGATCACCATCCGTACGCACGATCTGCACGACCTGCTGTCGTCTTTCGCCGAGACGCAGTTCTGCAGCCCCGAAGAGCCGGTCCACGATCAGGACGTTGCCGAGCACGCGGGTGTTCACGATCTGGCCGCGCCCATCCGCGCCGATCACGAAGAGCGGAGGCATTTCGCCCTGGGCGATGCCGGGGGGGAACACGACATAGACACGGCGCCCGTCGTCGAAGACCGAGACCGGCCGCCAGGGCGGGGCATCGCCCTGCAAGCCGTAACGGTAGTGCCGTTCGGCCTCGTGCGGGATCGCCGGGCGGCGGATGGTCGGGGCGCGGGGCGTGGATCGCACCTCTGGATAGGCCCATGCGACGCTGGGCATCCAGGTCTCCTCGTCTGCGTGCAACTCGATGTGGTAGCTGCGCCGGTCGGTGTTTACGACGAGATTGGTGGAGATGTCGGGGCGGGTGGGCTTGACGAGGATATGGACGCGCTCGGTGCGGCCCGACCCGCTGGTTGTGTCGCCGATGATCCAGCGCGTGGTGTCGCCGGCCGCGATCGGGCCGGGGCCGGTCAGGCGTTCGCCGGGTTCGAGCGCGATATTCGTGATCTGGCCGAGTGCTGCATAGATCTGGTAGAGCGCGCCTTCGCTCCACGGGAAAACCTGCATGGCGTTGTAATAGCCCTGCTGGCGGGGTTCGACGCGGGCGGCGGCATTGGCGGCGATGATGCGGGCCTCCGGTGTGTCCGCTTCCGGATCGCCGCCGCGGGAGGGCGTCCAGGCCGGGGGTGTGTGGACCGGGCGTGGTGGTCCCTCAACAGGGGGCGGCGGCGGTGGCGGAGCAAGGGCCGGGACCTGGTCGTCATAGGCGATTTCGGGCGGGCGTTGCCCCGTGCAGGCGGTCAGCGCCGTGGCCGCTAGGAGAAGAACGGGGATGGGGCGAAGTCGATTCATTGGGCATTCTCCCTCGACCAGTTGATGGCATGGACATAGACGCCGAGCGGGTTGGCCCGCAGGCGCTCCGCATCGCGCGGCGGCTGGATCACGACGGTCAGGATGGCGGTCCAGCGTTCGGTTGTGGCGAGCTGACCGTTTTCGTAGCGGCGCTCGATCCAGGCGACGCGGAAGCTCGTGTCAGAGGCGCGAATGACACTCGAGACCTCGATGGAAATCTGCGTGTCGCCGACCTGCGCGAAGGGATCGTTCACCCGGGCATGGTCATTCAGCGCGACGGAGCCGTGATCCGTGGCGAAATCGTAGGCACGAAGCCAGTTCTGGCGCAGCACGATCGGATCGGCCGGGACCTGCCGGACATGCTCGACGAAGCGGGCGAGGTGCCAGGCGATCTGCGGGTCGGTCGGGCGATACTCGGCAAGCGCCGGGGCTACGGCCTGCGCCGCACCGAGATGGTCGACCTCGACCACGTAAGGGACGACGCTGCTGCGCGTCGATTGCCAGGCGAGCGCCGCGCTGAGCCCGGCGGATAGGGCGAGGCAGCCCATCGCCATAAGGCGCCAGTTGCGGGCCTGCACACGGGCCGAGCCGATGCGCTCGTCCCAAACCTGGGCGGCCTTTTGGTAGGGGGTGACGGGCTCGGGCGTGGTGCCGTAGCGGACACTGGGACGTCGGAACATCAGGAGGACCTTTCGGAGAGGCTGACGACCGTGCCGCCGCCGCCATGATCGCCGGAGCGGATGACGTGGGCGGCGGTCGAGAGGCCGTGTTGAAGGGATTGCTGGCGCTTCATCCGGCGCGCCCAGTCGGGTGGGCCGTCATTGGCCGGGGAGGGCAGGGCACCACCCGCCATCCGTCCCCCGGTGGCGGCATAGGCTGCGCGGGCGCCGGACTGCGCGCCGTCCGAGATCGCGCGCCGGAGCGGGCTGAACGCGGCGACAGCACCGGTCTTGCCAACAGCGGCCGCGCCACCGACGGTTTTTCCGAGGCCTGTGCTGCGCGAGGCTGCGCCGAGCTGGTATGCAGTGGCGGTTCCGCTGCCGACAGCGCTGCCACCGCGCAGGGCGGCACCGCCAGTGCCAAGGGCCATCCGGGTTCCGGCGACACCAGCGACTGCAGACCCGCCCACGGCAATTCCGGTGCCGACAGCGGCACCTGCGCCGAGCTGCGGTCCACCCGAGACGATGCCATTTGCGATGCCGGGGCCGAAGATGCCGAGGGCGAGAAGTGCCAGCGCGCCGAGGACCACAGACATTGCGTCATTGATCGTGGGCTCACCCGCAAACCCGGCGGTGAATTCGCTGAAGATGGTGGAGCCGATGCCGACGATCACGGCCAGCACCAGCACCTTGACGCCGGAGGAGATGACAAGGCCCAGCACACGCTCGGCCATGAAAGCGGTCTTGTTGAAGAGGCCGAAAGGCACGAGGATGAAGCCTGCCAGGGTGGCCAGCTTGAATTCGATCAGGGTGACGAAAAGCTGGATCGCGAGGATGAAGAAGGACAGCAGGACCACCAGCCAGGCAAAGAACAGGATCCCGATCTGGATGAAATTCTCGAAGACGGCGACGAACCGGGAGAGGTCGGCGATTGAGGCGAGGATCGGCTGGCCGGCCTCGAGCCCGACCTGCGCGATGCGCCCGGGCTGCAGCAGCTCGCTGGCGGAAATGGTGCCGCCGGTGGCGACGAGGCCAAGGCCCGCGAAACTGTCGAACACAATCCGGGCCAGCGTGTTCCAGTTGCCGATGATATAGGCGAAGACCCCGACGAAGAGGGTCTTTTTCACCAGCCGTGCAATGATGTCGTCATCCGTACCCCAGGCCCAGAAGAGGGCCGCCAGCGTGATGTCGATGACGATCAGCGTGGTGGCGAGGAAGGCGACGTCGCCACTCAGAAGGCCGAAACCGGAATCGATGTAGGAGGCGAAGACCTCGAGAAACCGGTCGATGACACTGACGCCGCCCATTGCCTTACTCCGTCCCGGCCGGCTCTGGAGCCAGATCGAAGAAGCGCTGCCGGGCCGCCTCCCAGGCGGCCCGGCATTCGGTGTCGGTGGCGTAGTCTTCGGGCGTCAGGTCACGGCAACGCGCGAGGGTGCCGCGCAAGGCGTCATCCCTGACCACATGCCCGGTGTCGGTGGGCAGGATCGTCTGGGTGAGTTCCACAGCGGCGGCGAGGGCGGCAAGGCCGCCGATACCGAAGGCGATCAGGCGCAGAGTTCGCGGGGTGTCGAGTGCCATACGCTCAATCCCCGAAGAAGTGGACGGCGCCGGGGGAGTAGCCGCCGCCGTAATCGAGGAACCGTTCGAGGTTTTCGCGGCCCTGCGCCTCGGCGGAGGCGATGCGGGCGGCTTCCAGCGCTTCGGCCCGGTTCTGCGCGGCGATGGCTGCCGTCAGATCGGCGATCTGTGTCGATTGCAATGCGAGCAGCTGGTTGCCAGCCTGCGCGACCTGCAGGGCCCCAACGGCTCCTTGGCTTTCGCGGATGAGCGCGTCCATCTGAGTTCGCGCGCCGTCGATATTGCCCACGACCCCGGCCTGCACGCGCAAGCTGTCCTCGAAGCTCGCGACGGATGTTTCCCACCGCTCGCGCGCTCCGGCGATCATCGCGTCGAAATCGCCCTGCGCTGCGGCAGCACCGTAGTCCTGCGTGAAGGCCTGTTCGATAGTGGCCACGTCGAAGGCGAGGCTTTGGGCATCGGCTAAGAGTCGCTGGGTTTCGCCGATGGCGTCCTGCAGCTGCGCCAGAGAGGAATGCGGTAGGTTCGCGAGGTTCAGCGCATCGTTCATCAGCATCTGCGCCTGGTTCTGGATCTGCGCGATCTGGTTGTTGATCTGCTCCAGCGCGCGGGCGGCCGAGAGGATGTTCTCGGCATGGTTGCGCGGGTCGTAGACGATCCGCCCACCGCCGCCGAAGAGGAAGGCCTGGGCCGGTGTCGTCAGGACGGGAGTGATCGCGAGGGCGCTGGCCATCAATACGGCGGCGAGATTGCGGGGCCGGGCAGGGCGCTCAGGTTTGCGGGTCATGTTCTGTCTCCTTCTGGTTAGGGTGAGGGGGTGTCGGATCGGCTGGTGCAATGTCGGGCCCGAGCAGGTCGATGGCCCAATCAAGACCGCGATGACGCAGCCAGGCGGCGGCAAAGCCATCCCGGCCATGGGTGGCGATAAGATTGCTGATTGCGGCCTGATCGGCCTTGGAGGCGGCGGCGGTGAAGGCCAGAGCCACCTCGCCGAGGCCCAGCGAGAAGAGCCGGTTGCCCCGCCGCGACTGGCAGTAGTAGTCGCGCTTCGGCGTCGCGCGGGCGAGGATGTCGATCTGGCGGTCGTTCAGCCCGAAGTTCTGGTAGATCCGGGCGATCTGCGGCTCAAAGGCCCGTTCGTTGGGAAGGAAGATCCGCGTGGGGCAGCTCTCGACAATCGCGGGCGCGATGAGGGACCCGTCGATATCGGCCAGCGATTGGGTGGCGAAGATCACCGAAGCGTTCTTCTTCCTCAACGTCTTCAGCCATTCGCGCAGCTGCCCGCCGAAATTGGCGTCATCGAGCGCAAGCCAGCCCTCGTCGATCAGGATCATGGTGGGACATCCGTCAAGCCGCGTTTCAATCCGGTGGAAGAGATAGGCCAGCACGGCGGGTGCCGCTGCTGAGCCGATCAGCCCCTCCGTTTCAAACGCGAGCACGTCCGCGCTGCCCAGGTCTTCGGCCTCAGCATCGAGAAGCCGTCCGAAAGGCCCGCCGAGGCAGAAGGGCTTGAGCGCGCGTTTGAGTTCGGTCGACTGCAGCAGGACCGAGAGGCCGGTCAGCGTGCGTTCCTCGCGCGGGGCCGAGGCCAGAGAAGTCAGTGCTGACCAAAGATGGTCCCGCGCGCTTGGGTCGATCGTCGCGCCTTCCCGTCCGAGGATTCCCGCGAGCCAGTCCTGCGCCCAGGCGCGTTCCGACGTCTCATCGATCCCGGCGAGTGGTTGCAGCTGCACGGCGGGGTCTTCGTCGGCCAGTGCGTCTCCGAGGTTTTCCCAATCGCCACCCATGGCGAGCGTGGCGCAGCGGATCGAGCCGCCGAAGTCGAAGGCGAAGACCTGGGCACTGGCATAGCGCCGGAACTGCAGCGCCATCAACGCTAGCAGGACTGATTTGCCCGCCCCGGTCGGGCCGACGATCAAGGTATGGCCGACATCGCCCACATGGGTGGAGAAGCGAAACGGCGTTGTGCCGTCGGTTTCGGCGTGGAACAGTGGCGGGCCGTCTAGATGGTCGTTCCGGTCCGGCCCCGCCCAGACTGCCGAGATCGGGATCAAATGGGCGAGGTTCAATGTCGAGATGGGTGGCTGACGGACATTGGCGTAGAGATGGCCGGGCAGGGAGCCGAGCCAGGCCTCGAGCGCGTTCAATGTTTCCGGGATGCAGGTGAAATCGCGCCCTTGCACGATTTTCTCTGCGGCCTTCAGTTTTGCCTCGGCGGCTGCTGCGTCCTCGTCCCAAACGGTAATCGTGGCGGTGACGTAAGCCGCACCCGCCACATCGGCGCCGAGCTCCTGCAGCGCCTCGTCTGCATCTGCCGCCTTGTTGGCCGCGTCACTGTCGAGCAGGGTCGAGGCTTCGTTGGTCATCACCTCCTTGAGGATCGCGGCCACCGACTTGCGCTTGGCGAACCACTGTCGGCGGATGCGGGTGAACACCCGGGCGGCATCCGTCTTGTCGAGGCAGATCGCCCGCGTGCACCAGCGATACTCGAAACCCTGCGCGTTCAACTCGTCGAGCAAACCGGGCCAGGTGGCGCTTGGTAGCCCGACGATGGTCAGGGTCTTGAGATGCGCGGCTCCGAGCCGGGGTGTCAGCCCACCCACAAGAGGATCATCGGCCAGCACCGCGTCCAGATGCATCGGGACCTCCGGCACGCGGACGCGCTGGCGCCGGGTTGACACGGTCGAATGCAGGTAGGTCAGGGTCTCAGCATCGGAAAGCCAGGCGATCTCCGGCATGAACCCGTCGAGCAGATCGGTCAGCCGGTCGGCGCGGCCGACAAAAGCGGAGATCAGGTCCTGAGGCTTGGTGCGGCGATCCGGGGCGTTTTCGAGCAGCCAGCCTTCGGCGCGGCTCGCGTCGTCTGCGGGCGGCATCCAGACAAGCGTCAGGAAATACGCGCTCTCGAAATGCGCGCCCGCTTCTTCGAATTGCGCGCGCCGTTCGGCATCGACAAGGGCTGAGACCGGATCGGGAAACTCGGAGGCAGGATAGTCCTGTGCCGGCATCCGCTGCGCCTCGATGAAGACGGCCCAGCCAGAACCAAGCCGCCGGAGGGCGCTGTTCAGCCGGGCCGACGTGGCGACCAGTTCGGCGGGCGTGGCTGAATCCAGATCCGGACCCCGAAACCGCGCTGTGCGTTGCAGGCTGCCATCCTTGTTCAGGATGACACCGGGCGCGACCAATGCAGCCCATGGCAGAAAATCGGCCAGTAGGGCGGATTTGGAGCGGTATTCGGCCAGACGCATCATCGGCTCAGACCCCGAACCAGGACGGGTATCGGAGATGCCGCCGCGCCACTTCAGCGATCTGTGCGTCTCGCTTCGCGGCCCAGACTGCGAAAAGGTGGCCGACCAGCCAAAATGCGAGGCCTACGAGCCAGAGCCGCAAGCCCAGCCCGATGGCGGCCGCCAGGGTGCCATTGGCAATGGCGATGGTGCGGGGAGCACCGGCCAGCAGGATCGGATCGATCAGGGCGCGGTGCACGGGCGCGAAATAGCCGGGAATGTCGGTGGGGTTCTCCATCAGATCAGCGCCCCGCCGCCAAAGGAGAAGAAGGAGAGAAAGAAGCTCGAGGCCGCGAAGGCGATGGACAGCCCGAAGACGATCTGTACCAGCCGCCGGAATCCGCCCGAACTATCGCCGAAGGCCAACGTCAGCCCTGTGACGATGATGATGATTACAGCGACGATCTTGGCGACCGGGCCTTCGATCGATTCGAGTACGGATTGCAGGGGGGCTTCCCACGGCATGCCCGACCCGGCGGCGAGCGCCGGCTCTGGCAGGGCAAAGGCGAGGAGGCTGAACGCAGTTGCGCCAAGGGCTGTGCGAAATGATGGCAGAAGGGTCATGGATGGCTTCCTTGTGTTGGTGGCAAAAGGGGGGTGAGGGCGTAATCGCCCGAGGCGGTCAGGCCGGTGACCACCGCTTCTTGGATCAGCTGCTCGAGCCGCCGCAGCGCACCAATGGCGGACCCGGCATGGATCGTGCCGATCCCGCCCGGATGACCGGTGCCCCAGGCTTTGAGCAAGTCCAGCGCTTCCGGCCCGCGCACCTCGCCAATGGGGATGCGATCAGGGCGCAGGCGGAGCGAAGCGCGGACCAGATCGGACAGGGTTGCGACCCCGTCTTTCGTGCGCAAGACCACGAGATTTGGGGTCAGGCATTGCAGTTCGCGCGTGTCCTCGATCAGAACCACGCGGTCTGCGGTCTTGGCGACCTCCGCCAGGAGCGCATTGGTCAGGGTTGTTTTGCCGGTGGAGGTCCCGCCCGCGACAAGAATATTGGCCTGGCTGGTGACCCCCTCGCGCAACTGCGCAGCCGCATCTGAGGAGAGAATGCCCTTTGCGACATAGTCCTCGAGGGTGAACACTGCGACGGCGGGCTTGCGAATGGCGAAGGTCGGCGCAGACACGACTGGCGGCAGTAAGCCCTCGAAGCGTTCGCCGCTTCCCGGCAATTCGGCCGAAACACGCGGGGCTGCTGCATGAATCTCCGCCCCGACGTGATGTGCGACCAGACGGATGATCCGCTCACCCTCTGCGGGGGAAAGGACTGCACCTGTATCGATGAGCCCTTCCGTCAGCCTGTCGACCCAAAGCCGCGCATCGGGGTTCAGCATTACTTCGACAACGCTCGCATCCTCGAGCCAAGCAGTAATGCCGGGCCCGAGTGCCGTGCGCAGCATGCGCGCGCCGCGAGAGGAGATTTCTGATTTGAAAGGCGTAACGGTCATGATCGGCCTCGCGATGGTTCACGAGACCGATCAAGAAGACCGTTATTGAGCTACAGGCAACAGCTGTGAAGACGTAGTAGTTGTTTGGCGCGCATCGGCAGGTCGTAGCGTATTTTGTTCTAAGGCAGTTATGAACTCTGCTGAGGAGCTTTGTCAGTGTAGGTCGCGGCAAAGACAGTCTCAGAAAGCCACTTCTTGAAAGACGGGTTGTCGCTGAACTGCTTGAAAAGCTCAGTATGATCTGACAGCAGCTCGATTACCGCGCGCTCTAGGGCTTTGTCGTGCTCGATACGAGCGTTCTGCTTGTCCGAGTTTTGCATTGCGTTCTGGTAGGCCTTGTCAGCCGCGACCTTGGTGGGCAATTCCTCGGCGATTACCTTCCCGATCTTGTCAGCGTCCTTCCAGTCGATGTTGCCGAACATTTCATTGAACGTTTTCAGGATGTTACTCAATAGGTCGAGCTCAGGCTCCGGCTTGCGACCGCCTCCTCCCAATGGAACTGGCCCGATTTCCGCGTCGGCATCGGGAAGTGCAATCGACATAGTCGCCTGCGCCTCTACCCGATAGCTGTCCATGTCGATTGCTTCCAGAATGCCTTTTGACAGATCTTGCTCCTCGGGCGCCGGCAATTTCGGTGTGAGGAAGTTCAGGAAAATTGAGAGCTTCTCCCACTCCGCGTTCGTATAGGGCAGGATTGCCGCCAGGAAACCGTAGGTGCGCGTGAAAGCCTTCGCCTTACCTTTGAAGTCGACTTGCCCATCTTCATCGAGGTCGGCCTTGTAGACTGCGACGCACGCATCGAGTATCGGGTCGAGCTTGTCGCGGTCGGCGCCGGAAAGATAAAGCGCCACGAGGTCCTCAACCTGTTCCCACGAATAGACCTGATAGCCATCGAGCCGCGCTTTCAGGTCGTGCAACTTGTTCGGGTCGGTCTCCTCGCTCAGGATCGTCGTGCGGTAATAATCCTCGAACGACGCCTTGATCCCATCAACGTCGTTCATGAAATCCAGCACGAAGGTATCGTGCTTCTGCGGATGCGCCCGGTTCAAGCGCGACAGCGTCTGCACGGCCTTGATACCGGAAAGCGTCTTGTCCACGTACATCGTGTGCAGCAGCGGCTCGTCGTAGCCGGTCTGGAACTTGTCGGCGACGATAAGGAAACGGTACGGATCCTTCTGGATTGTCTCCTCAATCTTGTTGCTGGGAAAGCCGTTAAGCGATGCCTCGGTGACTTTCTTTCCGCCATATTCATGCTCGCCCGAGAAGGCGACGATTGCCTGATATGGGCTCTTACGTTCCTTCAGATACTCCCCGAATGCGTGGAAATATTGGATAGCGCGATGAATCCCGCTGGTCACGACCATTGCGCGCGCCGCGCCGCCGATCTTGCGGTGGGCCATCACCTGGTCGTGGAAATGATCGACCATGATCTCCGCTTTCTTGCGGATTGCATGATCATGGGACTCGACGTAGCGCCGAAGCTTCTTTTGCGCCCGTTTGCTGTCAAATTGCGGATCATCCTCCACCGTCTTCATCAGGCGGTAGTAGCTTTCAACCGGAGTGTAGTGCTTCAGCACGTCGAGGATAAAGCCCTCTTCGATGGCTTGTTTCATCGAGTAGTTATGGAAGGGGATGTGCCTGACCTTGCCGCCCTCAGGCACTGCCGTGCCGAAAACCTCAAGCGTTTTGTTCTTTGGCGTGGCGGTAAAGGCGAAATAGCTCGCGTTCGGCAGGACCTTCTTGGCTTCCATAAGCCGATTGATGGTGTCTTCGACCGTTTCTTCTTCGTCCTCGGCCCCATTCGCTGCGAGTGCAATGTTCATTTTCGCAGACGTTCGGCCGCCTTGGCTGGAATGCGCCTCGTCGATGATGATGGCGAAGTTTCGACCGCGATGGCTATCGCCGATCTCGTCCAGGATGAACGGAAATTTCTGTACTGTGGTGATGATGATCTTCTTGCCCTGCTGCAGGAACGTCCGCAGCTGCTGCGAGCCTTCGGTGACTGCGCCAACGATCGAGGACACTTGAGCGAACTGCTTGATGGTGTCGCGGATCTGCTTGTCGAGCACGCGGCGGTCGGTGACTACAATGACAGTGTCGAAGGTTGGTTTGCCGCGTGTCTCCAGCCCTATGAGCTGGTGACCGAGCCAAGCGATCGAGTTGCTTTTTCCTGAACCCGCTGAATGCTGGATCAGGTACCGCCGTCCGGCACCTGCGGCCTCGGCATCCGCCAGCAGTTTGCGCACAACGTCCAGCTGATGGAAGCGCGGGAAGAGCTGTTTCGGTTTCTTTTTCTTGCCTCGCTCATCGGTCTCCTCAACCACCTGCGCATAGTTTTCAAGGATGTCGGTGAGGTCCCGCTTGGTCAGAATTTGCTTCCACAGATAATCGGTCTTCAAACCGTTAGGGTTCGGCGGATTGCCCGCGCCATCGTTCCAGCCCTTGTTGAACGGCAGGAACCAAGAGGCCTTCCCCTTCAGATGCGTACACATGCGCACCTCGTGGTCGTCGACGGCCCAATGAACGACGCAGCGGCCAAACTGGAACAGCAACTCTTTTGGGTCGCGGTCGCGCTTGTACTGCTCGACCGCATCCTCGACAGTCTGTTTGGTCAGGCTATTCTTCAACTCGAACGTGGAGATAGGCAGGCCGTTAATGAACACGGCGGCGTCGAGCGACAGTTTTGTTTCATCCTTGGAATAGTGCAACTGGCGCGTGACGCTGAATATATTGGCCGCGAACAGTTCCTCGGCCTTGGTGTTGCCGGGGGTGGGCGTGCCGAAGAACAGTTCGACCGAGCCTTGTCCATGCTTCACCCCGTTGCGCAGCACGTCGATCACACCGCGTTTCGCGATTTCACCCTGCAAACGGTGCAGGAATTGCAGCCGCTTTGGGCCATCCTCACCAATGCCAAGCGCCTCGACCACGTCTGGCTGAGTGGAATTCAGGAAAGCGAACAGCTTCACGACGTCGATGGCGTGGTCCCGGTCGAAATCCTTGGAGTCACCCGCAGCATATCCCGCCTCGTCGATCAGCGAGCGGACGATGAGGGTTTCGAGACCCTTTTCACTCGTGTCAGTGTGCTGCCGCATTCGACGAACTCCTTCAACCTGCGTGCTGGGATCGACCCGAATGAGACCTGCTTCGCTGAGGAACGCCTCAAGCATCGGGTCTTTTGCCTCGAACCCTTCGATCAGACGTCGCGCCGCGTCGGACGGCATGTCTATTCGAACACGAGAGCTGTTGGCTTGTGTCACCGATGCAATTGTTATTTGCCCATATGGAACGCCGACATAGGCGGCTACCATTGAGACGAGGCGTTGCCGCTCTTTCTCGTTCATTTCATCGGGGTCACGCGCCACGATCAGATCGACCAGCATCTTTTGTTCCGCCGTCATCGGCGACGGATCACCACGTGCAATGATGCACGGCGATCGTTTGTATCGTTTGAGGTAGCTCACGCCCCATTTTTCATTGTCCGCGCGCTCGTGGCAATTTGCGCAAAGGGCAATCAGGTTTTCGAGCGAATGGTCCTGGGACTTGCTCCATGGGATGACGTGCGCATACTCGAGCGGCAGCGACGCGCAGCAGACCGCGCAATGATGCCGAGCCTCGAAAAGCACGTCTCGCTTTATTTCTATGGGGATGGCAGGCCTATTCGTCGGCATCGGCCCTCACCATCACCTCGGGGTCGTCGCCCTCCAGGTCTTCCAGCGTGTCGTCCTCGTCTGCGATAGGCTCGTTCGCAAGCGCGGCGATCTCGATGTGGCGCACGTCCAGCTTCCCGGTAACGACATCGGCCACAAGCCGCTCGCGGTATTCCTGAATAAACCCGATCTCGCGTGCAGCCCGTTCGGCCGTTTCATCCAACGGGGTGCATTCCCGGGTCACATGCTCGAGGATGGCAATCTGCTCGTTCTCTGGCGGGATTGGGATGGGTATGGCTTTCATGAAACTCTGCGTGAGCTTGTCTCGCGTGGCGCCGCCGACGTAGTTCGTATAGTCCACGCAATTGAGAGCGTGCACAATAAACTCGGGTCGATTGCCGGGCTTTGGTCGCAGGACGTGAATGTGATTGTTGGGCCAGACCTTGCCTTGCGAGAAGAATGCCACTGGCTTGTTACGGTCGAAGAACGGTGCTCCGTCTTCGCCGAGCAGGATCAGGTCCTCATCGAGCAAGAAATCGTTTAGATGATCGATGATTTGGTTCGCGCCCCAATAAGGGATATTACCGAGCATCTTTTCACGGGCAGACGCTTCGAGCGGTACCCGCTTGCCGTCTAGACAGGTGGAGAGGTGCCGCAACGGGGTTATCACCCACTTCTCGGGGATTTCCGGCATCCAAGCGATACCGGTTGGCTTCATTGCAGCATCCGGGTTCAGGCCGCGCGTGACGGCCCCGTTGATGATCGCCTGCTTCTGCTCGTTCAACAACCCGATCAGCCGCCGTTTGTTGCGGATTAGACGGCGGACGCGCAGGTCGTAGCTATGTATAAATTCCACTATCCTCCGCTGTTCATCCTCAGGCGGCTGAGGCATCGGAATGGTACCGAAGCGGTCCGAATAAAGCCGCAGGAAACCCGACATGCCGGTCCCAAGCCCTTTGGATTCCTGACGAAATTTAGCCCGGTAAATGTTTGTTTTGAACAGGTTGACGAAGTAATCGGGTTCAATTGGTTGCAAGAGGCGGAAGACCGCATAGTCAGGGCTTACAAGACCGTCCTCACGCGCAACGGCAAACATGCCATTCGATGCCTGCATTCGGTTTAGGACCATTTGTCCGGCTTGGACCCGCTTGTAACCCTTCAAATCCTCTGGCGTCACTGGCTTGGTCGAGACCTTGTTGTGCGGGATCAACCCGTGTGCCTGGCGCATCGAAAGCAATGTTTCGGTGCCCGTATCCGTTCGTTCATCAACTTCGCGAAAAAGGTATTTGCTCCTCACAACCTTCCAGTGTTCTGGAGCGGCTCCGAGCCAATCATGAGCACTGTCGCGATAACCCGAGTATGGTTTTGGGCCAATGGTATTCTCCGCCTCGGCGGCGCGATCAGTTTTAATGTCCATTTGGCCCTTGTCGATCATTGGTTGGTCAAAAAGTGAGGGTTGCGGCAGGTCGCGCGGTGGTGGTGGAGCAACCGGGCGTTCGTGACGTGCATCAAGCCCAACGGGCCGACGGCTACCGCCAGCAGCGCAAATCACCTCAATAGGTTGGCGGAACAGAAGAAATTCCGGGATCGACAGCGGTTCGATCTCGTGCAGGCTCTCCGCCTCATCGCCCTTCAGCTGCTCGCGCAGTTCCATCAGCAGTCGGCCAAGCACGTTCATGCCGACGAGAGTGCCGTCGTCAATCACCTTCGCGCCCCAGAAATCATCCTTGCGGGATTGCTCGACGATGGGCCGGTCCCCGGTCGACAGCAACAGCCTGCCGAACTCATTCCAGTTCTGCGCCAACTTCACCCGCAGGCTCCAGCGCATGATCTTCACGCGTACTGCGTCCCAATCCGGCCTCGAATCCTCGCGGAACGGCTTGCTCCGCATTTTCGCCGTCATCGGGCTACGCTCGTCGATGATCGTGCGCTGCACATCCGGCAAATGCGGAAAGCGGCACGCCTGATAAAGAGCCTCCGACGTTCGGATGCGGACACCGTTCACACGTAGCGGAAAGCCTCCAGCCATATTCGACAACCCGCCAAACCGCTCCTTCGTCTTGAGGAAGACGACGCTTGTTTCGCGGTCATATGTTCGGAACTGATTATTCCGGGACGCTTCAGAAGTCGAAGTCATCTAAATCGACCTCTTGTTCATATGTGCGCCGTTGCAGCAATGGATACCACTTGCTGAACGGATGATTGCGGTGGGCATCGGGATCGCCCCACCACAAGGCGAGGGGCGCGTTGTTGGGACAGTTCCGATAGGTCACGATGGTCGAGCCGAAGCCGACGCCAAAACCACTGAAACCGAGAGGGCGCATGATGGCTGAGGGGTTCTGGCAAAATCCACGGATACGCACGCCCGCCATGAGAAATTCGCGTTCGAGCAGTTGGCGACCTTCGTCTGATGAGAATATCTCGATTTCTGGCTTGCCGCCCGGTTGGCGTAGCTCCAAGGGGAAACGTCCTTGTTGCGCCAAATAGGCCGCGAGAGCAGGATCATCTGGGACGGTCGCGGGCCAAAGAACGTCGGACGAGTTCCGGTATTTCATCCTGTTCTCGAGCCTGATGGCTGCCCAAATGTGAAGCTCAATAGTCTTCCCAGCAGCTTTAGCGGCTTCTTTGATCCTGTTCTCGCTTTGCCATTCACCCAATCGATGTGTTCCTATGACAAGAACATGGATAACCGAGTTTGGTGGGGCCGAATTCTGTAGCCATGCGCTGAGATCAGTTGTGACCCGACCTCCCGAGAAAATTACGTCGTCAAGGTAGATGAATGCGCCACCGGGACGCCCACAGGCATTTATGTCCAAGCCAAGCTGTTCGTGGAGGGCCTCTCCAAATAATCCCTTAATGTGCTTCTGGCTCTGGCCATTCTGCTGAATATCAAGCAAATGAGCCTGCGACCAGAAGGTCCCCGGGTTGCCGCTGGTAAGCTCCTTGTGGGAAATAAGAGACGAGAAGAAATCCTTGACGGATGCCCGTGTGATGTACGTCTGCTTTAGAACGTGATCCATCTCGCGGAGGATCGGAAGTTGCACGTCCGCGCCAAACTGATTGACCCACCGGTCTACATGATCTGGAGTCGGTGCCGGAAGATCACCTTCACGATAATCTGCGGTTGTTGCAGCTATGGAAGCAAGAAGGTCATTGCGTTCAGTCATTTGTGGCTCTTTAATATCAAAAATAGAAATTCAGCAGATTATAGACCTTCGAAGTAAGTTTGTATCTTATGCGCCATCAATCTACGACGTTGCTCGAGAAAATCGTCGAAGGTCGGGATATCGCCGTCTAGCAGAGACACCGGTAGGCAACTCATCTGCAAATTTGACCGCATCTCTTCTCCTGTCGTGATCCCGCCGTACTTTTTTAGGCCGCCGTTGCATTGGTCAGCAAGCTCATTGAAATAGACTTTCGGATCGCGGTCGCCTATTCCAATGTTGATTTCGCTTTGGGCGAGGACGAAATTTGCGATCTGATTGTAGCGACCGCGCGTCAGGCCCTGTCCCTTAAGGTGATTGCGCGGATAGACGTGATGCACATCGCTTCGGTTTAGAAGAAGATCACGCACGGTTATGTCGCGAGACAAGAAGCCGAGATCACCGAGTTTTGCCTGAGCTGCCTGATAGACTAAGAAATAAGGGCTTGAACCTGATGAGGTTTCCATCTCCTGCGGCAGCAGCGTATTCCAGAAGCTCTCAGGCAGTTCGGCGTCGATCACAGCATCTGTGTAACTAGCCAAGCCACGAGATTCGATCTGGCGAATATCAAAGTCGAAGGCCGTTTCTGGGCTTCCTGAATAGCGCCCACGAAGTAGCGACATCACGTACCAGCGCCGCACAAGTCGCTCTAAGTCGGCAGCGGGCATGCTCTCAGCCCGACCTCGCAAGTAGAGGATATAGGCGAAGTTTATTGCGTTTTGACTACGGATTAACCTCGAGGTGACAAAACCAGCCGAACGAAGGATCATTGTCAATCGATCAAAGTGCGTCTTGTTTATAAAGTTCAGAACACCTGTCTTCAGTCGGGAAAAAGCCTCTTCAGCAACGGCTTCTTCATACTGTTTGGTCTCGAAGTTTCGACCCGAAAGTAAGGCAACGAGGTCTTGGAGTTTTCCGCGTCGGAATTCTGATGTGAACGCAACTCTAAGCATGTCTGTGTAAGTGGGATCGTACAGGTCGTCATTGACGTCTTTTAGCCAACGCATCTTTGGTAGGAATTCGGATGTGGCGAATGCCTTGTCGCCCTTTTCAATGCGAGGCAAAAATTCAGGCGCGACAGCAAGGTGGCAGAAATAGTCGATAGCCTTGCGGAGCATGTTGCCGCCATACGTGTCGTTCGCCGCGATTTTCGACATGGCGAAGTCAGCTTGGCTAAGCGATGCACCGGCCGAATTCACTCGGATGAAGATCTCGGTTACCGTCTCGATATCGAGATCTTCAGCCAGTTCGATGATGCCTACCTGATTGTTTATAACCTTGCGAACCTTCTCCAGCACCAATGAAATCCGGTCCTGATCAGCCTCCGGATTGCGCGCTGTGTATTCACGCGTGAGCTTGGTCAGGCTGGCGTCAGGCGCAAAAACCGTCGCCAAGTCCGGAATCCAGGAGGCATCTTTCTGGATCGCCGGGTTCGAGACCTCGAATCGCTCGTCGACTGGGTGGAACGCGATCCGGATCCGTACCGTCTCGTAATCCTTGGTCAGCACTCCCTGGCCGAGTAACGCGGCCATGAGCGCGGTGACGCGTTGCTGCCCGTCAATCAGAATGCGCTTGCCCGACGAGGTGGAGCCATCCTTCAGTCGGACCGACGGGTTCCGCCATGCGATCAGATAGCCGACCGGGTAACCCTGATAGAGTGAGTCCAAAAGGTTCCGTACCTTAGTCGCATCCCATACGAAGGGGCGCTGGATCTCCGGGATTGCTATCTCGCCGGACTTCACCCAGGTCAGAAGTGTCTCAATCGGATGCGGGGTCACGGAATAGCGCTGGGTGGCCATGCTTAGCGACCTCCCGTCAGCACGTCTTCAAGCAGCCCTTCGGTTTCCTCTTCAAGCGCCCGGATGTCAGATTCAATCTCCTGGAGTGTCCGCAGAGGCTGCGGTTTGTAGAAGTGCCGCGTAAAAGATATTTCATAACCGATCACGGTTTTCGACGGTTCTATCCAAGCGTCCGGCGCGTGAGGCAGAACCTCACGTCGGAAAAAAGCCTCGATACCGCCCCTCTCCAAGAATGGTACCTGCTCGGTATCTCTTAACTCCGTGTCCGGCTCATATTCGACGATTGCTGCTTTGCCACCGATAGTTCGATGGTAACTGCCGTGCAGCGCGTCGGCTTCGGCATCGGCGCTCTGCTTGATCTTGGTCGCCTTCCTAATAACAGGTTCCGCTTTAGGATCCTTGATGCCAAACCCTGCCATCAGGAGCTTTTGGCGTTTTGCCGTCATACGGACGCCGTGCTTGCTCGCAACAGCTTCAGCTTCTTCAATGAAGTGGTTAAAATCGTGATGAGGGCCTTCGCCAAGCCGCTCGGTTACCTCTTCCACAACGCTAATGAGGGGCTCGTCGTCAGCCTCCCTACATGTCTTGGTGAAATGACGCTGCGCGTTGGCCGAAAGTTCGACCTTCAAGCGCAAGGGCCGCTCGACGGTGACCTTCCAGTAGCCAAATGCATCGTTGGGGAAAATCTTAGACTGCTCGTTTTCCTCGCTGTTGAGAAAGCTATCGCAAATTCGCTTGATGTCGTCCGGTCCAAGAACGCAGTTCTTCTTGCCAAGGTTCTTGCGCAACGGCTTGAACCAAGTCGTAGCATCGATCAACTGGACCTTACCCTTACGGCATGGTGCCTTGCGGTTACTGAGCACCCAAATGTATGTTGCGATACCAGTGTTGTAGAAGATGTTCAGCGGCAGCGCGATGATTGACTCGAGCCAGTCATTTTCAATAACCCAGCGCCGGACATTGCTCTCGCCTGATCCTGCGTCGCCGGTAAACAAAGCCGACCCGTTGTGCACTTCTGCTATGCGGCTGCCGACTTTGCTGTCTTTCTTCATCTTGCTCAGCATATTGGCCAAGAAAACCATCTGACCGTCGCTGGAACGGGTGATCAGACTAAATTCTGGGTCTCCGCCATGCTCTATGATGAAGCGAGGGTCGGTGATATCCTTCTTGCCGCCCATCCGGTCAAGATCGGATTTCCAGCTCTTGCCGTATGGTGGGTTCGACAGCATGAAATCGAATTCCCTCGACGGGAAGGCGTCGGCTGACAGTGTCGAGCCATATTTCATGTTCTCAGCTTCGGCACCTTCACCTTTTAGGATCAAGTCTGCCTTGCTGATGGCGAAGGTTTCGGGTTGAACTTCCTGTCCGTATAGATGGACCGAAGCTTCTTTGCCGTGCTCTGTAGCCAGCTGGATAAGCTTTTCCTCTGCCACGGTTAGCATGCCGCCAGTGCCGCACGCGCCGTCATAGACAAGATAAGTTCCGGACTGGATGTCGTCCGCTATTGGTTTGAAAATCAGGTATGCCATGAGTTCGACGACATCGCGAGGCGTGAAATGCTCGCCGGCTTCCTCGTTGTTCTCTTCGTTGAAGCGTCGGATCAGTTCTTCGAAGATTGTACCCATGGAATGGTTGTCTAGGCCGGGTAAGCGCTCGCTGTCATCTCGATGAAGAACTGGTCTTGGGCTGAGGTTGACTGACGGGTCGAGAAACTTCTCTATTAGGAACCCTAAGATATCTGCGTCTACAAGTGTCGGGATCTGATTACGGAATTTGAACTTTTCTAGAACCTCCTGAACGTTCGGCGAGAAGCCATCAAGGTATGCTTCGAAATCCGCTTTTAATTGCTGGCGACGGGCCTTTGTTGTCAGATCCCGTAGGCGAAACTGAGAGGTATTGTAGAATGCTTCACCAGACGCCTGACAAAGCGCGGCATGCTGATTTGCAACGCCTGCTTTATCGAGCTGGGCCTTCATTGCGAGAACGGCGTCTTTAGTCGGCTCCAAGACGGCATCGAGACGACGAACAACAGTCATAGGCAGGATGACATCCCGATATTTACCGCGAACATATACATCGCGAAGAACATCGTCGGCGATGTTCCAGATGAAATTGCTGATGTTCAGATCACTCACTCTTTTGCCCTCAATCCCTTTTCTTCGCAGATTCTTTCTGCATATCGATCCAGCTATTGAGGTCCGATCTCTTGAAGCGCCATGCGCCTGCAACCTTGAACCCAGGCAGATCGCCACGCTTAACGAGCCGGTAGACTGTCTTCACGTCGACGTTCAGATAGCCAGCCACATCTCGCACGGTCATAGCTTGGTCAGCCGTATCCGTCATTATCGCATCCTCGCTGATGTTCTTACGATAGCAGCGGAGAATAGGGCAAACCAGTCCATTCTCGTCTAAGTTTGCTTTTGCATAAAAAAATCGCTTCACGACTGAACTTTTTGGGTTAGCTCTGGCAGAGTTGAGCTGCGATGCGAGGCTCGTGAAGGCAGTCCTGGGCGTATTTCACTTAAATCTGAAATTGCGACTTAGGACTGGCTTTCGGTCGCGCGTAGATCATTTTCGATTTCTCGAGACAGTTCCTTCGCGAATGTCGGGCCCTTAGAAAGACGCCGTGACAGCGTTTTTACAAATCCGCCATACCGCTCTTTCCCTTTGGCCTTGGCCGCTGAGTAGGTGTCGTCTGGCAAAGGTGGCGTTGTCGTCAGCCAGAAGCGGACGAACAGCGCCAGCGCCTCGGTCGTGATCTCCTGATCGCGTTCCAGCCGCTCGAGCGACCGCGTCAGACGGTCCAGCCTGCGGACGATCGCGGCCTCGCTCTGTTCGGCGCTGTCGGGTGAAAGGAACGACGCCAGTGCCGCTTCGATGATCTGGGTTTTGGGGACGCGCCGCCGCGCGGCCAGTTCGTTGATTTCATCAAAGAGGGCTGCGTCTACATAGGCAGTGATCTTGGCTTTCTTCATGGGGTCACCTCACAGTTCGATCCCGTCGTCCGGATCGAGGGCCGCTTGACGCGCGGCGTGGCGGAAACGGGTCTGCATGGTACGGGCGCGTTGGGCCTCGTCGTCAGGTTCGTCTTCGAGAGCCGCGAATTCCTCGCGCGGGAACGGCAACTCAGGCGCCACATCTTCATGCTCTTGGATCTCAGGCTCTCGTCGGATGCCGCCATCCGCGTCCTCAGCGGGCTTTTTCATGCCAGCTTCGTGAGGGGGTGTGACCGGCTGAAGACAGCTCCAATCGTCGGTTCCTGCAGGGCTGACGGGTGCAGATGCTTCCACTATAGACGGCTTTTGGATTCTCGCCTGCAGTTGCGCGTCGCGGAAGTACCGGACTTTCTGCGCCCGGATTGGTGCCGCGCCCGACACGAGGATGATTTCGTCATCGGGTGGAAGCTGCATGATCTCACCGGGGGTGAGCAAGGCCCGGGCGGTTTCCTGGCGAGAGACCATCAAATGTCCGAGCCAGGGCGACAGGCGGTGCCCGGCATAGTTCTTCATCGCGCGCAGCTCGGTCGTGGTACCGAGGGCGTCAGACAGGCGCTTCGCCGTGCGTTCGTCATTTGTCGCGAAGGCGACGCGGACATGGCAGTTGTCCAGGATGGCATTGTTCTGGCCATAGGCCTTTTCGATCTGGTTCAGCGATTGGGCGATCAGGAAGGCCTTGAGGCCGTAGCCGGCCATGAAGGCCAATTGGCTTTCGAAGAAGTCGAGACGGCCGAGGGCAGGGAACTCGTCGAGCATGAACAGCAGGCGGTGCTTGCGGTTGGTGTTGTGCAGCTCTTCGGTCAGACGACGACCGATCTGGTTCAGGATCAGCCGGACCAGCGGTTTGGTGCGGGAGATGTCAGAAGGAGGCACCACCAGGTAGAGAGTGAGCGGTTGCGCGCTGGAGACCAGATCGTCGATACGCCAGTCGCAGCGGCGGGTGACGGAAGCGACGACCGGGTCACGGTAGAGGCTGAGGAAGGACATGGCCGTGGACAGGACGCCAGAGCGTTCGTTCTCGGATTTGTTCAGCAACTCGCGCGCGGCCTGGGCGACCACCGGATGGGGGCCGTCACCCAGATGGGGCGTGCGCATCATTGCAGTCAGTGTGGTGGCGATGGGACGCCGAGGATCGGACAGGAAGGCGGCGACGCCCGCCAGTGTCTTGTCCTTCTCGGCATAGAGGACATGCAGGATCGCGCCGACCAGAAGGGAATGGCTGGTCTTCTCCCAATGGTTTCGCCGCTCGAGTTGGCCTTCGGGATCGACGAGGATGTCTGCGATGTTTTGCACGTCCCGCACCTCGCGCTCGCCGCGGCGGACCTCGAGCAGCGGATTGTAGGCGGCGCTGGCGGCATTGGTCGGATCGAAGAGCAGGACACGCCCGAACCGCGCCCGCCATCCGGACGTGAGCTGCCAGTTCTCGCCCTTGATGTCGTGGACAATCGCGGAGCCGGGCCAGGTCAGCAGGCTTGGGATCACCAGGCCGACGCCCTTGCCGGAGCGGGTGGGGGCGAAGCACAGCACGTGTTCCGGGCCGTCATGCCGGAGGTAGCGCTTGTCGAGGCGGCCCAGCACGACCCCGTCGTCTGCGAACAGCCCGGCGGCGGTGATATCCTTGGGGCTTGCCCATCTGGCAGAGCCATAGGTTGTCACGTCGCTCGCCTCGCGCGCCCGCAGGACCGACAGCAAGATGGCGACGGCAAGGGCGGCGATCCCGCCAGCGCCGGCGATTGCGGCCCCTTCCATGAAGACGCGGGGCGCGTAGGCGTCGTACCAGTACCACCAGGTGAAGACCTGCCACGGGCGGTAGATCGGCAGGCCGAACAGGGCGGTGAGAGGCGCGCCAAGCTGGGGCTGGAACCCCAGACGAAACGCGACCCATTGCGTCGCCGCCCAGACGAAGAGCAGCGCCACGATGCTGACGATGATGATCTGGCCCCAGAGGATCTTGGTGGCCGATGCCGTGTCCTGACGGCTCATGGTGATGTCCTTTCTGCTCAGAGGCTCAGCCCTCGCTTGCGCCCGAGGCTCCAATCGATCCCGCCGCCGGGCGTCATCGTGCCTGTGACGGTCTGGCCGAGATGGCGTTCGAGTTGGGGGGTCCAGGGGACGAGCGAGAAGCCGAGACCATCGTCGATCATGGCGAAGCGGCCCGAGGCGAGATCGAGGCGTTGCCGGAACGTCCCTGTGACGGGTTCGCCCTCGGTCGGCTTGTAACGGGGGAGGCCGGTTTGTGTGCTGAGGTCTTGAGCGATGGTGTCCAGTTCGCGGTTGCGCAGGGTGGCCAGCAGATCGCGGGCAAAGGTGACCCGCTGCCCTTGCCGTCGGGCGAGGCCTTCGGCGACCAAATGATCCGCACGCTGCTCCAACGCCTGGCGAA
The DNA here is from genome assembly GCF_900111875.1 of Poseidonocella pacifica. GTDB lineage: Bacteria > Pseudomonadota > Alphaproteobacteria > Rhodobacterales > Rhodobacteraceae > Poseidonocella > Poseidonocella pacifica. The sequence continues at coordinate 137,154 of NZ_FOJU01000001.1, forward strand.
CCTCTGCGCCAAATCCAGCACCGCTCAGCGGTGCGCGATCTCGGGCAAGATGCAGGCGGTCGAGCCAGGTCGCTCCATCGGCCGCGATCTGGGCGGCCAGCGACAGATCGGAACGACCGACAAGCGACAGTTGCTGTGTCCCGTCCGTCTTCCCTGTCCAGAGCCGGGTTTCGACAATGCCACCTTGCGGCGTGTCGCCGGTCGCATCGAGATCCCGGAAGCGCAGGTGATGAACACGACCGTCAACGCCGTCGATGATCGCGTAGCCGGTCCCGGCGTGGTCGTCATGAAAGCCGCGTTCCACGAGCCGCCCGAGGATCGGGGCGGTGGGTGTGCCTTCGATGGCGAAATCACCCGCTGCGCGGTTGCGGTCGGCGCCCATGGCGCGGTGCATCCGTTTGATGATGTCGCCGCGCATCCCAAGCTCGCGCAGAGTGTCTTCGGCATCTGGTTTCAACTCCCAGACGGCAGGGGCCAATTGTTCGGCCAGCCCAAGCCTCTCCAGTGACTGGGCGCGGCCGATCATCAAGCGGCGCAGCAACGGATCGCGGGGTCCCGGCGTTCCGCGGCGCAGGTCGGCGATGCCGGCATGATCGTCCGCCAGGGATCGCAGGCCGCGGTCGAGATCGGTCCAGCGCTCCGCTGTGACCTGCGTTTCCAGCGCTTGGGAAATCTCCCGCGCGCTGCGGGGGCCCAGTTCCAGTTGTACGAGGTCTTCTGCGCGCGCGCGAAACCCCTGGCTGATATAGTCACGCGAGATCACAAGGTCCCGCCCATCGTCGGCCTTTCCGCGCACCAGGATGTGCACATGCGGATTGTCGGTGTTCCAGTGATCGACGGCGACCCAGTCGAGTGTTGTGCCGAGATCCCGTTCGGCTCGGGCCATCAGATCCCGGGTGAAGGCGCGCAGATCCTCGAGATCGCCCGCGTCTTCCGGCGAGATGATGAACCGGAAATGATGCCGGTCCTCTTCGCAGCGCGCCGCAAATCCGCCCCGGTCGAGTTCATCGCGTTCACACCCGAACAAGTCGGCGTCGCGCCCGTCCTGACCGACGCCATCGCGCTGCAGGTAGCCGAGATGCTTGGCCATGGGCGCGGAGCGAAAACGCTTGCCTTGGTGGCGCACGACGCGGGCCTTCACGACGACGCGTCGGGACGTGCGGGTCAGACCTTTGGCGGTTCGGGCAAACCGTCCACGCCCGAAAGCGGCGTTGCCGGAGCGCGTGCTGCCCGCGCCGATACGATAGCCGGTATGTCCGGATTTCCGCGCTGCACGCATCACCTCGTTGACGAAGCGTGTTGATTGCTTCGGGGTCTTGCCGCCGTCGCGGATACGCCCGGGCCGTATGCGGAGGTCATCGTCGCGCCCGGTCATGGCCGCACTCGCTTGCAGAACATGCCCCACAAAGAATATCGCAAAATCAGCATTTTAGATGAAGTCCTGCGGCATGCAGCTTGGATGTGCCGCACAAATCCTCGAAGAGAAACAACAGCTTGAGGCCCGCTTGCGGCACCTCTTTTATCTCGCGCTCTTTCTGTTGAAACCCTGCGCGTCGACCCGCCCCGGCACATTCCTGCGACCGGGCATTCCAGACCTCGCCATGGTGCGATTCCGCGGATCATGGCGTTTGCCCCCGGCTGAGAGGCACGAAGATGCCGTACTGAGATGCGTCAGACGCAATCCGTTGGGCGTCATCACCCGGGGTTTGACCCTCCTCAGCCATTGCCGCGAACAACGGGGCGTCGCGCCAGTCCTGAGTCGTCTGCGGGCGGCTGACTGCCCGCGCGACGTCGGTTCCATCGGCGATGAGTGGCGCGAGGATGGCGAGGTAATTGCGGGTTTCACGCGGCAAGGCGCGCCCGGTATCAAGGTGCTCTTGGTAGCGCGCAGGCCCGGCATTGTAGGCCGCGAGAAAGCCGGGTGACCCGAACCGGTCGTACATTTGCCGCAGATAGGCGGTACCGGCTAGGATGTTGTCGCGTGGATCGAAAGGGTCATTGCCAAGCCTATAGGCTACACGCAATTCGGCCCAGGTACCGGGCATGATCTGCATAAGCCCCATGGCGCCCGCGTGACTCACCGAGCGCGGATTGCCCGCACTCTCGACCTCCATGACGGCACGGATCCAAGGCTGCGGGATGCCGAACATGCGCGCGGCTTCTGCGATATGGATGTCGATGGGTTGCTGCTCAGGTGCTGGAACACTGCGGTCCTGAGCGATCACGGCGGGCGGTGCCATGGTGATCGGCATGCAGAGGATCAGTACAAGCGCGGTCGTGACGCCCGCGTGCCGACGGCTGTGACCGCGTTCAAGACTACGCATCTTCCGCCCCTCCAAATGTCCAAAGAGGGATGGCACGCCCGAGGATCGTGTCCGCTGACAAGGGCCCGAAATACCGTCCATCGAGGCTGTCGGCGACGCCAGCAAGGAGCAGGAAGACCTCGTCCGAAGCGAGCGTCAAACATCCCGTCCAACTAGGAAGCGGGCGGCCCTGTTGGTCAGCCGATACTGCCTGGGCAACAACGGTGCCACCGATGGCTATATCGAGACCATCGCGACAGACGGTCATGCCGGAGACGGCCGCGATGCGTTTCAACAGCAAGGTATCCGCACTGACATAGCCGCGTTCAACCATCCCGGATGACAGGTCTTTCGGCAGGCGCACGGCAACGAGATTGCCCAACGATGGCGGGTTGGACGCTCGAACAACGTAAAGTCCGACCGGCACGCTTGCTGAGGCATTCCAGATCAGACGCGGTGTGCGGTCGATCTGTGCAGCTGCGAGAAGACTAAGGGACAAACCGGCCGCGAGGAGGGGAGAGACCGCCGTGCTCATGTCGTCACCATGCGACGCTTGAGCCAGGCCGCATGCCGGGCAGGGGTGTAAGGCCGGGGCTCCAATGCCGCGGTCAGGCGGTTGTGGACGTGCCGCCAATGATCGGGACAGACATCTTCCGGTGCGATGCCATAGCTTTCCACGATGTCGACGGACCGCAGCGCCGCCTCGACCTTGGGCCAGCCGGAGAGGCGCAGCAAAAGCTCTCCGCCTGGCGTGACACAGGGCACCGTGGAGCAGGGCTCGCCAGCGCCGACGGCGCGCAGAATGTCGATCCGGCTTTCAACGGTGCCGTGGTCGTTCGACGACCAGCGGACGAGCGCGAAGATCGCGCCGGGAGCGAAGGCCACGCGCTTTTCCGTGCGGGTCAGGATGGTTTCCCCGGCCATCTGACCAAAACGGATCCAGCGCTCGATACGCCCTTCGATCCAGGTGAGGTGGACAAGTGTCTGCATCGGCTCAGCGCTCACGCCGCAGATAGGCCGGCGAAACGGCTGCATGGCGTTTGGCGGGCAGAACGCGATCGTCGGTCTCGTCCGAAGTAGAGGTCTTCTCGCCTCGTGTGACCCAGGCCTGCAGATCGTCGACCGCGTACACGACGCGCCCGCCGATTTTTGAGTAGCGCGGGCCCGTGCCGTAGGTCCGGTGTTTTTCCAGCGTTCGGCCAGACAGACCGAGAAAACGGGCGGCTTCCGGGGTTCTGAGGTAACGGGGCGGTAGTCCTTCGTTGGGGTCGGGCATTTGAACATCTCCGGTGGCTAGGCCCCGCGACGGCGCGTCGCGGGCTGTCGGAGGTCATCAAAACGGAGAAGGGCGCAGGGGAGGGATGACGAAGATCGCGGCGCGAAAACGTCACCCCTCAAAGGCCAACTTGATCAGGCCCAATGAGGGTTCGAACTTCGGGCATTGCGCGGCGATCACTTGCGCGGCTTGGAGCGCCCCGTTGGACCGCGACCGAGAAGGAGAAAGCGATAGCCTTTGGTGGTCAGATGCGTTCCATGGGCCGACAGTCGGGTGATCTGGGCTTTCAGGGAGCTGGTTTTCCAATGTTCACGCGACACTGCCTCCACGCCGAACACATGCCGTGCGATTGTCTGATAGCTCGCGCTGTTTCGGCGCGCATCGACCGTGCGCAGTGCAAGCTGGATGCGTCGTCGCTGCTGCGGTGTCAGGGGCGGAGGATGTCGTTTTTGGCGCAGCAATTGCACACGGAGCGCTTCGAGAGTGTCGAGCCGTGCCGCCCAATGTTTGTCCAGCGGAACCAGAATCCCAACCGGGCGTTTGAGGCTATTGGGATCCAGCACGAGCAACGCGCCTGTTGCGAGGCGCACATACATCAAGCCGTCCTGCGTTCCGATGACGGTCAGATCATCTGCATCAATATGCGGCGCGGTGTTGCTGCCGCCGGGGACCGGCACTGCATATCCGACCGCTGCCGGGGCGATTGATGGTTTCCAGAACACGGGTGCATTGGGTGCGTCGATGTCCGGATCAACCGGGAAATCGCAACCCCCATGCGGCCGGTGATTTCAATCCATCCCGCATTTGCGGGTAATTGGCGCGATAGTCGGAATTGCGGCGCAAGCATTCCCAGGCCAGCCCGGACAGGTCGAGACTGTCGAAATGCTTGTAAGCCGCTTCGTCTTGCCAATCTTTGGTCATGGCGAAGCTCCGCGTCGGCTGTTTCGATAGAATGAGTATAACTTGGTGACGCGCCAAAACGACGGCAAGAACGGTTGCTTTGCGCAGCCTGCGCGGGTGTTCGCCGATCTCGGATGGATCGGGCGAAGTTCAGCCAGTCCGGCCCTCGAGCAGCTTGCGATAGCCGTGCTCCGTCATCCAGCGGGCGCGGGCGAGGTGGCTGTCGTACATCTTTTTGGCACGATCTGGCTCCTCGGCGGCATCTATACCGAACAAAATGTCACTGACTTCCTGCAAGCTGGCACCGCTTTCAGCGGCATCAAACAGGCGCAAATAAAGCGTCATATGCGCGTGGTCGTAATCGGTCAGCTCATCGCTTTGTGGTGCGAGATCAGCGATCGGCGTGGTGCCGGTAGCAGACATGATTCCCCCTCGCCGTTGGGCGTTAAGGCTCATAACAGCACATCAGACTGCATGTGCAAGGTCGGATTGCGGTCGGTCAAACTGAAGATGAGCATTATAATACGTCGCACCAAAATACGCGATAGGTTCTTTACTCGCGGATGGACATCCGCGTTGTTTTTGCAAGGAATCTCAAGCACTACCGCCAATTGCGCGGGCTGACACAGGCCGCGTTGGCGGCGGCTATGGATGTCGACCGCGCGCATGTCAGCGCAATGGAACGCGGCCAGCAGAATGTCACGTTGCAGACTCTACAGCGGGTCGCGGCGCATTTGGATGTAGCACCAGCACAGCTGATCGAAGAACGCTCTGAAGGCGATTAGCGTTCCCGAAAACCGTGATCGTTCGCCCGGGCAGTCAGCTTTCGGGTCGAAACGTGCAAGCTCAGGGCAGGGCATTGGCCGAACCCAGCGCGCCGTGCAGGCTGCTTCTCGATAGCGATCAATCCGCTACTCAGCACTGAGTTCAGTCAGCTTCTGGCCAAGACGCCGTTGCATCAGATCATCGCCGGGCGTGGTCTCCATCAGTCGCTGAAGCGCCGCGATGGCCCAGCCCCGCCGGTCGATGCGTGTGCTGGCGGTCATCAGGTGATCGACCGCTTCGTCGATGTCGAACGGGCTGGGTTCATAGCCACGGCCCGCCAGAAGATGCCTGATGGCATGCAGAGCGAGATCGGCAGCAAAGGCCGGTTCCTTGATCGCGAAATCGCGGGCGGCCCGGATGAGCGTGGCCGGGGCCGCCTCATGATCGGCCGCGCAGTCGAGGGCAATGTCGAAATACGTCGCGGTCTTGGCTGCAGCGAACCATTTGCCCTTGCGACCGTGGAGCGCGATCAGGTCTTCCAGTAATGCTCGGGCATCCCGGTCAGGGTACCGTCTGACCAGATCGCGCCACATCGCCAGCCACGTGTTTCCGCTCGCTGTGGGCGGGCCGAACCTGCGATAGGCCTCGTCTGCCTTGCCTTGCCGTACAAGGATCGCCTCGCAAAACCGGCAGATGTCGTGGTGGCCCCATGTCTGGCGATCCCCCTCCAGAAGTGCCTCGGCATAGGCGAGCGCGTCATCCTCGCGATCCTGCCTAAGCAGGGCTTCGGCGCCGAATTTGTCATCGAACCACAGCCGGGTCTTCTTGACCGCAAGGAGCGCCAACAATTCGTCATAGCGTCCGGCCTCGAGCAGGCAGGACAGCGTGAGCGTCGCGGTGCCGACGTGGGAATACCGCTCCCAATCCGACCAGGCGCGATGGATCAGGGCGAGATCACGGTCGGCATGCAGGGTCATGAGTGAGGGGTACGCCGCGATCTCGCCGAACCGCTCCGAGATCGGGGCGAGGTAGTCGACGCCATCGTCCTCGATCGCCGCGCGCAACTGCTCCAGCCATTTTGCGCGCGTCTTTTCATCGGCAGGGGCGGCGATCAGGATCGGCACAAGGTCGTCAAGTGTGCGGCGCACGGCGGTGCCAAGCGCGCCCGACGAGGTGTCGATATGCTCAAACGCGGGCCAGATTCGCGCGGCCAATGCAACCACGCCGTCCGCCGCCGTGACAGGCTCAGCGCGATTGACAGCCCGGATTTCGGCGCTGGCCGATTTCAACCGCTGGGTCGCCTTGGCGGAGCCGCGCCATCCGAAAGCGCTCGCGCGCATGCCGGGTTTGAAGGCCCATTTGTGGACAGGTTTGCGTGCCATCCTGCTACCTCCCGCGCGCTTTGCTGCGCGTGATCCAGTCGGCTCCGGCATAGGTTACGGCGTGGATATGAACCTCGCGGGCATCATCGTCGACGGTGAAGGCGATCACGGCCTTGCGGCCTGCAGGGATGGCGCGCAGCCCGGGGGCGATCTTGTCCCGGCGGCTGCCCTCGTGCGGCAGATCGGTAAGGCTGGCGATGGTTGCCTCGATCTCGTCCAGTCGGCGCGCGGCGGATTGTGGGCCGGCATAGTCGATCAGCCAGCGTGTGATCGCGTCGAGATCATCCGCGACCGCCGGATGGAAGCGGATGCGATAGCTCACGCCTCGCGCGCGGCCTGCAGCCGGGCCCGCGCGGTAGCAAAGGCGTTTTCACCCGGGACATAATCGGCGCGCGGCGTGTCGAGCCGCGCGCGGATCTCATCAGCCATGGCACCAAGAGTCAGCTCGCGCTCTTCTTCATCGCGGATCATCTGTTCCAGCGCCGCCGCCACAGCCGCGCTCTGCGAGGCGAAGACGCCTTGGCCCACCTTGTCGGTCAGGAACCGGTGGTGGCGGTCGGTGAAGCTGAGAGTTGTTTTGACGGTCATGGAAGCCTCCGGAGTATGACTTAGTCATATATGCGAAGCGGCGTGGGTATACAACTAATGGAGATGCCTAGAGCAGATTGCCGCTTTCAATGGGAGGCTGACTGGAGGATTTTGCAAATGCGAGTGATGGAGGTTCGGCAACTTCATACTGAGCTCGGACTGCAACGAGAATAGATGCGATGCGACCGACATATCTACAATATGTTGTAGTGACGCCCTGCCAAAAGCGGACTAAAATCGCTAGAAGCGAACTTTAGGCTTGCTCTGGCGATTTGACACTGATATAAAGAATTCAGTGTTCAGGCGAAGGATAGCGCCACAGGCTGACCGGTTTTCCGGTCGAGGAGGCTTCGGCCTCTACCCACTTTGGGGGCGGCGGCGATCGCGAGCGACAGATGCGATCGGCGACGACTTCCGACTTAAGGCCGCAGCGCACGTTGCGGCACGGGGATACCTGGGGGTTACCGTTTGCCCACTTTGCCTCTTGGGGTCGGCGCACAGCCACCGGATGGTCCGGTGGTGATGCCCAGGAGGATGCTGAAATGGGAAATACTGATCCCAAGAAGCCCCTGAACACCGGGCAACGGGTCCGTCGTTGGTATCGGCGTGTTTTTCGGAACAGGTCGCTGCTACTGGCTGCGTTTTGGATGGTAAAAGCCATCGTGAAACTGACGCGGTTCTTCTTCGACGGCCCCTAGGTGTTCATTGTTTGGAGGGAGAAAATGCTAAATAAAGCCCTGCGCCTTGTGAGGGTCTATCACGACCTATCACAGGTGGATGCCGCGGAGCGCTTGGGCCTGTCAAAATCCTACGTGTCTGAAATCGAAAAAGGTGACAAAAACGTCTCCATGGCCACACTTCAAAAATACTCCGATGCTTTTGACATTCCGATGTCTTCGCTGCTTCTCTTTGCGGAAAAGGTGGAAGGCGCTGGCAAAGCCGAAAACGTCAGAGTGTTTGTTGCCGACAAGGCAGTGAAAATGCTGGATTGGGTGTCCACCATTTCTGACTACAGGAGCGCCGAGCGTTGAGCTATCCCCGCAACCAGTCCATTTTCTACAAGATCACCAGCCCACAAATGCTGGCGGATCGGTTGCGGGTGACGCTTGATGAGTTGAATGAACTTTGCGCCGCCTCGGACAATTACAAAAGATGGACGGATAAGAAAACCGGGCGACCAATCCAAGAGCCTAAGCCAAAGCTAGACAAGATTCATAAGCGAGTGGCCGCGCTTTTGGCCAAAATGGAAACTCCAGATTACCTCCATTCTGCGATCAAGGGTAAGTCCTACATCACTAATGCCAGCGGGCATTCTGTGGGCACCGGCTGCGTGAAAATTGACGTTCGGAAATTCTACCCGTCTGTCAGATCACAGGCAGTACATCACTTCTTTCTAGACCGTATGCTTTGTACTGGCGACGTCGCGGGTATATTGACCAAATTACTCACAGTTGACGGACACCTGCCAACGGGAAGCAGTTCAAGCCCAATCCTATCATACTTTGCCTATGAGGACATGTTCGAGGCTTTGGCTGCGCTAGCCAAAGCAAACGGATGCATCATGACCGTGTATGTCGATGATGTCGTGTTCACAGGAACAGGTGCGACTAGGGGCCTCCTATACGCAGCAAGGAAGGTGTTTGCTTCCTACCGGCTGTATGGCCACAAGACCAAGTTGTTCCGGCCCGGACAGCCTAGGATCATCACCGGGGTTGCCGTCACCAAAGAGGGTATGAAGCTGCCCAATAAGCGGCAAAGGGGTATAGCGGATGACTTGGCAACCTTCGACTCTTTGCCAAACGGTCGTGAAAAGCTTGTCGTCGCCAGGCGCCTAACTGGGCGTCTGTTTGAGGCTAGTCAGATTGATCCTGCTTGGCGTTCAAAGGCCGAAGCCATGGCCGCTGAGCGTGACAGCTTGCAGCGTATAATCAGTTGAATCGTCGTTAGCCCAGTTCATTTATCCCTGCCATGTTTATGCTACTCCTCTGACATATGGCAGCGTCAGGGAAGTCACGGCAGGGCAAACGTTCCGGTTTGATGTTCGCAACATGCTAAGCATTTCGCTAGCAAGCAAGCAAGTCCGGACGGCGTACAATCGTCCGTCGCGCGCCAATGAGTTCGCCCCGCCCGGTGATCCCGGGCGGGGCGGTCTGCTGTCAGTCGCCATTGCGGCGGGTGTTGGGGCGCGACCAGATGAGGCTGAAGGTCTCTTCGCCCCCTTCGATCACCGTGTCGTCGAAGAGGTTGGCGTAGATCGGCTGGGTGAAGCTCGGGTCGTCGAGCTTGAGGCTCAGGTAGTCGCGGCCCTCGGTCGAGCGCTTGGACCAGGCGGCGCCGATCTCGGCACGACCGACGAAGACGCGGTGGGAGGGGGCGTTGTCGTTCGGGGTGCTGTCCTCGGGGACGATGCGGACGGCTTTCGCCTGAACGCTCAGGGTGACGATTTCGCCGACGTATTCGCTGCCGGTCTTCTTGAAGGTTCCGATGGTGGCCATGTCATATCTCCTTTTGGCTTGTTCGAGCCCGCGCCCTTCGCGGCCTCGATGGCGATCGTCAGGACCGGGGCGATCCGCCGACGCAGCCCCTGTGGCCCGCAGCGCCAGCGGAGGACGGCAAGGCCGGTCTTTCTTGCTCCGCGAGGAATGGCGGACCCGATACTTTTCGGGGGCGCCAGGGGAAGAAAGTCCGGACCGGCCGTTGCGGCCAAGGCGGTCGAGGCGTCAGCCGATCCCGGTCAGATCAGCCGCTGAGAGGCCCGCAAGGGACGCGTGGCGTCATGCCATAGAAGAGGGGATGACAGGCTGCCTCTGGACCGCGCAAGATCCCGGCAGCATGCGTCGTGCAACGACAGGTTTTGGCGTGCAGGCGGGACGGTGCATGTCCCGGACGTACCTCGCTACTCCGGGATTGCCCCCTCTCGCCGTGTCTGTCTTTGTCTGCCGTGATGTTCGGTCTGCCGGTGATCCAGGTGCACGCGCGACCGGGGCCACGCGCCACAACGCGGGTTTCGGCGATCTGGCTTTGCTCAGCCGATCCTGCCCAAACGCAACGCTGCGGTGACGGCGAGGATCGAGACCTTTTGCAGCAATCGGTTGCTGCGCAGGCTGACGATGTGGCGGACGGCACTCACCGGCGCAAGCTTCACAGGGCGTTCAGTGTTCGTCGAAAGACCTGTGCGGGTGTGGTTCGGACATGGCGTTGACCTCGGACCAGCCCGACACCCGCGCCCAAGCTGTCCCGCCGATTATGAGCGCGCCCAGCCAGGACAAGAAGGTGGTGGTCCCAGCGCCCGCACTGCCGAATTCGGCAAGACCCTTTGCCGCATGAAACCCGGCGATCCCGGCGGGGATGGCGTAAATCAGACCGACGGCGAGTTTAAGGGGAGGCCAACGGATGCGGTCAAAGGCGAATTCGCCAAGCGCTGTGATAAAGCCTCCGACGAACAGGCCCGCAATCAGGGACAGCAAGACACCCTGACCCGCCTCATGGAGGTACAGGCCGGTTGTCAACCCGACCGCGAAGGGCAGGGCATAGACGGCGAGGTTGAAGACGAGCCAGCACAATGCGCCGAGGCCGACAACGGTGAAGAGGGTGGATGCAAACATGTAGCTTTCCTTTTCGAACAAGGATTGCGCCGCCACCACCTCCATTGGCACACGCAGATCATAGCAGAAAACGGCCCACCCCGGGAGGGTCCGGGGCGGGCGTCGGCGGAAATCCGGTCATGCCGTCGAGACGGTCTTGGCGCGAAAATCGAAGAGGGGGATGCCCCTGGTGCGGGCCTTGTCGGCGAGATTTTCGGTGATACCCGAGCCCGGGAAGACGATGAGCCCGATGGGCAGGGTGTCGAGTAACTGGTCGTTGCGCTTGAACGGGGCCGACTTCCCGTGCCGCGTCCAGTTCGGTTTGAAGACGATCTGCGTCACGCCGCGGTTGTCGGCCCAGCCAGCGGCGATTCGTTCGGCCCCGCGCGGTGCGCCGCCGTGCAACAGGACCATGTCGGCGTGTTTCGTGTGGACGCGGTCGAGCGCTGCCCAAATTGCTGAGTGATCGTTGCAGTCGAGCCCGCCGGTGAAAGCGATTTTGGTCCCTTGCGGCAGGAGCGGTTCCAGATCGGCCCGGCGCTTGGCGGCGATGTGATCGCGACTGTCGATTAGGGACGCTGTCAGGGTGCGGCGATTCACGTGGCTGCCCGCGCGCGGGTGCCACGTTTGGCCGAGATGGGCCTCGAAGCCCTCGGCGGCGAGGTCGCGCATGGCCTCAAAGGCATTGCGCCGCTCGACGAGTGTGATGCCCTCCGCGATCAGGGTTTCCAGTTCGACCGAGCGGACCTCGGAGCCGTCCTGCTCGCGTTGCGACCGCCTCTGCGCCTGTTCGTTGCTGTCGAGATCCCGGCCTGTCCGCGTCGCCATGCGGTGAAACAGGTTCGTGGTGGACCAGAGCAGATCTTCGAGGTCGGGTTCCAGCCTCGTGTCGGACAGCGTCGAGACGAGCGCGTCGAAAATGTCGACGACGGCGGTGCGAATGGCGTCGGGCTCCGGCAAGGGGCGGGGATCGGGCTCGTCGGTGAAGGGACGCCAGCCGTAGAGCTGCAGTTCCTCGAGCACGACGGCGGTGGGAGATCGGGTTTGAAGAAGTGTGTCGGTCATGATGTTGTCTCCGGTTGTCGAAGACCGCGCCTCTCGCGGCCTTCCCGGGCAACGGAAAAGCGGGGGCTGGACGGGTCTGCATTCTCAGGGGTCCCCGTCGCGCCCGCGCGGTGGGGTGGAACCGGAGCGCAGCGAAGGACGGCCATGGCCGTTGCGGGCCCGTCCGGGCTCTGCTCCGTTTTGCCCGCTCTCGGAAGGCCGGAAGGCGTGGCTCTGATCGCGGAGGCGCTGACCGGGGATGTCGACCCCGATCAGTCGAGGGCGTGGTCGAGGAAGGTCACGGCATCCTCTGGCGCCAGTTGCGGTCGCAGGTTTGCGCAGACCTCTTCGCGGCCATCGGTCCGCAGGTCGTCATTGAAGTCGCCGAGACGCGGGGAGAGGCGGACCGTGTCGATCCCGGCCTTCCTGGCCCGACGCGCAAGTTGGTCCGCGGCGGAAAGGCCTGCCGGATCGGGATCGACGGCGATGTAGAGGCGGCGAAGACCGGTGGGCAGTTGCAGGGCTGCGAGATGATTGGCGGACAAAGCCGCCACCGCAGGCAGCTCCGGCAGGGCCAGATGCAGGGAGAGCAAGGTCTCAAGCCCTTCGCCTGCGGCCAGCACGCTGACCGGTTTGCCGATGCGAACACCATGGCCGAGGAGATTGCCCATCGCCTTGCGCGGTGGAATGACCGGGGCCTTGTCCGCAGTGGCGGGGTCAAGCCAAGTGCGGTGCAGGCCGGTGAGCCGTCCATCGAGGTCCGTCACCTTGGCGAGCAGGGCGGGCCACGTCTCGGGCGGGTCTGTCAGCGCGTGATCGTCGCGCCAATAAAAGCAGTTCGGGTGAAACCGGAGACTCTCGAGATGTCCCAGCCCTGTGAGGCCGCGCCCTGCGAGATAGCGTTCTGCCAAGGTGCCCGACATCGGCTGGCCCATGGCCCAGAGCCGCCGCGCCGCCTCGCGTGAACCGCGAGATGCTGGCGGATTGGCGGCGCGGTGCCTGTCCGTCTGCGGCAGGCTGAGGAACCGGCGCGCTTCGTCCAGCGTGTCCCTCAGCGTGGTGATCCCCATGTTCAGGGCGATCAGGTCCAGAAGGTCCCCATGCTGCCCGGTTGCGGAATCGGTCCACTTGCCAGCCGCACCAAGGCCGAAGTTCGGACCGGTCAGCCGAACGTAGAGGCTGCGGCCCGGCGTATTCTGCACATCGCCAACGATCCAGTAGCGGCCTTGCTTGCGGCCGTTCGTGAGGTAGTGACGGCAGACGGTCTCGGCGTCCTCGGCAAGGCGGCGGGCGATGTCGGCGGCGGGGCTGTGCATGCTTTGTGCCTCCTTTCGTGGATAGAAAAAGGGGCCCGCCATTTCTGGCGGACCCCGGCTGCCGGAACTCGGGGGGAAGGAGATCCGACCTGCTCGAAGGTCACTCGGCGGCTGTCTTGGCGAAGGCGTCACCGGCGACGGCATCATCTTCCTCCATCGGGTCGGAGTCGCCGATAGCCGGTTCGCCGCCGTCTTCCGCCGTTTGCGCTTCGCCACTGTCGGGATCGTCTTCGGAACCGTCATAGTCGGTGCGGTCCGCCTCGTCGATCAGCTCGATCTCCGGTGCGTCCGCTTCCGGCAGCGGCGGCGTGCGCAGCGAGTCCGGCAGCCAGCCGGTGCCCACGAGCAGGTCCTCTGCTGCCGTCACCATCTCGGCCTTCTTCAGCCCGGCGATCCGTTCAGCAGCGTCTTCACCCTTCGCCTCGCGCACGGCCTCCAGGATGCGCGCCTTGGTCACGCGGCCGAGGTAGCTGTCGCCCGTCGCCGTCCAGCCCGCCTCTGCCATGTCGAGCCCGACGGTCCCGGCCAGCACATCCGCATGCGCGATGGCGCGCGGTCGGCGCTGGTAGGGGTCGTGGACGGCATTGACGCTCATGGCCACGCAATGGTCGAAAAGTGCCTCGCAGCTGCAGCTGTCGAATTCGGTCAGCGCCTCCCAGAGGTCCTCGGATGCCTTCGGCAGGTTCCGTGCCCAGGTCTCGTGGCGCTGCTCGATGGCTTGCGCGTAGGCCGTGTCGCCGAGGCCCGGCACCTGCGACCCGAACCCCGCGTTGCGCGGTTCGATCTCGACGCAGCTGTCGACGGCGTAGCGATAGAAGAGCCGCAGGACCATCGCGTGCAGGGCCGCGAGGAAGGCGACCTGCGGATTCTGGGCCAGCGCGTTGCGCAGCGCCAGGGTGCGATGTGCCGTCAGTTCCATGTCGAGGCGGTCGGAGAGCGGCTTGAGGCCGTCGTCCTCTTCCTCCTCGTCCGCGGCAGAAACGACGGTGTCATCAGCGTCCTCGAGCGGCGCCGCTTCCGGTGCGACCTCGCCGGTGTTCTCCACCTCGTCGACCGGCTCGTCTTCGGGCCGCACATAGCCCCGTTCGACCCGCAGCCGCCCGGAACTGTCGATGCTGACGAAGGCTCCTGCCAGCGCAAGGTCTTCTGCCTCATAGCAGATCGGACGCGCCTCGAGTGCCTCCATCGCCTCTTCGATCTCGCCCAACCGGGCATCGACGTCCTCGGGCAGCTCGTCGGCCTCTGCATGCTCGGCCTCGAGCGCGTCGTATTCGGCCTTAAGCGCTTGGTAGGTGCCAGCCTCCTTGTCGCTCGTCGGCACCGCCTCGCCATGAACCCGGCGCATCCCGAAGGTGTGGCCATAGGGGAACTCGGTGTCGACCTCGAGCCATTTCCAGCCCTCGGCACGGATCGCTTCGGCCTCCTCGGCCAGTTTCTCGCGCACCATGACGTCCAGAAGGGCGGCATCCTGCAGCCAGCCGCCGTCGTCCTGCTGAAATAGGTCGCGCAGGATTTCGCCCCCGGCCTCGACGTAATCGCCCGTCCCGACGAATTGCGCCCGCTTGTCCGAGGCCCGCACCGCGCCCTCGGTCAGCATGCGGCGGATCTCGTAGGGCTGCCGCGAATAGTGCCGCTGCAGCGCCTCCCAGACCTGCTCCTGCCGCGCATGATCGGGATTGACCGTGAAGGCCATGAGCTGGTCGAGCGTCATATCCTCCTCGGCATAGGCGTCGAGCAGCGAGGGCGCGACCGCGGCAAGCTTCAGCCGCTGCTTGACCACGCTGGCCGAGACGAAGAAGGCCGCGGCGATCTCCTCCTCGGAGCGGCCTTTCTCGCGCATTGCCTGGAAGGCGCGGAACTGGTCGAGCGGGTGCAGCGGCGCGCGCTGGACGTTCTCAGCGAGGCTGTCCTCCTCGGCGAGCCCGTCGGTGCGGACGATGCAGGGCACCAGCGCGGTCTTGTTCATGCGCTTCTGCTTCACGAGCACCTCCAGCGCCCGGAACCGCCGCCCGCCCGCGGGGATCGTGTACATGCCGGTCTCGGCACCGCTCTCGTCCAGCACGGGCCGCACGGTGATGGAACTAAGCAGCGTCCGCCGCGCGATGTCCTCGGCCAGTTCCTCGATCGACACGCCGGCCTTGACGTGGCGCACGTTCGACTGGCTGAGCATCAGCTTGTTGAAAGGGATGTCGCGCGAGGCGCTGAGGGTGATTTTCTGTTGCTTCGTCATCGGGATATCTCCGCGACAGGCCAGCCGGGAGCCTCTCTCCCGACCTCCAAACCCGTCATGGAAAACCCGGCACCTCTCTCACTCTCAATCGCCTCTTCTAGCAATATGTAACATATTCCCTTGACTGCGCGGCAGAATCAATGTTACATATTCCCTATGCCGGAGCCAAAGGAGATGGCCATGATGCCCGTAGTTAGGATCAATGACGCAACGTTTGCCGATATCAGCACGCTCAAAGTCTGGTTCGGAACCAAGTCGCCGAGTGAAACGATCGATCGCATCGTCCAAGAGGCGATGGAACAGCTTGGTATGGAACGTGATTATGAAGTGCTGGAAACATCCGAGACTTCGGATGATGGCGTACTGACTTTTGACACTGCACCAAGCCTTACATTCACGAAGCCGATGAAAGCATCCATCGACGGAGAGCTGATCCAGAATCCGAAATGGGCCTCAATCCTGAACTCGATGATTGCAGGATTGAAGTCCAAAGGGTTCGAAGGTGAGAAGCTGGTTCGGGAACTGGGTATTCCGGCAAAGGCTTCCAGCTATGAGGAAGAGGGCTACCGGTACTATCCGGAGCTTGGGATCTCGATTCAGGGTCAGTCAGCCGCGGATGCATGGAAAGAGGTCGATCGACTTGCCAATAAGCATCGCATTCCCGTTACTGTGGATTTCGTCTGGCGCCAAAACCCGAAAGCACAGTATCCTGGAAAGGCCGGTGTCCTCCGAGCCGGCAACGCTTAAGCGCAGTCGAAAGCACTGAAAGCGCTCCAGTCAAAGCGCCGTGGGCCGGTCCCCTTTGCATTCTTCAATATATGGCGACGGCTTATCAGCAAGCCGTCGCCAAAGGCTTCTCAACCGACCGTCTCCAGCAACACCATCGCCTTTCCGTCCATGACCAGCCGCGCATCTCGTTGCAGATTAGATCCGGCGGCGGCGGTGTTGTCTGCAAGTGGTCGCCGAAATCTGTTGTCTCCGGCAACTTCTTTGGTGTAAGGTCCATATGGACTTATAGAGCATGTCATATGGTCTTATCTTGTTCGTGGATCTACAAAGGAGCGCCAACACATGGAAAACGTTGTTCTGCAACGTCCTGCGCCGGATCGGCAGGGGGTCGCGCTCAAGGCCTTCACGCGTATCGCGGACGCCTGGTCACTCACCTTGCGGGAGGCCGCGGCGCTGGCGGATATGTCGGAATCCACCTGGAAACGGGCCAAGAAGCCTGATTTTGCCGGAGATCTGACGCGCGACCAGATGCTGCGCCTGTCCGCGCTCATCGGCCTCTACAAGTCGCTCGAGCTCTATTTCAATGAGCCGATCTCGCGCGACTGGGTGAAGCTGCCCAACCGGGGTCCGGAGTTCGACGGCGTGCGTCCCGTGGACGCGATGATCGAGGGAGGATTGCCCAAGATCTTGCGTGTGCGGATCTATGTGGACGCGCTGCGGGGCGGGGTTTGAGGATCACGTCGGTCAACGACCGCGCCCTTGTCAGGCTGATCTCAGAGACTTATCACAAGCCCCCAGTGCTGCGGGGGCTGGTCGACAGCGACACGGAGGCGGACATCCTCGCCGAGATCGAAGGCGAGACCAGTGCCCGTCTGATCGCCGAAGCGCAGGGCAGTCCCGCGCTTGACCGACGCGAACTCGCTTTCGTGCGGCGGTCTCATGACCTGACCCTGTACGGGCAGAGCCATATCAACGCCGCCTTCACCTACACGCGACCTTCTGGCAACCGGTTCAACACCGGCGAGCGCGGCGCGTGGTACTGCGCTTGGGACATGCTGACGAGCGCGCAGGAAGTTGGGTTTCACCGGACCCGCGAGTTGGGCTTCATCGGCCGCTACGAGGACGAGGCGCGCTATGTCGAACTGCTGGCTGATTTCATGGGGGATTTCCCGGATATGCACGGGGACGCGCATCCGGCGCTCGACCCAGACCCCGGGCACGGCTATCCGGCGGGGCAGCGTCTCGCCGCGGATTTGAGGGCAGAGGGGCATCGTGGGCTGATCTACCCATCCGTGCGTCACCCGGGCGGGCGGTGCTTCGTCGCTTTCGATCCCGGCATCATCCAGAATGTCCGCCCGGGCGCGAGCTGGAAGCTGGTCTGGCAAGGTGTGCCCGAGTTCACGATCGAGGGGCTATAACGCCCCTCGACATCTTCATTCAGTACTTGAGATTATCCCGATAGGACGTTGATCTGCATTCATATTCAACGCAATTAGGCTTTCTCCAACAACGTTTTCGCCTTGCCCTCCATCACCAGCCGCGCATCCTGCTGCGGCTTGGACCGGGCCACCGCGGTGATCCCCTGCACGAAGTCGAAGACGCTCTCGGGCGGGCGGCCTTCCTCGGCCAGGACCGTCTCGACGATCCGCCCCGTCTCCGCCTTCGAGAACCCGCGCTTGCGGAGGAAATCCTGACGGTCCTCGTCCGTTCGCGCGACGATCTTCTCCCGCGCCGCGCGGATGCCGTCGATGAAGGGCGCAGGCGAGGACTCGGCGAAGCGGCTCAGCGCCGGGGCAGCCTCGTGAGCGAAGCGGGAGGCGGCGTATTTGGAGTGCCGGATGGTGATCTCCTGGAAGTCCTCGACGCCCCAGAGGTTGCGGTTCTGGCAGACCGCGCGCAGGTAGAAGCTGGCGATGCCGAGCGTCTTGGCGCCCACCTCGGAATTCCAGCAGTAGAACCCCCGGAAATAGAGGTCGGGCGTGCCGTCGGGCAGCAGCCCTGCCTCGATGGGGTTCAGGTCATCGACGAGGAACAGGAACACGTCGCGGTCCGAGGCGTATAGCGTCGTCGTCTCCTTCGTCACGTCCACGCGCGGGTTGTAGATGCCGGTGGACCAGTCGAGCACGCCCGGCACCTTCCAGCGCGTGTCGCCAATGCCGTTGCCCGCGATACGCTGGACGGCGGAGACCAGTTCGTGATCGTAGATGCGGCCATAGTCGGGGCCGGTGACCGCGCGCAGTTCGGTTCGGCCGTTCGCGACTTCCATCGTCTTGATCTGCTCGGCCCGGTGGTTCGTCAGCCCGTATTGCAGGTTGATGCCCGCCAGCGGCGCAGGCAGTTGGCGCAGATAGGCTGCAGGCGCGCCGACGAGGCTCGAGAGCTGGCCAAAGGACCAATGCGTCGGCGCGATGGGTTCATCCGCGCCAGGCAGGACAAGCCCCAGCCTCTCCGGGTTGTCGCGATGTGCCTCGACCCGGATCGCGGCGCTCTCGACCGTCTGCGTCCGGCTCCGCTCCGCCCGGCCCTTGACCGAGGCGAACAGATCGTCGAGTGACAGATACCGCTCGTCATCCGGTCGCGAGAACCACTCCGACGACACGCGGCTCACATTCTCACCGCGCGACACATCCACCTTGTAGCCGCCGCTGATATCACGCCCGGCATCGATAATCTCGGTATTCATGGGTTTTCTCCCGCGACGGGCGGCCGAAAGCCTCTCTCTCGACCTCCAAACCCGTCACGGGCTGGGACGGCACCCCTCAACCTCTCGGATTACTCGGCTGCGCGGGTCTCGAGCGGGGAAGGGGCGCGCGACGCGGCAAGCCGGTGCAGCGTTTCCGGGCGGATATGCGTGTACCGGCGCAGCATTTTCCAATCCTTGTGGCCGGTGACCAGTGAGACCTGTTCGATCGCGAATCCGGCCTCGAACAGGCGGCTTGTGCCCTCATGGCGTAGATCGTGGAAATGCAGGTCCTTCACGCTGACCTCGACGCAGGCGCGCCGGAAGGCCGTTCCGACCGATCTCGAGTTGTAGGGAAAGATCCGGCCCCTTGCGTGCCCGAGTTCCTTGGCCTGTTCGGTGACCAACGCCCAGGCATCGAACCCCGTGGCGGCGAAGAGTGGGATCCGCTGGTCGTTCCCGGTCTTGTTGCGCGGGTCCTTCCTGTCGCGGATCAAGAGCATCCGGCGGTCGACGTCGAGATCGGTCCATTCGACGCGGCAGATCTCGTCGAGCCGCATGGCCGTGGCCACCGCGAACTTCACGATCCGTGTCATCGGCAGGGTTAGGCGATCGTTGTCATCGAAGCAGCGAAAGAGGCGGTTCAACTCGTCCGTGGTGGGCCGACGATCCCGCTCCGTGCCCTTGCCGATCAGGCCGAGACGCTTGAGCGCGACGCGCGCCAGATCGACGGGTTCCGGAGAGATGTCGAGGCCGTGCACAGCCGCCGCATGGGTGATGATCATCTTGATCACGCCGATATCGATGCTGAGGGTCACCGGACCGGCGCCTTGATCAGCGCGCATCTTGCCGTAGTCGATCAGCATTTGCCGGTCGAGGTGCCCGATCTTCTCCTTGCCCAGATCGCGCTTGAGCGTCTTGAGCGTGGCGGCCTTGCTGCGACGCGGCGGTTTGCCTACCTCGCACATATCGATTATGTGGAGGTCGATGAGATCGCCGAAGGTGGTCAGGCGGGAGACGGACGACTTGTTCGGCGCCAGCCCCTGATCGACCCGGGTCTCCGCATGGCGGGCCCAACGATGGGCGTCGTCGCGGCGGAGGAACGTCTCGCTCGCGTAGCGGCCCTTTCGTCTGATCTGGACCCGGTAGGCACCGGAGGGGAGCTTGGTGATGGAGGCCATTTTCGTGTGCGCTATGTGTGCAATGAGTCGTCGTAGAGGGGCAAATTCGGGGATATTGGGGCGTATTCCAGCGTAGCAGAGCCCAAAGCCAACAGTTTGAAGATACACAAAAAATGCAGATAAATCAACACGCTAGATTATCCTGTGCCCCTATGATGGATTGGACGGACAGGCACTGCCGGTATTTTCATCGGCTGCTGTCGCAACGTGCCCTTTTGTACACAGAGATGGTCACCGCGCCCGCTTTGGTTCGTGGCCAAGCGATGCATTTGCTGGATCATTCGCCGGTGGAGCATCCCGTCGCGTTGCAACTTGGAGGTTCAGATCCGGCGGAGCTGGCAGAGGCCGCGCGTTTCGGTTGTGAGGCGGGATATGATGAGATCAACCTGAATGTCGGATGCCCTTCGGATCGTGTGCAGTCTGGCGCATTCGGAGCCGTCTTGATGAAGGATCCCGGACTTGTGGCTGAATGTGTTTCTGCGATGCGTTCAGGCAGTTCGGCGGAGGTTACGGTGAAGTGTCGAATCGGAGTCGATGATCAGGAACCGAACGTTGTGCTGCCTCAATTTCTCGCGCGGGTTTCCTCCGCGGGTTGCAAGCGTTTCATAATTCATGCTCGCAAGGCATGGTTGAAGGGCCTGTCACCGAAAGAAAACCGCGATGTGCCGCCGCTGGATTACGATCTTGTCGCGCGAATGCGACAAGAGTTCCCCGACCTCCATATTTCCATCAATGGCGGGATCACTACACTGGAGCAGGCCGAAGAGTTTCTCTCCGCTGGATTTGACGGTGTCATGGTTGGTCGCGCTGCGTATCACAATCCCGCCGACATACTCGCTCAGGCTGACCGGAGGATCTTTGGCGCAGGGGAGGATGCCGATCCGTTCGAGGTTGCGCACCTGATGATGACCTACGTGGAAGAGCATATCGCACAAGGCGGGCGGCTTCATCAGGTCGCGCGCCATATGCTGGGTCTGTTCGCGGGGCGACCGGGTGCGCGACTTTGGCGCCGGCACATCTCGGAGGCAGGAAGTCGTGCGGATGCGGGGCCCGAGGTGATCGGCGAAGCGCTCGACATGGTGCAAAGCGCGTCTCGGGCAGCGGCCTAGCTGTCCTCACTCCGCTTTAGCCGGGCGGCCCGGCCACCGCGTCGCCTTCGCAAGAGCTTTTCGCGGTCCGGCAACTCAGCCATGACTGTTCGGCGCTCCTCCGGGGTCATCTTGGACCAACGGGTGATCTCTTCGATGGAGCGCATGCAGCCGGTACAGATCCGTGCTTCGGGGTGCACGACGCAGAGCTTGACGCAGGGGCTTTCAATTTCCTCGCGCTTCCAGATTTCGTCACTCATGGCGGCCGCCTCTCAAGTGCCTGAGCCGGTCGAGCGCACCCTGTAGGATATAGGAGGCAGCAACGTGATCGATGACCTCGGCGCGGCGTTTGCGGCTGGTATCCGCTTCGAGCAATGCGCGTTCGGCGGCCACGGTCGAAAGGCGTTCGTCCCAGAACGTGATCGGCAACTCTGTCACGCGTGAGAGGTTGCGGGCAAACGCGCGGGTCGACTGACAGCGTGCGCCTTCGGACCCATCCATGTTGCGCGGAAGCCCGAGGACGAGGCCAGCGATATCGCGTTTGGCGCAAAGTTCCAGTAATCGCTGCGCATCCATGCCGAACTTTTTACGCCTGATTGTTTCGAGCGGTGTAGCAACGGAGAGCAAGCGATCACTGACCGCCACACCGATAGTCTTTTCTCCGAAATCAAGACCCGCCAGCGCTTGACCGCGTGGAAGAGCAGCGGCGAATTCCTCCGTGTCGTCGGTAATCATGGGACCAGACCGGCATTCTTGGCACTCGCTTGGATCTCTGCCAAGGCGCCGGGATTGCTCGCGAAAACGCTGCGGGCCTCGTCAAGGATGGTACGGGCCTCATCGTCACGTCCGAGCACACCAAGCGCGGTGATGAGCCGCGCCCATTCCGCGGGGGATCCGCCCTCTTCGGCAAGGCGCGAAGATAGGCCCGCGACCATGCCCTCGATCATCGCGGCGCGGTCCTCGGGCGAGAGTTCGGACATCTCCTGCATTTGATTCACAGTCGGCTCCGGCAGTTCGGGAGGCGTAAAGTCAACGCCAGCAAGCTGCGCAACGCCTTCGATCTGTTGGCGGATGGGGGCAACCCATGGCGCGCTTGGGTCGCTTTCACGCAGCAAACGGTTCCAGACCGTAAAGCTCTGATCAGGCCTACCGGTCTGAAGTTGCATTAGCCCCAGGTAATAGCGCGCGGTTCCGTTATTCGGGTCGCGTGCAAGCGCCGCCCCGAGCGCTGTCTCCGCTTCGGGAGAGACATAACCGCCTGCAGCAAGCACGAGTAAATCGGCATAATCGACGTAATCCTTGGCCGTCGCCTCATTCCCACGAAGGCGCAAAACCTGACCTTGCGCTTGGTGTGCCGCGCGAAAATTGCCGAGCGCGGCTTCGTTGCGGGCAAGCAGCAGATGTCCTTGAAGGTCATCGGGTCGTTCGAGGACTGCGAGCCGCAGCTTATCCATCAAGCTCAGATAATCCTCGGAAGGTTCGGTAAGTGGCGGAAGGGCCGAGGGCACCTGCGCCTCTGCGGTTTCCTGATCAGGTCGAGATTGGCGAAAGGATTCGGCATCGGCCTTGCGCGCGGCCAAACTCTGGTCGCTATAGCCCGGTGCGCCAATCGCGGAATAGAGCGCAAACGTCCCCCCCACGACAAGGAGCACGATGATTGCCGCTACCGCGCGGGAAAGACCAAAAGGCCCGCGCCGGTCCGCACCCTTTTCCTGTAGAGCAGCATCGGCCGATAGAATGCGCCGAGAAACCTCCGCGCGCACGCGCTCGGCATCCTCGGGGGCCACAACTCCTCGTGCGAGGTCACGATCAACTTCAAGCAATTGATCCCGATAAACTTTCAGATCGAAGGATTCCGCCGGTACGGCGTCAGCGCGTGACCTGAGTAACGCGAGTGCGAGCAGCCCGCCGATGACGAGTGCCAGTATGATCGAGGTGATCCAGAAATCCATGTATCCTCCGCCTTGCGTCTTTGATGTAAAGGCGGCGGCGGCGGGAAAAAAGAGGCAACCTTGCCTGTCGCCTGCGGCAATGTCGCAAACGCGCGTGAAAATGCCGCCGTCGGTCTTCCCAAATCGGGGTAGCTTGGCCACAGAAGAGGCATCAGGGAAGGAACTTGATGAAACGCTATTCCGCATTTGCCATCGTACGAGAGGCCGCCCGGCATCACCTCGGCTGGCAGCGTGCATGGACTTCGCCAGAGCCGCGCGCTTCCTACGACGTCGTGATCGTGGGGGCAGGGGGGCACGGGCTCGCGACCGCCTATTATCTCGGGAAGAATTTCGGGATTACCAATGTTGCGATCCTTGAGAAGGGTTGGCTCGGAGGCGGCAATACCGGCCGCAACACCACGATCATCCGTTCCAACTATCTGCAGGATCCGTCGGCGGCGATCTATGAGAAGGCCCGGAGCCTTTATGAAACGCTGTCTCAGGATCTCAACTACAACGTGATGTTCTCCCCCCGCGGGGTGATGATGCTTGCGCAGACGCACCATGAGGTGCGGGGGTATGAGCGTACGGCCCATGCCAACGCGCTTCAGGGGGTTGAGACGGAATTCATCTCGCCTTCCCGTGTCAAGGAACTGGTGCCGATTATCCGGTTGGATGGGCCGCGCTATCCCGTGCTCGGCGCGCTCTGGCAACCGCGCGGCGGCACCGCGCGCCACGATGCCGTCGCTTGGGGCTATGCACGGGCCTGTTCCGACATGGGCATGCACATCATCCAGCAATGCGAGGTCACCGGCATCCGTTCCGAGGCGGGGCGCGTCAGCGGTGTCGAGACGAGCAAGGGGGCAATTGGCTGCAATCGGCTTGGCCTTGTCGCCTCTGGTCACTCGGGGGTGCTGGCGGAGATGGCCGGTTTCCGACTTCCGTTGGAGAGTGTCGCGCTACAGGCGCTGGTATCCGAACCCATCAAGCCGATCATGGACGTAGTCGTCATGGCGAATACCGTGCACGGCTACATGAGCCAATCCGATAAGGGCGAGATGGTCATCGGGGGCGGTGCTGATGGCTTCAACAACTACACCCAGCGGGGCTCCTTTCATCACATCGAAGAGACGGTTCGCGCCCTTGTGGAGACCTTCCCAATGCTCTCCCGGCTCAAGATGTTGCGGCAGTGGGGCGGGATCGTGGACATGACAGGGGATCGCTCCCCGATCCTGTCGAAAACCCCACTCGATGGATGTTTCGTCAATTGCGGTTGGGGCACCGGAGGGTTCAAGGCGATACCCGGATCCGGCTGGGGCATGGCCGAGCTGATGGCCAAGGGGCACTCTCCTTTGACAGAGGCATTTTCGCTGGCGCGCTTCCGCGAGGGCCGGTTTGTCGACGAGTCCGTCGCAGCAGGAGTGGCACATTGATGCGGAACCTTTGTTACAAGAGCGGCGTTCACTTCCGCACCTTCATGGGTAACGGAGAACACAAATGGCTCAGAACGGTTCCGGCTCCAACGCCGGGTTGGCTTTCATCCTTGGCGCGGTCGTCGTCGTCGTGGTCATCCTCGGCTATCTCTTCCTTGGGGGAGACGTTCCCGCTGCGGACGATGCCGATATCGAGATCAATCTTCCCGACGGCGGCGAGGGCTAACAAGACCTGCAAACCTGCAACGACTTGCCGCCGGGTTGCACGCCGTACAACGGCGCGGCGATCCGGCGTTTTCCTGCCCTGCCTCCCATTTCTCACGGGGGCGAACAAATGCTGATCCTCAATTGCCCGTACTGCGGCGAGTCCGCAGACGAGACGGAGCTGGCCCCCGGCGGAGAGGCTCATTTGCGGCGTGAGGGACCGGAAAGCCAAGACGAAGCGTTCGAGAGTTACCTCTTTCATCGGTCTAACCCGAAAGGCGTTCATTTTGAACGCTGGCGCCATGCATTTGGCTGCGGGAAGTGGTTCATCGCCGCTCGGTGCACGGCAACCCTCGAAGTTTTCGGGACCTATGCGGCGCAGACGTCGTGTCCGCCTCAAGAGATAGTCGACAAGATCTCCGAACGGCGACCCGACCGGCGGGGAGCTAGCGGATCATGAGCACACGTTTGAAAAGCGGCGGTCGTCGCATCGATCGCTCCCGCCCGGTTACGTTCAGCTTCGACGGTGCGCGTCTTCGAGGCTATCGAGGGGATACACTTGCGTCCGCTTTGCTCGCCAATGATCGCATGCTTGTGGGCCGTTCATTCAAGTATCATCGACCCCGAGGCATCGTCGCCTCTGGTAGCGAAGAGCCCAATGCACTTGTTGGGCTTGAAGAAGGCGACCTGTTCGAGCCCAACCAGCGGGCCACGACAACGGAGCTATACGATGGGCTGACGGCGCGATCTCAAAACAGGTGGCCTAGCCTTTCCATGGACTTTGGCGCGGTAACCTCTCGGCTCTCGCGGGTCTTGCCTGCTGGGTTTTATTACAAGACGTTTTTGCGCCCCCGGTCCTTCTGGAAGCATGTCTACGAACCTTTGATCCGGCGCTCGGCTGGATTGGGCTATGCACCGAACCCCGAAGCCCGCGATCCGGACCGCTACGAGCATTTTTACCTGCATGTTGACGTGCTTATCGTAGGTGGCGGCATCGCGGGCATTCAGAGCGCCCTTGCAGCGGGGCGCGCGGGCGCCCGCGTATTGCTGATCGAGCAGAGCGCGCACTGGGGTGGGCGAAGCCCCGCCGACCACTCAGGTGGTAAACAAAGCGTTAACAACATCCCTGTGGATAAGTACGTGGACGAATGTCTCGCGGAACTGGGGACAATGCCGCATGTGCAATGCCGCACTCGCACGATGGGCGCTGGGGTCTATGATCATGGGTATGTCCTCGCCTATGAGCGCGTGGGAGATCACCTCCCGGGAGAGGGGGCGCTACGGCACCGTCTGTGGAAGATTAGGACAGGTCGGATCATCACGGCGACAGGGGCCATCGAGCGCCCTATCGCCTTTCCGGGGAACGATCTTCCGGGGGTCATGCTCGCCTCGGCTGCACGCGACTACCTCATTGATTTCGGGGTCTCGATGGGGAAGCACCCGCTCGTGCTTGCGAATAACGATAGCGCCTATGAAACCGCCTTTTTACTTCAGGATCAGGGTGTTGACGTCGCTGCTATCGTCGATGCCCGGACCGGGGATGCCGGAGGCGTCGCGCAAGAGGCAGTGGAGCGAGGGCTCAGGGTAATCCGAGGTGGCGGGGTCTCTTCAGTCAAGGGGCGCCGGCGCGTCGAGGGGGTCACTATCTGTGATCAACGAGGGGCTGGAACCGCGCTGGAGGAGATATCCTGCGATGCCATTGCAATGTCTGGTGGGTGGTCGCCAGCGGTCCATCTTTGGTCCCACTCTGGGGGAAAACTCACTTGGGATGCACGCCAATTTTGCTTTCGCCCGGATGTGGATAACTCGGCGCGTGGGGCTGATGGTGCGCCATATGTGATCGCCGCAGGGGCCGCTTCGGGTGAGATGACCCTCGCAGCGGCGGTCAAAGATGGACATGCAGCCGGATTACGCGCGGCGGCCGAACTTGGGTACAATGGGGCCGCGCAGTCGGAACCCGTGGCAACGCGTGTTGAGGAAGCTGCGATCGAACCGGTGTGGATCATGCCAAGCCAAGCGCCCGTTACCTTGAGGGAGAAGGCCTTTCTGGATTTCCAGAATGACGTGAAGGTTTCCGACGTCGAACTTGCTGCACGCGAAGGGTTCGAGAGTGTGGAGCACGCCAAACGCTATACGACGCTTGGAATGGCGACGGATCAGGGGAAGCTTTCCAACATTAACGGCATCGCGATCCTCTCCGATGCGCTTGGCCGTCCCATCCCTCAAACGGGAACGACCACCTTTCGCCCGCCCTATACACCGATCTCATTCGGCTCGATCGCAGGTTCACAGACCGGTCCGCGGTTCCTTCCAATTCGCCGTACGCCGATACAGGACTGGCACGAAGAGCAGGGCGCCTACTTTGAACCGGTGGGGCACTGGCGGCGTCCCTATTGCTATCCGCGGGGCGACGAGAGCCATTCCGACGCGGTGGCACGGGAGATTCTGCAAACTCGGAACCACGTTGGGCTGCTGGACGCCTCTACCTTGGGGAAGATTGTCGTGAAGGGCCCCGACGCGGGCCGCTTGCTCGATATGCTCTACACGGGCCGGATGAGCACGCTCAAGCCGGGTCGCTGCCGCTACGGCCTGATGTGTAGTGAAAACGGATTTCTCATGGACGATGGCGTCGTCGCGCGGCTCGATGAAGAGACATTCCTTTGCCACACGACGACTGGCGGGGCGGATCATATTCATGCGCACATGGAGGATTGGCTTCAGACGGAATGGTGGGACTGGAAGGTCTATACCGCAAACCTGACAGAGCAATTCGCCCAGATTGCGGTTGTCGGTCCGAAATCCCGCGAGGTGTTGGAGCGACTTGGTGGGATGAACCTTGGGCGGGATGCGCTGCCCTTCATGGGGTGGTGTGAGGGAATGCTGGCCGGGATCAGCGCCCGTATCTTTCGGATCTCGTTTTCCGGGGAGCTTTCGTATGAGATCGCGGTCGCTGCCGATCAAGGGATAGAGCTTTGGGAAAAATTCCTGGCGGCAGGGCAGGACTTTGGCATTTCTCCATATGGCACAGAGGCTCTCCACGTGATGCGCGCGGAGAAGGGCTTCATCATGATAGGGGACGAAACGGATGGCACCGTCATTCCGCAGGATCTCGGTCTGGACTGGGCCATTGCCAAGGGTAAGGACGACTATATCGGTAAGCGCGCGCAGATGCGGAGCCATATGATTGATCCGGATCGTTGGAAGCTTGTCGGGCTTGAAACTGTTGACGGCTCCGTCCTTCCCGAAGGTGCCTATGCCGTAGCATCTGGGAAAACCTCGATTGGGCAACGCGCGACCCAAGGCCGCGTGACATCCAGCTATCATTCCCCAACCCTTGGCCGAGGTATCGCCATGGGGCTCGTCCTGAGGGGGCCGGAGCGCATGGGAGACGAACTCGAATTTCCGGGAACAGATGGCCAGGTTTACAAGGCGCGGCTCGTTTCTCCCGTTTTCTATAATCCGGAAGGGACGAAGCAGGATGCGTAAACGGCAATTTGACGGCGGTATCGCCCGTATCGAGGACGTCGAAGGTTATGGCATGGTCAGCCTGCGGGTTTCCGCCGAGACGGCACTGCGACGCGCCCGACCTCAACGCGGACAAGCATGTTGGGAAGGGGAAACGACCACGCTCTGGATGTCACCGGATGAGCTCCTGTTCCTTTGCCCAAGAGCAGAAGTGGCCGGTCTTCTGAGAGATCTCGCGCAGGATTTGGCTGGTGTTCATCACCTCGCTGCGGATGTTTCTAGCGCGAGGGCCCTGTTTGACGTGCGGGGCCGGAATGCGTTGGAAGTAATGGCCAAACTCATGCCGATTGACCTTTCCCCACAGAAGTTTTCTCCCGGACGCGTGCGTCGATCCCGCATAGGCCAAGTGGCGGCGGCGATCTGGATGCAGCAAGATGGCGCGCTGCGTGTCATCTGTTTTCGCTCAGTTGCCGATTATGTATGGGACCTGATGGTCGATGCGGCGCGCCCCGGAACGGAAGTCGGCGCCTTCTGAGCCTACCTGCCAATGGGGGATGTCCTCAGGCAATCCGGAGGGCGGGGGGTTGACCTCATGCCTTGCCGCACTTCTATGTGTTGCGAGCAAATTAACAAACCAGAGGGGGCTCCAATGGCTTTTGAACTTCCGGCACTACCCTATGCGCACGACGCGCTCTCCGATAACGGCATGTCCAAGGAGACGTTGGAATATCACCACGATATCCACCACAAGGCCTATGTCGACAACGGGAACAAGCTGATCGCGGGTACCGAATGGGAAGGCAAATCCGTAGAAGAGATCATCAAGGGCACATACGACGCGAATGCCGTTGCCCAATCCGGGATCTTCAACAACGCGTCCCAGCACTGGAACCACGCGCAATTCTGGGAAATGATGTCTCCGGGCAACTCCGCAATGCCGTCCGAGCTTGAAAAAGCGATCACGGAAGCTTTCGGCTCGGTCGACAAGTTCAAGGAAGAGTTCTCCGCCGCAGGCGCTGGGCAGTTTGGTTCCGGTTGGGCATGGCTGGTGCAGGATGCCGACGGCTCCCTGAAAGTCACCAAGACCGAAAACGGCGTGAACCCGGTTTGCTTCGGCCAAACCGCTCTGCTTGGTTGTGATGTGTGGGAGCATTCCTATTACATCGACTTCCGCAACAAGCGGCCAGCTTACCTCACGAACTTCCTCGATAAGCTTGTGAATTGGGAAAACGTCGCTTCCCGCCTGAAGTAAATTTACACACCGAAGAACTGAAAGCCCCGCACATTGCGTGGGGCTTTTGCATGTCACGGAGTTATTTAAGTTCCGTAGTTAAAGTGTTGCTCGAGCTTTTAGAAGCTCCTGCATATGGGCGGCACAACCGGTAAGCGCTGCGTAGTCGTCGGTTACGACATGGACGCCAAAATTTTCCATGAACCCAGAGAAACGACCCTTGTCGCGAAATGCCTCGGCGAACCCGAATTCAGCGAAGTAGGGCTGCATGGCGCGCGTGACACCACCGACCAGAAAGACCCCTCCGAACGGGAGTTGGTTCAGCGCCAGATTGCCACAGACCGTACCCAACAGCGTGACGAAGTGCTTCACGCTTTCTCGGGCTTCGGGATCATCGCCCGCTTTGCAACTTGCCATGATCTCTGCCGCTGTCTTGCTTTTGGTTTGATCGGCTTCGGCACAAGCGAAGGCATAGAGGTGTTCCACTCCGCGTCCGGAGAGAGCTTCCTCCACAGCTGGGAAGCCATGCGCACGTGCGAGGGTTTCGCTTAGGCGGAGATCACGTGCATCCCGGACTGGCAGGCTGGCGTGCCCAGCTTCCGCAGGTGGAACGAGCGTCATGTCTTCCTGATGAAAGACCGGGGCTATGTTGAAGCCCGTTCCAACTCCGACGACGAGGCACGCGGCATGGGCTGCCGGCGCGGGGGCAGGGATGACGGTTTCACAGGCGCTTTCGTCGAGGTGGGCAAGCGAATGCCCTTGGGCTTGCAGGTCGTTCAAGATTGCAGCCGTGGTCGCCCCGGTAGCCCCGCTCAGGGCCTCACGATCTATCGACCAGTTGAGATTGGTCAACTGGCCTAAACCATCACGAACCGGGCCGGCGATTGCGACGCAGGCGGCTTCGGGCGGGCGGGTGGAGGCGCTTTCGGCAAGGAAACGGCGAAGCACATCTTCTATGCCGGAGTGGTCCGCGTTGCGAAATCGGCGGATCGTCTCCTGACGGACGATCGGGCCATCCGCGAAGGCCACGCGGGTATTCGTACCTCCGACGTCGGCGCAGATCGTGTGCAGGGGATCGGGACGAGCCATGGCCTACCTCGCGAGGGCGGTTTTGAGCGCCTCATAGGACGCTTTCGGGGTGCGCTTCAAGCTTTCAAAGTCAACATGGACAAGGCCAAAGCGTTTCTCATAGCCAAGCGCCCACTCATAATTGTCGAGCAGCGACCAGACGAAATATCCCTTGAGCGGAACACCGTCGTCCAACGCTTGGCGTGCCTTTCCGATGTGGGCATTAAGGTAGTCGATGCGGCCCTGATCATCCACGCGGCCATCAACCAGGACATCGGGGTTTGCCATGCCGTTTTCGGTCACATAGAGCGGCAGGTCCCCGGTGTATTCCTGCGCCGTGCGGTGAAGGAACTTGTAGAGGCCATCGGGATAGATCTCCCAATCCATCTGGGTCTTGGGCAGGGGGCCTGCGACTTCCTGGTGATGCGGCCACGGTCCAGGCGCCGGAGCGATGAGCTTGCGGGTATAATAGTTGAGGCCACACCAATCGAGCGGCGTGGTGATCGTGCCGAAGTCGTCCTGCCAGCCTCGCGGAAGATGCGGCTCCAGCCCTTCGAGAACGTTGGCGGGGTAGCTTCCCTTGAAGACGCCTTCGATGAACCACCTGTTGTAATACCCATCATAGAGCGCGGCGGCGCGGGCTGCCTCCTCGGTATCATCCGCAGGTTCGGCCCATTCCATGTTGAACACACCGCCGAGGTTGGTCATTCCCAAGGCGCGCATGACTTCGATGGACCGGCCATGGGCGAGAAGGACATGGTGCATGGCTCGGGCTGTGGCGCGAACATCCCGGAGGCCGGGGGCATGATGGCCGAGGAAGTGGCTCATGAACCCCACGCACCATGGCTCGTTGATTGGGGCGACGGAGTGCATCCGATCGCCGATCCGTCCCATGATGATTTCGGTAAACTCGGCAAAACGCTCCGCTATGTCGCGGTTGCGCCAGCCCCCTTGATCCGCAAGTGCGGAGGGCAATTCCCAATGATACAGCGTCGCGCAGGGCTTCAACCCGCGGGCCAGCATCGCGTCCGTCAACCTGTCGTAGAAATCGAGGCCTTCGGGGTTTGGCGCGCCTTTTCCGTCGGGCTGTACCCGCGCCCAGCTTGTGGAGAAGCGGTAGCAATCGAACCCTGCGGCGGCGAGCAGGTCAAAGTCTTCCTCGTAGCGGTGATAGTGATCGCAAGCGAGGTTGCCATTCTCTGCACGGACAACATTTCCCGGCGTGTCTGCGAAATCATCCCAATGGGTTCGTCCTGCGCCGCCAAACTTGTGACCTTCGATCTGATAGCTGGAGGTCGCGGCACCAAAGAGGAAATCCTTCGGGAAATCGCTACGTGTGAAGTTCATGGGAAATTCCTTACAAAGACGCGGGGGCCGGTCCGGTCGATTGGCCCAGTACGAACTCGGCTTCGAGCATGGTGGTTTGCAGCGGAAGGTCGGGGGAGCTGAGGCTCCGAAGGATCATCTCGGCACAGGTGCGCCCGGCCTCGCGCACGGAAGATTTCGTCGCCGTGAACATAGGTACGTTGCTGCCGTTGCGGAGATAGGAGAGATCGTCATCGTGAGTGATCAGGGAAATGTCCCGCGCCAATTCCAAGCCGGCCTCGTGGATGGCGCGGCGCGCGCCCACCGCTGAGATCATGGATGAACAAAGCAGGGCGGTAGGACGTTCGGATGAGGCGAGCAGGGGGCGCAGCGCTTCGTAGCCATACATCTCCGTCATCTCCCCGCTGCACATCAGCGCAGTATCAGGTTCAATGCCCCGCCGTTGATGCGCATCGAGAAAGCCCTGCCGTCTGCGCTGGGCAAAGTCCATGTCTTCCAACCCGTTCAAAAGGGCGATCCGGCGATGGCCCAAATCAATGAGGTATCCGGTGGCCCTGTCGAAAGCGCGGCGGTTGTTGATGTCCAGCCAGCTATACGGCCCCGGAGTGTCCGACGCGCGTCCGTGCACCACGAAGGGGAGGCCGATCCGATTCAGCATCTCGATCCGGTTGTCGCCCGCCCGCGGTCCATGAACGATGACGCCATCGACCGCGCCCTTGCTGAACAGTTCGGAATAGACGGCTTCTTCGTCGCGGGGGCCGACAACCGACAGGATGAGATCGTATCCGTTGCGTGAATAGGTCTCCCCCGCGCCGGCGATGAAATCGGCAAAGACCGGATTCATCATTTCATGCTGGGTCCGCAACGGGATCACATGCCCGATGGCCATCGAACGCCCCGTCGCGAGCGATCTTGCGCGCCTATTGGGGCTGTACCCGTGTTCACTGGCTGCGCGCTGAACCCGCTCTCGTGTGTCTCTGTTGACTTCGGGATAGCCGTTCAGGGCACGGCTGACCGTTGTCTGGGAAAGCCCGAGATGTGTTGCGAGTTGCTTGAGGTTCATATTTGAGGGGCCAAAGCGCTTTCAATTTCGCTTGGACGGTAAACAGAAGCGCAAGCGAGGTCAAAACGTTTGCGCGCGAGAAATGCCCAAGTCCACTGGGGAGACCGCAAATTGAATTTTGCCCGTGACCCCTCGAACCGATTGACAGGCGTTTACGGATCAACAAGGTTGATATGTATCCAAAGCGCTTTGATGGTTGATTCCGTTGGCGCGAGGGTAAACAGTTCTCGCAACGTGGGTTGCGTTCTAGGGAGGAACCACATGACTTATCGTTTATACGCCACGGCCGCGGTTATCGCGCTGGCCGGGGGAGTAGCTGGCGCGCAGGATTTGAAATTTCCGGTCGGCGAGAGGGATTTCACCTGGGATAGCTACGAAAGCTTTGCCGCCGAACATGACTACAGCGGCGAAACCCTGACGCTCTCCGGTCCGTGGACAGGCGCCGACAAGGCACTGGTAGATAGCGTACTTGCGTATTTTGCCCAAGCGACCGGCGCGAATGTCACCTATTCCGGCTCCGACAGCTTTGAAAACGATTTTGTCATCGCAGCACAGGCCAACACGCCTACCGACATTGCAATCTTCCCCCAGCCGGGTCTCGCCGCTGATATGGCTGCGCGTGGCTATCTGGTCCCCTTGGGCGAAGACACAGCAGAATGGGTCAAGGAAAACTATGCCGCTGGCGAAAGCTGGGTCGATCTGGGCACCTTTGCGGGCGAAGACGGATCCGAGGCGATCTATGGTTTCTTTTACAAAGTCGATTTGAAATCCCTTGTCTGGTTTGCCCCCGAGGCGTTTGAGGAGAACGGCTACGAGGTTCCCGAAACGATGGAGGATCTCAAGGCGCTTTCCGATCAGATCGTTGCCGACGGGGGCACCCCTTGGTGCATCGGGCTGGGTTCTGGTGCCGCGACGGGCTGGCCGGCCACCGACTGGGTCGAGGATCTTCTGCTGCGGACGCAGCCTCCCGAAGTCTATGACGGTTGGGTCTCCAACGAGATCAAGTTCGACGACGAACGTATCGTCGCGGCCATCGAGGAGTTTGGCGAATTCGCTCTGAATGGCGACTATGTCAACGGTGGCACCGAAGCGGTGGCAAGCACGGATTTCCGCGACAGCCCCGGCGGCCTGTTCACCTTCCCGCCCGAGTGCTACATGCATCGCCAGGCGTCCTTCATTCCGACCTTCTTCCCCGAAGGCACCGTGATGGGTGAGGATGCGGATTTCTTCTACTTCCCTGCCTACGAGAGCAAGGATCTCGGCAAGCCGGTACTGGGTGCGGGCACGCTTTTTGCGATCGCCAACGACAAGGAAGTTGCACACGGGCTGATCGATTTCCTCCAGACGACAATCGCGCATGAAATCTGGATGGCGCAGTCGGGTTTCCTGACACCGCTGAAGGCAGCCAACCCGGATATCTATGCGACCGATACGCTTCGCGGACAGGGCGAAATCCTGACCAACGCGACGACCTTCCGCTTTGATGGGTCGGACCTGATGCCGGGTGAAATTGGCGCGGGGGCCTTCTGGACCGGCATGGTCGATTATACCACCGGCAAGGATGCAGCCACCGTCGCGGCGGATATTCAGGCCCGCTGGGACCAGATCGACTGAAACGCTTTTCGGATCGCGGGCACCAGCCCGCGGTCCGGATGACACGAGGAGGGAGAGCTGGCCATGAGTCCCATTCTGCAAGGGATCATCACGATCATCATCGGCGTCGGGGGATGTGTCGGATATTTTTTCCTTTCAAACCTGATCCTCGATACCTTAATCTATCCCGCGCGCGGCAAGAACATTGCCAGCAACATTCGCAGGGCCAACATGGTTCGGCCGTGGCTCTTTCTGTTTCCGGCTATCTTCGCACTCAGCCTGTATCTGGTTTATCCCGTAATAGGCTCCTTCCTGCGCTCGCTCTACAACAGATCGGGCAACGAATTCATCGGCTTGCAAAACTACGTCGAGCTTTTTGCTTCTCCGGAATTTCGCACCGCCTTCCTGAACAACATTCTCTGGGCGCTCGTGGTGCCGGCCGGAGCGACGGCGTTCGGCTTGCTCGCCGCGCAGCTGACCGATCGTCTTTCTTGGGGAAACATCGCCAAGTCGCTGATCTTCATGCCGATGGCGATTTCCTTTGTGGGGGCGTCGCTCATCTGGAAGTTCGTCTATGCCTATGACGCCGATATCGGGCTCATCAACGCCATTCGTGCCGGGCTCTTCGGGTCTGAACCCGTGGATGTGATGCAGATTCCGTTCTGGAACAACTTCTTCCTGATGTTCATTCTGGTGTGGATCCAGACAGGGTTTGCGATGGTCATTCTTTCCGCCGCCTTGCGCGGCATTCCCGAAGAAACCATCGAGGCCGCGATCATCGACGGGGCCAATCCGTTTCAGATTTTCTTCAAAATCAAGGTGCCGCAGATCATGGGGACAATCGTGGTCGTCTGGACCACGATCACCATCCTCGTGCTCAAGGTATTCGATATCGTCTACACCATGACGGGCGGCAACTTCGGAACAGAGATCCTGCCGAGCTACATGATGTCGTTCATGTTCCGCGACGACGGCCGAGCAACGGCCATCGCCTTCGTCATCATGCTTGTCGTCCTGCCCG
Organism: Poseidonocella pacifica; assembly: GCF_900111875.1. GTDB lineage: Bacteria > Pseudomonadota > Alphaproteobacteria > Rhodobacterales > Rhodobacteraceae > Poseidonocella > Poseidonocella pacifica. Next base: position 172,555 of record NZ_FOJU01000001.1, read on the forward strand.
TGATGGTCTGGAACATCCGACAGGCCCGGGCCGAGCAGCGCTGAGGGAGAAGACATGGATAATATCGCAGGACAAAAAACCGGCCTTGCTTGGGCCACCCATATCTCGGTGCTTCTGCTGGTGCTTATCTGGCTCATCCCGACGGTCGGTTTGCTGATCTCCTCTTTTCGCGACCGGGATCAGATTTCGGCGTCTGGCTGGTGGGAAGCGCCCTTTGCGGTCGAATTGACCGCCCGGGGACGCACAAGCGCCGAGGCAGTGCCGGAAGGGGGCGGCTTTGTCATTACAGGGAACATCTTCGACGACGAAGAGGCGGCCTCCTATTTCGGCGCGTCACCCGGCGCGGTCGTCGCTTTCGGCACCCGCGGCGCGGCCCCTACGGAGTTCGAAGCGGGCACGGTGGCGGATCTCGGGGATGGAGAGAGCCTGTCTATCAACCCAGATGGCACCTATCGCTGGGTCACCCCCGAGGAACCGGGAAGCCGGGGTCAGAGGGTCTATTTTGCGGCAAATTCTCCGCCAAAGTTCACGCTGGACAACTATCGAACGGTGCTGGCAGCGGATAACATGGACCGGGCCTTCATCAACACGCTGACGGTCACGATCCCCGCCACGGTTATTCCAATCCTGGTCGCGGCCTTCGCCGCTTATGCGCTGGCGTGGATGGAGTTTCCCGGACGGGGGCTTTTGATCGCGGCGGTGGTCGGTCTGCTTGTCGTTCCGCTGCAACTGGCATTGGTTCCTATGCTCAATTTCCACAACGCGATCGGTGTGGGCCAGAGCTTTGTCGGCATTTGGTTCGCACATACCGCCTTTGGGATGCCGCTCGCGGTCTATCTGCTTCGCAATTACATGATTGGCTTGCCGCGTGACATCATCGAATGCGCCAAGGTGGACGGCGCCACGGATTTTCAGGTTTTTACGCGGATCGTGCTTCCCCTGAGTTTTCCCGCCCTCGCAGCCTTCGCAATCTTTCAGTTTCTGTGGACATGGAACGACCTGCTTGTGGCGAAGGTGTTTTTGCCATCCTCGGATGAGGCAAAGGTCATGACGGTCAAGATCGCCGATGACCTGCTCGGCTCTCGCGGCGGGGACTGGGGTATTCTGGCGACGGCGGCCTTCGTGTCCATCGCGGTGCCGCTTGTCGTCTTCTTCACGATGCAACGTTTTCTGGTACGGGGCCTGCTCGCAGGCTCTGTCAAATAAGGACCGAACCTTCTCATGACGATGACTTCTACGGATCTGGGCTCCGGGCCCGCGCCCGATCAGGACTGGTGGCGCGGCGCGGTGGTCTATCAGGTCTATCCCCGCAGTTTTCAGGATAGCAACGGCGACGGGATCGGAGATCTTTCCGGGATTATCCACCGCATGGAGTATCTGCGTACGCTCGGGGTGGATGCGATCTGGATCTCGCCCTTCTTTCGCTCGCCGATGCGGGATTTCGGGTACGATGTTTCCGATTACCGCGATGTCGATCCGATGTTTGGCACGTTGGGGGATTTTGATGCGCTGGTTCACCGTGCCCATGAATGCGGGATCCGTGTCATCATAGATCTGGTGCTGAGCCATACCTCCTCGGATCATCCGTGGTTCAAGGAAAGCCGCTCGGGGCGCGACAATTCCAAGTCCGACTGGTACGTCTGGGCCGATCCGAAACCCGATGGCACTCCGCCCAACAATTGGCTTTCGATCTTCGGCGGGTCTGCATGGGAGTGGGACGGGGAGCGGATGCAGTACTACCTGCATAACTTCCTGACCGAGCAGCCCGATCTCAACTTCCACAATGAGGACGTGCAGCAACAGCTTCTGGATGTGTTTCGCTATTGGCTCGACCGGGGAGTCGACGGGTTTCGCCTCGATACGGTCAACTTCTATTTTCATGATCAGAAACTGCGCGACAATCCACCCCTCCCTCCCGAGTTGCAAAACGACAGCACGGCACCGTCGATCAACCCCTATAATTTTCAGGATCATCTCCACGACAAGACGCAGCCGGAGAACCTTGAATTTCTTCGCAAACTACGCGCGGTTATGGATGAGTATCCCGCGATTACCTCGGTTGGCGAAGTCGGCGAGAGCCAGCGCGGGATGCAGGTGCAAGCCGAGTATACCAAGGGTCATGACCACCTGCATATGTGCTACGGCTTTGATTTTCTGTCGAATGCTTTCCCCACGCCCGCGCGCATCGCAGAAGTGCTAGAGCGTTTCGATGTCGAAGCGCCGGATAGTTGGGCCTGTTGGGCGTTTTCCAACCACGATGTTGTGCGCCATGCCTCGCGCTGGAATCTGGGCCACGAACTGGTGCGGACATATGCCGCGATATTGATGAGCCTGCGCGGCACCGTCTGCTTGTATCAGGGCGAAGAGCTTGGCCTGACGGAAGCTTACGTTCCATTTGAGGATCTTCAGGACCCCTATGGCAAACGGTTCTGGCCAAAATTCAAGGGGCGCGATGGGTGCAGGACTCCGATGCCGTGGGTGCAGGACAACGCAAATGGCGGTTTCACGGATTCCAAGCCTTGGCTGCCTGTGGCGGTAGAGCATCTTGAGCGCGCCGTGACGCGTCAGGATGCAGATCAGAACTCCACACTCACGTTTTATCGCAACATGATTGCCTTTCGGAATGCCCACGAGCCCATTCGCAAGGGCACGATCCGCTTTGTCGAAAGAGGCCCCGATATGCTCAGCTTTGTGCGTGAATATGAGGGAAACCGTGTCTTCTGTGCGTTCAACCTCTCGGGCAAGGCGCAGCCTTTGGATTTGCCGGAGGGAGATTGGATGCGCGATCAGGGTGCGCCCTTCACGATCAGCGAGACGGAGCGCGGCATGCACTTGCCGCCCTATCAGGCCTATTTCGGCGTGGCAGCCGAGTAAAAACAAGAACGGGAGGGCGCGATGGCCGATCTGAAACTCAAGGATGTCGCAAAGGTCTATGGCGGCAAGGTCGAGGTGCTCAAGAATATCGACCTCGAAATCACCAAGGGCGAACTCGTGGTTTTCGTCGGCCCTTCGGGTTGCGGCAAATCCACTCTTCTGCGGATGATCGCGGGGCTGGAAAAGATCAGCTCTGGCACGTTGGAAATTGACGGAATGGTGGTCAATGACGTGCCCCCGTCGCAACGCGGCATTGCAATGGTGTTTCAGTCCTACGCGCTCTATCCGCACATGACGGTGCGGGACAACATGAGCTTTGCGCTGAAACTGGCCAAGAAGAGCAAAGAGGAGATCGAGGCCGCTGTTGGGAAGGCCGCGCGCATTCTTCAACTCGATCCCTATCTGGACCGGCTTCCCAAGGAATTGTCCGGTGGGCAGCGACAGCGCGTCGCAATCGGACGCTCGATCGTGCGCGATCCCAAAGTCTATTTGTTTGATGAACCCCTCTCAAACCTCGATGCGGCCCTGCGCGTGGCGACACGGATCGAGATCGCCAAGCTGAAGGAGCAGATGCCCGACAGCACGATGGTCTACGTGACCCACGATCAGGTCGAGGCAATGACGCTTGCCAGTCGGATTGTTGTCCTCGCCAACAAGGGGATCGCGCAGGTCGGCACCCCGTTGCAGCTTTACGAACGGCCGGAAAACGAATTCGTGGCGCAGTTCATCGGCTCTCCCGCCATGAACCTGCTGCCCGGTGAGATCGTGAAGACGGGTCCGCGCACCACGGTCCGCCTTTCGGGTGGTGGTCTTGCCGAAGCCGATGTTCCGACGACCGAAAAGGACCGCGGCTTGCAGGTCAACGTCGGGGTCCGCCCCGAAGATCTGATCGCGGCCGCCGCAGAAGAGCCTGCACTGTATGAAGGCACGGTCGATATCCTTGAGGCGCTCGGTGAGGTGACCGTGCTCTATTTCGTGCCCGAAGAGGGGCGCGATCCGGTTATAGCGAAGCTTCCGGGCATCCATGACAACCTGCGAGGAAATCAGGTGCGCCTGAAAGCGGCCCCGGAAAAAGTTCAGATATTCAACAACGGTCGATCCTTGCACTATCGCTGAGGCGAGGTCACCGCTCCGCTGCGGTGTCCAGCACCTCAAAGAGCGCGTCGACCGTACTCACCACGCTGAACAGGTTCAGCAAGGAGGAATCCGCGAAGCCTTCGTCGACCACATGGTTGACGAGGGACACAAGAGGTTGCCAGTAGCCTTCGGTATCAAGCAGGAGGATCGGCTTTTGGTGCAAGCCAAGCTGCGCCCACGTCAGGACCTCGAAAAACTCGTCCAGCGATCCCGCCCCGCCGGGCAGCACGACAATCGCGTCACAGTTCATGAACATGACTTTCTTGCGCTCATGCATCGTCTCCGTGACGATGAAGCGCTTCAAGTCCGTCTTTCCGACCTCACGTTCGAGAAGGTGGATGGGGATGACGCCGAAGGTATCGGCGCCCGCTTCTTGTGCTGATCTCGCGACCGCGCCCATGAGACCGATGTCGCCCGCACCATAGACAAGGCGCCAACGACGCTCCGCGATTTCCTTACCGACTTGCGTGGCAGCGATCTCATAGGTGGGGCGGGCGCCGGGGCGTGAACCGCAAAAGACACAGACAGAGAGGGAAGCCATCGCGAAATTCCTTTGCTTTTGACCCTTGTTAGCTCTGTTGATACCTTCTCTCAACCACCCATAGAGAGGGGATCCGGCGCCCGATGCGGACGGGAAATACGACTTTACGTGGCATGATGCTTGGCGCAGGCGGGGCACTTCTCTGCGGTATTGTCGCTCTCTACGTCGTGGATGCGTTGCGTCAGGTCGGAAAAGGGGATGCCGAAGCAAACGGAGTGGACCTGGCCCAAGATGGCCTTGCGCTTGTGACCCCAGAAGCCGGTGCTGCCGGTTCAACAACATCGGGGGCGCGGCTGGGCGCTGAGGCTGAGCACCCCCCCGTCGTTACCATGATCGAGATAGAGCCGCCGCGTTTCGACGAAGTGCGGGTGGAGTCTGACGGGCAGGCCGTCATTGCTGGCCGCGCCGAACCGGGTGCACGAGTGGAAATCCTATTGGACGGGGCCCCCGTCGGAGAGGCCGAAGCCGACCCCGGCGGACAGTTTGCTGCGCTTCTCGATCTGCCTGTCGGACAAGCGCCTCAGGTTTTGGGGTTGTCATCGACCGGTGCTGAAGAGACGACGTTCTCCGAGGCGGAGGTCATCCTCGCGCCCCGCGCGCCAGCGTCCGAACCCGCGTCCAACGACGCAGCACAGATCGTCGAGGTGGAGACCGCGGCGCAGGATCCACAGGAAAAACCCGCGATCGCGGTCGCCACGGCGCAAACGGAGCCAGAGGAAATCCAAGCCCCCCCGCCCGAGGCTCAATCGCCTACTGCGGTTGTATCCTTGCCCGACGATAGCGCGCTCGTTCCGCCTTCGGCACCCCCGCTTCCCGATGCTGATCTGGCGGCACCCGTCCTTTTGCTGTCGGACGACAGCGGCGTGCGGGTCCTTCCCGGCTCGCTCGATCCAGTTGCACAGGTGGCGCTCGATGCAATTGCCTATTCATCAACCGGCACATTGATCCTGTCCGGGCGGGGGACCGAGGCGCAGGGGCGGGTCAACGTCTATATCGACAACAGTCCCATAGCTTCTGCCAACATAGGGACCGCTTCCGACTGGCGCTCTGAACTCGATGGAGTTGCGCCCGGGGTCCATACCCTGCGGGTCGACCAGATCGACCCGGCCGGGAAAGTCGTCTCTCGTGTGGAAATGCCATTCCTGCGCGAAGCACCCGAAGACCTCCGCCGTACGCTCGCGCAAAGCGATGGGGCCGCTCCGGTCCGGCGTCTCGCCACAGTTCAACCCGGCTCTACCCTGTGGGCGATTGCGCGGCGCTCTTATGGCGAGGGGACGCAGTTCGTGCGTATTTTCGAAGCCAATCGCGGGCAAATACGGGATCCCGATCTGATTTATCCGGGACAGGTCTTCGACATTCCGCGTTAGCCTCGCCTCTGGCCTTTCATGCATATGCGGCCTATGCCTGCTCCCCGCGAACCAGCCGGATATCCTCCATGCCAGACGCTACCCCAGCCGAACTCGAACGTCGCTCCAATCTTCGCACGATCCGCGAGGTGGTGCCTTATCTCTGGCCGAAAGAGCCGCGATGGGTCCGTGTGCGGGTGGTACTTGCGCTGGTGCTGCTGCTGGCGGCGAAACTTGTCTCGGTTGTGACCCCACTCATTTACAAAGGTGCCGTGGACAGTCTCGAAGGCGTCTCCGACCTAATGCTCGGCGCCGTGGGGCTGACAGTCGCCTATGGCGGGGCGCGCCTCATGAACGTTGGTTTTCAGCAGGCTCGCGATGCGGCGTTCTCCCGCGTGGGCCAACGCGCCTTGCGCCAATTGGCGCGGGAAACCTTTACCCACATTCACCGCCTGTCACTCCGGTTCCACCTGACGCGACGGACCGGAGGGCTTTCGCGGATTATCGAGCGCGGCGTAAAGGGCGTGGATTTTCTTTTGCGTTTCATGTTGCTCTCGGTCGGTCCGCTGATCCTTGAGTTGTTGCTCGTCGCAATCGTCCTCTTCGTGCTTTTCGACTGGCGCTATCTGGCGGTCGTGTCGGGCACAATCGCACTCTATGTCTGGTTCACCTTTCGGGTTACCGAATGGCGCGTTCAGATCCGTCGCCGCATGAATGCCGAAGACACGGACGCCAATCAGAAGGCCGTCGACAGCCTGCTGAATTACGAGACGGTCAAATACTTCGGTGCCGAAAACCGAGAGGCAGATCGCTATGATCGTGCGATGCAGGGTTATGAAACGGCGGCGGTGCAAACGGCAAATTCGCTCGCCATTCTGAATACGGGGCAGTCGCTTCTCATCACGGCGGGGCTTGTCGCGGTCATGGTCATGGCCGCGCTCGGGGTGCAGGACGGCAGCCTGACAGTCGGCGATTTCGTCATGGTCAACGCCTATATGATCCAGATCACCATGCCGCTGAACTTCCTCGGGACCGTCTATCGCGAGATACGGCAAAGCTTGGTGGATATGCGCGAGATGTTCGATCTTCTCGGGCAACCCTCCGAAGTGCAGGAACGCGAGAACGCGAAGCCAATCACCGTACCGGCGGGAGAGATCGTCTTTGACAACGTCCGCTTCGCCTACGATCCCGAACGCCCCATTCTCAAGGGGATCAATCTGACGGTGCCTCCCGGCCAGACCGTCGCAATCGTCGGGGCGTCAGGATCAGGGAAATCCACAATCGGTCGTCTGCTGTTCCGGTTCTACGATGTCACCGGGGGCGCCATTCGGATCGACGGTCAGGATTTGCGCGATGTAACTCAATCAAGCTTGCACGACCAAATCGGGGTGGTGCCGCAAGATACGGTCCTGTTCAACGACACCATCGGATATAACATCGCTTATGGCCGGGGCGGCGCGACCGAAGAGGACGTGATTGAGGCGGCCAAGGCGGCGCGCATCCACGACTTCGTCATGCGACTGCCTGAGGGCTATGACACCGCCGTGGGAGAAAGAGGACTCAAACTCTCTGGCGGAGAGAAACAGCGCGTGGGGATCGCGCGTACCTTGTTGAAGAACCCGCCGATCCTGTTGCTCGATGAGGCGACCTCCGCACTCGACACGCAGACTGAACAGGAGATCAAGGTAGCGCTGGACCGCGCCGGTGAAGGGCGAACGGTGCTCATCATCGCGCATCGTCTTTCCACCGTTGCCGAAGCCGATCTGATCGTCGTTCTCGAAGATGGTGAAATTGTTGAGCTAGGCACCCACGGGGAGCTTTTGCAGCTACAGCGGCGCTATGCTCAACTCTGGGCGAACCAGGCTGCGGAGCGGCGCGAGGCGTCCTAGACCTTTCGCAGCGCGATCACTGCATTGAGGCCGCCAAAGGCGAAGGCATTGGACAGTGCCACATCGACCTTGGCCTCCCGCGCCTCGTTGGGGACCACGTCAAGGGCACATTCGGGATCCGGCTCTTCGTAGCCGATGGTCGGCGCCACGATTCCGTCGCGCAGGGCCATGATACAAGCCAGAAGTTCTACCGCGCCCGTCCCGCCGATCAGATGCCCGTGCATCGACTTGGTGGAGGAGATCATCAAGCGGTCCGCATGATGGCCGAACACATCGGCCACGGCTGCGCATTCCGTCTTGTCATTCGCGGCGGTTCCGGTGCCGTGAGCGTTGATATAGCCCACGTCTTCGCGGTTGATCTGCGCATCGGTCAATGCACCACCGATGGCGCGCGCAGCCCCCTGCTTGGACGGCATGACGATATCCGCAGCATCGGAACTCATGGCATAGCCGATGACTTCGGCGAGGATTTCCGCGCCGCGTTGCTTGGCATGCTCATATTCTTCGAAAACGAAAATGCCCGCGCCTTCGCCCTGTACCATTCCGTTGCGGTTCGCGCTGAACGGGCGACAGGCATCACGGCTCATGACCCGCAGCCCTTCCCATGCTTTCACGCCACCAAAGCACAGCATGGATTCCGATCCGCCGGTGACCATGACCTTCGATCCGCCCGCACGTATAATTTGAAACGCTTGCGCTATCGCGTGATTGGAGGAGGCACAGGCCGTCGAGACGGTGTAGGAGGGGCCCTTGAGATTATACGCCATGCTGACATGGCTGGCCGCGGCATTGTTCATCAGCTTTGGCACGACAAAGGGATGAACCCTGTTCTTTCCCTCCTCGTAGACTGAGCGATAATTTTCGTCCCACGTACTCACCCCGCCGCCCGCTGTACCCAGAACCACGCCGCCATGGGCCGCGAGATCACCGATGAACGTAAGCCCCGATTGCTCTATGGCTTCTTTCGCGGCCAGCAGGGTGAACTGCGTGAACCTGTCATAAAGGGAGATTTGCTGGCGGTTGAAGATCGTTTCCGGGTCGTAGTCCTTGACCTGTCCGCCAATGCGGATCGAAAGCCGTTCCACGTCTCGGAATTCGAGATCGCTGATGCCGCAACGGCCTTCGCGCATGGCCTCGAGCGTGGCAGGTACGCCGACGCCGAGCGCATTGATCGTGCCCGCGCCCGTGATGACTACACGTTTCATGCGTTGGAACCCGTCAAACCCGCTCGTGAATCAATTTCTCAATCCCTGCAACGATTGTCGCCACGGAAGAGATGTCGAAGTCGCTTTCTTCGGGGGCGTTCGCGTTGAAGGGGATTGAGATGTCGAAGGCCTCTTCGATGGCAAAAATGCTCTCCACCAAGCCGAGGCTATCGATGCCAAGATCCTCAAGCGTGCTCTCCATCGTCACATCCGAAGGATCCAGTACCGCCTGCTCGGCGACAATTGCGACGACCTTGTCCTTGACGTTCATAGCTAGGGTCCCTCGTTTTGGGCGTGATTTATTCGCTGTCGTCTGGGTTGAAAACTGATTTCTTGAGCGTCGCGACGTCGCGCAACATCCGGGGAAGACGGCGCAGCGCCTTGTAGCTTTCGATATGCTGCTTCATTTGTACCGCCGGATATCCCAGCATGACGCGCCCCGACGGGACCGATGACAGAACCTTGGTCGCACCACCGGTGATGACATTGTCGCCAATACGCAGGTTGTCCGATACGCCGGTCTGGCCTCCCAGAACGACGTTGTTCCCGATAATAGAACTGCCCGCGATGCCAACCTGAGCACAGATCAGGCAGTCGCGTCCGATGACAACATTGTGCCCGATCTGGGCCAGGTTATCGATCTTCGTGCCAGGGCCGACAGAGGTGTCGCGGATTGTCCCGCGGTCGATGCAGACGTTCGCGCCGATTTCCACATCGTCCCCGATTTCGACACTGCCCAAGGAGTGGATGCGAGCCCAGCTTTGCTCTTGTGCGGCGCCTGCGTCGCCAAGCGTTTCCCGGACACGCTCCACCGCTGAAACCTCCGGGGTGACAAAGGAAAACCCGTCAGAGCCGATGACCGCGGCGGGTTGTACGATCACGCGATCCCCAAGCCGCACACGCGCGCCCACTCTGGTGCCCTCACGCAGAAAGCAGAGACTACCGATTTCTGCATCACGCCCGATGAAACACTGCGGGCCTATGACGGTACCCGCACCAATGCGGGCACCTGCGAGAATGACCGCCATGGGGCCGACTGATACGCCCCTCTCCAACACCGCCGCCGGATCGATGAAGGCGCTTGGATGGTGGCCGTCTTCCCAGCCTTGCCCGAGGTCCATCATGGCGCTCAGCGCGGCCAAGGCATAGCGCGGACGCGGGGCCGTGATGGCGGCGGCAAGGCCAAGGGATTGCCAGTCGGCGCCGTCCCAGAGCATGGCCGCACGCGCGGCACCCTGGCTGATCTGTCCGGCGAAATCTGGCTTGATCGCGAGCGCGAGTTGACCGGCGCTCGCCATGGCCGGTTCGGCGACACCTTCGACCTCGATTCCCACATCACCATGCGCTTTCGCGCCAAGCGCGGCGGCAATGTCGCGGATCGTGTAGGCGGTCATCAGCGCGCTCCCATCCCGGTTGCGCGGAGGCTTACCCCTGAACGGCTCTCAGCACCACCCCTTCGTTGGCCAGTGCACGCCAGATTTTAGCATCCCGCCCATAGACGTCGCGACGGTACTGCATCGGTCCCTTCGCTTGGGTGTAGGCGGTGCGGTAAATAATGTGCACCGGCACCGGTTCCTTGAGGTTTACGCGCTTTTCACGACCGGTATTGAGGATGGACTGGAAGTATTCCTGCGGGTTCGACGTCTGTTTCGCCAAGAGTGCATAGGCAAATTCCATAGGATCGGCGAGCCGGATGCATCCATGTGAAAAGGCGCGCGACTCTCGCGAAAACAGGCTTTTTGCAGGCGTGTCATGCAGGTAGATGTTGTAGTGGTTGGGGAACATGAATTTCACCAGCCCAAGGGCGTTGCCCTGGCTCGGAGGTTCCCGCATCGAGAAGGGAAAGCTCGACTGAGTGAACTGGGTGAAATCGACCGCTGAGCGGTTGATCTGACGGCCACTCCTGTCGGTGATCTCCAGGTGCCGAACCGCATTTGGGTTCTTTTGCAGCATCGGCAGGTATTCTTTGGTCGCGATCGAACGCGGCACATACCAGCTTGGATTGACGACCATGAATTCCATGACGTCGGAGAATTCCGGGCTGCGCCGATCGCTTGTGTTGGCTCCGATGACCGAGCGCGTCTCGAAGGTAACCGCATTGTTGTCGATGATCCGCGCTTTGAAATCCGTGAGGTTCACAAGAACATGGCGCTGCCCCCGAGGGCGATTCAGCCATCGTTCCCGCTCCATCGCGACGATCACCGATTGAAGCCGCACTTCGGTGGAGGTGTTGATTTCCGCCAGTGTTCCGGAGCCGGCGACGCCGTCTTGGCTCAACCCGTGAGCGCCTTGAAAGGCCACCACCGCAGCGGTGAGCGCGCTATCGTAATTCGGCGAAGCGCTCCGCTGCATGAAGCCCATCTCGGTCAACCTGTCGCGGAGTGCCACAACAGCGGGGCCACTCATGCCCGGTTCAAACTTGCTACCAGCCACCTTAGGTCCCCAACCGCCGCGGGCGAGCAGCCGTTCCAGGCGCATTTTTTCCTTCATCAGCCGCGCGTATTCCGGCGTGCGAGGGGCAAGCGCGTTGAAGAATGCGCGCGGACTGCTTTTCGCAAGGTTCGTCAGATAGGAGACGCGCGCACGATAGGGGACTTCGCGCTTGATCCCGTCGTCGATGCGAGAGGGCGTAAGGATCCCAGTCTGCAGGCCGCGGGCATAAGTGAGATAGAGCTTGGACATCTCGACTTCGAGGGCGCCGATCTCTTCCGGTGTCGTCGCGGCGCGCATTCGGGCGGTCAACTGTCCGGCGTCGAACTGCGCCGCAGGCAGGCCATGGTCGGACGCGCGTTCAAAGGCGTCGATCAGCGCAGCCCGGCGCGCTTTATCGTCGGCTCCGGTCCAGATCCCCTCATAGCCGTTGGCCTGATAGAACGCGGCAATGTCGCGATCGCTTGCCGCAGCGGTCGCGAGCGATTGGCTGAATGCCGAAACCTGCGCGCCGGCAGTACCGGGCAGGGCCGTCGCAGCGGACAGGCAAAGAGCAAGGCAGGCATTTGACCACCGGAAAGACAACTTCATACGGGACCTCGGTTTGTTCCTGTCTGGTGCAGTACACGTAGTCTCTTGTGCCCGCTGGGCAATTGTCTACTCACAATGCTGACAAAGCGTTTCCCGTTGCTTCGAAGTTACAGCTTGTCCGCCGTTCCCCGCGAATGGGCGGTAGTCCGCCACCCAAGAACCCTGCATTTTCAGCAGGATTTCGCCGATTAGGAATGTATTAGGGAACCTTCTGCAAAGTCGCGCTTGGCGCTGGAATCAAGTTGTGGCACATCCTTAGAAGTGGGGATGACAAGAACGCGCCGCCAGAAAATTGCGGCCTAGGCAGAAAGCAACAGGATACGCGCGTATGAAGACGTCAAGCATCACGCGAAGAGCGCTATTAGGCGCGTTTGCGGCAACCACGATCACAGCAGCACCAACTCTCACCAACGCCGCAGGCTTCCTCCGAGGAGCGGGCGATATTCGGCGCCTTCGGATGTATTCCGGCAGGACGGGGGAGAACATCGATACGATCTACTGGATCGAGGGCGAGTATATCGGTGATGCGGTGAAGGAAATCTGGCACTTCATGCGCGATTGGCGCACCAACTCGGTGAAACAGATCGACCTTCGTACCATCGATATCATGGCCGCGTCGCACAATCTTCTGGATGCCACTGAGCCTTACATGCTGCTTTCCGGTTATCGCAGCCCGCAGACAAACGCTATGTTGCGTGCCCGCTCAAGCGGTGTGGCCAAGAATTCCTTGCACATGCAGGGGCAGGCAGCAGATCTCCGGCTCGCATCACGCTCTGTTGGCCAGATGGCGCGGGCGGCTCAGGCATGCAATGCGGGCGGCGTGGGGCGGTATTCGCGTTCCAACTTCGTTCACATGGATTGCGGTCCCGTGCGCACCTGGGGCGCGTGAGGTCCATATAAGCTTTGAAATTAGTGCCGAACCGGCGCGAAATCCCAAGCCGAATAGTACTGCGATGGACGCCAAGCGCGCCTGCTACGCACAGGCAAGAGCGCAAAGGTAGTCGAGAGCCTCTTTAAACCGAGACGGCGGAAAGCAACTCTGCGCGATCCAGTTCGGCCTTTCTCCCTGCCATCTTCACGGATCCCCTTTCCAGAACATAGAACTGGTCGGCGATGTCGTAGGCAAAGCTGAAATACTGCTCCACCAGAATGATAGCCATGTCCCCGCGATCCCGCAGGTAGGCGATGACCCGTCCAATCTGCTGGATAATGTTGGGTTGAATCCCCTCTGTCGGCTCATCTAGCAAGAGAACCTTGGGCTTTGTGATCATCGCGCGCGCAATGGCCAATTGCTGCTGCTGCCCCCCGGAGAGATCCCCACCCCGACGAGGCAGGAACTCCTTGAGGATCGGAAACAGCTCGAAGATCTCTTCAGGGATCTTGTGCTCCGGCCTCGGAAGGCAGGCATAGGCGGCCTCGAGGTTTTCCTGCACCGTCAGAAACGGAAAAATGTCGCGCCCCTGCGGGACATAGCCAACGCCCTTCTGTGCGAGCACGTGAGCAGGTGCCCGCCCGATCTGTTCCCCCGCAAGAGCATAGGTTCCACCCGACCGCGGGTGGGTGCCGGACAGTGCCTTGAGCAACGACGTCTTTCCCACGCCGTTCGTCCCCATCACACAGGTGATTTCCCCCGCGCGGGCTTCCATGTCGATCCCATGGAGGATCTGACTCCCGCCATAGTGCAATGTCAGCTTTTCGGTCGTCAGCATCTTCAGCGCCCCAGATAGACGTCGATGACGTCTTGGTTTTTCGTCACATGATCCAGCGACCCTTCGGCCAAGACCGAACCTTCATGCAGGACAGTGACCTTGCAATCGAGCCGCCGTACAAATTCCATGTCGTGCTCCACCACCACAACAGCGCGCGTCTTGGCGGCCTCTTTCAGCAGGTCCGTGGTGTGCTCCCGTTCTGCCGGGGTCATCCCGGCGGCGGGTTCATCCACCAGCAACAGTTTTGGTTCCTGCGCAAGAAGCATTCCAATTTCGAGCCATTGCTTCTGGCCGTGGGAAAGCTCGCCCGCCGGGCGGGGGAGGGAGGCCCGCAACCCGATGCTTTCAGCAAGGGCCGCGACCTTCTCCCGATCCCTTTGGTCCAATCGGTAGAGAAGGGCCGCGATGGGGCCGCGCTTGTTCTTGAGCGCCATCATCAGGTTGTCGAAGACCGTCTGATCCTCAAAGACGGTGGGCCTTTGAAATTTGCGGCCGATCCCAGCCTGCGCAATGCGGCTCTCGCTCATCTTGAGAAGCGATGCGCCCTTGTCGCCATAGACTATGCGCCCTTCGTCGGGCCGGGTCTTGCCTGTTACGATGTCCATGAAGGTGGTCTTGCCTGCGCCATTGGGGCCGATGACTGCGCGCAATTCCCGCTCGCCTATCTGGAAGGAAAGGTTGTTGATCGCCTTGAAACCGTCGAAGGTTTTTGAAACGCCGGATACTTCCAGAAGCGTGGTCATTGGCCCGTCTCCTCTTCGCGTTTGCTGCCCTGATCCGGTCCCAAATCCGCGCCGTGGCGATCAATCAGGTGTCGGTGGAACAGAAGGTCAAACAGCCCGCCAATGCCCTTGGGGGCAAAGAGTGTCACGAGGACAAAGGACAGGCCGAGCAGAACGGTCCACCAATCCACCCACTTGATTGTATAGAACCCGAGGTTCACATCGGGCGCTTGCCCGCCGGTGAACCACGATGACACCAGCGACACGAACGCCGCGCCGATGACCGCGCCGTAGAGTCGTCCACGCCCCCCGATCGCGACCCAGACCGCAAGATAGATCGAGGCGATTGGCGCGATTTCTGCCGGGTTGATGATACCGGCTTGCGGGTAGTAGAGCGCACCCGCGATTCCCGCGATCACGGCGGTCAGCGTGAAGATGAAGAGCTTGTAGCCTTCAACGGAGTAGCCGAGGAACCGCACCCGTGCCTCGTCATCGCGTATGCCGCGAATGACATTGCCGAACTTGCCCGAGATGACCCAGTTGGCAAGGAGATAGCCAAGCGCAAGCGCCAGCGCGGAGGCCCAGAAGAACCAGACCGAGATGATCGATTGCGGCATATCATCCAGCCCGGGAAGGTTCTGAAGCCCGGAGAGACCATTGTTCCCCCTCAGGCCGCTGTCATTCTGAAACAGGTAGAGCGATAGGGCGAGTGTCATCGCCTGCGTCAGGATCGAGAGGTACACGCCGGTTACGCGGCTTCGAAATGCGAGCCAACCGAAGACGAGCGCAAGCAGACCCGGCACGATGATCACGGCAAGCAGTTGCAGCGGCAACGAATGGGCGAAAACCCAGATCGAGGGCAACTCCGAGGCCCCGACCACGCCGAAAATCTGCGAGGCGATGGCGTCGGATACCTCCTGCGATGTCGGGGGGAGTGTGGCGCTGGTGAGGCTTTCCATGACGATGAGTTCAGTGCGCGCGTACATCAGCCACATGCCGATGGCATAGCCGCCGATCCCGAAGAAGGCGAAGTGGCCGAGACTCAGGATGCCGCAATAGCCCCACACAAGGTCCATCGCGATGGCGACAAGACAAAGGCACAGCGTTTTGCCCAGTGTCTTGACGAAGGAGGTGCTGAGCGCTCCGGTGCCCGCGCCTTCGGAGAGGAGCGTCACCCCAAGGGTAAAGAGGCCGAGCAGCGCGAGAAAGACCAACACCGACGGATTCGCCGCGAGGAAAAAGCGGGGGCGTTTGTTCGAGAGGGGAATGTCGGTCATCTCAAGCCTCCGCCGCGCGGCCCTTGAGGGCAATGATGCCCTTGGGGCGGAATTGAATGAACAGAATGATGAACAGGATCATGTAGGTCTGTGCTGCGAGTGTGTTCGACGGGTTGAACCATTCGATGCTCTTTTGCAGGAACCCGATCAGTCCGGCGCCCAGAAGCGTGCCCCAGATATTGCCAACCCCGCCAACGACGACCGTCATGAAGCTCTGAACGATATAGTCGGCTCCTAGCTCTGAGGTTACCTTGGCATAGAGTCCGATGGCGACGCCGGCGATCCCGGCGATCCCGGAGCCAAGCCCGAAGGTCAGCATGTTGATGCGGTCAGGATTGATCCCCATGGACGCTGCCATGCGCGGGTTCTGGGTCACGGCGCGAACCTCAAGGCCGAGACGCGTACGGTTCATCACCAGCAGGAAGAGGCCGAGGAAAATGAGCGCGAGAACAAAGATCGCGATACGAATATAGGAGATGGAGACGACATCGTTGAACGAAAGCGCCCCGCCAAGCCAATCGGGGGCGGTCAGAGGCCGGGCCTGTGTGCCGAAGATGTTCTTGGCCAACTGCTGAAGCGCGATGGAAATCCCGAACGTGGCGAGCAGCGTCTCCAGGGGGCGGTGATAGAGCCAGCGGATCACAAGCCGTTCCATCGCGACGCCGGCGGCGAATGTCACGGCAAAGGCCAGCGGAAGTGCGACGATGATCGAGAGCGTGTAATCCGGGATGAACTGTTGCACCACATAGCCGGTGTAGGCGCCCATCATGATGAATTCGCCATGCGCCATGTTGATGACGCCCATGACCCCGAAGGTAATGGCCAACCCGATTGCCGCGAGAAAATAGATGGAGCCGAGCGACAGCGCGTCGAGCACGAGATCGAAGAACTGGTTCAGGCTGACCGTCCGGTCAATGGAACGGAGCGTGTCGAGCGCCGCGCTGATGATCTCGGGTTCGTCCAGCGTATAGCGTTCGAAGAAGACATGGGCCGCAAGCGCGTCGTCAAGATCGCTCTCGGTTGCCACGGCATCGACGATGCCCGCTTGAGCAAGGTTGGCATAGGCTTGATCCCGTGCGGCGTTGGTATCCAGTTCAGCGATGGCCACGCCGCCCACCATGCCATTGTCAATGTTCGCTTCCAGCGCGGATTTCTGCTCCGCCCTGTCGATCAGCGGCGGCGCAAGATCGGCCCGCACGAGGAGGGTATATGCATCTTCGGCGCTCAGGGTGTCCTTTCCGGGGCGGATCTCCCGTGCCACATCCTCAGGCAAGACCTTCGCCGCCCCGAGTTCCGTGGTGACCAGCGGGTTGAGCGCTCCGCGCACATCGACGCCCAGATCGCCAGCGAAGCTGCGGATGGCGGCAACCCGCGTGGCCGTATCCTCGCCGAAGCGCACCTCAAGAAGGCGCACGAGACGTTCCTTGCGGGCGCGGATTGACGTATCTTCTTCGTCCACTATGGCGGCCCGCAGCGCGGTTAGGTGAGAGGCTTCGGGATCACGCGATATGGAATCGAGGCCAGAAAGGCGTACCTGCGGGTCAGGGTCGGAAAGCTGGAACCGGACGAGCGCGGCGCCGATCATATTGCGAATGCCGCTATTGGGCTTGAGCTGCGCCATGTCGTCTTCGGGCACGACGTCCACTTCCGAAACTTGGTCCAGATCAAAGAGGCGAAGCAGGTCTTCTCCCGCAGGATCTTCGCCAGCTTCTTCGGCATAGAAGAACAGCCCGTCCGCCTCGCGCTGCCAGAGTTCCTTTTCCTGCCAGCGCCGGAGAACCTCGGGCGCTTGCGGCAAACCGCTCGCGGCAATGGCGTCAATGGCCGGTCCGATGGTTCTTCGGGAGCTTTTCTCGATGGCGTCCCGGTGCTCCTGCAAGACCTGCTGGATCGAGGAGGGTTCCTGCGCCGCAGCGATGAAAGGCGCCACCGAAAGCGCCAGCAAAAGGAGTGCTGCTTTCATTAAACGGGCCAAGACCGTCCTCGCTTCTTTACTTTGAATGCGTTGTTTGGGCGTGCACGAGGCTCTTTCGCCTAGGTGCGAGTGTGGGAAAGGGGCGCATGACGCGCCCCTCCCGCCTGCATCAGTAGTTGGATTTCATCTGAACGCAGGTTTCGGTCTCGGTGTTGTACATGCCGCAACCGAGGTCTTTCCAATCGGACTTCAGGACCGCCGATTCCGGCAGGAAGTCCGTCCAGGCGTCGCCGGGAACTTCTTCTGTCTGGCTGAGGATGTCGAATTGGCCGTCTTCGGTGATTTCGCCGATGAGGACGGGCTTCGCGAGGTGGTGATTGGTGCCCATGATAGCAGTGCCGCCCGTGAGGTTCGGATATTCCTGCCCCCACATCGCTTCGCGAACGGCGTCGACATCGGTGGTTCCGGCCTGCTCGACGGCATTCACCCACATGTTGAAGCCGATGAAGTGCGCTTCCATCGGATCGTTGGTCACGCGCGCTTCGTCGCCGATGAAGGCGTGCCAGCTTTCGATAAACTCTTCGTTTGCATCGGTGTCGGCCGACATGAAGTAGTTCCACGCCGCGAGGTGACCGACGAGGTTGGTCGTATCAAGCCCCGAAAGTTCTTCTTCACCCACGGAGAAGGCTACGACGGGGATATCTTCGGCGGAAACGCCTGCCGCCGCCAATTCCTTGTAGAACCCGACATTGGCATCGCCGTTGATCGTCGAGATTACGCCAACCTTCTTGCCATCCGCCCCGAGGGCAACGACGTCGGCCACAATCTTGGACCAATCGGAATGTCCGAAGGGCGTGTAGTTGACGAAGATGTCCTCTTCGGCAATCCCCTTGTCCTTCAGGTAGCTTTCCAGAATGTTGTTCGTGGTGCGCGGATAGACGTAGTCGGTCCCGAGAAGTGCGAACTTCTCGACGCCAAGCTCTTCGAGGAAGTAATCCGTTGCCGGGATAGCCTGCTGGTTCGGCGCGGCGCCGGTGTAGAATACGTTGCGGGAGCTTTCCTCACCCTCGTACTGGACGGGGTAGAAAAGCAGGCCGTTGAGCTCTTCGATCACGGGCAGCACCGATTTCCGGCTCACACTTGTCCAGTTGCCGAACATGACGTCGACTTCGTGCACACTCAGCAGTTCGCGTGCCTTTTCAGCGAAGAGGGGCCAGTCCGACGCGGGGTCAACCACCACGGCTTCGAGTTCACACCCGAGAACGCCGCCCTTTTCGTTTTGCGCTTCCACGAGCATCAGCATCGTGTCCTTCAGCGTCGTTTCCGAAATCGCCATGGTCCCGGAAAGCGAATGCAGCACGCCCACCTTGATCGGGCAATCCTGCGCCATCGCTTGTCCCCCGGCGACCAGCGCAGCCAGTGCGGCGCCGATCTTGAGATACCCTGTTGTCGTCATTTTTATCATTCCCGTCAGTTGCGCCCCGCAAAGGGTCGGGTGCATCCATTCCGGTCATCCCGGCCCCGATGCTACGCTCTCCCCCGGCACGCATGTTGCACCAGCGCGGTGCGGACCCTGTCCCCAGGCAGCGCCCCGCAAATTGCGGTCCCCGTGCGGCGTCGCGTGGGGTCCGGAGGCGACTATTCTCTGAGTTGCTCGTACCAGAAAGCGATGGGGGGTAACGGTCTGGGGTTTGGGTGGAGTGTGCTTAAAAAATATACTCGGCGCGGGTGCCTGCCTATAATGTGACCTTCCGTGGAAGTCTGAGTCGTCTGAACGGGTCACGGTTTGCCGAAAACTTCTGCACGAGAGGGAGCCTCGGACCTCGCGTGTGATTGGAGCAATGAGCGTTGTGCCGTAGCAATCGGAGGGTCGAACCCCATCGAGCATGAGCTGTGGGAGCTCGCCGAGACATTGCTGCGAGGCCCCTTCGTACCACCAGCGAGGCGTTACGAGAGGGCCGCCACCAGATGGCCCGCGCCGATATCGCGCAGCGCGAGTTGCGCGGGGGGATCGCCAAGAGGCCGGATCGGTGAAGGTTGCGCGCCCGCAGGTCGGATATGGGGCCGCCCCTTGCGCGCGGGGTCCGGAATAGGGACCGCATCGAGCAAGCGTTGGGTATAGGGATGGCGGGGATCGCCAAATACCTGATCGCGGGTTCCCATCTCGACAATCTGTCCAAGGTACATGACGGCAAGGCGGTCGACGATATTCTCCACCACGGCCATGTCGTGGCTGATGAAAAGGTAGGAAACCCCCATCTCCTCGCGCAACTCCTCCAGAAGTGCGAGAACCCGCGCCTGAACCGACACATCAAGCGCCGAGACGCTTTCGTCGCAGATAATCAGCTTCGGCTTGAGCGCGAGGGCCCGCGCGACGCAGATCCGCTGGCGTTGCCCGCCGGAAAACTCATGCGGATAACGGGACATCTGATGGGGGGTGAGCCCAACGCGGTCAAAAAGTTCCGCTGCGCGCGCGTGCCGCTCGGCGGCGGTGCCGACCCCGTGGATCAGCAGCGGTTCGGCCACGGCTTCGCCCACGGTCATGCGCGGATCGAGTGCGGCCATGGGATCCTGAAAGACCATCTGTATGTCGCGGCAGATTTGCTTGCGCCCCTGCGCGGTGAGCGAAGACAACTGCTGTCCCGAAACTTCGATATGTCCGTCATGCCGGACGAGGCCGGCAAGCGCCTTTGCTATGGTCGACTTGCCGCAGCCGCTTTCGCCCACAAGACCGAAGATCTCTCCGGGGCGAATATCGAAGCTGACGCCTTCGACCGCGTGTACGCGATGTGTCGGTCGACCAAGAAAATTTGCCCCGAGATCGAAGTGGACTTTGGCATTCACGAGGCGTGCAACAGGAACTTGCGCCGCGGGAGGTTGAGGCGCGCCGCGTTTGGCTCCGGCGCCGAGGCGGGGCACTGCCGCAAGCAGATCGCGTGTATAGCTCTTTGCGGGCCGCGCGAAAACATCCAGGACTTTGCCGGACTCCACCATACGCCCGGATTTCATCACGACCACCCGATCGGCACATTCGGCGACGACGCCCATGTCGTGGGTAATGAGGATAATCGCGGTGCCGGTCTCCTGCTGCAGGTCACGGAGAAGGTCGAGCACCTCCCGCTGTACAGTCACGTCAAGCGCGGTGGTCGGCTCGTCAGCGATGAGAAGGGCGGGCCGCATCGCGAGGGCCATGGCGATCATCACGCGCTGGCGCATCCCGCCGGAAAGTTCATGGGGATATTGCTTCAGGCGCCGCTCAGGCTCTGGGATGCGGACACGGGCGAGTGCTTCGATGGCTTTGGCGCGGGCATCGCGGCGGGATATGGTTTCATGCGCCAGTATCGCTTCGGACAGTTGGGCGCCGATGGTGTGCACCGGATTGAGCGAAGTCATCGGCTCCTGGAAGATCATGGCCACCTTCGCCCCGCGCAGGGGGCGCATCTGAGCTTCGGGGAGGGCGGGCAGGTCGATCCCCTCAAGATCCGCATGGCCTGAAGTCACGGCGACGTTGTTGGGTAGCAGCCCCATGAGGGCGAGTGACGTGATGGATTTGCCCGAGCCGCTTTCCCCCGCGATGGCGAGCGTTTCGCCAGCATGGAGATCAAAGCTCAGGTCCGAAACGAGCGGACGGACGGTGCCCCGATCACGCACGGAGACGGTCAGGTCGCGGACACAGAGCAGCGGGGTGGCCGCCCCCGAAAGGGGGGCGGCGATGGGTTTTGCGCCGACGATCATTCGAAGACCGACCGAGGAAAGTAGAAGGAGACGACCCAGTTGGGCGCATCCACGATCTCGGAGATCCGCAGATCGCCGCAGGTGGACACAAGCATATAGGCGTCGACCGCTGACATGCCCTGTTGCGCACAGAGCAGATCGACCATGCCCGCCACCGCGTCGCGCGCGCCTGACATGAGATCGGGGCCAACGCCCGTGGTGACCTCATAGCCCTTGGTGTCGAGATGGCGCGTGACGGGGCCCGGCGTGGTGAAGCGCGGCATCTTGAGGTTTGCGCCCTTCACAAGATCAAGGGTCAGGGTCACGTCCATCGGGCTTTCGATCGCCGTGCCACAGACTTCGCCGTCACCCTGCGCCGCATGAGTGTCACCTACGGAGAAGAGCGCCCCGGCTACCTCGACAGGCAGATAAAGCTCAGTCCCGGTTGAGATGTCGCGGATATCGAGATTGCCCCCCGTCCGCCGTGGCGGAACGATGGAGTGCAGCCCCGGTTCGGCCTGTGCAACGCCGATCGTGCCGGTGAAGGGCTTGAGCGGCACCTTGCCCGTCGTGCCCCAGAGAGCGGGGTCCATGGTCTTGGCGTCATATTTCCAGATGGTCAGCGCCGGATCGGTGAACTGGTCAGCGAGTAGGCCAAAGCCCGGAATATTCGCCGTCCAGCCCCAGGCGCTGCCCTCTTGCTCTCGGGGGGCGAACCCCTCAAGCGTGATCTTGAGTGCATCCCCCGGCTCCGCCCCGTCAATGAAGATCGGGCCGGAGACGGGGTTGATCTTGCCGAAGTCGAGCGCCTCGACATCGGAGACGTTGCTCGACGGGCCAAGCTGGCCCGCCGAAGAATCCATGCAGTTGAAAAGGATCGTGCTCCCCGGCGCCACGGTTTCGATCGGAGCAATGGAATTGTCCCAGCCGAAATGGTGCTGGGCGCCGTGGATCGTATAGTCGCAGTGCTTGCACATGGAATTACTCGGTCACAAAGACATAGTCATAGTTCACTGGGATGGAGACCGGATCGACATAAAGCGCGTCTTCCCCGCCCATGCGTTCGGACTTCATTGTGTAGCGCTGTTCGTTGAAGACCGGGACCCACGGCGCCTGTTCCATCACCTTCTGATAGACCTCCGACCACATCTCGAGCCGTTCCGGAGCGGACGGGTCGGTGAAGCTGTCGGCTTCGGTTGCCATGGTGTCGATGCTCTCGTCGCAGAACTTGGACCAGTTCCAGCCGCCTTCGCCTGCACCGGCACAGCCAAGGATGGGGCCGTAGAAGTTGGATGCGTCGGGGAAGTCCGCGATCCAGGCCATGCCGCCGGACCAGATCATCGGGGCCTGGCCCGCGCCGCCGGCTTCGATCACGTTGGCTTGGGCAAGGCTGCGGATCTCCACGTCGACACCGATCGCCTTGAGGTCCTGCTGGATCGCTTGGGCAATACGCGGGTTCGGATCGGTGTTCATCACGTAAAGCTCGGTGGTGAACCCATCCTCAAGACCCGCCTCGGCAAGCTTGGCCTTGGCACCGTCCACGTCGAAGGCGTAGCCTTCGTAACCCTCGGTATAGCCGGGCATTGAGGGCGGGAGCGGTTGGGTCGCGGGCACAGCGCGGCCGTTGATGATCTGGGTGATGCGCTCCTTGTTGATCGCCATGTTGATGGCCTCGCGCACCGGCAACTGATCCAGTGGTTCCATGCCAACGTTCAGGGTGATGTAGCCGGTGTGCAACTGCCCACCCTCGACCACGCGGCTCGCCTGTGCGGGATCGCCCATGACTTCCTGGAACTTCGCGGGGGGGATGCCGTCGCCGGGTACGTCCACCTCACCCTGTTGCAGCCGCAGAAGGGCGACGATCGGTTCTTGCCCGACCTCGAAGGTCACGCCATCAAGATAAGGCACGCCGTCGCGCCAGTAGTCGGCGTTCTTTTCGAAGACGAGGCGCTGACCGATGGTCCATTCCCCAAGCTTGAAGGCGCCCGTGCCAACTGGATGCTTGCCGAAGTCGGTGCCCCATTCCTCAATCGCTTCCTTCGGCACGACAGAGGCAAAGTTGAGCGCGGCAACGTGCAGGAACGTCGCGTCGGGGCGCGACAGGGTGATCTTTACGGTGAGCGGGTCGATGACTTCCACGCCAGAAAGACTGTCGGCCTCGCCGCTTGAGATTTCGTCGAACCCGGCGATGGAGGCGAAGAAGCCCGCGCCCGGCGATTGGGTTTCAGGGTTGGTCACGCGGTCGAGGGAGTATTTCACGTCCTCGGCGGTCATCTCGCGGCCGTTGTGGAAGGTCACGCCGGAGCGCAGCTTGAAGGTAAAGACAGTACCGTCCTCGCTGACATCATAGCTTTCGGCAAGGCCGGGGCGCAGCTCGGTCGTGCCGGGGACATAATCCATCAGCCCGTCGAAAAGCGACTTGATCATCGACCAGTTCTGCCAGTCGTAGCCGATGGCAGGATCGAGCGTGGCCACGTCGTCCTTGTAGGTGACGGTGATCATCCCGCCGGGCGTGGCGTTGGGATCGGGAGTATAGCCTTGGGCAAAGCTCGGAAGCGCAGTGGCTGCGAGCATGGCGGTGGAGAGGAGCAGTTTTTTCATTTTTGAGGTCCCTGTTGGTGGTTGGTAATTGCTTCACCGCAGCTTGATGCGCGGGTCGATAAACGGTGTGACGAGGTCGGCAATCAGGTTGCCGAGCACGATTGCTGCGGCGGAAACCATCGTGACGCCCATGATGATGGGGATGTCGACGCGTTGGATCGCCTGCCATGCCAATTGCCCGATGCCGGGCCAGCCAAAGACGCTTTCCACCACGACGATCCCGCCCATGAAGATGCCGATATCGATGCCGATCATGGCGATGATCGGCAGAATCGCATTGGGAAGCGCATGGCGCAGAAGAACGCGGCGGCGGCTCAATCCCTTGGCGCGGGCGGTGCGGATATAATCCTGGCGCAGCACGTCAATCATGGAGGAGCGCATCATGCGGCTGTACCAGCCCGAGCCCATGATCCCCAGCGTGAGAGCGGGCAGCACAAGATGCGCGAATGTGCCGTAGCCGCCAATTGGAAACCAGCCGAGCCGTACCGCGAAGAGGTAGAGCAAGAGCAGGCCCACGACGAACTGCGGCGCCGAGACGGCCACGAAACTGGTCACCATCAGGCCTTGATCGAGCGGGCGTCCGCGATAGATCGCGGCGACAATCCCGAAGGTCAGGCCAATCAGCAACTCGCAAGCGATGCCCCCCGCCATCAGCAGGAGAGACGCGGGAAGGCGCGCGGCGATAAGAGAGGAAACCTCTGTTTTTTGTAGATAGCTGCGGCCCATATCGCCTTGTACGAGGCCGGTGAGATATCTCCCGTACTGCACGAGCATCGGCTGATCCAAGCCAAGTTGCTCGCGAATGTTCTCGACCGTTTGGGCGGTGGCCGAGCGGCCCGCGATCTGGCGCACAGGATCGGCGGGCAGCACATAGAGCAGCAGGAAGGTGATGAAGCTCACCCCCAACAGGATCAGCGCCGATTGAACAAGCCGCCGGAACAGATAACCAGCCATCAGTCAGCCCCCCGCTGTGTCGGGTCGAGCACATCGCGCAGTGCATCGCCCACCAGGTTGAACGCCAGTGCAAGCAGCAGGATCGCGGCACCGGGGATAAAGACCAGCCAGGGCGCGGCCTGAAAATATGTCTGGTTCTCGAAGATGATGTTGCCCCAGCTTGGGGTCGGGGGCTGCACGCCCACCCCGAGGAAGCTGAGCGTCGCCTCCAGCAGAACAGTGACGGAGATGCCCAGCGTGCCCCAGACAATCAGGGTCGGCACGAGATGCGGCAGGATATGCCGGAAAAGGATGCGCGTGCGGGAGGCACCGAGGGTCTTTTCGGCGGCGATGAATTCACGCTCCGCTAGCGACGTGGTTTCGGTATAGACCACGCGGGCCGTCTGAACCCAGTTCACCAGCGCAATGACCATGGCGACGATCCAGAGCGAGGGCTGGAAGATTGCGGCGAGGCAGATCGCGAGCAGCAGTGCCGGGAATGCCATCATCAGGTCGGTGAAACGCATGAGCACCGCGCCGAACCAGCCGCGGATGAACCCGGCGAGCACGCCGACCAGCGTGCCGATCACCAGCGCCACGCCATTGGCGACGACCCCGATGATCAGGGACGTTCGCGCGCCGTAGAGTATCCGGCTGAACAGATCGCGCCCCAGAAGGTCGGTGCCCATCAGGAAATCGCCGCCCGGCGGCATGGGTTCACCGAACAGCGTCAGCCCTTCGAAGAGTTGCTCGTCTGGAGGAAACGGCGCGATCAGAGGGGCGAAAACGGCACCTCCCACCACGAGAAAGATAATCGCGAGGCCGAACAGCGCGAGCTTGCGGCGCAAGAGCCTTCGCAACGGGCCTGCGTGCGGTATTGCGGTCGCTTCAACCATTGTCGGTCTCCTCGCCGGGGGCGGGGGCCACGATCCGTTCGGCAGCCTCTTCGAAGCTCACGCGCCATGCCATGGCCAGCCCGCGTAGCTGGGCATATGCCTCGTCCTCGGACTTTCCACGTGTGGCGAGCATGGCAACGGCGCGCACGACCGTCTGACGTTGACCAAGTCGCCGTCGGAGCGCCTCGATCTCACAAGCCAGTTCGGCGCGCGCATCGAATGTCGCGCGGGCGATCAAGAGGGCTGAGTAAGCGCCTCCATCCCCGACGGGTTTGAGGATCTGGGCATCGGCCCCGAAATTCATGAGCCATTCGATCCGGCCTGGAGCTTCGGAACCTACGAGCGCGATCATCGGCATCGGGGCCTCCCCCGGAGCCCAGGGAAACTGATCCTCATGGGCGGTATCCACGTCAATGAAGAGATAGTCGGCGGCGCGCGCGGACGGCGGCAACTCTGGCCAGTGGCAATCTACGTCCAACCCGATTGCCTCCAACTGGCGGGTGAGCGCGCTTACGGTCGGGTGCGGCCGATGCAGGATTGCGGCCCGCGCCCCGCCAAGGTCAGGTATGCGAAGCTTCCGTCTCATTTGACGACCCGAAGTGGCGCCGGGACGGCGATGTCGCGTGTCAGATAGGGGTCGCCATCGCGCGGGGGCGCACTCCGCAAAAGGTGGAAAGCCCCTTGCCGAACCTGTGCGATCGCGACGGGCAGGCGGCTGTGGTGGGTCCGCGCGCTCAACCCCATCTGCGCAGCTTCCGGCCGTGACAGCAGCAGTGATAACGGGAGCTTTTCACCACCGGGGTTGCCCGAGAGAAGATGCGCCAGCATCATCACGGAGGCATGGGCGGCGGCCTCAAGTGAGGAGATGAAATCATCCCGTCCGAAGTTTCCGGGCATCGGTTGCGGCAACCCGCGGAACCAAGGACCGGCAGAAATCAACCCCTCGGCAGGAGCGCCAATCGCGGGCAGTTCGCATTCCGTGAGATTGCACGACAGAACGGGGCAGTTGGCCGCGCCAAAGAAGGGATCGCGATGGCGCAATTCAGCCATGGCGGCAAGGAACGCATATTGCGAAGGACCAATAAGCTGGTTCAAAACGAAATCGGGCTTGAGGTCGGCAATCTCCTCGACGATCCGGCCCACTTCGGTTGACCCGAGGGGCAGGTAGCGCTCCCCAAGCACAGAGCCGCCTCCGCGAAGCACGATCTCCCGGGCAAGGCGGTTCATTTCCCAGCCCCAGATATAGTTTGACCCCGTCAGATAACCGCGCATCCCGTACTGCGAGAAGGTGTATTCCATGAGGGGGAGCAAATGCTGATTGG
This sequence comes from Poseidonocella pacifica, assembly GCF_900111875.1. Taxonomy (GTDB): domain Bacteria; phylum Pseudomonadota; class Alphaproteobacteria; order Rhodobacterales; family Rhodobacteraceae; genus Poseidonocella; species Poseidonocella pacifica. Next base: position 199,657 of record NZ_FOJU01000001.1, read on the forward strand.
GGCAGCCGTGGGTATAGACGATGCGGTCGGAGGCTTCGAAACCCTCATAGGGGGTCGGATACCACAAGGCGCCGTCCATACGCTCCAATGCGGGAATGACTTCCTTCCGGCTCCAAGAGGTGGTGCAACCGACCACATGGCGCACATCTTCATCCCGCAGAATTTCCTCGCACAGGGGAGCGTAGGCATCGACGTTCCCACCCGGATCACGTTCGATCGGGTCAAAGGCCACATCCAGAGTCGGATCCCCATTGACCTGCGCGATCCCTTTCAATGCGCCAGCACGGCTGGCCTCGCCGAGCAGCGAGTAGGTGCCGGACCGTGAAAATAGGATGCCAAGGCCGATTTTGCGCTTCAAAGCGGTCTCCCAGAACGAAAAAACCCCGCAGATCCCTACCTCCCCAAATGGGGCGCTGCGGGATCGCGGGGCGTGAATGCCAACTATGTTCGTATGTCAGGCTTTTCCGGGCGAGGGCCCACTGTCAACCTCCCGCATGGGATTTCTCAGGTCCGTTTGCGTGCAGGCTCGACAGCTGCACATATTTTGGGCTTCGTTCTGCGAGAGGTTGTGTGGGGTCGACCAGCGGTCTTCCATAGGGGGCCTGAAGGGCGCTCCCATTGAGAAGGGTTCCGTCGCGCGTCTCAGGAAACGGGATCGGCCTCGGACATTTCCCGCGCCTGCGCAGGGGTCATCCCGGTCCAGCCGTGAAACGCGCGATAAAATGAGTTTGGATCTCGATAGGCGAGGAGATAGCTGGTCTCCTCCGCGCTGAGCTGCTTTTCCCTCAAGTAGGTCAGGGCTAGTGATGCGCGGGTTTGCTCAAGGATCGCTTGGAACGACGTGCCGGTTTCCTTGAGTTTGCGTTGCAGGCTCCGTTTGCTCAGGCCCAATCGCTCGGCAACCCTATCGGTTGAGATCTGGCCCGAGGGCAGCAGTTCGGTCACGCAGCGTTGCACGCGCTGAACGATGCCGCCCTCCTGTTCCAGACAGGACAATCGGCTGAGCAACTCTCGTTCGATCAGAGCGTAAAATTCCGTATCGGCGGAGATAAGTTTGCGCTGCGCATCGTGTGCGGAGAAGGACAGCATGGTTCGCCCGCCCGCGCGGATGGGTACGCCGACAAATGCCTCATAAGCCTCGCTGACCCGAGAAAGCTCCGGAAGCTCAACCGCCAGAGGCACAATGCGATGGGCAGTAAAGGTCCGGACGAATTCCAGAAAGAAGATGATCTCGGTCGCGGCCATGATGTCAGGCACAGGCGCAGGTCCTTCGGGATGAAAGACGACGTCGAGCCTGCTCTCTTGCTCGGTGATCTCCAGACGGATGGGTGCAACAAGTGGTTTGAAAAGCGCAAGCCTTTGCAGGCCCGTCTGAACATCCGGACTGCTGGAGAAGGCGAGCAAGGCCGGTTGGAACGGACCCCGCGCTGCGCCTTGTCCAAGTCGAAGCGGCAGGTCTGCATCGCCGTATTCTGCCTCGAACGCTTCCCATAGGGCAAAGTAGGTTTGAGCATCGACGCCTTTGCCCTCGTTCTCAAAAAAATCTGCGGACCGGCCGATCCTCGCGAGGACACGCCCAGGGGAGACATCGAGCAGGGTGCAAATCTGAAGCCAGACGGCGGCGACGGGAAAGTGGCTTGAAGCTGACATAAGTGTGATCGTTCCGAGGGAGCGCGAATGGGCCGGACTTTGCACTGCGTAGCGGGCCGGTCACGTGCATTGGCTTGCGTGGCGCAATTTGCTGAATAATTGGCGCGAATTGCAAGTTTTTTATTGGAGGCATGCGGCGTATTCTGGGCGGGAATTGCGGCCACAGGCCGGCAGCCGATGGAGATACTCTGATGACACGCGAGTTGAAGATCAACGGAAAGACCATGGTGGTCGAAGCCGAAGAGGGCACTCCCCTGCTTTGGGTGATCCGTGATGAGTTGAAGATGACAGGGACCAAGTTCGGTTGCGGCGTCGCTGCTTGCGGGGCCTGCACTGTTCATGTGGACGGCCAGCCGATGCGTTCGTGCCAAACCTATGTCGAAGACGTCGAGGGGGCTGAGATCACAACCATCGAAGCCATGTCGGGCGACCGCGTGGGTGCCGCAATCCAGCAGGCATGGACGGAGCTTGATGTGGTGCAGTGCGGCTATTGCCAGTCGGGACAGATCATGTCCGCGGCAGGTTTGCTCGCAGAGAACCCCAAACCCTCCGCCGATGAAATCGACGCCTACATGTGGGGCAACGCCTGCCGCTGTGCCACCTATCAACGTATTCGCGCGGGCGTGCAGCGCGCCGCCGAAATTCTGGAGGGTTGATCGTATGACCATGACCACATCCCGCCGCGGGTTTCTTCAGAGTGCTGCTGCGGGGGCCGCCGTATTGCTCGTAGGTGTTCGCGCCGATGGTGTTCTCGCCGCCGGAACGGACACGGCGCAGGACCTCAACCCCTTCGTTCGCATCAGCGCGGACGGCCGCGTGACCGCAATCGTCAAGCATTTCGAGATGGGGCAGGGGCCGACCACCGGGCTCACCACGCTGATCGCCGAAGAGCTTGGCGTCACGATGGAGCAGATCGACTATGCGTTCGCTCCGTCCAACCCCCAAGTCTACAACAACCTGCTTTTCGGACCGTTTCAGGGCACTGGCGGCTCGACCGCCATGGCTAACAGTTATGAGCAGTACCGCAAGGCGGGGGCCGCCGCGCGGGAAATGCTGATCGCAGCAGCCGCGCAGGAGTGGGGCGCCGAGGCAGCGGAACTTGATATCGTGGATGGCCAGATTGCCGGTGCGGGGCAAAGCGCACCGCTTTCCGATTTCGTGACTCGCGCCTCCGCGATGACAGCCCCTACGGAGCCGCGCCTTCGCCAACCCGAAGAGTGGCGTCTCATCGGCAAGGAGGGCGCCGTTCGCCGGAAGGATACCCCGTCGAAGATCGATGGCTCAGGTCTCTTTGCGATGGATATCCAACTCGACAACCAGCTCGTGGTTGTAATCTCTCATGCGCCGCGCATGGGTGCCAAGGTTGCCGGTTTTGACGCGAGCGGTGCCGAAGGCATGCGCGGTTTCGTCATGGCAAAGGCGTTGCCAGATGCGTCTGGGGTTGCGGTCTATGCTGAGAGCACATGGGCCGCGATCAGCGCCCGCGATATGATCAGTGTCGATTGGGACATGAGCAATGCCGAAAACCGGTCTTCGGATCAGATCCGGGAGGAGTTGCTTGCCGGGGTAAACGGTGAGAGCACCTATCAGAATTGGGGGGATCAGGCCGCTACCGCCGCCAATGTGGACGGCGCAGCCAAAGTGATCGACAAGACGTTCTATTTCCCCCTGCTGGCCCATGCCCCGATGGAGCCGCTCACCTGTACCATAGAGCCGAGGGAAGATGGGGGCGCGATCCTGCATGACGGGGCCCAGTTCCCAACCTTCGGGCATATGACCCTATCGCAGGTACTGGACCTGCCGATGGAAAAGGTGGAGGTCCGCACGGTTCTGGCGGGTGGGTCTTTCGGTCGGCGCGCCAATCCGACTGCAGACTATAACCTCGAATGCGCCATGGCCTTTGCGATGACGGATCGCACCCGCCCGGTGAAGCTGGTCTGGACTCGCGAGGACGACGTTCGCGGCGGATACTACCGGCCCGCTTTTGCCCACCGCGTCCGGGTCGGGCTGACCGAAGAGGGCAAAATCCTCGGCTGGGATCATCGCATTGCGGGTCAGTCGATCATGAAGGGCACTTCGATGGAGCAGATGTCCGTAAAAGACGGGGTGGATCATTCCTCTGTCGAAGGTGTGGCGGACCGCCCCTATGCGATCCCCGGTATGGCCGTTGGGCTAACCGATCATGAAAAGGCGACCTCTGTGCTTTGGTGGCGTTCGGTCGGGCACACGCACACGGCTTATGTCATGGAAAGCATGATGGACCTTATCTCAGAGGAGACGGGAGTGGATCCCGTGGCTCTGCGCCTGTCGCTGCTGCCGGGTGAAACCCCGGCGCAGACCCGGATGGCGGGCGTGCTGCGCCGCGTGGCGGACATGACCGATTGGGATGCGGGGGCACCCGAGGGGCGTGCGCGGGGGCTGGCTGTCCACCATTCGTTCGGCTCCTTCGTGGCGGAGGTCGTGGAGATTTCCGGCGGAGAGGCGGAGCCGGTCAAGATCGAGAAGGTCTTTGCCGCCGTGGACTGCGGAGTGCCTGTCAATCCCGATGTGATCCGCGCCCAGATCGAAGGCGGAATCGGCTATGGGCTGGGCCATGCCATGCGCAACGAAATCACTCTGACAGAGGGCGAGCCGGACCAGTACAACTTCCCGGACTATGAGCCGCTGCGGATCTCCGATATCGGCGGGATCGAGGTCGCAGTCTTCCCTTCAATGGAGGCACCGACCGGCGTTGGCGAGCCGGGCACTCCGCCGTCCGCTCCCGCACTGGCGAATGCGATTGCGCGGGCCGGGGGCGAGCGTGTGACTGAACTACCCATGTTGACGCAGGTTGATTTCGTCTAAAAAAGGTCGCGCCGCTTTTGCCATAAGAGATGAAGGCGGCGCTATTTGACGCGGAGCGCTTCGATGGCGCCTGCCATGTCTTCGGCAAGCGCTTCGATCTCATCTTGCGGGCTCCCGAGATGTAACTCGAACCGCAGGGCGGAAACATAGGCCTGAAACAAATGCGCCAAACGCGAGGTATCGACGTCTGTCGCGATCTCGCCCTGCTCCTGCGCAGCGTCGAAAGCCGCAGAGATTTCGGAGCGCATCGCAGAAAAATATGCCTTAGACTGCTCCGCGATCGCGGGCTCCGTGTTGCGTGTCTCAACGAATGATTTGACGATCATGCACGCTTGTCGCGTGCCGTCTTCGGGTGACAGCAAAGCATAGGCACGAAGGTGATCTGCCAGCCCCTGAAGCGGGGAGGACGCCTCCGAAATCTGGGCGCGAAACTGCTCGCGGAACGTCTCGAAATAGCGTTCAAGCGCGAGCAGATAGAACGCTTCCTTGCTCTGGAAAGCGGCATAGATACTGCCCGGCTTCATCGCAAGCGTGCCTTCGAGGTCCTTGATGGAGGTCGCGTGATACCCTTTGCACCAAAAAAGTGACATCGCCGAATCCAACGTCTTGGCGCGATCGTATGGGGCGGCACGCGCCATGCCTCAGGCGTCTTTCTCGGTCAGTTGACGCAGGATGCTTGCGTAGGTGTCGCTGCCTTGCGCGCCGGTCACGAGATGCTGGCCGGCAAATACGATGGCGGGCACGCCGCGCACGCCCTGCTGCAGCCAGAAGTGCTCATGCTCCCGCACCACATCCGCAAAGCGCCCGTCGGCAAGCACCGCTTGAGCCTCGTTGCGATCCAGCCCGGTCTCGGCGGCGATGTCCAACAGCACCTCTGTGTTAGAGAGATCGCGGTTGTTGGTGAAATGTGCCGTGAAAAGAGCGAGTTCGAGATCGTGTTTCCGCCCTTGTTCGCCCGCCCAGTGCAAAAGTTGATGCGCGGCAAAGCTGTTGTGCATGCGCATATCCCCGGAAAACCGGAAGTCGATCCCAAGATCTGTGCCGAGAGTGGTCATCTGGGCGCGGTTCTGTGCGGATTGCTCTGGTGTTGCTCCGTATTTCTCGGCGATGTGCTCGCGCATGTTCTGGCCTTCGGGCGCCATCTCTGGGTTTAGCTCAAACGGGTGCCAGTGGATTTCATGGGCGACACCCTCGGAGTCGAGCGCGCGTTCGAGTTGCCGGAAGCCAATGATGCACCACGGGCACATTACATCCGAGATGATATCAATGCGAAGCGGCGTCTGAGTCATCTGTGGTCCTTTCTCGGCCTTGGTACGGCAGATATCGTGTTACCGGAGCCTAGATCAACCTGAGGCCCGGTTGGAGTGGGTGCGGCCCCCATTGGGGGACCGCAATCATGGGTCACGCTGCTTTGTCGGCCGGAGACCATGCAAACTTCTGGAACACCTTGTCCACCGGCGTTTCTGCCACGTGGTTGGTATAGTTCGACATGACTTTCTGGCTGTAGCCGAGGATCACTTCGAGGATGTTGCGTTTGGTAAACCCTGCGTCGAGGAACGTGTCGACATCTGCCTCCGACAGGTTGCCATGCTGCCGCACGAGCTTGAGCGTAAAGGACCGCAACGCCTCGAGCCGTTCATTCGGCAGCGCGGTTCCCTCGCGCAGTGCGTCGGTGATCGCATCATCCACATTCATGCTTTTCGCGATCCCAGTATGGGCCGGGACGCAGTAGTGGCAGGCGTTTTCCACGTTTACCGTTTGCCAAACGACGGTCTTCTCATCCGCATCGAAGCTCGAATTCAGGAAGAGCTCATGCACACGTTGGTAGGCTTCAAGAAGCTCGGGCGACTCGGCCATCACGGCATGCAGGCCTGGAACAAAGCCGAATGCTGATTTGGACGTTTCGAGAAGCGGCTTGGCGGCATCGGGTGCAGTGTCTTCGGTGTGTAGAGTAAAGTCCGTCATGGGATCTCCTTGTGAGTGGCAAGTCGTTTGGTCACTCGGCCATCGCGGCTAAGCATGAGGGGGAGATAGGTACTTTGAGCGATCACTCAATGGGGACGTTTGAGTGAACACTCAAACGTGAGGCGCGCGTTAGGCTGTCCGGGTACTTTCGTGAGGGGAAACCCGAAGGAGCGGAGGCTGCTGGAACGGCCGTGTTGACCCGCGAGCGCCGCGCAGAAGATCATGGCTTATGATTCGACGTATTAGCCCTTTGATCCTCGTCGCCGCGTTTGGGCTCCTTTTGGGTGGTTGCGCGGTGGTGGACTACGACAATGTCCCGCGCGGAAATTTCGAAGGGGAAGCAGTCGTTGTCTGGGTCGGTCCGGGCCAAGATTCCAATGTCGGGGATGGCAGGTTTCTCTACGTTCCCGTCGAAGGAAACGAATTGGTTTTCTGGCGATCGGGTGCTGATGGAAAGACCCGTGAGATCCGGCCAGAGGCCTTCTATACCGATGGCGGATCCGTGCCGCGGTCCGTGCAGTCTCTGCGGGGCTTCAACGCATGGGGCTATGGCCCCGCATATGTGATCCACGACTGGATTTTTCGCGCACGCAAATGCTTGAACGACGAAGCGATTGCCGCAAACCTCATCACGGATGAAATGCGCAAGATAAATGGGATGAGCTTTCGCGAGAGCGCGATCATCATGGCAGAGACGATCCGTACCTTGGTTGACGATTATGAGATTGACGGCGGGCATGAGCTATCCGGACCGATCATATCCAACGTCACCGCCGGGCCGCTGACCCACGCATATTGGACTGCAAAAGGCACCTGCGCGAGTGAGGATCTGACCGCAAGCCACCGCGCGGTCGTCGAAGAGCTTCAGGGCCGGCGCTCTGCCCTTCGTACCCGCTCCCCGCTTGACGCGGCAAAGGGTGCCGAGTTGATGCAGGCCGGCAGCGCGGCTTATCGGGTCATTGGAACCTTCAGCTTCGAGTGACGTCGCCAAGGGCCGGGGTCGGCAAGCGCGCGCCCTCGATGTCCGGCGGTGCGAAGAACGCCCGAGGCGCGACTCAGCGAACAGGCGGATTACCGGGAGAGTCTAGGACGCGGACGTTTCCTGCATCACCAGAAGGATCGTCGCGGGAAGCGTGGTGTCATTTCGCAATTCACGTCCCTCACCCGGCGCGATCAGGCAGGAATCGCGGGGGGAGAGTACTGCCTCGTCACTACCGTTGCTGATGGTGACCAGTCCTTCGACCACGAAATAGAGCTTCTCCTGATCAGAGGCCTTCAGGGAGGTACGCCCCCCCGGAAGCAGGTGCGACAACGCCATCCACATGGATTTAGCGCCGGTGGCCTCTTTTCCCTGAAGCCGCAAGCAGGCCATCCCGAAGTGTCCGGGCGCGTCGTACGGCTGCGCCTCTGTGATACGTGTGATCTCCATTTCAGGGCCTCAGAATGACGCGGTCGCTCGTAGAGCGCAGCACCGAGGCATAGGCCGTCGCTGCATCCTCAAGCCCATAGATCGCGGCCGGGTTGATCGGAAACGGTTTGAGCAATCCGGTTTCGAATTTCGGCTTGAGCTTGTCGAAGATCTTGGCCCCGTAGACGCTGTCGAGCGCCAAGGTGTCGATGCCGATGAATTTGTGACGCCCGCGAAAGAAGGTGAAGATGTCAAAATCCACAGGTCGCTCGAAGGTGGAAATGAGGATCTGTCGCGCTTGCTTGGCCATCACGGCGTTGCCCAATTCGAAGTAGGGGCTACCGACGGTATTGAACACGATGTCGACTCCGTGGCCGCCCGTCTTCTCCCGGATCAGCGCCGCGACGTCCTGCGAAGACTGGTCGAACATCTCGACCTCGCCGCTGGCATGGCCCAAAAAGGTCGACGGCTTGTAATCAACGCAGAAGACGCGTGCGCGGGCCAATGTCGCAAGCTGCACCGCTGCTTGGCCGACTTTGCCGTTGGGGCCGCAGATCAGAACATTGTCCCAAGGCTGCACCCCGCCCGCCTCGCGAAACCCTTCGAACGCGGTGATGAAGGGCACCCCGATTGAGCCAGCTTCCTCGAAGCTGAAGTTTTCGGGTTTGGCGCGGACTGCCGCTTGCGGCAATACCATCCAGCGTGCGTGACTTCCGTTTTGCGTAATACCCAACTCACCGCCGCCGCCCCAGACTTCGGTTCCTATCAGCGAGGCGGGTCCTTCGCGCACAATGCCGCCGAAATCCCGCCCCGGTGTACGCGGCCAGACCGCGTGAGGCATATGGCCAAGCGACGCCTTTACGTCGGAGGGATTGACCCCTGCGGCGACGATTTCGACAAGGACCTGACCGGGACCGACGACCGGTTTCGGCGCGTCGTGCAAGATGATCTTGAGGTTGTCGAGGTCGGGAGATTTCTCATCGACGCGAAGCGCCGGACCAGAGTTGAGCGAAGTCTGCACATCCATTCGTGTGTCTCCTGTATTGTTCTAAGCTGCGAGGCCGAGCAGGGCGCGGGCCTCGTCCGGGGAAGCGGGACGGGCTCCGAGCTTCACGATCAGATCGCAAGCGCGTTCGGTCAGCTCGCCGTTGCCCGCGGTCAGCTTGCCCTTGGCGATGTAACTTGTGTCTTCCATGCCTATGCGGACGTGTCCGCCCAGAAGCCAAGACTGCACCAGCATGGGAAAGGCCATTCGGCCGATCCCGAAGCCCGTCCAGGTGCTTCCCTGCGGCAGCATCCGCGCCGCTACGGAAAGTGCGTCCGCTGTGGCCGGGAGTCCGTATTTGACGCCGGTTACGATCGAGCACATCAAGGGACCGTCAAGCGATCCATCGCCAAGCATGTCACTGGCAAGCCCGATGTCTCCGGTATCGAAAAGCTCGATCTCTGGCTTCACGCCCGCGTCGCGGATGATCTCGGCCATGATCCGTGCGTTCCGCGGGGTGTTTATGACCACCTGGCCGCCGGAGTTCATGGTGTTGAGGTCCAACGTGCAAATATCGGGCTTGAGCGCAGTGATGTGCTCCACCCGCCGCTCCGGCGCCACCAACGTTGTGCCAGTGCCGGCGATGGCCGGATCGTCGTCAGACGGAACATAGCGCCCACCCGGTCCAGTCGTGAGGTTCAGGATCAGGCTGGAATTACTTGCTCTGATCAGATCAACGACCTCGCGATAGAGAGAGAGATCCATCGACGGGCGCGCGGTGACGGGGTCCCGCACGTGGATATGGGCGATTGCCGCCCCTGCGTCCGCGGCCTCAAGGCACGCGGTTGCGATCTCTTCGGGTGTCGCCGGGAGATCGGGATGGTTCTCGCGGGTGGCAAGGTTGCCTGTCACCGCGCAGGTTACAATGACGCGCGATTGCATCAGAGGGCCCTGCCTGCGTCTACCGCGATGCGGATACCGGTGCTGAGCGGCATGTGCGCCACGGCGGCATAAATCGTATCGGCCACATGCTCAGGGGTCGCTACCTTGCCCAACGGCGTCGCAGCGCCTGCCTTGGCTATCTGTTCTTCGGTGCGTCCCGGGACAAATCCGGTCGACACCATGCCGGGCGAAACCGAGAGAACGCGGATTTCGGGGGCAAGGGCAAGGCTGAGCGTGTGCGTCATGGAATCGAGCGCGGCCTTGGCGCCGCAATAGGCTACGGATGAGCCAAACCCCTTGTAGGCTGCAATCGAAGAGACGTTGATGATCACCCCGTCACCAGTGGCCTTCAGCAGGGGCGCAAAGGCCCGGATCGTCGCAAAGACACCGCGCCAGTTCGATGCGAAGACCTCATCAATGATCTCGTCCGACAGACCGACAAGATCCCCATGGGCAACGGGTGTGGTCGTCCCGGCGGCATTGACGAGGATATCTGCGTGGCCGATGCGCTCCGAAACGTCCCGCGCAAGGGCATCGATACTGGATGTGTCCATGACATCGACCTGATGCACACTGTGACCTTCGTCGGGCAGTTCGACCGCGAGTTTATCCGCCGCGTTTCGGTTGCTGCGATAGCCGATCACGATGCGGGCACCGTTCCTTGCAAGCACGTGGCATGTGGCTGCTCCGATGCCGCCCGATCCACCGATGACCACTGCGGTCTTTCCCTTGAGGCTATCAGTCATGGTGGTCCGCCTTCGCTTTGCCGGAGATCGGCGGGATCGGGAACGTCGGTGTTCCGGGTTTCAGGATGAAGTCGTAATCGCACGTGAAGAAGGGCAGTTCGGCGTCCGGATATTCGGGGTCTGGTTCCTTGCGCTCGACAAGATCCCCGCAAATCTGCCTCTTGGCCCCGAACACCACATCAGCCGCCATCATCTCTTCGGTGTCGGTGAAGATTTGTGTGATCAGCGTCTTGTGGCCGGGGGCCGAAACGATGAAGTGCACGTGTGCGGGCCGCATCGGATCGCGGTTCTGCGCAAGCAAAAGATCACCGGCTGGCCCGAAGGTCGGAACGGGATAGCCCGCAGGGCGGACCGAACGAATGAGGTACCGCCCGTCCGGTCCTGTGGTCTGAACCCCGCGCAGGTTATAGTCCGCCTGCTCAGGGTCCTGATTTTCGTAAAGTCCAGCGGGCGAAGCTTGCCAGATATCAAGCTTTGCACCCTCGATCGGAGAGCCGTCCACATCCACGACGCGCCCGCGCAGGAACAGCGTCGCCCCCGGCGTATCAGAGCGCGCTATTGTCCCGCCAAAGGCACAGACGGGGCTCTCCCCACGATAGAACGGCCCGAGAAGCGCCGACATCGTCTCACCCTGCATCCCGTCATTGTTGATCAGGTCGATCAGGGTGGAGATGCCAAAGACATCCGCCGCGAGAACCGTTTCATTGTGGGTTTCATCGGTGGTCTGGCCCAGCCGGGTGATCCAGCGAAGCCCGCTTTCAAACTCTTCCTCCGTGGGGCGCGTCTCGCGCACAAAGTCGTGCATGTGACGGACAAGGGAGGTCATCAATTCCTTCAGGCGCAGGTTGTCAGTATCCTGCATCGCGTTGAGGACCTTGGGTGTGACCTCCGCTTCCTTGGAGATGATGAGGTTGGAGAGTGCTTGATCTTTCTCATTTGTCATGGCGCACCTAGTTCGACAGTTCGTGCGCGGCTGACTTGCCTTGCGCGAGATGGGGGTATTTTTCCGTCAGCAGCGAACCGTGGTAGTAGGTCTTGCCGAATGGGGCGCTGGCCCGGATGGCTTCCAGCCAAGCGGAGATGGAGGGTTTGTCGGACCACATCTCGTCGAGGTTGATGTCGGCCATGCGAACCACGACGGGCATGATCGCGATATCGGCAAGCGTCATCTCGGGGCCCATGAGCCATGGCCCCCCGCTCGCGGCGATCCATTGGGCCATCCGATCAATGCCCCGGCGCAACCGCCCGTTCGCCTCGTCCATTTCCGATTGGGCAAACCCGGTCCGACCCATTTTCAAGAGGAACTCACGGCGAAGAGGTTTGCTGTCGGCAAGAGCCTGAAACGCCTCTTCGGTCATGCTTTGGAAGTGGGGCAGAAAGGCGAGGTTGTAGGACGGAACGCGTATTGCGGGCGTCGGGACTTCGTCGATGAACCGCATCATCGACCGCATCTTGGCGATCTCTGCGGGATCGGTCGGTCGAAGCGGTGCCACGTCGGGGCGGATGTCTTCGAGATACTCCATGATCACGGCGCTATCGATTACCGAAACACCATCATGGACAAGGGCGGGAACAACTCCGTTGGGATTGATCGCAAGGTATTCGGGTTTGAGTTGGTCGCCGCTGAAGAGGTCGAGCTTGTGCTCTTCGAATTCTGCGTTCTTCGCGTGAAGCGTAAAGCGAACGCGCTGCGAGCAGGTCGATTGCGGGGCGTTGTAGAGCGTGAAACCCATTTTTTCAGTCCCAGTTCAGGATGCGCGGAAGTTTGTGGTGCTTGGCGAGCGTGCCGACGATTCCTTGTGGAAAGAACAGCAGCACGATGACCATCAGCAGACCTGTCGCGAGAATATTGATCTCCGACGCGCCCAGGGTCGCCACGAAGAGTTCATTGAAGGCGATGATCATGATCGCCCCGATGACGGGCCCGGCGATGGTGCCCTTGCCGCCGAGAATGCACATCAGCACCATGTTCACGCTGACAAGAATGATCAGGAAGATGTTGGGGCGAATGTAGGTGAGATATTCTCCCCAGATCGCACCTGCCATTCCGACAAGCGCGCCCGAAATAGCAAAGGCGAGAACCTTGTAGGTACGTGTGTCGATGCCCGCGCTCTCTGCCTTGATCTCATCCTTGGAAATCGCGCGCAGCCCGAGGCCGAATTTTGAGTGTTTGATCTTGTAGGAGAGCCAGACGGAAAACGCGGCGAGTACCACGAACGCGTAGTAGTAGGGCAGTTTTGCCCACTCTACCGAAAGGTCATTCGCAGGAAGCGCAACGCCATTCGCCCCGCCCACAAACTTCCAGTGATCAAAGAGGATCCGTGCAATCATCACCAGCGCCAGGGATGAGATGATGAAGCTGGGACCCCGGGTTTTCAGCGTGACGCGCCCGATGAGGTAGCCCACCGCCGCGCAAAGCAGGCCGGCGAAGGGTGCCATGAGGATCGTCGAGATCCCGTAGCGGGCAAGGATCATACCCGCAAAATAACCCCCGATGGCAAAGAACACGTTGTGCCCGAGGCTGATGTACCCGGTGAACCCACCCAAGATATTCCAGCCCGAAGCCATCGTGACATAGCAGGCGGTGAAGAGCACGAGGTGCAGCACATAGTTGAAGTTTCCGATGACCTGCAGAGCCGGTAGCGCGAGCAGGAGCAGCAGAAGAGCGATAGGAAACCAGATCGCGCGCGCCTTGTCAGACTTTGCGGCCAGTTTTTCATTGTGTGCGCGGCGCGCCTCCAGAACTGAGGAGGCCGCATCGCCGGTGAGAGTTTCGGAAACGACGGACATCATGCAAGCTCCGGTTTTTCACCAAACAGCCCCTGAGGACGGATCAGCAAGATGAGGAAAAGCGCGAGGAAGAAGGTCATCGTTGACCAGGTCGCGCCGACATAGGCCCCGACGAAGGCGGCGACGACGCAGAGCATGAAAGACGCGATGACCGTGCCGAGGATGGAACCCATCCCCCCGAGAACGACCAGAGACATCAGCACCGCGACCCATTCCCAATGCTTGGCTGGAAAGAATGAGAAGACGAAGGAGACCAGTGATCCCGCAGCCCCGGCAAGCCCGATCCCGATAGCAAAGCTCATGATGCAGACGAGGTTCACGTTGACGCCCAGCAACTCTGCCGCCTCCCGGTTCTGCGTCGTTGCACGAATGGCGTTGCCGAAGCGGGAGTACTTCAGGAAGAGGGCCAGCGCGGAGATGATGAGCAACGAGACGATGCCGGCATAAAGTTGTCCCGTGGGGATGAAGATATTGCCGATAAAGATCGCGTCTGTGGCATAACTCGGGGACGTGACCCGCTGTGTATTGGTGAACATGCCGCCCAATGCGCCCTCGACGATCATGGCCGTCGCAAAGGTCAGCAGGACGGTCATCTCGGAGTATTTCGCGGACCGCGCCTCCCGCTCAAAGACCAGCTTGTAGAGCAGCACGCCAATCGCCGCGAGGATAATGGCCGCGACCGGCAACATCACAAGCGGATCGATCCCCCACAGTTTGAAGGCCCAGTAGGTTGCATAGGCGCCCGCAATGATCAGGGAGGGGTGCGCGAGGTTGACGATGCGCATGACGCCGAAAACGAGGCTCAGGCCCGATCCCATCAACGCAAAGACACCGCCCAGGGCGAGCCCCAGAATGAGTGTTTGAATGATCTGTTCCATGGTTGCTTCCCGGTCAGGCGGCTTTCTTGCCGCCGAGGTAAAGTTCCTGAATGCGCGGGTCGGCCATCACCTCTGCGGCGGGGCCTTCAAAGAGGGTACGCCCGAGGTCGAGCACGACTCCCCAATCGGCGTTCTTTAGCCCCATCAGCGCGTTCTGCTCGACCAGCAGGATCGTGATCCCTTCGGAGGCCATCACTTTCATGATGTCGAACATTTCTTGAACGATCTTCGGCGCGAGCCCGAGCGATGGCTCATCAAGCATGACGATATCGGGCTTGACGATGAGCGTTCGCGCCATTGCAAGCGTTTGCTGCTGGCCTCCGGACATCGTACCCGCATGTTGGTCGCGGCGTTCCCTGAGGATGGGAAAGCGCTCTTCAATCTCGTCGATAGCGCGTTCCAGCCCGCTTTTGTCGGCTAGCGAATAGCCCCCCATCCGCAAGTTCTCACGAACGGTCATTTTGGGAAACAGGGCCCGTTCCTGTGGGACGAAGCAGATCCCCTTGCGCAGAATCTGATCGGGTCGCAGTCCCTTGAGGCTTTCGCCCTTGAACTTCACATCGCCCTTGCGGATCTTGAGCATCCCGCAGATCGCCTTCAGCAGGGTCGATTTGCCAGCACCGTTTGGCCCGATGATGCAATGGACCTTTCCGGGTTGCACCGTCAGATGGGCCCCATCGAGAATGGCAGGCCCGTCGCCATAACCTGCTGTGAGGCTTGAGACATCGAGTAGCTCGGGCATCAGACTGCCTCCTCCAGAACACCGCCCAGATACGCGTCGAGGACAGCGGGGTTTTCACGAATTTCCGCGGGCGCGCCGTTGGCAATCACCCGGCCTTGGGCCATGACCACAATCCGGTGGCTGAGCCGCATGATCAGTTCCATGTTGTGTTCGACGATAAGTACTGTGAGCCCTTGATCGTTGAGCTTGCGGATATGTCCGACGATCTCTTCGAGCAGCGTCGGATTCACCCCACCCGCAGGCTCATCGAGCAGGATGATCTTTGGATCGCTCATGAGAAGCGCCGCCAGATCCATCAGCTTCTTTTGCCCATAAGAGAGATTGGAGCCGTCTTCGTAGGCAATTCTCGTAATTCCGAGGAAGTCGAGAATACCCATGGCCTTGTCGATTTCATCTGAACTCATCGCGGGTTTCATGAGATCACGCCAGCCGCCGATACGTGACTGACAGATCACGTTTTCCAGTACGGTCATATCAGCGAGGTTTCGGCTGATCTGGAACGTCCGGCTCAATCCGCGTTGCGTGATCTGATGGGGGCGAAGTTTGTCGATGCGCTCACCGTCCAGCCATACGGAACCCTTCGTGGGCATCGCGGTGCGGCTGATACAGTTGAAGGCAGTTGTCTTCCCGGCACCATTCGGCCCGATCAGTGCGGTGATCGAACCTCGTTCGACGCCGAAATTGCAATCGTCGACGGCCTTGATCCCACCGAAGTATTTGCACAACCCCTTGATCTCGAGCATTGGCCTGACCTTTCGTTAGTTGGGATTGGCCCCGGATTTGGTCTTCCCCAAACCGGGGCCGGTGTCAGATCAGAAGCTGCCTTTGGGGTAGCTCATCGCGCTTACGCCCTCGAATTCGTCCGTGGGGTAAATGAACTGGAGTTCTCCGTCATTCCACTGGGTCATGAGGAATGGCTTTTCGACAGGCAGGCCGCGATCATCCCAGGAAAAGCGCCCCAGAATTGTACGCACCGCGTCTTCCTTGGTGCGGGCGTCGAGCCAGTCTCCCATCGCGGCATTGTCGGTTGTTCCCGCGCCGACCATTGCCTGTTCGATACCCTGACAAACTGCGAAGGGAATTGCGCTGTCTTCATCAGGGGGGGACCCATAGGCGGCTTCATAGGCGCCTACGAAATCCTGATTTGAAAACTCCGAACCGGCAAGGAGCGATTGGAAAGGCGCATCCGAGTGCCACGAAGTGTGAACCAGTACACCCTGAGCCGAGTCTCCGGTCCCTTCTAGGTATTCGGCTTGCGTGCCTTGGCTGAAATAGACCATCTGCGGAGTCGCGCGAACGGTATCGAAGGCACGGGTCAGTTGTACCGCTTCCTCGGCCGAAGCTGTGAGCCCGATGATGAGATCCGGTTCGGTTTGGCGCACTTGGTTGGCAAGGTTGAGCCAGTCGTTGAAACCTTCTTCGGGCCAACGCTCCGAATAGACAACTTCAAGTCCCAGTTCAGCAAGGTAGCCGGGCGACAGGTCCGCGACCTCGCTGCCGTCCGCCGGGTCAGTGACGATTTCTCCCATCAGACCAGACCAGACGCCGTTTGCGAAAAAGTCATCTGCGGAAATGATCGCAACCGTTTTGGGAGCCTCTTCAGCCGGGACGAGGTCTCGGACCACACCCGCGAGGGAAGCCCCGACATATTCAGCGGCATTCGGCTGGAAATAAAAGATATTGTCGTGTCCCTGCTCGTAGATACGCAAGGCACCGCCAGCGGGAAGCGCATGCACCATCCCGTTGCGCGCAAGTATATTGGCCACAGGGAAGGACAGCCGGGAAGAGAAGGTTCCATATACGGCTTCGACGCCGTCGACGTTCAGGAACCGCTCATACTGGTTGATCGCAGTTGCCGGGTCGGAGCGGTTATCAGAAACGATCAACTCGACCTCACGGCCCAGTATACCGCCTCGTTCGTTGATGAGATCAACGCAAAGCTCGTATCCTTGTTGGTGCTTCTGTCCGGCGATCGAGAAGCTGCCGGTAAGGGGCAGGGATGCGCCGATCTTGATGGGGCCGTCCTGCGAGAACGCAGGTGCGCCGAGGCTCGCGACAATGGACGCAAGACCGAGGGCTAAATTGGTTTTCATATCTTTCCTCCTCATTGGCTTCATCGCGCAATCGTTTGCGCTTTGTTGGAAGTTCGGGCCTTTGGCCTCTCAACTCCTGCCCGCGTTTGTCGCGGATCTGTGAAACGTCTTTTCGTTCGGCGCGGGATCACCCGGACTTCGAGTATATGATGCGCCTGCGGTTTTCAGCGCGAGAACGGGTGCTCTACCTTACCCATGCGATCCCCGGCCAATTTATAGCCGTCGCGGACCGCCTGCGCGCGCCTAGTCAAAGGATCCCCCCTCTTCGAGATCGCATCAGACGTCCTCCAAACGTATTAATGCAATCGATTGCATTAACGGTAGACAGCGTTCTCCCCTACGTCAACGAAAAATACGCAATCGTTTGCACGCTAACTAAACCTGAACTATCATCCCAAAGCAGATGAGTGAGAGGTTTCATGAATAAACGCGCGACCTTGAAGGACATAGCACGCGAAACTGGGGTGCACGTCTCCACAGTCTCGCGCGCGCTCGATCCCAAGCGTGATACGCCCCTGAGCGAGGATGTCGTCGTACGGGTGCGGGATGCCGCAGAGAGGCTCGGCTATCGGCCGAACCGAATCGCATCTAGCCTGCGCACGCGGAAAACGATGACGATCGGCGTGGTGATCCCGGATATCACGAACCCGATTTTCCCCCCGATCGTGCGTGGCATCGAAAGCGTGATGGAGCCGAGAGGATACGCCTCGATCATCGTGAATACCGACAGTCAGAGGGGGAGGGACAAGCGTCTGATCGAGATTCTCCTGGATCGAGGAGTGGACGGCATCATTCATACTGCGGTGCTGCTGGAAGATCCCACAATCGTCAAAGTGGCGCGGTCTGGCCTGCCCGTCATTACGCTTAACAGGAAAATCGAAGGGACAGGCATTCCCTATCTTATCAACGATGAGGAGGATGGGATCAGGAAAGTCTTCTCGTTATTGTACAATCATGGACATCGCAGGATCGCGCATCTCGCTGGTCCGCTGGAACTCTCCACCGGTCAACTTCGCCTAGATGCTTTCCGCAAGGCCGCCACCGACATGGGGCTCGATAGTGGAGCGCTCGCCATCGCCGAGGCTGAGCAATTCGACGAGCAAGGCGGACGCGAGGCCACCGCCAAAATCTTGGCCCAAGATCCCCACACAACAGCAATTCTGTGCGCCAATGATCGGTTGGCGCTCGGAGCGATCGATCATTGCGCTGCTGTCGGGCTTGCCTGCCCGGATGATATTTCGGTGACTGGCTTTAACGACATGCCGTTTCTCGACATGATACCGCCGCGGCTCACAACCGTGAGAATTCAGCAATTTGAGGCAGGGGCCGCTGCTGCGGGGCTTTTGGTGAAGATGTTGAGTGGGCAAGGGGGGGATGTACCGGGTGAAACAATACTTCCCGTTCAACTGATGGAACGGGACAGTGTTTCGGCACCTAGGGCGGACGGAATTCGCAGTTGAGGCTCTAGATTGTGATGTTCTCTCGAAGGGGGAGTGTCATCAAATGCATTCCACAGTTCGAAGAAAACTGAGAGAAACTTGCTTGAGTATCTGAGGTCTAGCCATCCGGCCCTTGATCAGCGCGTCATGAAGTGGCAGCCCGTAGGGGAATCGAACCCCTCTTTCCAGGTTGAAAACCTGGCGTCCTAACCGATAGACGAACGGGCCAAGCGCTGTCGTGAGGCGCGTTCTAGGCAAAGCAGCAGGGGGGCGCAAGAGGATTTTTCAGGCTTGAGAGATAAAATTTTCCTGCCGGGGTTCATGCGGGAGATGCGTCTTCGAGGCGAAGCTGTGGGCTGCGCCGACCGTTCCACAAATTGATCTCCAACCGCCCGGCAAGGTGGAACCGCGCGCCGCCATGGTTATCGAGGGCCGGGCCGAGCGGGCCGTCGAAGGCGCCGAATGCGATCGCATCGATCTGGGGGCCATGCCCATCGCCGAAACGTACCTTCAGATGGTTCTCGCCGACGCGGCGGCAGGAATGAATTCGGCAGTCCGGGAAGGCGAATCTAGGGGCTGGGGCAGAAGCCCCGAAAGGGCCCGCCTCTTCCAGTTGTTCGATCAGCTCAACCGACGTCGCACCGGGCATGAGCGCGCCGTCGAGCAGCAGGTCGCGCGGACCCAAGGCCCCTGCGCCTTGCTTGTCCAGCAACTCCGCCAATCGCGCCATCGCCGCATCGAGGTTTTCTCGTGCGACCGTCAGACCTGCCGCCATTTTGTGACCACCGCCCTTGAGAAGAAGACCCTCGCTTGCCAATCGTTGGATTTGGGCCCCAAGGTCGATACCGGTCACGGATCGGCCAGAGCCTTTGCCCTCGTTCCCTTCAAGGCCAATGACGATGGCAGGGCGGTTGGTAGCTTCTTTCAGGCGGCTGGCGACGATGCCGACCACACCGGGGTGCCATCCTTCGCCTGCTGCCCAGACCAGCGGTGCATCAAGCCCTCGTTCTTCAGCCTGTGCCATCGCGGCGGCGCGTACCGAGGTTTCAATCTCGCGGCGCTCGCGATTCAGCTCATCCAGCTTCTCCGCCATGGCCTTGGCTTCATTGTTGTCCGCCGTGGCCAGAAGGCGTGCGCCGAGATCGGCCTTGCCGACCCGGCCGCCAGCGTTGACGCGCGGCCCCAACAGAAACCCCAAATGATGGCAGGTCGGGGCCTGATCCAGCCCGGCAACGTCGGCCAGAGCGACAAGGCCCGGCCGTTTTCGCTGGGCCATGACCTTGAGGCCCTGTCGAACAAAGGCGCGGTTTATGCCGATGAGCGGAGCTACATCGGCCACTGTGGCAAGCGCGACGAGGTCGAGAAGGGAGAGAAGATCCGGGCCGCTGGTGCCTCCCTCTCGCAACTGGCGGTTTGCCTCCACGAGCATGAGAAAGACCACGGCAGCAGCGCAAAGATGGCTCAGATCGCCGCTCTCGTCCTGTCGGTTGGGGTTGACCACGGCAAGCGCGGGGGGGAGGGTTTCTGCCCCCAGATGGTGGTCGAGCACGATCACGTCGGTGCCTTTGGCGGCGCCGATGGCCTCATGGCTGAGGATGCCGCAATCCACGCAGATGATCAGATCGTGCCCATTGGCCAAGGCGCGCATGGCAGTCGGATTGGGGCCGTAGCCCTCGTCGATCCGGTCGGGCACATAGAGCGTGGCCGTGCGGCCCATGTCCCGAAGCCAGCTCAACAGCAGCGCGGCGGAGGAGCCTCCATCAACGTCGTAATCGGCAAAGATGGCGATGCGTTGGCCCGTCCGGACTGCGTCCAGAAAGCGGGTGGTGGCGCGTTCCATGTCGCGCAAGCCGCGCGGGTCCGGCAGGAGATCGCGGATCTGGGGCGAGAGGAATGCACCGGTTTCCGCACTGGAGATTCCGCGCTTGGCGAGCAGGCCCGCCAAGGCGATGGGGAGCGTGGTTTCCTGCGCGAGCGCTTCGGCCAGCCGTGTTACTTCGGCGGTCGGCCCAAGCCATCGCCGACCCGTGATCGACGCCTCAACATCCAGAAAACTCACGCAAATCCTCCGCCTTATTGCGGCATGTCTGTCGGGTTGCGATATATCATACGCCGCACCGAGCCTGTCTTGGAACGCATCAGCAAGGTCTCTGTCGTGGTGTAGCCGGGCTCCCGCTTGATGCCGGGGAGCAGCGATCCGTCCGTGACGCCGGTGGCGGCAAAGATGACGTGATCCGTCACGAGATCGTCGCGCAGATAGACCCGATCAAGGTCGGTGATCCCGGCCTTCGCGGCGCGGCCCCGTTCGTCGTCGTTGCGGAACAAGAGGCGTCCAAAGATCTGTCCGCCCATGCATTTCAGCGCGGCCGCGGCCAGAACGCCTTCGGGCGCGCCGCCGGATCCCATGTACATATCGATGCCGGTCACGGCGGGTTCTGCGCAGTGCATCACACCGGCCACATCGCCGTCGGTAATAAGGCGGATGGCCGCGCCGGTCTTGCGCACTTCGGCGATCATCTCATCATGGCGGGGGCGTTCGAGGATACAGACGGTAATGTCGCTCTCGGAGCAATTCTTGGCCTTGGCGAGCGCATGCACACGCTCAGAGGGGCTCATGTCGAGGGTCACGACGCCGTCGGCAAAGCCAGGGCCGATGGCGAGTTTATCCATATAAACATCAGGGGCATGCAGCATTGAGCCGCGCGGACCCATGGCGATCACGGTGAGGGCGTTGGGCATGTCCTTGGCGGTCAGCGTCGTGCCTTCGAGCGGGTCGAGCGCGATGTCCACACCGGGGCCTGTGCCACTGCCGACTTCCTCACCGATATAGAGCATGGGGGCCTCGTCACGCTCCCCCTCCCCGATGACCACAACCCCTTTGATATCGAGCTTGTTGAGCTGTTCGCGCATGGCGTTGACGGCGGCCTGATCGGCGGCTTTCTCGTCGCCGCGGCCTACCAGCTTGGCGGAGGCGATGGCGGCGGCTTCGGAGACGCGGGCGAGGCCCAGCGACAACATGCGGTCATTGAAATCGAGGGGTTTGCTCATCACGGGGGTCTCCTGCCTTACTCCGGTGGTCAAGGGTTAAGGGGGGCAGGGCCGGATCACAAGCGTGATTGCGCTAAAGGCGGGGGTTAGCGTGATCTTGTGCCGCCGAACGGGGCGCGGCGGCGAATCGATGGGCGCATCAGGTAAACAAGGGAAAATGCCCGATCGGGGCGGTATGACATGCGTATGACTTTTGTATGACTCGTGTATGACACGATGTATGCCGCGGCCCCGATTAACAGGGCGCGCGGGGGATCAGACCTCTTCGATGCGCAGGGCCACCGGCGTATCGGCCACCACGTCCAGAGCGGTGATCGCATCAAGCGCCAGCGCCAGCGGCTTGGGTGTCGTGCGATGCGTGACGATGAGCACCGGGGCGGCGCTGCTTTC
Organism: Poseidonocella pacifica; assembly: GCF_900111875.1. Classification (GTDB taxonomy): domain Bacteria; phylum Pseudomonadota; class Alphaproteobacteria; order Rhodobacterales; family Rhodobacteraceae; genus Poseidonocella; species Poseidonocella pacifica. The sequence continues at coordinate 221,577 of NZ_FOJU01000001.1, forward strand.
ATGGCTGTACTGGCGCATGCGGTCGATGGAGATGCCCGCCTCGCCGAGTTTGGTCGCAACCTTGGCCAGCGCGCCGGGTTTGTCGTCCAGCGTCATGCGCAGGTAGTAGGCGGCGGGCGAGGTGCCCATCGCGGGGGCCGCTTTGACGAGGCCGGTGGCGGGGCGTCCGAAGGTGCTGAAGCGGATGCCGCGCGCGATGTCGATCACATCGCCCATGACGGCGGAGGCGGTGGGGCCTTCGCCCGCGCCCGCGCCGCGCAGCACGATCTGGCCCACGTGGTCGCCTTCGATCACGACCATGTTGGTGCCGCCTTCGAGTTGGCCGAGCGGGGAGGTGTCCGGCACGAGGCAGGGCGACATGCGCTGTTCCAGACCGCGGCCTGTCATCTGGGCCACGCCGAGCAGCTTGATGCGATAGCCCATGTCGGAGGCCTGCTTGATATCCTCCTTGGTGATGCGGTGGATGCCTTCCAGCGCGACGGAGGCGAAATCGACCTGAACGCCGTATGCGATGGCGGCGAGCAGAGACAGCTTGTGCCCCGCGTCGATCCCGCCGACGTCAAGCTCCGGATCGGCTTCGAGATAGCCCAGCTTGTCGGCCTCGGCAAAGACTTCATCATAGGGCAGGCCCGCGCTCTGCATCCGGGTGAGGATATAGTTGCAGGTGCCGTTCATGACGCCCATCACCCGCGTGATCTCATTCCCGGCGAGCCCTTCGGTCAGGGCCTTGATCACAGGAATGCCGCCCGCGACGGCCGCTTCGAAGCGGATCACGGAGCCGGCCTGTTCGGCGGCAAGGGCCAGCGCGTGCCCGTGGTGGGCGAGCATGGCCTTGTTGGCGGTGACCACATCCTTGCCTGCGGCGATGGCGGCCTCCGTGGCGGCCTTGGCCGGGCCGTCGCTGCCGCCCATGAGCTCGACGAGCACATCGACGTCGGGGCGGGTGGCAAGGGCGACGGGATCGTCTTCCCAATCATAGCCCGAGAGCGAGACGCCGCGATCCTTGTCGCGGTTGCGGGCAGATACGGCGACAATCTCGATCGGACGGCCAGACCGTTCGGCAAGCAGGTTTGCCTTCTGGCGCACGATCTTGATGACGCCGGCACCGACCGTACCAAGACCGGCAATGCCGAGGCGGAGCGGTTCACTCATCGGGGGACCTCCGGAGGGGGGGGACATTCAGGGTTGGGGCGGCATGTAGCGGGTTCGGCAGGGGGGTGCAATCCGCGCCGGGATCAGGGCTGTACGGCCGTGCTCAGACGGTCGCGGGTGGGCGTGTCGATCACCGGGCCGCGCAGGGCGCCGGCGCGGGCCTCCAGCGCGGCGCGGCGTGCGGCGAGGCTTTCGCGCTCTGCTTCGGGCTCAGAGGCGGGTGTGCCGGTCAGAAGCTGGTCGAGGGGCAGCAGGTCGGGATAGGGCGCGGAGGCCACATCGGGGCCGATCCGTGCATCCAGTTCGGGCACATTGGCGCAGGCCCCCAGAGCGAGGCAGGCGGCAAGCAACAGGCATCTCATTGGCGGTCCCCCTTCGTGCCGGGCGCAGTGTAGCCTTGCACGCGGGGCTGGCAAGCGGGCGGTTCCATGCTATCGGGCACGGTGATCAACGAGGGAGCGACGATGGAAGACGATGTTTTGGCGATTGTGGCACCGTCACCGGTGCGTCGCGCGCTCGGGGTCGGGATGTTCTTCGGGCTTGGGGTGCTGTTGGTGGTGATCGCGCTTGGCCAGAATTTCGGCGGGTTCGGTTGGCAGGCCTTTACGCTGCTATGCGGCGCGGGGGCGTTGGCCTTGGGGGAGAAGATGCGGCGCGCGACGCGCAACCATGTCATTTTGCGGCCCGAGGGGCTGTTTGATGCGCAGGGCCGCGAGATCGCCCGGCTCGACACCATTGCGCGGGTCGAGAGGGGGGTCTTTGCCTTCAAGCCGTCCAACGGGTTCACCATCGTCACCAAAGTGCCGCAGGGCGCGAATGCCTGGGCGCCGGGGCTTTGGTGGCGGCTTGGGCGGCGGATCGGGATCGGCGGGGTCACCCCGTCGGGGCAGGCCAAGTTCATGGCCGAGATGATCGCCGAATTGCTGGTGATCCGCCCCGGAACGGAGCCCGAGCCGCGGCCGTAAACTTCGGCGCGCAGGGGGTGGTCACCCTCGCGCGGTCGGACTACCGTGGGGGAACTGACGCCGAAGCGGCGCAATTCCGGGAAGGATAGTCATGGCCCAGCATCAAGAGCCGAGTTTCCGCCAATCCGTAGACATGATGTTCAATCGCGCTGTGTCGCTGATGGACCTTCCGCCGGGGCTCGAGGAAAAGATCAGGGTCTGTAACGCGACCTATACGGTGCGTTTCGGTGTGCGCCTGCGGGGACAGATCCACACCTTCACCGGCTATCGTTCGGTGCATTCGGAGCATATGGAACCCGTCAAGGGCGGTATTCGCTATGCGCCCGAGGTCCATCAGGACGAGGTGGAGGCGCTTGCCGCGCTGATGACCTATAAATGCGCGCTGGTCGAGGCGCCGTTCGGTGGCTCCAAGGGGGGGCTTCGGCTCAACCCGCGGGACTATGACGAGCATGAGCTTGAACTGATCACCCGGCGCTTTGCCTATGAGTTGATCAAGCGCGACCTGATCCACCCCAGCCAGAACGTGCCTGCGCCCGACATGGGCACCGGAGAGCGGGAAATGGCGTGGATCGCGGATCAATACGCGCGGATGAACACCACCGACATCAACGCCCGTGCCTGTGTCACCGGCAAGCCGCTCAACGCTGGCGGGATCGCCGGGCGGGTCGAGGCAACGGGGCGGGGTGTGCAATATGCCCTGCGCGAGTTCTTTCGCCACCCCGAGGATGTGGCCAAGGCGGGCCTGTCGGGCAAGCTCGATGGCAAGCGGATCATCGTGCAGGGGCTCGGCAACGTGGGCTATCACGCGGCGAAGTTCCTTGCCGAAGAGGACGGGGCGCGGATCACTGGGATCATCGAACGGGACGGGGCGCTGCTCGACGAGGACGGGATTGATGTGGAGGCCGTGCGCCAGTGGATCGTGCGCCACGGAACCATCACCGGATATCCCGACGCGGCGCATCACGCCGAAGGGGCGGCTGTGCTGGAATCGGCCTGCGACATCCTGATTCCGGCGGCGCTGGAAGGGGTCATTCACACTGGCAACGCGGCGCGGATTCAGGCGCCCTTGATTATCGAGGCGGCGAACGGCCCGGTGACGGCGGGGGCGGACGATATCCTGCGCAAGAAGGGCACGGTGATCATCCCCGACATGTATGCCAACGCGGGTGGTGTCACGGTATCCTACTTCGAATGGGTCAAGAACCTCAGCCATATCCGTTTTGGCCGGATGCAACGCCGTCAGGAAGAGGCGCGCCACCAGCTTGTCGTGGATGAGTTGGAGCGGCTCTCGGCGGATCGGGGGCTTGGGTGGACTCTCTCGCCGGGGTTCAAGGAACGCTATTTGCGCGGGGCCGATGAGCTTGAGCTTGTACGCTCCGGGCTCGATGACACGATGCGGATCGCCTATCAGTCCATGCGGGAGACATGGCACGGACGGGAGGATGTCGAGGATCTGCGAACAGCCGCTTATCTCGTGAGTATCTCCAAGGTGGCGGCGAGCTACCGGGCCAAGGGTCTTTGATCCATGCCCCGGGGCGCGGCGGGAAACCACGCGCCCCGGCGGCTGAATGCGCCTTAGTAGGCTGGCCAAGGCCCGCAGGGGTGCGCCGACCTCTCACCTTTACCCTGACAGACTTATCCTGACGGTGGGAAATTTCCCCGGGTTGGTCATCTGCGGCGAATCCCACTAAGGGAAGCGGGCCAAAAAGGGAGAAGTACCGATGATCCGTTTTCTGATTCCCCTCATCGCCGCTACGAGTTTTGTGCCCGTTGCGGTCGCCGCCGCGCCGGATAGCTGTGCGATCCAAGGGGATATCGTCGGACAGGCCCGCACGCTGCGTCGGGGTGGAACCGATGAAAAGACCACCTCAGCCCGTATCTCGGCGGAATTGTCCGGAGCAGGGGCGGCGTTTCGTCCGGCCGTACCATTGTTGGTCGATTGGGTGTTTTCGCTTCCCGAGGGACAACTCGCGGCGGACGTGGCTGAAGAGTACGAAGCGACCTGCCGAGCAGAGACGGCGGGCTGAACCGGCGGGCGAAATCGCGGAACATTCGCGGAACATCTCTTTTCCTCAGGCGTCCAAACCGTTAGGGTCAAGGCATGAGCAACTTCGACGATACCGATGCATTCGAGGGCGCGTCCCTTTCCGCGCGTGCGATGGCCGCTCGGCCCGCGCGCTATATGGATGGCCTGAATCCCGCCCAACGTTCTGCGGTAGAGGCGCTTGACGGGCCGGTCCTCATGCTGGCGGGGGCCGGTACGGGCAAGACCAAGGCGCTAATGGCTCGTCTAGCACACCTTATTACTATGGAACGAGCTCGCCACGATCAAATCCTAGCGGTCACATTTACCAATAAGGCCGCTCGAGAAATGCAGACCCGGCTTCAAAACACTCCATTCCAATTGAACGGGCCGGTTAGATGGCTTGGCACCTTTCACTCGATCTGCGCGAAGCTGTTGCGGCGGCACGCGGAACTTGCCGGGCTGAAGTCCAGCTTCACCATCCTCGACAGCGATGATGTTCAACGTCTGCTCAAACAGCTTATCCGTGCGGAGAATATCGATGAGAAACGCTGGCCGCCGCGTATGCTGGCCGGGATCATTGACGATTGGAAGAACCGCGCGCTGACGCCCGAACAGGTGCCTGCGGCGGATGCGGGCGCGTTCAATGACCGGGGCGTTGCGCTCTACGCACAATATCAGACGCGCCTGAAAGAGCTTAATGCCGTCGATTTCGGCGATCTGCTGCTCCATATGGTCACAATTTTCCGCCAGCACGACGATGTGCTGGAGCATTATCAGAGATCCTTCCGCTACATTCTCGTGGACGAGTATCAGGATACCAACGTCGCCCAGTATCTCTGGCTGCGCCTGCTCGCTGCGAAACACCGCAATATCTGTTGCGTTGGGGATGATGACCAATCGATTTATGGTTGGCGCGGGGCCGAGGTGGGCAACATCCTGCGCTTTGAGAAGGATTTTCCGGGGGCAAAGGTGGTCCGGCTTGAGCAGAATTACCGCTCCACCCCGCATATCCTCGCGGCGGCGTCCGGTGTCATTCGCGGCAATCAGGGGCGGCTGGGCAAGGAACTCTGGACCGAAGCCGAAGATGGGGAAAAGGTTCGTCTGATCGGCCATTGGGACGGCGACGAAGAGGCCAGATGGATCGGCGAGGAAATCGAAGCGATGCAAGGCGGCACGCGCGGCATGCCGCCCATGTCGTTGGACCACATGGCGATTTTGGTGCGCGCCTCGCACCAGATGCGGGCTTTTGAGGATCGATTCCTGACCATCGGGCTTCCATATCGGGTCGTCGGCGGGCCGCGATTCTATGAGCGGATGGAGATTCGCGACGCCATGGCGTATTTCCGGGTCGTCGTGAGCCCCGATGATGATCTCGCCTTTGAGCGGATCGTGAACACGCCAAAGCGGGGGCTGGGCGACAAGGCGCAGCAAACGATTCAACGGATGGCGCGGGCAAACGGTGTTTCGCTTGTCGAAGCCGCGCGACTCGCGGTTCAGGCCGGGGAAATCAAGGGCCGGGGCGGCGCCGCACTTGGACAGCTCGTCGAGGGAATCGGCCGTTGGGGCCGCCTGACCGGGGACAAAACGGTAAGCCACGTGGAGCTTGCCGAGATCATTCTCGACGAATCCGGCTATACGGGCATGTGGCAGAACGACAAGACGCCGGAAGCGCCGGGGCGACTCGAAAACCTCAAGGAACTGGTCAACCATCTGGACGCATTCGAGAATCTCACCGGGTTCCTCGAGCATGTCAGTCTGGTCATGGACAATGAGAGCGACGATGGTGGCGCGAAAGTGTCGATCATGACCCTGCACGCCGCCAAGGGGCTCGAATTCCCGGCGGTGTTTCTGCCTGGCTGGGAAGATGGGCTTTTTCCCTCGCAACGCTCGATGGATGAAAGCGGGCTCAAGGGGCTCGAGGAAGAGCGGCGGCTGGCCTATGTGGGCATCACGCGTGCGGAAGCGATCTGTACGATTTCCTTTGCGGCGAACCGCAGGGTGTTCGGGCAGTGGCAATCCGCCCTGCCATCGCGGTTCATCGACGAATTGCCTGAGGCGCATGTGGATGTTTTGACCCCACCGGGACTCTATGGCGGCGGATATGGCGCGGCCGGAATGGGAAGCGGGCTGGAGTCGGCGGCCGCTTCGGCAAATGTCTATAACTCGCCGGGATGGAAGCGCCTGCAATCCCGCGCGTCTTCGCGGCCAATCAGTCAGCCGAAGGAAAGCCGCGCACAGGTCATCGACCTTACAGCGGTTTCAAGCTTTTCCTTAGGGGACCGGGTTTTCCATCAGAAATTCGGATACGGCGCGATCACCGCGATTGAGGGTGACAAGCTGAATATCGATTTCGAGAAGGCTGGCGAGAAGAAGGTCGTGGCAAAGTTCGTGACCGCGCCCGACGATATTCCCTTCTGATCCCATACGCGCCCAAAGGCGGCGCAATCCTCAACATTTGTCAGGACATAAAAAAAGGCGGCGCCCAGGGAGGAGGAGGGGCACCGCCTTAAAAGACCGTTCTGCCAAGGGAGGAGGAGGCAGAGGGCCATTCTGGTTCGCGATGGCGGCGCCCAGGGAGGAGGAGGGGCGCCGCCATGCTGAACATCGGACCCCCTAGGGAGGAGGAGAGAGAGCCCGAATGTCTGAAGCCTTGCGACTTCGGTGTAGCGGTCAGCGGCACCCAGGGAGGAGGAGGGGTGCCGCTGCCATGTCACGGTTGGCCAGGGAGGAGGAGGGCCAACCGATTCAGAAACTTAGTGCCGGTCGTAGGCGGCTTCCATAGCGATCGCGTGGATCATGGAGCGGCTGATGCCCAGATCATCGAGATCGCGGTTGCTCAGGTTGGAAAGCTCATTGCGGGTTTTCCGGTAGAGTTGGTACTTGGTCCAACGCTCGGCGAGGTTTGTGCGGGTCTGGAACAGGCGATCAAAGAAAGAGCCCGACCGGATGTTCGTTGTGTTTGCGTATGCCATTTCATATCCATTTCTGCTCTGGCCGCGTTTTCGGTGCGGCGTGTTCAGCGCTGTTGAGACTGAAGATAGGGAAATGCTGCGATTGCACAATACACGATGCTGCAATGCAGCTTTGCAAGTTTTGCAACCGTCGAGCATACCACATGTTGTGGTTACTAAATGGTTAATGCGTATATGCGCTATATCTATGGGCACTCAGAAGATAGGGTTCCATGTGACGTTAGGTCATTTGCTAACTGTTAACGTCTGAGTAATCATCTCGTAGTTGAGCAATTGCCCCGCATTTCCCCTAACAATGATCTGACGGGCCAGCACCCCGACCGACTCTCCCTAGAAATGATGTTTTAGCGACTCGTGACTATGTAGTGGGAAGTCATGGGAAAAATTTTGCATCTCGCCTGAGGTCCAAAAACCCCGATATCTGGTGTCCGCTGAGCTGCCATTCTACATATTGTGGTAAATCCGAGGGCGCTGATCCTCTCCTCGCAGAGTTCTCTTGGTCACGCCGCCCCATGATTTCCCATATTTCTTCGCCGATAGCGTTGATTTCCACGATTTCCCATGCTATCCCATTTTTGCGATGAGAGGGATCAGTAAGGGGCATCAAGACCCCGCACGGCGATCCAGTCAGGTTTCATACAGGCCCCCACTCATCGAACGAAAGATCCGGCGCGCGAGCGAGCAGACATCCCCCCAGGTGGCGTGCGCAGTCGGACATACCCGCTCTAGCGGGGCGAGGGCGGCGGATAGGGCAGTGGCAGCAGTCCTATCCGCCGTTTCGCTTCCAAGGGTCCGATTTCAGTTTGGGGGACGAGGGCTGAAGGGACAGTGGCACGCAGGTTCAGAGGTGAAAGTCACCACAAGGTCGATGCGAAGGGTCGGGTTTCCATTCCGGCCAATTTTCGCCGCGTCCTTGAACAGGGTGACCCGAACTGGACCGAGGGCCTCAATCCGGAATTTGTCATCGTCTATGGCGACCATCGTCGCTCATACCTCGAATGCTATACTATGTCGGCGATCGAAGAGGTCGACGAGAAGATAGACGCCCTGCCGCGCGGGGCCGTTCATCGCAAGATGCTGCAGCGGCTGTTCCACGGCCAATCCCTCCTGACCACTGTCGATGAAACCGGGCGCATTGTTTTGCCCGCCAAGCTCCGCACCAAGATCAACCTCGGCGCGGAAGCGTTCTTCATTGCGGCAGGGGATACATTCCAGATCTGGAAGCCCGAAACCTATGAGACGGAAGAGGCGGCGAAGACAGAAGCCTGGCTCGATGAGCTTCCGGATGACTTCGACCCACTGATCTTTCTTGATTCTGCGGAGGAGGGCTGAGCAATGACGCGGCGCGAGGACGGTTCAGCTGAAGCCCCCCATATTCCCGTCTTGCTCGACCCGCTTCTTGCTGCGGTTTCACCTATAGCTGGAACGTGGCTCGACGGAACGTTTGGCGCGGGCGGCTATACAAGAGGCTTGCTTGCGGCTGGGGCAGACAAGGTCATCGCGGTCGACAGGGATCCGCTTGCATTTGAGTTGGCGGCGGAATGGGCCGCTCCGTTCGGTGACAGGTTGGAGATGGTCGAGGGGGTCTTCTCCCAGATGGACAGCTTTGGGACTGATCTCGACGGAGTCGTTCTGGATCTCGGTGTCTCTTCTATGCAGCTTGATCTCGCGGAGCGGGGCTTCTCCTTTCAAAAGGATGGCCCGCTCGACATGAGAATGGGGCGCGAGGGCCGAACGGCGGCCGACATCGTGAACGAAAGCGATGAAGCGGAGCTTGCCGACATACTCTATCTATATGGGGAAGAACGGGCGAGCCGGCGTATCGCGCGGGCAATCCTGCGGGCGCGGGCGGAAGAGCCGATCACGCGCACGAAGAGACTTTCGGAAATTGTCGAAAGCTGTTTGCCACGGGCCCGGCCGGGCCAGTCGCACCCTGCCACGCGAAGTTTTCAGGCGTTGCGCATCGCCGTGAACGATGAATACGGCGAGTTGGCGGCGGGTCTGGAGGCGGCAGAGCGGGCCCTGCGACCCGGTGGCAAGCTGGCTGTGGTGACGTTCCATTCCGTAGAAGATCGCATGGTGAAGCGGTTTCTTCAGTCGCATTCCGGAGGGCAGGGGCAGGGCAGCCGCCACGCCCCGGTCTCGGAGCCCCCCCCTGCGCAATTCAAGCTGTTGTCCCGAAAGGCGATTGGTCCGGACAAGACGGAACTCGCCCGGAACCCACGTTCGAGAAGCGCAAAGCTTCGTGTTGCGGAACGTACGTCTGAGCCATCGCGCGAGGTTGATCGAAAAGGCCTTGGTATGCCCATGATTACGAGGAGATCCTGATGCGTAGTCTTTTGTATGTCGCCACTGCTCTTTGCGTCATGGGGCTGGCATTCTGGGTCTATCATGAGAATTACGAAACCAAGCATGCCTTGGATGAAACGCAGGAGTTGCAGCGCGAGATTGGCAAGATGCGCACCAAGCTTGCCGTTCTGCGCGCCGAATGGGCCTATTTGAACCGGCCCGAGCGGTTGCGCGAACTTGCGGACATAAACTTCGACCGGCTTGGCCTGCTTCCTTTGCGCCCGGATCAATTCGGTCTGGTCGATCAGGTCGCATATCCCCAACCGGACGTGGTTGAGGCAGGGCTAGACCTTTCCGAGTTTTACGGCGAGGAACAGATGCCATGATCCGCACTCCGCTTCGTCCCTTGGCGCGCATCCTTCAAGCCCGTGAGAAGGGAGAGAATACCGACGCTATCGAGCGGGAAAATCTACGTATTCGCCACGAACAAATGCGTGATGACGCGCGGCGCAGAGCCGAAGGGCGGCTGTTGGTGCTGGGCGGTCTGTTCTTCCTCGCATTCTCGGTGATCGGGCTGCGCATGGGGGTGCTTGCCTCTACCGAACCTGAAGAACCCCGTGCCGCGGTCGCAGGTGCCAGCATCGTTGCGCAGCGCGCCGATATCGTCGACCGCACCGGCCGCATTCTGGCGACGAACCTTGAAACCCATTCGCTCTACGCCCAGCCGCCCCAGATGGTCGACCCAATTCAGGCCGCCCGCGAACTCGCGGCGATCTTCCCGGACCTTGAGGAAGAGCGCTTGATAAAGGATTTCACAGGGCCGCGGAAGTTCCTGTGGATAAAGAAAAAGATCAGCCCTGAGCAAAAGCAAGCCGTCCACGATATCGGAGAACCCGGGCTGCTGTTTGGCCCGCGAGAGATGCGCCTCTATCCGAATGGAAAGCTGGCGGCCCATATCCTAGGCGGTGCCAGCTTTGGCCGCGAGGGCGTGCATGCGGCTGAGGTTGTTGGTGTGGCCGGGGTTGAAAAGACCTTTGACCAATGGCTGCGAGATCCCGCGAATGGCGGTGCGCCACTGGAGTTGTCGCTCGACCTGACGGTACAGGCTGCGGCAGAACGTGTTCTTTGGGGTGGCATGAAGCTGATGAACGCCAAGGGCGCCGCTTCGGTCCTGATGGATGTGCACACCGGGGAGATCATCTCGATGGTTTCTCTCCCGAATTTTGACCCCAATGAGCGTCCGCGCCCACCAGCGCGGGGAGATGCCGCCGACAGCCCCCTGTTCAATCGGGCGGTTCAGGGGCTGTATGAGCTTGGATCGACGTTCAAGATATTTGCCGCGGCGCAGGCGATTGAGCTTGGCCTCGTCAATCCCGATACCATGATCGATACCAAGGGGCCTTTGCGTTGGGGACGTTTTGCGATCCGCGACTTTCACAACTACGGGCCGGAACTCTCTGTTTCCAAAGTGATCGTGAAATCCTCCAATATCGGGACGGCGCGTATGGCGATGGACATCGGGGCAGAGCGCCAGCGTACATTCCTCAAAAAACTTGGTCTGCTTGATCCAACCCCAGTGGAACTGGTGGAGGCCACAACCAGCCAACCGCTCCTCCCCCCAAATTGGTCCGAGCTGAGCGCCATGACAATCTCCTATGGTCACGGCCTGTCGTCGTCGCCTCTGCATCTCGCTTCGGCGTATGCGTCGTTGCTCAACGGTGGCCGATCCGTTGCTCCCACACTTCTCAAACAGACTGGTCCACGCAAGGGCGAGCGGATCGTCAGCGGCGAAGTTTCCGCCCAAGCCCGGCAGATGCTGCGCCGGGTCGTGACAGAGGGAACTGCCAGCTTCGGTGAGGTGCCGGGTTACCGTGTCGGGGGCAAGACAGGCACCGCGGACAAGCCCATGCCCCGCGGCGGCTATTACGATGATCGGGTTATCGCGACCTTTGCCAGCGTTTTCCCAGCCGATGCACCGCGCTATGTGCTGATCGTTTCGCTCGACGAGCCGGTTGAAACTTCCGGGGCGGAGCCGCGCAGGACGGCGGGGTGGACGGCTGTTCCTGTTGCCGCCGAAATGATCACGCGGGTTGCTCCGCTTCTTGGCCTCAGACCGCAGATTGAACCCGAACCGATGACGGGTGTAACACTGACCGCGAATTGAAACGTATCTAAGCGGTAGGAGCGGCTGTATGACCGGAAAAACCCAAAAGGAGACGCGCAGCCTCGGCGAATTGGGGCTGCACGCTCGGGCCGGACGAGAAGCCAGCATTCACGGGATCGCCGTAGATAGCCGCGAGGTCCGGGAGGGGTATCTCTTCGCCGCTTTGCCGGGAGTGAAGGCGCACGGAGCGTCTTTCGTAGCGGCCGCATTGGCCGCTGGTGCCTCTGCTGTGCTGACGGATGCCGATGGCGCGCGGTTGGCTGCTGATGTCCTCGAAGGGTCAAAGGTCGCGATGATCGTCGTGGAGGATCCACGACAGACTTTGGCCTATACCGCGGCGCTTTGGTTCGGGTCGCAACCCGGTACCGTCGTTGCGATCACGGGCACCAACGGCAAGACCTCGGTCGCGAGTTTTTGTCGGCAAATCTGGGTTGAAATGGGGCGGGAGGCGGTCAATATCGGCACCACCGGTGTCGAGGGAGTCTGGACCGCACCGCTCGCCCATACCACGCCTGAGCCGATCACGCTCCATCGGGCCTTGTCCCAAGCTGCTGCGAATGGCGTGACGCATGCCGCCATGGAGGCATCATCGCATGGGCTGGCACAGCGTCGCCTTGACGGCGTGCACCTCAAGGCGGCGGGGTTCACAAATTTCACGCAAGATCACTTGGACTACCACACAAGCTTTGATGACTATTTCGCCGCGAAGGCTGGACTTTTCGACCGCGTCCTTCCGGATGATGGCATCGGTGTGTTGAATATCGACGATCCCAAGGGCGCTGAACTGGCCGGTATCGTGGCAGATCGCGGGCAGGATCTTTTGACCGTCGGGCGCAGCGCAGGCGCGGATTTGCGGCTTCTGGCACAGCGGTTTGACGCGACGGGGCAGGAGATCCGGTTCAGTTTCGAAGACCGCGCCTATCTGACAAGATTGCCCCTCATTGGGGGCTTTCAAGCTGAAAATGTCCTTTTGGCGGCTGCACTGGTGATATCATGCGGTGCGGAACCCGCCCGAGTGTTCGAAACGCTGGTACATCTGGAAACCGTCCGAGGCCGGATGCAACTCGCCGCGACCCGCGATAACGGCGCGGCAGTGTTCGTCGACTATGCTCATACTCCCGATGCTGTACGCACGGCACTTCACGCGATGCGACCGCATGTGATGGGGCGTTTGATTGCGATCGTCGGAGCCGGGGGCGACAGAGATGTGACCAAACGCCCGCTGATGGGGGAGGCCGCCTCAGAAGCTGCCGATTTGGTCATCGTGACGGACGATAATCCGCGAAGTGAGGATCCGGCCGCGATACGGCAGGCGGTCTTGCTGGGAGCTCCAGACGCACTCGAAGTGGCAGATCGCGCCGAGGCCATCTTGCGCGGCGTCGACGCTCTGGGGCCGGGCGATGCGCTACTGATTGCTGGAAAGGGTCATGAAAACGGGCAGATCGTCGGCGACGCTATCCTCCCCTTCGATGATGTCGAGCAAGCCAGCGTCGCGGTCGCCGCCCTCGACGGGAGCGGGGCATGAGCTTGTGGACGGCATCAGAGGCCGCAGAGGCGACAGGCGGACGAACAACCGCCGATTGGGCGTGCTTTGGGATCAGTATCGACACACGGACCATACAGAAAGACGACCTTTTCGTCGCTTTGACCGCTGAACGCGACGGACATGACTTTGTTGCTGACGCTCTGGCGAAAGGCGCCGCTGCGGCGCTCGTCTCTCGTAGGCCAGATGGCGTTGTCGAAGATGCGCCCCTCCTTTTCGTGGATGACGTCCTCGATGGGCTGGTTGCTTTGGCTAAGGCCGCGAGGGCCAGAAGCCACGCTCGCGTCGTCGCTGTCACGGGGTCAGTCGGAAAAACGTCGACCAAGGAAATGTTGCGCTGCGTGCTCTCTGGCCAGGGCCGTACGCATTGCGCCGAAGCGAGCTACAACAACCATTGGGGCGTGCCACTTACCCTCGCGCGTATGCCGGCGAATACCGAGTTTGCCGTGATCGAAATCGGCATGAACCATCCGGGAGAGATAGCGCCGCTCGCCAAGTTGGCCCGGCCCCATGTCGCCGTTGTCACGACGGTCGCTCCGGCCCACATTGAGGCGTTCAAAGATCTCGAAGGCGTTGCGCGCGAGAAGGCATCGATTGTCGAAGGGCTCGAACCGGGCGGTGCGGCAATCCTGAATGGTGACTTGGCAGTATCCTCGATCCTTATCGAAGCCGCGGAGCGGAACGACAAACGTGTCATTTCATTTGGTGAAGACCCGAGCCTGCACCACGTACTTACCAGTGTCGGTCAACACGATGCCTGCGTCGTGGCGCGGGCGCGCGCTTGGCGAAGCCCGTTTGTCTACAAGGTTCATTCACCGGGGCGGCATTTCGCAACCAACGCCCTTGCCGTGTTTGCCGTCTGCTGGGTGCTTGGATTGGACAGGGCCTTGGCGATCTCGGATCTCGGGCAATGGACCCCTTACAAGGGGCGCGGGGTGCGGGAGCGCATACAGCTTGATCGGGTTGAGACAAACCTGTTCCTCGATCTTGTCGATGATAGCTATAATTCCAACCCGGCCTCGCTACGTGCCGCGCTGGAGGTTCTCTCGCAGGCAAGGGTTATCGATGGCGTTGGCCGGATATCGAAAGGCCGCCGGGTTGCGATCCTGGGGGACATGAAGGAACTGGGTGAATTGGGTCCGGCGCTTCACGAAGAAATTGCCGGTTGGTCCCCAGTCGCGGAGATTGACAAGGTTCATGCCGTCGGCCCCTTGATGCGAATGTTCTATGAGGCCCTTCCAGAGCACCAAAGGGGACTTTGGGTTGAAAGCGCGGAGGACCTGTTGAAACACCTCCATGGCCTCGTTGATGCAGGCGATGTCGTACTGGTCAAAGGATCGCTCAGTACCGGGTTGGGCCGCGTCGTTGACGCGATCAGGAAACTCGGTCATGCCCCGTTGGACATGAATCTTGAGGATGAGTGAATGCTCTATTGGTTAACCAGCCTGTCCGACGGCGGTGATATGTTCAACCTCTTTCGGTACATCACCTTCCGGGCGGGCGGTGCCTTTATGACCGCCCTTATATTCGGTTTCCTCTTTGGCCCGCCCCTCATCAACGTCTTGCGGCGTCGTCAGGGCAAGGGGCAACCCATTCGGACGGACGGTCCGGAAAGCCATTTCTCCAAGGCCGGAACGCCGACCATGGGGGGGTTGCTGATTGTGGGCGCGCTACTCACGGCGACATTGCTTTGGGCGCGTTGGAGCAATCCTTATATCTGGATGGTGCTTTTCGTGACTGTGTCCTTCGCGGCGATCGGGTTTGCCGATGATTTCGCGAAAGTCTCCAAACAGAACACCAAGGGGGTTCCCGGTAAGCTGCGCCTTCTTCTGGGCTTTTTGATCGCGGGCATCGCGGGGGCATGGGCTGCTGCCTATCACCCCCCGGAACTTGCCGGCCACCTTGCGTTTCCTGTCTTCAAGAACACGCTTTTGTACCTGGGAATTTTGTTCATCCCGTTTGCCATGATTGTCATCGTGGGGGCCGCAAATGCGGTGAACCTGACGGACGGCCTCGACGGACTTGCCATCATGCCTGTGATGATCGCTGGCGCCGCGCTAGGGATCATCGCCTACGCTGTTGGACGTTCCGATTTCACGGAATACTTGGACGTTCATTATGTTGAGGGGACGGGAGAGATCCTGATTTTTTCCGCGGCCCTCGTGGGCGGGGGGCTGGGATTCCTGTGGTACAACGCGCCGCCGGCAGCAGTTTTCATGGGAGATACCGGATCTCTGGCGCTCGGTGGTGCACTAGGGGCGATTGCGGTGGCGACCAAACATGAGATTGTTTTGGCAATCGTTGGCGGGTTGTTTGTGGTTGAGGCCCTGTCCGTCATCATTCAGGTTCTCTATTTCAAGCGGACGGGAAAGCGGGTCTTTCTTATGGCCCCGATCCACCACCACTATGAGAAAAAGGGGTGGGCGGAGCCACAGATCGTAATCCGATTTTGGATCATTGCTTTGATCCTCGCGATGGTTGGTCTTGCGACGCTGAAGGTTCGCTAACAGCAGGGTCAGATGATGTGAACCGCGCCGGTTGCTGCCGCATAGCCGAAGACAACGGCGTTGGCGGTGGCATGGGCGAGAATGGCATCGGTGACCCGTTTGCTGCGCCACATGAGAAACGAGAAAATCAAACCAGCGAAGAACGCCTCGACGTAGCGGTCGTGAAGCGCCGCGAAGAGGCCCGCGGATAGGATCGCAGCCGGTATTATCCCGATGACCGCGCGAAGGCGCCCTTCAAGATAGTCCCGAAAGAATAGCTCTTCGAGGATGGGAACGAGGACGATCGTGCCTAGCCCGCGCATGATGAACCAAACCACAAGGGGAAACCCTGCAAGCGCGCCGTAGGGGGCCGCTCCACCCTCTTCTGCAGGGACCACGATCCAGACAAGCCCGACCGCGAGGCCGAGCAGGATCGAAAGCGGGTCGAGCCGCCATGGAAGTGCACGTAGCAGGGGGAGGAACAACACCATTGTCATGCCCACAATCACGACGCGAAGCGGATAAACGAGGGCAGGGGTAGATACCAGTGTGGCGGCGAGCAACGCAGTAAGCATGAAGACGGCGAAGGGTAGAATACGTGCCGCTGTCCAATCATTGCGGAGCGCGGGTGGGGCGATGGTGGCGGTCGGCGTCGCGGTATCTTTTCTCAGGATCGGAAACTGCCGTGCCCCGAGCACAATACCCAAGGCGATGGCCGTGAACATGAGCCAGCCCGCGTGACTGTGGAAACCACCGACTGCCAGTTCCGGATTGCCGCGAAGCCCGATTGCCAGAAGGAGCGTGATCCGTACCACGTTGAGCAGCGCGCTGATGATGATCCCTATGGGGAACAGCAGGAGCGCACGGGGGAAGCGAAGTTCCTGCCTGAATAGAACGAGGAAGATCGTGACGAAGATCGTCACAAGAGCGATGCCCTCGACGCCCGAGCAGACGGGCGCAATATTGATTGCGAAATTTTCCGATCCAATGGTTTTGGAAGGCGCGTCAGCTTGAACCGTGAACCCAAGCAGCTCAATCAGCCAGGAAACCGCGGTAAAAGTCAGCGCCGCGATCGTGTCGAGCCGCCAGATCGGCCGCAATTCTGCCGCGAGAAGAGGTGCGAAGGCCCCGGCAAGGATCAAAAGAGAGAAGGTCCAGAAGTTTGCGACGAAAAAGTCGCGCCATCGGGGAGCAGGGGCAAGGTAGAGTAGCAGCCCGCCTATCAGGAGGATGAACCCAACCGTCCAACAGAGGAAAGCAGGAATTACCGTGGCCGAGTTTCCTTGCTCCATAAATGCCGCAGGGAGGAGGGCAATCCCGAACCCCGCAATATTGACGAACAACGGTTGACGGGTCCGTCCCGCCGCAGCGAACAGAGTCCGCGGAATATCTGGCCTGACAACCGCAGCGAGGATGAAGAGTGCAAACACGACGTAGGTGCTCACCATTGCTCCACTCGCGGTGCGACACGCCTGCGGGGGCCAGCTTTCGAGACAGGTGAAATCGATACCGTGTTTGAACAGAACGCCGATCACTCCCAGTTCAATGACCAGAAGCAGGGCCGCAGCAACAAGTGGTTGGAGCGGAACGGGGGTCTCAGTTGAATGGGCCGTGGTTGTCATCGTATCTGATTCAAATTCGAGCTAGAGTTTGCGTGAAACAAGAACGGGTCCGACCGAAGCCGGACCCGTAGAAGTCTTCATCAGAACAGATGTCCTGAGGTTACGCCGCGCGACGACGACGTTCCCATGTCAGCAGGACAACGGCGGCAACTGCTGCAAGAGCGGCTGTGCCTTCCATCGCGCTGATTTCAGGAACGGAGCAAGGCGGTGACGTCGGACCGACGCCGCAAGAGGCGGCACTAGCGACTGACGCGGCGAACATGCCTACGCTGGAGATGAAGCCGCCGAGAGCAAATTTCTTCATGGAAATGCTTCCCTTATCTGGTGACGGGTGCCCAAAAACCCGTAAATATACTTAGCGCTCTTTGGCGCACTACTCAGCGCTTGGGCTCGCCGAACTAAACCCGACTGGATGCACTTAGTGTGCATCCAAATCGTTCTACGAACACAGACAATCTTCTGAAAGACTGTCAAATGGAACCGCGATGATGAAAGGTTGGACGTTTCCAGCCAATTCTGCCGCCTCAGTGGGGTCAAGTATGAGCCCGACGAGCTGCCCCGCAGACGGGACGAAGCCCTCAGCTTCAGCAGAAGCAACCGCCATATCGAAAATTTCCTGAGCGTTTTCTTCTGTTCCGAAGGCTGGATTTGTTTCGTTCACGAAAACAATATCATCAGTCAGGCCCCATATAGCACCTTGAATCTCAGCTTCAGTGTAGGTTTCGCCTAGACCATCGCCGTTGTCCATGGACCCGAAATCTTGGTTCAGTACCCAGTTGACCAAGTCAAGGTTCTCAGGATTTCTGATAAGACCGGGTGGTACGCTGGTTTCATCTGCCAAGTGGAACTCGAAGGGTACGGTGACATCGGTATCGATCGGGTCATAAGCTGCAACGCAGTAACCCTGTTCGAAGGTGATGCCGTCAAATCGGGCATCTCCAGTATTAGAGATTGTTACATTGTAGAACTGTCCGCCGATGCTATCGATGGTCAGAAACATGTCGCCCCCGGCCGGAAGGCTATCGGCAATAGTTTCAACGGTATTCAGCGCACCACAGATCTTGACATCGACTTCCGCCATGGCCGCGCCACCATTCCCATCGGAGATTCCGTAGGTGAAGCTGTCGACGGCATCCGTCCCGATAATCAGATCCTCGGCCGCGATCCCTCCGTAGGTGGCACCGTCGCTGTTGTAGTTCAGGGAGCCGTCGAGGTTGAGCGTCACGCTTGCACCCGAAGACAGGACAACCGTGTCACCAGCCATCACGGTAACGCCATCGATGACAGCGACAGTCAGGGGATCGGAATCTGCATCACCGTCGTTGGCGAGTACGTCGATGATCACCGCCTCGGTAGCGCAAACCTTTCCATTATCGTCTGCGGCCTCGGGGTCGATGTTTTCCGCAAAAACCCCTGCGTCAACGGTCAGATTTTCTTCGCCGATTGCCAAAGTGTATGTCCCGGTGCGTCCGGTGGTCGGGTCGGCATCGCTATCGTCGGCATCGCTGCCTTGATCCATCAAGGTGAAGTCGAACCCGTCCGGTTCAGCAAAGCCAACGGAATATTCCCCAGCTGTCAGGTTCTCAAACAGATAGTTCCCGTCGCCGTCCGTAATCTGCGACCCGATTGAGGAACCCGTCTCATCATAGAGAGTGACGACGACTCCTCCGAGACCAACTTCTCCAGCGTCCTGTACCCCGTCCTTGTCGGTATCGACCCACACTCGGTCGCCAAGTGAAGCAGTGCCGGGATCGCGGACCCCTGCATCGTTGTCGGGCGTGTCTTGACCGGCTTGAACGACGATCCCGGTGATTTCCGACATGCCACTTCCCAAATCGGTTGCGTCACTGTCGATCGTGTCATCGGTTCCCTGGTTCGGTGCGACGAGTGTCAGGCCGGAGACGGCATCGGTGAATTTGACACCATATGTTCCAGGCTCAAGCCCAGTGAACTGGTAGAACCCAGTTGCATCCGTCTGGGTGGTGATGCCGGTGCCGGCACCGGTCGCATCGAGGAGTTCGACGATGACGCCTTCGACACCGGGTTCTGCGTCGTCGACGTCATTCGCGTTGTCATCAACGAAATAGCGCCCCGAAAGCGAGCCTGGGATTACGACCACACCTGCGTCAACGGTAAGGTTGATCTCACCTTCGGCGAGCGTAATGATCCCTGATTCACCCGATGTGACATCTGCGTCGCTGTCGTCGGCATCGTCGCCTACGTCTTGGGTTGTGAAGGCATAGGCGCCATCTGGCAGGTCAAAGGATACCACGTAGTCGCCCGCTTCGAGACCCTCGAAGAGATAGGTGCCATCGTCTGCGGTAACTTGGCTTGCAATGAACACACCAGCGGACGAGAGCAGAGTGACGGTTACGCCGCCAATGCCATCTTCGTCATCATCCTGCACGCCGTCACGATCCGCGTCGAACCAAACCGTGTCGCCGATTGCGCCAAGCTTGGGTGTATCATCCTTGCAGATCTTGATCTTGTCCAAGCGGACGAATTCACCGCCGTCGCCTTTGGCGTGCAACGTGATTTCGTCACCATAGGAAAGATCGAGCCCGGCGAGGGTGATCTCAGAGAACGGACCGCGATCACTACCAGACCCGTCGGTATCCTGGTCAAGCATGACTGTGCCGACCTCGACGCCGTTGACCTTCACGACGATCATCGATTGCCCGTCGTTCTCATCCTGAGCGAAGATCTTGAGAGTGTAGGATCCTTCGCCGCCTTTGAACGTGGTGGAAAGCTTGCCTTCGGTCGCGCAATACAGCTTGACGGCCATACCCTCGGAAGCCTGCTCAGCACAGTATGCCTTGAAGCCGTAGGCGCACATGTCTTCGGCTTCGATGGTGATGCAGGGATCGTCGTCTTCGCACAGTTCAATCTTGTCGATCCGGGCAAACTCGCCGCAATCGCCGACCCCTTTGAGGGTAATGACATCACCCGAGGTAAGGCCGAGCCCGTCGA
The DNA here is from genome assembly GCF_900111875.1 of Poseidonocella pacifica. Lineage (GTDB taxonomy): Bacteria > Pseudomonadota > Alphaproteobacteria > Rhodobacterales > Rhodobacteraceae > Poseidonocella > Poseidonocella pacifica. Next base: position 241,766 of record NZ_FOJU01000001.1, read on the forward strand.
TTGTAACCGTCGACCAATTGCTGCCGCTTACGCCGCCCGCGCCGCCATTGTCAGAATTGAGATGGATCCACTCGACGAACTCGCCGTTGACGTAGACCTTGATTTTTCCTTGGCCGTCGCTCTCGTCGAGGTAGGTAAGCTTGAGGTCGTATACCCCGGCCTCGCCCTCGAATGTCGTTGACGCATAGCCGGAACTTTGGGTGAGCTTGATGCCGGCACCACCGGACGCGTCGCCGCGATCCTCAGTCGTGTACCCGTGGAGATCCATGGACTCTGCTTCGATTACGATGCAGTCGCCCGTGCCTTCGGTCACGTCTTCAACACAGACTTTGAGCAGTTTGGTTTCTTCGCCACCTTTTCCGTCAGAGACGGTAACCGCGACTTCGTAGATGTTGTCGCCGTCGTCGTCGGTAGGCGCTTCATAGTCGGGAGGCGCGATGAAGCTCAGAACACCGGTGTTCGGGTCAATCACAAAAGAACCGGAATCCTCGCCACCGGAAATGGAGTAGCTCAGGTCGTCGCCATCTTCGTCCGATGCCTCGAGATCAATGACGAAGGTGGAGTTTTCATTGACACAGATCTTGCCTTGATCGGGATCGTTGGTGAAGGTCGGCGGAGTGTTCTCGGGGGCCTTGTCGCCCGCGCCGAGGCACCTGTAGTCGATCCAGCAACCACTGACGTCACAAGTTTGCACCACATCAAGCTGAGTACCAGCTGGGGGAACCTTGCCGTAGAATGTGAAATAGTCGTCGCCTGCGCCGGGGGCGTCGTACCCTTCTACTTCGATCTCGATCAAATAATAATATTGGCCATCGGAGCCGCGCAGCACGTGATAGCTTTCGGCGTACATCTGCGCGCCGGTGGCGGCGCCATCGATTGTCGCCTTTTGCCCGGACCCGTCCGTTGCGTTCTCATAGTGATCGCCGGACAAAGTGGAATCGTTGTCTTTCGTAGAGATGCAAACCGTGGCAGCGCCGGGCATTGTGAAGCTGTCGCCACACCCGATTGAACTTCCGTTCGTGCTCTGAAGTAGATCCGCTTCGGTAAAGGCGGAAAATTCAAATTCCTCATAGGAGTATGAAGAGCTGCTGTAAGATGAGGAGCTGTAGCGTGAAGTATGGTAGGTCATGTGTTCATGGCCCTCGCTCGGGGCCCGAAAAGCGCGGCCCGAATTGGAGAGGAAACGTTCGTGGGCCAGACCGGCTCTTGCAGCAATGCGCTGCTAAAATGACCAAGACCCCATCCGGGTCCATACTCGAAAAACAATTTGGTCACGGTCCAAGTCCTACAAACAGGCGATCAATAATATTAGTGGAGCAGCCTGCCCCCTAAGGCACGCCTCCCCCAATTTCCGCCTGAACCAGCACAGGTCCAAGCAAGTCGTTGATGCCATGATGATTAATAAATTGCTACTAAAAAGCTCCCAATTTTTTGAAATTGCTTAACTCAGGGTGCAGACTTTTGTTTACTTATTTTGTCGGGATGTTCGGGACATCACATCTTGGTAGCGCTTTGGCGGGAGCTTGTGATACGCGCCATTCGAGGTGTTTGTCGCAGGAGCTCGACGAAAATGATCCCTGTTTGCGGTCTTGAAGCGCGAAAGGTTGCCGTTCTGGGGCTGGGCCGGTCCGGGCTCTCTGCGGCGCGGTCTCTCAGGGCAGGGGGGGCTATCCCGGTTTGTTGGGATGACAACGAAAGCGCTCGTGATGTTGCCGCAAGCGAAGGTTTCGCGGTGCGTGATCTGGTAGCGCAAGGGGCCTTGGACGACGTTGCCCGGTTGATCCTCTCTCCAGGGATCCCGCACCTCTACCCGGTGCCGCATCCGATCGTACGGTTGGCTTTGACCTTGGGGGTTCAAGTCGACAACGATATAGGTCTGTTCTTTCAGTCCTTTGCGCAAACCGATTGGGATCGATTTGACACGATGCCCAAAGTGGTGGCCGTTACCGGCTCTAACGGTAAATCCACGACCTCCGCGCTGATCCACCATGTGCTGGACGAAGCGGGCAGGCCAGCGCAACTTGCCGGCAACATCGGGCGCGGTGTCTTGGATCTGGAGCCGCCAGAGGATGGGGCCGTGGTCGTGCTTGAGTTGAGTTCTTATCAAACAGACCTCGCCCGTGCGCTGACGCCCGACATCGCGGTTTTCACCAACCTCAGCCCGGATCATCTTGATCGCCATGGCGGAATGGGCGGATATTTCGCGGCCAAACGGCGTCTGTTTGCCGAAGGTGGCCCGGATCGCGCCATAATCGGTACCGACGAAGACGAGGGGCTGTTTCTCGCGGGGCAACTCTCTGAAGGGCCTACGGATGATCGTGTTATCCGGATCGGGTCTGGGCGCGCCGAGGGGCCGGGGTGGTCCGTCAATGCGCGAAAGGGGTTTTTGTCAGAATGGCGCAAGGGGAAGCAGGTTGGGTCCGTGGACTTGCGCCAGATTCCTGGATTGCCGGGGGCGCATAACCACCAGAATGCCTGCGCAGCCTATGCCGTCTGCCGTGCCTTGGGGCTTAGCCCACGTAACATAGAGGCTGGGCTCAAGACTTACCCGGGGTTGCCGCACCGAAGTCAGGTACTGGGAACCCGTGGCGGGGTGACCTTCGTGAACGACAGCAAGGCAACCAACGTCGATAGTGCCCGGAAAGCGTTGCAAGCGTTTCCCGCGGTGCGATGGATCTGTGGTGGGTTGCAAAAAGAAGGGGGGCTGGCCGGATTGGAACCCGCTCTTGGCACCGTGGTCAAAGCCTACGTGATTGGTCGCGAAGCTGCGAACTTTGCGCTTCAACTACCCGGGATAGATGTAGCAATCTGCGGCGACATGGCCACCGCGGTCAACCTTGCCAGTGCTGACGCCGTTGCAGGCGAAACAGTGTTGTTGGCACCGGCTGCTGCGAGTTTCGATCAATATGATAATTTCGAAGCGCGCGGAGCCGATTTCGAACGGCACGTCAAGAATGTTTTGCAAAGCTCGGCGAACTAGGTCGAAATCGCTCTCTCGGGGAAGGCGCTCCCCTGCCTCAGTTCTGTAAGGTGTCCGGCCTCGAAGGCCTCTTTATGAAGCACCCCGAGTTGAACCGGAATTCGAGGTAGCTTCAGGATGCGTGCGATCGCCATACGGTGATTGCCGATCATCCCGAATATCGGATGACCGTCCCGGCCAAAGTGAATGAAGATACCGTCGCCTTCTCTGGGGACGCCAAGGACATGATGCGCTCTGCTTCGGATGACGCCCGCACGGCGAATTGACTCATAAAGCGCGTCGATCTGCCTATAACGTTCATGCACATCGTCCAAATTGTGGCAAGAATCGAAGGGTTTTCCATTCTCTATGCGCGCCATCATGTAGTCGAATATGCCTGTGTCTTCCCAACTTTGCCCTTCTTCGAAATGAAGCCGGCAGGCGCGCATCTTCGGGCTGGCCTCGATGTCGCGGGTCGCACGATCCCAATCGCCGCCGACGATCGCGCCACTATGCCGCCGAGAAAAAGAGGGAACATCTGGCAAATGCTTGCAGTAACTGAGTTGCACATCTTGGGGATCGACGTAGAGCCGTTCGTAACTTTGAGGACCCCTCGCGCCAAAGCGAAGCAAGTGTGCGACGTCTCGCAAATGTCGAATCAACCTGCTTCCCCCTTAGAAAAGCCTACGAAGTTCCGCCGTGGCGCGGCCCTCGCCTATCGGTGAGTGTATGCACCGAATGAGAGTGCGCGTCATCCGATATGACAGATTTGTGACGGAAGGGGGTGGTTCTTTTGGGGAAGACTTCAGCTGGCTCAGGCCGCTTGGGGGCTTACGGTAAACTTGTTTCGACCCTGACTCTTTGAGCCATAAAGGGCTGAATCCGCCTCCGCCATCAGCCTCGCGATGGTCGATGGATCGCCATCGCTGTTGGCTGAAGAAACCGACACACCGATGGAAACCGAGACAGGTACCTCTTCCCCGATCTCGTCAAGGCGAACGGGCGAGGAATTTACAACATGGCATAACCGAGCAGCGGCGCGTTTTGCCTGTTCTCGGCTGGTGTCGGGCAGAACAACGAGGAACTCTTCTCCCCCAATCCTTGCGATCAGATCCTTGGCACGCATGTTTTCTTTGAGACGGGATGCCACGGTTACGAGTACAGCATCGCCTGCGGCATGCCCAAACCGGTCGTTGACCGATTTGAAGAAGTCGATATCGATCAACATCACAGCAAAATCGCGGTTTTGGCGCAGCGCGGTATCCCTGACACGTGATAGGTGAGGCAGGGCATAGCGACGGTTATAGAGCCCAGTGAGCGGATCTGTGACAGCCGCGCGCAGCCCGTCCCGGACATTTGCGCGCAGCGCATCCCCGAGGCGCTTGCGGCGGATCTGCGTTTGGATGCGCTGTGCAAGTTCCCTAGGGTCCGTCCCCGCACGGAGCAGGTCGCTCGCCCCGAGGTCAAAGGCACGCGCGGCGATGGCCAGATCACAGGTAGCATTGGCAACGACGATGGAGCTGTGCCGGGTTGCTGCTCTGGACCGCAGTTCAGACATGAGTTCCAGCCCGTCGTTCTCCTCCTTGAGCGATGCGCCCACCACAAAAACTTCGGGTGGGGCATCGCCAAATTCCGTTCCCAGCGTGTCATCGCGGCTCAGCACCCGCAGGTGATCGTTGGGCAAAAGGGAAGTGAGCGTATGCTTCCAATGGATCGCTTGGGCCCGTTCGCCAGCGACGAGCGCGATCGTCGCGGGGGCCTGGATTGGGGAAGTCGGCTCAGAAAATCCGAGTGCTGCGTGGGTGCCGTCGCGCAAGCGAAGTTCCTGTTCAGACTCGCGTGCCCGAAGCAGGTTGCGAACGCGCGCGAGCAAAACCGTTTCCTCAACAGGTTTGTCGAGGATATCGTCCGCGCCCGCCGATAATGCCTGGAGCCGAAGCTCGATATCATTGTCGTTTGCCAGCAGTACCACGGGAATATGCATGGTCGACGGATCCGCTTTCATCGCACGGCAGAGCGTCAATCCCTCGGTGCCGCCGAGCCGGGCGTCCGCGATGACAATGTCCGGTGCCGCACGGCGTAACGCGCTGCGCGCCTCTTCAATGCTCTCGGCAAGTACGACATCATAGAAAGCTGCCGAGAGCTTGACCTTGAGGACGATACGGTTTGTTGCCACTTCGTCTGCGACCAGAATTCGTCCGCCCATCGCGCCCTTCCACTCCGGAGACCATTTCGGTTAAGAATAACGGTGGAAGTAGTTAATAATTTGTTGCGGAAATGAGGAAAATGCAGACTACGCAAGAAAGTGCCGAACTCGTTGCCGCGCTCGCTCTGGAATGGATTTCCTCGCAAAAAGACCTTCTGGAGGTCTTTCTTGGCTCTACCGGACTTGATCTCGAGACGCTCATTGCGCGTGCCTCTGAGGCTGAAATTCTCGTCGGCGTGTTGGACTTCATCATGCTTAATGAGGAATGGGTCGTCGGGTTTTGCAATGCCGCGAGCCTTCCATACTCAAGAGTTCAAGAGGCGCGGGCGGCGCTTCCTGGAGGGGAGCAGGTTCATTGGACATGATTTGCGTCTGCTGCACGGGGAGCCACCCGCTAGCGAGGCCCAATCCTTGGTACGCCAAGTGTAGGGCAACACTCACCTAGGTAAAAAAACGCCCAGGCGAAGCCCGGGCGTAAGTGCGGAACGAGGGACAGTGAATGAAACGCGGGGAGTTCCGAATTCCGCGCTTCTCGATACATCTAGGCAGCGCTTTGATGCTTTAAAGATATTGTAAGCAGAACGTGAACGAATCATTAAGCTTGATTGGTGAGGCCCTCGCCTCCGGAAACCGACCGACACGTCCATTTCGTGCATGCCGACGTCACTGCGAACGCCCTGAAGCGTAGAGCGCCACGGCCGCGGCATTCGACACGTTGAGTGAGCCGAAATCACGGGCAAAGGGAATCCGGACCAACTCGTCGCAGGTTTCACGGGTCTTTTGGCGCAACCCCGGGCCTTCCGCGCCCAGTACGAGGCCCACGGCGCGGTCATGTCGCCCTTCAAGAGCTGTTTCGACCGTATTCTCCGCAGTGCCGTCCAGCCCGAGCAGAAGATAGCCCATCGCGCGAAGACGTTCCATCGCGTCGGCGAGGTTTCCCACACGCAGATAGGGTTGCCGCTCGAGCGCTCCACTTGCCGTTTTCGCGAGCGCGCCGGTTTCAGGGGCTGCGTGATGGCGCGGCGCTATAACGGCCAGTGCGCCAAAGACTTCTGCGGAACGAAGGATCGCCCCTACATTGTGGGGATCGGTTACACGATCCAGAAAGAGCACTCGTGGTGGACGTTGGCCATCGCCAAGGCAGACGTCCTCCAGCGTTCCCCATTCCAACGGGCGCACCTCTAGGGCGGCCCCTTGATGGACTGATCCCTGATCAAGTGGAGCTGAAAACTTGCGGGGGTCAGCGATTTCCGGCTCGATTCCGCTCTGAGCTACGGCTTCTGCCAGACGTTCGCGCGCGTTGGGGGTGAGAATGAGGCGCAGTTTCTCGCGCCGTGGATTCAAGAGCGCATCCCGAACCGCGTGCAGTCCGAATAGCCAGACCGTCTCGCGCGCGGTGACCTTTTGCCCGCGCTCTTTTTCAACCACCCACTTGGGCTTTTTCATGATATTTGATCCCCTTGGCTGTGACCGCAGTAAATGGTCTTGCAAGACGTCGCGCGCAAGGGATTTTCCTGTTGACGCCCCAGAGAGCCAATTGTAATCAGCGCCACACGCACGGGCCGAGGCCCTGCAGTGGGCGACAGGCCGCAAGGTGTGGCAGGGGACTGTAACTCCCTCGCGGAGACGCACGCCTGGTTCGATTCCAGGGTCGCCCACCACGTACTCCTTCCTCAGAAATTTGTTCGGAATATGCTCTGCGGTGCCGTGGGCACGCTTTGCGCGATCATTGCGCGGTTGATCGAAATGGGAGGGATTTTAGAATGCAAAACAACGGGTAGCCTTGCGGCCCCCGTGTCATGCATCACCGGAATTCCGGGAAAGTTGGAGCGGGCGAAGAGATTCGAACTCTCGACCCTTACCTTGGCAAGGTAATGCTCTACCCCTGAGCTACGCCCGCGTCCTTGGGTGAGACGTCGTTTATAAATGTCTTGGCCGGGCTGCAAGGGGAAAATTGCTCGAAAACTGACTTTTTGATTTTCAACTGTTCGGAGGCGAAATTGGCGTGGCGAATGAAAAAGCACGGCGCTCTGCATCCCAAGTCAGGCCGGGATAAAATGCGCTGTAGTGGGCGAAGTTCCGGGACAGTTCTCGGGCGTTGATCCGGCGGCTCCATAGGCGCAAAGGGATCGCCGTGCGCTCGCCAACCCCGTCGACCATCACGAACTGTTGGCTTCGATCCTCGAAGACGAGATTATCGGGCTTGAGGTCGTTCGCGATAAGGCCAAACTCGAAGGCTGCACCGACAAACTGGTTGAGGCGTTCGAGGTGCAGTTCCTTAAATGTGCCCGAGTTCAACATCTGCCGCAAAGTCGGCGCAAGTTCTCCCTCTGCGTTGCAGATCTTCTCCACACACAACCCGAGTCCCAGCGTCGTGCGAACCAGCCCGATGCAATCACATACTGGCAGGCGGGTGACATCCGAATTCATCCTGCGAGCAAGCTCATAGGTCATCCGGATCTCTTTCATGAACTGCCATGTGTAGGGAGGCTTTCGCAGTCGCTCTACCCAGCCACGCAGGGGTTCCTTGTCCATCTTTCTGGGCAAGATTGTTTTGATCAGCTTTCCCGCATCGCTCGGATGCTGGAAAACTGCTCGGTTGCGCCCGTGGGCAACTGGCGCAAGGCCGGAAAGATCAATCAGCAAAACAAAATCCCTCTTAACACAAACCAAGCGGCTCCACGGCTTGGGAGGTCTCTTGAGAACTCAAGACCTTTGTGAGGTAGGGCGAGACCGCTGCTCGATCAACTCCAACGCTCAAGGTAATATCTGGTCCTGTCCGCTGTACTCATGAAAATTCGATGAGGAGGTCCTTGGCATCGATCTGCGTCCCGGGCGTTACGTGGATCGCCTTGATCGTGCCGTTCTGTTCGGCATGGATGCCCGTTTCCATCTTCATTGCTTCGATGGTCAGCAGTAAATCACCCTCCTTGACCTTTTGGCCCAATGCAACGGCGACTGTGGCAATGGCGCCGGGCATCGGTGCACCGACATGGCCGGGGTTAGCTGGGTCTGCTTTCGGGCGTGCAGCGACCATCCCCTTTGCGCTTCTGTCTGCTATCCGTATGACGCGCGGTTGGCCGTTCAACTCGAAGAAGAGGCGAACGCTGCCGTCGGCATGGGGCTCGCTCACAGCCTGCAGGCGAATTTCCAAGGTCTTGCCGGGGTCGATTTCTGCGCTGATCTGATCGCCTGGTTTCATGCCGTAAAAGAAGGTAAGGGTCGGCAAGGCGCGAACTGGCCCATAAAGTGCATGTCGTTCCAGATAATCGGCAAAAACCTTTGGGTACATGAGAGCACCATTCAGGTCTTCGTTGTCGATCTCCTGTTCGAATTGCGTTGCAAGCTCCGCCCGAACTTTCTCAGGATCGACCTTGTCGGCGTGAAGTCCCGGACGGTCGGTATATGGTGCGGCACCTTTCAGAACCTTTTCCTGGAGCGCTCGCGGGAAGCCGCCTGGAGGCTGGCCCAGAACGCCCTTCATCATTGCGACCACGCTTTCCGGAAATGACAGGTCAACGTCGGGATCTTCGACTTGGTCCCGCGTGAGCCCTTGGGTCACCATCATCAGCGCCATGTCACCCACGGTCTTGGAGGATGGGGTTACCTTGATAATGTCGCCGAACATCTGATTGACCTCTGCATAGGTCTTGGCCACCTCGGGCCAGCGATCCTCAAGCCCCATGGAGCGTGCTTGCGCCTTCAGGTTCGTGAATTGGCCGCCGGGCATTTCATGCAAGTAGACCTCTGAGGATGGAGCCTGCTGCGCGCTTTCAAAGGCGGCATACTGCCTGCGCACCTTTTCCCAATAGTCTGAGATTTTGCGAACTTCCGAAATGTCGAGTTTCGATTGGCGCTCTGTATGCCGCAGCGCCTCTACGAGCGTGCCAAGCGTCGGTTGGCTTGTATTGCCGGAGAGCGCGTCCATCGCAGCATCAGCAGCGTCCGCCCCGGCGGAGGCTGCCGCCAGTATTGTGGCAATGCCCGCCCCTGACGTGTCATGCGTATGAAAATGAATAGGAAGACCCGTTTCCTCTTTCAGGGCCTTCACGAGGACCGGCGCCGCGGCGGGCTTGAGCAGGCCGCCCATATCCTTGAGGCCAAGAATATGAACTCCGGCCTCCTTCAGCTCCCGCGCGAGGCCGACGTAATACTTGATGTCGTATTTCGCGCGGTCGGGATCGAGAATGTCGCCGGTATAACAAATCGACCCTTCGAGAATCCTGCCCTCTTCGAGCACGGCATCCATGGCCACCCGCATTTGCTCGACCCAGTTGAGCGCATCAAACACGCGGAAAAGGTCAACGCCGGTGGCAACGGATTGCCGGACGAAGCTTTTTACGACGTTATCGGGGTAATTGGTGTATCCAACGCCATTGGACCCGCGAAACAGCATTTGTAGGAGGTGATTGGGCATCGCGGCACGCAAATCGCGCAATCGCTGCCATGGACACTCCTGCAAGAACCGGTAGGCCACGTCGAATGTCGCGCCGCCCCAGCATTCGACCGAAAAGAGGCCGGGCAGGTTGGACGCATAGGCGGGGGCCACCCGGATCATATCGATGGACCGCATACGAGTTGCGAGCAAACTCTGGTGCGCGTCTCTCATCGTCGTGTCGGTCAAAAGAAGCTCGCGCTGAACCAGCATCCAGTCCGCGACCGCTTGCGGTCCTTGTTCCAACATGACCTGCCGCAGCCCGTGTGACGGCGCATCGGTCGGCGCGGGTGCTTTCGGTTCATGCTCGATCTCGGGGCGTGCGCGACCTGCGGTTTCGGGATGACCATTGACGGTGATGTCGGCAATGTAGGTCAGGATCTTCGTTGCGCGGTCTTGCCTCTCGGGGAAATCGAAAAGCTCTGGTGTCGTGTCGATGAACGTCGTTGTGTAGGTATCGTTCAGGAAGGTCGGGTGTTTCAGGAGGTTGGCAACGAAATCGATGTTCGTGCTCACCCCCCTGATGCGGAACTCGCGAAGGGCGCGATCCATCCGTCTGATGGCGGCATCGGGCGTTTGGGCGTGAGCGGTGACCTTCACGAGCAGGGAGTCGTAGTATCGGGTGATCACTCCCCCCGCATATGCCGTGCCCCCGTCGAGACGTATGCCCATACCGGTGGCAGTTCGATATGCGGAAATACGTCCGTAGTCGGGGATGAAGTTGTTTTGGGGATCTTCTGTGGTGATCCGTGTCTGAAGGGCGTGGCCGTTCAGTGCGATGTCTTCTTGCCGCGTCTTGCCAGTTGCTTCGGCAAGGGTCCTTCCTTCGGCAATGCGGATTTGCGCCTGTACGATGTCGATCCCGGTCACCTCCTCGGTTACCGTGTGTTCGACCTGCACGCGCGGGTTCACCTCGATGAAGTAGAACTGCTCGGTTTCCATATCCATCAGGAACTCGACCGTTCCGGCGCATTCGTAGTTCACGTGCTTGCAAATGCGGTAGCCTAGCTCGCACACCTCTTCGCGCTGCTTCTGCGTGAGGTAGGGCGCAGGGGCGCGTTCTACGACCTTTTGGTTGCGCCGCTGAACCGTGCAGTCCCGTTCGAACAGGTGATAGAGGTTTCCGTGTTTGTCCCCAAGAATTTGTACTTCGACGTGACGCGCGCGGGTGATCATCTTCTCTACATAACCTTCGCCATTGCCAAATGCGGCTTCGGCTTCGCGGCGGCCTTCTAGAACTTTGGTCTCAAGCTCTGCTTCGGCGAGGATCGGGCGCATTCCTCGGCCCCCGCCGCCCCAACTGGCCTTGAGCATCAGCGGATAGCCGATCTCGGCGGCCTCTCGTCTGATCGCATCCATGTCATCGCCAAGGACTTCAGTCGCCGGGATGACGGGAACGCCCGCTGCGATGGCAACCCGCCGAGCGCTGGCCTTGTCGCCCAGTTTTCGCATCGTTTCCGCCCGCGGACCGATGAAGGTGATGCCGCTGGCGACGCAAGCATCGACCAGATCGGGGTTCTCGGACAGGAGGCCATAGCCGGGATGGATGGCATCCGCACCGCACTTCTTGGCGACGCGTATGAGCTCCGAGATTGAGAGGTAGGCCTGTACCGGACCCAGACCCTCGCCGATCCGATATGCCTCGTCTGCCTTGAAGCGATGCAAGCTGAGCTTGTCTTCTTCGGCATAGACCGCGACTGTGCGTTTGCCCATCTCGTTGGCCGCGCGCATGATGCGGATCGCGATTTCGCCCCGGTTGGCTATGAGGATTTTCGAAAAATCGGTCATCTGGATCTCCTGCGACATATATTGAACGCTACCCTTTCCCTTGTGACAGTCCACGATTATTTTGCACACGCAGCATTTGCGCGGCGCTGCAGCGCGTGCGCAGGTGGCTGGACACCCGTATCGTAGAGAGGGATATTACAGCCATGAGCATGCCTCCCGGCTTTTTGGACGAGTTGCGCAACCGACTGAGCATGGCTCAGGTCGTCGGTCGCAAGGTCATGTGGGATACGCGCAAATCCAATCAGGCCAAGGGCGACATGTGGGCCCCGTGCCCCTTTCACCATGAAAAGACGGCATCGTTTCACGTAGATGATCGCAAGGGCTTTTATCACTGCTTCGGCTGCGGGGCGAAGGGAGATGTCTTCGGGTTTGTTCAGGAAACCGAGAATGTCGGCTTCATGGAGGCCGTCGAGATTTTGGCCGGCGAGGCGGGGATGCAAATGCCCCAGCGGGATCCGAAGGCAAAGCAGAAGCAGGACCGGGCGGCCCAGCTCGCGGAGGTGATGGAGCAGGCCGTCTCTTGGTATCGCCTGCAACTGAAGACGGGTGCCGGTAGCGAAGCGCGCGCTTATCTGGAGAAGCGTGGTCTTGAGGACCCGGCACTCGAACAGTTCGAAATCGGATTCGCTCCACCGGGATGGCAGGGAGTATCCGAGCATCTTGCGAACAAGGGCGTGCCCCAAGATCTCATTCTCGGCGCGGGTCTCGTGCGGGAAGGTAAGTCGGGAAATCGGCCTTACGATGTCTTTCGCAACCGGATCATGTTCCCGATCCGGGACGCACGGGGGCGTTGCATTGCCTTTGGCGGGCGGGCGATTGATCCGGACGACAACGCCAAATACCTGAATTCAAGCGAAACATTATTGTTCGACAAGGGGCGAAATCTCTACAATCACGGTCCAGCACGGGCCGAGGTGGGGAAGGGGGCGCCCCTCATCGTCGCCGAAGGGTACATGGATGTCATCGCGCTTTGTGGTGCGGGATTTGGCGGCGCGGTTGCACCCCTTGGTACGGCAGTCACAGAAGCCCAACTCGAACTCCTCTGGCGGATCGCGCCGGAGCCGGTATTCGCGCTTGATGGGGATGCTGCGGGCCTGCGCGCGGCGTATCGGGTCATCGACCTTGCCCTGCCGCTGCTATCGTCGGGGCGTTCGCTTCGATTTGCCCTGATGCCCGCCGGGATGGATCCGGACGATCTGATCAAAACGAAAGGCGCTGGCGCTATGGCGACTGTTCTGGAGGCCGCGATTCCCCCAGTCAGGCTGCTGTGGCAGCGTGAAACTGAAGGAAAAGTCTTCGATAGCCCCGAACGGAAGGCCGGGCTTGAAAAAGCTTTGCGCGACGCGACGCAAAGGATCGCCGATCCGTCCCTTCGCCAACACTACGAGATGGAACTGAAGGACTTCCGGTGGCAATTGTTTCGGCGCAAGCCACAAGCAAAGTCACGACGCGGGGGCGGGAAATTTCGCCCAGAAGTGGAATTCCCGCGTGCGAATACGAAGGCTTCGTTGCTGGCCACAGGTGAAGATAGCGGAGAGGAACGACTGCGTGTGGCGGTTATTCTGGCGACGCTCATCGCGACGCCGAGCGTGATTGTCGAATTCGAAGACAGGATCGAAGATTTGCCCTGTGTCGACCCCGAACATGGCCGTTTGAGGGAGGCGATACTGCGTCGTGCGGAGGCAGATCCCGAGGCTTTTCGCGGCGCGCTTGTCAGGGAAATAGGGCCCGATGCCCTTGAAACGCTGCTTCGGGTGAACCATGTGGCCATAACACCCGCCGTCAGGAACCCAGGAAATGCCGAGCTTGCTCGGATGACGTTGTCTGAAGAACTGGCCAAAATGGATGCCCGCCGCGGACTCGAGGCGGAAGTTGCCGAAGCTGCAGAGGATCTCGCAGGGTTCGCCGATGAAGCCGTGACATGGCGGCTCGGGCAAGCCGCGCAGGCGGCTCTGCGGACAAGCCGAAGCGAGTCGCAGGACAAGGCCGAATACGACATCGCGGAGAATGGAACACGAATCAATCGCGATGAACGCATGGCACTCGACGCACTTCTAGGGCAAATTGGCTTCACCAAGGGGCGTAAATAGGAAACTCGCGGGGAAAAGTTTGGACTTTTCGCGTATCCGGGAGTGCGAATCACTCTGAAACGCGACATGATTCGAGTTTATCGAATCACTCCGCCTCTCAGCCAGGAGCACTGCATGGCCGCTAAAGATACTGACGACCAGAAGCCGGAGACGAGCGAAGAGGATGTCTCGCTCGACATGAGCCAGACTGCGGTCAAGAAGATGATCGCCGAGGCTCGCGAGAGGGGGTTCATCACCTACGACCAACTCAATCAGGTTTTGCCGCCCGATCAGGTCAACAGCGAGCAGATCGAAGACGTGATGTCGATGCTGTCGGAGATGGGCATCAACATCATCGAAGACGATGAGGTCGAAGAAGAAGAGCAAAAGAGCACCGCCGTGGTCGAAGCCGGCCGGGGTGGGGATGTCGCGGTGTCGTCTGCCGCGTCCGAAAAGCTTGATCGCACGGATGATCCGGTGCGGATGTACCTGCGTGAAATGGGGTCTGTCGAACTGCTGTCGCGTGAAGGCGAGATAGCCATTGCGAAGCGGATCGAAGCTGGCCGGAACACCATGATCGCCGGGCTATGCGAAAGTCCGCTGACCTTTCAGGCGATCACGATCTGGCGCGACGAACTCCTGTCAGAGGACATTTTGCTTCGCGATGTGATCGATCTTGAGACCACATTTGGCAATCAGCTTGGTGAGGAAGGCGCGGAAACCGCTGTCGTCGAGCCAGCAGAAACACAGCCCGCTCAGCAGCGCGATACCGGCCCTGAACTCGATGCTGACGGCAATCCGATTCAGAAGGACGACGACGAAGAGGACGAAGAGCAGGCGAATATGTCGCTCGCCGCGATGGAAGCCGCGCTCAAGCCGCTCGTGCTGGAAACGCTGGACCGTATCGCGGAGGATTTCGTTCGCCTCAGCGAAATGCAGGACAGCCGAATTTCGGCGACGATCAACGAGGATGGCACCTTCAGCGCCTCGCAAGAGGGCGAATACCAGTCGTTACGCTCGGAGATCGTGAAGCTTGTGAATGAGCTTCATCTCCACAACAACCGTATCGAAGCCCTGATCGACCAGCTTTATGGCATCAACCGGCGCATCATGCAGATCGACAGCGCCATGGTGAAGCTTGCGGATCAGGCGCGCATCAACCGGCGCGAATTCGTTGACGAGTATCGCGGCTATGAGCTTGATCCCGGCTGGCTTGATCGGATGGCGGAGAAATCCGGTCGCGGCTGGCAGATGTTTATCGAACGTTTCCGCGGCAAGGCAGAAGAACTGCGCTCCGACATGGCGCAAGTTGGTCAGTATGTCGGTCTCGATATTTCGGAATTCCGGCGCATCGTCAGCCAAGTCCAGAAGGGCGAAAAAGAGGCGCGTCAGGCCAAGAAGGAAATGGTCGAAGCCAACCTGCGGCTCGTGATATCGATCGCCAAGAAGTACACGAACCGGGGGCTTCAGTTCCTCGATTTGATCCAGGAAGGCAACATCGGCCTGATGAAGGCCGTGGACAAGTTCGAGTATCGTCGAGGCTACAAGTTCTCCACCTACGCGACATGGTGGATCCGGCAGGCGATTACGCGAAGCATCGCGGATCAGGCCCGGACCATTCGGATTCCGGTGCATATGATCGAGACGATCAACAAGCTTGTTCGGACCGGTCGGCAAATGCTTCACGAGATCGGCCGAGAGCCGACGCCGGAGGAATTGGCCCAGAAGTTGCAAATGCCGCTGGAGAAGGTTCGCAAGGTGATGAAGATCGCCAAAGAGCCTATCTCGCTTGAGACCCCGATCGGGGATGAGGAAGATAGCCAGCTTGGCGATTTCATCGAAGACAAGAATGCGATCTTGCCCCTCGACAGCGCCATTCAGGAAAACCTCAAGGAGACGACCACTCGGGTCCTGTCATCGCTCACGCCTCGTGAAGAACGTGTGCTGCGTATGCGCTTCGGGATCGGGATGAACACCGACCACACCCTCGAAGAGGTTGGCCAACAGTTCAGCGTGACCCGAGAGCGGATTCGCCAGATCGAAGCGAAAGCTCTTCGAAAGCTCAAACACCCGAGCCGCAGCCGCAAACTGCGGAGCTTCCTCGACCAATAGATGCTGCGCACGGGTCTGCTGGCTCGGACCGGCGTTGCAGGGTTCATTCGACAGAGGCGTCGGGCTTATTTGGCCCGGCGCCTTTGGCGTGACTACCCAGCGGGCCAACGGGACCGCTTCGAGGCGTTGATGGAAATTCCTGCTCCTCAGCAGATCTATGTGATTTATTTCACGCCGCGCTCAGGCAGCAGCAGGGTTACCGAGATTGCATCGGCGACCGGTACGCTCGGCAGTCCGCAAGAGTGCTTTCACCCGCGCCAAGTGCCCCGTCTGGCAGCGAGAAACGGTGCGCGGTCTCTTGATGAATACGTGCAAGCTGCGATGCGGGAGCGAGCGCCCGGCGGCGTATTCGGATGCGAAGTCAACGCTGTGATGATAGAGCAGACGTTCGGTGGCGCGGCCCAGTTCATGAAGTACTTCCGCGATGCGCCATGCTTCTGGCTGATACGCAAGGACATTGTCGCACAGGCGGTATCTTTGGCCAAAATGGTAAAAACGAAGGTAAGCCACGCACCACTGTCGACCGAAGAAGAGCGGGCCGCCGCGGATAGCGTGTTTGAGTATGATCCCGAGAACATACGTCATTGGCTCTACCATCTGCGGGAGATGGAGGTGACGTGTGAGAAGATATTCGCGCGCTTCGGGGTGTCACCCACGCGGCTATCTTATGAGCGGCTTTCGGGCATGGCTGATCTCCATATCGCTCAGCTTATCGCCCGAAACATCGGCGTTGCTGAACCCCATGCGTTGCCACTGGTCCCTAAGCACACAAAGATCGGCACGGCGCGCAATATCGAGTTCGCCGATCGGTTTGAAGCGGAACATCCGCGCCTCATGGCGCGTCTTGCACGCGAGCGCGCCACCATTCTGGAAAGTTGCTGACACCTGCGTGCAGCTTCCCTGCGCCAGAGGGGGGGGCCTGCGGGTGTTGTGCCCCTCGTCCGTGACCGCTGAAAATGCAGAGATAGGGCGGAACGCTTCGCCAAATTGAGAAGGGCAGGCCATGCAAACCAACTTCACAATCGCGACCCAAGGGCCGGGCTTCTATGAGTTTACCGACGAGGTGGCTCGCTGGACCCGGGGAGATGGGGTGGTTACGCTCTTTGTTCGGCACACGTCCGCGTCGCTGCTGATACAGGAGAATGCCGATCCGGATGTGCAGGCGGACTTGATGGCCTATCTCAACCGGATTGCGCCGCCCGCGGATGACCCGTCCATGTCCTATCTGCGCCACACGTTGGAGGGGCCCGATGACATGCCCGCGCATATCAAGGCGGCACTGCTGCCGGTGTCGCTGCAAATCCCGGTGAGGGATGGGCGGCTGCTGCTCGGGCGTTGGCAGGGGATCTATTTGGTGGAGCATCGGCGCCGGCCCCACCACCGCGACGTGGCGGCGCATTTCATGGCAGGATAACGCGCGGAAGGGCTGTAAGCCGGATTCTGTCCCGGGGGTCGAAACCCCCATGGATGACCATTCCTCTGGCCCCTTCGTTACCGAAGAGGCTCAAGCTGCCAACCCGGATCGCCGGGCCAAGGCCGGCCCTGCGGAGGTTTCGGCGAACCGACCATCCCGCGTGCGATCCCTATTCGGCATTGCTCCCGGTGGGGCTTGCCGTGCCGGTCCGGTTACCCGTCCCGCGGTGGGCTCTTACCCCACCGTTTCAGCCTTGCCGTGCATGCACGGTGGTCTCATTCTCTGTGGCGCTTTCCCTGGGGTTGCCCCCGCCGGGCGTTACCCGGCACCGTTGCCTTGTGGAGTCCGGACTTTCCTCGACGCATACGCGCCGCAGCCATCCGCCCTTCCGCGCTCGCCGGACGTAGCGATACGAGGCGCGTCGGTCAATGAAATTCAAGCGCGGTGGGCACCATCGGAGAGGGAGCGGACGAATGCCAAGACTTCCGATGCCGGTTTACCCTCAGCGATTTCCGCTACGATCGCGGAACCGACAACGCATCCGTCGGAGACCGAGGCGATCTTCTCCGCAGCTTCGGGCGTGCGAATGCCAAAGCCCACGATGACCGGCAAATCCGTCTTGGCCTTGATCCGTGCGACCTCGGGGCCAACATCGGTCGCCTCGGCGGCCGCCGCCCCGGTGATACCGGTGATCGATACGTAGTAGACGAAGCCGGAGGTGTTCTGCAGCACCTTTGGCAGGCGCTTGTCATCAGTGGTGGGGGTGGCGAGCCGGATGAAGTTCAGACCCGCGTTCTGGGCCGGGATGCACAGCTCCTCATCCTCTTCAGGGGGAAGGTCCACGATGATCAGCCCGTCGATCCCTGCATCCGTGGCATCCCGCAGAAAAGTCTCTACACCACGGGAATAGATCGGGTTGTAATAGCCCATCAGGACGATCGGGGTCGTAGTATTGGTCTGGCGGAAGGTTCGCACCATATCCAACGTGCGTTGGAGCGTTTGCCCCGCCTCCAGCGCTCTTTGCCCGGCGCGTTGTATGACGGTCCCGTCTGCCATGGGGTCAGTAAAGGGCAGGCCGAGCTCGATGATGTCGACGCCTGCTTCGGGAAGACCTGCGAGGATTTCCGACGATCTTTCGAAATCCGGATCACCGGCCATGATATAGGCGACGAAGGCTTTACGTCCCTGCTGCTTCAATGCGGCGAATGTCGTGTCGATCCGGCTCATGGTGCCCCCTGCAACGGTTTAAGCTGACATGCAGAAAGTTGCGCCGGAAATCAATGCGATTTGCCGCAGAGGCACCGGGATCAGGGGAGCATCGCCTCTAGTTTGGCGCGCGTTTTGCTGTTCGTGATGCCGGACCGGAGCACTTCTCTACGCTCTACATCGAAGATCACAAGGTCCGAGCCGTCAAGGCGCACATCGCCCAATGCGTCCAAGCTGCGGTGCAGATATCGCTGAGAGCCTTGTTCATCGTGTGAGATGATCCGGATTTCATTCTTCGGCATATCGAGTTGGATCTCGGGCCGGGGTGTTGTTCGAGTGCCCCTATAGATCGTCCAGGCGGCATAGATCATCAGAACGCAGATCGTCAGGCCCAAGGGGGCAAGACCGGCATCAGGCGTCAGGAGCACGAGGATGAGCAAACCCACGCCCGTAAGCGCGCAGAGCACCGAGACGGCCATAGGGCCACCCGAGGGTGTGGGCGCCAAGGTCTGTTTGGAGCGTGGACGCACTGTCTCTTCGAAAAATGCCGCTTGCAACTGCATGGGCTTCACCTCGTACTTGCCGGGACAGGTCAGCCCCTGAGACAACGATTATATCCAAAAAGGGACGAGAATGAGGCAACCCCGAGGAAATCGGGTGACTGCCGCCGGGAGGGGGGCTTGCGAAAAACGCGTGACACTGTATGAGAGGCGCTCCTTCCGCGGCATTTTCGAACCGCGCGGTCTCTCGTGGGTGGGGGCGGAAGGTGATCCCGCCCTATGAAACGCGCTTGCAATGATAGGAGTGCACATGCCGCTTTACGAGCATGTCTTCATCTCGCGCCAGGACCTTTCCAGCGCACAGGCCGAGGGCCTCGTCGAACATTTCTCCACCATTCTCTCCGACAACGGCGGCAAGCTGGTCGAGAGCGAATATTGGGGCGTGAAGACCATGGCCTACAAGATCAACAAGAACCGCAAGGGGCACTATGCCTTTCTGAAAACCGACGCACCCGCGACGGCTGTTCAGGAAATGGAACGCCTCATGCGTTTGCACGACGATGTGATGCGGGTTCTGACCATCAAGGTCGACGAACACGCCGAGGGCCCCTCCATCCAGATGCAGAAGCGTGACGAACGCGACAGCCGTCGCGAACGTCGTTGATCAGGTACAGGAAAGGACGCTAAGATATGGCTGCAAAACCATTTTTCCGTCGTCGTAAGGTTTGCCCCTTCTCCGGCGACAATGCCCCGAAAATCGACTACAAGGACACGCGTCTGCTGCAACGCTACATCTCTGAGCGTGGCAAGATCGTGCCCTCCCGTATCACCGCCGTATCGGCAAAGAAGCAGCGTGAACTGGCCCGTGCAATCAAGCGCGCCCGTTTCCTCGCCCTTCTGCCCTATGCTGTGAAGTAAGGAGAAAGACATGCAAGTCATCCTTCTGGAACGCGTGGCCAAGCTTGGCCAGATGGGCGAAGTGGTCGAGGTGAAATCCGGCTATGCGCGCAACTTCCTGCTGCCTCAGGGCAAGGCGCTTACCGCCTCGCAGGCAAACATCGCGCAATTCGAGACCCAGAAAGCTCAGCTTGAGGCCAACAACCTCGAGACCAAGAAAGAAGCCGAGAAGTTTGCCACCACGCTCGATGGGAAACAGTTCGTCGTGATTCGTCAGGCGTCTGACTCCGGCTATCTCTATGGCTCCGTCACCACGCGCGACGCCGCGGATGCCGCGACGGAGAACGGCTATACGCTTGATCGCAAGCAGATCGTTCTGACCCGCCCGATCAAGGAACTCGGTCTGCATGACGTTCACGTGACGCTGCACCCCGAAGTCGAAGTGACGATCCAGCTGAACGTCGCCCGCTCCAACGAAGAGGCTGAGCTTCAGGCTTCCGGCAAGTCCATTCAGGAACTCGCCGCAGAAGAAGAAGCCGCAGCTGATTACGAGATCGCGGAACTCTTCGACGATATCGGTGCTGCTGCATCGGACGACGACGATCTTGCCGAAGTGGTCGAGACGCCCGAGGACAAGGCCGCCGAGGAAAACGACCGCGGCTAAGCGCTTGAGCGAAGACAGTATTCGGGGCCGTGCGGGAATTCTCGCGCGGCCCTTTTCATGACCAGATACCGCCAGCTTGCGCCCCGCTCACCGGGGGACTAGAAGCGGCGCGACATCAGTACGAAGGAGAGCCGGCATGGGCTTCAAGATGGGCATCGTCGGGCTTCCCAACGTGGGAAAGTCGACTCTTTTCAACGCGTTGACCCGTACCGCAGCGGCGCAGGCCGCGAACTTTCCCTTTTGCACGATCGAGCCGAACGTCGGCGAGGTGGCGGTGCCGGACAAACGCCTCGATACGCTGGCGGAAATTGCGAAATCGCGGTCGATCATCCCGACCCGCATGACCTTTGTCGATATCGCGGGCCTCGTGAAGGGGGCCTCCAAGGGGGAGGGGCTGGGCAACCAGTTTCTCGCCAATATCAGGGAGGTAGATGCCATCGCGCATGTCTTGCGCTGCTTCGAGGATGGCGATGTGACCCATGTTGAGGGCCGGGTAGATCCGGTTGCCGACGCGGAGACCATCGAGACCGAATTGATGCTTGCCGATATCGATTCCATTGAGAAGCGGATGCAGAACCTGACCCGTAAGGTTCGGGGCGGCGACAAGGACGCGGTGCAGCAGGAGCGGTTGCTCAAGGCGGCGCTCGCCGCGCTTGAAGAAGGCAAGCCGGCGCGGGTGGTCGAGATCGACGAAGATGACGCCAAGGCATGGAAAATGCTGCAACTTTTGACCACGAAACCGGTGCTCTACGTGTGCAACGTGGCCGAGGATGAAGCCGCGGAGGGCAATGCTCAGTCTGCGCGCGTGGCGGAGATGGCGGCATCGCAGGGCAACTCCCACGTGGTGATTTCCGCCAAGATCGAAGAAGAGATCAGCCAGCTTGATGCCGAGGAAGCAGAGATGTTCCTCTCGGAAATGGGGCTGGAGGAACCGGGGCTCGACCGGCTCATCAAGGCGGGATACAACCTTCTGAATTTGCAGACTTATTTCACCGTGGGGCCAAAAGAAGCGCGGGCCTGGACCGTGCGGACGGGCGCGCTTGCGCCGCAGGCCGCGGGGGTCATTCACGGCGATTTCGAGAAGGGATTCATCCGCGCGGAAACCATCGCCTATGACGATTATATCGCGCTCGGCGGCGAGCAGGGGGCGAAGGAAGCCGGCAAGATGCGGTCCGAGGGCAAGGGCTATACGGTGCAGGACGGCGACGTGCTCCACTTCCTCTTCAACACCTGAGCGGTTCGGCTAACCCCCTGAAAAGTGGGTATGACTTTTGTATGACAAGTGTATGACTTCGCGGCATACGCTTGTCATACCGCTCGTTTACCGATCTGCGGCAGGCTGTACGGGTGATCCTCAGGAAGGAGTGCCCGATGGCCGACATGATGCAGGACCCCCGCTCGGGGACGAAAACCCAACGTGAAAATTTCCGCCATATGGCGAGCGCCGTGGAGCGGATCTATTGGGATCTCTACTCGGCCGACGGGCGGGCCGAACTCATCCCCGAGGAATGGCATGAGATCAGCGAAGGCGAACGATTCTCGGCCAAGGAGCGGGTGACGCTGCGGGTCGAGAAGGACGTGCTGAAATTCTTCCGCAGCATCGGGCCGGGCTATCAGACGCGCATGAACGACGTGCTCAAGGCCTTCATGCATGCCCGTCTCTCCGGGCTGCTGCGCACGCCGGATCAACTTGACCCGCTGAAATTCGAGATGTCGGAAGGAATGAGCGAACTCGCCGCCGCCCGAGAAGAGCGCGTGGCGCGAAAGCTGGCGGAGATGCGGGGGGAGGAGGAATAGAAAATTTTGGTGTGTAATTTTCCCCTACGTAAATATGCAAGAATCGTGATATATTATCTTTCTTGATAAGGTTTTGGGAGGATGGAAGATGAGCAATTGGATTCGAGCTTTGGCGGTTCTGGGGCCTCTCACGCTGGCGTCTCCTGGGTTTGGGGCCACGCTCCATGGCCATTGGAGCTTTACCGCACCGAAGAATGCCACTGATCTGCACTTCGACTTCAATACCCCGGACGACCTCACTGTCGGGGGGGAGTCGGACCAATTCGATTTCCATGTGTTTCTTCCGACCGACAGCGACGGGAATACGATCAACGAAATGATGTTTGCGCGATCAACCGGTTCGTTTTCCGGCGGCGAGACAATCGTCGTCACGTTGCGCGCCACGGCGAACGATATCTTCAACCCAGCCATTGTCGATGCTTGGTGGACCTTTGGTTTCAAGCAGCCCGATACGGGGGAGGATCCCAAACCCGGCAAGCGCATGAAGTCGCCCACGATTGACGTTCGCGATCTAGGGCTGTTTCTGACCCGTCCCACGGACCCGATCGTGGTAGCGAACCATGCCGTGGTGCCATTGCCCGGTGCGGGGGGCGCCCTCGCGGCTGGGCTTGCGCTGTTGGGCTTGGTGGCTCGGCGGCGAAACGCGTAAAGCTAAAAAAGATAGGCCGGAGCGCTGGCTCCCGCCGCCATACCCTTTCGAAACATATGGCCGGATGCCCACCCAAGCCGCGCTGAAAACGCTCCGTTGGAGCGTTTTCTGGCGTCATTTTACCCCTGCAAACTCATCACCTCGATTTCGCCTTCCTCGCGGGCCTTCATGGCGAGGGCGGTGGCGTGGGCGGCGGCGGCGGTGGTGTAGTAGGGGATCTTGTCGAAGAGGGCGACGCGGCGGATTTCGCGGCTGTCCTCGACGGCTTGGGCGCCTTCGGTGGTGTTCATGACGAGGTGGATGCCGCCATCCTTCATCATGTCGACCACATCGGGGCGGCCCTCATAGACCTTGTTGACCACCTCACAGGCAAGGCCACGGGCCTTGAGGAACTTCGCCGTGCCGCGGGTGGCGACGATCTCGAAGCCGAGGCCGACGAGGATTTCGGCGGTCTCCGCAATCTCGTCCGTCTTGTCGGCGTCGCGCAGGGAGAAGAAGACGCGGCCCTCGGTGGGCAGGATCACCCCGGCGCCAAGCTGAGACTTGAGGAAGGCGCGGGCAAAGGAGCGGTCGGCACCCATGACCTCGCCGGTGGAGCGCATCTCCGGCCCGAGGATCGTATCGACACCGGGGAAGCGCGCGAAGGGCAGGACGGCCTCCTTGACGGCGAAGGTGTCGATCATCGGATCAACGAGGTCAAAGGCATCCAGCGTCTCGCCGGCCATGACGCGGGCGGCGATGGTGGCGATGGGCGAATTCACGGCCTTGGCCACGAAGGGCACGGTGCGCGAGGCCCGCGGGTTCACCTCGATGAGGAAGATCTCATCCTCGCCCGCCTCGTTCGGTTTGACCGCGAATTGCACGTTCATCAGCCCGACCACGCCAAGCGCCAGCGCGAGCGCCTCGGTCTGGACCTTGATCTCGTCGATGATTTCGGGGCCGAGAGAGTAGGGCGGCAGCGAACAGGCGGAATCGCCGGAATGCACACCCGCTTCCTCGATATGCTGCATGATTCCGGCAACATGCACGGTCTTTCCGTCACATAGCGCATCCACATCCAGTTCGACTGCGCCCGCGAGGTAGCTGTCGAGCAGGACGGGGCTTTTGCCGGAGACGACCACGGCCTCGTTAATGTAGCGCTCCAGCTGGGCCTGATCGCGGACAATCTCCATCGCGCGGCCCCCCAGAACATAGGAGGGGCGGATCACCAGCGGGAAGCCGATGTCTTCGGCAATCTTGAAGGCCTGTGCCTCGGTGGAGGCGATGCCGTTGTGCGGCTGCTTGAGGCCGAGCTTGTTGACCAGCGCCTGAAACCGCTCGCGGTCCTCGGCGAGGTCGATGGCGTCGGGCGTGGTGCCGAGGATCGGGATGCCTTCGGCCTCAAGGTCATTGGCGAGCTTGAGCGGGGTCTGGCCGCCGAACTGTACGATGACGCCGTGCAGGGTGCCGTTCTGCTGTTCGACGCGGAGGATCTCCATCACGTGCTCAAAGGTCAGCGGCTCAAAATAGAGGCGGTCGGAGGTGTCGTAATCGGTGCTGACCGTCTCGGGGTTGCAGTTGATCATGATCGTCTCATAGCCCGCGTCGGTCAGCGCGAAACAGGCGTGACAGCAGCAGTAGTCGAACTCGATCCCCTGACCGATGCGGTTCGGCCCGCCGCCAAGGATGACGACCTTCTTGCGATCCGAGGGGCGCGCTTCGCATTCCACCTCGCCCATCATCGGGGCCTCATAGGTGGAGTACATGTAAGGGGTTTGCGCTTCGAATTCGGCGGCGCAGGTGTCTATCCGCTTGAAGACGGCGCGAACCCCGGCGTTGAGCCGCCGCTTGCGCACCTCAATCTCCGTCATGCCGGAGAGCTTGGCGAGGCGCATGTCGGAGAAGCCCATCATCTTGAGCGCGCGCAGCCCTTCGGTATCGGCGGGCAGGCCGTTTTCGATGAGCTGGGTTTCGGTGGCAATGATCTCGCGGATACGGGCGAGGAACCACGGATCGAACTTGGTGATCTCAAAGATTTCCTCGTCCGAGAAGCCGAAGCGCATGGAATGGGCGATGACGCGGATCCGGTCGGGCGTTTGCTGCGCCAGCGCGCGGGTCAGGGCCTTGTCGATGGCCTGCTGCGCGTCGGGGTCGGTGCCCTTCAGGATAAAGGAGAGGCCCTGTTCGGCGTCGAATTTGGCGATCTTGGTATCGGCGGGCATGCCCTCGACCTTGATCTCGTCAAAGCCGGTGAGGCCGGTTTCCATGGAGGCAAGCGCCTTTTGCAGCGACTCGTGGATCGTGCGGCCGATGGCCATGGCCTCACCCACGGATTTCATCGCCGTGGTGAGGAAGGGCTCTGCGCCGGGGAATTTTTCAAAGGCGAACCGGGGGATCTTGGTCACGACATAGTCGATTGTCGGCTCGAAGCTGGCCGGGGTCACCTTGGTGATGTCGTTGTCCAACTCATCGAGGGTATAGCCCACGGCGAGCTTGGCGGCGATCTTGG
This sequence comes from Poseidonocella pacifica, assembly GCF_900111875.1. GTDB lineage: Bacteria > Pseudomonadota > Alphaproteobacteria > Rhodobacterales > Rhodobacteraceae > Poseidonocella > Poseidonocella pacifica. The sequence goes on from NZ_FOJU01000001.1 coordinate 266,950, forward strand.
CGATGGGGAAGCCGGTGGCCTTGGAGGCCAGAGCGGAGGAGCGCGACACCCGCGGGTTCATCTCAATGACGACCATGCGGCCATCCTCGGGGTTGATCGCCCACTGCACGTTGGAGCCGCCGGTTTCCACCCCGATCTCGCGCAGGACGGCGATGGAGCCGTTGCGCATGACCTGGTATTCCTTGTCCGTCAGCGTCAGGGCAGGGGCGACGGTGATGGAATCGCCGGTATGCACGCCCATCGGATCGACGTTTTCGATGGAGCAGACGATGATGGCGTTGTCCGCGCGGTCGCGAACCACTTCCATCTCGTATTCCTTCCAGCCCAGAAGCGATTCATCCACGAGGATCTGGCCCACGGGGGAGGCATCCATGCCAGAGCGGCAGAAATGCTCATAGTCCTCGCGGTTGTAGGCGACGCCGCCGCCGGTGCCGCCAAGTGTATAGGCGGGGCGGATGATCGCGGGCAGGCCGATATCCTCCAGCGCCTCAAGCGCTTCGGCGACGCCGGCCTTGAGGTCGAACTTGCCATTGGGCAGCTTGGGGGCGGATACGATGGTGGCGCGCGGGTTCTCGATGCCCAGCCGGTCCATCGCCTCGCGGAACAGCTTGCGGTCCTCTGCCATTTCGATGGCGTCGCGGCTCGCGCCGATCATCTCCACGCCGTATTTCTCCAGCACGCCCATTTCCTCGAGCTTAAGCGAGGTGTTGAGCCCGGTCTGGCCGCCCATGGTGGGCAGGAGCGCGTCGGGGCGTTCCTTTTCGATGATCTTGGCGACGATCTCGGGGGTGATCGGCTCTATATAGGTGGCATCGGCGAGGCCGGGATCGGTCATGATCGTGGCGGGGTTGGAGTTCACCAGAATGACCCGGTACCCTTCTTCGCGCAGCGCCTTGCAGGCCTGTGCGCCGGAATAGTCGAACTCACAGGCTTGGCCGATCACGATGGGCCCTGCTCCGATGATCATGATGGACTTGATATCGGTACGTTTGGGCATTGGGGCACCTTCCGAGTCTTGGGCGTCATGTGAAAATGGCGCGGGGAGGAGTCGCCCCGGCCTGCAAATTGTTGCGGGTTATAGACATGCGCGTGAGCGGCGCAAGGCCCAGCCCAAGTGTCGGGGGACGGATTTTCGTGGCAGCGGCCCCGCGCGCACGTGGCGGGCCGGGGCGGAGCGCTTCGAATAGCGGGCAAGGGGGGCGGGGGCGAGGGATCCGGCGCCGCGTGATTGGCGGCGGTTTTGCCCCCCGTACTTGACTTCCCGCGCCCTTCCATGTGTATCGGCGCTTCGTGAGCCCGAACCTGTCAGGAGCCTTCCATGCACGCCTTTCGCAGCCATACCTGCGCCGATCTGACCAAAGCGAATGTGGGAGATACGGTCCGTCTGTCCGGCTGGGTCCATCGGATCCGCGACCACGGCGGCGTGCTCTTTGTCGATTTGCGCGATCACTATGGCATCACCCAGGTGCTTTGCGACAGCGACAGCCCGGTTTTCGCCGAGGTCGATAAGCTTCGCTCCGAATGGTGCGTGCGCATCGACGGGGAAGTGAAGGCGCGCGATGCCTCGCTGGTGAACCCCAAGCTGCCGACCGGGGAGATCGAGGTCTATATCCGTGACATGACCGTTCTTGGGGCGGCGGAAGAGCTTCCGCTTATCGTCTTTGGCGATCAGGAGTATCCCGAGGAAACGCGCCTGCGCTATCGCTATCTCGACCTGCGCCGCGAGGTGATGCAGCGCAACATGACAATGCGCTCCGACGTGGTGTCCAGCATTCGCCGCCGCATGTGGGACAAGGGTTTCCGCGAGTATCAGACGCCGATCATCACGGCCTCTTCCCCCGAAGGCGCGCGCGATTTCCTCGTGCCCAGCCGTCTGCATCCGGGCAAGTTCTATGCGCTGCCGCAGGCCCCGCAGCAGTTCAAGCAGTTGATCATGGTGTCGGGCTTCGACAAGTATTTCCAGATCGCGCCGTGTTTCCGCGATGAGGACCCGCGCGCCGACCGCTCCCCCACGGATTTCTATCAGCTCGACATGGAAATGAGCTTTGTCGAGCAGCAGGATGTGTTCGACACGATTCAGCCCGTGATCGCGGGGATCTTCGAAGAGTTCGGCGGCGGCCGCAAAGTCGATCAGGAGTGGCCGCAGATTTCGTATCGCGATGCGGCGCTCTGGTACGGCACGGACAAGCCCGACCTGCGCAATCCGATCAAGATGCAGGTGGTGAGCGAGCATTTCCGCGGCTCGGGCTTTGCGATCTTTGCCAAGCTGCTGGAGCAGGACGGCACCGAAGTTCGCGCCATTCCCGCGCCGGGGGGCGGCAGCCGCAAGTTCTGTGACCGGATGAATGCCTTTGCCCAGAAAGAGGGCCTGCCGGGGATGGGCTATATCTTCTGGCGCGAAAAGACCGCCGATGCCGTGGCGCAGGAACTGGGGATTTCCGTCAAGGAAGCGCAGGCCAAGCTGAAATCCGGCGAGGTCGAAGGCGGCATGGAAGCTGCTGGCCCGCTGGCCAAGAACATCGGCCCCGAGCGGACCGAGGCCATTCGCCAGCAACTTGGCCTTGGTGTCGGCGATGCGGCCTTCTTTCTTGGTGGCAAGCCCAAGGCGTTCGAGGGCGTGGCGGGCAAGGCGCGCACCGTTATCGGCGATGAGCTTGGCCTGACCGACAAGGACCGGTTCGCCTTTGCGTGGATCGTCGATTTCCCGATCTATGAGAAGGACGAGGAAAGCGGCAAGATCGACTTTGAGCATAACCCCTTCTCGATGCCGCAGGGCGGGATGGATGCGCTGAACGGCGATCCGCTCGACGTGCTGGGGTATCAATACGACCTTGCGTGCAACGGATACGAGCTTGTCTCGGGGGCCATTCGGAACCACCGGCCGGAGATCATGTTCAAGGCGTTCGAAATCGCGGGCTATGGCAAGGACGAGGTCGAAAAGCGGTTTGGCGGCATGGTCAACGCGTTCAAATTCGGCGCGCCCCCGCATGGCGGCTGTGCTGCGGGGATTGACCGGATCGTGATGCTGCTTGCCGATGAGGCGAACATCCGCGAGGTCATCATGTTCCCGATGAACCAGCGCGCCGAAGATCTGATGATGAAGGCCCCATCAGAGCCGACATCGGATCAGTTGATGGAGCTTGGCCTGCGCGTCATTCCGCAGGAAGACTGAGCTATGACCATATGACCAGCAGGAGCGCAGCCCATGGCGGGCCGCGCTCTTTTTTTGTCACTGGCCCGGGCGGCGCAGGCTGAATTTTTCGCGGATCACGGAATAATCCTGATACCCCATGCGGGTCAGTGGGTTGTACCGCAGTACGTCGAAAATCCCGTCCACGATGCAATCGTCGCGCATATGTACGCCGACGACCTCTCCGAAAATCGCGTAATTCGCCGGGCCTTCGAGCCGGACAATCTGGGTCAAGCGGCATTCCAGCGAGGCCGGGGCATTCGCCACGCGGGAGCAGGGGATCGCCTCACACGGGGCCTTGTCGATACCTGCGAGATCGAACTCATCGACGTCCTTCTCCCACGGACCTGAGGTCGCATTCATCGCATCCTTCATCGCAAATTCCACGATATTGGCACAGAACACGCCCGTTTCGCGGATATTTGCGGCGCTGTCCTTGGTTCCGTCCCGATCCGGTTTGGCCGAGGTGGAGCAGAACATGACCTGCGGCGGGGTATAGGCGACCGCGTTGAAAAAGGAATAAGGCGCAAGGTTTTCCGAACCATCCGCCCCCCGCGTGGAGATCCAGCCGATGGGGCGGGGCGTCACGATGGCGTTGAACGGGTTGTGGGGCAGGCCGTGGCCGTCTTGGGGGCGATAAAACATGTGGCTCTCCGCGTTGGTTTGCGCGCTACCTAGCGCCATGCTAGGGGCGGGGCCACCCCGGGGGAGAGGAGCGCTTGAGGCTTGTACACGATCCGAAGTGAGACGCCCGAGGACTGGTGGGAGGTCGAGGCGCTGTATGACTTGTGTTTCGCGCCCGGCCGCGAGGCGCTGTCCTCCTACCGATTGCGGGACGGGGTCGACCGGGTGGTGGGCTTGTCGATGCTGGCGCGCGATTCGGGGGGCATCCTTGCGGGGGCGATCCGATATTGGCCGGTGCGCGTCGGCGGTGCGCCGACCTTGTTGCTGGGCCCCGTGGCGGTCCACCCCACCCGGCAGGGCGAGGGGATCGGCGGGGGACTCATCGCGGAAAGCCTTGGCAAGGCGCGCGAATTCGGCTGGTCGCGGGTCATGCTGGTGGGCGATGCGCCCTATTACGCGCGATTCGGATTCACCCGGCTCAATGGCGTGGAAATGCCGCCCCCAACCAACCCCGACCGCGTGTTGGGGATGGAGTTGGAAGATGGGGCATGGCGCGGGGTCACGGGCGAGGTCACGCGCGCGCTATGACTTGAAACCGGCGGGCGGAAGACTGATCTTCTAGGCAGGTACTTCAGGAGATTTCCATGGCTCATCCCCTTCCCATGTCGCTTGAGGCCGAGATCGAGGCGCTGGCCCGGCGATACCGGCGCGCCAATTCCCCCGGAATGCAGGTGCTCAACCTCGTTGGCGGGCGGGCCGAAAGTTTGCTTGACCGGTTGCCCACCGCGGTCCGGACCCGGCTTGACGAGTCGGCGAAGGGCGCGCTGACGGTCGCGCTGGATGCGGCGACGCGTTCGCGCGGCGTGATCGGGGATCAGCCCGATTGGCTCAATACCGCCGTAACCTCGGCGATGGGCGCGGCGGGGGGCTTTGGCGGCCTGCCAACGGCCTTGGCGGAGCTTCCGGTCACCACGACCATCCTGCTGCGCGCAATTCAGGGCGTCGCGGCGGAACAAGGGTTTGATCCGGCGGAGGAAAATGTTCGTTTCGATTGCATCGAAGTATTTTCAGCCGCAGGTCCGCTTACCAGCGACGATGGGGCGGACATGGCCTTCCTGACGGCGCGGATGGCGCTCTCAGGGCCCACGATGCAAAAACTTGTCGCGTCAATCGCGCCGCGTCTTGGCGCGGTGTTGGGGCAGAAGCTCGCCGCACAGGCGATTCCCGTGATCGGGGCAGTCGCAGGGGCGGCGACGAACTATGCCTATACGAGCTATTATCAGGAGGTCGCGCGCGTGCAGTTCGGCCTGCGCCGACTTTCCATTGAACATGATCGCTCTCATGCGGAGCTGGTGTCCGACCTGCGGGAAGCGGTGCGCGATGTTCCGATCCGCAAGGCGGGCTAGGCCTAGTTCAGCGCCGATTCGTACCAATCAACGATAAGCGCGCGTTCTTCGTCTGGCATCGAAGTTAAATTAGCCGGTGGCATGGCGTGACTTAGCCCTGCCTGAAGGTAGACGGCGCGCGCGCTTGCCGCGATGGTGCCCGGCGAGTCAAGGCGCAGCCCCTTCGGCGGCCAGAGAAGATTGCCAAAGACAGGCTCCGCCGTATGGCACATGGAGCAGCGGCCCAGCACGATATCGTGCACCTGCTCGAATCCTTCGGCCTCGGCAAACCGCAAGGCGGCCCCGCTGGCCTCTTCGGGATCGCTCGTGCGGAACATGGGCGCGGTGGACAGCCACATGATCAACAGGAAGAGGATCGCCGTCGCGGCCCAAGTCCAGTGCGCATACCCCTTGCGGGCATGCATGGTGTTGAAGAAATGCCGGATGGTCACTCCCATGAGGAAAACAAGGCTGGCGATGGCCCAGTTGTGCTCCGTCGCGAAGGCGAGCGGATAGTGGTTCGACAGCATCAGAAAGACGACGGGCAACGTGAGATAATTGTTGTGGGTGGAGCGTTGCTTGGCAATCTTGCCGTATTTGGCATCCGGAATCCGGCCCTCCTGCAGGTCCGCCACGACGATGCGTTGGTTCGGCATGATAATGAAAAAGACGTTTGCCGACATGATTGTGGCGGTAAATGCCCCGAGATGCAGCATCGCCGCACGCCCCGAAAACACCGAAGTATAAAAGACGGACATCAGCACCAGCACGCCGAACAACGCGACCATCAAAAGCGTCTGGTTCGCGTTGACGAAGACCCGGCATAGCGTGTTGTAGGCGAGCCAGCCGAAGGCGAGCGACGCAAGGGACAGCCCGATGGCCTGCCACGTGGCAAGATCCATGACGGCGGGGTCGATGAGGTAGAATTCCGCCCCGAGGTAGTAGACGAGGAACAGCAGGGCAAAGCCCGAAAGCCAGGTCGCATAGCTTTCCCATTTGAACCACACCAGGTCGCCGGGCATCCTGTCGGGGGCCACGAGATACTTCTGGATATGGTAAAAGCCCCCGCCGTGGACCTGCCATTCCTCGCCATCCGCGCCGGAGGACAGATTTCGATCGCGATGCAGACCGAGATCCAGTGCGATGAAGTAGAAGGACGAGCCGATCCACGCGATTGCGGTGATGACGTGAAGCCAGCGCACTGCGAATTCCAGCCAGGCGCCCATGGCGGCGAGATCATACATACTGAGGACTCCTTTTGCAGGCAGGCTATACCGGGGTGGCCCAATATGTGTATTCAGACAATGCCGCAACAGCTTCAAGAAATGCCGAATAATCCCCGATGGCCTATATCAACAACATCCGCATGTTTGTCCGTGTCTATGAATTGGGCAGCATGAGCGCTGCCGCGCGGGATCAGCGCACTTCGCCTGCGGTGGCATCCTCGCGGATCGCGGAGCTTGAGCGGCATCTTGGGGTGCGGCTTTTCAACCGAACAACGCGGGCCTTGCAGCCGACCGAGCAGGGGCGGGTGTTTTACGAAGGGGCAAATCGCATCCTCACCGCCATAGAGGAAGCAGAGGCCGACGTCATGCAGATGGCGCAAGCGTTGAAGGGCACGCTCTTTGTGGCCGCCCCACTCGGGGTCGGGCGGCGGTTTATCGCGCCGGCGGTGCCCGCCTTCAAGGCGCGCTATCCCGAGATCGACGTTCGTTTGCGCCTGTCGGACCGGGGGATTGATATTCCGGCGGAGGGACTTGATCTGGCGTTTCACCTGGGGCCGCTCGTCGACAGCGACCTGAAGATGCGCATGATCGCCGAATGCCGCCGGGTGCTATGCGCGGCACCAGATTATATTGCGCGCCGGGGTCAGCCCACCTCGGGCGCGGATCTGAAGGATCATGACTGTCTCAACCTCAGGTTTCCGGGCGCGATCGAATTTCAATGGACGTTGGAAACTGAGCTGGGCCCGCGACGGTTCGAGGTGACGGGCCCATTTGAATCCGACGACGGCGACGTGCTGACAAGTTGGGCGCTCGAAGGCTGCGGCATCGTCATGAAACCGGTCTTCGAAGTGGCGGAGCATCTCGGCTCCGGGGCGCTTGTGCCCGTGGCCATACAGACGCCGCCGGTGTCAACGCAACTGGCCTGCCTGTCCCCAAGCCGGCGATTGCGCGATCCCAAGGTGCAGGCTTTTGCCGAGTTCATGGTCGCGCGATGCAAGGCCGAATTGGACGCGGCGGAGGCTCAGCTTCCGCGATAGGTGCTCATCCCATAGGCCGAGAGCAGCAGGGGCACATGATAATGGGCATCTGCGTCGGAAATGCCGAACCGGATCGGCACAATGTCGAGAAAGCGCGGCGATTCTGGGGCCTCTCCCACGGCATCGAGATAGGCGCCGGCCTCGAAGACAAGTTCATAGACACCTGTCGCGAAGCGATCTTTTGGCAGGATCGGGCTATCGGTGCGGCCGTCAGCGTTGGTCACCATGCGGGCGAGTTCCGTGCGTGCCCCTCCCTCAATCCGATACAGCGTGACACCAAGGTTCGCGGCCGGACAGCCCCGAGCCGTGTCGAGTACGTGGGTTGTCAGATATCCGTCGCTCATACCGTGCCCTCCGTAGCAGCGGACTGCCCGCGCTATGAGCAGACCATGGCCGCACCGTCACCTGGAGACTACCCCGAAAGTGCTTTCGGGTTTTCTTGAAAATGAGCCACCGTCATTTGTCGTAGGGTACGCGGACATAGCGAGAAGAGGGCAAAATGCAGCGCTACGAACGCAACATGCTGGGATACGGGCAAACGCCCCCGGATCCGCAATGGCCGGGCGACGCCAAGATCGCCGTGCAATTCGTACTCAATTACGAAGAAGGCGGGGAGAACAACATTCTCCATGGCGACGCTGCATCAGAGGGATTCCTGTCGGATATTCCCGGCGCTGCACCATGGCCGGGCCAACGGCACTGGAACATGGAATCGATCTATGAATACGGCGCACGGGCTGGATTCTGGCGGCTGCACCGGCTTTTCACGGGCGCCCAGATTCCGGTGACAATTTATGGCGTGGCAACGGCACTGGCCCGCTCGCCCGCACAGGTCGAGGCGATGAAAGACGCAGGGTGGGAAATCGCGTCGCATGGGCTTCGCTGGGTCGAACACAAGGATATGCCCGAGGAGGAGGAGCGCGCGGCGATTGCCGAAGCGGTTCGGCTTCATACCGAAGTTATCGGGGAGCGGCCCCGCGGATGGTATACCGGGCGATGCTCGGTCAACACCGTGCGGCTTGTCGCGGAAGAAGGTGGATTCGATTATATTTCAGACACCTATGATGATGACCTGCCATACTGGTTGAAGGTTGGATCACGGGATCAGCTGATCATTCCCTATACGTTGGAAGCCAACGATATGCGTTTCGCCACGGCGCCGGGATGGAACACGGGCGAGGATTTCTTTGTCTATCTGCGGGATGCGTTCGACACGCTCCATGCCGAAGGGATGGCGGGGCGGCCTGCGATGATGTCCGTCGGGTTGCATTGCCGGCTGGTCGGACGGCCGGGGAAAATCGCCGGGTTGAAGCGCTTCTTGGAATATATCGCGGGGTTTGAAGGGGTCTGGTGCCCGCGCCGCGCGGAGATTGCAGAGCACTGGAGGAACGTACATCCGCCCATATCCGCCGCGCGTCCCAGCGAGATGGATCAGGCAGAGTTTGTTTCCCGGTTTGGCGGGGTGTTCGAGCATTCCGCTTGGATCGCAGAGCGGGCTTGGGCGCTTGAACTGGGGCCCGCCCATGATTGCCCGGCGGGGGTCCATAACGCGCTTGCCCGCGTCTTTCGGACAGCTTCGGAGAAAGAACGTTTGGGCGTGCTCAAAGCGCACCCCGATCTCGCGGGGAAACTCGCCGCCGCGCACCGGCTGACCGCGGAAAGCACGACGGAGCAAGCGAGTGCGGGATTAGACGCCCTGACCGATGCGGAACGTCAGAGATTCGAAGAGTTGAACGATGCCTATACGGCGCGCCACGGGTTCCCCTTCATCATCGCGGTTCGCGATCATGACAAAGCCAGCATCTTGGCGGCCTTCGAGCGACGCTTGGGCAATGATCGAAATGTGGAATTCGCGGAGGCCTGCCAGCAGGTCGAGCGTATCGCGCGTATCCGTTTGGAGGATTTGGTATGAGCTATGCCTTTCCCCCGGGTGGGTTGCCCGACCAGTCCGTTTCGCCCGATGGCAAAGCGATCTTTACGACCGCCTATGCCTTCATCCCCGCCAATACCATGCGCGATATCGTGACCTCGAACTTGCCGGGCTGGGAGGGGACGCGGGCCTGGATCATTGCGCGCCCGCTTTCGGGTTTTGCTGAAACCTTCGCGCAATATGCGGTGGAGGTTTTGCCGGGCGGGGGAAGCCGCACACCCGAGCCTGACCCAGAGGCAGAGGCGGCGATTCTGGTGGCAAACGGCCAGATGACCCTGTCGATAGGCGATGAGGTTCACACGCTGAAGCCGGGTGGGTTTGCCTACATTCCCTCCGGAACCCCGTGGACCATCGCAAATTCAGATCGCGACCCTCTGCAGTTTCATTGGATACGCAAGCGGTATCAGGAGGCGCCGGGTGTGGATCGACCCTCTGCCATCGTCACGTCGGATGCGCAGGTTGCGCCAACCCCGATGCCGGACACGGACAACTGGGCGACGACACGCTTTGTCGATCCGTCGGATCTTCGGCACGACATGCATGCCAATATCGTCACCTTTCAGCCGGGCGGTCTCATTCCGTTCGCAGAAACACACGTGATGGAGCACGGGCTCTATGTGTTGCAGGGAACGGCGCGGTACCTGCTCAACACCGATTGGGTCGAGGTCGGGCCGGGAGATTTCATGTGGCTTCGCGCCTTCTGCCCGCAGGCCTGCGTCGCCACTGGATCAGAGCCGTTTCGCTATCTGCTTTACAAGGACGTCAATCGCCACCCGGCATTGACGCTCGCATCGTGAGGGGCATCGCGACAGAGACGATCACCGCGCAGGCCTTTGCGCCTTTCGGTGATCTGATCGAGGTGGAGGGCCCGCCGGACAAGATCATCAATCAGGGGCTTTGCGGCCGCTTTCATGATCGGGCAAAGCTGGACTTCGGGCCGCAGGGACAGGCCGGGATCAGCCTCTTCAAGGCGGAGCCGCGCAGCCTGCCGCATACGCTCGACATGCTCGAACGGCACCCCGAGGGCAGTCAGGCGTTCATTCCGATGTCGCTCGATCCATTCCTCGTGGTTGTCGCGCCCGACGCGGGTGGTGCGCCCGGCGTACCGCGCGCCTTTCTCACGCGGGAGGGGCAGGCGGTGAATCTGCATCGGGGCACTTGGCACGGGGTGCTGACGCCGCTGCACGCGCCTGGCCTGTTCGCAGTGGTGGATCGGATCGGCGCCACGCCCAACCTTGAGGAGCACTGGCTCTCCTCCCCCTACCTCATTCAAGAAAATACTCCCGCATAAGAACGGGACCCACGCCAACCAGACAGGGAACGACACGATGAACGACAGCTCACTCGGGACCGTGGAACAACTCCGCGATCCAAACTACACTCCGCCGCTGACCCAAGCTGTTCCGCTTGGGATTCAGCATGTCCTGGCCATGTTCGTTTCAAACGTGACGCCCGCGATCATCGTTTGCGGCGCTGCCGGGTTCGGGTTCGGCTCCAATTCGCCGGACTTCCCGCAGATGATCTACATGATCCAGATGTCGATGTTCTTCGCCGGTCTCGCGACGCTGTTCCAGACAATCGGCGTGGGACCGGTCGGCGCGAAGCTTCCCATCGTGCAGGGGACCTCTTTCGCATTCATCCCGATCATGATCCCGCTGGTTGCGGGCAAGGGGGTCGATGCGATCGGCGCGCTGATGGGCGGCATCCTCGTGGGCGGTCTTTTCCATGCCTTCCTGGGGCTCTTCATCGGGCGGCTGCGGTTTGCCCTGCCGCCGCTTGTCACCGGTCTCGTCGTGACGATGATCGGGCTCGCGCTGGTCAAGGTGGGCATTCAGTATGCCGCCGGGGGCGTTCCGGCCATCGGCACGGAAGAATACGGCAGCCTGCAGAACTGGACCGTGGCGGGAATCGTCATTCTCGTGACGCTTGGCCTCAAGTTCTTTGCCCGCGGTATGCTGTCTGTTTCGGCCGTGCTCCTCGGTCTTGTGGCGGGGTATGTCGTCGCGTTTCTGATGGGAATGGTGAGTTTCGCCAGCGTCGGACAGGCGGCGAGCTTTGCCCTGCCTGATCCATTCCACTTCGGTCTGGATTTCACGTTTGCGGCTATCCTCGGGTTCTGCCTGATGTCGTTTGTCTCGGCGGTTGAGACTGTCGGCGATGTATCGGGCATCACCAAGGGCGGAGCAGGGCGCGAAGCCACGAATGCGGAAATTCAGGGCGCGACCTATGCCGATGGCCTTGGCACGGCGATTTCGGGACTGTTTGGCGCGCTGCCGAACACGTCGTTCAGCCAGAATGTCGGACTTATCGCCATGACTGGGGTCATGTCGCGGCATGTGGTGACAATCGGGGCGTTGTTCCTGATCCTGTGTGGCCTCGTGCCAAAGGTTGGCGCGATCATTTCGACCGTCCCGATCGAAGTGCTGGGCGGGGGCGTGATCGTAATGTTCGGCATGGTCGTCGCAGCGGGCATTTCGATGCTCTCGGACGTGACGTGGAACCGGCGCAACATGGTGATCTTTGCCATCGCGCTGTCACTGGGCCTTGGGCTTCAGCTTGAACCCGGCGCGTTGCAGCATCTTCCGTCGACGCTTCGGGTATTGGCAACGTCGGGCATCCTGCCGGCCGCGCTTATCGCCATCGTCCTCAACCTTGCTCTGCCCGAGGAACTGGCCGCCGAGGCCACCGAAGAGGTGACCGGTGGGCTTTCTGGCCGCCAAACGGGCAGCTTCACCAAGGACTGAGGCTTCCCATGCTCAAGGATCCCGCGCCTCGGCGCGGGACCTACTCCTGCGTGAGTGCAGGTCCCCGACCCGACGGCAAAGCGCACCCCTTTCCCGTGGTGTCTGTTGATCCGGGCACGCTTTGATCCCTCATATGACCGCAGCAATCGCTTCGCCTATCGGCGTTACATCCGTGCAGCACCGCGTCCGCTGATGCATCTTGGCCGTTGACTTCCCCGCGGGGGCCACTAATCGGGGGGCACTTCGGTTCGCCCTCGGGCGATGAAAAGGGAATGCGGTCAGGGAACGTCCCGATGCCGCGGCTGCCCCCGCAACTGTAGGCGGAGAGCGACGCCAATAACGCCACTACCCCCAAAAGGGGCGGGAAGGCAGGCCGAGCAAAGACCCGCGAGCCAGGAGACCTGCCGAAGCCGATCACCCTGAGTACATGCGGGGCGCATGTGCGAAACGGCAAGTCCGTTGTGGTGGCGCTTCACAAGGCGGCCGCGTCGGAAATCTCCCGTATCGGTCGCCTAGTCAAAAGGCTCCGCGCCGCAAAGAACGGCGCACCGCGAAGGGACAGAACTATGACCAAATCAGCATATCTCCGACGGGGAATCTCCGCCGCAGCCCTCCTTGTCGGAACCACTGCAAGCGCGCAGGAGGTCTATGACCTCGGCACGATCCTCGTGCGTGGCGGGCTCAGCCCGGTCGAGGCCGGCACATACGGGCGCAGTGCAAGCGTCGTGACTTCGGACGAGATCGAAGCGCGCGGCTATCAGACCGTTTATGATGCGCTCCGCGCCGTTCCGGGGCTTTCCGTTTCCACAGGCGGTCTTTCGGAACTTCGTATTCGCGGCGGGGAAGCCAACCAGTCGGTCGTCCTAATCGATGGCGTCGAAGTCGCAAAGGATAGCTTCGGAGGCTATGATCTGTCGCTGCTGGACCTTGCGGATGTGGAGCGGATCGAAGTGCTGCGCGGGCCGCAATCGGCAATTCATGGGGCGGATGCGGCGACCGGGGTGATTTCGATCACCACCCGCGCAGGCGGGGATGCGTCCCGGACCACGGCTATGGTGGAGGTCGGCAGCAACGAAAGCCGTCAGGTCGCGCTGAATACGTCAAGAGTGACTGATCGGGGCCGTGTCGCGCTTTCCTTCGCGAACCGCACAACCGCTGGCTATGACATCTCCGACGACAAAAAAGGTAACAACGACGCGCAATCAAGACGGTCGCTGCAATTCAGCGCTGAAGGAGAGCTTATACCCGGTGTGCGTGTGGGTTTGGTGGCGCGCGATGTCGCCTCCAGCAGCGAGTTCGACAGGACGACCTATCCCTTTGGTGCCGGCAGCGCCAAGGAGGATTACGTAATTGACGGCGACGAATTGCGCGAGGACGAAGAGACTTCGACGAGCCTTTATGCTATCACCGAGGGTGCGGATGGGCGTTTTCGCGGAGAGCTTCGGTTCAACAATGCCTACCTTGAGCAAGCGTTTCCGTACTATTCGTCCTTCTCCAAGATGGGCCGGGCACAGGCGCAAGCCAAGGTTGCCGTCGGTCTTGATGGGGCGCTTGATGGGGCGGATCACATCTTGACCGTTCTGGCAGAGCGCGAACGCGAGGATTACTCCACCAGCGGGGGCATCTCGCGTGCTCGCCAGACCGACAGCGTAGCCGCGGAGTATCAGGGCCACATTCTGGACGCTGTAGCGCTGCAACTGGGGCTGCGTCAGGATTGGAATGAGGATTTCGGTGACGCGACGAGTTGGAACGCCGGTCTGTCATACGAACTGCCGAACCGGTCGACACGTCTGCATCTATCTGCGGGCAAGGGAACGGTGAACCCGACATGGTACGAGCTTTATGGTTTCTCAGGAAGCTTTCGGGGCAATTCTGATCTCGAACCGGAAGTGGTCCAAAGCTGGGATATCGGGTTCGAGCAGAGGATCGGCGACACTGCAGTGTTGGATCTGACCTACTTTGAGCAAACCGTGACGGACCGGATCGTCACCGTCACTTCGGGGGGGGGCGGCACGACAAGCAACGTCAAAGGCGATAGCGAGTCGCGCGGCGCAGAGGTTACCTTGGCGCTTCGGCCGGTCGATATGGTGAAAGTAGATCTTGCTTACACGTGGCTGGATGCGCGCGACCCCGACGATAATCGGCAGATACGCCGCCCCGAGCATACGCTCTCGCTGAACGCTGCGGTGGATCTGTTCGATGGGCGCGGGCAGGCAGTTTTGGGGGTGCGTCATGTTTCCGGCCTGTTGGGCACGGATCAGTCGCAGAGCGCCACCACCAAGCTTGATGATTTCACCGTCGTGGACCTCGGCGCCTCTTACGAAGTGCGAGATGGTTTGGTCCTGACCGGGCGTGTCGAGAATCTCTTTGACACTGAGTACGAAGAACAGTGGGGCTACACCGCCGAGCGGCGCAGCGCCTATGTGGGCCTTCGTGCGTCCTTCTAGGATCATCGCATGTGCTGCCGCCCTGCTTTGTGGGGCGGCGGCATTGGCAGAGGCGCCGGCGCGGGTCGTCAGCATGAACCTCTGCGCAGATCAATACGCCTTGCTTCTCGCCGGTCCGGGGCAACTCGTGTCGGTGAGCCATGTGTCGCGCGATACCGTCGCCTCTCCCTATGCGGCTCTCGCGGCGGAGGTTCCGGTCAATCATGGCGGGGCCGAAGAAATATGGCTGTTGCGCCCCGATCTGGTTCTTGCCCACGAATGGAGCGATACACGGGTTCTGGCCATCCTTCGGCGTCTCGGGATCGACGTTCTGCAAATTCCGGTCCCTGAGGCCATCGCCGAAATCCCCGATACCGTGCGGGCCTATGGCGATGCCTTGGGCCAGAGCGCGACGGCGGAGTTGCTGGCCACCGCGTTTGAGCAACGCTTGGCGGATTTGGAGTTTCGGGCGGCGGCCCTCCCGCCGGGGAAAACGGCGACGCTTTATGGTGCGAACGGCTATAGCGCCGGGATGACGGGGATGGCGGGCGATATCCTGCGGCACGCCGGGTTGCTCCCCGCGGGCGGGGCGCTTTTTGCGGGCGGGAGCGTGCCGCTCGAAACGCTCGTGATGGAAGCGCCGGACATGATCATCACGGGCGCGCGGTACGCGGGGTGGTCGCGGTCCGAGGCTCTGCTCGATCACCCCGTCTTTGATGCGCTTCCTGCGGCGCGCCGTCTCAGCGGACCCGCCTGGGCATGCGGCACACCGCGCGTTCTCGATGCCGTCGAGGCGCTGTTGGCGGTCCGGGAAGCGTCATGAGTTATCGGTTGGAATTGCTCTTGGGCGCAGGTGTCATTCTGGCGCTGGCCGGATCGCTGTTGATTGGGCCGGCGGGATTGCTTCCGGCGGAGAGTTTCGCAGCACTGCTTTCGGGGGAGGGTCCCGCCGGGCTGGTCATGCGGGAAATCCGTCTGCCCCGCGCGATACTGGGCGCGCTTGTCGGTGCGGCGCTTGGTCTTTCCGGGGCCGCGTTGCAGGGATATCTTCGCAACCCGCTCGCGGAGCCGGGGCTTATAGGCGTAACCGGTGCCGCCTCCTTGGGGGCGGTGATCGCGCTTCAGACCGGGCTCGCCGCCGCGTTTACGCTCGGGCTGCCGCTGGCGGCGCTTGCCGGTGCGCTTGCGGCGGTGCTGCTCATTCTGGCGCTGGCGGGACCGCGCGGCGCGGCGCTGACACTCATTCTTGCAGGTATCGCGATCAGTGCGCTTGCCGGGGCCTTCACCGCACTGGTGCTGAACCTCTCTCCCAACCCCTATGCCACCTATGAGATGGTCTTTTGGATGATGGGATCACTGGCGAACCGCTCCTTCACGCATGTCTGGCTGGCCGCGCCGTTTGTCGTCGTTGGCGGGGCGGTGCTGTTGTCCTTGGGGCGTTCCCTTGATGCCTTGGCTCTGGGGGAGGACGCGGCGGAATCCATGGGTGTGCGGCTCAGCCGGCTTCGTCTGGCGCTGGTGCTTGGGGTTGCGTCTTCGGTCGGAGCGGCGACCGCCGTGGCGGGCGGGATCGGGTTCGTCGGGCTGGTGGTGCCGCACCTTCTGCGCCGCGCCGTCGGCTCGCGTCCTTCACGGCTGCTTGGCGCCTCGGCACTTGGGGGCGCGCTTCTGGTTCTGCTGGCGGATATTGCCGTACGCCTCATCCTGCCGGAGAAGGATCTGAAGCTTGGGGTGCTCATGGCCATTATTGGCGCGCCGCTTTTCCTGCATCTCGTCTATCGCACCCGGAGGGAGTTGGGATGACCCTGCTGACGCTGACCGACCTGACGGTTCGGCGCGGGGATTGCCCCGTGGTCGATGGCGTGAGCTTTACTCTCGGGGCGGGGGAGTTCGTCGGTCTGATCGGGCCGAACGGCGCCGGAAAGACCTCTCTTCTGCGCGGCGCACTTGGCTTGTTGCCTCACGAGGGGCACTCTTCCGTGGCCGAGCTGCCCCCCGGCCCGCGCTCCCGCCATGTCGCCTTCTTGCCCCAAGCGCGGGAGATCGCGTGGCCGATGCAGGTTGCGGATCTCGTGCGACTTGGTCGGCATCCACATGACGCCCGAGCGAAGGCGGATGCTGATGCGGTTGACCGCGCTCTGCGGCGAATGGGCCTTGCGGACTACGCGCCGCGCCTTGCCACGCAACTCTCTGGCGGGGAACAGGCCCGCGTGTTGATCGCCCGCGCGCTGGCTCAGGAAACGCCGCTGATCCTCGCGGATGAACCTGTGGCGGGTCTTGATCCGGCGGCACAAATCGCGGCGGCGCGCGTGTTCGCGGATCTCGCGGGCGAGGGGCATGCCGTGCTCGCATCATTGCATGATCTGGGCCTCGCAGCCCGGCATTGCACGCGGCTTTTGTTGATGGATCGGGGCCGACTTGTGGCTGATGGACCGCCGTCAGAGGTTTTGACCCCCCAGAATCTGAGGGACGTGTTCGGTATCACTGCACATTTCCAAACGGGCCCCGAAGGCCCGATCTTTCAGCCGCTAGACCGTGTGAGGCCGCAATGAGTTTTCCACCGGAACGGATCGTTTGCCTGACCGAAGAGACCGTCGAGACCCTGTACCTTCTGGAGGAGGACGCGCGCATTGTCGGGGTGTCTGGATATGCGGTCCGACCCAAGCGCGTGCGCCGCGAGAAGCCTCGGGTTTCGGCGTTCACCTCGGCGGATTTCCCGAAGATCCTCGCCCTTGAGCCGGATCTGGTCCTGACGTTTTCAGATCTTCAGGCAGAGATTGCTGCGGAGTTGATCCGGGCAGGGGTTACGGTTCACGCCTTCAACCAGCGCACCGTGGCGGGCATCCTTGACATGATCTCCATGCTCGGGGCGCTGACCGGCAAAGCCAGCGACGCGAATGCGCTCGTCGCCAGCTACAAGGCGCGGCTGTCCACGCCCCGAACGGGTCCATCCCCGAGGATCTATTTCGAGGAATGGGACGATCCCATGATCACCTCGATCGGCTGGGTGTCGGAACTGATCGAAGCGGCGGGCGGGATCGACTGCTTTGCCCATCTTCGCCATGAACAGGCGGCCAAGGACCGGATTGTGGGGCCAGAGGACGTTATCGCGGCGCAGCCCGATATCATCCTCGCGTCTTGGTGCGGCAAGAAGGTGCGCCCGGAAAAGATCGCAGCCCGGCCCGGGTGGGATCGGATTCCCGCCGTGAGGGATGGGCGGATCATCGAAATCAAATCGCCCATCATCCTGCAACCGGGACCAGCGGCGCTCACCGAAGGGTTTGATGCGATACTTGCCGCAATCGAGGAATGGCGTCGCGGCTGATCACTCGCGCGCGCGAAGCACCCGGGCGGGGCGCGCCGCGAGGGGCGGGAGCGCAAAGAGCAACCCGGCCAGCGTAGTGCACAGCAAGCCCCCGAGCACGATGGCGACGGCGTTTGGCCAGATCACTGCGAAACTGGCCTCCATGACAAAGTGCATGACGGCCCACGCCCCTGCGATCCCAGCGACCAGCGCGACCAATCCCGCCCCGGCCCCCAAGATGGCAGAGCGAAGCGCGAAGCTGAGGAGGATCGTCGCCCGGCTTGCGCCCAGCGTCTTGAGGACCGCGGCCTCATAGACCCTCGCCCGTACCCCGGCCGCCGCAGCGCCGATGAGGACGAGCACACCCGTGAGAAGGGTCGCCGCCGCACCATAGCGCGTGGCGGCGGAGATTCCCCCGAGCACTTCGGTCACACGGTCGATCGCATCCCGCACGCTGATCGCCGTGATATTGGGAAAGGCGGTCGTCAGGTCACGCAGGATTGGCGCTTCGGCCTCGGGGTCGGCATAGACTGTGGCGATGAAGGTATGGGGCGCACCGACCAGCGCGGCCTCGTTCATCGAGAGCACGAAGCCCATGCCAGCGGTGGAGAAATCGACCTCGCGGAAGGACGTGATCGTGCCGGTTATCTCTCGTCCCAGAATGCTGACCGTCATGGTATCGCCAAGCGACAGCCCCATCTCTTCGGCTTCTTCGGCGGCAAAGCTGATTTGCGGATCTCCGGTATAGTCTTCGGGCCACCATGCGCCTGCGGTTAGTCGGGCGTTGTCTGGCTTGGCAGCGGAATAGGTCACGCCCCGGTCGCCGCGAACAACCCAGTGATCGCCAGCCACCTCACGCGCCGGACGGCCGTTGATCCGGGTGATCACGCCGCGCAGCATGGGCGCGCTTTCCACTTTGGATACTGCCGCGTCACCGTCCAACCGTTCACGAAAGCCCGGCATCTGATCGCGCTGGATGTCGACAAAGAAGTAGCTGGGTGCCCGTTCGGGAAGGTCCTGTGAAATCGCGGTTTGCAGGTTTCCGTCGATCTGGCCGATAGCCGCCAGAACCGAGAGGCCGAGGCCCAGTGACAGCACCACAGATGTGGTTTCCTCGCCCGAACCGGCAATCGCGCCCAAGGCGGTGCGCCAAGCGGTCCGGCCCCGCGTCAGGACTTTGGTGCGAGCGGCGACGCGGCGGAGGCCGAGCGCCGCGAGGACGAGGATCAGAAGCGCGGCAAAAAGGCCACCCACGGTCCACAATGTCAGTAACGGAGAGCCCGAGAAAGCTGCGGCGGCGCCAACGAGCAGCGCGGCAAGAAGCGCGACGGTGACGAGATAGCGGCGCGCGGGGAGCAGTTTGCCCGCGCCAAGCGAGTCGCGAAACAGGGCGGCTGCACGGATGTCTTCGGTCCGCGCCAAGGGCCAGAGCGTGAAGATGAGCGCGGTTAGCACGCCATAGAGCGCGGCCTCCATCAGCGGTCGCGGATGCAGGGCAAAGACGGCCGGGACGGGCAAGCGGTCTTCTATGAGGGGAGAAAAGGCGATGGGCAGGCCAGCCCCAAGGATCAGGCCCAAGGCAATCCCGAGCAGGGAGAGCGCGCCGATCTGCAGGAAGTACGTAAGAAAGATGGTGCGCCGATCCGCCCCAAGGGTGCGCAGGGTGGCGATGACACCAGTCTTCCCCGCGAGAAAGGCACGCACAGCGGAGGATACGCCAACACCGCCCACGATCAGCCCGGACAGGCCCACGAGCACCAGAAAAGAGCCGAGCCGTTCGACAAAGCGCGCCACCCCCGGCGCACCGTTGCGGGAATCGCGCCACCTCAGGCCGCTATCGGGGAAGGTGGCCTTGGCCTCACGCTCCAGCGCGTCGAGATCGGCATCTGGCGGCAGGTCGAGCCGGTATTTCGTCTCGAATAGGGTGCCGGGGCCAAGAAGACCCGACGCATCGAGGGCGCTTGTTGCCACGATGGTGCGGGGGCCCAAGCTGAAGCCCGCGCCCGCATCATCGGGTTCGCGTACAAGGATGGCGGAGAGGCGAAAGGTCTGTGTGCCCAGCCGAAACGTATCCCCCGGAACAAGGCCAAGGCGATCGGCGAGCAGCGGCGCCATGAGCCCGCCGGGAATGCCATCCGTGGTCGCGAGAGCCTCGGTTATGGGCAGCGGGGGATCAAGGCCAAGGGTGCCGAGCAGCGGGTAGGCGTCGTCGACGGATTTCACTTGCGTTAGGGCCCGCTCGGTGCCGGACGGCCCATCCGTGACAGCCATCGACCGGAAATCCGCGACCTCAGACAGGCGCTCGGCAACCGCCTCCATCCAGTCGCGCTCTGCCGCAGTGGCAAAGCGATACGTGAACTCAAGTTCCGCATCCCCGCCCAGAAGCGCGGCCCCTTCGCGGGCCAGCCCCTCTTCGATCGCTGTTCGAACAGAGCCGACCGCGGCAATTGCCGCGACGCCGAGGGTCAGGCAAGCGAGGAAAATACGGAAGGAGCGAAGGCCGCCGCGTAGCTCACGGCGCGCCAAACGGCCAGCGATGGCAAAGCTCATTCGGCCGCCCGCGCCACAGTGTCGGGTTCGATCCGCCCATCACGCAGCCGCACGACACGGCCGCAACGTGCGGCTAGCTCAGATGAATGCGTGACAAGGACAAGCGTGGCGCACGCCTTGGCAGAGAGATCGAACAGCAAGTCGGCGATCAGCGCACCGGTGGGGCTGTCGAGGTTTCCGGTCGGCTCATCTGCGAGAAGGATGTCCGGTCGCGGGGCCATGGCGCGAGCGAGGGCAACCCGTTGCTGCTCTCCGCCCGACATCTGGCTCGGGTAGTGATCGGCCCGGTGGGACAGCCCGACCGAGGCCAGTTCTTCCGCCGCGCGGACAAAGGCATCCTTGCGCCCGGCAAGCTCAAGCGGCGTGGCCACGTTTTCCAGCGCTGTCATGGTCGGAATCAGGTGGAAGGATTGAAACACCACACCCATGTGATCCCTGCGAAACCGGGCAAGCGCGTCTTCGGACATCGCGGTGAGATCATGGCCGAGGGCGGTGATCCGCCCCCCAGAGGCGCGCTCCAACCCGCCAAGCAGCATGAGCAGCGAGGATTTGCCGGAACCGGAGGGACCAACCAGACCGAGGGTCTGTCCTCTGGCGATGTCGAGGGTTATGTCATGGAGGATGTCCACGGGCCCGGCGTTGCCATCTAGGGTCAACTGGACGTCGCGAAGCGAAAGGATCGGATCTGACATGAGGTACCGTGGGTTATCGCCGCGTCGAGTGCAATATGGGGTGTTGCAGGCGCGCCGCAAGGTGTTGGCGACAATCCTCGCTATATGGGGCGTCGCAGCGACGGCGGAGGAGGTCGATCTTCTTGCCTTCGGTGACAGCCTGACCGCAGGATATGGGTTGATCGAGACCGAAGGTTTTGTGCCCCAGCTTCGCGATTGGCTCGCGGCGCAGGGTCATGAGGTTCGCGTCGTGAATGCGGGCGTATCGGGAGACACGACCGCGGGCGGCGCGGCGCGCATCGGCTGGAGCCTGACGCCGGAGATCGATGCGATGATCCTGACGCTGGGGGGGAACGATTTGCTGAGGGGGATCGATCCGGCGGTGACCCGCGCCAATCTGGACACGATCCTGAGCGAGGCAGAGGCGCATGGGGTGTCGGTATTGGTGGTCGGACTGCGCGCGCCGGACAACTACGGGCCGGAGTACAAGACCGCGTTCGACGCAATCTATCCGGACCTCGCAGAAGACTAT
Source organism: Poseidonocella pacifica (assembly GCF_900111875.1). Taxonomy (GTDB): domain Bacteria; phylum Pseudomonadota; class Alphaproteobacteria; order Rhodobacterales; family Rhodobacteraceae; genus Poseidonocella; species Poseidonocella pacifica. Next base: position 288,569 of record NZ_FOJU01000001.1, read on the forward strand.
GGCGCGCTCTATGAGCCGAGTTTCTTTGCCGGTCTGGGCGAAGATGATCCGCGCGAGGCGCGCCAGTACTTTCAACCCGACGGCATTCACCCCAACGCCGACGGGGTCCGGCGCATCATCGAGGCGCTTGGCCCCCGCGTTATCGGCCTGATCACGGGGGCCGAGTAGGCGCGGGTCAACCCGCTGGCGAAAAAGGATCGCCCAGTGGAATGAGGCAGGCCTGCAGGGCGTGGTAGATATCGGGTTTACCCGGAAAGATGCCGGCGACGGGCTCGCCATTTTCGTCGATCTGGTGGAACCAACCGCCGTGGACATGGTCGATATGGCGGGCATCGACGTATTCCCAGACGCGGGCGTACCACTCTGCATAGAAGGCATCGCCCGTCACGGTGTGAAGCCTGTGAGCCGCACCGATCGCCTCGGCGCAGGGCCACCAGAAGCGCCAGTCCCGGCTCACCTCCCCGTCCGGGCCCAGCGTATAGGCGATCCCTCCGGTGGGGAGCCACCCTTCCTTCATTGCGCGGCGAAACAGCCCTTCGGAGGCCTCGGGCATCCACTCATGGCGGCGGCCCGTTGCCTCCCAGAGTTCGAGCAGAAGGCGGCTCCACTCAAGCGCGTGGCCGGGCGTGGTACCTGAGGGTCGAAACATCGGATCCCCGTCAAAATCGGGGTCTTCTTGCCAGTCCTCGGTGAAGTGTTCCGGTACGACCCAACCGGCGGCACGCGCGTGCTTGTCGATAAGGCGGCGGGCGATCCCTTCGGCCATCTCCAGATACTGCGCATCGCCCCATGCGGCGTGGGCGGCCATGAGGGCCTCTGTCAGGTGCATGTTCGCGTTCTGCCCGCGATAGCTATAACCCTCACTCCAGTCTGCGGAGAAGGTATCGGCCACCATGCCGGCGTCGGCCTCCCAGAAATGGGCCATCAGATCGTCCCACACACGGTCCCGCAGCCGCGCGGCGTCAGGGTGACCCGCGCGCGCGGCAGAGGCAGCGGCAAGGAGAACGAAGGCATGGCCATAGGCCTGTTTGCGGCTATCGATCGGGCCTGCGTCGTCAACACTCCAGTAGAACCCGCCGTTGGACCGATCCAGATGGCCATCGAACAGCCATGCGATCCCATGATCCACCTGATCGCGGGCACCGGGGAAGCCGAGCCCCACGGCAAGCGCGTAGCTGTGCACCATTCGGCTTGTTTCATGCAGGGGGCGTTCCGACCCAGATCCGCGCGGGGCCTCATCCACGGGAGCTCCCTGCCGGTCCAGCGGCCAGAAACCTCCCGCGGGGTTACGGGAATTCGCGTGAAACCGCAGCAGGGCCAATGCCTGATCCCGAAGCCAATCGCCTTGAAAACGCGCCATGTCGTTAAATTCCCCTCCTGTTGTGCCTGCCCCTCGGCAAAAAGGTGCCGTGCAAGGGCTTGCGAGTTTCTTCTCATCCACTATACCGTCGCGCATCTGCCAGCTACCCCCGTTCCCGTTTTCGGGGCCAGGCCAGCCACGCCGGAAAGCACACCGTCTTTCCGAATGCGAAATGCCTGGTCAAGGGATGGTACAGTGACTTCCAGTTCGTTTGATCCGAGTTTGCGACCCGATACGGGGCGCAACGATCCCGCTTTTGAATTCCGTGGGTCGGCCGCATGGATTTGCGCGGGAGAGAGCGCGACGGCAGTGCCGCGTGGTACATCGGCCACCTTGGGGGCGCGGCTCGCACGCGCCTTTGACGGGGCTCCTGAGAGTACGATTGTCGCCGGAGCGTTGCCATTTGACCTTACCGAAGAAGACAGCTTTTGGGTTTCCACTTCGCCGCGCATCGGGGGATTGGCCGGGGCTGCGCCGTCGATGGCTGGCTGGACCATCCGTGAGATGACACCAGCAGCGGTCTATGAGGCGGGCGTTGCGCGAGCGCTGGAAATTATCGCCGCGGGCGCCGGGCAGCCGGACGGGTTGCAGAAACTGGTCCTCGCACGGCGGCTCGAAGCGATGTCGGATCGGGAAATAGATCGCGCCGCGCTGATGGATCGGCTGACCGCTGATCCTGCCGCCACGGCGTTCATGCTGCGGTTGCCCGAACGAGGGCAGGGGCCGCGCTATCTTGCCGGGGCATCGCCCGAGCTCTTGATGGAAAAGCGCGGCGACCGGATCATTTCGCACCCGCTGGCCGGGTCTTCCGCGCGCAGCGCTGATCCGCATGCTGACGCGGCGGCGCGTGCGTCTCTTGCCGCGTCGAGCAAGGATCGCCACGAGCATCGGCATGTCGTGGAGTTCCTGCTCGATACCCTCGCGCCTTTGTGCCACGAGTTGCGCTGCCCGGATGGCCCCGAGATCACTTCGACGCGGGCGCTCTGGCACTTGGGAACGCGGATTGAGGGGCGTTTGCGTGACCCGGAGGAGCCGTCGGCGCTATTGGCCACGCGCGTGCACCCGACGCCGGCAGTCTGCGGTGTCCCGCAAGCCCGGGCCGCCGCGTTGATACCGGAGCTGGAGGATGGACCGCGAGGTTTCTACGCGGGCACGGTCGGGTGGAACGATCGCCGCGGGGATGGCAGTTGGTACGTCACGATCCGGTCCGCCGAGATAGAAGGGCGCGTCGCGCGGCTGCACGCCGGTGCGGGGTTGGTGCTTGGCTCCGACCCGGAAACCGAACGGCGCGAAACCGCGACGAAGTTCCGCACATTCCTGTCGGCCTTGGGGCTTGAGGGCGCGGAGCTTGACACGTTGGTGGAGACAATGGAGGCGAGCCGATGAGCACGTCGAAATCCTTGCCCAAAATCGCATCCTATGAGTTGCCTCGCGCGGATGAGCTTCCGGCGTCGAAAGCGCCCTTTTCGCTGGACTGGGATCGGGCCGCGCTTTTGATCCACGACATGCAGCGTTACTTCTGCGCCGCCTTCGTAGAAGGGGAAAGCCCGCTGCGCCCCATGACCGCCAATATCGCGGGGCTTGCCGAGGTTGCGCGCGCCAAGGGTGCACCGGTCTTCTATACCGCGCAGGACGTTCAGCAGGACCGACGGGATCGCGGGCTACAAGCTGAACTTTGGGGGCCCGGCATGCAGGACCCGGAGGCGCATCGTCCGATCCTGACGGACCTTGCGCCGCTGCCGGGCGATCACGTGCTGACCAAGCATCGATACAGCGCGTTTCAACGTTCCAACCTTGCAGAGATGATGCAGGCGAGGGGGCGTGACCAGCTCGTGATCTGCGGGATCTATGCGCATATCGGCTGTATGCTGACAGCCGCCGATGCCTTCATGCGCGACATAGAGCCATTCTTCGTGGCCGATGCGCTTGGGGATTTCAGCCGCGAAAAGCACGATCTGGCCCTGAGCTACGTGGCGGGCACATGCGGGGTGGTCATCAATACGGCGGGTGCCCGGGCTTAATCCCCGCCCGGCTCAGTCGCAGGGCTTTGTGATGATTTCACCCGGCTGGTGCAGCGCATAGGTGCCGCGCCCCGCGTCTTTGGCCGCGTAGAGCGCGCGATCAGCATAGGTGCGAAGGTGTTCGATGGTCGGCTTGTCATAGTTCGGGGACCAGGCCACGCCGATGCTGCCTGATACGGCCAGCTTTTTCCCGGAAACGCAGATGGGGCAGTTGAGCCGCCCGAGGATGCGCTCGACCACCTTTATCGCATCGGCGGCAGATTTGGGCTGGTGCATGAGCACCACGAATTCGTCCCCGCCGAAACGTGCCACGATATCCGCGCGCCGGGTCTCCGCCACCAGAACCTCGGCGGTGTGCTGCAGGATGCGGTCGCCGGTGTCATGCCCGTAGTGATCGTTGATCTCTTTGAAGTGATCAAGATCGAGATAGATCAGCGCCACATCGTTGGCCGCTGCCACGCTGTCGTGCATCAGGGTGTTGAGGGCGCGCCGGTTCCAGAGCCCCGTGAGGGCGTCGGTGCTTGCCTTTTGTTCTGCTGCGAGCTTGTCGTCGCGCAGCCGCAGGTTGGCGGTGCGCAACTCATCCATCACCAGTGTCTTTGCTTCCAGCAGGTAGAGCATCTCAATGGTCAGGTCGGTCGGAGAGAAATCCCGGCTCGTAAGGTCGAAGGTGGTGATGGCATTCACGGCCTCGATGCCGAAGGACAGATCAATGATCGCACCATCGCTGTAGGCTGCGGCCACGCCTTTCAGACCTATTTCCGGCATTCCGCGCATACGCAGGTGCAACCGCTTGCCCGAAGCGGCGCGCAGATCGTTCGTCGATGAGATGTCGTTGGGACGGCAGATTTCGAACAGGTCAAAAAAAGCAGAACCTTCCCAGATGAGATCGGGGTGGAGCCGGCGCAGGGTGGGGCCCACGTGGCGGATAATGCCGCGCGGGCCGACAGTAAGATGTAGTGGGCAGATGAGGTCCAGCGCTGGTTCTACGCCGGCAAATCCCTCACGCGCCCTTCTCCGTACGTGCGAGGTCAAAGCTGCGTCCTTCCGAGAATTCCAGATCAACCAAAACAATGTCGATAACTTCGGACTTCCCCTGCCCAGAGCGGATGTCCATCAGGACAAGCGCGCCGTAATCGTCCGCCATACCTCGCAACAAGCCGAGAACCACATAACCATAGCCTTTCAGGGGGCTATCACACACAAGAGAATAACGTCGCGGACCAAGCGCCTTCAGCTGAAGGTCCGGAACGTCAAGGTCGGGCACCGCCATGCGCGCACGACCGGGGAGATCATCGAGTGAAAGGAGGAAGTCGAGAAATGTCTCTCCTCCGAACCGCAGGAGGCGCCGCAACGGCCCCAGATTGGGATGCGTCACCAGATAGGTCCCAATATCTTCGAGCGCGGCTTCCTTCGGTTTGTCCAAGGCAATCGAAATCGCATCGAGCAACGTTTCCGTTTGCTCGGTCGAGTAGTCGATCATCGTGTCGAAGTCGGTAAAGCCAAGGGCAACGCGGCGGGTAACCTCAAGCCATCGCTCGCGGCCGTAGGTATCCTCTACAAATCCCTGAATTGCTCTGTTGACCAGACCGTGCATCGCCCAATTGCTCCCTCAGACAAGATAAGTCTTAGGGCAAAGAGTTTTAACGAGGCATCAACAGTTCGACTTTTCGAGATTTACCTGTACGTCAACTGCGGGAGGCCTTTTCCTCCAGCCCGGATTTGTCGCCGCGCCGGGCAAGTTCCGCCTCGACATCCGACAGGTCGATGTCATGCGCCCTGAGCATGACAAGAAGGTGATAAAGAACATCCGCAGCTTCGCTGGTCAGCCGCTCCCGATCACCCTTTACCGCCTCGATTATCGCCTCAACCGCTTCCTCACCGAATTTTTCGGCGCATTTCTCCGGGCCGCGCGCCAAGAGCTTGGCGGTCCAGCTTGAATCAGGATCGGCCCCGGCGCGTTCGGCAATTGTGCGGGAAAGCTCGTGAAGGGCGCTCATGTGAGCCTCATGGGGATGCCAGCGGCGGCCATATGCGCTTTTGCCTCGGCGACGGTGTAGGTTCCGAAATGAAAGATCGATGCGGCCAGTACGGCGGATGCGCCGCCTTCGGTGACGCCCTCGACTAGGTGATCCAGCGTGCCAACGCCGCCGCTTGCGATCACTGGAACGTCTACGGCATCGGCAATGGCGCGAGTGAGCGGCAGATTGAAACCAGCGCGCGTGCCATCACGATCCATAGAGGTCAGCAGGATTTCACCGGCCCCCTTTGCCGCGACGGTCCGGGCGAACTCGACCGCGTCGATACCGGTTTCGCGGCGCCCGCCGTGGGTGAAAATCTCCCAACGTCCCGGGGCCACGCCTTTGGCGTCGATGGCACAGACGATGCACTGACTGCCAAAATGGTCAGCGGCCTCTGCGATCACGTCCGGGTTTGCCACGGCAGCGGAGTTGAAACTGACCTTGTCGGCACCGGCGAGCAGCAGAGCGCGCACATCGGCCACGGTCCGCACGCCGCCGCCAACCGTAAGCGGCACGAAGCAATGCTCTGCCGTGCGGGTCACCACGTCGAACATCACGCCGCGGTTTTGATGCGTGGCGTGGATATCGAGAAAACAGATTTCGTCTGCGCCTGCTGCGTCATAGGCGCGGGCGGCCTCGACCGGGTCCCCCGCATCGCGCAGATCAACGAAGTTGACGCCCTTGACCACGCGGCCATCGGCGACATCAAGGCAGGGAATGATGCGGGTTTTCAACATGGCGTTGTGTTATACGGCGCACGCGGGCCGGACAAGCGACCTCATGACTTCAGAGCGGCGAGCGCAGCGCGAAGATCAAGCGCGCCGTCATAAAGAGCACGTCCGGAAATCGCACCGTTGAGTTGCGCCCCGCAATCCCGCAGGGCAATCAGATCTTCGAGCGAGGAGACGCCCCCGGAGGCAATCACGGGAATGCTTACGGCACGTGCCAGCGCCGCCGTCGCCTCTATGTTCGGGCCTTGCATCGCCCCATCGCGGTTGATGTCGGTATAGATGATGGCCGCCACGCCGGCATCCTCGAAGGAGCGGGCGAGATCGGTCACGAGCACATCCGTCTCCTCGGCCCAGCCTTTGGTCGCGACACGGCCATCGCGTGCGTCGATGCCCACGGCCACCTGACCGGGAAAGGCCTTGGCCGCATCACGGACCAGCGCAGGATTCTCCACAGCAACGGTCCCGAGAATGACCCGCGCGAGGCCCTTGGAGAGCCAGCGTTCGATCGTAGCCATATCGCGGATGCCGCCGCCAAGCTGCGCTGGCACGTTGGTCTGCTCCAGAATGGCTTCGACGGGCGCGGCATTGACCGGTTCGCCCGCAAAAGCACCGTTGAGATCAACCAGATGCAACCATTCGCAACCGGCCTCGACAAAGGCACGGGCCTGCGCCGCGGGATCGTCGTTGAAGACGGTGGCCTTTTCCATTTCGCCCTTGAGAAGCCGAACGGCCTGACCGTCCTTCAGGTCGATTGCGGGATAGAGGATCATTCGGATTTGCCTTCTCGCTTGTGTCGTCGCGATTTGCCACGCGGACGGCACAAATGCAACGCGACCTGACGTCAGGCTTGATTGGCGACGCGGGCCTCTGCACGTTTGCCGCATCTTTCAGGGAGGAGAGATGATGAAAGAACTGATCGTGGCGCTTACCTTGGCGGCGAGCGCCGTATCCGCCGATCCCGTCGAGGGCGTGTGGCAGACCGAACCGGACGATGGGGCCTTTGCCCATGTCACCATGCAACCCTGCGGACAGGCGATTTGCGGCGTGATCACACGCACTTACAACACCGATGGTGAATATGCCTCGCTCAATCTCGGCAAGACGCTGGTCATTGGGATGGTCCCCAAGGGGGCCGGCAAATACGAGGGCAAGGTCTGGCGCCCGTCCAACGGCAAGACCTATATCGGCAAGATGGACCACACGGGCGAAACGCTCGCGCTGCGGGGATGTGTGGCGGGTGGTTTGTTATGCTCGAAACAGACGTGGCGGCGCATCAAATAGATGGAACGAGGTCGGCATAGACGAAACCATCGCGGGTAACGACCTCGCCGGGCGCGACATGCAGTGGCGCCTTGAACAGCGGACAGTTTGATACCGCGGTGTGAAATTCGCCGTTCTCCCCACAAGGGTCGATGCCTTCGGGGAGGGCGGCAAGCAGAGCGCGATCATACCGGCGACCTGCAAAATCGGCGGGCAGGCGAGTGGGGTCCAGGGTCACGAGATGTGCCTCCAATCCGCCGTCGATCATCTCCAACGCCAATTCCGCCGTATCGCGGCCCCAGAGCGGGAAGAGCGGCGTGATGCCGCTCCCGGCGAGGTTGGCTTCGCGATAGGTGCGGACATCCTCAAGGAAAAGATCCCCGAAAATCATGTGGTTGAGCCCGCGTTCCGCCAGTTTGGCAACTGCCTCGGCCATGCGGTCCTGATACACTTCGTTGGAGCAGGGCCAGGGCAGGGGAACCTCGATCAACTCGACATCCATGGCGGCGGCCTGTGCCCGCAGGAGGGCGTTGCGGGTGCCATGCATCGCAACCCGGTCAAATGCCTCGTTCGTTGTGGTCAGCAGCGCCGCAATCTCGGCCTGTCCGGTTTGCTGCGCCATATGGCCGGCCCACGCGCAATCCTTGCCGCTGGACCACGAAAGCACGGCGCGAGGCGGGGTCACGGCACCCAATGCAGAAAGTTGGAGATCAGGCGCAGGCCGATCGTCTGGCTTTTCTCGGGGTGGAACTGCGTGCCGACGATATTGTCGCGCCCCACGATCGCGGTGATCGGCGCGCCATATTCCACATGTGCCAGAAGATGCGCGGGATCGGCGGGGCGCATGTGGTAGGAATGCACGAAATAGGCGTGATCGCCCGTTTTGATCCCATCGAAAATCGGGTGCGGGTTGTCGATAACCAGATCGTTCCAGCCCATGTGCGGAACCTTCATCGCCGGGTCCGCAGGCTCTATCCGCACCACTTCTCCGGGGATCCAGTCAAAGCCAGCGGTCTCTTCGTACTCGTGCCCGCGAGAGCTAAGCATCTGCATCCCAATGCAAATTCCCAGAAAAGGGCGACCGCCGGAAATGACCGCCTCCTCCATGGCCTCAAAGACGCCGCGATGATCAAAGAGTTCCCGCCGGCAGGCGGGGAAGGCTCCGTCACCGGGCAGAACGATACGGGACGCCGTGCGGATCACATCGGGATCGGACGTTACGGCGACGGGCCCGGCATCCGTTTCGTCGGCCATTTTCTGAAAGGCCTTCTGCGCGGAATGCAGGTTCCCGGATTCGTAATCGACGATGACCGTGGTCATAGCGCGCCCTTTGTGGAGGGGATCGCATCGCCCTTGCGCGGATCGGTTTCGACGGCCTCGCGCAGGGCGCGGGCGACGGCCTTGAAAGCGGCCTCGGCGATGTGGTGGCTGTTGAGGCCGTGCAACTGATCGACGTGCAGGGTGATGCCGCCGTGCGTGCTGAAGGCCTGAAAGAATTCGCGCACCAAATCACAGTCGAAAGCGCCGATTTTCTCGGTGGGAAGCTCGACGTTCCAAATGAGGAAGGGACGCGCCGAGAGGTCCAGCGCGGCGCGCACAAGCGCGTCGTCCATCGGCAGCAGACAGGCCCCATAGCGGCGGATTCCGCGTTTATCGCCAAGGGCTTGGGCAAGCGCTTGGCCAAGCGCGATGCCGGTATCCTCGACGGTGTGGTGATCGTCGATGTGCAGATCGCCCTTTGCCCGGACGGTCATGTCGATGAGGGAATGCCGCGAGAGTTGATCGAGCATGTGATCAAAGAAGCCGACGCCGGTCTGGTTGTCATAGGCACCGGTGCCGTCGAGGTTGATCTCTACGGTGATCTGCGTCTCGGCGGTGTTGCGGGTGATCTTGGCGCTGCGCATGGGGTTTTCCTCGTCATTCGGGGGCCTTATAGGCCGGGGCAGGCGGCGCGCCAAGGGCGGCAATTCGGGATTGCGGGGCCCGTGGCCCCTGTGCCAGCCTTGGCAAAAAGGAGGCCACCCCATGTCGACCTGCGTTTTCATTCAACTGCGCTGCAAGCCGGGCACGACTTATCGTGTCGCGGAGGATATCGCGCTTCGGGAAATCCATTCGGAACTGTTTTCCACCAGCGGCGAATATGACCTTCTGCTCAAGATGTATATCCCGGCCGGAGAGGACGTGGGCAAGTTCATCAACGAGGAGCTTTTGACCATCGAGGGCATCGAACGCTCGCTCACGACGCTGACCTTCAAGGCGTTCTAACCCTCTGAAAAGTGGGTATGACTTTTGTATGACAAGTGTATGACATCGCGTCATACACTTGTGTGACCGCATCGAAGAGCCCTGTGAGAGGGGGGTGCCAGAGACACGCGCTCCGGGACCCATTCCAATCAGATCGAGGCGGCGACCTATTCCGTCGTTCGCCCGTCGAAATGCTCGTGCGATGCGTCGGCGTCCGCTTTGGTCTTGTGGATGGTGCCATCGAGATGTTCAGGGGGGCCATAGATGGTATAAAGCCGCAATGGCTCCGCCCCGGTATTGACCACGTTGTGTTTGGCTCCTGCGGGAACGATGACAGCATCGTCGGCTTTCACCTCATTGGCGGCGCCGTCGATCCAGACTTGGCCGCTGCCGGTTTCAAACCGGAAGAACTGGTCGCGGTCGTCATGCGTTTCCTCGCCGATCTCTTCACCCGGTTTGAGCGACATCAGTACCAGTTGCAGGTTCTGACCAGTGTAGAGGACATTGCGAAAGAGGTCGTTCTCTTCGGTCAGCTTCTCAATGTTGTCGGCAAAGCCTTTCATGGCGGCACTCTCCTGTGTTGTGGCCCTCAGCCCTTGCTGGGCGTCACTGGTCCCGTTGGAATGTTGGTACGGGAGCGCGCACGAATATCCCTTGACCTAAATCAAGGGCGTATCCGGTCCCTGCGAATACTGTTGTCCCCACGCGGATGCAAAACGTCAGGAGATCGCTGTGGCGACCTTGGATAAGCCAGACCACCAAACCACCGTTATCGCCATTCCCGAGGCTGTCGGCGTGTTCGACAGCTTCGAGAGCCTTCAGGCGGCCTTCTATGATCTTAGGATGGTCGGGTTTAGCCGGTATGACATCAGCCTGCTCGCCGGAGAGGACGCGCTCAGGGAAAAGCTGGGCGATGCCTATTGGTCTGCTTCCGAACTGGAGGACAATCCCAAGGCCCCGCGCGCCGCCTTTGTATCCGAAGAGGCCATGGGGGAATTGGAAGGCAGCATTGCCGGCGGTTTCTTTTTCCTGGGATCATATATTGCGATGGCCGCGATGCTCACTCCCGCCAGCACGCTTGCGGCATCCATCGCCGCAATCGCGATTGGCGGCACTCCGGGGGCCGTGATCGGCACGTTGCTGGCGCGCCGTGTGGGGACGCATCACAAGGACTACTATGCGACCCAGATCGAGCATGGCGGGATCTTGCTTTGGGTCAGGGTCAAAGACAAAGAGCACGAAGACCTCGCCGTACAGATCCTGAAGGGGCATTCGGGACGGGACGTGCATGTCCATCCCTGGAGCGAATGACCGGCGGCCTCGTGTAGGCTACAGGCTCGAAACGCATCGGCCTGCGTTAGTCGCGGCGTTCTCTGATAAAAGGGCGCCCCCGGTCCTTTGGGGGCGCCCTTCCGTGCCTCACGGGTCGATGGTGTGGGGGCCATGCGTCCCGTCCCCCGAGGCACGTCACCGTCCCGCGCGGCGATAGGTCGGGCGCGGGACATTTGCGTGACGCTAGCATGGTTGCGGCCCTCGATCTGTATCGCTCTGCGGAAAACACCGTCGAGCGAGTGGAAACAATCGGGGGCAGACCCTAGCGGTCTGTGGCGAGGCCCTCCTTGTCGAAGAACGACAGGCGGGATTGATCGAATCGCAGGCCCGCGCGGTCGCCGGGAGAGAGAACCGTATCGCCCGCCACGCGCACGGTGAGCGCGCCCAAGGGGCCACAATCGAGCACCAGAAAGCTGTCGGCGCCGAGGTATTCGACAACGTCGACGATGCCGTCGCAATTGCCCTCGCCGGGGGCGGTCAGGGTGATGTGTTCGGGGCGGATGCCCAAATGCTCGGCCGGATGCGGGGCGGCGTAGGGCCCGCCGGTGCCGCCCTCGATGTGCCAATCGCCCGCCTCGGAGCGACAGGGCAGGATATTCATCTTGGGGCTGCCGATGAACTGCGCCACGAAGAGGTTGGCGGGGCGTTCATAGAGTTCGCGGGGGGAGCCGACCTGTGCGATGCGGCCTGCCTCCAGCACGACGATCCGATCCGCCAGTGTCATCGCCTCCACCTGATCGTGGGTCACGTAGATCATGGTGGCGGCAAGGGTGCGGTGCAGCTTGGCGATTTCATAGCGCATCTCGACGCGGAGCGCGGCATCAAGGTTGGAGAGCGGCTCATCGAAGAGGAAGGCCGTTGGCTCCCGGACGATGGAGCGACCGATGGCGACGCGCTGGCGCTGGCCGCCGGAGAGATCGCGGGGGCGACGATCGAGATATGGCTCCAGCTTGAGCACGCGGGCGACCTCATCCACCTGCCGGGTGATCTCTGCGGCGGGGGCGCCGGCGGTCTTGAGGGAAAAGCCCATATTCTCACGCACGGACATATGCGGGTAGAGCGCGTAGGACTGAAACACCATGGCAAGGCCGCGCTTGGCGGGGGGCTGATCCGTCACGTCGCGCCCGTCGATCAGGAGCCGCCCGCGAGAGGTATCCTCCAGCCCGCCGATCATGCGCAGCAGGGTGGATTTCCCGCACCCCGAGGGGCCGACGAAAACCACGAATTCACCGGGAGCGATTTCGAGATCGACCCCCTTGATGACCTGTAGATCGCCGAACCATTTTTCGACGCCGTCCAGCGTTATCCCGCCCATCGGTTCTCCTCCCGTGCCCGTGGGGACGCCCAATCGAGCCATATGGCCGCCGTCCAGGTGAAATTCTGCCCCCCTGCGGGGGCCCCGGTGATCGGGTCGAAATATTCCGCGAAACCGTTCTCTTCGATCATGCGGGCGGTGTTCTGTCGCAACAAGGCGCCGTCGTCGTAGCCAAATTCATCGAGCCCTTCGGCGATGAGCATGTTGAGCATCGCCCAGACCGGCCCGCGCCAATAGCGTTTGGCCTCAAAGGCGGGGCTTTCGGGATCATGGCTTGGCACGCCGAAGCGCACGGCGCGGTTGACCCGGCGCAGGTGGGGCAGCATCTCTGCCCGGTCGATCCCCGCCCACCAGCAGAGGAAGGAGGCGTTGGACACGCAACAGGACCATTCGCCCGACAACGTGTCGCGCACATCGTAGGTCTTCAGCTCGGGGTTCCAGAGCGTTTCGGCCCCCGCTTCGAGGATGGGAATCCAGCTTTCGATTTCCGACACGTCACGCCCGAGGCGGCGGCCCAGTTCGGCAAGGTCGCGGTGCGCCCGCAGCAGGATGAAGGTCATGGTCGGATCGGCCACGCGGAAGGGCCAGCTTGCATGGAGCGCCCCCTGTTCCCAGCGGGCCTCATGGCCGATGGCGACGAGGGTCAGATACCGGTCGTAGTCGGATTTGTGCGGCCGCATGGAGGCATCGACATGGCCGGTGTCGCGGCGCTGATATTCCCCGAGGTCGCGGGGAATCAGGTTGGCCATGGCGCCATCCCAGTCGGGAGTGTTGTCGCGGCCCGATTCCCACGGATGGGTGATGCAGACGGCGCCATCGTGCAGGCGCCAGTCCATGAACCAGCGGTGCCAGCGGACGAACCCGTCGAACATCGGGAGAAAACGCTCTGCGCCCATTTCGGGATCGTTGTCCCACAGGCGCAGGGCCATGCTGGCCGCGACGGGCGGTTGGCTGATCCCGGTCGAGGGGACGGGGCCGACCCCGCCCCAGATATCGGGGCCGGGAAAATAGCCGGGATCGACCTCGTGAAAGACGATATGCGGCACCATCCCGTCATGCCATTGCGCGGCCATAAGCGTTTCGAGTTCGATCCACGCGCGGTCCATGTCAAAGGCGGCATAGCCGATCGCGGCAAAGGCGCTGTCCCAGTTCCATTGATAGGGATAGAGCCCGTGCGTGGGCACGGAATAGCCGCCGCGATCATTGCGGATCATGATGTCGCGGGCCTCTTGGTCGAGGCGCTGGGTGGTTTGGGGCTGGGCGTCCATGGTCATCCTTTGGCCATCATCCTTTGACCGATCCGGCGGTCAGTCCTTTGGTCATGAAACGCTCCAGCCCGAGGAAAAGCGCCATGACCGGCAGGGTCGCGATCACCGCCCCGGCCATCAGGTGCTGGCGCGGGATCTCGGAGGAGTTGAGCATGGCGACACCGCGGGTCAGCGTGAATTTCGACGGGTCATCGAGCAGCATGAAGGCCAGCAGGAATTCATTCCACGCGATCATGAAGATATAGAGCGAGACGGAAGCCAGCGCGGGCAGCGAGAGCGGCAGGGTGATTTTCCAGATGACTTGAAGCCGGGAGAGCCCGTCCATCAGCCCGGCCTCTTCCACCTCGCCGGGGAGGCCCCGGAAATACCCTTGGAGCATGTAGAGCGCGACGGGGATCGTGGTGACCGGATAGATCATCAGCAGGCCAGTGATCGTGTTGCGCAGGCCGGTCATGGAAAAGGCGATGTAGATCGGCAGCGCCAGAACGATCATCGGCACCATGTAGATCAGCAGGACCGAGCGCGACAGCGCGGCCCGGCCCCGAAAGCGCAACCGCGCCACGGCATAGGCGCCGGGGACGGAGAAGAGCAGCGTGATGAAGACGGTCAGCACCGAGACGTAGAAGGACGTCCAGAGGTAGGAGCCGAAGTTGAAATCACGGAACAGTTCCACATAGGAGCGGAAGAGGCCGAAGCCCTTGGACAGGTCCAGCGAGAAATCGAGCGGGTTCTGAAGCAGCGCGCCCTGACTCTTCAGGCTGGTCATGACCATCACGTAGAAGGGAATGACCACGGCGGCGGTAAAGATCACCATGCCAGCCCAAAAGAGGAAATGCAGGATCGACTCTTCGGCCTCATGGCGCGTGGCGGTGCCGCGGGGCAGGGGGCGCAGCATCCCCGCGAGGGGCAGGGCCGCGCCCAGCCCGGTCATGGCCGCCCCGAGGATGAAAGAGAGGGTGGAAACCTGCGGCCCGGTGATAAGAGGGGCAAGCGGCGTCAGCATCAGGAGCGCGGTCAGAGCAACCGCCCCGGCGGCCAGTGCAAGGCGCGGGACCATCAGCGCCGCCGCGCCCAGCCCAAGCCCGAACAGCAGCACCCCCAGCAGGCCGGGGCGAAACGCCATGCCGGTCGCGAAGGAGAGCGTCACGGCGACAGCGGTCGCCACGAGAAAGAGCCAAAGCACCCCGATGAGCGGCCCGAGGACAAATCCGTTGCGCAGCGCGGTCATAGCCCTTCCTCCCGGCTCATGAAGCGGAAGAAGAAGACGGAGAAGATCACGAGGCAGGCAAAGACGACAACCGCCACCGCCGCCCCCGCGCCGATGTTGGAGACGGCGAAGGCCTGTTCATAGACGTTGACCGTCAGGGTGCGCGTGCCCGCGTTGCCGCCCGTCAGCAGGAAGATGTCGTCGAACTTGTTGAAGGTCCAGATGAAGCGCAGCAGGAACAGCACCGACAGGATGCCAAGCAGCATCGGCATCGAGAGGTACCAGAAGATCTGGAACGGGGAGGCGCCATCCATGTTGGCGGCCTCGTACATGTCGGTGTCGATGCTCTGCATCCGGGCGAGGATGAAGAGGAAGGAGAGCGGGAAGTAGCGCCAGATCTCAAAGACGATGACCATGATGAGCGCGAGCGGGCGCTGGCCGAAGAAGTTGATCGGGCTGTCGACCACGCCCATCTGCACCAGAAGCGCGTTGGCCGAGCCGGAGAAGGGATCAAAGAGCGTCACCCATGTGAAGGCGACGGCGATGACGGGGGCCACATAAGGAAAGAGAAAGAGGCCGCGCAGCACGCCCTTGCCCGGAAATTCGTGATTGAGCAGGAGCGCGGCGAAGAGACCGAAGAGAAGCGCGCCGACCGTACCGAAGACGGTATAGACGATGGTGACCCAGAGCACCTGATAGAACTCATCCGAGCTGAAGAGACGGGCGAAATTCTCTGTGGTGAACTGAAAGTTGGTGAGCAGGTTGGCCGCCTTGCCGGAAATCACCGGCTCGGAGTCTTCGGGGTCCAGCCCGGCATCGAGGAAAGCCTGATCCACGGTAACAGCGAGGCGCATTCGATCACGGAAGCCCGGCTCCCAATCTCCGAAATCGCAGGCGAAGGCGCGGCCCTCCAGCGTGCAATTCTCCGGGATCTCGGCGATGGTGAGCCCGTCGGGGAGCGTATCGGTCAGGCGCACCCCGGTGATGGGCATGTCCTGACTGGAATTGCGCAGGCGATAGTCGAGGCGGCTTTCTTCGCCAGCCGTATCGGGCGCGCGGAAATTTTCGGAAACCACGGGCTGCGTCGGGCGCAGGTCGGCTAGGCCCACCGGCTTGAAGCTGATCCAGAAGATCGCCAGCAACGGCAGGATGACCACGAGCGAGACGATGGCAACCGTGGGGAAGAGCAGCCCCCAAGCCAGCCGTGCCTCGCGTTTGGCCAAGGCCCCGGTCCCGCGCGGCGGCCCCGCCGCGACGATGGGCGGCTGGGGCCGGGCGCGGGGCGGATGATCCGCCCCGGCGTTGCTCATTGCAGTTCGGAGAGTTCGGAGTTCATCGCCTCGACGGTGGCGGCGGCATCGCGCACCCCATCGATATACTCCCGCACGAGCCGGTTGATGATCTGGCTGTTGATCATCTTGGAGGCAAGGGCAAGCTGGCCGTCCTTGACGCCCCAGCGCTGGGCCACGTCGAGGCCGCCGACGATCTCATCGACCATTTCCTGTGCATAGAGATCGGAGAGCGCGGCCTTGCGATCGACGCCCACGGGCAGCTTGGCCCATTCATCCACGAAGGAGGTGTCGCCCTCTTCGGTGCCGCGCCGGACGGGGAACTTGCCCTCGGGCGCGATGGAGAGGGTCTGGGTATAGCCGGCATCCAGCGAATACTCGACGAACTGGATCGCGGCATCGGTGTCGGCGTCGTTGGTGATGCCGAAATAGCGGATGTCGGCCCAAGCGGCGCCGTCGGGATTGGAGGGACCGGCGAAGTTGGTCACGATCCCGGTCTTGGAGGCAAGCTCCGGCGAGGTGGGATCATCGGTGATGGTGGGCGGCGCACTGTCGCGCAGGCCCGCAAGCTCATCAAGGATGAAGGGCGACCAGATGATCATTGCCGCCTTGCCGGCAAAGTAAAGCTCGCGCGATTGCTGCCAGTAAAGCTCACCCGGGGGGGAGGCCTCCGCGATGGCCTTGTAGAAATCGAGCACCTCGGTGGTCTTGTCCACATCCAGCGGGGCAAACCCGTCGGGGCCGACCGGGGAGACGCCATTGGCGAGGAAGACATGCTCCAGCACCTGACTCATGAAGTTCTCATCCACCTTGGTGGCGGCGACGAAGCCGAACATCTCTGGCGGGTTGTGCAGCGCCTCGATGGCGGTGAGCACGTTGCCATAGGTGGTCGGCGCTTCGAGGCCCGCTTCGTCGAACAGGTCCTTGCGATAGACGATCATCTGCGTCCAGCCGTCCACGGGCACGGAGGCCCAGCCATCTTCAAAGCTGGCCATGGCAAGCGCGCCGGGGGCAAATCCGCCTTCGCCCAACTCTTCGATTACTTCGGTGGCGGCGTCGAAATCCAGAATGCCGGCCTCGGCCCAAGGCAGGGCATATTGCAGCGTGTGATAGATCACATCGGGCAGATCGCCCGCAGCAAAGGCCGCCGTCGAGCGGGTGCCGAGATCGGATTCGGTCACCGGAATGACCTCCACCTCAATGCCGCTTTCCTCGGTGAAGGCGGCGGCCATCTCTTCTTGCTTGGCGAGGCGTTCGGGTTGTTCTTCGGTGGTCCAGAAACGGATCGTGTCCGAGAGCGCGGGTCCTACCGCCGTGGTGAGCATGAGAGCCGCCAGAAGCGAGGCCCGGCCCGTTGTGGTGCGCATCATCTTGATATCCCTCCCCGGATATATGTCGTGGTTCTCCACTGTTGCCTGAGCGTCGGCAGGCACACCCGCTGTGTCAAGCACCCAAAGGCGCCGCAGTGCGGCATCGGGCGCATCGGCCCTTTAGAGGCTTGGTTTTGAGCGCTGCTGATATTTTAGGCAGGTGCTTCTAATCGGGACCGCTGCAGCGCGGCGAGCCTTTACAAGGCGCGGCAAGTCAGGCGCGATACCGGGCATGGGCGAACCTCTTTCCATTATCGTCGTCGAGGCGGAACGGGACCGCGCGCTGTCCATCGTCGATGCGCTGCGCGGGGCGGGAGACTATGACATCCACGTCATTTCCGAGCCAACGGGCCTTGCCCGCAAGATACAGGCGCGCAGCCCCGATATCGTGCTGATCGATCTTGAGAACCCCTCGCGCGACATGCTGGAGGAGTTGGCCCTGGCCTCGGGGCCGATGGACCGGCCGGTCGCGATGTTCGTGGACCGCTCCGACGAGGGGCTGTCGGCGGCGGCGATTGAGGCGGGGGTGTCGGCCTATGTGGTCGACGGGATGCAGCCGCAACGGCTCAAACCCGTGCTCGATGCCGCGATCGCCCGGTTCCGGATGTTCAGCCGGATGCGCACCGAACTGGCCGAGACGAAGCGCGCGCTCGAAGAGCGCAAGGTGATCGACCGGGCGAAGGGCATGCTCATCAAGGTACGCGGCGTCAGCGAGGAAGAGGCCTATGCGCTCTTGCGCAAGACGGCGATGGATCAGGGAAAACGGGTGGCGGATGTGGCGCAGGCGCTGGTGACTGCGGCGGGGCTTCTGTCATGAAGGGGACGACCCTCGCGGTGGGGTATATCGCGCTGGTCGATGCCGCCCCCCTCATCGTGGCGCAGGAAATGGGCTTTGCCGCCGAGGAGGGGATCGCACTCGATCTGCGGCGCGCGCCGTCGTGGTCGAGCCTGCGTGACAGCCTCAGTTACGGGCAGGTGGACGCGGCGCATATGCTGTCGGCGGTGCCCGTCGCCACGGCGCTCGGGCTTGGCGGGGCGGGGGCGGCGCTCGACGCGGTGTCGGTCCTGTCGGTGAATGGAGAGGTCATTGGCGTCAGCGCGGATCTGGCGGCGCGCCTTCGCGATGGGGGCCACGACTTTGGCTTTTCCGATGCGCGGGCCGCGGGGGAGGCGCTGATCGCGGCACGTGGCGAGCGGCTTCGCGTCGGGGTGCCATTTCCATTCTCGATGCATGCGGAACTCGTTTTTTACTGGTTGTCGGCGCTCGGCCTGCCTGCCCCGCAGGGGATCGACATCCGTACCGTGCCGCCAACATTGATGGCCGATGCGATCCGCGCTGGGGAAATCGACGCCTTTTGCGTCGGGGAGCCTTGGGGCAGCGTGGCCGTTGAGGGCGGCGTCGGGGAGCTTTTGTTGCCGGGGGCGGCGATCTGGTCGTTTGCACCGGAAAAGGTTCTTGCCGTGCGCAGTGACTGGGCCGAGAGCGAACGCTCCCTTGTCGGGCGGTTGATCCGGGCGGTCTGGCGTGCGGGCCGCTGGCTTGGCGATCCGTCCTCGCACACGCTTGCGGCGGAGTTGCTGGCGCGGCCAGCCTATCTCGATCTGCCCTCCGAAGTGCTGGAACGCGCGCTCACCGGGCGATTTGTCATCGCGCCGACGGGGGAGGAGCGCCGCGTGGGCAACTTCGTTGAGTTCCACCGGGGCGCGGCGGGCTTTCCGTGGCGCAGTCAGGCGGAGTGGATGGGGCTTCAACTCGCGGCTCGAACGGGGCTTGAACGCGAGGGGGCGGCGCGGGCCGCGCGGGGGGTGTTTCGCTCCGATCTCTATCGCGCGGCGCTGGCGGGCACGACGGCGGATCTTCCCGGAGCCTCGTCCAAGCTGGAGGGCGCGATATCAGCCGAAGCACCGGTCGCATCGGAATCAGGGCGGCTGATCCTGTCCCGGAACCAGTTCTTCGATGGCCGAATTTTTGAGCCTTCGGAAAACTGATGCCGAAATGCTGGGCATATCCGCAGGATGGCCCGGCCCGAACGGAAATTTCAGGACTTCGCAGTGATTTTTCTTTGCCGCATCGCAGCGCCAGCAGGCATAGTGAAAGAGTAAGGCAGGCAACGACGCCAGCCGACAATCGTCTCCCGAAGACTGGGAATTCTGAGCAAAGCCGCTCGACCCTCCGCAAACCTGCGGGGTGTGTCAGCGGCTTTTTCGTTTTTCGCCCGGTCTTCCCACCCGCCGGGCCATGGAAAGGGACAACTCCATGAAGAACCTCCTTCTCGGCCTCGCGGCCAGCACCGCACTCGCCAGCCCCGGCTTCGCGCAGATGCTCGACCTTGAAAAGGATGAGCTGACCTTTGGCTTCATCAAGCTGACCGATATGGCGCCCCTCGCCGTCGCCTACGAACAGGGGTATTTCCTCGACGAAGGGCTTTTCGTCACGCTGGAGGCACAGGCCAACTGGAAGGTGCTGCTCGACGGGGTGATCGACGGGCAACTCGACGGGGCGCATATGCTCGCCGGTCAGCCGCTCGCCGCGACGATCGGTTTCGGCACCGAGGCCCATATCATCACGCCCTTCTCGATGGACCTGAACGGCAATGGCATCACGGTGTCGAACTCCGTCTGGGAAGCCATGAAGCCGAACATCCCCACCATGGATGATGGTCGCCCGCAGCACCCGATCAGCGCCGAGGCACTTGCGCCCGTGGTCGAGCAGTACAAATCCGAAGGCAAGTCCTTCAAAATGGGCATGGTCTTTCCCGTCTCCACCCACAATTACGAATTGCGCTACTGGCTGGCGGCGGGTGGTCTGCACCCCGGATATTACTCCGCGGACAACATCACCGGCCAGATCGGTGCCGATGTGCTGCTTTCCGTGACGCCACCGCCACAGATGCCTGCCACGCTGGAGGCCGGGACGATCAATGGCTACTGCGTCGGCGAGCCGTGGAACCAACAGGCCGTGTTCAAGGGCATCGGCGTGCCGGTCATCACCGACTACGAGCTGTGGAAGAACAACCCAGAGAAGGTTTTCGGCATCAACGCCGATTTCGCCGAGCAGTACCCAAACACGACGCTCGCGGTGACCAAGGCGCTGATCCGCGCGGCCATGTGGCTTGACGAGAACGACAATGCCAACCGCGAAGAAGCGGTCGAGATCCTGTCGCGCTCCGAATATGTGGGCGCCGATGCGGAGGTGATCGCCAACTCGATGACCGGCACCTTCGAATATGAGAAGGGCGACAAGCGCGAGGTCCCCGATTTCAACGTCTTCTTCCGCTACAACGCCACCTATCCGTTCTATTCGGACGCTGTGTGGTACCTGACGCAGATGCGCCGTTGGGGTCAGATCACCGAGCCCAAGGCCGACGAGTGGTATGATGAGGTCGCAAAGTCGGTCTATCGTCCGGACATCTATCTCGAAGCGGCACGGATGCTGGTGAACGAGGATATGGCCGACGAGGCGGATTTCCCATGGGACAGCGATGGTTACAAGGCGCCGACTCCGCCGGAGGATATCATCGACGGCATCGCCTATGACGGCCGCACTCCCAACGCCTACCTCGAGAGCCTGCCCATCGGCCTGAAGGGTCAGCAGATCGTGGTCGGAACCGAAGTCCAGGGCTGAGCCACCAGCCGCCAGACGGAATGGCGGCGGCGCGCGCTCCGGTATCGGAGCCTCGCCCCGCCTGCCATCCCCAGCCAGGAGACAGAACATGACGACCGTCGATCCGAATTTTACCGAAAGCGCGGCGAAGGAGGCCAGACGGGCCCGGCTGTTCACCCGCATCAACACTGCCGACAAATGGTTTCAGGTGCTTGGCCTCGCCTGGATGACCCCGGTGATCAAGGCCGCTGCCGGGGATAACCCGCGCGCGCAGGGCGGAGAGATCTGGCGTTTGCTGGGCGTGCCGATCCTTGCGATCGCGCTCTTTTTGCTGATGTGGGGCGCGTTGGCGCCGAAGGTTCAGACATCGCTTGGCGCGGTGCCGGGCCCGGTCGAAGTCTGGGAGGAGGCGAAGAACCTGCACCAAGACGCCCTCGCCAAGGCGGAGAAACGCGACAAGTTCGTGGCGATGGTCGAGATCCGCAACGAGAAGCTGATCGCAGCGGGCCGCCCCGAGGACGTCAAGAGCGTCGCCTATACCGGCGCGCCATCTTACTACGAACAGATCTGGACCTCGATCAAGACGGTCTTTTTCGGGTTCCTCGTGGCCACCATCGTCGCTGTTCCGCTCGGGATTGCGGCGGGGCTTTCGGCCACGGCCAATGCCGCGCTCAACCCGCTGATCCAGATTTTCAAACCGGTCTCGCCGCTGGCGTGGCTCCCCATCGTGACGATGGTGGTCTCTGCGGTCTACGTTACGGAAGATGGCCTTTTCGCCAAGAGTTTTCTTGTCTCTGCCATTACCGTCACGCTTTGCTCGCTCTGGCCGACGCTGATCAACACGTCGCTCGGGGTCGCCTCCATCGACAAGGATCTGGTGAACGTCTCCAAGGTGCTCAAGATGAACACCTGGACCAAGATCACCAAGCTGGTCCTGCCCTCGGCACTGCCGCTGATCTTCACCGGTCTGCGCCTGTCGCTCGGGGTTGGCTGGATGGTTCTGATCGCCGCAGAGATGCTGGCGCAGAACCCGGGTCTGGGAAAATTCGTCTGGGATGAGTTTCAGAACGGGTCTTCCAGTTCGCTCGCCAAGATCATGGTTGCGGTTCTCACCATCGGCATCATCGGTTTTCTGCTCGATCGGGTGATGTTCGCGCTGCAATCCCTTTTCACCTTCTCCAACAATCGGTGATCCCAATGGACGTGATCGAATTCAAGAACGTCACCAAGACCTTCGGAGAGGGCATTCATGCAACGGATGTGCTCAAAGAGATCAACCTTTCGGTTCAGGAAGGCGAGTTTCTCGTGCTGCTGGGCTTCTCCGGGACGGGCAAGACGACACTCATCAACCTGATGGCGGGGCTGGAGCGCCCCTCCCGAGGAGAGGTGACCTTTCGCGGCAAGACCATCGAGGGGCCGGGGCCGGAACGGGGCGTGATCTTTCAGAACTATTCGCTCATGCCGTGGCTGACGGTACAGGGCAATGTCGCGCTTGCGGTACAGACCGTCTTTCCCAAGATGCCGAAGGCAGAGCGGGAGGCAAAGGTCGCCCATTACATCAGGATGGTCGGGCTCGCCCATGCCGCGGCACGGCGTCCGGCGGAGCTTTCGGGCGGTATGCGCCAACGGGTCAATGTCGCCCGGGCGCTGGCCATGAACCCCGAGGTGCTGTTGCTCGATGAGCCGCTCTCGGCGCTCGATGCGCTGACGCGGGCGAACCTCGGGGATGAGATCGAGCAGATCTGGAACGAGGACAAGAAAACCTGCGTACTGATCACCAACGACGTGGATGAGGCGATCCTGCTGGCTGACCGGATCATCCCGCTCAACCCCGACGGGACGCTGGGGGAGGAAGTGCGGGTCAGTCTGCCCCGCCCGCGTGATCGCTCCGCGATGAACCACGATGAGACGTTCAAGGCGCTGCGGGCACAGGTCACGAACTACCTGATGGACGTCGGGATCGAGGCGAAGGTCGAAGGGACGCGCCTTTTGCCGGATGTGACCCCGATCCACGGAATGCCCGCCGCGGTGGCAAAAGCGCAGGAAGGGCTCATCGAAGAACGCTTTCTCGACTTCTCGCAACTGCACAAGATCTATCCGACGCCCAAGGGGCCGCTGTCCGTGGTGGAGGATTTCAACCTGAAGGTCGACAAGGGGGAGTTCATCTCCCTGATCGGTCACTCGGGTTGTGGCAAGTCGACCGTGCTCACCATGGCGGCGGGACTCAACGATATCTCCAAGGGGGCGATCAAGCTCGACGGTCGGCACGTGGAGGGGGCGGATCCCGAACGGGCGGTGGTGTTTCAATCGCCGTCACTCTTCCCGTGGCTGACCGCCAAGGAGAACGTCGCGGTGGGGGTGGACAAGGTCTATCCCGGCGCGAACCGGGCCGAGCGGCAAGACATTGTGGAATATTACCTGGAGCGTGTGGGTTTGGGGGAGTCCATGGACAAGCCCGCGACGGAGCTGTCCAACGGGATGAAGCAGCGGGTCGGGATCGCGCGCGCCTTCGCGCTTTCACCAAAACTCTTGCTGCTCGATGAACCCTTCGGGATGCTCGACAGCCTCACCCGCTGGGAGCTGCAGGAAGTGCTCATGGAGGTCTGGTCCCGCACCAAGGTGACGGCGATCTGTGTCACCCATGATGTGGATGAGGCGATCCTGCTGGCCGACCGCGTGGTGATGATGACCAACGGACCACAAGCGACGATCGGCCGGATCGTGGATGTGGATCTGCCCCGTCCGCGCACCCGCAAGGCGCTTCTGGAACACCCCGACTATTACCTCTACCGCGAGCAGGTGCTGAGTTTCCTCGAGGAGTACGAGCACGGAGCCACGGGCAAGAGCGCCGGTGCGACAGCCCCCGGAAAGACCGTCAAGCCCGGTGAGACCGCCAAGAAGGAGGCCGCGTGATGGAACTCGCACTCGACAGACCGGTAAAGACTTTTGTGGAGGTAACCGAAGTCTGGGTTCCCAAGGGCGATACGCTCGTCCTTGCCGAGGGGTACTATGGCACCCTGACGGCGTTCGAGGAGGCGTCCCGGCAGACGGCATTCGCGAAGGGCGAAGGCTTGCCGGGCAAGGCTTGGGCCGAGGCGCGGCCAGTCGTGCTCAAGGGGTTCGACGGGTCCTATTTCAAACGCATCGAGGCAGCGCGCGAGGCAGGTCTGACCAGTGCGGTCGCAATCCCCGTCTTTGCCGGGAAAGAGCTGAAGGCGGTTCTGGTTGTTCTTTGCGGTGACGATGAGAACCGAACCGGTGCCATCGAGGTCTGGGCGGAGAAGGACGGTGTCCTGATGCTCGACGATGGGTATTACGGCGCTGCCAAGCACTTCGAATGGGTGTCGCAGCACACGCAGTTTCCGCGCGGGCAGGGGCTTCCCGGCGGGGTCTGGTCTGCGGAAACGCCGATCCTGATGCGCGATCTTGGCTCCGGCTATCGGTTTGTCCGGGCCGAAAGCGCTGGCAAGGCGGGGTTGACGACCGGGCTGGGCCTGCCGGTTCCTGTACCGGGCGGCAAGAGCTTTGTCCTGACACTGCTTTCGGCCCTCGGGACGCCCATCGCGCGCCGCTTCGAAATCTGGGATGCACGCCGTGCGGGACGCGGTGAAGCAGTCCTGATCGACGGAATATGCGCCCGCGAGGGGCCGCTCTGGACCGGCGAGGCAGAGCCGGAACGCAAAGTGTCCGCGTGGCAAGGTCTTGTGGGCCGCGCGCTCGGGACCGGTGTGCCGGTGGTCGAGAGCGGCGTGCCGGGCCTCTCGGCGGGCTATGACACGATGACCGCCCTTCCGATCCATCGCGCGGGCGAGGTTTCCCACATCGTCGCCTGGTATTGCTGAAAGGAACCCCAGAGATGCAAAAACTGGTCGTTATCGGTGCTGGCATGGCCTCTGGCCGCGTGCTGGAGCACTTGCGGGACACTGCGCCCGATGCCTTCGAGATCACCCTCTTCAACGCGGAGCCGCGCGGAAACTACAACCGCATCATGCTCTCGCCAGTGCTGTCGGGTGAAAAGAGCTATGAGGAAATCGTCACACATGACGATGGCTGGTACGGAGCGGGCAAGGTCAATTGCCGCTTTGGCGAAAAGGTCATTTCCATCGATCGCGATCGAAAGGTCGTGGTCGGGGAGAAGGGGGAGGTTTCTTATGACAAGCTGATCATCGGCACGGGCTCGTCTCCCTTCATCATTCCCCTTCCGGGGCACGACAAGCCAGGCGTCGTGGCCTACCGCGATCTCGAGGACACGAATGCGATGATCGAGGCCGCTGGCAAGCCCGGATCCCGCGCTGTGGTCATCGGCGGTGGGCTTCTGGGTCTGGAGGCAGCGGCGGGCCTGCGCCTTCGGGGGATGGATGTGACCGTTCTGCATATCATGGGTCACCTCATGGAGCGGCAACTCGACGAGGCGGCGGGGTATCTTCTGAAGAAGGATCTGGAAAAGCGCGGGATCGACGTTTTGCTGCGCGCCTCCACCAAGGAGATCCGAGGTCGCGATCGGGTCGAGGATGTTTTGCTCGAGGATGGCACCGTCCTGCCCGCCGATATCGTGGTCATGGCTGTGGGCATCCGTCCGTCGGTACAACTTGCCAAGGATGCCGGACTCGACTGTGGGCGCGCCATCATTGTCGATGCCCAGATGCAAACCTCCGATCCCGCGATCTATGCGGTCGGCGAATGCGTGGAGTTTGACGGCAACATCTTCGGGCTTGTCGCGCCTCTGTACGATCAGGCAAAGGTTCTGGCCAGATCCCTGCTTGGTGAAGTCGATGCCTTCGCGATGCGCGAGCTGTCTACCAAGCTCAAGGTCACCGGCTGTGATCTCTTCTCCGCGGGCGATTTCGCCGAGGGAGAGGGGCGCGAGGATATCGTGTTTCGTGACCCGGCACGCGGCGTCTACAAGCGGCTCGTGATCGAGGAGGACCGACTTGTCGGAGCGGTCATGTATGGCGATACCGGCGACGGAAACTGGTACTTTGGCCTGATCAAGGACGGAACGGATGTCTCGGCCATGCGCGAGACGTTGATTTTCGGACCGGCCTATCAGGGGGGTGCCTCGGCGGACCCTTTGGCGGCCGTTGCAGCCTTGCCGGATGATGCGGAAATCTGCGGCTGCAACGGCGTATGCAAGGGCGATATCGTATCCGCCATCGAAGCGGGCGCGGGCGATCTCGGGGCCATCCGGGCGACAACCAAGGCCAGCGCCTCCTGCGGGACATGCACTGGCCTTGTCGAGCAGGTGCTTGCGGTCACGCTCGGCGACGATTTCCAGATGCCGGCGGCGCAACCTGTCTGCGGCTGCACCGATCTCACCCACGAAGATGTTCGGCGTCTGATCAAGGCGCAGGAGCTCAAATCGCAGCCCGCCGTCTGGCAGGAATTGGGGTGGAAGACGCCGAACGGTTGTCACGTTTGCCGCCCGGCGGTGAACTTCTATCTGCTTGCGGACTGGCCGCTCGATTACCAGGACGACCCGCAGAGCCGTTTCGTCAACGAGCGCAACCACGCCAACATCCAGAAAGACGGTACCTATTCGGTGATGCCCCGGATGTGGGGGGGGATGACCAATGCGCAGGAATTGCGCGCGATCGCGGATGCCGCTGACAAGTACAATGCCGTGGTCAAGGTGACGGGCGGCCAGCGGATCGACCTGCTCGGCATCAAGAAAGAGGACCTCCCGGCAATCTGGTCGGACATGAACGATGCCGGAATGGTGTCGGGGCATGCCTATACCAAGGGGCTGCGCACGGTGAAGACTTGCGTCGGCTCGGACTGGTGCCGGTTCGGCACGCAGGATTCCACGGGTCTCGGCATCATTCTGGAAAAGCGGCTCTGGGGGTCATGGACCCCGCACAAGGTCAAGTTGGGTGTGTCAGGGTGTCCGCGCAATTGCGCCGAGGCGACGTGCAAGGATGTCGGGATCATCTGTGTCGATAGCGGCTATCAGATCGGTGTGGGCGGGGCTGCCGGCATGGACGTAAAGGAGGTCGAGCGCCTGCACGATGCCCGGACCGAGGAGGAGACGATCGAATGGACCGTCGCTTTTGTCCAGCTCTACCGCGAACACGCGAAATACCTCGACCGTGCTTACAAATGGATCGCCAAAGTCGGCCTCGATTGGGTCAGGGACACACTGGCGGATGACGCAGAGCGCGCCGCGCTGGTGGAGCGCTTCGACATCTCGCAATCCGTTTACCAGAAAGACCCGTGGGCAGAGCGCGCAAGCCCCGAGGCGGCCCGCCACTTCAAGCCGCTTGCAGATTTGACATTGGAGGCAGCCGAATGAACTGGATCGACGTGGGCCATATCGACGACATCCCCCTGCGGGGCGCCCAGATCGTCAAGACGAGCATCGGATGCGTGGCCGTATTTCGCACCGACGAGCAGGAGGTCTTTGCCACATCCAACAGCTGTCCGCACAAGGGGGGCCCGCTGTCCGAAGGGATCGTGCATGGCCGCAAGGTGACCTGTCCCTTGCACAACTGGGTGTTCTCGCTGGAGACCGGCGTGGCACAGGGCGCGGATGCGGGGCAGATCGCCACCTATCCGGTGCGGCTCGATGGGGGCCGGGTGCTGCTTGATCTCGACGAAATCGGCAAGCGGAGCGCCGCCTGATGGGGCCCGTCCGCTCCACCTGTCCTTACTGCGGCGTCGGCTGCGGTGTGCTGCTCTCAGCGGATGGGGAGGGCGGGCTCTCAGTCAAGGGCGATCCGGATCACCCTGCCAACTTCGGGCGGCTCTGCTCCAAGGGATCGGCCCTTGGCGAGACGGTCGGGCTGGAGGGGCGGCTCCTTTCTCCGGTGGTGGAGGGGCGCAAGACAGATTGGGACAGCGCGCTTGATCTGGTGGCGTCGCGGTTCCGCGATACGGTCGCGGCCCACGGGCCGGACAGCGTGGCGTTTTATGTCTCGGGTCAGATGCTGACCGAAGATTACTATGTCGCGAACAAACTGATGAAGGGCTTCATCGGCTCGGCCAACATCGATACGAACTCCCGGCTTTGCATGGCGTCCACCGTGGCCGGTCACAAACGCGCCTTTGGCACCGACACCGTGCCCCAGACCTATGAGGATCTGGAGGAAGCGGACCTGATCGTGCTCGTCGGGTCCAACATGGCGTGGTGTCATCCAGTGCTGTTCCAGCGGGTGCTCGCGGCCAAGAAAGCACACGGGACACGGGTGATCGTGATCGATCCGCGCCGAACGGCAAGTTGTGATGGGGCGGACATGCACCTCAAGCTTCGCTCGGGCAGCGACGTGGCCCTCTTCAACCGGCTTTTTGCGGAGATCTGGGACAGCGGCGCGCTTGACCGGGAATACATTCGTCACATCGACGGTTTCGATGAAACTCTGGCTGCGGCAGGCGTGGCGGACCTCTCGGTAACCGGCCTGACCGAAGCGGAGGTTGCCGCCTTCTGCCGCATATGGATCGGGACCGAGAAGGTCGTCACCGTGTTTAGTCAGGGCGTCAATCAATCCACCTCGGGGTCCGACAAGGTCAACGCGATCCTCAACTGTCATCTTGCGACGGGGCGCGTGGGCAAGCCCGGATGCGGCCCGCTCAGCGTTACCGGACAACCCAACGCCATGGGTGGGCGGGAGGTCGGCGGGCTGGCCAACATGCTTGCCTGCCACCTTGATTTGGAGAACCCCGATCATCGACGCGCCGTGCGGGATTTCTGGTCCGCGCCCGCCATGCCGGAGGCCCCCGGCCTCAAGGCTGTCGATATGTTCCGTGCGGTGGGCGAGGGGCGGATCAAGGCGCTCTGGATCATTCACACCAATCCCGCTGTCTCGATGCCGGAGGCGGATGCCGTGCGCGATGCGATTGCCGCCTGCGATTTTACGGTGATCAGCGAGATTACTCCTGAAACGGATACGGCGCGGCTCTGTGACGTGCTGTTGCCTGCGACGGCTTGGGCTGAGAAAGATGGTACGGTGACAAATTCCGACCGCACCATAAGCCGCCAGCGTACTGCGCTACCCATTCCGGGGGAGGCGCGGCCGGATTGGGCGATCCTTGCCGAAGTAGGGCGGCGCATGGGCTGGAGCGCGGCGTTCGATTATGAAAGCCCGGCGGAGATCTTCCGCGAGCACGCAGCGCTTTCAGGCATAGCGGGCGGCTTTGGCCGTGATTTCGATATCTCCGGCCTCGCCGATCTCGATGACGCGGGCTACGAGGCCCTCGCGCCGGCGCGCTGGCCCATACGGGCGGGACGTCAAGGTGGGCGCTTCTTTGCGGATGGTGCGTTCTTTCATCCCGGAGGGCGTGGTCGGATGATCCCGGTTCGCTACCGGCCGCCAGCGGCACGCACCGCGCCGCGCTATCCCTTTCGTCTCAACACTGGGCGGATTCGCGATCAGTGGCACACAATGACGCGCACGGCGTTGTCGCCGCGTCTCTCTGCGCATCTGGCCGAACCCTACCTGGACATTCATCCGCAGGATGCGGCGAACATGGCGCTTGCTCCGGCCGCTCTCGTGCAGGTGCGAAGCCCGGAAGGTAGCGCGATCCTGCGGGCACGCATCACGAGCGATGTTCTGCCCGGCGAGCTTTTCGCGCCGATGCACTGGACCGGGGAAACGGCGCCTTCGGGGCGGATCGACGCGGTGGTGGCCGCTGCCACCGATCCGGTTTCCGGCCAACCCGAGAGCAAAGGGTGCGTTGTGGCGGTCGAGCCCTTTCGCGCCGTCTGGTATGGATTTGCCGTATCGTCGGCCCGGCTTGATCCGACGTGCAGCTATTGGGCGCGGGCCCGAACGCAGGCTGGTTGGCGCGCGGAACTGGCTGGCGGAACGCAGGTGGAAGATTGGGAAGCCGAGGCACGGCGGCTTTTTGGTTTGCCGGAGGCAGAAGTGCAATCGGTAGAGGACAGGGCGCGCGGCGTTGCCCGTATCGCCCTCCACGAAAAAGGCCGGTTGCTCGCCGCGATCTTTGTCTCGCCCGAGCCAGTCGCGATCATGCGGGATTATCTTGTCAGTCTTCCGGGGACCGATGCTGCGGACACACTGACCGGGCGCGCGCCCGCTGACCGACCCGACCCTGGCCCTGTGGTGTGTTCCTGCTTCAACATCGGCGCAAACACGATCCTGTCGGCCATCGAAACCGAAGGGCTCATGACCGTGGACGCCATTGGTGCGGCACTCTCGGCGGGAACGAACTGTGGCTCTTGCCGGTCGGAACTTGCCGGGCTCATCGCGCGCGTACGGACGCGCGAAGCCGCCGAATGAGCCTTGCGCCTTATGTCAGGATCCTCGGGCGAGGGCCGGGGCGGTCCCGCGCGCTCACTCAGGCTGAGGCCGGCGAGGCCATGGCGCTCATCATGCAGGGCGAGGCAGAGCCGGAGGCGATTGGCGCGTTGCTGATGCTTCTGCGGATGAAGGGCGAAACCGCGGAAGAGATCGCCGGGTTCATCAGCGGGGCGCAATCCCAGCTTCCCTCCCTCCCGCCGCCGGACCTTGACTGGTCGAGCTATGCCGCGGGGCGCACGCGGGGACTGCCGTGGTTCCTGCTCTCGGCGCGGTTGGTGGCTCTGGCCGGGCATCGGGTGCTGTTGCACGGCTGGAATGCCCATGTAGGGGCGGTGCGTGGCGGTCTGCAGGCCGCAGGGGTGCCGGTCGCCGTAGGGATAGACGAGGTGGGGCCTCTGCTGTCGCGCCAAAATCTGGCATATCTTCCGCTAGAGACGGTCGCGCCCAAACTCCTCGCTCTGCTGAAGTTGAGGGAGGCCTTTGGCCTGCGTTCTTGCATGAATACCGTGGCGCGGATGCTCAACCCCGGTCAGGCCGAGGCCTGCGTGCAAGGCGTCTTTCATCCCTCCTATCGGCTGCTTCAGGCGGATGCTGGCGCGCTGATGGGCCTGCGTGCTCTGACAGTGATCAAAGGCGGAGGGGGCGAGTTCGAACGCAATCCCGCCAAGCCCATCGAGGCCTTTGGGCTGCGGGGTGGCGCGGCATGGGAGTCGGTGTATCCGTCCTTGCTGTCGGCTACGCGCCGGATGGATGATGGCGAGACGGATCCGGCACGTCTTGCGGAACTCTGGGTCGGAGAGCGCGTCGATCCCTTTGCCACGGCGCTTGTGATCGGTACCGCGGCGATCGCGCTTGATACGCTTGGTGTGGAGACTCCCGAGGCGCGGGCGCAGGATCTGTGGAAGAACCGACCGATGACCGTCGAGGCCTGAACCGTTTGGTGTGGCCGTTGCGTATCGCCTATCTTGAGGTTCGAATTCTCCCCTACCCAAACTCTAGAGTGCCCCCTATAGTGCCTGTGGAGTAAGGGGGTATCGGCCCCCATCACGGTCACTGGCCGGAGAGGAGAGCGGTTGTCATGCGCTGCCCGTTTTGCGGAAACGTCGATACGCAGGTAAAGGATTCGCGCCCCGCAGAGGATCACGTTGCGATCCGCCGCCGGCGTTTTTGCCCGGCATGTGCGGGACGGTTCACCACCTATGAGCGGGTCCAGCTTCGCGATCTGGTCGTCATAAAATCCAACGGCCGCCGCGAAGATTTCGACCGTGACAAGCTCGAACGTTCCATCCGCATTTCGATGCAGAAACGCCCCGTAGAACCCGAGCGCATCGACCAGATGATTTCCGGCATTGTGCGGCGGCTCGAGAGCATGGGGGAGAGCGATATTCCCTCCAAGATGATCGGTGAGATCGTCATGGAGAGCCTCGCGCGGATCGATACGGTCGCTTATGTCCGCTTTGCCTCCGTTTACAAGAATTTTCAGGCCGCTGACGATTTCGACAAGTTTGTCAGTGAGTTGCGGCCTCCGGTGAAGCCGGGCGAGTGAGCGACGACAGGCGTTTCATGGCCCTTGCCCTCGTTCTTGGGGCGCGCGGGCAGGGGCGTTGCTGGCCCAACCCCTCCGTCGGGTGCGTGATTGTCCGCGATGGCCGGGTCGTCGGGCGCGGGTGGACCCAAGAGGGTGGCCGGCCGCATGCCGAAACCATGGCGCTCGCGCAGGCCGGTGAGGCGGCGCGGGGCGCAACTGCTTATGTCACGCTGGAACCTTGCGCGCATCACGGCGCGACCCCGCCCTGCGCAGAGGCGCTTGTCGCGGCGGGGGTGAGCCGTGTTGTCGCCGCGCTCGAAGACAGCGATCCACGGGTTTCCGGGCGAGGGTTCGCCCTGCTGGAGGGCGCCGGGATCAAGGTGACCACGGGCATCTGTTCCGAGGCGGCCGAAGTGGCGCATCGCGGGTTTTTCCTGCGCAACGAACTTGGCCGGCCTCATGTTACGCTCAAACTTGCCACCAGCCTTGATGGGCGTATCGCGACGGCCACCGGTGAGAGCAAATGGATCACCGGCCCCGAAGCACGCCGCGCGGTTCACGCCATGCGGGCGCGCTGCGATGCCGTGATGATCGGCGCGGGCACGGCGCGAGCGGATGATCCCTCGTTGACCGTGCGCGGACTTGGGCCGATGGGCCAGCCTGTGCGCATTGTTGTTTCTCGCCGGGCGGATGTTCCCTTGATGGGAAAGCTTGCGCGCACCGCACGGGACGTTCCTGTCTGGCTCTGTCATGGCGAAGATGCCGCGCATGAGTTCACCACAGCGTGGGAGGGGCTCGGCGCGCGGCTAATTCCTGTCCCTGTCGTTGGCGGGCAGATTGACCCCGAGGCATTGTTGCAGGCGCTTGGACGTGTCGGGCTGACCTCGATCTTCTGCGAAGGTGGCGGAGCGCTTGCAGCATCCCTGCTGCATGCGGATCTGGTGGATGAATTCGTCGGTTTCTCGGCTGGCTTGGCAATCGGTGCCGAAGGCGTGCCCTCGATCGGTGTGCTGGGTCTATCGCGGTTGGCGGAAGCGGGGCGGTTCGACCTTGTGGAGAGCCGCGCCTATGGTCCGGACCTCATGCACCGCTGGCGTGCGCGTCGCGCCTAGGGGCGTTTGAACGCAACCTGCACCACGGAAGCCAACCCAAGGCCGAAGGAACGGGGGCGGGTTTCGTTGTGAATGAGCCGGTCTACGATCACTTCGACGGGACAGGGCAGGCCGCTTACCGGATCCAGATAGCGGGGATAGTCGATCAGCGCCGCGTGCACGAGCCCTGCGAGGGTCGGACGGGCGGTGCGATGCGGAACGGGTGGCCCAAGGTCGCGGGTCAGACCCCAGCCCGCATAAAATGGCTGTCCGGTGACGGTGACCGGTACGCCCCGCAACAGCGCCTCGAAGCCCAGCAATGACGTCATGGTCCAGACCTCATCGACCATGCTGAGAAGCGATATAGGGTCGGATTGGTGGGCGATGACATCAGCGATGCCCACCCCGTCAAGTGCACCCCGCCGCAATCCCGCCTCAACGTCCGGATGCGGTTTATAGATCAGAACCGCGCCGGGATTGGCGGCGCGCGCACGGGCGAGAAGCGCAGCATAGCTATTTGTCTCTCCGGCGCCCAGCAGGATAGACGCGTCATCCTCTACCTGACCCGGCACGAGGATGCGGCGGCCAGAGGGCAAATCTGGCAGTGCGCCGCCAAGGTTGTACTTGCTCAGGCCCGCCTCTGCGATCCGTTCGATCAGGCGCTCGGCGCGGTTGACTTGCCCGGGGCGCAGGACTTCGCGGCGCGTGATCACCTCATCCAGCCGGGACGGGCGCGTCGGATCGTAGTAGATTCCCCGGTCATCCGCGACGAGCGACAGCGGCGGCACGAGCGCCGCGCCCAGCCCACGAGAGCGCAGAAAGCCATCCTCGATGCGGGTGACATCTCCCACGCCGTCGCTCCGCGACGCCCAGACCATCGGGCGCGGTCCCTCGGCCCGAGGCTTCGCGCGCTCGGTAAAGGTGATCCCGCCGTGCTGGCCAAAGAACCGGCGCAGGGCCGGGCGCTTCCACCTGCGCATGCCGCCCGCGATCCAGCCGTGCCGATCCTCGCGCCACGCGCGGGACTGCGCCGCAAGATGGTCAAGCGCATCCTCGAAGGAGCAAAGGCGGTCGCGGCAGGGATCGTACCACGTGGGATAGAGCAGCATGGCCGCGGCGAAGAGTTGCCGTGAGGTGAGCGTGCGGCCGCGCCGCAAGGGGGGCATCCGATCATCGGAAAGGCCCCAGCCCGCGTAGAAGGGTTGGCCAAACACGACGGGCCGATGCCCCGAGAGAATGGCCTCAAACCCCAGTTGCGAAGAAACTGTATAAACCTTCTCCGCGTGGTCCAGCAGCGTCCATGGGCTGAGATGCGCCGGCAGGGACTTCGTCGGCGCGAGGTGACCCGACCTGTATCCAAGGGCCGTCTCCGGGTGAGATCGCACCAGAAGGGGTTTGCCCGGGTTTTCGGACCTAGCAGTCTCCAGCATGGTTTCAAATCGCGCTTGATCCGCTCCGCAGGCCTGAAGGGAGGCATCGCCGCGCGCCTGATCCACGATCAGAATATAGCCACTCGCAGGCAACGGCGCATTGGGATCGACGGCGGCGTATTTCGTCAGGTGATCTTCGCGCAGGCGGGCGATGCCTTCTTCAGCGCGATCCAGAAGGCGGGGATCGTCAAGCGGGTGGTCGCGCAGCAGTGTTTCCAGATCGCTGGGGGCGCGGGCATCGAAATGCACGCCGGTCTTGTCGAGCAAAAGACCAAGCGGCGGCTCCCCGGCGCGGCCGGGATGGAGTGAGCGGAGAAAAGCATCTTCGATCCGAAGGAGGGATGCGCCACGCCGGCGCGCGATGGCCTTGCCCCGCCACGCGGTCGGGGATGCCCCCCAGACGCCGACGATTCCATCGCTGGATGGAAGGCCAAAGCGCGGCGGGTATCCTGCCAGTGACAGAATGCGGCGGAGCCGTGGGGAGAGAAACCCGGCGGAATAGACGTGTAGCGGGCAGGGCGTGCCCATCCGAGTCCTAGTTGCCAAGCCCACCGGCGGCGCTGTCGACCGCATTGACCGAGGAGAGGGATCCCGTCAGCGCGGATATTGCCTTGTTCCACTGCACATAGGGCGCTTCGGTGACATAGATCGTGTCGTCATCCCGGATGGTAAAGTCGCGGGCGGCGAACAATCCGTTGGGTCGGGTCAGGTCAAGCACATAGACCATGCGCTGTGGAGAGGTCACGCCGGGTTTGCCCAGCACGGCGGCGGCGATTTCCGCAGGTTCCTCGCGCAGGACAAAGACGCCCGTGGGATCGGCGGAGTTACCGCGCAGGCCGCCCACTTGCGACAAGGCTTCGAGCGCTGAAAGCGTATTGGTCTGGAAGGGAACCCGCTGCTGCGTTCCGGTGGCCCCAAGGGCCATGAAGGCGCGTGTATCTTCCTCGACCAGGATCCGGTCCCCGCCACGCAGCGCGATGTCGAGCTGCGGGTTGGCAAAAAGATCCTGAAACCAGATGCGGCCCCGGTGATTGCCACGCAGCACCACGATCTGGGCGATTTCAGGCTCTATGGTCACACCGCCCGCGCGGGCAAGCATGGCCGCCAGCGACCGTGTCGGACGCTCGATCGGGTAGACACCCTGAGCGCCCACGGCCCCGACGAGGGAGACGGTTGCGCCATCACCGGCGAGGCGGCGTACTTGCACCTGCGGGTCCGGGGTCTGTTCTTCGAGTTTGTCGGTGATGATGCCGCGAATGGATTCAGGCGTGTTCCCGGCGGCCCGGATGCGGCCCGCGTAGGGGACGAAGATGAAGCCGGAGCCATCAACCTGCACTTCTTCGAGCAAGGTGGCGTTCGCACCGGGGCCGGACAGAAGGCCGTCGTCAACGTTTTCCCAGATCGTAAGGCCGAGGGTGTCGCCCGGCTGAATAACGTCGGAGCCGGCAAGTGGAGCGCCGAGAAATGCCTGAGAGAAACCAAGCGCCGGAACCGTTCCCGTAGCGCGGTTCACAGCATCGGTCACCTCCACCACATAGGCGTTTCCGTTCTGCTCTACCGAGCCGGAATAGATTTCACGCTTGCTCGGACCGGAGCGCGGCAGGCCGCAGGACGCGACGAGCGTCGCCACTGCCAGCAAGGTCACGCCATTGCGAAGGCGCTTGCCAATAGCTTTCACGGGGTACTGCTCCTCGACCGTTTCCGGTTCCCTGTTCTTGCCTTTTGGCGACGTTAGCGGATGGCGGTCCCAGTGGAAAGCACCCGCCTAACGAACGAGCGTCAACTGTGTCGCGGGGGTCGCGTTCGACATCTCGTAGGGGGCCTCATCCGCGAACATACGGTCGCAGATGATCCGCAGGAGTTGCCGTCTGCCGCCGCGACTGTAGTAGCTGCCCCGAAGCTGCGACGACCTCAGCATGAATGCGCGCAAGTCGGCATAAGCGGCGGGGTCTGGCGGGTCAGGCTGGGCAAAGAATGCCGCGATGGGCGCTTGGGAAGTTATGCCCGGCTTGCAGAAGACCGCCTCCCCGAAAGCCTTCACCGGAAGACCCCGCCAGAGCGCCTGATGCGCGGAGGTCGAACTGACCGTCACGGCGCTTGACGCTTCATCCAGAAGGGGGCCGAGCTTGCCGCCCAGAAGGTAATGCACCCGATCCGATACGGCGTGGCGGCGCGCGGTCTCTATGATCGTCCGCGCGATGCCCGCGCGCCCATCTTCGAGGGGGTGGGCCTTGAAGACTAGGTGGTGGTGCCGGGGCGCGCCTTGGGCAAATCCGCCGACGACCGATTCCACGAATTCCGCGGGCGTGCGGAACGGCGAATGGGCGAGGGCAGAACTGTCATGGGCAAGTTGCAGGAGTGCGACGTGATAGGGATAGCCCCCCGCCCGTATACGAGCCGTCGAAATGCGCCGGCGAAGGGCGGCGGCGGGCATGAGCATGAGCCGCCGAAGATAAAGCCGGAACTCAGCGCCTACGCCCCTGTCGCGATGACTGCGATAGGCGGGGTAGCTTCGGCGCGTTGCCATGACGAGGCCATGGTATAGCGCGCCATAAAAGATATGCTGCCGAAGATCGCCCCAATGGGCCGGGGCGGACCGAGGTTCAGCGACCTCTTTCGGCAGCTTTGCGCGGATCTCGTCGAGGCTCATGCTGGCAAGCGGCGAGTGTCCGTTCGCGCCATCGCGTTCATACGTGACCCAATAAGGCCGCAGATACCCTTCCTCGAACACGTGCACCCGCAGCCCTCGGGATCGGGCGGCATGCATCGCCGTAATATGTACCTCCCGTGTGTCGCCATACAGCACGAGATCGGTAACGCCCTCATCAAGTAGGCTTTCTATCGATGCAGGCCAGTCGGGCAGAGGTGCGCGGTACGCATGATATGATCCGCCATCTGGCCAGAACGCGCGATCAGCCCCGTTGAACCCGACGCGGCGCACCTCATGCCCGGCATGCCGCAATTGTTTTCCCAAGAGATAGAAAAACGGGCCATGAGGGCCTTGGAGAAAGAGAAAGGAACGGCGCATCACGGCTCCGGGGTAGGGCCTTGCCTCCCCTGTCGTGACGGGCTAGGCCCGATGCGAACCGACAGGAGGGTTTGTGCCATGTTCACCGGTATCATCACGGATCTCGGCTCCATCCGCAAGTTGGAGCATCGGGGGGATCTGCATGCGCGGATTGGTTGCGGCTATGACATGGGATCGGTTGACCTTGGTGCCTCCATCGCATGCGACGGCGTTTGCCTGACCGTGGTGGAGAAGGGCGACGACTGGTTTGATGTCGATATCAGCGCGGAAACGCTCGACAAGACCAACGTCGGCGCATGGGCCGAAGGCCGCCGGATCAATCTCGAACGCGCATTGAAGGTTGGCGACGAGCTTGGTGGGCATATCGTCTCTGGCCATGTGGACGGGGTCGCAGAGGTGGTTTCCCTCACCGAAGAGGGGGAGAGCACGCGGATCCTGATGCAAGCGCCGAATGGTCTTGCCAAATTCATCGCACCCAAAGGGTCAGTCGCGCTCAACGGCACCTCGCTCACGGTGAACGAAGTGGAGGGGACTACCTTCGGGATAAACCTGATCCCCCACACGAAAACAGTGACGACCTGGGGCGATGTCTCCGTAGGGGATGCGATCAACCTCGAGATCGACACACTTGCGCGGTACGTGGCCCGGCTGACCGAAGCCGGTTAAGCGCTTAGGTGGGTGTTTCGCAAACACCTACGAGTTGCTCATACTGCTGCGTGATCCAGCCGAGTGCCTGTTCAGGATTACGCTCTTCGATCCGGTCCGTGAAGCGGGCGAACACCGCTGCCGACCGGGAATTCTCAACCATATCCACATCCTGCGTGGTCACGACCGTTCCGTAGACGAAGAAGCCCACCGCCACGAGCAAGATGCCGCGCACCACGCCGAACAGGAACCCAAATCCCTGATCGATGCGCCCCAACGCGGACCCTTGAACCATCGAGGAGAGGAGCGGCGTGAAGAACGAGAAGATCACAAGCGCAATGGTGAAGACGATCGCAAAGGCCAGCAGTACGGACAATTCACAACTGTCGGAGAGGAAATCGCCGATATAGGGGATTTCCTTTACCAAGGGCTGTACCTGATCGGCGAAGAGAAACGCGACGATGGCCGCCCCGATCCATCCCAGAATTGCCATGACCTCCCGCACGAGCCCGCGCGAATAGGCCAATAGCGCCGAGAGGACGATGACGACGGCGACGATGCCGTCAATGATGGTAAAGCCGTCCATGGTGTCTTCGTCCTTTTTGCCGTTCAATCCGTGCCGAACATCTCGGACACGAAGCCCGCGAGATCGCGCATCTTGCGCAGGCCAAGCTCTGCTGCTTCGCCCTTGCTCCCCGCTGGAAGGAGCGCTTGGGAAAAACCAAGTTTCCGCGCCTCTTTCAACCTGTTTTCGGTCTGTGCGACGGGACGAAGCGCGCCAGAGAGGCTTATTTCACCAAAAACCACCGCACCTTCGGGCAGGGAGACGTCCTCCCGCGCTGAAAGAAGTGCAGCGGCGACGGCGAGATCCGCCGCGGGTTCGGAAATCTTCATGCCGCCCGCCACATTCAGATAGACGTCGAGCCCGGCAAACGGAACGCCGCAGCGGGATTCCAGAACCGCGAGGATCATCGCAAGCCGGCCACCATCCCATCCAACCACCGCGCGGCGCGGTTGGCTGAGGGTGGAGGGCGCGACAAGTGCCTGCATCTCCACGAGAACTGG
This sequence comes from Poseidonocella pacifica, assembly GCF_900111875.1. Classification (GTDB taxonomy): domain Bacteria; phylum Pseudomonadota; class Alphaproteobacteria; order Rhodobacterales; family Rhodobacteraceae; genus Poseidonocella; species Poseidonocella pacifica. The sequence continues at coordinate 327,632 of NZ_FOJU01000001.1, forward strand.
CCGGGTGCCCTCGATCCCGGCAAAGACCGCCGAACCGGGGACCGCATCGCCCCGCTCTGATAGAAAAAGTGCAGAGGGATTGGAGACTTGCACCAGCCCGCGACCGGTCATTTCAAACACACCGATTTCATCCGCAGGGCCGAACCGGTTCTTGACCGCGCGAAGGATACGGAACTGATGCCCGCGCTCACCCTCGAAATAGAGCACCGTGTCGACCATATGCTCGACCACACGCGGCCCGGCGATCTGGCCGTCCTTGGTGACATGGCCCACGAGAATGACCGCCACGCCGCGGCGTTTGGCGAAGGTCGTGAGTTCATGTGCGGCGGCGCGCACCTGAGAGACTGAACCGGGGGCGGAGCCGACCTGATCGGACCACATGGTTTGAATCGAGTCGATGATGGCAAGCTGTGGGCGCTCGGCCTCCAGCGTGGTCAAAATATCACGAAGGTTGGTTTCCGCCGCCAGCATGACGGGGGATTCCGTCAGGCCAAGGCGCTGTGCCCGCATACGCACCTGTGCGCTGGCCTCTTCCCCGGAAATATAGATCGTCTTGAGACCGCTGCGGGCGAAGCGCGCCGCAGCCTGTAGCAGCAGGGTCGATTTGCCGATCCCCGGATCGCCGCCCACAAGGATTGCGCTGGCCGGGACAAGGCCGCCGCCCAGCACCCGGTCAAGTTCCTCGACCCCCGCAGAGGTGCGCGGGGGAGGGGCTTCGTGCGTGGAGAGATCGCTGAGCGGGATCGTCCGACCCCGAGAGGCGCCCAGCGAGTTGCTGGCCGGTCCCGCGGACAGGGGGGTATCCTCGGTGATGGTGTTCCACGCGCCGCAAGCCTCGCAGCGACCGGCCCATTTGGAGGTTTGCGCACCGCATTCGGAGCAAGAGTAGGAAACTGAAGCCTTGGCCATTGCGGGGTTTAGCCACGCATTTCGCGCGCCGTCAAACGGCTAATCACCAGTGACGCAAGGATACATCCGGTGAAAAGCCAAAGTCCCCACGCCGTCTCGACGCGGCCAACCCCGATGCCCTTGGCCAAGGTGATATAAAGCGCGATCAAAAAGATGTCCGCCATGGCGAGGCGGCCGAGCGCGGAGGCCAGAGGAAGAAGGTGCGGGGCGCGGCCCGCGTGCACGAGGATCAATCCGAAGGTCTTGGCCATGGGGGCGAGAAGCGCGAAAACGCCGACAAGTGCGGCAAGTACCGGCTCCGTCCCCCAGAGACTGTGCAGGCCAGACATCACGGAGATTTCGGCCATTCCGAAGATCGGCAGGAGTCCCGCGCGCAACAGCGGCGCGCACCACGAGAGGGGAAATAGGACAAGCAACGCGAGATTGGCCCAGAAAAGCGCCCCGCGCGTCAAGCTCAGCCCTTGTAACGGCGGTTGTAGCGCGCACCGAGCGAGGTAAGAATTTCATATCCGATCGTGCCGGCGGCATCGGCCATGGTATCCACACCGTGCCCGGGTCCAAGCAGGCGCAGGCTTTCGGGGTCTTCCTCCAAGTGGGATACGTCGACGCCGATCAGGTCCATCGACACGCGGCCGAGGATCTTGCAGCGTGTCTTTCCGGCAAGGGCATAGCCGTCCGGCCCCTGCGCCCGGATTAGGCCATCCGCATAGCCTGCGGCGATGGTTGCGACACGCGTCGGCGCGTCGGCTTCCCATGTATTGCCGTACCCCACGGTCTCGCCTGCCAAAACCTCCCGTATCTGGATGATCGGAATGTCGAGTGAGACGACCGTTGCGGCGTCCTCGAAGGGGCGGGCGCCGTAAAGTCCGATACCGGGCCGGGTTACGTCGAAATGAAAATCAGACCCGAGCAGGATCCCGCCCGTGGCGGAGAGAGAGCGCGGCACGTTGATGCCGTCGGTCATCTCCTTGAAAGCGCGCAGTTGGTTTCGGTTCATGTGATGGTCAGGCTCATCCGCGCAGGCGAGGTGCGACATCACCAGAACGGGTGACTGTGCGAGCGCGATGTCACGCACCGCAGCCCATTCTGCGGGCTCCATTCCGAGGCGGTTCATGCCTGTGTCGAGTTGGATGCCGAAAGGGTGGCCGGGCAGCGCTTCGAGATGGCGCACCATCTGCTCGGCAGAGTTCAGCATGGGGATGAGATTCAGATCCCCGAGCATGTCGGTATCACCCGCCATATGGCCGGAAAATACGTGTATCGGGGCGTTCGGCCCAACCGCATCGCGGACGGCGGCACCTTCTTCAGCGACGGCGACGAAGAAGCGGCGCGCTCCGGCGACGGCTAGCTTGCGCGCGACACGCGCGGCGCCGAGACCATAGCCATCGGCCTTGACCACGGCCGCCGTTTCGGTGGACGCGCCGGATTTCGCATCAAGCGCGCGCCAGTTGGCGGCGAGCGCATCAAGATCAATGGTGAGGGTTCCAGTAGCCATGCCGCGTGTTTGCCACCTCTCGCGGAGAGGTCAAGAACAAAGCGCAGGAGCGGGGTGTGCGGCCACGTTTGGAACCGCGAGATACGATACCTCGTGGCCCGGTCGTCCGCGCCAATTTGGCACGGTCCGAGGGGTGGCCGGGCGCTTAGAAGTTCTCTTCGTTTCCCTGTTGCCATGGTTTGACGAGATTTCCGAAGCGCGTGAACTGACCTTCAAAGGAGAGATCGACCGAACCGATGGGACCATGGCGTTGCTTGCCGATAATCACTTCTGCGCGGCCGTGGAGACGTTCCATCTCCTCCTGCCACTTGGCCATGGCCTCTAGGTCGTGGTCGCCGGGCTTTTCGCGTTCCTTGTAGTATTCCTCGCGGAAGACGAACATCACAACATCGGCGTCTTGCTCGATTGAGCCGGATTCTCGCAGATCCGACAATTGCGGGCGCTTGTCTTCGCGGTTCTCCACTTGGCGCGACAACTGTGACAGGGCGATCACGGGTATATCGAGTTCCTTGGCGATGGCCTTCATGCCTTGGGTGATCTCGGAGACTTCGTTGACGCGGCTGTCCTTGGCCGTCGCGGGGCGGACGAGCTGCAGATAGTCGATGATCAGCACGTCGAGCCCTTGTGTTCGCTTGAGCCGGCGCGCACGTGCGGCAAGTTGCGAAATCGGCAGGGCGGGTGTGTCATCAATATAAAGCGGGCAGGCTTCGAGCGATTTCGCGGCCTCAACGAAGCGCCGAAATTCCGCCTCCGTCATGTCGCCGCGCCGGATCTGTTCGGAGGGAACCTCTGCGGCTTCGGACAGGATCCGCGCGGCAAGCTGCTCTGCGCTCATTTCCAAGGAGTAGAATCCGACCACTCCGCCCTCGAGTGCGCCTTCGGTCCCGTCGGGCTTCTTTCCCCGGCGATAGGCTTTGGCGATGTTGAAGGCGATGTTCGTGGCAAGGGATGTCTTGCCCATCGAGGGACGTCCGGCGAGGATCAACAGGTCCGACTTGTGCAGGCCGCCGAGCTTCTTGTCGAGGTCCGTAAGACCGCTTGAGATCCCGGCCAGGCCGCCTTCCCGCTGATAGGCGGCATTGGCCACGTTGACCGCATCGGTCACGGCCTTGAGGAAGGATTGGAACCCGCCTTCCGATTTTCCCTGTTCGGACAGCTTGTAGAGCGCTTGCTCCGCGTCGACGATCTGTTCTCTCGGCTCGGAAGCGACATCCACCTTCGCCGCCTTCGCGGAAATTTCCCGGCCAAGACCGATCAACTCGCGGCGGATCGCCAGATCGTAGATCATCTGGGCGTAATCGCGCACCGCAAAGGCGGAAATCGCAGCCCCCGCAAGACGCGCGAGATAGGCAGGCCCGCCAAGCTCCTTCAGCCCGGCGTGATCCTCAAGAAACGCTTTGAGCGTCACCGGTGACGCGAGGGTGTTCTTGGCGATGCGCGCGGCGGCGACTTCGTAAATATCGCGATGGACCGGATCATAGAAATGCTGCGGCCCGATGATGGAGGCCACGCGGTCATAGATGTCATTGTTGGTCAGGATCGCGCCGAGCAATTGCTGCTCCGCCTCGACCGAGTGCGGCATGGTTTCGGCGTCTTCGATCGAAGCGCCGGTCGCGTTGAAAGCAGTGATCTCGTTCATGACTGTCCCTGTCCTGAGCTTGCGCTCATACGCTTTCACGATGCGGCGCGCCAGTAGAACAAAGCTGTGGATAAGGTGGGCGCACCGCGCCCCACAAGTTCCGATATCTGGTGGGCGTCGCTGCTTACGCTACCAATGCTAGAGGTGGTGAGCGCTTTGCGCAAGGTTCACCGGCGGTTTCGCCCGAGTCGCCCAACAGTTATCCCGAATTAATCCACGGATTGTTCCACAGCTTGTCTGTGCCACCGGCAAGCCTCCGCCTATGCGCCGTGCCGGGCCTGCCACGCACGGGGATCGCCAAGAAACACTTCAACCTCTGCCAGTGTCTCGGGGTCGAAGGATTTTTGTGCCCGGGCAACTTCGAGAACATCCCACCATGTGCAGAGGTGGTGGAGTTGAACGCCATGATCACCGAGAGTCCGTTCGGTCTCCGGGAAAATCCCGTAGTAGAAGATGACCGCCGTATGCGCGCAGGTGGCGCCAGTGTCTCGGATCGCATCGACAAATGAAATCTTGGAGCCGCCGTCGGTTGTCAGATCCTCGACCAGCAGGACCCGCTGCGCTTCGGTCATCTCCCCTTCGATCCGGGCGTTGCGGCCGTATCCCTTGGGCTTCTTTCGCACGTATGTCATCGGAAGGGCCATGCGCTCGGCCACGAGTGCCGCAAAGGGAATGCCCGCCGTCTCGCCGCCTGCGATGTTGTCAAAGGCTTCGAACCCGGCATCGCGCATGACCGTGACGGTAAGGAAATCCATCAGGGTGGAACGGATGCGTGGATAGGAGATCAGCTTGCGACAGTCGATATAGGTCGGAGACCGAAGGCCCGATGCGAGCGTGAAGGGCTCCTTTGCGTTGAAGTGAACCGCGCCGATTTCCAGCAGCATCTTCGCGCTCAGTTGCGCGATTTCTTTTTGGTCAGGGTAACTACTTGGGATCATTGATCGGTCCTTTGGCTGGGGCTCGCGGGAATGCGGCTGGAATTCTCAAGGGAAAGGGGATGCCCGGTTCAGGGCTCTACGTGCCAGTGAAGGGGAAACCCGGGATCAAAAACGGTCACCTGTTCATCCCCCGCAGAAATATGGGAAGGATACTCATTGGGCGCACCTTTGCGCAGGGTGATATGCTCCGCGTTGGGTGGCAGGCGATAGAACTGCGGACCGTTCAGGGAGGTGAAGGTCTCTAATTGATGCAGCGCATCGTCCGCTTCGAAAACCTCCGCGAGGATCGAGAGCGTGTTTGTCGCGGTGAAACAGCCCGCGCAGCCACAGGCATGTTCCTTGAGGCGGTCGGGGTGGGGGGCGCTGTCGGTCCCAAGGAAGAACGACGGATCACCCGACGTGGCGGCGGCGCGCAGGGCAAGCCGATGCTCCTCGCGCTTGGCCACGGGCAGGCAATAGTAGTGCGGTTTTATGCCCCCTACGAGCAGGTGGTTTCGGTTGATGACAAGGTGGTGTGTGGTGATCGTTGCCGCAAGATCAGGCCCGCCCTCCCGCGCATACTCTACGCCCTCGCGCGTCGTGAGATGCTCCATCACGACGCGCAGACCCGGAGTGCTCCTGCGGAGTGGGTCGAGGACTTCGTCAATGAAAACGGCCTCGCGGTCGAAGATATCGACCTCGGAACTGGTCACTTCGCCGTGCACACACAGGGGCAAGCCGATGTCGGCCATTCGTTCCAGCACAGGCCGAACACGATCAAAATTGCGGACACCGCTTGCCGAATTGGTCGTAGCCCCGGCGGGATAGAGTTTCACCGCCTTGATCAGACCGCTTTCATGGGCTGCGGCCACATCCTCGGGGTCGGTCTCCTCGGTGAGGTAAAGTGTCATGAGCGGCTCAAAGCTCTGCTCCGCTGGGAGCGCGCCGAGGATCCGATCGCGATAGGCCGCAGCGTCTGAAGAGGTCACTACGGGCGGCACGAGGTTTGGCATGATGATGGCGCGCGCGAAATGGCGGGCGGTTTCAGGCAGCACGGCTTTCATCATCGCGCCGTCGCGCAGATGCAGGTGCCAGTCGTCGGGGCGCAGAATGCGGAGCGTTTCAGTCATGGCGGTCGGCTTACAGCACCGCGAAAGTTTGCGCTAGGGGCGTGAATACGCCCGGATCGCTTCAGCAAGTGCAGCCGGTAGAACACCGCTCGGCGCAGCCATGAGAAGCCGCCCGAATAGTGCGCGGTTTGCCTCACTTTGCATAAGCGTTGCAAAGCGGCGATGGCGCCAGTCGACGGCCGCGGCGTGCAGACGGGCAATCTCACTATCGGCCTTCAAACCCTCCAGGATCGCCTGACGCGGCGCACGAAGAGCGCCAATACTGGTGTCCTCTTCATCCTCGAAGTTTCGCTCGATCCAGTAGTCGAGGCCGAGCCCATCTTCGGCATGTACCGCGCGGCCGCGATCAGCCTTGAGCACGAAGCTTTCCATCGCACCGAGCGGGTAGTGGTTGAGTTGGGCAAGCCCATAGTTCGGGCGGCCGAAGTCGGAAAAGACCTTGCCTTCGAGGAAGCGGGCATCGAGCTGGCGGCCGTGACCGTCAAACCAGCGTGCCTCCTCCAGACGATCCGGCCGCGGCGCGCGGGGGCGGTGCACGCCGGGTTTGCGATAGGTTCCATCGTTTTTGTAGAGCGTCTTGAACATCGCGGCGCGCCAAGGCCAGTGCAAGATTTCGGGGGCCGCTTGGGTGAAGGTATCGAGAAGCGAGCCATCCTCATAGCGCATGACACCAGCATTTCCGAAAAGCCGCCATGTGAGCGTTATGGCCGTTGCCTCGGGCGCAGCGTCGATAAGGTCCGGAAGCCGGTGGTCCCCAACGTGAACGTTCACGAATTCGTCTATATCGAGTGGCAGGATCCAGTCCGCCTCGGCGATCAGATGGTGTCGTGATGCAAGTTCAAGCGCGGTAAACTGAATGCCGCGCTTATGGTAGGGGCCGGGATTTGGGATGTGGACGATCAGCCCGAGTGTGGCGAGCCGATTGAGCAACTCCGCTGTTCCATCGGAGCAATCATTGGAAAACACAAGAAAATCAGTGATGCCGGCCGCGCGATGATGGGCGAGCCATTCCAGAAGGAACGCCCCCTCATCCCGTACCGTCAATATGGCCAGGATGCGCATCACCAATCCCGCTTGAACATGACAACCTTGCCCGAGGATTGACGCGGAAAGTAGGTAAGATTTGCACGCGCCATGGCATCGAAAACGGCCTGAATCCCCTGCTGTCCGACGGTCTGGGGGTGTAGCTCGACGATAACGAGGCGTAGTGATGTGAAGTCAACTTGCGGGAAAAGTTCCGTCTCAGCGCCTTCGATGTCGCACACCAGAACCGTGGCACCGGTTTCCTTGAGGACTGTATCAAGCGCCACCTGCGGAACTTGGTCCACGCGTGTTACACCGCCATGCGCGCTTCCGAGATCGTCTTTTGTTGAGGAGGCAAGAAAGTCCCCGCGCACGTAGAACGGAAGCGGCGGTCCATCTTTGGGCGCGGGCAGAGCGTTGCGCAGGCTTATTCCGCCAAGGTCGTTCATACGGTGAACCTCGGCGATATAGGGCAGCAACGCCGGATTTGCCTCGATCACATGGATCGCGCGGGGCCGGCATTCGCGCGCAATGAGCGACGAGACGAATCCGATCCCGCCGCCAAGCTCCAACACAGTATCGTCTTCGCGGATGGCTTTGAGCGCGGCAGCGCTTTCGCGGGCCTCATAACGGCCACTCCTTAAAAGTCGCTTTTGCCGCCTGCCAAGGATTGCGGGGTCGTCGGGGAATTTCAGTCCCCGCGATATGATGACGTCGTTCAACTCAGCTTTCCATATCAAGAGCAAGGGCATAGGCCGCACGCTCCGTCTCAGTAAGATTCAATGAAAGCGCCTTTTCGTAAAGGTCGGCAAACTCAGGATCGGCACGAAGCTCGGCGGCCTTGTCGCGATGCCACTTTCGCCCCGCGTCATTCAAGCGTCGCACCTCCGGGTCGGAGAGTATGCGGGCCAGTTCAGCTTTTAGCCGGGGGAGATTTCGCTGGATCGAAAGATCTCTGTGATAGGACCAGTCCATGCGTATCCAATAGTTCAAACCGATCGTGCGGTCTACATGAAGGGCGCGGCCACGTTGTCGCTTGATAAGGAAACTCTCCGCAGAACGAAGCGCGTAGTGATTGAGTTGGATCAGCTCATAGCCGACCGACTTGACCGAGGAACGCCATCCTCGGTCGATCACTTCTTCCGTGATATCGCGCCCAGAGCCATTCATCCATCGGACCTCGCCCCGCCGATCCGGATCAAGCTTGTTGGGCCTGTGGCAACTCATTTTCCCGTAGGACCCGGTATTGCGAAACATCGTCTTGATGCCCCAGGCCGTGTGCGGTTTGGGACAGAACCGTGGCGCTGCGCGATCAAATTCCTCAATCACGAGCGCATCTGACAAGGTGCTTTTCCCGTTGGCGCCAAAAAGCCGCCAAGTCATGGCAATGTTGGTTGCATCCGGCATGCGTTCGAGAGCGTCGTGCAAGGTGCCGTTGCCGCAGCGTATGTCGATGAATTCGTCAACGTCTATGTGGATTATCCAATCGGCGGATCGAAGGGATGGTTCTCTCTGCGCCTGGTTCAGCGCGAATTGCTGGGGAGATTTTCCCCTCCAATTTTCATTCCGCCGATGTTCGACGATCCCCAAAGTATCGAGTCGGTCCAGCAGCGCGTCGGTGCCATCGGAGCAGTCGTTGGTATAGATCAGGAAACGGTTCACCCCGATTGTCCGATGGTGGGCAATCCACTCCAGGATGTAGGGCGCTTCATTCTTCATGCAGGCGACGATCAGCACAGTGTCCGCACGCGCCAAGGTCGTATCCTCAAACGGCGCTGCTGGGACGGCGATGTCTTCAGGCGGCATAACGTTGTGCGGAGCAAAGCGGGACCGGCTCAGTGAACGGAATTGCGATTGCGCGAACGGGGGAAGGACGTGGGAAGCCCGGATGTCTTCTGTTGACCCTGTGCCACGCTGATCGGAGCGTTTGCGGGCTTTGGCGGTGGCGCTTTCGATTTCGGGAAGAAAAGCGGCGCCATATTGCGAGGCCCTGAAGTCGTCTCCGGGGGAGGCTTCGACCCAGTCGGCGGAAGGCTTGGGCTTGCGCAAATTCTGTAAGTTGGTCGGTGAACTGAATTTCGAAGGGTCAAGGCTCTTGGTGTCAAAGCGCGCACTTATCTTATGCAACGATCCGGGATCGATTGGTGCGCCGGGAACACTTAGGCGGTTTGCGAAGGATCTATGCAGTTTGGGAGGTATGACCCGACCGCGGCTCTTGAGCTTGCTCAGCAAGCCATTAAGGGCACGAACCCGTGCGAGCGTCGTTGCCGAAGGGCGAGTTTCCAGAACGTGATAAGTGGGTTCCAGATCAATGGAAAATGCATTTTTCACGGATCGAGCGTACTCCTCGAGATTCTCAGGAGACGGAGGCGCGAACAGAGATACGGCGCCTACCCCGAATTGGGATTTCCAAAAATCGATCGTTCTATCTAGGTCAATCCAGTGTGGCGGGCCTTGAATATCGGGGTAATATCCGTCCTCAATCCTGCACGCATTCCGGAGCGACAGGCATGCACCCCACCAATCATCTTTCGAGCAAAGGTTAATGTCTCGGGAAAGCGAATGGTCCCGACCTAGGAATATCTGTTCCTCATAGTAGCTCACCAACATACGAGACGGTTCAGAAATATGGAGGAGGACAGAAATATCTCTCCCATCCTCTTTGAGGAGGTCATGCAGTAATTCAAGTTCCGAGAACTCAGATAATTCCCGAAACTGAATGGCTGAAATTATGATATGTTCCGTGCTCTTGTCGATAGATATATCCGAAAGGTTTTTAGAAATGCTTTGGCGCAAGTCTTCTCGTGCAGACTTCGTGCGAAATCCACGATGCTGGGCGAGCGAGTTCTGGCCTTCCGATATTCCGAGGAATAGACGCAAATGGTTGGATTTTCCCAAGCCGACAGGAAAGCGTACGCCCAAATTTGCAAGTCTTTCTCGCTGCGCAGAAAATTGATTCTGAAGGTGCTCGGCGCCAGATCCGTCTAGACCGACATGTAGGGTGATTTTCGTCATGTGTCGTCGATCAGCCGGTCAGTATTTTCATTGGCGCGACCCCACCAGGGAATGGGTATGCCTAGGAAGTCGCTCAGTTGTTTTGCAGCATGTGGCGAGCCGGGGTCAAATTCTAGAAAGTTGGGCGAGCCATGAAAAACTCTGCGACAAAACGAATAATGACCGTCGATCCATCTTTCCAGTTCGCCAGATTGGCCGCCATATCCCTCCGGTAGACCCGGAACGGACTTCTTGGGGAGGCGCCTTGTCCCTAAGTTCGACCATCTACGCATGCTGTCTGCAACATCGCTTGCCGGACGCGAGGTTAGAACGAATTTCATCTCGGGATGAGCGTATTCAATAGCGCGTAAAAGTGCGTAATCCGTTTGCGGCCATAGATTGAGCCCTTTGGAAGACACGCTCACCTCGGAAAAGACGTCGAAAGGGCCGAGTTTTTCCAAAGGGTCCCCGTTCGAATAATACCCTTCATAGAGCAATTCTCCAACAAAGCGACCGGATATTTCATTGTGGTTTGGGTCGCGAATTTTCCAATCAGCTACGAATAGCCCAGATTTTTTTAGCGCAACTCCCAGACTCGTCGTTCCGGACTTAGGTAGACCAAGGTTGAACACACGAAGTCGAGTCAACGATGCAACCCAATTGTTTTCAAGAAATTCAGTTCTGGAATGCTTATCGAGGGTAGTTTACCCAGATTATCATACAGGCCGCGATATTCCTCTAGAGAAAGCAGGTTCGATACCTTTTCTGCGTGCTTTCTGGTGCAGTAAGAGTGTAACTCGGCGATGTTCCCTAGGCCTTTGAGAAAGTTGATTTCATCTCTGAGAACGACATCTCTTTCTCTAATTTCCAAGTCTTTGACTTGAGAGTCATTTCTATCCTGCCAATAAGATTCCGAGAATTCGCGATCTTCTCGGTTCACGTCACCTCTCTCGCATTTTACTATATAACTTTCCTTGGATCTCAATGCATAGTGGTTCAGGGACGCGAATTGCCTTACGCCTTTTGCCGGAAATTTTCGAATCCTATTCCGAGTTCTGGCATAAGAAAAGCTGTCGGGCACTTGGTTTCCAGAGCCATCAGTCCATCGTAGTCCAAGTATATGACCCTCTCTGCCGAAAGGTCGATGCGCACCAAAATACTTGAGGGGAAAATCGGCCCGGACAAGCGTCTTAACTTCCTGAGATGTTTGATCGGCCCAGATATCTTCGGCGTGCGTCATGCAAAACTGAGCCGTGACGGGTTCGTCGCGGAAATGATCCACGCCGGAATTTGCAAAGAACCGAAATGTAAGAGAAATCGCCGAAGGATTCCCACAGGCCTCAATGAGGGATGGAAAATTACGCGCACCGACCGTTATCGATGGGAACTCATCCACATCCGCAATCCAGATCCAGTCTGATGCGCGGGTTTGTTGGTCACGGGCGGCATCCTTCAGAGCTTCCATTTGATAGTTTCTGCCCTCGGCCGGGTTTGGTTTGTGGCGAACAATGCCTAGCTCTTGCAGGGCATCGAGAAGTTGCTCAGTGCCGTCATCACAATCGTTACTATAGAATAGAAAGTCGGTTACGCCGATAAGCCGGTGGAAAGCAATCCACTCAAGCAGGAATGGGCCTTCATTCTTGACGCAAGTCACTGCGGATATTTTGAGCTTATCAGCCATCTATTTCACACGGTCTTTTGAAAGTGCCTGGGGTTACTGGAGTTCTGCGGTGAGGATGGGGATGACAATAGAAGTTACCAGTTTCGCCATTTGGAGCCAGCTTAGTGCGCGGCAGGTTGGATCATTCGGAGGCTTTCACCGCGCAGCTTGGAGCAGGAGGAACGACGGTGCAAGCTATCGTGGAAACCACAGCACGCCGAGGCCCCGGCTCTGCGAGGAAACCATCCCCCCGCGAGCCTTTTTCCCCGGGGAGCCACCTTGATGGCGGGGCTTCTGACGTTGCGGCGCGGTCTTGGTTGACGTAGGGGCGCATTGCGGTGGAACACTTGCGTGTCGAGGCGTTTGCAAACATTCTGAACGCAATGGAGAAGGTGCCCGAGAACAGGGTGCAGCGGGAGGAATACATGAAGACCACGGGCTTTACCGGCTTCACAAGTGCGGCAGACAAGCAATCTATTGAGGCCGAAATGTCCTGGGAGGCGCGGGGCCTTCCTCAGACGATGTACGATTTCCTCTCGCTTGCGAAACTGAACTACAGCAGGCGTCCCGCCTGCTCGTTCCAGATCACGTCTGGACCTACGGACAAGGCCGAAACCCTCACGTGGGAAGAGGTGCACGCCGGCGCTTGCCAAACGGCGAACCTTCTTCGTGATCTCGGGGTGCAAGAATACGATACCGTTGCCTACATGCTGCCGAACTGCAACGAGGCGGTGTTGAGCCTGCTGGGCGGTTCAATCGCGGGGATCGTGAGCCCGCTCAATCCTTTGCTGGATGCCGAACAGATTGCTGCGATTCTTCGGGAGACGAATGCAAAGGTTCTGATCACGCTGAAGAGCTTCCCCAAATCGGATGTGGCTCAGAAGGCGGCAGAGGCCGTCCGCCTCGCACCTAATGTCGAGACTATTCTCGAAATCGACCTTTTGCGCTATCTGTCCGGTGCCAAGCGTTTGATCGTGCCGATGATCAGGCCGAAAAATAAGGTTCAGCATCATGCGAAGGTTCTGGATTTCCATCGAGAGATTGCGCGCCAGCCTTCCGAGCTGAAGTTCGAAGATTCAAGCGGCGACCGGGTTGGGGCATACTTCCATACGGGCGGCACGACCGGCATGCCCAAGGTCGCACAACACAAGTACTCGGGCATGATTTACAACGGCTGGATTGGTTCTCGGCTGATCTTTTCGGCAGAAGACAATATCATGTGCCCTCTGCCTCTCTTCCACGTCTTTGCATGTCATGTGATCTTCATGTCCGCGATCGCATCAGGGGCCCACGTCGTGTTTCCGACGCCCCAAGGATACCGGGGTGACGGCGTTTTCGACAATTTCTGGAAGCTGGTCGAACGATGGAAAATCTCCTTCATCATCACCGTTCCTACAGCCGTGTCCGCCCTGATGCAGCGGCCTGTTGATGCGGATGTTTCTTCGGTCAAGACCGCATTCTCGGGCTCGGCACCTATGCCGATGGAGCTTTTTCGCCGCTTCGAGTCGGCAGCGGGCGTCACGATCGTCGAAGGATACGGGTTGACCGAGGCGACATGCCTTGTGTCGTGCAACCCGCCATCGGGCGAAAAAAAGGTCGGATCGGTGGGCATACCGTTCCCCCACACAGATGTCCGGATCATCAAGCAAACCGAGAATGGTCCGATAGAGTGTGAAACTGACGAGGTTGGCGAGATCTGTATAGCAAGCCCGGGCGTCTTTGCCGGCCATACCTATACGGATCCAGAGAAGAACCGCGATCTGTTCTATACCGATGCCCACCTTCGAACGGGCGATCTTGGTCGGCTTGACGAAGATGGCTACCTCTGGATCACGGGTCGGCGAAAGGATCTCATCATCCGCGGCGGCCATAACATTGACCCAGCCGAGATCGAAGAAGCATTGCTTGGCCATCCCGCCGTTGCTTTTGCAGGGGCAATAGGGCAGCCCGATGCGCATTCAGGGGAACTGCCTTGTGCCTATGTGGAACTGTGCGACGGTGCTTCGGTCTCCGAAAAAGAGCTTCTAGACTTTGCGAATGAACGAATTCATGAGCGTGCGGCACGACCAAAGTATCTCGAGATCCTGCCGGAACTTCCCAAGACTGCAGTGGGCAAGGTATTCAAGCCCGATCTCCGCAGAAGTGCGATTTCACGGGTTTATTCGGAGGCGCTTGCGCATGCAGGGGTCGCCGCGCGTGTCACATCAGTCGTCGATGACAAGAAGCGCGGCCTCGTGGCACGTATCGAAAAGACTGGCACTGTAGAAGATGGCGCGGTCGAACGCGCGCTCGCAGCATTCACCCGCCCATGGGAATGGGCGGGCTGAGCCGGGTTCAGTATTCGAAATTCAAGGTTACTGCAAAGGCGTAGACACTGTCAGTCAATTCCTTGGGCGCAGCAGGGAAGCGTTTGACGGAACGGGCGGCGTTCAACGCGGCGCGGTCAAGAGACGGCTGGCCCGAAGAGCGGATGAGTTGCGCCCCGGCCAGACGTCCATCACGAGATACCGTAATCTGTAGCTGAGCCCTGCCGGTGGCGCCTGACGCTTCGCGTGGGTATCGTTTGCGGCGTTCTACGTGCCGACTGATCTGGGCCCCCCAACGCGCAAGATGTGTCTGCATCTGACCACGTGTGATGGACGCGTTGGCGCTTTGTTGTGCCGCGCCAGCATTACTGCCGCCGCCGCTGCCAGCGGCGCGCTGTGCCTCGCTCGGTGCGCTTCTTGCCGCGGGCTTTTTCTTTGGCTCTGGCTTCGGCTTCGCGAGATTGTCCGGTCGAAGGACAGGCGGGATCGATGCCCGTTCCGCAGTGACGACTGGCTCGGGTTCCGGCTTAGGTTCTGGTTCCGGCTCTGGAGGCGGTGGCGGTTGGGTGATGCTGCGGTCGACCGGTGGGGGCGCCTCAGTCATTTGCGGAAGCGCGAGGCCACTGGGCGTAACCGGCTGGGGTACGGCTTCGAGGGCAAGTTCAATCTTCGGTGCCTCCGCGACCGGTTCGGGGGGCGGCGCGGGAGCCATCTCGATTGGCTCTGCGGGGGCCTCCGGGGGCCGTTCCCATTCCTCGACCAATTCGCCCATCTGCGCGCTTGCCGCTTGAAGCGAGACCCGTGCATCTCCGCCTTCACCGGACGCGGCGGCACCTTCGGCCTCGTCCTGCAAGCCGAGAATGGCGAGATGCAGGATGAGCGCGATCGAGAAGAAGCCGGACGCTTCGAGAAACCGGGTCATGCTTGAATACCCTTCGACGGGAATAGCGTATGGGACAAGGGCGCAGGATCGACGTTGAAGAAGTTATTCCGCTGCACGTAGCGCATGGTGGGTCACCGGTTCGAGCGGGCGCAGGAAAATACGTGTCGCATAGTCTTCCATCTCGTGGCGCAGCCGGTCGGCAATGGATTCAAACCAAGTCAACGCCATGGAGGCGGGGATCGCAACAGCCATACCGGCGGCGGTGGTCAACAGCGCTTCCCAGATGCCCCCTGCCAGTGTCGCCGGGTCAGCCCGAGATCCGGCTTCTTGCAATGCCTGAAAGGCCGCGATCATACCAAGGACGGTACCCAGGAGACCCAGAAGCGGTGCAATCGTCGCGATAAGCTCGAGAGGTCGCAGACCGCTGCGTGCACGCGCCATCAAGCCTCGCGCGACACGCTCTGTCTCTGCCTGCGCTCCGGTATCGTCGAGTGTGGGGTCACGGCGTGCCTCGATCGCGGCGCGAATAAGGCGGGCACGGCACGTTCGCCGTTGGCCAACCGTGGTAAGTGCGGCCTCCTGATGCCCCAGATCCCACAGCTTGACCGCTTCGCGCGCGCGACGTCCGCCGCCCCATGCGCCAAGAAGTGCAAGCCGCCAGACCTTCCAAAGAATAAGTGCCAGAGTCACAACCGAAAGTCCCGCGATCAGCCAGACGACGGGGCCGCCCATGAGCACGGTCTGAAAAAGCTCGCTCTCACCAAAATTGCCAAAGAAGGGAGAAATGTCCGTCAGGACCGTGCCAATCTGTTCCAAGTTCCGTCCTCTGCAGATCCCCGAAATGCGGACAGTCCTCAATGGACCAAAGCGGCCCCTCTATCAATCAAGGGCCGCGCCGCGCGGGTCGTCTCGTTTCATGATACCGGCTGTCCCGCGGGGGATGGCTGAGTGCTGCCGTATATCCTACTGCTTCTGTCGGGATTGTCAAACGCGCTCAGCGATCAAGCAGATCCCGGTGGTAGCGTCGCAAAAGTATCAGGCCCAAGGCAAATAGTATCAGCGGCAAGAGCGTCAGGTAGGGGATCGATACATAGGTCGCATCATAGTTCGAGTAGAAGCCACGGCGCACGATTCCGACGATATGAACAAGCGGATTATACCACAGATAGGACCGGAACGGCTCCGGCACGCTTTCAAAGACAAAGAAGATGCAGGACAGGATGAACATGGGCCGCATGACGATTGCCCAGATCTGTTGCCATACGGGATAGGCCGTAAAGAGGTAGCAATTTATCGTGCCGACACCCATCGCCATGAGTCCGGCATAGAAGAACCCTTCGACAACGATCCAATAGTCGGGATCTACCCGTGTATCATACATGAGCATGATGCTGGTAAAGAGCAGATAGGCGACCAGAATCTGGGTCATCATATTGACGACGAAGCGCGCAATGATGGCGTCGAGAAAGCTGACGGCCGGATAGGTCAGCAGAGGCCGTGAAAACTGTAGGGAGCCAGCAAGGCGGCCCGAAATCGAGCTGAACAAGTTGAACGGGACCAGACCGGTTGCATAAAATAGCGGGAAATTCACGCCCAAGCCGGGGGAGCGAAAGCCCGCAGAAAAAACAAGCGTCAGAAGTGTGATTCCGGCGACCGGTTCCAGAACAGCCCAGAGATAGCCTCCGGGCGAGCGCCCATAGGTCGTCGCCATCTCCCGCAGGACGAGGGCAAAGATGGTGCGCAAGCTCGCAAAGCGCCGCCGAGGGTGCGCGGCATGTCGGGGCAGGGGGGGGAGATGGGAGGCGTTGCTTGGCATCGTTGCTCTCTGGTCTTTGCGCCCGGTTTTCGGTAGCAATAGCACAATCGAGGCGGGAATAAACCAGAAGGCGGAGCGCTCAGCTTGAACGAAGAACCGACCCCCCCAAAGACGAATGCAGATCGAGCGGAGAAGGCAGGCGAAGACAAGCTGCCGCGGCCACGGCCGGGTTTGGATCCTGCCTCCACGCCCTTGAAAGGTCCGAAGCGGGCAAGAGCGCAGAAAGCCAAGCTTGCACGAGCCGAAGCTGCCAAGCCCAAAGCCCCCGCTACTGAACAAACTGTCGACGCAAAGGCGCCAGAAACCGATGCCGCGCCCAAAGCGGCGCCAGCGGCGCGGGAAGCGGAGCCTGTTCCTCCTCCGGCGCAGCCCGCGCGCATTCGCAAGCGGCACTATGCCGTCCTGTTGAGCTTCATTCTTGTAGTGCTCACCCCCGTGCTGGCGGGCGGATTCTACCTCTGGGTCGTTGCCGCCGATCAGTATGCCTCCAAGGTCGGTTTCTCGGTCCGCAAGGAGGAGATGAGTTCCGCAGTAGAGCTTTTGGGGGGGATCACCGAACTCTCCGGGTCAAGTTCGTCAGACACCGATATTCTCTATGAGTTCATTCAGAGCCAAAAACTTGTTGATACGCTGAACCGCAGCCTCAACCTCGCGGAAATATGGTCTCGCCCTGAGTATGATCCGGTCTTTGCCTATCAGGGGGGAACGATCGAGGATCTCGTGATGTACTGGGGCCGCATGGTCAGGGTGAACTACGATACGATGAGCGGTTTGATCGAAGTGCGTGTGCTGGCATTCGACCCCGAAGATGCCACTCGCATCGCGGACGGAATTTTCGCCGAGAGTTCCAACATGATCAATGAGCTTTCGGCCATCGCGCGCGAAGATGCTGTTTCATATGCGCGAGAGGAGCTTGACCGCTCTCTGGAGCGCCTCAAGGAGACACGCGCCGCGGTCACGCGCTTTCGCAATCAATACCAGATGGTCGATCCCACCTCCGACCTTCAGGCGCAGGCCTCGCTGCTCGGCTCGCTTCAGGCACAGCTTGCGGAGACTCTGATCGAACTTGATTTCCTTGAAGAGATCACAAGACCGAACGATCCGCGCCTTGCACAGGCAAAGCGGCGCGTGGAGGTCATCGAGAACCGGATTGCCGATGAGCGTCAGAAGCGGGGGCTCGTCAACGAGGATACCAGCGGAAACGAAAGGTTCTCGACACTGGTCGGAGAATACGAAGGCCTGATCGTCGAACGTGAGTTTGCCGAGCAAAGCTATGTATCTGCTCTGGCGACATCGGATGCCGCAAAGGCGGAAGCGCGCAGAAAGAGCCGGTATCTAGCCGCTTATATGAAGCCGACGAGAGCCGAACGGGCGGAGTATCCCCGTCGCGGATTGACGCTGTCCCTGTTCGCTCTTTTCATCACGCTGATCTGGGGGATTGGGGTTCTGATCACATATTCTCTACGGGACCGTCGCTAGGCGATGATCCGGTTCGAGCATCTCCGTAAGGAGTTTGTCCTTCAAGGCAATCGCAAGGTCGTGGTTCGCGATGCGAATATCGTTTTCCCGACGGGGCGCTGCGTCGGCCTTCTGGGCCGGAACGGTGCCGGGAAGTCCACGCTTCTCAAGATGATCGCCGGGACGTCCGATCCCACATCGGGGCGGATTACATCCACGGGCACGATCTCTTGGCCAGTAGGGTTCGCGGGCTCATTCCACCCTGAACTCTCTGGCGCGCAAAATGCGCGCTTCATCGCACGGGTTTATGGGGTCGACACTGATGAGTTGAGCGCGTTCGTGGAAGCCTTCGCCGGTCTTGGCGCACACTATCATTTGCCTTTCCGATCCTACTCCGCGGGGATGCGGTCGCGCTTGGCATTCGGTGTGTCGATGGCTGTTCCTTTTGACACGTATCTGGTCGACGAAGTGACATCTGTGGGGGATGCCGCTTTCCGGCAACGGAGTTCCGAGGTGCTCCATGCCCGATTGAAAGAGGCGGGTGCGATCGTCGTAAGCCACGGGTTGGGTCTCATTCGCGACATTTGTGATTCAGGTGTCGTTCTCGAAGGTGGAGAGTTGACCTATTATGAGGACGTCGAGGAAGCCATCGCGCGCCATACCGAGAACATGGCCAAAGGCTCCCCGCCTGCCTGACCGATCATACGCGTCCCAGAAAGCCGGCGAGCATCAGCGCCCCGGTTCCAAGACGTGTCTGACGATGGAGACCGAGCCTTCGGAGCATCGCCGCCCGGCCCAATCCCCATGATGGGGTGCCTTGGATCATGGTTGACACCAGTTCATTTGCCTTAGGCTCAAGGAGATCCGCGTTCCGCGTGAGTTCTTCAAGGTTCGCGGCAATCCAGTCGCCATAGGTCTTGCCCAAAACCATCCTAATTCGGTCCAAACGTGCCCGCCACCCATCGTGTGACCCCATGGTTGCTGACGGATGTTGGCGGTAGAGGAGGACTGGCCGCTCGTCGATCACCGCTGTGCCGCCCGCCGCGGTTATGAGTTGATAAAGCCACCAGTCATGAAACGGCAGGCAGCCAGGGTCGCGCGCTTTTCGCACGAGTGCGACCGCAGCTTCATTCAAAACCGCGCTGTGTCCACTCACGACATTTTGGACGAGCGCATTGCAAAAGTCTGGACATGCGCGCGCCGTAGAGGATTTTCCGATAACCCGCAGTTCGTTATCTACGTGAAAGCTTTGGGCCCCATACAGTATCGGGCTTTCCGGCCTGTTGGCGCATTCCATCGTGATCCTGCGAACCGCGCGGGTCAGTTTGCCGCGGAGCCAGATGTCATCTTGGTCCGACAGAGCAACCAGCCCGCTCGGCAAATCGTACCGACGCAGAAGGGACAGATAATTCGCGGCCAATCCCCGCCGTGGCCCGTTCACGATACGGATATCCCTAGCTTCGCCATGCGCCTGCGCGAACCGCTGCAAAGTATCGAGCGTTTCATCAGTGGAACCGTCGTCACTGATCCAGAGCGACCAGTTCTTGTGATGCTGATGAAGAAAGGACTCGAGTTGAAATTGCAGGTGCGCTCCACCGTTGTAGGTGCAAAGCGCTATGGTGACGTGAGGTTGATGGAGGGGTCCGTCTGTCATCAAGGCCTGTCTCGGTCAGGGGCAGCACGGTCTTCGCCCACGGATCGGACCGGCGCAAGAGCTTGAACGCCTAAAGGGTGACGCGCGAGAGGATCTGCTGGAGAAGCCACTTGTTGATGGGCTTGGGGACAACATCGACGATGCCATAATCGGCAACGGTTTCAAGGCGGAAGAAATTCGAATCTCCCGTCAACGCGAGCAAGGGTGGAATAGCCGCCGAATCCCTGCGAGCGATGTCCAGAGTTCGTGCGGCTGAGAGGCCCTGCGTCGCGCCATTGCCAAGGTGGATATCGATCAGGACCGCCACGTAGCGTGAGGGACAGCCCAGAACCAGTTCAATCGCCTCGTCTGAATCATGGAGCGTGTCGCAATCGTATCCCAGATCGCCCAAGAGTTCGCTCATCATGAAACGGGTGTGGTTGTGATCGTCCACCACGAGAAGGCGGGGTCTCTGGAAATTCATGGATGAGGCGCTGTTACTCATGAGCCGGCTCTCGAATTTCGAGGTTTGGCGCAGCAGCGACCGTATTACTGGCGGCATCATACATGCTTTTTTCCACGCCGTCGGAACCCAACCCACATGACCATCTACACTTACAAGAATAGCCGAAGCTCAGGGTATGGCAATCAGCAACACACGCCAAGGTAGAGTTTTATGGACGAAGTCCGCCCCATAGCGCGCGGTCTCTGTCGCCAATGCAGGTACTTGAAAGAGCTTGGCGCGGAGGCGGGAGGGGGGGCTGTTTACAGAACATCTCAAACGTCGAAACGTCAAAAGTTCTGTGGAGGCGAGTACCGGAATCGAACCGGTGTACACGGATTTGCAATCCGCTGCGTCACCACTCCGCCAACTCGCCGTCCGTGGTAGCGCTCAGTTAGCCGATCTGGAAAACGGCTGCAAGTCCACAGGCGCGGGAAATGCGTTGCCGAGCGTTGCTCCCCGGCGCGGGCTGTGGCATCACCGCTACAACGCATAAAAACACGGGACCTGCCCATGACCGATTTTGCCACGCGCCGCACCATGATGGTGGACACGCAGGTACGGCCCTCCGACGTCACCAAGTTTCCGATCATCGACGCGATGCTCTATGTACCGCGCGAGCGGTTCGTTCCTGAAGGGCGGATGGATGCCGCCTATATGGGCGAGAACCTTGCTCTCGGAGATGGGCGTGTACTGTTGGAGCCGAGAACCCTTGCCAAGCTTCTTGATGCGCTCGACATTCAGGAGACAGAGCTTGTTCTCGATCTGGGGTGCGGGCTTGGGTATTCGGCCGCGGTGCTTGCACGGCTTGCCGAAGTTGTCGTCGGTGTCGAGGAGGCCCCGATGGCGGGCGAAGCGCAGGCACTCCTGAGCGAGATGGGGACCGATAATGCAATTGTTGTCGATGGTGCCCTTGAGGCGGGTGCGCCCAAGCATGGCCCTTATGATGTGATCATTGTCGAGGGGGGCGTTGAGCAGGTTCCTCCGGCCATTCTGTCGCAACTACGTGAGGGGGGGCGTATCGGCTGCTTGTTCATGCAAGACGCCCTTGGTGTGGTACGCATCGGCTACAAGATCGATGGCGCAATGAGTTGGCGATTTGCGTTCAATGCTTCCGCCCCCGTCATTCCAGGGTTCCGGAAGGACCGCGCTTTTGCGCTCTGATTCCTAAGACATATCGAGATAGAAAAACGGCGAGGCAAGACATGGCAGGTTGGTATCAACGGGCGAAGCAGTGCGCTGCAATAACCGCCCTAGCGATCGGGATTGGCGCGCCTGCGTCTTCTGAAACGCTCCGTGAGGCGATGGTCAGCGCCTATAAGGAAAGCGGTTTGTTGGAGCAGAACCGCGCGTTGTTGCGCGCGGCGGACGAAGACGTTGCCGTTGCCGCGGCGGCACTGCGACCGATCATCGGGTATACGGCCTCTCTGAGTCGGGATTTCGGGGATTCCGCCACGCAGGGCAGGTTTACATCGCACGAGAGCAGCGCAGGCCTTTCCGCGGATTTGCTGCTTTTTGACGGCGGGTCGAGCCGATTGAATACCGAAGCACAGAAAGAAGTCGTTCTTGCAACGCGTGAGAGCCTTCGGGCGTTGGAGCAGGAAGTGATCCTGCGTGGTGTTGTAGCCTATATGGACGTCAGGTTGAGACAGGCAGTTGTGTCTCTGCGGGAAAACAACCTTCGTCTCATCACTCAGGAACTTCGTGCCGCTCGGGATCGCTTCGAAGTCGGCGAGGTGACTCGCACAGACGTCGCGCTTGCTGAAAGCCGGCTGGCCGCATCACGGAGCCAACTCGCCGCGGCGCAGGGCGATTATGTGCGGGCGCAGGAGGAATATGCCAATGTGATAGGGCATCAGCCCGGCACGCTCGCACCTGTTTCCCCTGCTAATACTGGCGTCTCGTCCGTCGCCGAAGCGAAGGCGATTGCGCGTCGGACGCATCCGGAACTTGAAGCGGCGAAGCATGAGATTACCGCCGCAGAGATAAATGTCGCCCGGGCTCAGGCGGCCTTGAAACCATCGCTCAATCTCGAGGGGCGGTATGGCATCACCAGGGATCTTGATACCGGTGATGAAGGTCGGTCTGGAAGTGTAGGGCTGAACTTGTCGGGGCCAATTTATCGGGGTGGCGAACTTTCCGCCAGAACCCGGCAAGCGACCGCGCGCCGCGATGCCGAGCGGGCGAGTCTCATTACGGTTCAGCGCAACGTGGACCAAGAGGTCGGAAACGCCTTTGCCACGCTGAGCGTCGTCCGTGCGTCGCGTGAAGCGAGCGTGGAACAGGTACGCGCCGCGCAGGTCGCCTTCGAAGGGTTGCGCGAAGAAGCGACGCTTGGGGCCCGCACCACACTTGAGGTGCTCGATGCTGAACAGGAATTGCTTGATGCACGGTTCGAGCTTGTCTCGTCGGAAGTGGATCAGATCATCTCTTCTTATCAGCTGCTGGCCGCAATGGGCCGGTTGACTGTGGACGCTTTGAACCTCCCGGTTCAGCGGTATGATCCGGCTGCTTACTATAATCTCGTCAAGGACGCCCCTGTCGCCGTGAGCCGTCAGGGCAGGGCGCTGGATCGGGTGCTCAAGAGCCTCAATCCCAACTGAGGTCACTTGCGAGGAATGTTGCGGCGCGGTAATCCTTCGAGGATCCGCGCCGTTCGCGTTTCAGGGAGACAACCATGCCTCACGCCAGCCGTATTCAACGCAGATGGCCCGAAACGCGGGCGAGTTGTCTGGTCCTCAACCCATCCTGGAGAGTTGAACAGTCAGATCCGCTCATCCTGAAAGACCCCGTCGTGGGTGGCCGGTCCGAAACTGGGGTAGACGATATTCTTAATTCCGCCGAACTGCGCGAGATGGTGCTGCAAGTGGTTCGCGAAGAGTTGGATGAGGTCCTGAGCGTGGAAGTCGCGCCCGCCTTGCGGCGCATGGTGCGGCAAGAGCTGTACCGGATGCTGGAAGCGAGCGAGGGGGGCAGCCGCGCAGGCTGACCCACTCCCTTGGCGATCAGGTCAGAACGTCGAGGATTCGCGCCCAACTGCGCATGCCCTTGTGGAAACTCTCCACGTCGTACTTCTCGTTCGGTGAATGGATCTGATCGTCATCCTTTCCGAACCCGATGAGCATCGAGTCCATCCCGAGCAATGATTTGAAGTGGCCGGCGATCGGGATCGATCCGCCACATCCTGCAAATGCCGCCTCGCGGCCCCACTCTTCGGACAAAGCCTTGCGCGTGGCCTCGAAGGCCGGGTGCGTGGTCGCCATCTCCGATGCTTGCGACGCGCCATGCGGATGGAATTCCGCGGTGCAGTCCGGCGGCAGCGACGCGCGTACATAGCTTCGGAACGCCTCGCGAATCGCATGTGGATCCTGATCGCCAACGAGACGGAAGGAAACCTTGGCCCGTGCCTCCGAGGGGAGCACGGTTTTGAACCCCGCGCCGGCGTATCCGCCCGCGATCCCGTTGATTTCACATGTCGGTTGCGACCAGATCATCTCAAGCGCAGTGCGCCCCACTTCGCCCGCCGGGTGGCTCAGGCCAACCCCGCCAAGGAAGCCCATGGCATCGAAGTTTAATCCCTCCCACTGCAGGCGGAGGTCTTCGGAGAGATCGGGAACGCCATCATAAAAGCCAGGCACGGTGACATGCCCATTGTCATCGTGCAGTCCGGCAAGGACACGCGTCAGAACGCGGATGGGATTGATTGCCGGGCCGCCATACATCCCCGAGTGCAAATCTTTGTCGGGCCCCTTGATCACGACTTCCTCGCCAAGAAGGCCCCGCAACATCGTGATGATCGCTGGCGTCTTGCTCTCGAAAAGGCCTGTGTCGCAGATCAGGGCGAGGTCGGCCGACAGTTCTTCGGCATTCTCCTTGAGGAAGGGCACGAGCGAGGGAGAGCCTGATTCTTCCTCACCTTCGAACAGGAACGTGATCCGGCAGGGCAGGGTGCCCCGTTCCGCTGTCCAAGCCCTGCAGGCCTCAACAAAAGTCATGAGCTGGCCCTTGTCATCCGCGGCGCCGCGCCCGCGGATCAGCGGACCTGAGGGGCCTTCTTCCACCGCGGGATCGAACGGATCGCGGTTCCACAGGTCAAGTGGATCGACGGGTTGCACATCATAATGACCGTAAAACAGGATATGCGGCCCATCCCCCGGAACGTGGCCGACAACCATCGGATGACCCGGGGTTTTCCGCAAACTCGCCTCGATTCCCATGGAGCCGAGGTCTTCGACAAGCCACTGGGCGGCCCGAACGCAATCCTCCTTGTAGGCCGGGTCGGTCGAAATTGAGGGTATGCGCAAAAAGTCCAGAAGGCGGTTCTGCGCCTCTGGCAGATCGGTATCAAGGCGGGCGAGAACGGTGTCGAGTGACATGACAACTCCTGAGATGGGGCTAACTATCGGGTGCGAGATTGATTGAGATCAAAGTCTAGGTGTCGCGTCAAATTGTAACGTGTTGTCTTGAGACGAGATAAACTATATGCATTCTAAACTACGAATGCGTACTCGAATGCTCGGGCGGGCTCGTCCGTGGAAGAAACCGGAGAAGACCCCGTGGATTATGGCCAAGCGCTCGACACTGCCCTCCTGAAGCTTCACGAGGAGGGGCGATATCGGACCTTCATCGATATCGAAAGAAAGCGCGGACATTTCCCGCACGCCACTTGGCGTCGCCCTGACGGGAAGGAACAGCCTGTCACCGTTTGGTGCGGCAACGACTATCTCGGAATGGGCCAGCATCCCGTCGTGTTGGACGCGATGCACGAGGCCATTGACGTTACGGGCGCGGGATCGGGCGGCACACGCAACATTTCCGGCACGACACTCTACCACAAGCGTCTGGAGGCAGAGCTCGCGGATTTGCATGGCAAGGAAAGCGCGCTTCTCTTCACATCGGCGTACATCGCGAACGACGCGACGCTTTCGACGTTGCCGAAACTTTTTCCGGGCCTCATCATCTATTCAGACGAGCTCAATCACGCATCTATGATCGAGGGCATTCGCAGGAATGGCGGGGCGAAGCGGGTGTTCAGGCATAATGATCTCGATCACCTCCGGGAGCTTTTGGCAGCAGATGACGAAGCAGCGCCCAAGCTGATCGCTTTCGAATCGATTTACTCCATGGATGGGGATTTCGGACCGATTGAGGCCATCTGCGATCTGGCGGATGAGTTTGGTGCTCTGACCTATATTGACGAGGTTCATGCGGTTGGCATGTACGGCCCGCGCGGCGCGGGTGTGGCCGAGCGGGATCGACTGATGCATCGCATCGATATCATCAATGGGACGCTTGCCAAAGCTTACGGGGTCATGGGCGGATATATCGCTGCGTCCTACCGCATGTGCGATGCGATCCGTTCCTATGCCCCGGGCTTCATCTTCACGACATCCTTGCCGCCGGCGGTCGCAGCCGGGGCCGCTGCATCCGTGGCTCATCTCAAAGGCGACACCGCCTTGCGAGAGCGGCACCGGACGCAGGCCAGTATCCTCAAGACACGGCTCAAGGGGCTCGGCCTGCCGCTCATTGATCATGGAACCCACATCGTTCCGGTGATGGTCGGCGACCCTGTTCATACGAAGCTGTTGTCCGACATGCTGCTTGAGCGGTATGGCATCTATGTACAGCCAATCAATTTTCCGACCGTCCCGCGTGGCACGGAGCGGTTGCGCTTTACCCCGTCGCCGGTTCATGGACCCGGCGAAATGGACGCCTTGGTTCATGCCATGGACGAACTTTGGTCGCATTGCGCGCTCAACCGCGCAGAAATGAGCGCATAAGGTTAGCACATATACCGAATCAGCAAGGGTGTGCTAACCTCTCCTCAATAAAAGATGGTTGCACGAATCGACGAAGCGTGCGCTTGGGAAAACCATCGTAGAATTGAGGGCAGTGCGCATGATCCGGCGCCGAGGCAAGGACAGAGCTGATTCCGATCTTTCGGAGCTGAATGGGTTCGATTCTTTCGAACTCAAGCTTGGGGATGTCATGCGCGGCGAGCGTGCGACGATGGGGAAGTCTCTGCTCGATGTGCAGCGAGAGCTGAAAATCAAGGCTGCCTATGTGGCCGCGATTGAGAATTCCGACCCGTCCGCTTTTGATACGCCCGGCTTTATCGCTGGCTATGTCCGTTCATACGCGCGGTATCTGGGCATGAACCCCGAGAAGGCCTTTCTCGAGTTTTGTGAAGAAAGTGGTTTTTCGACGTCTCACGGCATGTCGCCTGACGCGTCATCCCGTGCCCGTTATGCCAGCACTGCGGCGGCCTCGAACGCGAGCCCGTTCGGATCTAAGAATTACTTCGATTCCACCGACAAGCGGTTCTCTCCACTCGAGCAGGGTATCTTTTCAAGCCTTGATGCGGGAGCCATCGGGTCTTCCCTCGCGCTTGTCGCGGTGATCGGCCTTTTGGGTTTCGGCGGCTGGAGTGTTTTGCAGGAAGTGCAGCGAGTTCAGATCGCGCCGGTTGATCAGACACCGGCGGTGATTTCCGAGCTAGACGGTCCCGACAACTCAGCTCAGCGATCTGAGGACGGAATTGTGTTGGCGGATGCGTCGGCGCACGAAGACGCTCTCGACCGGCTCTACCGCCCCCAAGCGCTTGATGTGCCGGTGCTCGTTGCAAGGGATGCGCCGATCGCGACGCTTGATCCGGCGGAAATCGGTGTTTTCCGGAGTCCGACGCGCCAGGGTGACCCCGCGATGGAGCGTATGTTGACTGACGTGGGGAACCAGCTTGCCGATGTCTCGGCGGAGGTACAGGGGCCCACCGTTCCGCAGGTTGTCGAGACGCCTGCGCCCGATGTCGTGCTTTTCGCCGTTAGGCCCGCGTGGGTTCGCGTACGCGCGGCCGATGGCAGTGTGATCTTTGAAAAGATTCTGAACGCCGGCGAGGAATTCGTCCTTCCCGCAACCGAAGAGGCGCCCACGCTTCGCGCAGGCAACTCCGGGTCGCTCTTCTTCAAGGTGGCCGGTGAGGTCTATGGCCCGGCTGGTTCGGGTACCAGCGTCGCCAAGAACGTAGCTCTTTCGGTTGACGGGTTGCGCGGTGCGTACCAGACGGCCGATCTCACGGCAGATCCTGAACTCGCCCGCTTCGTGGCGATGGCGGAGACGACTTCGGACTAGCCCCGCATTGATGACGGGCCAAGGCTGGTCTATCTAGCGCACAGACCCCGCAATGCATGGAGCATCCTCATGTCGCTCAATCACGTCCGGCCGTGGCGCAACATCTATCGCCGCACGTCGCGCCAGATCCACGTGGGATCGGTTCCCGTAGGGGGCGACGCACCCATTTCGGTGCAGACGATGACGAACACCGACACTTCTGATGTTGCGGCGACCGTGGCCCAGATTACGGCGGCGGCCGAAGCGGGGGCTGATATCGTTCGGGTGTCTACTCCTGACGAATCCAGCACGCGCGCGCTTCGCGATATTGTTCGCGAAAGCCCGGTTCCAATCGTGGCGGACATCCACTTTCACTACAAACGCGCAATTGAAGCAGCAGAGGCGGGGGCTGCGTGCTTGCGCATCAATCCCGGTAACATCGGATCCGAAGAACGGGTCCGCGAGGTCATTCGCGCCGCAAAGGATTACGGCTGTTCCATCCGTATCGGTGTGAACGCGGGTAGCCTTGAACGCCATTTACTGGAGAAATTCGGCGAGCCGTGCCCCGAGGCGATGGTCGAAAGCGCGCTGGAACATATCCGTATTCTTGAGCAAAACGACTTTCACGAATTCAAGATCAGCGTGAAGGCATCCGATGTTTTTCTCGCCGCAGCAGCGTATCAGGGGATCGCCGATGCAACCGATGCGCCGATTCACCTTGGGATCACCGAAGCGGGTGGTTTGACGTCTGGCACCATCAAGAGTGCCATTGGTTTGGGTAACCTGCTCTGGATGGGAATAGGCGATACGATCCGCGTCTCTCTCTCCGCCGATCCGGTCGAGGAGGTGAAGGTTGGCTTCGAGATACTGAAGGCGCTTGGGCTACGTCACAGGGGGGTCAACATCATTTCATGCCCGTCCTGCGCCCGTCAGGGTTTCGATGTCATCAAGACGGTCGAAATTCTTGAGCGGCGACTCGAGCACATCAAAACCCCCATGAGCCTGTCGATCATTGGGTGCGTGGTGAATGGGCCGGGAGAAGCGCTGATGACGGATGTCGGATTTACTGGCGGCGGTGCCGGGAACGGCATGGTCTATCTTGCGGGCAAACAGAGCCACCGGATGTCGAATGAAGAGATGGTCGAACACATCGTAGAGCAGGTGGAGAAGAAAGCCGAAGCCATAGAAGCTGCGTCCGTTGAGGCGGCTGAGTAACGACGGCTTTTGATAGGCAGATTGCGGGGGGCTGCGCAACAGGCGGCGGTTCAAGCCGCCGCTGGTCCAAGGTTCAGCTCCCCACAGCGCATTCAGCTATCTTCGCGAACTTCATCAACAATTTCGCGCATCTGCTCCAACGGGACATATCCCCGAAGCATTTCGCCGCCGAGAACGAACGTGGGTGTTCCGTTGATGTTCAATGCCCGCGCGAGATCGTGGTTTGCGCGAATGATCTCATTGACTTTGGGCGAAGACATTTCTGCCAAGATCGCCTCGCCGTCGAGGTTCAATTGGTTTGCAAGGCGAGTGAGAACCGCATCGCTCGGCTCCGCGTTCAAGCCAAGAAGCGCTTCTTGGGCTGCGCCATAGGCCTCGTCTCCGGCGACTTCGCGCGTTGCCAGGGCGAAGCGGGACGACGCGAGTGAGGCCTCTCCCAGAATTGGGAACTCCTTGTAAACAAAGCGGATGTTCCCGTCGCTTTCGATCAGTTCCTTTACCTCGTCATGTGCACGCCGGCAGTAACCACAGCGGTAATCAGCAAATTCGACCAGTGTCAGGTCTCCGTCGGGATTCCCCGCGATCCAACTGTGACCATCCTCGAAAAGCGCCTCGGCATGCTGGGCGATCATATCCGTGTCAGCGACCGTCTCAGCCGTAGCTTGTCGCTGTTCCAGAACTGTGATCGCCTCCATCAGAACCTCCGGGTTTTCCAGAAGATACGCGCGAACTTCATTCCGAAAATTCTCGCGCTCACTTGCTGTCATGTCAGAAAGGTCAGCCTCAGCAGGAAGGGCAAAGCTCAGCGAGAGGAGGGCGGCGGCGAAGCGTTTCATCGGGTCCATTCCTTGTTCATGGGGCGATTGACCGGAGCGCCAGCCTTTGGGACAAGCGACCTGCGCAGAATAGAGGGGTTGCGATGCGGAACTCAAGCAGAGGAGTGGTCAGTCCTTTCATTGTGATGGATGTGATGGAGCGGGCAAGGGCGGCTGAGGCCTCTGGTCGCCGGATCATTCACATGGAAGTCGGCCAACCGGGCACCCCCGCGCCCGCCGGGGCACGGCAAGCGCTGAGCGCATCGCTGGAACGGGAGGCGCTCGGGTATACCGTTGCGCTCGGGTTGCCGGCATTGCGGGAGCGGATCGCTGCGCTATACGGGGATTGGTATGGTGTCGATCTCGATCCGAGCCGGGTGGTTGTCACTGCCGGATCTTCAGGGGCTTTCTTGCTTGCCTTCACGGCATTGTTCGATGCGGGCGACCGGGTTGGGATTGGGCGCCCGGGATATCCGTCCTACCGCCAGATACTGAAGGCTCTCTCGTTGCAACCAGTTGAGTTTGTGACGCAGGCGGAAGATCGGTTCCAGCCGCGACCCGAGGATATTCGCGGGGCAGGGCTTGCAGGAATGCTTGTCGCATCACCGGGAAATCCGACGGGCACGATGCTTGACCATGGCGCACTGTCGGCACTTATCGACGCAGCCAAGGGTGAAGGCGCAGCCTTTATCAGCGATGAGATCTATCACGGGATCGAGTATGACGCGAAGGCTGTGACGGCGTTGGAGGTCACAGACGAGGTCTATGTGATCAACTCTTTCTCCAAGTACTTTTCTATGACCGGATGGCGCATCGGGTGGATGGTCGTACCCGATGATCACGTGCGGATCATCGAAAGGCTTGCCCAGAACCTTTTCATTTGCGCTCCCCACGCGGCGCAGGTTGCTGCGCTCGCCGCGCTGGATTGCGGGGCGGAACTTGAGGCGAACCGCGCGGTCTATGCAAGGAACCGACAATTGATGATCGACGGGCTGCCGCGCGCTGGATTCACCAAAGTCGCTCCGCCTGATGGCGCTTTCTATGTTTATGCGGATGTTTCGGATCTCACGGATGATAGCGTCTCGCTCGCGGCGGACATTCTGGATCAGGCCGGGGTCGCGGTGACGCCGGGTGTCGATTTCGATCCAGAACGGGGCCACCAGGCGCTTCGGTTCTCATATGCCGGTTCAACCGAAGACATCGAGGAGGGCTTGCACCGACTCGCTGCGTATATGGCCTCGCGAAGCTGAGTCTGCGACGCTACCGATGCGCCGAACGCCCCCGGAATTAAGGGGGCGCATTTAAGCGTGCAATTTTACTCGGTCAAAATCTCGGCACTTCGCCCGCAATGCCCCGGTGGCAGAGGCGAAGAAGCAACAGTCGTCAAAGGCATATGCCACTGTATACAATGATTTTTCGGCATTTGACCGGAAAAATCGAATATGACGCTCTTCGGTTGACCACCCTTGGGGCGGGGCGTAAACAGTGGACCAGCCAGTCTAGTACCAGCGGAGCGCGAACTGCGCCCCGGGAAGGAGCCGAACGTGGAAGAGATGCTGCGGGAGTACCTCCCAATTCTCGTTTTTCTGGCCATTGCCATCGGACTGGGCCTCGTGCTCATCCTTGCGGCGGTGGTCATCGCAGTGCGCAGCCCCGACCCGGAAAAGGTGTCCGCCTACGAATGCGGGTTCAATGCGTTCGATGACGCACGGATGAAGTTTGACGTTCGGTTTTACCTCGTCTCGATCCTGTTCATCATCTTCGACTTGGAAATCGCGTTTTTGTTCCCTTGGGCCACGGCATTCAGGGATCTGTCGGACGTCGCATTCTGGTCAATGATGGTATTTCTCGGCGTGCTCACCATCGGGTTCGCCTATGAATGGAAGAAGGGGGCACTCGAATGGGAGTGACCGAAGACAAACCACTCGTCAGCGAGGTGATGAGCGAGGGCTATCAAGTTCCCCGCGTTAAATCCGGGCCTTCGGCACCTGTGGCTTATAAGCAAAACGATGCCGGGCCCGATGCGGAAGTGGCCACCAGCGCCCTGAACCGTGAGTTGCAGGACAAAGGGTTTCTCCTGACGTCAACCGAGGACATCATCAACTGGGCGCGCACCGGATCGCTGCACTGGATGACTTTTGGATTGGCATGTTGCGCGGTGGAGATGATGCACACCTCCATGCCTCGCTACGATCTGGAGAGGTTCGGCACCGCGCCGCGCGCCTCACCACGGCAGTCTGACCTGATGATCGTGGCTGGAACGCTGACCAACAAGATGGCGCCCGCCTTGCGCAAAGTTTACGACCAGATGCCGGAACCTCGGTACGTGATCTCCATGGGGTCGTGCGCCAATGGAGGTGGTTACTACCACTACAGCTACTCCGTGGTTCGCGGCTGCGACCGCGTTGTGCCGGTGGATGTGTACGTACCCGGTTGTCCACCGACGGCCGAGGCGCTGCTCTATGGTGTGATGCAGCTACAGCGCAAAATCCGCCGGACAGGAACGATTGTACGCTGAGGCGTAATTGAAGGAATCTCGGGCGGAATTGCCCCGGGGAGAGGACGAGCGATGACAGAAGCCCTGCAAGAGCTTGGTGCGCATATCGAGTTGAAGCGGCCCGATTGCGTCCTGTCGTGGGAGGTCGCTTTTGGCGAGTTGACTCTTACGGTGACAGCGTCGAACATCGCCGGGCTCGTGGAGTTTCTACGCAATGATCCCACCTGCCGCTTTTCCTCGTTGGTGGACATTACGGCTGTTGACTATCCGGCACGGCCCAAGCGTTTTGACGTGATCTATCACTTCCTGTCGATGTATCAGAACCAACGGATCCGGCTTCGCATTGCTGTGCGCGAAGATGAAATGGTGCCCTCGATCGTTGATGTGCATCCTTCGGCCAATTGGTTCGAGCGCGAAGTCTTTGACATGTACGGGATCATCTTCAAGGGGCATCCCGATTTGCGCCGGATCCTGACCGACTATGGATTCCGCGGCTATCCACTTCGCAAGGATTTTCCGACCACGGGCTATACCGAAGTCCGCTATGACGAAGAGCAGAAGCGCGTGGTATATGAGCCGGTCAGTCTGGTGCAGGAATACCGCCAGTTCGACTTCATGAGCCCATGGGAGGGTGCTGAATATATCCTTCCGGGCGATGAGAAGAAGGAGGAGGCGAAATGATGGATGGCAACACTCCGGCTTTGACTCCCGGCTTCGACGACGTGGAGACTGGCGAGCAGAAGATCCGTAACTTCAATATCAATTTCGGCCCGCAACACCCTGCGGCACACGGTGTTCTTCGTCTTGTGCTCGAGTTGGACGGTGAAATTGTTGAGCGCTGTGATCCGCATATCGGCCTGCTCCATCGCGGCACCGAGAAGTTGATGGAGAGCCGGACCTATCTGCAGAATCTGCCCTATTTCGATCGGCTCGACTACGTGGCGCCGATGAATCAGGAGCACGCTTGGTGTCTTGCGATTGAGAAGCTGACCGGCACAGTCGTTCCTCGCCGTGCCAGCCTCATTCGTGTGCTGTTCTGTGAAATCGGGCGCGTGCTCAATCACCTGCTCAACGTGACGACGCAGGCGATGGACGTTGGCGCTTTGACGCCGCCGCTCTGGGGCTTTGAAGAGCGTGAAAAGCTCATGGTCTTCTATGAGCGTGCCTGCGGCGCACGTTTGCACGCAGCTTATTTCCGCCCCGGCGGTGTTCATCAGGATCTTCCGCCCGCGCTGCTGGACGATATCGAGACTTGGGCCGAGGAATTCCCGGCGGTCCTTGCGGATATTGATGGGCTGCTGACAGAAAACCGCATCTTCAAGCAACGCAACGCGGATATCGGGGTGGTGAGCGAAAAAGAGGCTCTTGATTGGGGCTTCTCCGGTGTGATGGTCCGCGGATCAGGCCTCGCATGGGACCTGCGGCGCGCGCAGCCCTATGAGTGCTATGACGAATTCGAATTCCAGATCCCCATTGGCAAGAATGGCGACTGCTACGATCGCTATCTTTGCCGTATGGAAGAAATGCGTCAATCGGTTCACATCATCCATCAGGCCATTGAAAAACTTCGCGCCCCTGAGGGGCAGGGCGATATCTTGGCCCGTGGGAAACTCACCCCTCCCAAGCGGTCGGATATGAAGCAATCGATGGAAGCCTTGATCCATCACTTCAAGCTTTACACCGAGGGCTTCCACGTTCCAGAGGGAGAGGTCTACGTCGCCGTCGAGGCGCCGAAAGGCGAATTTGGCGTCTTCCTCGTCTCCGACGGAACAAACAAGCCGTATCGGGCGAAGATCCGCGCCCCGGGATTCCTGCACCTTCAAGCGATGGACCATATCGCCACGGGGCACCAACTTGCCGATGTCGCGGCGATAATCGGCACGATGGACGTGGTGTTCGGGGAAATCGACCGGTGATCGATTTCCCAGCAAAGATAAACAATGGCCGCGGCGCGAACGCTGGCCAATGGCACGAAAGACGGCTCTGATGCTTCGTAGACTTCATCACGACCAGCCCGCCAGCTTCGCTTTTACCGAGGCAAATCATGCGTGGGCAGAGGCGCAGATTACCAAGTATCCCGAGGGCCGTCAGGCATCGGCCATCATTCCCTTGCTATGGCGTGCGCAGGAGCAGGAGGGTTGGCTGACCCGTCCTGCGATCGAATACGTGGCGGACCTTCTTGGCATGGCCTATATCCGCGCGCTCGAAGTGGCGTCTTTCTACTTCATGTTCCAACTTCAACCCGTTGGGTCGGTTGCCAATATTCAAATTTGCGGCACGACGTCCTGTATGATTTGCGGCGCAGAGGATCTCGTATCCGTGTGCCGGGAGAAGATTGCCGACAAGCCGCATACCCTTTCTGCTGACGGCAAGTTTTCCTGGGAAGAGGTCGAGTGTCTGGGCGCCTGTGCGAACGCGCCTATGGCGCAGATCGGCAAGGATTATTTCGAGGATCTGACCACGGAGCGGCTGGCCGAGATCATCGATGCCCTTGGCCGAGGTGAGGTTCCGACACCGGGACCGCAGAATGGGCGTTTTGCGTCCGAGCCGCTGAAGGGCCTGACCTCGCTGGGCGAATTCGATAGCGGCCGGACAAAATACAATGCGTCGGTGCAACTCGCCACTGATCTTGGGGATACGGTGAAGCGGATCGACGGCACGGAAGTGCCGCTGCTTACCCCGTGGCAGGCCCGGCCCGACGATGGCGCGGGCGAGCCCCTGCAGGAAGAGCCACGGCCAAGTGCTGGTAAACCGGCGGATGAGACCGGCGTTACCGAACAGGAAGCGCAAGCCGAAGAAACAGCGGAGCCGGAGGCGAGCGCTGCTCCTGAGCCGCGCGGCGATGACAGGCCCGGCGCGGAACTTGGCGAGCCGGCCACGGCAGCACCCGCTTCTGAAACGGGAACCGCGCAGGCGGGTACCAAGCCGCAACTTCTGGACGCTCCGCGCGGGGATACCGCGGACGACTTGAAGCGGATCAAGGGGGTAGGGCCAAAGTTGGAGCAACTGCTCCACCGGCTGGGGGTTTACCACTTCGATCAGATCGCGAATTGGAGCGACGAGGAAGTTTCTTGGGTAGACGAACATCTCGAAGGGTTCCGGGGCCGGGTTTCCCGCGATGAGTGGACCTCTCAGGCCAAGGTTCTGGCAGACGGTGGCGAGACGGAATTTTCCAGCCGTGCGAAGGATATCTATTGACCCCGGCCGCCGCTCAGAACACTCCCCGAGGAGATGAGTAATGGCCGAATCCGAGGCGCATCTCGCTCGGCAGGGCCGGATAGCCGCGCTCGTGATTGCCTGGTCGATGTTGATCTGGTTGGCGGCGCAGTGGGTCGGGCCAAGGCTTGGATTGCCGGGGCGCTACGCGCTTCTAATAGATTTCGCCGCGTTGGCGGCCCTCTTCTGGGCGCTTGTGGTGACATTTCAGATCTGGCGCAAGCGCCAGCAGACGACGAGGTAAAGGCGCGATGCTGAAGGACGAGGACCGGATTTTCACCAACCTCTACGGGATGCATGACCGCACATTGGACGGCGCCAAGAAGCGCGGCCATTGGGACGGAACGGCGAATATCCTCGGCAAGGGGCGCG
The DNA here is from genome assembly GCF_900111875.1 of Poseidonocella pacifica. Lineage (GTDB taxonomy): Bacteria > Pseudomonadota > Alphaproteobacteria > Rhodobacterales > Rhodobacteraceae > Poseidonocella > Poseidonocella pacifica. Next base: position 363,219 of record NZ_FOJU01000001.1, read on the forward strand.
ACTGGATCGTTGACCAGATGAAGGCCTCTGGCTTGCGCGGACGCGGCGGCGCCGGGTTCCCGACGGGGCTCAAATGGTCCTTCATGCCCAAGGAAAGTGACGGGCGGCCAAGCTATCTGGTCGTGAACGCGGATGAATCGGAGCCGGGCACTTGCAAGGACCGTGAGATCATGCGGCACGACCCGCATACGCTCATCGAAGGGTGCCTGATCGCCAGCTTCGCCATGGGTGCGCATGCCTGCTACATCTACATTCGCGGAGAATATATCCGGGAACGTGAGGCGCTTCAGGCCGCAATTGATGAGGCATATGACGCCGGGCTCGTAGGCCCCAATGCCTGCAAGTCGGGATGGGATTTCGACATCTATCTGCATCACGGGGCGGGGGCCTATATCTGCGGCGAAGAGACAGCGCTTCTAGAAAGCCTCGAAGGGCGCAAGGGCATGCCGCGGATGAAGCCGCCGTTTCCTGCGGGGGCAGGGCTCTATGGCTGTCCTACCACGGTCAACAACGTGGAATCTATCGCGGTCGTGCCGACGATACTGCGACGCGGACCAGAGTGGTTTGCGGGCTTTGGCCGTCAGAATAACGCCGGCACCAAACTCTTTGCCATTTCCGGGCACGTCAACAACCCATGTGTTGTCGAGGAGGCCATGTCGATTTCCTTCGAGGAGTTGATCGAAACCCACTGTGGCGGGATCCGTGGCGGCTGGGACAATCTTCTTGCGGTGATCCCTGGCGGGTCATCCGTGCCCTGCGTGCGCGGGGAGAAGATGAAAGACGCCGTCATGGATTTCGATTACCTGCGGGGGGAATTGGGCTCCGGTCTCGGCACCGCGGCGGTGATCGTCATGGACAAGCAAACCGACATCATCAAGGCCATCTGGCGTCTGTCCAAGTTCTACAAGCACGAGAGTTGTGGTCAGTGCACGCCGTGCCGTGAGGGTACCGGGTGGATGATGCGGGTGATGGAGCGGCTGGTTCGAGGTGAGGCAGAGGTCGAAGAAATCGACATGCTGTTCGATGTGACGAAGCAAGTCGAAGGGCACACCATTTGTGCTCTCGGCGATGCGGCGGCCTGGCCAATCCAAGGCTTGATCCGCAACTTCCGCGACGAAATTGTGGATCGGATCAAAGCGCAGAAGGCCGGTCGTATCAGTGCGGCCGTGGCGGCGGAGTGACGGTGATGCGACTGTTGAAATCTGTCTTTGTGGGCGCGGCACTGGCCGGAGTTCTGGCAACAGGCGTCGCAGCGGCGAAGCCTCCGCTCTCGGAAGTGACGAAGATCAATCAAGGGTTGCTGGTCGTCGGGATCGCCGATGAAATCCGCAAGGAATGCAATGTGATTGAGCCACGCATGTTCACGGCGCTTGGCTATATCAATACTCTGGTGAACGAAGCCCAAGCGCTTGGCTATAGCCGCGATGAGATCGAAGAATTTCGTAAATCCAAGGCGGTCAAGAAGAAGCTGCGCGCCGACGGAGAGGCCTATATCAGTGCAAAAGGCTATGATCCGAAAAGCGCAAACTCCCTGTGTGATCTGGGCCGCGCGGAAATCGCCGCGGGCAGCCCGATCGGCAAATTGCTAAGAGCGAGGTAGAGCCATGTCCGACCTGCGCAAGATCATTATCGACGACAGCGAGATCGAAGTCGATCCGGCCATGACGCTGATCCAGGCCTGTGAGCAGGCAGGCATTGAGATTCCGCGGTTTTGCTACCACGAGCGCCTCTCGATCGCCGGCAACTGCCGCATGTGTCTTGTCGAAGTGGTTGGCGGTCCGCCCAAACCTGCGGCCTCCTGTGCGATGCAGGTCAAGGATCTTCGCCCCGGCCCCGAAGGCCAGCCGCCTGTGATCAAGACGAACTCCCCCATGGTCAAGAAGGCCCGCGAAGGGGTGATGGAATTTTTGCTCATCAACCATCCTCTCGATTGCCCGATCTGCGATCAGGGCGGGGAATGTGACCTTCAGGATCAGGCGATGGCCTATGGCGTCGACTTTTCCCGGTATCGCGAACCCAAGCGGGCAACCGAGGACCTGAACCTTGGGCCGCTTGTCGAAACGCACATGACGCGCTGCATCTCTTGCACGCGATGCGTTCGGTTCACGACCGAAGTCGCCGGTATCCATCAGATGGGGCAGACCGGGCGCGGCGAAGACGCCGAGATCACGGCCTATCTGGGCGAAACGCTCGATTCCGAGATGCAGGGCAATATCATCGATCTTTGTCCCGTTGGCGCTCTCGTCTCCAAACCCTATGCGTTCACGGCTCGCCCTTGGGAATTGACCAAGACCGAGACGATTGACGTAATGGATGCTCTTGGAAGCAACATCCGCGTGGATACCAAGGGCCGCGAGGTGATGCGAATTCTTCCGCGCAACCACGACGGCGTGAACGAGGAATGGATTTCTGACAAGACGCGCTTCGTGTGGGACGGGTTGCGGCGGCAACGTCTGGACCGACCTTACATCCGTGAAAACGGAAAGCTCCGGCCTGCAAGCTGGCCCGAAGCTTTGTCTGCCGCTGCAAGCGCGATGACCGACAAGAAAGTCGCCGGACTGGTCGGAGATCTGGCCTCCGCCGAAGCGACGTTTGCCCTCAAGGGGCTCATCGAAGGGCTGAGTGGATCCGTGGAGTGTCGTACTGATGGCGCTCACCTTCCTGCGGGCAACCGTTCGGGCTATGTAGGAACGGCATCCATCGAAGACATAGACAATGCGCAGAACATCCTTCTGATCGGGACGAATCCGCGGACCGAAGCGCCGGTACTCAATGCCCGCATCCGCAAAGCGTGGAGCAAGGGCGCGAAGGTCGCACGGGTCGGCCCCGTCGCCGATCTCACTTATGATGTCGCGGAGGTCGGGGAGGATCGCGCGGCGCTTGAACGTCTGTCACAGATGGATCACTCCGATAAGCGCGACGTTCCCGGTGTCATAATCCTGGGGCAGGGCGCGCTTTGTGAGGCGGATGGTGCGGCCGTGCTCGGTACCGTGATGCAATTGGCAGAAGCCGCCGGCGCGAAACTCCTGATCCTTCATACAGCGGCAAGCCGCGTGGGTGCGATGGATCTCGGGGCTGTTACCGAAGGTGGCATCGCGGGCGCGCTGGAAGGTGCCGAGGTGGTTTACAACCTCGGCGCAGACGAGGTGGAAATTGCCGCTGGTCCGTTCGTGATCTATCAAGGCAGTCATGGAGACCGTGGCGCCCATCGTGCGGACATTATCCTTCCCGGCGCGGCCTATACCGAGGAAGCTGGTTTGTTCGTCAACACCGAAGGCCGGCCGCAGCTCGCGATCCGGGCCGGATTCCCTCCGGGGGAGGCGAAAGAAAACTGGGCGATCCTGCGGGCCTTGTCGGCGGAGGTCAGTGCGGTCCTGCCTTTTGACAGCATCGCGCAGTTGCGTCAGGCGATGGTATCCAGCGTTCCGCATCTTGGGCAGGTGGACGAGGTTATCGAGAATGAATGGCAACCCGTGGAAGCCGGCAAACTTGGCGATGCCGCTTTCCGTCTTGCCATCCGGGATCACTACCTGACGAACCCGATTGCACGGGCCTCGGCGCTCATGGCGGAACTTAGCGCCAACGCTAAGGCACGCGCCGCGACGCCCATCGCAGCGGAATGAGGCCAAGACACGGCACGGGGCGGCAGAGACACAGGCCGCACCGCATCGTGAGGGCAGAGACGAAAACGGGTGGAACATCCCGTCGAGATGAGATTAACACCGCGGCAGCGGCTTCGGACAGACCCACGGGGTAAGGAAGAGATGGCAGAGTTCCTCACAACACCGCTAGGTATCGCGCTGATCATCGTGGCCCAATGCCTCGCGGTGCTTGGTTTCGTGATGGGCAGCTTGCTGTTCCTTGTCTATGGCGACCGCAAGATCTGGGCCGCGGTGCAAATGCGCCGGGGGCCAAACGTGGTAGGCGTCTTCGGCCTGCTGCAAACCGTCGCCGATGCGTTGAAATACGTGGTCAAGGAAGTGGTCGTGCCTGCGGGGGCCGACAAAACGGTCTTCATGCTTGCCCCACTCACCAGCTTCGTACTGGCCATGGTCGCCTGGGCGGTGATCCCGTTCGCCGACACTTGGGTGCTTTCCGATATCAACGTGGCGATCCTCTATGTCTTTGCGGTCTCATCTCTTGAGGTTTACGGCGTGATCATGGGGGGGTGGGCTTCAAACTCTAAATACCCCTTCCTCGGCTCCCTTCGCTCTGCGGCGCAGATGATCTCCTATGAGGTCTCGATCGGCCTGATTATCGTCGGTGTCATCATTTCCTCGGGCTCGCTCAATTTCGGCGACATCGTTCGCGCGCAGGATGGTGCCTTCGGGTTTTTCAACTGGTACTGGTTGCCCCATTTCCCGATGGTCTTCCTTTTCTTCATCTCCTGCCTTGCGGAGACGAACCGCCCGCCGTTCGACCTTCCAGAAGCGGAATCGGAACTCGTCGCGGGTTATCAGGTCGAATACAGTTCGACCCCGTTCCTCCTCTTTATGGCGGGTGAGTATATCGCGATCTTCCTGATGTGCGCTCTGACCTCCTTGCTGTTCTTCGGTGGCTGGTTGTCGCCGATACCGGGCCTGCCGGACGGTGCGCTCTGGATGGTTGGCAAGATGGCCTTCTTCTTCTTCATCTTCGCGATGGTGAAAGCGATCACGCCGCGCTACCGCTATGACCAGCTTATGCGTCTGGGGTGGAAAGTCTTTTTGCCCTTCAGCTTGTTCTGGGTGGTGTTTGTCGCCTTCGCAGCGCGGTTCGAATGGTTCTGGGGTGCCTTTACGCGCTGGTCGACGGGTGCCTGACATGAAGACGGATATCGCCAACGGTGGTGCGGTCGCGGCAAATGTGGCCTCGCTACACAGCACACCCTTTTTGACGGCAATGACCATGAATGGAGAAGCGGTATGACCCAGATCGACTATACTCGCGCGGCCAAGTATTTCTTGCTGGCCGACTTCTTTCAGGGCTTCAAGCTAGGGCTGAAGTACTTCTTCGCGCCCAAGGCCACCTTGAACTATCCCCACGAGAAGGGCCCTCTTTCGCCGCGTTTCCGCGGAGAGCACGCATTGCGCCGCTATCCCAACGGGGAAGAGCGATGCATCGCGTGCAAGCTCTGTGAAGCGATCTGTCCGGCACAGGCGATCACCATTGATGCTGAGCCTCGCGATGACGGAAGCCGTCGTACGACGCGATATGACATCGACATGACGAAATGCATCTATTGCGGATTCTGTCAGGAAGCGTGCCCGGTCGATGCGATCGTCGAAGGCCCCAATTTCGAGTTTTCCACCGAAACCCGTGAAGAGCTTTTTTACGACAAGGCCAAACTTCTTGAAAATGGCGACCGGTGGGAAGCTGAGATTGCCCGCAATCTCGAACTCGACGCGCCTTACCGATGAGCCTCGTGATGCCCACCAACGATGCCTACGTGAAAGGCGCGGCCTCTTTGGGAGAGACAGGCCCCGGTATGGTAGGGGCTTTGAGCGGTCGGTATGAGCATGTCTTGTTGGGCTTCGCGGGAGAGGAAATTCGCGCGACCGTCTCTCGAACGAAGCTTTATAGCGGCATGCCCGCGGTGTTTAATGCCCTCAACGGGGCGCTGGAAATCTTTGCAGACAATGAGGGTGACACATGAGTGATGGCAAGACACCCTTTGAGTTGATGATGGCTCAGGCGCAGGAGATGGCCAAGGCGTTCAATCCCGCCTTGGAAACCTTTAACCCCAAGGGGTTTGAAAAGCTTTGGCCGACCATGCCAAAGGACGCCATGGAAATGTGGTTTGGCAAGGGGATCAGCAAGGATGGGCTTGATGCGAAGACCCGTCTTTTGCTCACCCTCGCGGGCCTGACGATGCAAGGCGCGCAAGCCGATACACCGTTTCGCATGACGGTGCGCCATGCCCTTGAGGCGGGCGCTACCAAGGATGAAATTGCCGAGACCATCGCACAGATGTCGATGTTCGCCGGTATTCCCGCCATGACCCGCGCGATGGAGATCGCTCGCGATGTCATGGAAGCCGACGAGGGGACACAGGAATGATCGTTTTCGCATTTTACCTCTTCGCGGCCGGCGTGATCGCTGGTGGGCTGTTCACCGTGATCGCCCGCAATCCCGTGCATTCGGTGCTCTGGCTGATCCTCGCGTTTCTCAGTGCGGCGGGGCTGTTTGTCCTGCTCGGGGCCGAGTTCGTCGCGATGTTGCTGGTCATCGTCTATGTGGGCGCGGTCGCGGTGCTCTTCCTCTTCGTTGTCATGATGCTCGATGTCGATTTCTCCGAGTTGAAAGCAGAGATGACGAAAGCGATGCCTCTAGCACTTTTGATCGGCGTGGTCATCCTGATGCAACTGGGGTTCGCCTTCGGAGCATGGGAGACGGCCGATACGGCACAGAGTGCACGCGCGGCGGTCGCGCCGACGGAGCTGCACAACACGCGCGCGCTTGGGGTCCTGCTGTACGATCAGTACTTCTTGCTGTTCCAACTCGCAGGTCTGATCCTGCTGGTGGCGATGATCGGGGCGATTGTTCTGACACTGCGCCACCGGACCGACGTAAAGCGACAGGATGTTCTGGCGCAGATGTATCGCGATCCGGCCAAGGCGATGGAGTTGCGCGATGTGAAACCGGGGCAGGGTCTTTGATGATCGGATTCCGGACAGCAGTCGCAAGGGGGATCGCCTGTGCGGCCCCGGTGGCGAACGAATATTTCAGCGGGTAACGACCCGGAGGGACGCAAGAATGATCGGACTTGAACATTACCTGACGGTGGCCGCGGTGCTATTCGTCATCGGCATCTTCGGGCTGTTTCTCAATCGGAAGAACGTGATCATCCTGCTTATGTCGATCGAGTTGATCCTGCTTTCGGTCAACATCAATCTGGTTGCCTTCTCGTCGTACTCGGGTGATCTGGTCGGCCAGATTTTCACCTTGTTCGTACTGACAGTGGCGGCGGCCGAAGCGGCGATCGGTCTTGCGATCCTTGTGTGCTTCTTCCGAAACCGCGGGACGATCGCGGTCGAAGACGTCAACGTGATGAAAGGCTGAGCGCATGGAATCCCTCATCCTCTTTTCGCCGCTCGCCGGTGCGCTTATCGGTGGCTTCGGGTGGAAGATCATTGGCGAACGGGGGGCCATGTGGATCACCACGGGCCTGCTTTTCCTCGCCTGTTTCTTTTCGTGGATCGTGTTCTTCAGCCATGATGGCGTGACCCAACACATCCACATCTTGAACTGGATCCAATCGGGCACACTCGATACCGCTTGGTCGATCCGTCTCGACCGGCTTACCGCGATTATGCTCATCGTGATCACGACAGTCTCAGCGCTCGTGCACCTTTATAGCTTCGGCTACATGGCGCACGATGAGAACTTCCGCGAAGGAGAGAGCTACAAGCCGCGCTTCTTCGCTTATCTGTCGTTCTTCACCTTTGCCATGCTGATGCTGGTAACGGCCGATAACCTCGTACAGATGTTCTTTGGCTGGGAAGGGGTTGGGGTCGCGTCCTACCTTCTGATCGGATTTTATTACCGCAAACCTTCGGCAAATGCCGCCGCGATGAAGGCCTTTGTGGTCAACCGTGTCGGTGATTTCGGCTTTGCGCTTGGTATTTTCGCGCTCTACTTTCTCGTCGATAGCATCGACTTTGACGATATCTTTGCCGCCGTTCCGACCATTGCCGAAACGGAATTGACCTTCCTTTGGCGCGACTGGAATGCCGCCAATATCATCGGTATCCTGCTGTTCATCGGCGCGATGGGTAAGTCGGCACAACTTTTCCTTCACACATGGCTTCCTGATGCCATGGAAGGCCCGACGCCGGTTTCCGCTCTGATCCACGCTGCGACCATGGTGACGGCGGGCGTTTTCCTCGTCTGCCGCATGTCGCCGCTTCTGGAATATGCTCCGCAGGCTACGGCCTTCATCACGTTCCTGGGTGCAATGACGGCATTCTTCGCGGCAACGGTCGGGCTTGTTCAAAACGATATCAAACGCGTCATCGCCTATTCGACCTGTTCGCAGCTCGGCTACATGTTCGTGGCGGCCGGTGTTGGCGTTTATCCGGTGGCGATGTTCCACCTCTTTACCCACGCCTTTTTCAAGGCGATGCTTTTCCTTGGCGCTGGCTCTGTGATCCACGCAATGCATCACGAGCAGGACATGCGGAACTATGGCGGACTTCGCAAGAAGATCCCCTACACCTTCTGGGCCATGTTGATCGGCACGCTTGCCATCACGGGCGTGGGTATTCCGCTGACACACATTGGCTTTGCGGGCTTCTTGTCAAAGGACGCCGTGATCGAAAGCGCATGGGCGGGAACTGCCGGTGGTTTCGCCTTCTGGGCGCTTGTGGTCGCCGCACTTTTCACCTCCTTCTATTCGTGGCGCCTGATGTTCCTGACATTCTGGGGCAAGCCGCGCGGTGACAAGCACACTCATGAGCACGCCCATGAGAGCCCGCCTGTAATGCTTATCCCGCTTGGGGTCCTTGGTCTCGGCGCGATCTTCTCCGGCATGATCTGGTACGGAAGCTTCTTTGGCGACCATGACCAAGTGAACCGGTTCTTCGGGGTCGGAGCCAACGGTACACATGCCGAAGCCGTGCAGGATGATCACGCAGAAGAGGCCCATGCCGAAGCCGGAGACGCGGCCCATGACACCGTCGATGACGGGGCAGAAGCTGATCACGGTGAGGCAGTCTCGCATGCCTATGCACCGGGCGACGGCGCAATTCATATGGGGCCGGAAAACCACGTGATGGACGATGCCCACCACGCGCCGATCTGGGTCCGCGTCAGCCCCTTCATCGCTATGCTTATCGGCCTTGGAACCGCGATCTGGTTCTATCTGATCAACCCCGCGCTTCCGGCGCGGCTCGCGGAAAACCAACGGCCCCTCTACCTGTTCCTGCTCAACAAGTGGTACTTTGACGAGATCTATGACTTTCTCTTCGTACAGCCCGCCAAATCCGTGGGGCGGATCTTCTGGAAGCGCGGTGACAGGGACATCATCGACGGTTCGATCAATGGTATCGCCATGGGGATCATCCCATTCTTCACACGGCTCGCAGGGCGTGCGCAGTCCGGGTATATTTTCACCTACGCATTCTGGATGGTGGTTGGCATCGCGGTGCTGATCACATGGATGAGCATCGTCGGAGGGGCGGAATAATGGATAACCTGCTGTCCATCACCACCTTTATTCCCGCCATGGCCGCCTTGATCCTCGCTATCTTTTTGCGTGGAGATGATGCGGCGGCGCAGAAGAATGCCAAGTGGCTTGCTCTTATCGCGACCTCGGCGACCTTTTTCGTCTCATTGTTCATCCTTGCGCAGTTTGATCCCCAGAATACGGGGTTCCAGATGGTCGAAGAGGGCGACTGGCTCATCGGGCTCAACTACAAGATGGGCGTCGACGGGATTTCGGTTCTTTTCGTCCTCCTGACGACCTTCATGATGCCGCTGACCATTGCGGCCAGCTGGAACGTGTCGAGCCGGGTGAAGGAATACATGATTGCCTTCCTCGTGCTCGAAACGCTGATGCTTGGCGTGTTCATGGCGCTCGATCTGGTTCTGTTCTACCTCTTCTTCGAGGCGGGTCTCATCCCGATGTTCCTGATCATCGGCATTTGGGGGGGCAAGGAACGGATCTATGCCTCCTTCAAATTTTTCCTCTACACCTTCCTCGGCTCGGTACTCATGTTGCTGGCAATGGCGGGTATGTTCATTGATGCAGGCACAACCGACATTCCGACACTGATGCAGCATCAGTTCTCTTCGGGGGGCTTCGATGTACTGGGCATTCACGTCGTTGGCGGGGTTCAGACACTTATGTTCCTGGCCTTCTTCGCCAGCTTTGCGGTGAAGATGCCGATGTGGCCGGTGCACACCTGGTTGCCCGATGCCCACGTGCAGGCACCGACGGCCGGTTCGGTGGTGCTTGCCGCGATCTTGCTCAAGATGGGCGGTTACGGCTTCCTTCGGTTCAGTCTGCCGATGTTCCCGGTCGGGGCGGATCTTCTGGCACCGCTCGTGTTCTGGATGTCCGCGATCGCCATCGTCTACACCTCGCTTGTGGCGCTGGTACAGGAAGACATGAAGAAGCTGATCGCATACTCATCCGTGGCCCACATGGGATATGTCACGATGGGGATCTTCACCGTGAACCAGCAGGGGATCGACGGCGCCATCTTCCAGATGTTGTCCCACGGGTTCATTTCCGGCGCGCTCTTCCTCTGTGTCGGGGTGATCTATGATCGGATGCACACACGTGAGATCGACGCCTATGGTGGCTTGGTGAACCGTATGCCGGCCTATGCCCTGATCTTCATGCTGTTCACCATGGCGAACGTCGGATTGCCGGGCACCTCTGGGTTCATCGGGGAATTCCTCGTTCTGATGGGAATATTCCAAGTCAACACTTGGGTTGCTCTCGTGGCGACCTCCGGCGTGATCTTCTCTGCCGCCTATGCGCTTTGGCTCTATCGCCGGGTGGTTATGGGGGATCTCATCAAGGAGAGCCTCAAGACGATCACGGACATGTCCGGCCGCGAACGAGCCATCTTTGCGCCGCTCGTCGTCATGACAATCTTGCTTGGCGTCTATCCGAGCCTTGCCACCGATATCTTCAGCCCCTCAGTCGAGGCGCTCATCTCCAATTACCAGACCGCGCTCGGGGTGTCTTCGGACGCGCCCATCGTCGCGGCGCATTGAGGGACGGATCCATGATCTCTGCCGATCTGAACATCATCGCCCCGGAAATCGTCTTGGCCGTCTTTGCCATGCTGGGCCTCGTCGCGGCGGTCTATTCGGGGAAGGACCGCGTCGCGGGTATTCTTCTTTGGGCCACGGTTGCGCTCTTCCTGGTCGTCGCCGCATGGATCGGGTTGAACGGACAGGGGACGAACCCGGCCTTTGGCGGCATGTTCATGGATGATGCCTTTTCCCGGTTTGCCAAGGTCATCATCCTGCTGTCCGCCGCGGCCATTTTGGCGATGAGCAAGGACTATATGGAGCGGCGCGATCTGCTGCGGTTCGAATACCCCGTTCTCGTCACGCTCGCCATTGTTGGCATGATGATGATGGTCAGCGCGGGGGATCTCATCGCGCTTTACATGGGGCTGGAGTTGCAATCGCTCGCCCTCTATGTCGTGGCATCCCTGCGGCGCGATAGCGTGAAATCGACCGAAGCGGGCCTGAAGTACTTCGTCCTTGGCGCACTCTCTTCCGGTCTCCTGCTTTATGGGGCGTCGCTTGCCTATGGATATGCTGGGACAACGCTGTTTTCCGGCATCGTTGTTGCGGCAAGCGATGGCCACCTGTCGCTCGGGCTTCTGATCGCGGTTGTCTTCATCATCGCGGGTCTTGGCTTCAAGGTATCCGCCGTTCCCTTCCATATGTGGACCCCGGATGTCTACGAAGGTTCGCCTACGCCGATCACCGCTTTCTTCGCGACCGCCCCCAAGGTCGCCGCGATGGCGCTGTTTGCGCGCATCTTGCATGACGCGTTCGGTCAGGCTCCGGGCGATTGGGGGCAGGTGATTGCGCTTATCGCGGTTCTGTCCATGTTCCTTGGGTCGATCGCTGCGATTGGCCAGCGCAACATCAAGCGTCTGATGGCCTATTCCTCCATCGCGCACATGGGCTATGCCCTCATGGGGCTCGCGGCCGGGACCGAGTTCGGTGTGACCGCGCTTCTCGTCTACATGGCGATCTACGTGACCATGAATGTCGGTACCTTTGCCTTCATTCTGACGATGGAGCGTGACGGCCAGCCGGTGACGGATATCGACAGCCTCAACATGTACTCCAAAGCGCACCCCGGTCGTGCCTTCGCCATGTTGATCCTGCTGTTCAGTCTGGCGGGCGTTCCGCCCATGCTCGGCTTCTTCGGGAAATTCTACGTGCTTCGCGCGGCATATGAGGCGGGGTTTGTCTGGCTCGCGCTCGGCGGTGTCTTGGCGTCGGTGATCGGGGCCTATTACTATCTTCGGATCGTGTTCCTGATGTACTTCGGCAAGGAGCAGGAGGAGCTTGGCGTTGATCGGTCGCCTATCCTCTACGGATTGCTGATGACGAGTGCTGCGATCATGCTGATCGGGATCGTGAACATGTTCGGGGTTGAAGGCGCTGCGGCGGCTGCGGCGGCAACACTTGTCAACTAGGCCATTGCCGCCACAGACGGGACATTCACCAAGTGTCTGGCCTGACGGCTATGGTCGCCGGATACTCGACGAAGTCGACAGTACGAATGCCGAAGCGGCGCGAATCGCGCCAGACCTTTCCGGTCCCGAGTGGATCCTTGGCCTGAAACAAAATGCGGGGCGTGGCCGTCGGGGTCGCGCGTGGGTCATGCCAAGCGGCAACTTCGCCGCGACTTTGGTCCTGCAGCCACCCGGGCCACAAGCCACCTGGGCATTGCGCTCCTTCGTTGCCGCGCTGGCATTGCACGACGCACTTGTTGACGTCACCGGCGGGCCTGAGTGTTTTGCGCTGAAGTGGCCCAATGACGTGCTGTTGAACGGCGGAAAACTCGCTGGAATTCTTCTCGAAGGCCTCGGGGCGCGGCATCTCGCGATCGGGATCGGTGTGAACCTTGCGGATATTCCTGCCGGCGGGGAGCTTCCCGAAGGGGCGCTGGCACCTGTCAGTCTGCTGAGCGGAACTGGCGTGACCATCGCTCCCGAAACCTTTCTGGAGTATCTCGCAGCATCCTACGCTGAGCGCGAACGTGAGCTGGTAACCTACGGTTTCGCGCCCATACGCGCGGCGTGGCTAGAGCGTGCGGCGCGTTTGGGACAGGAGATCGTGGCCCGAACGGCGACCTCGGAGACGAGGGGCCTGTTCGACACCATCGACGAAGAGGGATATCTCCTTCTGAAGACCGACTCCGGACCGTGCCGCATCGCCGCGGCGGACATCTATTTCTAAGGAACTGAGCATGCTTCTCGCCATAGATGTGGGCAACACGAATACGGTTTTCTCTATCTGGGATGGCTCGCACTTTCTCGCGACGTGGCGGGCATCAACCGAGCATCAGCGTACCGCCGACCAATATTACGTCTGGCTTTCGACGCTCATGGAAATTCAAAAGATCGACGCGGATATCACCGAGGTGATCGTCTCGGCAACAGTGCCGCGTGTCGTGTTCAACCTGCGCGTCCTTGCCGACCGCTATTTCAACACCCGGCCGCTTGTGGTGGGAAAGCCAGATTGCGCGTTGCCGGTCGACGTCCGCGTCGATGCGGGCACGAATGTCGGGCCCGACCGACTCGTGAATACAGTGGCCGGCTATGACCGTCATGGCGGCGATCTCATCATCGTGGATTTCGGCACGGCGACGACCTTTGATGTCGTTGATGTGGACGGCGCCTATGTTGGCGGTGTGATCGCACCGGGCGTCAATCTCAGTCTTCAAGCCCTCCACGAGGCCGCAGCGGCCCTGCCGCACGTCGACGTCACGATGCCCGCGACTGTTGTGGGGACCAATACGGTCGCCTGCATGCAGTCCGGCGTCTTCTGGGGCTACGTGGGCCTTGTCCGCGAAATTTGCACACGAATAAGGGCTGAGCGCGACCGCCCTATGAAAATCGTCGCGACCGGGGGACTTGCGCCGCTCTTTGAGCAGGGAGCCTCCCTTTTTGACGTCTATCAAGACGATCTGACAATGCACGGGCTGACCGTGATCAATGCTTTTAACAGGGGGCGGAAATGACCGACCGTTTGATCTATCTACCGCTCGGCGGCGCCGGGGAAATTGGGATGAATGCCTATGTCTATGGCTATGGTGCCCCGGGCAAGGAACGGCTCATCCTCGTCGACCTGGGGGTTACGTTCCCCGATATGGACGGCACGCCCGGTGTGAATCTCATCTTCCCGGACATGACTTGGCTGAAGGAACGCAAGGATCGGCTGGAAGCCATCTTTGTCACCCACGCCCATGAGGACCACGTCGGCGCTGTGGCGCATTTCTGGGAGCAACTCGGTGCGCCGGTCTATGCCCGGGCCTTCACGGCGCATATCGCGCGCCTCAAGATGGAGGAAAAGGGGCTGCCTGACGGCACCGTTCGCACGGTAAGCGCATGGCCCGAACGTACCGAAGCGGGACCTTTCACGGTTGGGTTCGCGCCGATCTCTCACTCGATCCCCGAAAGCTCCGCGCTGGTGATCGATACGCCGGCGGGCCGGGTTCTGCATACCGGCGACTTCAAGGTCGATACCGCGCCGGTCGTGGGAGAGCCGTTCGATCATGCCATGTTCGAGGAGATTGCCGGAGAGGGGGTTCAGGCCCTTGTCTGCGATTCGACGAATGTCTTTTCGGAACATGCGGGCCGTTCTGAATCCACGGTTGGACCGGAGATCGAAAAACTTGTTGCTTCCTCGACCGGGATGTTTGTCGCGACAACCTTTGCGTCGAACGTGGCGCGGGTCAGAACCCTTGCCGAGGCGGGCGAACGTGCTGGCCGATCCATCTGTCTCCTCGGCCGTGCGATGCGCAGGATGATCGAAGCTGCTGTGTCGACGGGCGTACTGTCGAGTTTTCCCAAGGTGATCAGCGCTGAGGAGGCGCTTGATATGCCCCGGGACAATGTGATGCTTCTTGTCACTGGCAGCCAAGGCGAACGGCGCGCCGCATCCGCGCAACTTGCCCAAGGCAAGTACCGGGGGATCGAGCTTCGGGAAGGGGATACGTTTCTTTTCTCATCCAAGACCATCCCCGGAAACGAACGCGGCGTGATCCGGATCATGAACCAGTTCTCCGAAATCGGGGTTGATATCGTTGATGACGACTCTGGGCGCTACCACGTCTCCGGCCATGCTAACCGGCCGGACCTGTTGGAAATGCACCGGCTGGTTTCGCCAAAGATAGTTGTACCCATGCATGGCGAACATCGGCATCTGCGTGAACATGCCCGTTTGGCGAGCGAGAGTGGCAAGCGCGGGATCGTCGCGGTCAACGGGACCATGCTCGACATCGGGGGGGACGCTCCCTTGATCGTGGATCACATCGAGACGGGCCGCACCTACCTTGACGGGTCGGTCCAAGTGGGTGCTCTCGATGGGATCGTACGCGACAGGATCCGCATGGCGCTCAACGGGCAAGTCATCGTTACCGTCATCGTCGATGAGGACAATGAGCCGATCGGTGAGCCTTGGTGTGAATTGCGCGGTGTGCCTACGACCGGCCGTTCCAATGCTCCGCTCGTTGAGGTTCTGGAGGCAGATCTCAACCAGTTCCTCGCTCGTGCCGAAGCCAAGACCCTGTCCGATGATGACCGCATAGAGGATTCCATGCGGCGTATCGTGCGGCAGACTTGCCTTGATGAAATCGGCAAGAAACCCGAGGTTGTGGTGGTGGTCAGCCGCCTCATCTGAGTTAGGTACAGCGGTAATGAAAACTAACGAAGGGAGATCGACATGATCAAGAAATCAGGTTCTGCAAAATGGTCCGGCGGCCTTAAGGACGGCACAGGTACCATCTCGACGGAGTCGGGTGTGCTCGATGGCGTTCAATACGGCTTCAACAAGCGGTTCGAGGGAGAGCCCGGCTCAAATCCTGAAGAGCTGATCGGCGCGGCTCATGCGAGCTGTTTTTCCATGGCTCTCTCGATGATCCTTGGCGAGAGCGACCTTGTCGCCGATGAGATCGCGACGACCGCGACGGTCTCGCTTGAGCAAAAGGACGGTGGCTTTGCCGTGACGAAGGTGCATCTCGATGTCACCGCGCGCATTCCGAATGCGGATGAGGAGGCATTCAAAAAGGCGACCGAAGCTGCCAAGGCGAATTGCCCGATTTCAAAGCTGCTGACAGCCGAAATCACCATGGATGCCAAGCTGGCTTGAGCCGAGTTTCCATATGACAAAAAAACGGGGGCGAATGCCCCCGTTTTTCGTTTTAGCGAAGAGTTTTAGAATCAAGATGCGCGGCGTTCGTCAAAGCTCAGCGCGATGAAGCTGGGCAGGTGATCCCCCATTCCCACAACGCGGTTGTCGTCCGAGCGACGTGATCCACCGCGGTTCGAGCGTGCCTCTTTCGGGGCTGCTTCGGCCTTGGGAGCGGGAGCTTTGGGGGCAGGGGCTGCCTCCGTCGTCACCGGTGGGGTGGTCGTCGCTTCCTCAGTCTTGGCAGGGCTGCGACGGCGGCTTCTCTTGCGCGGTGCTTCTTCGACTGTATCGGTGGGTGCAGCTTCCGGAGCAGGGGCAGAGGCCGGCTTGAGCGGATTTTCCAACCGGGGGATTTCCCTTTGCATCAAACGCTCTACCGCGTCAAAATTCTTTTCGTCCCGCGGCGTACAGATCATGATTGCCCGTCCATCGCGCCCGGCGCGGCCCGTACGGCCAATCCGGTGCACATAGTCTTCGGCGTGGCTTGGCACATCGAAATTGAACACATGGCTCACGGCGGGAACATCGAGACCGCGCGCGGCGACATCCGAAGCGACGAGGAACCGCAAGGTTCCTTCTCTGAAGCCATCCAGTGTGCGGGTCCGCTGACTCTGATCCAGATCGCCGTGGATCGGGGCCGCGTCGTAACCATATTTCTTGAGCGATTTTGCGACGATATCTACATCCGTCTTGCGGTTGCAGAAGATGATGGCGTTGGTGCAGCGGTCCCCTTCGGCGTCGATCAACGCCCGCAAAACAGAACGCTTTTCCGATCCCTCGCGATCCTTCCGGCTCGCTTTGAACATCACGACGCCTTGCTCGATCGTCTCGGAGGCAGTTGCTTGCCGCGCAACTTCGATCCGTTCGGGGGACGACAGGAAAGTGTTGGTGATGCGCTCGATCTCCGGGGCCATGGTGGCCGAGAAGAAGAGAGTTTGGCGCGTAAATGGCGTCAGGGAGAAGATGCGTTCGATATCAGGGATGAATCCCATGTCGAGCATCCTGTCGGCTTCGTCGACGACCATAATTTGTACGCCCGTAAGAAGCAGTTTGCCCCGCTCGAAATGATCAAGCAGGCGGCCCGGTGTAGCAATGAGCACATCTACGCCGCGGTCAATCAGCTGCTCTTGTTCCTTGAAGGAGACACCGCCGATCAAAAGAGCCTTCGTCAGCTTCAGGTGTTTGGTGTAGGTGTCGAAGTTTTCGGCTACCTGCGCTGCCAACTCCCGCGTGGGGCAAAGCACGAGGCTCCGCGGCATCCGCGCGCGCGCCCGACCATTCGCCAAAAGCGAAATCATCGGCAGCGTGAAGCTGGCCGTCTTGCCCGTGCCGGTCTGGGCAATACCAAGAACATCGCGCCCTTGAAGCGCATGTGGGATGGCACCGGCCTGAATTGGCGTTGGCGTTTCATAGCCTGCGTCGACGACGGCTTGCAGAACTTTTGGGTTGAGATTCAGATCAGAAAATTTTGTCATGTGTGTCCGGATTTTACGGACACATCCTGGCCCGTACGTCACGTGGTGCGGCCCGCGTGGCCACGACCTGAGGCCGTTTAGCCCAAAGGGGCGTCCGGGTCAATGATCAGGGAGCTTTCCGAACAACTTACGGCGCGCGTCGGCAGGTTTGATATCGTACCGTCGCAAATGCCCGAAGCTTTCGAGCCGTGACAGAAGCGCGGGAGTGGCCGTTGAGACTTCACGATAGAAGTGTTCAAGCCCACCGGGCTGCGTGCTCAGATCAGTGAATAGCGAGTGCAAATTCAGCGCACCGGGCACCGAAACGGGCGCGCCCGCGGGTTGAACCGGCGGGGCAAGCGTTGCCCGATAGCTTCCTTTCGCTAGGCGGTAGTTCAGGTGCCTTGACCAATGCCGGAAAGATCGCGCGTGGAAATGCAACAGGGCAGCGTCCACTAGGACGCGCTCTCCCGGGTTGGTGAGGCCGTTCTCAGTGACGTTGTGGATCTGGATTTTCATGTCGGGCAGACCGCAGCGCACGAAAAGCTTGCCCGCGACATGTGAGAGAAAACCGCCGTTCAGATGCTGACCGTAAGTGGGGTAAATCTCGCGAGTTTCCTGCAGTCGCTGCATCCATGCGGTCGCACAAGACTTGAACGAAGCGGGCCCGGATGAGAGGGGCGTGAGGTATTCAAGCGGGTGGATACGGGCGCAGTGACACTCCACCGGCAAAACCGCGAGTTCGGCCCCAAGGTCTGTGTCGGACCAAAGGAATTCATCAACGTCGATATGCGCGATCCAATCCAGATCGGTATGCATATAGGCCCATTTTGCATTGGCAAATTGTCGACTTTGATGGTCCGGCGGTCGTCTGTGGGTCTCGCGCGGGCGGCGCATCCTCCAATAGGCGGCATCTGTCCGGATTACCGTGATGTCGGGATGAGCGGCCAGGGCTGGCTCAGCGGCATTGTCCGCATCAAGAAAGAGGTGAAGCCGAGCGGCCCCCATCTCTAGGTGGTGAGCTGCAAACTCAAGGGTGCGCAGGGGACTCGCCTTGATTGTGGCGACGATGCCCCACCGCGCCCCCATGATCAGGCCATCATTTCCTTCGTGGCGGTCAGTGTGATGTCTGGATAGTCCCGCTCTACCCTGTCGATATCCCACTGAAGACGCGTCAGATAGACGATGTCGCCGTCATGATCGCGCGCGATATGCTGTTTGTTGACGGCGGTGAATTTCTCGACCGCGGCCTTGTCTCCAGACACCCAACGGGCCGACGTGAACTGGCTTCCCTCAAAACGAACCGGAAGGCCGTATTCAAGCTCGATCCGGCTGGCCAACACCTCGAATTGCAGTGCACCGACGACGCCGACGATAAAGCCCGATCCGAAGGTGGGTTTGAAGACTTTTGCGGCGCCTTCTTCGGCAAACTGCATCAGTGCCTTTTCAAGGTGTTTGGCCTTCATCGGATCGCCGGCACGGCACGATTGAAGCAATTCCGGCGCGAAAGATGGAATCCCTGCGACACGCAAGTTCTCACCTTCGGTCAATGTGTCACCGATGCGCAGCTGACCGTGGTTCGGAATACCGATAATATCGCCCGCCCAAGCTTCTTCGGCAAGCTCTCGGTCTGAGGCGAGGAACAACACCGGGGCTGAAATGGTCATCGGCTTTTTGCTGCGCACATGGGTCAGTTTCATCCCGCGGTGAAAGTGCCCTGATGCAAGACGCAGAAAGGCTACCCGGTCCCGGTGCTTGGGGTCCATGTTCGCCTGAACTTTGAAGACAAAGCCGGAAACCTTTGGTTCGTCAGGGGAAATTTGCCGCGGCAATGCGCGTTGTGGCTGTGGCTCAGGTCCATAGGCCGCGATCCCGTCCATAAGCTCACGCACCCCGAAAGAATTGATGGCCGATCCGAACCAGATCGGTGTCATGTGTCCCTCAAGCACCGATTGCGGATCAAGTTTAGGGAGCAACTCCTTCGCCATTTCCACTTCTTCGATCAAAGTCTCGAGTAGTGCCGCGGGGACGTGCTCTGCCAGTTTGGGATCGTCGAGACCATTGATTTCAATGGAGTCGGCTACGCGATTGCGATCCTTTCGGTCGACAAGTTCCAGCCGATCACGAAGGATGTCGTAGCACCCGATGAAATCCTGTCCGACACCGATCGGCCAACTTGCCGGGGTCACGTCGATCGCCAGATTCTCTTGGATTTCGTCGATAATCTCGAAGGTATCGCGACTTTCGCGGTCCATCTTGTTGCAGAATGTCAAAATGGGCAGGTCACGCAGGCGGCAAACCTCAAACAGTTTGCGCGTCTGGCTTTCGACACCTTTCGCCCCATCGATCACCATGATTGCGGCATCAACCGCAGTCAGCGTTCTATACGTGTCCTCTGAGAAATCCGAGTGACCGGGGGTGTCGACGAGGTTGAACCGAAAGTTCTTATAGTCAAAGGACATGGCCGAGGCCGACACGGATATGCCCCTGTCCTTTTCCATCTGCATGAAGTCCGAGCGGGTTCGCCGCGCTTCGCCTTTGGCACGCACTTGACCCGCCATCTGGATCGCCCCGCCGAAGAGCAGGAACTTCTCCGTCAACGTGGTCTTCCCGGCATCCGGATGCGAGATGATCGCAAAGGTCCGGCGGCGGGCGATTTCAGGGGGCAGGTCGGGGCGATTTTGCGTGATGTCGAGCATGGGCGGGATATAGGGCAGCGCTGGTGGCGGGCGCAAGCACGGCGTGCAGGAACGACGCCCGGAAACCGGTGATGTTTAGGCTTGCGTCGCGCCGCCCTCGCTTTCCTCTCAGGATTGTAATGGGCGGGTTGTCGCGGCAATGTTGCGCAAGGTTTCTCAATGGGGGCGGTATGGATCTGGGTATCAGGGGAAAGCGCGCGCTGGTGTGCGCCGCATCGAAAGGGTTGGGGCGTGGTTGCGCCGAAGCACTGGCCGAAGCCGGGGTGAATCTTGTGTTGAATGCGCGAGGCGAAGAGACGCTTTTGCAGACCGCAGAGGAACTTCGTGTGACCTATGGTGTCGATGTGGCGACAGTCGCGGCAGATATCACCACCGAGGGTGGCAGGGCCGAGACGCTAGAGGTGGCAAGCGATGTCGACATACTTGTGACAAACGCGGGCGGGCCGCCTCCGGGGCACTGGTCAGACTGGTACAGGGAGGATTTCATAGGCGCGATTGATGCAAATATGCTGACACCAATCGCTTTGATGCAGTCGCTTTTGCCACGGATGATGGGCCAGAACTGGGGGCGGGTCGTCAATATAACGTCTCAGAGCGTCAAAGCGCCCATTCCGCAACTCGGATTGTCGAATGCCGCCCGAACGGGTCTTACCGGGTTTGTTGCCGGAACCGCGCGTCAAGTCGCTCCTCATGGCGTCACGATCAACAACCTTCTGCCCGGTATCCACGATACCGCGCGGGCAGATGCGCTGGATGCAGCGGCTGCGGCGGAGGCTGGCATCAGTGTGCAAGAGGCACGCACCCGGCGTGAAGCCACCATACCCGCGCGGCGATACGGCACTCCGGCAGAGTTCGGCCGGGCGTGTGCTTATCTTTGCTCGACCCACGCGGGATTTATTGTCGGGCAAAACCTCTTGCTCGACGGCGGCGCTATCTCGGCGACGCTCTGAAATGGCACGGGGGAAAGGTGAGGGGGGATCAGCCGGGTTTTCCCTCAAGGATCACCTTTTCAACGAGGTCAGCCTTGCGGAATTGGCCGCGGAATACTCCGTTTTGCCAAATTTCGATGCAGATCGTTTCCTCGCGGAGGTTGTTCCCGGTCTAGCGGAGCGGGGGCTTCTTGAGCGGCTTGAGTGGATCGCGGATGCAATAGAGCGGCAACTCCCCAAGGGATTCCCGGCGCTGGCGGAGGCTCTCGAAGCTGCCATGCCGCCCCCGCTCGATTCTGCACGCACTGACGATGATTTCGGGCGCTTCGTTCATGCGGTTCCGGGGATACTTGCCGTGCGGCGCGGGCTTGAAGAGCACCGAGAGCGCGCTTTGGACCTTCTGCATTCCGCGACGCAGCGCTTCTCGATGGAATTCTACATCCGGCCTTTCCTCAATCGCTGGCCGGCCGAAACCCTCTCTCGCCTGACGCTCTGGGCGGAGGATGAGAATTACCATGTTCGGCGGTTGGTGTCTGAGGGGACCCGGCCCAAACTGCCTTGGGCAAAGGGGCTCACGACTGATCCACGCCTGCCGCTGCCGTTGCTTGATCGCCTGCACGCGGATCCGACGCGGTATGTGACGCGATCGGTTGCCAATCATCTCAACGATCTGTCGAAAACCCTGCCCGAAGAGGTGCTGGCGCATCTCGCGCAATGGCGTGGTGCAGGGCTGCAGGAGGGGCGGGAACTTGATTGGATGACCCGCCATGCCTTGCGGACTGCGGTCCGGCGGGGGGAGCCTGACGCACTCGCCATGCTTGGGTACAGGGCGGACGCAGAAGTTGATGTCATGCTCCACCTGCCGACCTCTGCTCGCATCGGAGAGGCCCTGTTGCTGGCTCTTGATCTGACATCCCCAGAAGACCTGCCCGTCCTTGTTGACTACAGGATCTCGTTTCATCGCCCAAACGGTCGGGCGGGGGAGAAGGTCTTTAAGATGAAGGAGGCGCGACTTCGCGCCGGAGAGGTGCTCCGGATGGAAAAGCGCCATCGTCTCAAGGGCGATGCGACAACATTCCGCCTGCATCCTGGGCCGCATCGGATCACCATTCAGGTCAACGGAACGGATCGCGCCGCGGGTGTGGTCGAGTTTCAGGACTGACACGCCACTTTCACAAGAGCGTCAGAGACCGCTCAGCACTCTTGGCCCGATCCCGGTACCTCTCTACCCCCATTCCAAATGGTTGGAGGAGCCCGCAATGGCAATCAACCTTTCAGTTGCCCTTGGGCTGATCATCCTGATCAGTTTTGCCGCGGCTCCCCGCCGGGCCAGCGTCTCGGGGTTCTTCGGCGGTACAACGGACGCAGGCCTGCCCCCCGGTCTTGGGACACTCATCCTCAGTCAGATCACCACGTGGATTTTCGCGCGGTCTTTGATGAACGCCGCCATTCTGGGGTATTACTACGGCATCGCGGGCACTTTGGCCTATGCCGCCTATTACGGGTCATTTCTCACGGGCGGGTTTATCGTCGCGCGGCTGCGCAGGGACGGCGCGCGCTCGGTGCAGGGCTGGCTACATGCACGATTCGGGCGCGTCGGGGCGGCGAGCTATAACGGCGTCATCGCCATGCGACTGCTGTCAGAGGTGTTTGCGAACTTGCTCGTGGTGGGGCTGATCTTCGGCGCGCTTCTTCCCGCATTGCCGCATGCCCGCGAGGGGGCAATTGTCGCGGTGGCGGTTCTGGCGCTTGCCTATTCCGCTTGGGGCGGGCTGTCGGCGGCGCTTCGGACGGACGTGATGCAGATGTCGCTGTTCATAATCGTGTTCGGCGTAGCGTTTTGTGCGCTCTTGATCAGCCCGGACTTTGATCTTGGGGCTGTCCTCACTGCGCCGGGTGTGTCGGGGTCCGCGAATGGCTGGGTTCTGCTTGTGGTCGCGCTGTTGCAGGTCTTTTCCTATCCCGCCCATGATCCTGTGATGATGGACCGCGGGTTTCTTGCGGACGGTGCTACGACGCGCCGTGCGTTCCTCCATGCATTCTGGATTTCCACCCTCTGCATTCTGGCATTCGGGCTGTTTGGCATCCACGCCGGGCTGCAGGGCGCGACCTATGAGGGCGAACTCTTGGGCACGTGGGCCGTGATGTTTCCGCCATGGATCTTCGCGGCGCTCATGCTTTCACTTCTTGTCAGCGCCCTTTCCACGCTCGACTCGGCCCTGTCCTCGGCAGCGCGGTTGACCGTCGAAGAGTTGCGCCTCGCCCCGCGAACCCTCGCGGGGGGCCGCCTCAGCATGATCCTGTTCATGGTCGCGGGAACAGCGTTGACCCTTTGGGGCGCGCCGTCGCTTTTCGATGCTGTCGCGGTCTCTGGCACGGCGAGCATGTTCCTGACGCCGGTGTTGTACCAAGGGTTGGTTCGGGGGCGGCGCGTTTCCTTGGCGGGGTATCTCGGGGCCTTCCTGAGCGCGGTTCTGGGCGCGTCGGTCTATTTCGCGCGAGACTGGGCCCCTGCGGCATTACTGCTTCCCGAAGGGCACAAATATGTGCAGCTGCTCGTGATCTGTCTTTGCGTTCTGGCTCTGGGATTTGTCTCTGTTATCGGCCTGTCCCGTGGCAGGCTTGCGGGACCTTGGCCGCGCTGATACATCGCCATAATCCGATACAATCACTCGGATTACGCGAGACGCCCGTGCAGCAACAGACCGCCCCGTTTTCCAGTAAAGACGTGCCCCGGCTCGAAACCCGCGACCTGTGTCGCAGTTTCGAAGGACGGCGAGTGGTGGAAAACGTCTCCCTAAAGGTCATGCCGGGGCAGGTCACATGCCTTTTGGGGCCGTCGGGATGCGGCAAATCCACGACGTTGCGAATGATTGCGGGCGTGGAAATGCAGGACGGGGGCGAGATCCTCGTTGATGGTCAGGTCATCTGTGACACGATCTTTCGCATTCCGCCGGAACGCCGCCGGATTGGCCTGATGTTTCAGGATTTCGCATTGTTCCCGCATCTGAGCGTGGCGGCCAACGTTGCCTTTGGCCTCAAGGGGCTGAAGGTCGATCCGCGCCGCAGGGTGGGGGAACTCCTCGAAAAAGTGGGGTTGTCCGACAAGATCGACGCCTATCCGCATGAGTTGTCCGGCGGTGAGCAGCAGCGCGTGGCGCTTGCGCGCGCACTGGCGCCACGGCCGCGGATCATGCTCATGGATGAGCCGTTCTCCGGTCTCGACAATCGTCTGCGGGACGGGATTCGCGATGAGACGCTGGAGATTCTAAAGGCCGAGGATACCGCCGTTCTTCTTGTGACCCACGAGCCGGAAGAGGCGATGCGCATGGCCGATGAGATTGCCCTGATGCGCGGGGGCAGGATCGTGCAGCAGGGAGCGCCCTACAACATCTACAAATCCCCTGTAGACAAGGCAGCCGTCGCGTTCTTCAGCGATATCAACATCATTCGCGCCAGAGTGCAGGGTGCGATCGCGCCGACGCCCTTTGGCCCGTTCTTTTGCCCCGGACATGCGGACGGTGATCACGTGGAGATCGTCATCCGGCCGCAGCATGTGCGTGTAGATTTCGATCGCGGGGGCCGGGGGCCCAATCCGACGATCGAACATGGTACCGCGGCGCGCGGGGTCGTCACGCGGGCGCGTTTCATGGGCTCCGAAAGCCTCGTGGAGTTTGCCATGGATCACGACGGCGGGATCTTCAGGGTCACTGTTCCCAACATATTCCTGCCCCAGCCGGGCCAGCCGCTCTGGCTCACCATTCCTCGGGATCGCTGCTTCATCTTCAACGCCTGAGCTTGCGCGACGTTGCTCAGGCGTCTTACGCTGCGTCAGTTCGTGGTACGGGAGAAGAGTGTGGAGCGTATAGGAGGGCATAGGCGGTCTGTCGGGCTGATCCATTTTGCGATCATGGCCGGTCCCCTGTTGCTGTTCTTGTTGAACGAGCGGATCGTACAGGACATCGGAGTGCCCTTGCTCCCCGTCGATGCGTCGATCCTGCGCGCCGACTTGCATTATCTGGAAGCTGCGGGTCGGAACAGGTTTTTGGCGGGCTGCCTCTTCATGGCGGTGATCGTTTTGGTGAGCCTTTCTTTCTTTGCCATAGAGCTTTGCGGACGATTGACGCGCGGCACCCGGATCAAGGCGCTCGCGGTGTTCGGCTTGGTACAGATACCGATCTGGTCAGGTATCATTGCGCACCATCGCGCTGCGGAGACTGCCTGGCGATCCTATCACCAGCTTGGGGATGGTGTGATGGAGCGGGTTCTTGGAATGGGTTCCGTCCCGATCTGCGATGATGGCGACAGACTCTTTGGGTTGTGGCCGTGTGAGCCGGTTCCGGGGGTACAGCTTTTTCGCGTGCTGCTTGATATGCTCAATGCGCTTTCGGGGGCGGGGGTCGCGGCGCTGGTCCTTGGGATGATCCTTTGCCTCGCCCGGCCGACGGGTCATGCTTCGCTGGCGGAACGGACCTATCTGATTGGGCGTGCACAACTCGCCAGCCGGCGGTTTTTGTACATGGCGGGGCTCTTGCTGTCTTCGGGCATGTTCGTGACGATGTCGTGGATGCTCTGGCCGGTTCCGCTGGTCGAAGAGGCACACCGGGCCGCGTTTCGCGAGGTCATCAACGGGCTGCTGCTCTATGCGGGCGTGTTCTATACGCTGCTCATCGTGCTCGGCTTCGGGCCGGTCATACTGATACAGGCCCGCCGCATCGATGCGCTCGCGATGGAGGCGCTGTATGGCGAGGGCGATCCCCCCAAGATACCGGCCCTTGAAGCCTGGAAGAAGGAAGCGGGGCTTGCGGTCAACGAGCTGCAGTCATTGCAGGCGCTTCTCGCTGCCGGTGCTCCGCTCATCACCGGGTTCGCGGGATCATTCGTGCCGCTCTGATGCGGTGGCGGTGTAGTCGTCCAACCTCTTGCCCGGCTCGTCCACGAACAGGCCTGGCAGGACGGTGAGGCCCGCTATGCGGTCGATCCGCAAGGTCAGGAAGTCGCCAGTCTCCTCCCCCCAGGCAATACCCGACCAGACGCGGCCCCAATAGTCGATCTTCAGCGGGCGGATCGTTTCTTCGCGACCGTCTTCCATCCGCGCGCGAAGCTTTTGCCGGGATCGGATCGCGGCGCGAAATGCCGGAATATGACGAAACGCCTGCGCTGCTGCGGCAAAGGCACCGGTGGCAAAAGACTGGGCAAGCGCCGTGGTGGAGCGATCCTCGGGCAAAACCGCCTCCACCTTGGCCGCAAGCGCCTTTGCGGCCGTGCGCAGCTCCTCATCACCGCTTTGGGCCACCACCGCCAGCCCGAGGTGCAGCGCGCCCATCTCCTCCTCCGTCAGGTTCAGAGGGGGGAGGGTGATTGCCGCTTGCGCCGTATAGCCCAAGCCTCGCTCACCTTCGATAGGCACGCCCGACGCTGCGAGCGTTTCCATATCGCGATAGATCGTCCGGATCGATACGCCCAGACGCGCGCCGAGGTCTTCGGCGCGGTGCAATCGACCGTCGCGCAGAATTTCGATCAGCGATAGCAAGCGGTCGGTCCGGGCCATGGGTAAAATCCAAGCAGTTTGACGCCCTATACTGACATAAATCTGGCAACTGACAACTTCTTGACAAAAATTATGTCGCGAAGGCGCGCTATGCGCGGTTTACATCTTTTCCGTGGTGGAAAGGGGGCCTAGACACAGTGCTCGCAGGCTGGCGCTGTCCAGCCAAAGAGCTTCGAGGAGAGACACATGCTCAATAACATCGGCCTTCCGGGCCTTCTTCTCATCGCCGTGGTGGTGCTGGTTCTATTCGGTCGCGGCAAGATTTCCAGCCTGATGGGCGAAGTCGGCAAGGGCATTACTGCCTTCAAGCGCGGCGTGAGCGACGGCAGCAAGGAAATCGACGATGCAAACGCCGAGGATACCAAAGACGTGACCCCCGTCGACGAGACCGAGAAAGACAAGGTATAAACGCCAATGTTCGGTATGGGCTGGACCGAGATGCTTGTCGTCGGCGTGGTCGCGCTGATTGTTGTGGGACCAAAGGACCTTCCGGTGCTGTTCCGCAACATGGGCCAGTTCGTGGGCAGGGCCCGCGGCATGGCACGCGAATTCAGCCGTGCGATGAACGAGGCCGCTGATCAGGCCGGCGTGGGCGATATTCAGAAAACCATCAAGAGCGCGACAAATCCGATCGGCTCGGCGATGGACGGGGTCAAGGACGCGGCGCGCTCCATGACCAATCTGGAATCCGATCTGCGGAAGGGGGCGTCCGCCAAACCCGCGCCCAAACCGCCGGTGGCAGATGCGGGGCCTGCGCCTACGCCTGCGCCCAAAACCGATCCCGCGCCGAGCGCGCCCGAAGACAAGTCAGCAGGTGATGCATGACAGCGCGAAATGAACCCGACGAGATCGAGGATTCCTCCGCCCCTCTGATCGAACATCTGGCGGAACTTCGGACCAGACTGATCCACTCGGTGGCGGCCTTTGTTGTGGGCATGATAATCTGCTTCACGGTGGCCACCCCGGTGTTCAACTTCCTCACCGACCCGCTTTGCAAGGTGCTGGCCGATCGGGGGCAGGACTGTGATTTGATCTTCATCTCGCCCCAGGAAGGGTTCTTCGTGGCGATCAAGGTGTCGCTCCTTGGTGGCTTCATCCTCTCCTTTCCCTATATCGCGAACCAGATGTGGCGGTTTGTGGCGCCGGGGCTCTACAAGTCCGAAAAGGGCGCTTTCCTGCCGTTCCTCGTGGCCTCGCCCTTCATGTTCTTCCTCGGCGCGGCATTTGCCTTTTACGTCGTGACGCCGCTGGCCTATGACTTCTTCCTTGGCTTCCAGCAGTTCGGGACAGAGGGACAGGCGCTTCCGTCACAGCCTGAGGCCAATCAACCGGGGCTGTCGGTAGTCTTTCAGGGGTCGGCGCAAGAATACTTGAACCTTACGGTGAAATTCATCGTGGCCTTTGGCCTGTGCTTTCAGTTGCCCGTGTTGCTGACGTTGATGGGCAAGGCGGGGCTGGTCTCCGCCGAGGGGCTCGGTGCCGTGCGTAAATACGCGGTGGTGGGCATCCTCGTGCTGGCGGCGCTTGTCACGCCCCCCGATGTCATCACCCAAGCGATCCTCTTTGTCGTGGTCTATGGCCTCTATGAAATCTCGATCATTCTGGTCCGCCGTGTCGAGCGGAAACGCGAAGCCGATCTGCGCGCGCAGGGCCTGTGGTTCGAGGATGAGCCCGAGACCGAGACTGATCCGATGATGAAAGAATTCGATGACGATGATAGATGACCCGCAGGACCGAATTGCCGCCGCACTCGAACGGATGGCCCCTGCGCCGCTGCCCGCCCCTGATCTGACCGAAGCGGATGCATTTGTCTGGCACGTGAACCCCGACCGGCTGGTGCCGGTGGGGCGCGTCAACCGGATCGACGTGGGCCTGCTCGTTGGGATCGACCGCTCCCGCGATACCCTGCTCCAGAACACCCGGCAATTTGCCCGCGGCTTGCCCGCGAACAATGCGCTGCTCTGGGGCGCGCGGGGCATGGGGAAAAGCTCGCTGGTCAAAGCAGTCCATGCCACCATCGTGGGCGAGGGGCTGCCGCTCAAGATCGTGGAGCTGCAGCGCGAGGATTTGCCGTCGGTAGGGCGCTTGCTGAACATTCTGCGCGAGAGCGACCAGCAGGTCTTGCTCTTTTGCGACGATCTTTCGTTCGGCCATGACGACCAGCATTACAAGTCGCTCAAGGCGGTGCTTGACGGCGGGATTGAGGGACGCCCCGAAAACGTGGTGTTCTATGCCACCTCCAACCGCCGTCACCTCATGCCGCGGGATATGATCGAGAATGAGCGCGCCTCTGCGATCTCGCCCACCGAGGCCACCGAAGAGAAAGTCTCCCTCTCGGATCGATTCGGGCTTTGGCTTGGCTTCCACCCCTGTAGTCAGGACGAATATCTGGCCATGATCCGGGGATATTGCGCAGAGTACGGCATCGAGATTGATGACGACACGCTGCGGGCAGAGGCCATCGAATGGCAGGCGACGCGGGGATCTCGGTCCGGGCGCGTCGCGTGGCAGTATTTCACCGACCTTGCCGGGCGGCGTGGCGTCTCACTCTCTCAGTCATAAGGTGGTGCCGGATAGATCCCGGCACCGCTTGATCAGTTGAGATAGGGAACTGGATCGACGCTGTCGAAGCCGTTGCGCACTTCGAAGTGCACATAAGAACCACTGCCCGCGCGCGCCTTGGCGATCTGTTGTCCACGAGAGACGGTATCACCCTTGGCGACGTTGAGATCACCCACATTGGCATAGACCGTGAGTAGCCCGTCCGCGTGCCGAATGACGACAATCGGTATGTTTTCGGTATTGCGGGTGATGGCCGCGACGGTCCCGGCTTCAGCGGCCTTGATCGGCGCGGCCGAAGTGGCGGAAATATCGATCCCGTCGTTCCGGCCCTTGGCATATTCGCGGATGATGCTGCCCTGTACCGGGTAGGCGAGGCGTCCTCCGGACGGTGTTGCCACGGGCGCAGCGGGCGCGGATGGGGCTGGGGCCGCGACGTCTTCTTCGGGAAGGGGGGCGGAGGCGCTCGGCGGTGTCGGGGTTGGTGATCCCGTGCCGGGGGCGGTCGTCGCCGTGGCGGCCTGTTGCACCGGCGGGCTGCCGGCGGAAACCGGAATCAAGAGGAATTGGCCCTCGCGGATGGTGAAATTACTGTCGAGGCCGTTCCATTCTGAAAGAGCACGCACAGAGACGCCATAGAGGCGGGAGATCGTAAACGCTGTTTCACCGCGCTGAACCTTGTGGCGCGTTGGCTCCGCTCCGCTCGGGGCGGCGGTCGTGGTGGAGGTGGCCGGCTCGAGCGGTGTGGTGCGGACGCTGTCGCTCTGATCGATTGCGCGGCCGGCGATGGCGGTAATGTCGCTTGCGGGGCGGATCGGCCCTGCGGTTGTCGCGCCTGTCGCGGGCGAGGGTTCACTTACCCGAGTGTTGAGCGCGATGAGTTCGCCTTCGCGCAGCGCGTCGCCCGTCTGAATGCCGTTGTAGCGAGCAAGCTCGTCCGCATCGACGCCCACGCGCCGGGCCAGATCCCCCAAGGTATCCCCTCTGCGGGCCACGGCCACCTGATAGGTCGGATAGGATATGATGCCGCGATCATCCGGCTCGGGCCGCGGGGAGGTGGCGCCGATCGCGGCCTCGCTGGTGTCGAGCGTGCGGCCGAACGTGTCGCGGATGTCGTAATCCACCGGTCCTTCACAGGCCGCCAGCAGCGCCAGCGCCGAAACAGCGATGGTCATACGCAAGGGCGTGTGCGTCAGAACTTTGGGGGTCATTTCGATATCCTCAAATGCGCCCCTGTTGTCCGGGGCTCGTGGTCATCGTGGCGGTTCAATCCTGGCCGAGCCCTTCGAGAAGGGGGACGAACCGCACCTGTCGCAATTCTTCGTAGTCATAGCCGGTTTCATGGCGCGTCACGCGGATCAGCGTCTGGACCGTGTCCGACTGACCCACGGGAAGGATCATGATACCGCCAATCTTGAGTTGGGCCAAGAGCGGGCCGGGCGGGTCCTCCGCCGCGGCGGTGACGAGAATCCGGTCGAACGGCGCATGATCGGGCAGGCCGTGACTGCCATCGGCGACGAAGGCCGTGATGTTGGCGAGGCCGAGGGCGGTGAACACTTCTTGCGCTGCGGCTACGAGGCGGCGGTGACGGTCAATCGTATAGACGCGGCGGGCCAGTTGCCCGAGGATCGCGGCTTGATAGCCGGAGCCGGTGCCGATCTCGAGCACCTTGTCGCGTGGGTTGACGCGCAACGCCTGGCTCATGAGGCCGACGACGGAAGGTTGGCTGATGGTCTGGCCGCAGGGAATGGGCAGCGGCATGTCTTCATAGGCGCGCTCAGAAAAGATCCCCCGGACGAAAGCGCCGCGGTCGATCTTTTCCATTGCCTGGAGCACGCGCGCCTCGGTCACCCCGCGCGAGCGCAGGGCATAGAGAAACTGCATCTGCCGTTCCGCTTCGTCGCTCATTCGATGGCCGTCAGCTCTTCGAGGATGTCGTGCGCGGTGAGATCGGCGCGCATGGGCGTGACGGAAATGTACCCGTCGAGATTGACGGCGGCATCGGTGCCGGGATGCGTGGGCTGTTGCTGCGGCGCGCCGGTGATCCACAGGAAGCGCCGCCCCGAGGGGGATATGACCGGCTCGACGCCAAAGCCCATATCGCGGCGGAACCCTTGCGGCGCGACCTTGAGACCGAGGACATCGGCGGCTGCGACAGGGGGAAAGTTGACGTTGTAGAAGAGGCGGTAATCCTCCCCGTGCCACGGTGCCCGGTCCAACAGGCGGCGAACGGTTTCGGCCCCGTGAGCGGCAGCGGCTTCGAACGGGTCGTCCAGATCGCGCATGGCGGGCCCGAAATACTGGCTCAGGGCGATGGCGCGCAGGCCCTGAAGCGCGGCTTCCATCGCGCCGCCAAGAGTGCCGGAATAAAGCGCGTTCTCCGCCGAGTTGTTGCCACGATTGACACCAGAAAGGACGAGGTCGGGCGGGCTTTGCTTCATGATGTCGTGCACGGCCGCGAGAACGCAATCTGCCGGACTGCCCTCAGCGGCCCAGCGGCGCGGAGCCAGTTCGGAGACCATCATGGGCCGGGTATAGCTGATGCAATGGGCGACGCCGGACTGTTCGAACGCCGGGGCAACCACCCAGACTTCGCCATCCGCGCCCGCGATCTCCTGCGCGATGGCTTCGAGCACCCGAAGGCCGGGGGCATTGATGCCGTCGTCGTTGGTGACCAGAATGCGCATGGGTTTTCCCTGTATTGCCTAGGTTGGGTGCATAGGGGAGAGCGGCGCGCGCGGCAAGCCGGGCACTGTAAAGTTTGGCCCTGCGTGGCCTTCGCGCCCAAGGCCTGTGCGGTCGAGGTTCAAACTGGCGCGATGTCGGTGGTGCAGATAGGCTGGCCGTGCATCGTGAGGGAGAGCAGCATGGCGATACGTTTGGATGCGGTCGGGGTGACGGCGCGGAATTTGGCGGCAAGCGTCGCGTTCTATGAGCGGCTGGGCTTTGAGTTCGCGCCGTGGTCCGCGGAGGACCGGCATGTGGAGGCTCAAACCGGCGCGGGGAGAGTACGCCTCATGATCGACGCGGCCAAGCTTGCCGAGGACCTGATCGGAGACGTGCCGCGCCCGGCCAATCACGCG
Organism: Poseidonocella pacifica; assembly: GCF_900111875.1. Taxonomy (GTDB): domain Bacteria; phylum Pseudomonadota; class Alphaproteobacteria; order Rhodobacterales; family Rhodobacteraceae; genus Poseidonocella; species Poseidonocella pacifica. The sequence continues at coordinate 395,373 of NZ_FOJU01000001.1, forward strand.
CAATTCGCCCTTCTATGTGACGGCGCGGCCGAGGTGGATCAGATCGCGGGGGCGATGGGAGGGGCTATCGCGATCGCCCCGTTCGATGCGCCTTGGGGACAGCGATATGCGACGCTGCGCGACCCCGACGGGTATCTCGTGGATATCTTCGCCCCGCTCTGAGCGGTTTAGTGGTCGATGGCGCGAAGGAGCCGGGCCGCTTCCTGTGCGGGATCAGCCAGCTTGCTGCGGTCCTCTCCGGGGAAAAAGCGCGCGCGGGTTGCCGTGGGCATCGGAGCGGGGGCAAGGATATGGACGCGCGGACCGGTTCGCGTGGTTTCGGCCTGCCAGCTGCGGGCCAAGGCCATTTGCGCGGCTTTGGTCGCGCCGTAGTGGCCAAAGAATTTCTCCCCGGCGCGCGGGTCGTCCACAAAAATCGCCTCTCCTTCTGTGCCCAGAAGGGGGCTGATGAAGGGAATGAGCATGGCCACTGCATCCGCGTTGACCGACAGGGATTTGCTCCAGTCCTTGGCGTCAAGATGCGCCGCAGGGGCCAGTGGGGCGGCATGGATCGCCGTATGGGCCCAAAGCGCCAATGTGCCCCAGCGATCATGTATGCCTCTGCAGAGCGTGGCCATCGCATCGCGATTGGTGATGTCCATAGGCGCGATCGTGGTTGTGCCACCCTTGGCGCGAATCCGGTCGTCGAGTTCTTCGAGCGCGCCGGTCGTGCGGCCGACGGCGACGATGTGATAGGCGGGCGCCAGCGCCTCGGCGAGGGCGGCCCCGAAACCACGGGATGCCCCTGTTACGAGGGCGACGGTCTTGGCTTGCTCTGTCATGATGCGGCAATTCCCACTTTATCGCGGCGTAGGCAACCCCGCTTGACTTTTGCTGCTCCGCGGCGAAAAAGTCATCCAAATGCTGATTGAACAGGAGGCACCGACAATGACGCGCAATACGGTTCTGGGCAAGGCCCTGCTGGGGTATGAGGCTCTCGGGGCGAAAGCCGCGCTGGTGCTCGCCGCCTCTTTCTTCGTGGCCATCGCCGCACAGATCACGGTGCCGTTCTTTCCCGTGCCCATGACACTGCAAACCATGGCCGTGCTGCTCGTCGGCGCGACGCTTGGCGCGCGGATGGGGACCTTGGCGCTTCTGGCTTATGTCGCCGAAGGCGCGATGGGCCTTCCGGTGTTTTCCAAGGGTGGCGCGGGTTTCGCGCATCTCATGGGGCCGTCCGGCGGCTATATCTGGGGTTTCGTGATCGCGGCCACGCTGGCCGGCTTCGCTGCGGACCGGGGCCTGTCCCGCCGCCTCGTCACCTTGATCCCCGCGCTGATGTTGGCCAACGCCGCGCTGTACCTGCCGGGTCTGGTGCAACTCAAACTGCTGACCGGCGCCGCATGGGAGCAGGTCTGGACTTGGGGCGCAGGTCCCTTTCTTCTGGGGGATCTCGTGAAGCTGGTAATCGTGGCACTTATCGTGACCGGTGGTTGGAAAGCCCTATCGTCGCGCCGCCAAAGCTAAGCGCTTTTGCTAGGCCGATACGAAGAGCGCCGCCCGGTTGGGCGGCGTTTTTTTTGTTGCGAGGTTTTCAACGACTTTTGCGAAAGCCCAACGGGGTGGGCCTCTTGGAACGCGTTGTCTCGTTATCCGGCCTGAGCGTCTGCGCGGCTCTTGCCGGCAACATCCATGGCAAGGGTCGCGGCCATGAAGGGATCAAGATCTCCGTCCAGAACGCCCTTGGTGTCGGAGGTTTCGTGGTTCGTCCGCAGATCCTTGACCATCTGATAGGGCTGCAGAACGTAGGACCTGATCTGATTGCCCCAACCGGCATCGCCCTTTGCCTCGTGCGCTGCGTTGATCTCTGCGTTCCGGCGATCAAGCTCCAACTGGTAGAGCCGGGATTTCAGCGCCTTCATCGCGATATCGCGGTTCTGGTGCTGGGACTTTTCCGAGGAGGTCACAACGATCCCGGTCGGCATGTGCGTGATGCGAACCGCCGAATCGGTGGTGTTCACGTGCTGACCGCCCGCGCCGGAGGATCGATAGGTGTCGATGCGGATGTCGGAGGGGTTCACCTCAATCTCGATGTTGTCATCGACGACTGGATAGACCCAGACCGAGGAAAACGACGTGTGCCGTTTCGCGGCGCTGTCGTATGGGGAAATCCGCACCAACCGGTGAACACCCGACTCGGATTTGAGCCAGCCATAGGCGTTGTGCCCGGTGATCTTGTAGGTCGCGGATTTGATACCGGCTTCTTCGCCGGCGCTTTCTGACTGCAATTCGACTTTGTAGCCGCGCTTTTCGGCCCAGCGGACATACATCCGCGCCAGCATCGACGCCCAATCGCAACTTTCCGTACCACCGGCCCCGGCATTGATCTCAAGGAAGGTGTCGTTGGGATCCGCTTCGCCATCAAGCAGCGCTTCCAACTCCTTTTCGGCGGCCCTGTCGCGCAGCGCGCGGATCGCGCCTTCGGCATCGGTGACGACTTCGGCATCGTCTTCCATCTCGCCCATCTCGATCAGTTCGAGATTGTCAGCCAGATCCTGCTTGATGGAGCGGTGCGTTTCCATGGAATCGAGCAACGCCTGTCGTTCGCGCATAAGCTTTTGTGCGCCTTCGGGATTGTCCCACAGGGTGGGATCCTCCACCCGCGCGTTGAATTCTTCCAGACGGTGCTGCGCCGTCTCGATGTCCATCCGCTGGGCCAACAGGTCCAAGGATTTCTCGATCTCGGTCACGAAGGTCTGGATCTCTGCGCGCATTTGGGTCCCGCTCTTTGGCTTGTCAGGCCGCCCTGATACCAAGCCGTGCGGCCCGGAACAAGATGGCGCTCAGCGATCCGCGTCTTCGGCCTCGGCCCACACCGTGACGGCCTGCGCAATCGCGGCGGCCATCCGTTGACGCCACGCCGGATCGTTGAGATCGGCGCGATCCCGTTCGGAGGAGAGGAAACCCAGCTCCAGCAGGATGGAGGGCATGTCGGCGGCTTTCAGAACGGAGAAGCCCGCGCGGCGTATCGGGCGGGAGTTCACGGCCAGCTCTGCGGCACGCAGTTCGGTAAGGATGCCCCGGGCCAGCCGTTCGGTACGTGGCGACGTGCTTTGGCGGGCGAGGTCGAGCAGGACATGCGCCACGCGGTCATCCGTCCCGGTGAGATCGTGTCCCTCTAGGAGATGGCTTCTGTCATGGCGCTCTGTGAGGCGCTGGCTCGCCCGTTGACGACTGGACGGCGACAGGAGGTGTACGGTGGCGCCGTGGGCTTCGCCTTCGGTCACGGCGTCGGCGTGTAGCGAGATGAACAGCCCCCCTCCGGCGGCCCGTGCGCGCCGCAAACGCTCCTCCAGCCCGACAAACACGTCACTGTCCCGCGTAAGAACCACCTCAATATCTGCGCCGGCCTTTGGCAAAGCTGCCGCCAGATCCCGCGCCATGGCCAGCATCAGCGTCTTTTCAGGGACCCGCCCATATTCGGCGCCCGGATCGTGGCCCCCGTGGCCCGGGTCGATCACGACGCGGAAGGGGGGAGGATCGGCGGGCAGTTCGGGCGTCTCTTGCGCCGGGAGGGCGACGTCGCGAAAGGCGGCCTCGCTCGCCGGGCGCAAGATGGCGATAAGTTGCGCGGAGCCATCTTCGTTGATCGACATGGAGATGTCGCCGGGCAGGAGCGGGCGCGCCAGATACATGGTGAGTCGCGCCCAGCCGGTGCCTGCGGGCTCTACCTGCGTGCTTGTGATGTCTTTGACCTGCAATTGAACTTGATCAAACGCGGTCAGGTCAGCATCGCGCAGGTCGAAGGTGATGCGGGGCGGCCCCTGATGGAACACTGCGCGATAGGGTACGCCGCGACTCAGCCCGATCCGAATCTCCACGCCGCGCCAAAGCTGCTGCACCTCCGTGCGGGCCGGATCGATCCGCGCGGATTCGGCGACGAGTGGCGCGGCAAGCCCTGTCCAGAGCGCGGCCAAGAGTAACAATAGGAGGCGATACACTGCACGATCCCCGCTGGCGAGCCTGTCTTGTCGCAGGCTTTTCAATCGCCACGAGCCTAGGTGCAAACGGTTCCTCGGGGAAGGGCGCCTTATGAGCGAAAAAGCGGCGATTGGCGGGTTGCATGCGCGCAAACCTTCTGGCATATGCTCCGCCAATCCTGCACACTCGGGATTGTGTGCCGCCTTAGCTCAGTTGGTTAGAGCACTGGTTTGTGGAACCAGGGGTCCCCCGTTCAAGCCGGGGAGGCGGTACCATCACTCTCCTTCGATCTCGATCCGCTGCTTCAAGGCACCGTTAGCATCGTAGATCAGGATCTCGTCCTCTGCCGTGACCACCGCGAACCAGTCGGGCCCTCGGGTAAAGGCTGTAGGCCTCGTTCCGTCGGGCAGTGCGATTGCCTCGGGCAAGGTAACGCGAACTTCCGGTAAGCGGATGACAAGCAGGACGATCAGCACTATGACCCCCACGATCATCACCGAGGTCAAGGTCGTCACGAGCCTGCGCAGGAAGCGCAGAGTGGCGGCATCCTCAGGCGAAATAGGGGTCTCGTCCATGTCGGCTTCCTGCGTGGAATTCATCATAGCGGCCGATCCGCCGTCCCGGCTTGATAAGGCACTGGCCCGCGATGTGCCAGAGGAGGCCGCCCTGTCGCGCAGCCGCCTTGCCAAGCTCATCGCGGAAGGCGCGGTCGCAGTGAACGGCGTGACCGCGATGGAGCCGAAGGCCCGCGTGGCCGAAGGGGATCGTGTCGCCGTGACCCTTGCCCCTGCCGCCGAGAGCCACATGCTTCCCGAGGCGATTCCGCTGACCATCATCCATGAGGATGCCGATCTGGTGGTGGTGAACAAGCCCGCCGGGATGGTGGTGCATCCCGCGCCCGGTTCTCCCTCCGGGACGCTCGTCAATGCGCTGTTGCACCATTGCGGTGATGACCTGTCCGGGGTCGGTGGGGCGCGGCGACCCGGTATCGTGCACCGGATCGACAAGGATACATCGGGGCTGCTCGTGGTCGCCAAAACAGATCGCGCGCATCACGGGTTGGCTGAGCAGTTTGCGGCCCACACGGTCGAACGCCATTATCGCGCAGTTGTTCATGGGGTGCCCGACGCGGCGGACCCGCGGCTTCGCGGGTTGCGCGGCGTGGCCTTCGAATCGGGGCAGGTGCTGCGCATTGTTACCCAGCTTGATCGCCACCCGACCGATCGTCAGCGTCAGGCGGTTACTTTCGAGCGGGGACGTCATGCCGTCACCCGCGCGCGTCTGGTAGAGAGCTTCGCAGGAACAGCGGCGTTGGTGGAATGCTGGCTGGAGACAGGCCGGACCCATCAGATCCGTGTGCATATGACTTATGCGGGCCATGCGCTGATCGGCGATCCTACCTATGGTGGCCGAAGAAAGCTGGCAGAAAAAGCGATCGGAGCGGGGGCAGTCGAGGCTGCGGCCGCGTTTGGCCGTCAGGCGCTTCATGCCGCGACACTGGGGTTCACGCATCCCGTGACGGGGGAGGCCTTGCGCTTCGAGGCCCCCTTACCAGAGGACATGGTCGCGCTTCTCGATGCCTTCAGGGGTGCCGCTGCGCCCTAGTGCAAGGCGCGATTACGGGGCGTGATCGCCCCCCTATTCAATCCCAAGTCTGCAAAATGGCCCGGGCACATGCGCGTGAACGCACTGAAATCTCTCTTTAGAGGTGGAACTGCGCGCGGTAGTGTTGCGTCGATCCGCTAGCTGGGACTTGTAACATTGTTTGTTCGATCCTAGCTCTATGTTAAGCGGTTATACATAAGAGGGAACAGGGCAGAATGGCCAACTTTGCAAATCTACCGGCTCCGTCACCGGAAGGTGGCCTCAACCGGTATCTTCAGGAAATCCGAAAATTCCCGCTCCTTGAGCCGGAAGAAGAATACATGCTCGCCAAACGGTGGGTCGAGGAACAGGACACCGAAGCGGCCCACAAGATGGTCACATCGCACCTGCGGCTCGCGGCCAAGATCGCCATGGGGTACCGCGGCTATGGGCTGCCGCAGGCCGAGGTGATCTCCGAGGCGAACGTGGGCCTCATGCAGGCGGTGAAACGCTTTGATCCTGAGCGAGGCTTTCGTCTGGCCACCTATGCGATGTGGTGGATCAGAGCGTCGATCCAAGAGTATATCCTGCGGTCATGGAGCCTCGTGAAGCTTGGCACCACGTCCGGCCAGAAGAAGCTTTTCTTCAATCTTCGCAAGGCGAAAGCCCGGATAGGCGCGCTGGAGGAAGGCGATCTTCGCCCCGATAACGTCAAGCGGATCGCCACCGATCTGGGCGTGACCGAAGCCGAAGTCATCAGCATGAACCGCCGTCTTGCGGGGAGCGATGCCTCGCTCAACGCGACCATCGGGTCCGATGATGAAAGCTCGATGCAGTGGCAGGATTGGCTTGAGGACGAGGACGCCGATCAGGCGGGCGACTATGAGGCTCGGGATGAGCTTGAGGCCCGCCGGGAAATGCTCTCCAGCTCCATGGATGTGCTCAACGACCGTGAGCGTGATATCCTGACTCAGCGGCGATTGTCAGACAAGCCGGTCACGCTCGAAGACCTGTCGGTTCAATACTCGGTCAGCCGGGAGCGCATCCGCCAGATCGAGGTGCGCGCGTTTGAAAAACTACAGGCCCGGATGAAGGAGCTTGCTGCGGAAAATGGAATGATGGCAGAGGTTTGAGGGTTTGATCTCACCCGGAACCTTCCTGTGATTTCCGCGGACTGAGCCCGAATTCGATCCATACACGAAAGCCCGTGCCGCCCTGCGGCGCGGGCTTTGTCGTTTGACCTTTCCCAGTGCCAAATCCCTTGCCGAACGTGGCTCGCTTCCGGTGAGGCCCGCTTGCACCCGGCGGGAAAAACGGGTTCTCTTGCGCGCGAGGATCAAGAGGGAGCACGACATGGCCGGACACGTCCGTTGGGGTATCATTGGCGCCGCGAAGTTCGCGTTTGAGCACATGGGGCCCGCTCTCCACGCGGCGAGCGGCGGCTGTTTGGAGGCGATTGCCACGCAAAGCCCCGAAAAGATTGCAAAATTCAAGGAGCGGTTCCCGCATCTGCGCGCGCATGAAAGCTATGACGCGCTGCTTGCGGACCCCGAGATCGACGCGGTTTATATCCCGTTGCCGAACGTCTTGCATGTGGAATGGGCGCTCAAGGCGCTGGACGCGGGCAAGCATGTTCTGGTGGAAAAACCGCTGGCGATGAAGGCGGAGGAATTCGACGCCATCATTGCCCGGCGTGACGCCACCGGATTGCACGCGGCCGAGGCCTATATGATCGTCCATCACCCCCAGTGGCAGTACGCCAAAGCGCTCTATGATGCGGGGGAGATCGGGCGGCTTTTGTCGGTCAGGGGTGTGTTTTCATACGATAATTCCGCGGATACGGCAAACATCCGGCTCAATCCCGCGCTCGGCGGGGGCGGGGTGCCGGATATCGGCGTCTATAGCTATGGCTGCACCCGGTTCCTGACCGGGGAGGAGCCAGAGGAGGTGACGCGGGCGGACCTTGATTGGGAAAACGGTGTGGACGTCTATGCGGAGGTCTCCGCCCGCTTCCCGAGTTTCCGCTATCACGCGATAAATTCGATGCGCATGTTCGCCCATCAGGAGATGCAATTCCACGGGGAAAAAGGCCTTATCCGGATGACGGCCCCGTTCAATGCGGGGGTCTTTGGCGAGGCGCGAGTGGAGCTTCACCGCACCAAGATGCGCATTGAGGAGAAGCGGTTTCCCGCCGTAAATCAGTACGTTATGCAGGTCGAGGCGTTCAACCAGACGGTGTTGAACGGTGATCGCTATGCCTGTCCTCTGGAGTTCTCCAAGGGGACGCAGGCGATGATCGACATGGTCTTTGCGGCGGCGAAGACATGAGCGGGGAAGAGCGGAACCACGACCCTCTGGAGGGGCGCGTTCACGGCGAACGGGATGAGCCGGAAACGCGGGACGGGATGCTGCTGCGGCTCATCTATTCGGTGCTGATCCTCGTAATGATCAACCTTGCGCAGACGGTGCTCATCGTGGTGACGGTGATCCAATACGTGGTCATGCTGGTGCACAAGCGGCCCAATGAGCGGGTGTCGGATTTCGGGCTGGACCTTGGGGTGTGGATCGCCAAGGCGGCGCGGTATCTCACCGGGGGCAGCGAGGAGAAACCCTGGCCCTGGAGCGATCTGGACTGAACCGCGTAAGCCTTTGAAAAGTGGGTATGACTTTTGTATGACATCCGTATGACTCTGCGTCATACATCTGTGTGACTCTGGTCATCCTTGGCGGGGGGCCTTTTCCACCGGCGACGCATGGGGCGGACATCCATCGCGGCGATGGCGACGCCCAGCGGGATCATCCAGAATCCGAGAATCGGCAGAAAGCCGAGGATCCCGCCGAAGATCAGCAGAACCCCAAGCACGAGCCGTAGACCCGGCGGCACGTTGCGGCGAACGCGGAGACGGGCCCGGGCAAGCCGGGCGCGCCAATCCGTTCGCTCATGCTGATTGCGGTGCAGATCAGTCCTCCATCGCCTCTAGCTCGTCGATGAATCCTTCGATCATCGACAGGCCCTTGTCCCAGAACTTGGGATCGGAGGCGTCGAGCCCGAAGGGGGCGAGAAGCTCCTTGTGGTGCTTTGACCCGCCCGCCTTGAGCATGTCGAAATACTTCTCTTGGAAGCCCTCGGGGTTTTCCTCGTAATTGGCATAGAGCGCATTCACGAGGCCGTCGCCGAACGCATAGGCATAGACGTAGAAGGGCGAGTGGACGAAGTGCGGGATGTAGGCCCAGAAGGTCTCATACCCGTCCATGTAATCGAACGCCGGCCCGAGGCTTTCGGCCTGAATCGACATCCAGATCGCGTTGATGTCATCGGGGGTCAATTCCCCGCCGCGGCGCGCCTCGTGCAGCTTGCATTCGAAATCGTAGAAGGCGATCTGGCGCACGACGGTGTTGATCATATCCTCGACCTTGCCGGCGAGCAGGACCTTGCGCTCCTTCTGATCCTTCGCTGTTTCCAGAAGTTTGCGGAAGGTCAACATTTCGCCAAACACCGAAGCGGTTTCGGCGAGGGTCAGCGGGGTGGAGGAGAGCATTTCGCCCTGCGGCGCGGCCAGACGCTGGTGCACGCCGTGGCCAAGCTCATGGGCGAGGGTCATCACATCGCGCGGTTTGCCCAGATAGTTGAGCATCACATAGGGATGCACGTTGGTGACGGTGGGGTGGGCAAAGGCGCCGGGGGCCTTGCCCGGTTTGACGCCCGCGTCGATCCAGCCATCGGTAAAGAACGGTTCGGCGAGATCGGCCATGCGCGGATCAAAGCCGGCATAGGCATCGGTCACGATCTTGCGCGCCTCGTCCCAACCGACGGTCTTTTGCGTTTCCATGGGCAGCGGCGCGTTGCGATCCCAAACCTGCATCCGGTCGAGGCCGAGCCACTTGCGCTTGAGCTCATAGTAGCGATGCGAGAGCCGGGGATAGGCCGAAACCACCGCGTTGCGCAGCGCTTCGACAACCTCGGGTTCCACATCGTTGGACAGGTGGCGCCCGGTCTGGGGCGTGGGCATTCCGCGCCAGCGGTCGATGACCTCCTTTTCCTTGGCTTGCGTATTGTGGACGCGGGCAAAGGTGCGGATGTTCTCGCCAAACACACGGGCCAATTCATTGGCGGCGGCCTCGCGCTTGTCGCGATCCTGATCGGTCAGGAAATTGAGCGTGCCCTCGATGCCGTATTCGTCGCCGTCGAGAAAGAAGGTGAGGCCGGCGATCGTCTCATCAAAGAGCTTTTCCCAAGCATCCCCGACCACGCCAAGATCGTGAAGGAATTTTTCCAGCTTATCGGAAAGCTGATAGGGCTTCATCGCGCGGATACGGTCGAACACCGGCTTGTAGCGGGCCAGTTCGGAATGCGAGGCGAAGTGTTGGTCCAGCGCATCGTCGTCGAGCCGGTTAAGCTCCAGCGTGAAAAAGACGAGCGGCGTGGTGAAGAGGGTGATCTTCTCCTGACAGTCGGACATGAACTTGGCGCGGCCCGCATCGGTCGTGTGCTGATAGTAGCGCAGCCCGGCAAAGGACATGATCCGCCCGGCGATGTTGTTGATCTTCTCATTGCGCTGCACGCATTCATAAAGACCGGCGGCGTCGAGATCGGCGAGCTTGTCTTCATACGCTTCGGCAAAGGCCGAACATTCTTTTTCCAACCAGTCGAGATCGGCGCGCAATTCGGGCGCGTCTTCGGAGGGGTAGAGATCCGTCAGATCCCATTCGGGCAAGTCGCCGAAACCCTTGTCGCCGGAACCGGCGTTGGCGTCTTGGACGGGGAAGGGCAGGTGCAGCATGCGGATCTCCTGAAAATACGGTCAATGACACATAGGGCCCCCGAACGGTGCGGTTCAAGGGTGACTAGCCGTAGGTGTCGAGCAATTGGTGCAGGTCGTCCAGCGAATTGGCCTCTGCCAGCGGCTTGTCGTGGCGCCAGCGCGCCATCCGGGGAAAGCGCAGGGCGATACCGGACTTGTGGCGCGGGCTTTCGTGGATACCTTCGAAAGCGATTTCAAAGACATGCTCGGGGCGGACCTGCCGGACAGGCCCGAAACGTTGCAGGGTATTCTTGCGCACCCACGCGGTGATCTTGCGGAATTCTTCGTCCGTCAGGCCCGAATAGGCCTTGGTAAAGGGCACGAGATCGTTGCCTTTCCAGACCGCGAAGGTAAAATCCGTGAAGAGGTTGGCGCGCCGGCCGTGACCCTGCTGGGCATAGATCAGCACGGCGTCGACGGTGAGGGGATCGAGCTTCCACTTCCACCAATCGCCCTTTTTTCGCCCGGCGAGATAGGGGCTGTCGCGGCGTTTGAGCATCACGCCCTCGGCGCTTTCTTCTCGGGCGGTCAGACGCGCCGTTTCGATAGTTTGCCAAGTATCGAACGGAATTTCGGGGGAAAGCCGTATGGGGGCCGTGTCGGACAGGGGCGTCACGAGATCGCAAAGAATTCTTCGACGATCCCCGAAGGGTTGGGCGCGCATGTCTTTGCCGTCCCATTCCAGCAGGTCGTAAGCATAAAGCAGGACGGGCGCGTCCTTCAACAGTTTTGCGGGCACCGTTTTGCGCCCGATCCGCTTTTGCAGGGCGTTGAACCCCATCGGGCCGTCGCGCCACGCGAGGATCTCTCCGTCCAGAACGGTGTTGTCAGGTATGAAATCGGTGAGGCGCGCAAACTCGGGGAAGCGGTCGGTCATCAACTCCTCCCCGCGCGACCAGACGTGGTGCACGCCGCCGCGCAGAACGATCTGGCCCCGGATCCCGTCCCATTTCCATTCCGCGTGCCAATCTGCGGGCGCGCCCAGATCCTTGGGAGGCTGTTCCAGCGCATAGGCGAGGTAAAAGGGATAGGGGCGCGAGAGGTCCGCGGCGGCGTCCTCTGCCTCCACCAGATCGTGATAGGAGATCGTGTCAGGGCTCCAATCCCCCATGAGCCGATGGGCCAGTTCAGGCTCCTCCCGGCCACTGGCGCGGGAGAGGGCGCGGGTCATCAGCTTCTGGCTGACCCCGATGCGAAACCCGCCGGTGATCAGCTTGTTGAAAAGAAACCGCTCTGTCGCCTGAAGCCTGTCCCACGCATCCAGAACGGCGGCCTTGCGCCCTTCTTCGGGCATCGCGGCCATCTCACGCAGATAGGTGATCCAGTAGGACAGGGATTGGTCAGAGCGTTGCGCCGGCGGCGGCAGGATCAGGGCGATGGTTTCCGCCAGATCACCGACGATGGGGTAGGATTCCTCGAAAAGCCACAAGGGGATACCCGCCCGCTCGGCGGCCCATTCCCGCAGCCGCGTGGTCGTCACCGCGCGCTTGGGGCGACGACCGGTGAAGATGGCGATGCACCACAGCTTGTCCTCGTCCGGGGCATCGCGGAAATAGGCGGCAAGCGCGTCCACCTTGGGATTGGTCCGGGTCGTCTGGTCGATAAGCGTGAAGAGATCGGCAAATCGCTTCATGTGTCCGTCTCCTCGACCACTTCGCCTTCGTATTCGGTGCTGACGACGGCGGCGGTATATCCGGCGCTGTTGAGGTATTTTGTGAAGATATCCGTATAACCATGTGTGACGTATATATTTTCTGCGCCGGTTTCCTTGATCGCGGAGAGCAGGCCGGTCCAGTCAGCGTGGTCCGATATGACAAAGCCGCGGTCGGCGGCGCGACGTCGTCGCACGCCCCGCAGCCGCATCCAGCCGCTGGCAAACGCGGTGGAAACCGGCCCGAAACGACGGGCCCACGGGGTGCCGAACGCCGAGGGCGTGGCGAGGACGAGCGCGCCGGGATACTCCTTTGGCGCCAGGTCGGGGGTGACCCGGTGGGTCGGGGGCAGCGTCAGACCCTGCGCGCGCAGAACCTCATTGGTATTTTCCACCGCGCCGTGGGTCAGGATCGGGCCTCTGTCCGGGTTGAGCATCGTCAGAAGCCGTTGCGCCTTGCCCAGCGCATAGGCTCCGAGCAGCGGGGTTCGCCCGCTCGTCTGGCAATCCGCCCACCAGGTGTCGATCTGCGCCGCGATGTCGGCTTGGGGGGCCCACGTGAACACGGGCAGGCCAAAGGTGCTTTCGGTGATGAAGTGGTGACAGGGGACCGGCTCAAACGGTTCGGACAGCCCGTCGTTTTCGATCTTGTAGTCCCCCGAGGCGACCCAGACCTGTCCGCCGACCTCCACCCGTATCTGGGCCGATCCCGGTACGTGGCTCGCCGGGTGGAAGGACACCGCCGCGCCGCCGATCATTCGACGTTCGCCGAAGTCTATTTCGTCGAGGGCGATATCCCCGAGCCTGTGCCGCATGACGGGGGCGGCGGCCCGCGTTGCGAGATAGGCGCCATGACCGGAGCGCGCATGGTCGGCGTGACCATGCGTGATGAGGGCGCGATCGACCGGGCGCCACGGGTCGATGTAGAAATCGCCAGCAGCGCAATAGATGCCGCGATCGGTGAAGCTGAGAACCGGGTCCATCCCGGTAAGGATAGCGTTGCCGCGCCCGCGGGCCAGCCCGCTTGTCGGGCCCTCAACCTGCGCCTAAGCTTGGTCGGAATGCGTCAGCGACGGGAGGACGAGATGCGATTTGTGCGTCATGGTGAGATTGGTCAGGAGCGTCCGGGGCTCATCGGGCCGGAAGGGGAACTGCGGGATCTGTCTGGAGTGATCGACGATCTGGGCGGGGAGGTGCTTGGCGCGCTTCCGCAGGTCGCTGCTGCGGAGTTGCCGCGCGTGGAAGGCACGCCACGTTTGGGGGTGCCCATCGCGGGGATCGGAAAACTGGTCGCCATCGGGCTGAATTATTCGGACCATGCGGCGGAAACCGGGATGCCCGTGCCGAAGGAGCCGATCCTGTTCATGAAGGCGACGTCCTGTATCGTCGGCCCAGATGATCCGGTCGTTCTGCCGCGCGGGCACAGCAAGGTGGATTGGGAGATCGAGCTGGGTATCGTGATCGGGCGCGCGGCGTCCTATGTGACGGAAGAGGACGCGCTCAACCACATCGCGGGGTTCACCATCGTCAACGACGTGAGCGAGCGGGCGTTTCAGTTGGAGCGCGGCGGGCAGTGGACCAAGGGCAAGAGCTGTGACACGTTCGGGCCGATCGGGCCCTGGCTGGTCACTCCGGATGAGATCGCCGACCCGCAGGATCTTGCGATGTCGCTCAAGGTGAACGGCGAGGTGATGCAATCGGGAACGACGCGCACCATGGTGTTCGATTGCGCCAAGATCGTCTCATACGTCAGTCAGCTCATGAGCCTTCAGCCGGGCGACGTGATCGCGACGGGAACGCCCCCCGGTGTCGGCATGGGAAAGACGCCGCAACGCTGGCTCAATCCCGGCGACGTTATGGAATTGGAGATTGCGGGGTTGGGCCGTCAGCGGCAGGAGGTCCTCGCGCCACGTTAGGGCGAGGGGCGTGCGGCCTGCCTGTGAAGGTGGCAGGCCGGCACGCTTAGCGGCGAAAGAGGACGGAGTGCTCTGACTGCGGGCGCGGACCGTCTTTGCGCAGATCGGCATGTAGCGCCCGGCCGCGCTGTACGCCCGGGCGGGCCGAGACTGTCTCCAGCCAGCGTTTGAAATGCGGCTTGTCGTCCAGCGTCTGTTGCTGACCTTCCCAAAGCGAGGCCCACCCCCAACAGGCGATGTCTGCGATTGTAAAGCTGTCCCCGGCGAGAAATTCGCGCTCCGCCAGCCGTCGATCCATGACGCCATACAGGCGGGCGACTTCGGCGCGGTAGCGGTCCTTGGGGTAGGGAAGATCCTGTGGGGGATCGAGTTGCGGCGCGTATTTCAGGAAGTGATGCGCCTGTCCCGCCATGGGGCCGAGGCCGCCCATTTGCCACATCAGCCATTCTTCTATGGCGATGCGGTCACGCTCCGTTTCGCCATAGAAAAGACCGGTCTTGCGGGCAAGATAGAGAAGTATCGCGCCGGATTCAAAAACCGAAATGGGCGCCCCGTCCGGGCCGTCGGGATCGGTGATCGCGGGCATTCTGTTGTTGGGGGAAATTTTCAGAAACTCGGGCGCGAATTGCTCACCCTTGCCGATATTGATCAGGTGGGTGTCATAGGGGAGCGCCATTTCCTCCAGCGCGATGGAGATCTTCCAGCCGTTGGGCGTGGGCCAGAAGTAGAGATCTATGGGGGCGGTCATCAAAATCCTCCGGGACATACCCGGTCAGATTGACGCGACGGGCCCCGGAGGCAAGGCATTTTCGGCGCGGCCGGAGAAAAGCCGCGACCAACGAGCCGATTGCCTTTTTGGCAGGATCGCCGACAGGCGGGCAGGGGCGACCTGCGGTTTGCCAGCGAGGAATGCGCGATAAAGCGGGAAAACTCCGGGCCGCATATAGGGGAACCAATGACAGATCTGTCGCGCTGGAGGGGCGATGCGGAACCCGAGTGCGGCGAGGCGTTCTCTGGCGTCTTCGCTGTCGATCTGGAGGTCGCACCAGTGGGGGTGACGCCGATCCAGCCCCTGTCCCAATGCACGGGCGCCGGTCAGCAGGGCCGTCAGGCGCAGCTCGAAAAGGAAGTCAAACAGATCGTTTTCGCGGCTCGTCACATTGAGCACACGGGCAAGCCGGCCCGCAGGTGTCTGGAGCGCGTCTTGACCAAGGCAGGTGAATTCCGCGCCCGCCATGAGGATGGCGCGCGTTTCGATAGGGCCAAGATGGCGGAGCGCCTCGAGATAGACCCGCGCCCCAAGCGAATGGGTCACGAGGCTGATCGGGCGACCCGGCGCAATGGCAGCGATGCGTGTCATCAGTGATGCCAGCGCCTTGCCAGCGCGCGCGGCCTCAGCATAGGCGCGGGGAAGCGATCCGCGGGCGCTCCACCCGAAGGCGATGCCCGCACCGTTGGTTTCCGTCACGCCGAGATGGCGGGGCCAGCTTATTCCGAGGCGGCCGGTAGATGTCGTTTTGGGGGCGAGGATCGTTTCAAAGGGGCAATGAGCTGAATCGGGCAGAAACTTGTAGCCATGGACCATGATGACGACGGGGACGGGGGCGCTTAGCAGCGTATCGAGGCTGCTCTGGGGCAGATCACCCGCGCCGTGGAGCACGGGCTGCTCTTCTTTGGCTGTGATCCGCACGAGGGGCATGCTGTGGCTCCGCTAGATGTTGTATCTCCGCATAACCAAAAGCATATGAAACGAGCGTGAAACCTGAGTTAAGGGACCGTGACGGTGTTGACGTGCCGCACCTGCGCCTCTAAAAAACACGGCGTGGCGATTTGTTACCGGATTGCGGGCCACGTTAATCCTTCCGCTAAAGAGGTCGAAGACTGGGAACCCCCTCGTCGCCCGACCGCGACCGGGGGTTTTTTATTGCTCCGCGATGGCGGACAGGAGGCGAGAATGGCACGCAAACCACGCACAGAGCTTGTCCATGGCGGCACGCGTCGCAGCCAGTACAACGAGGTCAGTGAGGCGATTTTCCTAACCCAGGGCTTCGTTTATGACACCGCCGATCAAGCGCGGATGCGCTTCGAAGCAGCGGGACCGGATGAGTTCATCTATGCCCGCTACGGCAACCCGACTGTCGCGATGTTCGAACAGCGGATCGCGCTTCTGGAAGGCGCAGAAGACGCCTTTGCGACAGCATCGGGAATGGCGGCTGTTAACGGTGCCTTGTGCTCGGCCCTGAAGGCGGGGGATCATGTGGTAGCGGGCAAGGCGCTTTTCGGGTCCTGCCTATACATACTTCAGGAGATTTTGCCGCGGTTCGGGGTTGAGGTGGACTTTGTAGATGGCACCGATCTTGATGCGTGGCGCGCCGCAATCCGCCCCGATACCCGGGCTGTCTTCTTCGAATCGGTCGCCAATCCGACGCTGGATGTCGTGGATATCGCGGGCGTCGTCGAGATCGCCCATGCGCATGGCGCTTTGGTCATGGTCGACAATGTCTTTGCGACCCCGGTCTTTTCGCGGGCCATCGAACTTGGGGCTGATGTGGTGATCTATTCGGCCACCAAACACATTGACGGTCAGGGGCGCGCCCTAGGGGGCGTCGTTCTGGGAACGAAGGAATTCATCCGCAAGACGCTTGAACCCTATATGAAGCATACCGGCGGATCGCTCAGCCCGTTCAACGCGTGGATTATGCTCAAGGGGCTGGAGACGATCGATCTGCGCGTCCGTGCGCAGGCGGACGCGACGCTTCAGATCGCGGAGGCGCTCCGGGGCCACGAAAAGCTGGGCCGTGTGCTCTATCCTGGGCTCGCGGATCACCCCCAAAAAGCGCTGGTGGATCGTCAGACGGGAAGCGGTGGAACGGTGCTCTCCCTCGATCTCAAGGGAGGGCAGGAGGCCGCGTTTGCATTCCTCGACGCGCTCGAGATCGTCATCATCTCGAACAACCTAGGCGATGCGAAATCCATCGCGACCCACCCGGCGACAACAACCCACCAACGATTGGACGATGCGTTGAAGCAGGAATTGGGAATTACTCCGGGATTGGTGCGGCTTTCCGTTGGGCTGGAGGATGTCGAAGATCTGATCGACGATATCGAACAGGCCCTCTCACGGTGTTGATTTAGGCGCTCTCGGTAAAGTCATGGCAAGGTGGGCCTCAAGGTCTTATGTTGGCAGGACGAAACCGGGGGGAGGCCCGAGATGAACGCCCATACCAAGGCATTGGACGGGGAAGAGCCGAAGCGTGAGGACGCAGAGGCCGCAATAGCGCTCTTGCGGCGCTGGGCAGAACGCGCGGAGGAAGAGGACCGGGCAGCGTTGGCAACGGCGCTTGCCGCCATCCGCCCCGACGCTGCGGCCTATCCGGCGTTGCGCCGCCAATATCCCGAAGAGTTTGACGCCAATCAGGCCTATCGCGCCGGTCTTCCGGATCTTCAGAACGGGCCTGCCAGCCTGATCCGAGGCGCGCGGCAGGAGATACAGCACGTCGGCATCTCCAACTTCCGGCTGCCGATCCGGTTTCACACCCGCGACGGAGGAGATCTGACGCTGGAAACCTCGGTCACCGGCACGGTCAGCCTCGATGCCGAGACCAAGGGCATCAACATGTCGCGCATCATGCGCACCTTTTATCAGCACGCCGAAGAGACCTTCAGTTTCGAGGTGATTGAGCGTGCGGTAGAAGCCTACAAGGCCGATCTGGGCAGTTTCGACGCGCGGATCCAGATGCGCTTTTCCTTCCCCATGAAGGTGCAAAGCCTGCGCTCCGGCCTCTGGGGCTATCAATATTATGACATGACGATGGAATTTGTCGAACAAGACGGGGTGCAGCGCAAGTTCATGCATCTTGACTATGTATATTCCTCGACCTGTCCCTGTTCGCTGGAGTTGAGCGAACACGCCCGCCAGACTCGCGGACAACTCGCCACTCCGCATTCTCAGCGTTCGGTTGCCCGGATCTCGCTTGAGGTTCTTCCGGGAGAAATCCTGTGGTTCGAAGATCTCGTGGAGATGTGCCGGCGCGCGGTGCCCACGGAAACGCAAGTGATGGTCAAGCGAGAGGATGAGCAGGCGTTCGCGGAGCTCAACGCGGCGAATCCCATCTTTGTCGAAGATGCTGCACGGCTCTTTTGCGAACATCTCATCGGAGATCCCCGGATCGGCGATTTTCGGGTCATCGCGAGCCATCAGGAAAGCCTGCACAGCCACGATGCGGTAAGCATTCTGACCGAGGGCGATACCTTTGCGCAGCCGAGCCACGACCCCAAGCTGTTCGCGACCCTCTTTCACGTCGGTTAGGCCCCCGGCGGGCTACTCGGTGAAGGCGCGCTCCGATACGGAGATGGAGTTGTTCGACGGATCCTTCGCGTTGGCGAATGAGTAGCCATCGGCGTGATGAATGGGGCCGAACAGCAATCCTTCCGCCTTCGCAGCGGCGCAGAATGCCGCGACATCTTTTACGTCGAACACCAGCTTTATGAGGGATTGCCCCTCTTTTTGCCCCTTGGCCGCAGGATGTAGCAGCAGGGGGAGACCCGGGCCCTTCGGAATCAATTCAACCAGCCGATCACCCTCGCGGCGATGCGCCTCGTATCCGAAGTGTCGTTTGTAAAACGCGATCATCTCTTCGGTACGCTTGGTGTAGAGGATCAGTCGACCTAGCTGCGCCATTTTGGACCCCTTTGCGCTGCGTGCGGGGTATCGCCGCTATCCCTGCGCCGCATACGTTGCGTCATTCACCAAGTTTTACAGAGTACGAGACGCGTTTTTTTGTTACACTATGGGTGGCGACACAGGGCACGAACCCTAAGTGTGGCCTCGGGAGGAAACCATAGCCCAGAGGGTTTCCAAATGTCGAATAACCACATCAATCTCGATTTCACCCGTCAGGTCTGGCGTCAGAGGATCGACGACTACCTCGCCTCACATGGCCTTGGCTTCAACACATACCTCGCGCGTGAAGAGCGGCTTGACCTGATTGCCCGCCTTGATCTGTTGCCAGAGCAGGAATTACGCCGGATTGGCCTTGATGGGCGGCAGGACATTCTGCCCTTTGCCTTTCGCGACCTGCTCGCAGCCTGAGCGGCTTGACAGCGACCGGGGCGCGCGCCAAGCCTGCGCCTTATGTTTGATCTTCGCCCCGTCGGATATGTGATCGGTCTGTTGCTGCTGGCGCTTGGGGCGACCATGCTGCTCCCGCTCGCGCTGGACATATATGATGGCGAAGGGCACTGGGACGCATTCCTTGAATCCTGCTTGATCACCATGCTTGCCGGCGGGCTGATGTCGCTTGCCTGTGCAAACGGGGTTGGCGATCGATTGTCACTGGAACAGACCTTCCTGCTCACTTCAGGGGTCTGGTTCATGCTGCCGATCTTTGGCGCGCTGCCCTTTATCTTGGGCGCGACGGAGGCGAGGGCGGTCGATGCTTTCTTCGAGGCTATGTCAGGGCTGACCACAACCGGCTCCACCGTATTCACCGGGCTTGAAGACTTGCCGCGCGGCCTGCTGCTCTGGCGCGGTATCCTGCAATGGCTGGGTGGGATCGGGATTATCGTCGTCGCCATGGTGTTCCTGCCGGAGCTGCGCGTCGGCGGGATGCAGATCTTTCGTTCCGAAGCGTTTGAGACGATGGGCAAGATCCTCCCCCGTGCGACGGCGATCGCAAGCCAGATTTCCGGGATCTATGTCGGCCTGACGCTCGCGTGTTTCCTCAGTTATGTGGGCGTCGGGATGGATTGGTTTGATGCCGTCGTCCATTCCCTGACCACCATTTCCACGGGCGGATTTGCAAACTACGACGCCTCCTTCGGGGTGTTCACCGGCGTCGCCGAATACGTCGCTTCCGTGTTCATGGTCCTCGCGGCGCTGCCCTTCGTGCGCTATGTGCAACTCGTCAATGGCAATACCACTGCGATCTTTCGCGATGCGCAGATACGGGGGTTTTTCTTTGTGATCGCCGTTCTCGTGACGGTCACGTCCGGCGTTTTGACGACTGTTTTCCCACACCACTGGGAGCAGGCATTGCGCGAGGCGCTCTTTAACATCACCTCCATCATCAGCGGCACGGGCTACTCCAGTGTCGATTACATGAATTGGGGTCCGTTTCTCATCGCGCTCTTTTTCTTCATCGGGTTGATAGGCGGCTGCGCCGGCTCGACCGCCTGTTCGGTGAAGATTTTCCGCTATCAGCTTTTGATCAGTGCGATCCGGGTGCAGTTGCAGCGGATTCACACCCCAAGCGGCGTGTTTACGACCCGCTATGACGGGCGCACCGTGGGCGATGACGTGATCAGTTCCGTCATGGCCTTCTTCACGTTCTTCATCGTTTCGCTCGGCGTGTTGTCGGTCGCGCTTGGGCTTACCGGGCTCGACTTCATCACCTCTGTGAGCGGGGCAGCCACGGCGCTTGCAAACATCGGCCCCGGACTTGGCGATCAGATCGGCCCGGCGGGGAATTTCGCCGGGCTGAACGACAGCGCCAAGTGGATGCTCAGCTTCGCCATGCTTGTCGGGCGGCTGGAGTTGCTGGCGGTGTTTGCGCTCTTTACCGTGCAGTTCTGGCGCGCCTGAGCGCCGCGCCTATTCCCAACAACTGACCAGAACAGTCATGTCCGCAGCATGATCCACGAGATCCTCCGGCGTCATGCCCGGAAGCCCCTGCGTCGCCTCATAGGAGATACCTGCCTCGGCAAGCAAAGCGCGGATCGCGGGGCCGTCGGCGGCAAAGGAGACATCTTCGGGAAGGCGCTGATCACCGCCCGCGCGGGGCAGCAGCATCCCGAGTACGGCACCGCCCGCATCAAACACCGGGCCGCCCACGTCACCGTCGAGCGCGGCAAGGCGAAGGCGGTTCAATCCATCTTCGCCCTGCAACCCGCGCAGATCCGCAAGTTCCCCGTAAGTCAGCGTCGGCGCCCCAAGAAGACCGCCATAGGAATACCCGGCTACGGCAACCTCGTCGCGCAGCCGCGGCGTGCCATCGCGAAATACGGCGGCACCCGGCGGCGTGATCGCCTCGGTGGGGCGCAACACGGCAAGCCCGCGTGCGGGATCGGTCGCGACGACTGTGGCCTCGTATTCCTCATCCAGCGTGATGCGGGTACAGCTTTCGACAACCTGCGCTGCGGTCAATACCGTGCCGTCACGGCCGATGTAAAAGCCCGAACCCGCGCGCTTCGCCTGACGGATCTGAAGCCCGGACAGAAGGTCGATGCGCTGTTCGGCTTCGAGCCCGGCGTCGGAGGGGAGCACACCGCCGATGGCCCGATAGCTCGCCTGCATATCTTGTAGAAGTCGGGTACGGCGCGCCTCATCTCCTACTGGCCAGACAAGGGCAAACCCTTTGATCGAGCGGCCCTCGATGGCCGCTTCCACGTGGGTGACGATCCGATCGTTGCTGCCTTCGATCGAAAAACGCCCCCGGCCGTTCTCGCGCGGCCCTTCCAGTGGCACGATCTCCAGCGTTTGCAGGATATCGTAGAGACCCTGAAGCGCATCGGAGCCTCCGAGCTTGCTGATGAGCAGAACACGCGCGGGAAGGTCGCCGGTGGGGGTATAATGGGCGAACGGCGCTTCGAGCCGGTCAAAGGCGACGACACCAAGCGGGATCTTCATTTCGATCCCCGCGTCGGTGTTGGACACGAGCGTCAGATCCAGCCCTTCGAGAACCGCGTTGTACTGCGAGAGCAACTCGGCGCGCTGCGCCGTGGTCAGCACGCCTGTAGGCTCAAAGTTCTGCTGTGTTTGCCACGCGGCCATCGCATCGCGCGTTCCCCGGCCAAAAGCACCATCGATCCCGGAGGCATAGACACCAGCCCAGCGAAGCGCGATCTGGAGTTCCTCCCGTTCCTGACGGCTGAGCAGCCGCTCGGACTGAAGGGCCTCGGCGCGCGTCTCGGAGGCCTCACGTTGCGGCGCCTCCTCAACCGGCGCGGTTTGCGCGGGCGCTTCGGCGACGGGTCCCTGATCCGGGAAAAAGCGGGTTTCATACGTAGAGGGCAGGGCCACATAACTGTCGCGCGGGATGACCCCTTCGGCGCGATAACGGCGGAGCACGACCTGCGCATCCTCCGGGCTATAGGGGCCAAGGGCAATGCCGTACCAGCCTGTCCCCAAGGCAAACCCGTTCACATCGGGCAAACGCGCGGCATAGGCGGCCAGCCGTTCCTCGGCTTCGGCCCGCGTTGGCTGCGCTTCGATCTGGACCCAGACCTGTTCTTGTCCGAACGCTGCGCTGGCGGTCAGAAGACCGCTGAGAACCATCCCGTAAACGAACCGCTTTTTCACTCGTGAAACCCTTTTGCCGATTTGTCGCGCCGCGTTGGCACATTGAGGTATGTGTAGCAAATGCGCCTTCCGATACACCTCACATCTGCCGATTGCGGGCGGGTGTGGCGGGCGCGCAATAGGCCCGCCCGTTGACGCTGCTGAGCCCGCGCAATAGGAGGGGGCTCAAGCGAAACGGGGGCCATGGCCATGAGCGACATTCCAGCAAGTTTTCAGGAAATCATCCTGCGCCTGCAGAGCTATTGGGCGGAGCGGGGCTGTGCCCTGATGCAACCCTATGACATGGAAGTCGGCGCGGGAACGTTCCACCCGGCCACCACGCTGCGGGCCCTTGGGCCAAAGCCGTGGGCCGCGGCTTATGTCCAGCCCTCGCGCCGCCCGACCGATGGGCGCTATGGCGAAAACCCCAACCGGTTGCAGCACTATTACCAGTTTCAGGTTCTCATCAAACCAAGTCCGCCCGATTTGCAGGCGCTCTATCTCGGCTCGCTCGAAGCGATCGGGATCGACATGACCAAGCACGACATCCGCTTTGTCGAGGATGACTGGGAAAGCCCGACACTCGGGGCTTGGGGTCTTGGCTGGGAAGTCTGGTGCGATGGGATGGAAGTCAGCCAGTTCACATATTTCCAGCAGGTGGGCGGCCATGATTGCGCGCCCGTCGCCGGAGAGTTGACCTATGGGCTGGAACGACTCGCCATGTATGTGCTGGGAATCGATCATGTGATGGACATGCCCTTCAACGCCCCCGACGCGCCGATCCCGCTCACCTATGGGGATGTGTTTCGCCAGACGGAACAGGAATTTTCCCGCTGGAACTTTGACGTGGCCAATACCGATGTGCTGTTGCGCCACTTCGAGGAGGCCGAAGCGGAGTGTGAAGCGATCCTGTCGCAAGACGAGGTTGATCCCAAGACAGGGCACCGGATCGTCATGGCGCATCCCGCTTATGATCAGTGCATCAAGGCCAGTCACCTCTTCAACCTGCTTGACGCGCGGGGCGTCATCTCCGTGACCGAACGGCAGGGGTATATCGGGCGCGTGCGTGCACTCGCCAAGCGATGCGCCGACGCCTTCTTGATGACCGAGGCGGGCGGTCACGCGGCATGACCGGCAAGATCCTCGTTCTGGCAATCGTTTTCAGCGCGCTTCTGGCGGGTGCCGGGCTCTATTACCTGCAGGTCTATGGCTATTATGAGGACGTGACCGATCCCGAGATCCGCCTGACCCGCCTCGGCGGTGAAGCCGAACCCATCCTGATCGAGGACTTCGAGGGGATCGACGCCACCAGTTCACCGATCCGCTTTCGCGCTTGTTTCACCGCGCAGAGCAGCCTCGCGACCCTGACCGAAACTTACGAGATATATGAGGGGGCGGAACCGCTTGTCGCGCCGGGCTGGTTCTCCTGCTTCGATGCGGATGGAATCGCCACTGAGCTGCGCGATGGCGCCGTGGCCTTTCTGGGCGAGAAGAACATCGAATACGGTGTCGACCGGGTCGTGGCGGTATTTCCCGACGGCCGGGGTTTTGCCTGGCACCAACTCAACGGCTGCGGCCAAAAGGCCTATGATGGCACCCCCGTAGGAGAGACCTGTCCCGCCCGAGAGTGATCAAATCGGAACCTTTCGTGCTGCCTGAGCGCTTGTCTTGCAAGGCAACACGGGAGAAAGATCATGGCAGACAAGGCGCCCGCATGGGTGGTGCCGGTGATGCGAGCGGGATACGGCGCGCGCGGGCTGGTCTATACGATCGTCGGGGGGCTTGCCGTTCTGGCCGCTGTTCGCGGCTCCAATGCGCAAGGCACGACGAATGCGCTGGCCGATCTCAAAGCCCAGAGTTGGGGCACCCTCGTGCTGTGGATCATCGCGGTAGGCCTTGTCGCGTATGCCGTCTGGCGTTTCATTGATGCCGCAATGGATCTTGAGGATCATGGCCATGATGCAAAGGGAATCGTCGCCCGCACGGGGCAAGTCGTCACGGGGCTGATTCACGGGGCGCTTGGCATTTCTGTCGCGGGCATTGCCCTTGGGGGCAACAGCGGAAGCGGAGGCGGCGGCGCGCAGGATATGACGGCACGGCTTATGCAAATGCCGTTTGGCCCGTGGATCGTCGGTTTTGCCGGGGTCTGTACCATCGGCGCCGGGATCTATTACGTGCAGAAAGGCGTACTGGAGAAATACAAACGCAACCTGCGCCTGACGTCGACGACGCAAAAGCTCGATCCTGCGTTGAAAGCAGGGCTTATCGCCGAGGGCATCGTCGTTGCCATCATCGGCGTTTCGATTGTGTATGCCGCAGTACAAACCAACCCGGCGCAGGCCGGCGGCGTCGGTCAAGCGCTCGATGCGGTTCGCTCCGCCCCCTTCGGTCGAGTCTTGCTTGGGATCTTGGCGCTTGGGCTGATGGGGTTCGGGGTCGAGAACTTCGTTGAGGCGATCTACCGGATCGTGCCGCGCCGCTCCGGGACCGACGTGGAGACTCTCGCGATGCGGGCAAAGGCCAAGGCACGTGCGATGACCTGATCGCAAGCGGCGCTATCGGCTGGACGCCGCCTGCGGGGGCCGTTATCCACCCTCCAAACTGCCACCCCCGCGCGGGCAAGTCGCGCGGGCCCAAGCGTTTGGTGAGGCCATGCCCGATCTGCTGATCGAACTATTCTCCGAGGAAATTCCTGCACGGATGCAGGCCCGCGCGGCCAAGGATCTCAAGGAACTCATGACCGGCGGTTTGGTCGATGCCGGGTTGACGTACCGGAGCGCTGGCGCATTCGCGACGCCCCGCCGCCTCACCCTTAATGTCGAAGCCCTCTTGGGGGAAAGCCCGACTGTTCGAGAAGAGCGCAAGGGCCCGAAAGTCGGCGCGCCGGAAAAGGCGATCGAGGGCTTTTGCCGTGGCGCCGGAATTGCACGCGACGACCTTGAAGAGCGTGAAACCCCGAAGGGCGCGGTTTATTTCGCCACGATCACCAAGCCGGGACGCCCCGCAGCGGAGATCGTTGCAGAGGTGCTTGACGCCACAATACGCAATTTCCCGTGGGCCAAGTCCATGCGTTGGGGGGCGGGATCCCTGCGGTGGGTGCGGCCCCTACACTCCATCCTCTGCATTCTCACCGATGACGCGGGCGATACCGAAGTCGTTCCGCTTGAAATCGACGGGATCACGGCGGGAAACATGACATTCGGTCACCGTTTCCTAGCCCCTGCAAGGTTTGCCGTATCGTCGTTCGACGATTATGCCGCCAAGTTGAAATCTGCCAAGGTCATGCTCGACCCCGAGGAGCGGGCGGAGCACATCTGGCACGATGCCACGAACCAAGCCTTCGCTGCCGGGCTTGAGGTTGTGGATGACCGGGGGCTGTTGTCCGAGGTTGCCGGACTGGTCGAGTGGCCCGTGGTGCTGATGGGGGAAATCGGCGCTGAGTTTCTGGAGTTGCCCCCCGAGGTCTTGCAGACATCGATGAAGGAGCATCAGAAATTCTTCTCCGTTCGTGACAAGACGGGCAAGATCACCCGTTTCATCACGGTGGCAAATACAGAGACCGCGGATCACGGTGCGACGATCCTTGCGGGAAACCAAAAGGTGCTTGCGGCGCGTCTCTCTGACGCCAAATTCTTCTGGACGAACGATCTTCGCATCGCGCAGGAGCAAAAGCTTGTGCCGTGGCAGCAGGCACTTGCGTCCGTCACCTTCCAGAACAAGCTAGGCAGCCAAGCGGCACGGATCGACCGTATCGCGGCACTCTCGCGGGAAATCGCGCCTTCAGTCGGTGCCGATCCCGACAAGGCAGAGAGCGCCGCGCGCATCGCCAAGGCCGATCTTTCTTCTGAAATGGTGTATGAGTTCCCCGAGTTGCAGGGCCTTATGGGGCGCTACTATGCAAAGGCGGCGGGCTTTGACGCCGATGTGGCGGCTGTTGCCGAGGAGCACTACCGCCCGCTCGGCCCCTCCGACGCCGTTCCCGAAGCGCCGCTCTCCGTCGCTGTTGCGCTTGCAGACAAACTCGATTTGCTGACCGGATTCTGGGCGATTGATGAGAAGCCTACCGGCTCAAAAGACCCATTTGCCCTGCGCCGCGCCGCACTCGGGGTGATCCGAATGGTACTTGTGAACGGGTTGCGCTTGTCCCTGATCCCGCTTTTGGGGGCATCGCTTCGCCAGCACGTCGAGGCGTTGGCACTGCGCGATGATGCCGTCGAGGTTTCGGACACATGGCAGGCCGAGGTAACTGAGAGTTTGCTCGCCTTCCTACATGATCGCCTCAAGGTTCATCTGCGGGACGAGGGCCTGCGCCATGACGTGATTGATGCCTGCCTTGCGATGGGGGGCTCGGACGATCTGGCGCTTGTCGTGGCCCGGACCCGTGCGTTGGCCGGATTCCTTGGCACCGATGACGGGGAAAACCTGCTTCAGGGGTTCAAGAGGGCGAACAATATCCTGTCGCAGGCCGAAGAAAGCGACGGTGTTGAATATTCCTACGGGGCCGACCCGAAGTTTGCCAAGGACGCAGCGGAAGTTGCTCTGTTCGACGCGCTGGAGACACGCGGACCTGCCATAGCCGAAGCGGTGCGGCAAGAGGATTTTGCCGCCGCAATGCAAGGGATGGCCACGCTTCGCGCGCCTATTGATGCGTTTTTCGAAGCCGTCCAGGTCAATGCGGAAAATGCGGTACTGCGGCGCAACCGTCTGAACCTGCTTGGTCAGATACGCGATGTCTGTAGCCTCGTTGCCGATTTGACCCGGATTGAGGGCTAGTCCCCCGTCGGGCATCGTCGCCTTGCGCTCCGCGGGCTTGCGTTGCGTCGCGCGGCCTCTATCCTTCGGCGGATCCAGAGAGGCGGCGCAGTGCAGCATGTTAATCCTGACGTGACCCCGATCACGCCCGAGGCCAATATCTCGGGCGCGACGCACGGGGGGCGGGCAAAATGCCTGCAACGGCTGATCCGCATGGATCTTCCCGTGCCGGACACTGTCGCGCTTTCTTTTGGGGCGGTTAACCGGATTGCATCGGGCGATATGCCCGATCTCAAGTCGCTTGTCGCCCGGTTCGGAGAGTGCCCGGTGATGTGCGTGCGTCCTTCCAGCGCGGACCCCGATTGGGGCGGACCCGGCGCGATGCTCAACATCGGCCTGTCGGATGCGACCTGTGCCGTGCTGTCGGACAAGATAGGTGAAGCCGCGGCGACCTCCCTCTATCTGCGCTTTGTGCAATCCTATGCGATCCACGTGGCGCGGCTCGACCCGGACATGTTCGACGATCTGCCTGACGCTGGAACCGAAGCACTCGCGCAAGCGCTGCGCGCATATGAGAGAGAGACGGAAGAGCCCTTTCCCCAAGATCCCGCCTTGCAATTGGGCGAAGTGCTGCGATCCATGGCGCGCGCTTGGGGCGGGACGACGGCGCGACTTTTGCGGGAATCCAAAGGCGCGCCTGCGGATGCAGGTCTTGGCCTTGTGGTTCAGAGAATGGCGTTCGGACTGGGGCGGGGCGTGTGCGGGTCCGGAGTGTTGCAACTGGTGAATTCGCAAACCGGGCTGCCTCTTGTCACGGGGCGATACCTGTCCCAATCGCAAGGCCGCGAGGCGTTGGAGCCGGGAGCGGAGGCGCTTTTTCTCGGTGCCGATCCGCGCGGGCCGTCGTTGGAGGATGCCGCGCCGGAAGCTTTTGCCGATCTCATTGCCTCTGCTGAGCGGATGCGGGTGCGGCTACGCGAAGAGATGCAGGTCGAATTCACGCTGCAGAACGGGGCGGTGCATATCCTTGATGGCGTGCCCGTCGTGCGCAGTGGGCGGGCCGCGGTTAGGATCGCGGTGGAGCTTGCGCGTACCGGGATCATTCCCCGCGAAGAGGCTGTGCTCCGCATTCCGCCGCGATCGCTCAACGAACTGCTGCACCGCCAAGTTGATCCCAAGGCCGCTCGCGACGTGTTGGCCATCGGAGTCGCGGCCAGCCCCGGCGCTGCGAGCGGGGCCATCGTGTTTACCGCAGCCGCGGCGCAAGCCTCTGCGGCGCGGGGGGAGGCTTGCATTCTCGTGCGCAGAGAGACCAGCCCGGAGGATGTGCGCGGGGTTCATGCGGCATCGGCCGTGCTGACAGAGCGAGGCGGCTTGACCAGCCATGCGGCGGTGATCGGGCGGGGGCTTGGCCTGCCGTGTGTTGTGGGGGCCTCGGATATTGGCTTCATGCTTCACAGCAAGGAATTGCGCATGCCAGACGGTCGGGTGTTTCGGGAGGGTGATATCCTGACCGTGG
This sequence comes from Poseidonocella pacifica, assembly GCF_900111875.1. GTDB lineage: Bacteria > Pseudomonadota > Alphaproteobacteria > Rhodobacterales > Rhodobacteraceae > Poseidonocella > Poseidonocella pacifica. The sequence continues at coordinate 423,835 of NZ_FOJU01000001.1, forward strand.
ACGGCAGCACGGGGAGCGTGCTCGCCGGGTGCCCATCCATGGTGGAGCCGGCCATGGACGATGCCTTTCTGGCGCTGATGGACTGGGCGGATGCCTCCCGCGAGATCGGCATTCGTGCCAATGCAGACACGCCCGCTGATGCCCGGTTGGCCCGGAAATTCGGCGCGGAAGGCATCGGACTGTGCCGGACCGAGCACATGTTTTTCGACGCGGAACGCCTGACCGCGATGCGCGAGATGATCTTTGCCAATACGGCGGAAGACCGACGCGCTGCGCTTGATCTCATCCTACCAATGCAGCGAGCCGATTTTCAGGAGCTTTTCGAGATCATGGTTGGGCTGCCGGTCTGTATCCGCCTTTTCGATCCGCCCTTGCACGAATTCCTTCCCACGGATCGGGTCGGTCTGCGCGATCTGGCCGAAGCGCTCGACCTGCCTCTATCCGATGTGACCCGCCGGGTGGAGGCGCTTGCGGAATATAACCCAATGCTGGGGATGCGCGGCGTGCGCCTTGGGATCACGGTGCCGGAAATCTATGAGATGCAGGCCCGCGCGATTTTCGAGGCTGCGGTTTCCGTTACTGGCGAGGCGGTCGTGCCGGAGATCATGATCCCGCTCGTGTCCGCCCGCCGCGAAGTGGAACTGGTCAAGACGCGGGTCGAAGCGGTCGCGGCGGCGGTTCAGATGGAGACGGGCAGGACGGTGAACTATCGCCTCGGCGTCATGGTTGAAACCCCGCGGGCGGCCTTGCGCGCGGGCGAGATCGCGCCCTATTCGGACTTTCTCAGCTTTGGCACAAACGATCTGACCCAGATGACCTATGGGCTCTCACGCGATGACGCAGGGCGATTCATGTCAGCTTACGTGAAAGCAGGCGTCTATCCCGAAGATCCATTCCATACGCTCGACATCGATGGCGTGGGTGAATTGCTGGAAATCGGCGCGGCGCGGGGCCGAGAAGCGCGTCCGGGCTTGACCTTGTCCCTCTGCGGCGAGCACGGGGGCAACCCCGAATCAATCGCATTTTGCTCGGAAGCCGGCTTTGATTATGTGTCCTGTTCGTCCTTCCGCGTGCCCGTTGCGCGACTTGCCGCCGGTCAGATAGCGCTTAAAAAACGGGCATTCTTAGAAAAACCCCCCCAAACCCAGTGAGTTATCCAAAAATGCTCAGTCGGGAGCCTTTTAGCGGAATTTCGCGCAAATTCGCTCAGACTAGACGCATTCCAAATGCTGGGTTATCCGCCGCCTCGGACTTGACCATGACATATTTGACCGATCCGGGGGGATGGGATGAAGAATTTTTACATGCTGGTGTTGGGCGTTTGCCTGACGTTTGCTTCCAGTTCAGTGCCGGCGATGTCGTCGGAACAGATTGAGAAACTTGCTGCTGCCGAAGGAGAAGCTCTTGCCTCGGTCACCGAAGAGCGGATGCGCCTTCTGTCGACACCGATGCCGCCCGCCCGGCAGTTGAGCGTAAGCTATGATCGCGCGTTCCTCGCGGCACTGCCAAAGGCCAAGGGAAACGACGAATGGCGTTGCCTCGCCGAGGCGCTTTACTTCGAAGCGCGTGGCGAAACCGTGCGCGGCCAGTTCGCCGTCGCCGAGGTCATCATGAACCGCGTCGACAGCTCGCGCTATCCCGACAGCGTCTGCGGTGTGATTACGCAAGGCACCGGCAAACGGTTCCAGTGCCAGTTCACCTATACGTGCGACGGCAAGAAAGAGACCATCGCCGAACCGCGTGCCTGGACACGAGTGGGGAAGGTGGCGCGGCTGGTGCTTGATGGCGCGCCGAAGGTGCTGACCGAGGGCGCGACGCACTATCATACCAAGCACGTGCGCCCCAGCTGGTCGCGAAAGTTCGACCGTACCGCCGAAATCGGTGTGCATCTCTTCTATCGCCAGCCTACGCGGCTGTCGCAGAACTAACGCCCCGCGAGGCGTTTGAGCTCATCCCGCAGGGCGCGGGGTGGGTGACGGGCTGCGTCAAGAACCGGCCCTTCGGAAAGACCATCGGATGTGCCGCGCCCGACCTGCACCAAGCTGTAGGTATGGCTCCGGGCGATACCGGTGAGGGCATCGCGAACAAGCGCCTGCAGCGTCAGATGAAGCGGCTGTGCGCCAAGCACACCGGTGCCCGCAGCCGGAATCCCATCCGCATTCTTCATGCAGGCCTCGGCGCTCGTCGAATGGTAGCTTCGACAGATCATGGGGCGGTCTTCATAGACCCGACAGCGCATGGTTTCGGGGTCGAGCGCGGCGCAGGCATCCGGATGTGCCGCGCGTCCATCAGGTGATCCGGCGAAAGGGAGCAGCGCGGCATGCATTCTTTGCGCCTCATGCTCCAGGATCGTACCGCCATCTGCCCCGTTGAGAATGCAGCAAAAGGCGCAGCCCGCGCCGCAAGCGATGCCCTCCAGACGGGCGGCCTGATCCTCGAGGTCGATCTGCGCGATCTGTGTTGCCGCTTCGCCAGAGGCGAGTCGTCTGACCACCTGTGAAAACGGCATCCCGACGGAAGCTGCGTGGCGAAGCCAAGCGATGAGCATCCGGCGCGCACGATCGGCGATCTCGGGGCGTATTCCAGAAACGGAAGCACGCTCGACCCGGCCAACAAGGGCCGCCGTATCGCGGGGATTCTCCTTGGTCGCACGGCGGCGGCGGGCGCGGGGCGGTTGGGGCATCGGCTCTCCTCTGGGCGCGGTTTTGCCGTATACAGCAACACTCGGCAAGCCCCGCCAGCTACAGCTTTGCAGGCCCTTGCACAGCCTGCTAGAAGAAGCCAACAGGCCCGGTCCAAGGGGGGAGCCATGACCAACGAAATCCGTCTTGCCTTTGCGCATCCCGATGAACGCGCGGCAGCGTCGGCCATGGGGCAAAGTCGGCCACTTGACCGGATTTCCCTGCGCGATCACCTTGTGGAGGTAGAGATTGGCGCGTTTCAGGCTGAACGCGGCGTACGGCAACGGATCAATTTCAACGTGGTGGTCGAGGTCGCGCCCTCCGACGCGCCGCTTGGCGATGATGTCGACAGGATCCTTTCCTATGACCGCGTGACCGAAGCGATTGCCCACGCGCTCGCGGCCGAAAGGCTCAACCTGCTGGAAACACTTGCCGATCGCGTGGCAGAGCGGATCTTGCATGAACCGCAAGCTGTCCGTGCCTTTGTGCGCATCGAAAAGCTGGATCGCGGGCCCGGCGCGCTTGGGGTGGAAATCGTGCGGACACGGCGTGATCTTGAAGACGACGGCGATGATGATCCCGCGCCGCATCCACGCATCATCTATTTCTCGAATGCCGCGATTGCCTCGCCTCATCTCAAGGGGTGGATCGACCAGATTGATACAGGTGGCCAACCTACGATCCTTTGCGTTGGACCTGCGGATTTCCCCGCGCCGCAAATTGCGGGAAAGCCTCTGGTGCAACGCCGCGTGGATCTTCTGGCCATTGAGCAGAATGCGTGGATGCTGGCGAGCAAGGATCGCCGCTGTGTCGTCGTCGGCTCCCGCACCGAACTCGACTGGGGCATGAAGAATGGCCAGATCAGCATTTGGGCCCCATCCAAGGTGGTGCTTGATGCCGTTGATGGGCCCAAAGCCGGGCCCCGGGACGTGCTCGACCTCATCACCTGGTTCGCGAAGGAGATGGAAGCGGTGGAGTTGACCGTGATTGGCGATGCTTCGCCGGCGGGCGCACCGTGTCCGGTCACGTTGGTTGCACCCGAAAGCCCTTCGGTCTGAAAGGGTCGCAGGCCTGAAATCGTCGGCGCAAGAGGGATACATGACAGTCTATTTTCGCCCCATCCCGCAAAGTGGCCCGGAGGCGCCGGATGGTGCGCTTCGTCTCGCCGGTGGCTGGTGCTGGTTCAGCCACGTGGAGCGCCTTGAACGCGGCGCAGCGCCCGTTGTTCTTCCGGCAGAAGATCTGCCCGAGGATTGGCAGACGCGCCTGACCGCGCGCCGGGCGCCATTGATGGGGGTGTCCTTCGACCGGCCAAGGCTCATGGGAATTCTCAACGTCACGCCGGACAGCTTTTCGGACGGAGGCCGTTTTCTGGACCCCAAGAATGCGATGTCGCAAGCGCGGACGCTCATCGAGGGTGGCGCGGATATCCTCGACATAGGCGGAGAGTCAACGCGACCCGGCGCTGTGGAGGTAGAGACGGAAGAAGAGATCCGCCGCACCGCGCCGATCATAACCGCCCTCAGAAGAGAGATCGCCACCCCCATCTCCATCGACACGCGAAAAGCGCCGGTTGCCCGTGCGGCGCTCGATGCCGGTGCGGATATGGTAAACGATGTCGCGGCGCTGCTCTTTGATCCGGAGTTGCTGTCATTGGTGGCCGAAACCAATGTCCCCTTGTGCCTGATGCATGCGCAGGGCGATCCAGCCACGATGCAGAATGCGCCCGATTATGACGATGTGCTGCTCGACGTTTACGATTTTCTCTCCGAACGGTTGGAGGCGGCCGTGGCCGCGGGCGTGCCTCGGCATCGTATCGTGGTCGATCCCGGTATCGGCTTTGGCAAGACGCAGGCGCACAATCTCGCGCTTCTCTCACGGCTGAGCCTGTTTCACGGGCTCGGCGCGCCGGTTCTGCTCGGGGCCTCCCGCAAGAGGTTCATCGGGACAATCGGACAGGCCCCGGTCGCCGCGGATCGCATGCCGGGATCGATTGCCGTGGCATTGGCCGGGGTGTCGCAGGGGGCACAGATCCTGCGGGTTCATGACATGAAAGAGACCCGGCAGGCGCTTGACCTATACCGGGCCGCGATCGGAGGCACGACATGACAGGCAGGACTCTCTTCGGAACGGACGGCGTGCGTGGGCGCGCCAACACACATCCGATGACCGCCGAAATGGCGCTTCGGATCGGGGCGGCGGCGGGGCGTTACTTTCGCCGTGACGGCTCCGCCGCGCATCGGGTGGTGATCGGCAAGGACACGCGCCTGTCGGGCTATATGTTCGAAAACGCCCTGACCGCCGGGCTGACCTCGACGGGGATGAGTGTGCTGTTGCTGGGGCCCGTGCCGACACCAGCGGTCGGATTGCTCACGCCCTCGATGCGGGCCGATGTGGGTATCATGATCTCGGCAAGCCACAATCCGCACGAAGACAACGGCATCAAGTTCTTCGGGCCCGACGGATTCAAGCTGTCGGATGAGGCGGAGCAGGAGATCGAAGCGCTGGTGAATGCCGGGATAGAGCCGGCGCTCGCCGGTAATATCGGACGAGCCAAGCGGATCGACGACGGCCGTTTTCGCTATGTCGAACGGGTGAAGGGGACGCTGCCCCACGGCATGTCACTCGATGGGTTGAAGGTGGTGATCGATTGCGCCAATGGGGCGGCATACCGCGCGGCCCCCGAAGTTCTGTGGGAACTGGGCGCAGAGGTGATTCCCGTCGGGGTGTCGCCGAACGGCAAGAACATCAACGACCGGTGCGGCTCCACGCATCCGCAGGTCGCCGCTGAACAGGTGGTTGCCCATGGCGCGCATGTGGGGATCTGTCTTGATGGGGATGCCGACCGGGTGATCCTGATCGATGAACGCGGTCAGAAGGCGGACGGCGATCAGCTCATGGCGCTGCTGGCCGGGCGTTGGGCAGAAGAGGGACGGCTTCGGGGCGGTGCCTTGGTCGCAACGGTCATGTCGAACCTCGGGCTGGAGCGTTATCTCGGCGCGCGCGGTGTGCGGTTGGAACGTACCTCGGTGGGCGATCGCTATGTGGTCGAACGGATGCGCGCGGGGGGCTTCAACCTCGGCGGAGAGCAATCCGGGCATATCGTCATGACGGATTACGCGACCACCGGGGATGGTCTCATGGCCGCGCTACAATTTCTTGCGGAGATGGTCAGCACAGGCAAACCTGCGAGCGAACTTGCCCGTAACTTTGAGACGGTGCCACAACTGCTGAAGAACGTCCGGTATGCTGCGGGTGAGACTCCGCTGGAAGCGGGTAGCGTGAAAGCTGCGATTAAAGCGGCGGAGGCACGGCTGGACGGGCAGGGGCGTCTTCTTATCCGAAAGTCGGGGACAGAGCCCCTTATTCGGGTGATGGCGGAATGTGAGGACGACGCCGTTCTGACCGAAGTCGTAGATGGCGTCGTAGACGCAGTAGAGCGTGCGGTCGGAAGTTAGTCCGACGGCGACAGCGCGGCGTTCCGGGAGGGATCTTCGCAATCGAAGCTGGGCTGGCGGCTTGCACCAAGATCAAGGGACAGGGTCGCGGGGATAAGGCCCGCCGGACCTTGTGGCGCGGTTCCGGCGCGTGAGGCCCAATACCGCCGCTCTTCGGGGGCGAGACGGTGCCCGGCCATTTCCAGAACCAGCTTGGACATCAGCGTATCGCGAAACACTTCCCAGCTTCCCGCGACGACATGGAATGCGCCCGCGCCACCGATGACGCAATGCTCATAGAATAACCCGACATCAGGCCCGTGATACGCAGTGTTTCCGCGCGTTATGGGCAAACCATTGATGGTGATCCCGGCCCGAACGAGGTTGTCACGCACATGCGTCACGGAATGACCTGCATTGCTGTGCCCATCGCCGGAAATATCGATCACCCGATAGACGGCATCGCCCTCATGGCTTTCGAGCATCGTCGCCGCTGCGGTGAGCGCGTTGCCGATCGCGGTTGTACCATAGTGCATCGGATCGCCGATTTGATCCTCGATGGCACGGATCTGCATCGCGAAGGCGTTCATTTCTTCGAAGGTTCGGATTGTCCGCATGGGGACGAGGATTCTCTGCGACGATGGCCCGGACCACTCAAAATATCCGATCGCGATCCCGCCTCCGGCAAGGGCTGCGCGGGCGATACGATTGTCGGTCAGCGCGGTCGCGTAAGCTTCCCGTTGAAACAGGCGTTCTTGATCCGAAACCGAGGAGGAGACATCGACGGCAAGAACCAACGCGACCTCCACCGCATCATCAGCCGCGCTTTGACCTGCATGTGCAGTGAGGGAGCAGGCCATGGCGGCAAGCTGAAAAAGAGTACGAACGGGCTTTGAAAAACGGTTCAACATGGGCTATCCAGTGACTGATACACATCATTTCTACACAGGGGCGGTACCCGACCGTTTGGCTGTGTATTGGCGCCGTGCGATCTGGGCCTTGGCTTCATGATGTGGCTCGCAGCCCTGAAAGCAGGGTTAACAGCGCGCTTTTTCGAATTTCACAGAGGTGTTGGCGCGCATATTGTGCAGATTTTTGGTACCTGCCGAATTTTTGTGCGGAAAATCCATGAAATTTATGCTGCGATGCAGCATTTCAGTCAGCCATTTTGACCTAACTTCTGAGTCGTTTCCGTAAAGGAAAGATGAAAAAACCCCGCAGCGGCCTGCGGGGTTTGTGTCATCTCGAAAAGGTGAGGAATGCTCAGCTTTCGGCGCGTGTGGCCGGCTGGGGGGCGGCGCTCTTCTTCGGGCCGCCCGAGCTGAGCGGGTCATCTTGCCGCTGGACCGAGCCTTCGAAATGTGCGCCGGATTCGATCGCGATCGTCTTGTGGATGATGTCGCCTTCGACACGAGCGGTCGAAGTGAGTCGAACTTTCAAACCACGGACGCGGCCGACAATGCGGCCATTGATGACGACGTCATCGGCAATAACTTCGCCCTTGATCGTTGCGCCTTCGCCAATGGTCAGCAGGTGCGCGCGGATATCGCCCTCAACCGTTCCTTCGACCTGAATGTCGCCGGTCGTCTTGATGTTGCCGGTGATATGCAGATCCGAAGACAGGCTCGAAGCAGGCGGCTTGGCCTTCGGCGCGGGGGCCGGAGCGCTGCTCTGCACAGGAGCGGAGGTGCTGCCACCCGGCGCGGGAGCGGAGGAGCTTTCCTGCGGTTTGGGGGCGGGGTCGTTGATTTTGCTCTTAGAAAACATCTCTCGCGGCCTTTATGTAGCTCATCGGGTTTACGGGGGTTCCGTTGACGAGGACTTCGTAGTGCAGATGCACGCCCGTCACCCTACCGGACGCTCCCATATCACCGATCCTGTCGCCGCGCGAGACTCTATCGCCCACTTTGACACGCAATTTGGACAAATGCGCAAAGCGTGTCTCGATCCCGAAATCATGTTTGATCTTCACCAACCGGCCATAGCCCGAGCTCCACCCAGCATGGATCACGACGCCGTCGGCGGTGGAGTAAAGTGGGGTACCGGAGGGCGCTGCAAAGTCTACGCCCTGGTGCATCCTGCGCCCGCCGGTCTTGGGGTCGCGGCGATACCCAAAGGGAGAGGTAAAGCGGTAAGCGTTCTTGACGGGAAGGGCAAAGGGCGCCTTCTCGGCTGCGATGCGGTAAAGGTTCAACCGGTCCAGTTCCTGCAGGATTCCATTGGCCCGCAGCGCGTCGGGGCCCGGGGCCTGTCCCATGGTCGAGGTGATCGGGGTGAGCGGGCCACCCTGACCGGAGTAGCGGCGCTTGACCTGCGACAACAGCGTGTCGGTATCGAGACCGGCGCTGCGGAACATCTTGTCGAGCGGCTCGACCGAGACGGTCATGGCCTCTTCGAGTTGCCGGAAGATCTGGTCGTTGGAATCTTCCATGAGGCGGATACGCAGGGCGAGTTCGTCCGCATGGCCAACCACAAGCTCTGCGTCGCGCGCGACGGAGTCGCGTTCTTTCGCAGTGCGCTCAAGCGCGGCGGTCAGATGCGCCAGAGTCCCGGCGGTTTCTCCGTCGAGCGGCGCGCTTTCGCCAAGGTCGCCCTCTCCGCGCGTGGCAAGAAGCTCCATCCGGGCCGCATCGCGTTCCTTCATCGTCCGGCGAAGCCCGACCTGAATGACGTCTATGCCCTTCTCAAGCTCGCGCCGATGCTCTTCAGAGGCCAGAAGCTCTGACTGCATCGTCGAGATTTGCGCCAATGCGGAGGTGAAACGTTCCTGAGCGGCGCGGGCCTCTTCGGCGCGGGTGTCGCGCTCTTCCGAGAGGGCGTTCAAACGCGCCTGATAGGTTGCCAGATCGCGCTTGGCCTGATCGCGAAAATTGCCGGAGCCGATGCTATCCATCGTAAGAACGGCGGTCGCCACGATCGCCCACCCTATTACGGCGGTGCTTCCGGCAAGGGCAACAAGTTGCGATGTCGGTTTGAGACGAATGAAACGGGTTTCGGTATCGGATCGGAGGAAGAGGCGTCGTTCAGGAAGTATGCGCTCTAGAGCGGTATCAAGTCTGTGTCTGAAACGTGAAATCACGTGCCCGTCCTTCGTGCCAACCTCTTTTACCGGCGCGCCAATGTCCCCGTCGGCGCCGTGGGCAGATGATTAACGGGGCGCCGACGGGCTCGCAAAGGCTTTTCTGACACCTGCGTGGAACCCGGCGCAAAACGGGGTCCAACTGGCAGTTTTCCGCCGAAAACCGCCTTCAAAGACCTAACGAATGATTAACTATGATCCGAGTCTTCGGTGAGCGGCCAGTAGAAGTCAGGGGGTAGTCCGGCTTCGGCCCGCTTCTCATCGTTGAACGGCGGCTTGAGCGTGCTGTGGAAATAGCGGCGCACAAGATCGTGAAAGAGAGGCTTTGGATCACGGTTGTCTCGCCCGCAAAGGAAGTGAAACCACTTTGACCCATAGGCGACATGACCCACTTCTTCGGCGTAGATCGTCTCAAGCGCGTCTACTGCGCCAGCATCCCCCGCCTTGGTAAAGAGTGCGATCATCCCGGGCGTCACATCGAGGCCCCGCGCCTCCAGCACCATGGGCACCACCGCGAGCCTGCCAAAGATATCCTCGGCAGTATCACTGGCGGCGCGCCACATTCCCGCATGGGCGGGCAGTGCCCCATAAAAGCTGCCCTTCGCTTCGAGGCAGTCTGCCATGAGGTTGAAATGCTTTGATTCCTCATCGGCGGCGCGTACCCAATCATCATAGAATCCCGGCGGCATCGGCACATGGCCGAAGCGCGCAATGAGATCCCAATGGAGATCGACGGCGTTCAACTCAATATGGGCTACCGCATGCAGGAGCGCGATGCGCCCCTCAGGGCTCCCTGGTTTGCGCTTGGGGACGTCGCGCGGATCGCGGAGTTCGGGGCGCTCCGGCCGGGCGGGAAAATCCGGTGGTGCGCCGATCCCGATTTCGATCTCCTCACCTGCATCGCGGGCCTCGAACCAACGGGCGGCGTGGCGGTGCGACAGGGCGGTCTTTTCGCGGCCATCGGCGCAGGTCAGCACCTCCACCGCCATTTCCGTGAGCGTCATCACAGCGATTGCACCGCCTTGAGCACGTCTTCGGCATGGCCGGCGACTTTCACCTTCGGCCAGATACGGGCGATCTTTCCGTCACGGTCAATCAACACGGTCGTTCGCTCGATCCCCATGAAGGTCTTGCCGTACATGCTCTTTTCTTTCCAAACACCATACCGCTCGCAGGTATCGCCGTCTTCATCCGAAAGCAGCGCAACCTTGAGCCCGTGCTTGTCACGAAACTTGTCGTGCTTGGCGATGCTGTCCTTGGAAATCCCGAGAACAACCGAACCGGCCGCCGCGAATTCGTTGGCGGCATCGGTGAAGGCGATCGCTTCCTTGGTGCAGCCGGACGTATCGTCCCGCGGATAGAAATAGAGCACGACAATCTGGCCGCGCAGATCAGAGAGCGAAACACTGCCGCCCCCGTCGCGAGGCAACGTGACATCGGGTGCGAGTTGGCCGGGTTCGATCATAGGTTTCTCCTCATGGCGCAGCGAATGCTTTCATACTAGACCGGCATGCGGGAGATGAAAGAGATGACGCAACCCGATGCCCCCACGCGCGGGCAACGCCTTCGGCGCCACGCCTTGCGGACCTGCCTGACTGCAAGCGGGTTGGGGCTGATTTGTGCGCTGGTCGTCGGTCTGACGATCTACGCCCATTACGGACGCGCGGTTGCGGCGCCGGCGTGGTTGCAGGCGCGCGTCGAAGCGCGGCTGGCCGAAACCTTGCCGGGCATGCAATTGGATTTCGACGATATGGCGTTGGAACTGTCCACCTCTTGGCGGCCTCGGGTGATCCTGACGGGCGTTGAAATTTCGTCGCCCGAGGTCGGCCGAATTGCCCGGATCGAAGACCTCCGCGCCACCTTTGCCCGGCGCGCGGCCTTGCGCCGCGAGATGCGGCCAAGGGACATCGCGCTCACCGGGGCGGTTCTTACGGTGCGCCGTGATCACGACGGCGACTTTGAACTGGCCTTCGGGGATGCCGCCTCTCTTGGAGAGGGGGCGGTGCTTGATCTCATGGCTGCGATCGAGGCCGCCTTTGATGATCCGCGACTATCCTATCTTCGCGGGGTCGAAGCGCGCGCATTGACGCTGCGCTATGAGGATGCCCACGCGGAACGTGCGTGGACGGTGGATGGCGGGCTCATGTCGATTACGCGGGAGGGCGACACGCTCGACCTGTCCACCACACTCACGGTGCTCGGCCAACAGGGCGGGGCGGCGACGCTTGAAGGCGGTTTTGAAACGCAGATCGGCGCCGGCGCGTCAGAGTTCCAGATTCGCATCGCGGATGTCCCCGGATCGGATCTGGCGACACAAAGTCGCGCACTCGGATGGCTCGCGGGGCTGCAGGCCCCGATTTCCGGGGCGATCCGGGGTAGTGTGACAAATGCGGGCGGCCTTGGGCCCATCTCCGCGTCGCTGCGGATCGGCGCGGGCGCCCTGCAACCCAATGAGCGTACCCGGCCGATCCCCCTCCGTTCGGCGCGGGCCTATTTCACCTATGCGCCGGAAAGCCGGCTTCTGAATTTCGATGAGTTCTCGCTCGAAAGCGATTGGGTGACCGGCCGGGCCGAAGGCTACGCCCAGATTGTGGAGGATGAGGGCGGCTGGCCGACTGCTTTTGCCGGTCAGCTTGAATTCACCAATATCACCGCCAATCCCGGTGGGCTTTATCCCGAAGCGCGGGGGCTGGATCGCGCATTGCTGGACCTGCGCTTGACGCTTGATCCTTTCCGGATCGAACTGGGGGAGGGCACACTCTTTTCGGGGGATGAAGTCCTGCATCTTTCGGGGGCGGCCACGGCCGAGCCGGAGGGTTGGTCGGCCAGAGCGGAGGCCGAGATTGCCCGTCTTCCACGAGACAGGCTGTTTCACTATTGGCCCGAGACGTTCAAGCCCCGCGCCCGCAGGTGGGTCGGGGAGAACCTCTATGCGGCGGATCTGACGAATGCGGTTGGCAATATCGTCGCTGAGCCGGGGCGCCTGCCGGAGATATATTTGTCATCCGGGTTTGAGGGCGGAGAGGCGCGAATCCTGCGCGACATTCCCCCGATCAAGGATGTCTCTGGCCGGATCGAAATTCTGCGCGAGGCGCTGTCGGTGGTGGTTGAGAAGGGCACCATCACCGCGCCCGAAGGCGGCGCGCTTTCGATGGCGGACACGGTGTTTCACATTCCCGACACGCGCTGGCGCTACGGGCCCGCACTGACACGCATCTCGGCAGAAGGGCCGGTGACGGCGTTGCTGTCGCTGCTCGATCAACCGCCATTGGAGTTGATGTCCAAGGCGGGCAAACCCGTGGATCTGTTTGACGGTCAGATCCGCGTCGGGGGCACGGTCCGCTTTCCGCGCAAGTCCGGGACGACTTTCTCCGAACTGGCTCTGAACCTTGATGGGGTCGTGACGGACTTGCAAAGCGAGACGGTCATTCCGGGCCATGTACTCGCCGCTCCCGAAGCGCGGGTAACCCTGACGAACGAAGGGGTGAGTATTGCGGGCAAGGGCACCTTTGATGGGGTGCCCTTCGACGGGGAATGGACCAGACCTGTGGTGTCCACCGGCGGCCAACCGATCCCGAGCGCGGTGACCGCCGAAGTCACTCTTACTCCCGACGCGCTTGTTGGGCTTGGTGTTACCCTACCCAACGGGACGTTTGCGGGCGAGGCGTCGGGATACCTCACGCTGGATTTGCCGTCAGGGGAGACGCCCCAATTCACCTTTCGGTCCGATCTGATAGGTGCGCGCCTCTCGGTTGCGCCGCTCAACTGGAGCAAGGCCGCTGGCCGCGCTGCGGAATTGGAGCTGAGCGGGCGGCTCGGTTCACTAGCCGTGGTGGATCGCTTGCGCCTTGATGCGCCGGGTCTTCTGGCCGAGGGCCGTCTTTCGCTGCGGTCAGAAGGTGGGCTGGATCAGCTGCAACTCAGCACCCTGCGAAGTGGCGGTTGGCTCGACGTGTCGGCCACATTGACGGGGCGCGGCGCGGGGCGGACCCCCGCCGTCGCGGTTTCAGGCGGTACGGTCGATCTTGGCAAACGCCCCTCCAGCAATGCCAGCGGACCCTCGGGCGGGTCTGTACCGCTGTCCTTGGCGCTCGATCGGTTGCGTTTGACGGATACGATTTCTCTGACTCAATTGCGCGGGGATCTGACTTCCAATTCCGGCCTTTCAGGACAGGTGCAGGGGCGGATCAACGGCGGCGCGCGGGTCTCGGCCACGCTTGTGCCCCGGTCGGGTCGCACGGCGGTGCGCCTCAGGGGCGAGGATGCCGGCGACATGCTGCGCGATGCGGGGTTTCTCAAGAACGCGCGCAACGGCGCTTTCGATCTGCAACTCGTGCCCCGTGCCGCAGCCGGGCACTATGACGGGAACCTCTCGATCAGGACGATGCGCATGCAGGACATGCCCGTTTTGGCACAATTGCTTGACGCAATCTCGGTCGTTGGAATTCTGGATCAGCTTCGGGGGCCCGGCATCTTCTTCTCTGAGATAGACGCCCAGTTCCGGCTGACGCCGCAGCAGCTCATCGTCACCCAGTCCAGCGCCGTTGGCCCGTCAATCGGTGTATCGCTCGACGGGATCTACAATATCAACAGTAAGGACGTCGCGATGCAGGGCGTTCTTTCGCCTGTCTATGCGTTGAATGCGCTCGGTGCGCCGCTGACACGCAAGGGCGAGGGGTTGATCGGCTTCACCTATGAGATTAACGGGACGTCCTCCGATCCACGGGTTTCGGTCAATCCGCTCTCGGCCCTCACGCCGGGGTTCTTCCGTGAGATCTTTCGACGCCAGCCGCCGCAGACCGGGAACTGAACTCCATGCAACTGTCCGATTTCGATTTCGATCTTCCTGAGGCTCTCATCGCCACGCGGCCCGCGCGCCCCAGATCTTCCGCACGGCTTCTGGTGGCAGAGGGCGATGCGATCCACGATCAGCACGTCTTGGACCTGACCCAATGGCTGCGCCCCGGTGACAGGTTGGTTCTCAACGACACAAAGGTGATCCCCGCCCGTCTTTCCGGGCTGCGTCGCCGAGAGGGACCGGAGGGGTCAACGGAGGCCCGGATTGAGGCCACCTTGCTGGAGCCGAAACCGGGCGGCCAATGGTCGGCATTGCTCAAACCCCTGCGGAAGGTACGAGACGGCGAGGAAATCCGTTTCTCAGAGGCGCTTTCCGCGCGGGTGGAGAATCGTAAGGAGGGAACAGCGACGCTTTCCTTCAATCTGGCGGGCGAGGATTTTGACGCAGCGCTGGCCGAGGCAGGAGCCATGCCGCTTCCGCCCTATATCGCGGCGCGCCGTGCCGCCGACGCGCAGGATCACGAGGATTACCAAACCGTCTGGGCGCGGAACACGGGGGCCGTCGCGGCGCCTACCGCCTCATTGCATTTCGACGATGCTTTGCTCGCGGCACTGCGTGAGCGGGGAGTGGAGATTTCTTATGTCACTCTTCATGTGGGCGCGGGCACCTTCCTGCCGGTGAAGGTCGAGGACGTCAGCCGCCACAAGATGCATGGCGAATGGGGTGAGATCAGTGAAACGGCAGCAGCCGAGATCGCCGCCACGAAAGCCGCCGGTGGTCGCGTGATCCCAGTGGGCACCACCGCGTTGCGCCTGATTGAAACCGCAGCCCGGAGCACGGGCGCCATTGCGCCCTGGCAAGGCACCACAGACATCTTCATCTATCCCGGGTTTGCCTTTCATGTGGCCGACGCGCTTATGACGAATTTCCATCTTCCCAGATCGACGCTCATGATGCTGGTTTCGGCCTTTATGGGCATGGAGAGGATTCGCGCTATCTATGCCCACGCGGTAGCGGAAAGTTACCGGTTCTTCTCCTATGGGGATGCATCTCTCTTGCTCCCGACGTCGCGAAATGACACGGCGACAGTCGCGGACGGACAATCCGGGGACGGCGCGCGCCCCTAATCTTCTACCCAACTAGGGGAAAGCCATGCTGACGGTCTTTGCGAATTCTTGGGCTCTTCTTCTGGGCATGTTGCTGTTGATGCTGGGCAATGGCGTACAAGGCACGCTTCTGGGCATACGAGGCGGCGCGGCGGGCTTTGGCACGTTGCAGATGTCGATCGTCATGTCCGCATACTTCGCGGGTTTCTTGATCGCCAGCAGGCTTACTCCGGGTATGATTCGGCGCGTGGGGCATGTGCGGGTCTTTGCGGCGCTAGGCTCGCTCATCTCCGCCGTTCTCATTCTTTATCCGACATTCGAGAATCCGTGGGCTTGGGCCGTTGGGCGTATCATCATCGGCTTTTGCTTTTGCGGGGTCTACGTGACAGCGGAAAGCTGGCTCAACAATGCGGCCACCAATGAAACCCGCGGGCAGGCGCTTTCGCTCTACATGATTGTCCAGATGATCGGGATCATCGCAGCGCAGGCCGTCGTGCTGATCCCCGATGCGTCGGGCTTTCTGCTTTTCGTCATTCCCTCGGTGCTGGTGTCCGTGGCCTTTGCGCCGATTCTTCTGTCGATCAGCCCGACACCGTCGTTCGAGACGACCAAACCCATGAGCCTGCCGCAACTGTTCCAAAGCTCTCCGCTCGGCTGTGTCGGCATGTTCCTGCTTGGCGGCGTATACTCGGCCCAGTTCGGGATGTCGGCGGTCTATGGCACGACGGCGGGCCTGTCGCTTGCGCAGATTTCCATGTTCGTAGCAGCCTTCTATGTGGGCGCGCTCATCATGCAGTATCCGCTGGGTTGGCTCTCGGACCGTTCCGACCGGCGGCGTCTGGTGACCATCGTCGCAGCGGTGGGGGGATTTGCCTCCATCCTCGCGGTTCTCGCCAGCGGTTGGTTCACGGCGCTTCTGGTGGCGGCGTTCCTCGTTGGCGGAATGTCGAACCCGCTCTATTCCATGTTGATTGCCCATACGAACGACTTTCTTGAGGTGGAGGACATGGCCAGCGCCTCTGCTGGCCTGCTCTTTATCAACGGTCTGGGGGCGATCCTTGGACCGCTGGGGACCGGCTGGTTCATGGGCGCGGTCGGCGCAGAGGGCTACTTTATTATCATTGGGGCATTGCTCTTCATTCTGGCGGGCTATGGTCTTTACCGGATGACACAGCGCGCGGCGCCATCGTCTGAGGATACCCACGGGCTGGCACCACTGGCGCCGATGGGGTCGCATTATTCGGTCGAAGCCGCGCAAGAAGTCGCCATCGAAGAAGCGCAGGAGGACAGCCGAAACGTCGCCTGACGCTCGTCGCATGGGCAGGGCCGTGCGAGGCCTGTCTCAAACTGACGCAATTTGTGACTGGCTGCTTGAATTGTCGCGGGTTTATCCTTCCGATGGACCCAAGACCTGTAACATGAGGGGGAACGGATGGTACGGCCCGATGAGGTTCTGGAATTCTGGCTCGACGAGATCGGGCAAGAGGGATGGTACAAGGTCTCCGAGGACCTGGATGAGGCTGTGCGCAACCGCTTCGAGGAGCCTTGGGTGAACGCTTGCGAGGGCTCTTATGCGCTCTGGCTGACCTACCCGAGCGGGGCGCTGGCCTATATCATTCTCATGGACCAGTTCCCGCGCAACATGTTCCGGGGGATGGGGCGCGCCTTTTCCTCGGACAAATATGCCATGGCCGCCGCAAAGGTTGCGATTGACCGTGGCTGGGACATGAAGATCGATGAACCTGCTCGGCAATTCTTCTATCTCCCGCTGATGCACTCCGAGAGCCTTTCGGATCAGGACCGTTGCGTGCGACTCATGTGCGAACGGATGCCCGAGACCGGCGCACCGAACCTGCTCCATGCCCGTGCGCACCGCGAGGTGATCCGCATGTTTGGTCGCTTCCCCTACCGCAACGAGGCGCTGGCCCGTCGGACAACGCCGCAAGAGCAGAACTACATCGATCAAGGCGGCTATGGCAGCACCATCAAGGCGTTTCAGACAGCCGCGGAATAGGGCCTAAGGGCAATACACCTAGGAGGGGGCGTGGCCGATCTTTGTCGCCGCGGCCCTATCCGAAGGGCAGCGAAGTGACGTCGAGCTGGCGCGACTCTCCCCCGAGGGTGACACTAAGATCCGTTGCGTCGTCGCCGATCTCTGATGCGATCATTCCTACGCCCACATTGCAAGAAAAACGGCTTGAGTAGATGCTCTCGCTGAGGATGCCGACGGTTTCTCCATCAGCAGTTTGTACTGCGACCGAGGACTGGCAGGACCGTATCGGCGCGCCCGACACCCTGAACCCAACACGCCTGCGGCGCGGTCCTTCGGTCTTGATCTTCAGAAGTGCGGCGCGGCCGACAAAATCGTCGGGCTGATCGAAATCGACCAGCTTTCCCAGCGAAATTTCAAATGGATTGCAGGGGTTAGTCTGCAAACGGCCATCGGCACCGTAGGAGACAAGACCGCTTTCGATACGTTCTTGATCGTTGGGCGCGCCCGGCCGAATGCCATAGCGCTCCCCTGCGGCCTTGACGATGCTCCAGAGATCTCCGCCACGGGAGCCGTCGAGCAAGTAGAGTTCGAAACCGCCCTGTTTTGACCAGCCGGACCGCGCAAGGATCAAAGGAATCCCGCGAAGGCTCGTCTCCTTGAACCCGAAGTATTTCAAGGAGGTGACCCATTCGCCGAAAAGATCCACGGCCAGCGCTTCCGCCTTGGGGCCTTGAATGGCGAGGGGGGAAACGTCTGCTTCGGAAACCTGCACATCCATGCCGCGCTCCGCCGCGATGGCGCTCGCCCACAGTTCGATGTCGCTGTCGGCGATCGACAGCCAGTACCGGTCCGGCGCCACCATCAACGCAACCGGATCGTTGATGAGCCTGCCCGCGTGATTACAGATCGGCACATAGCGGCCTTGGCCAATCTTCGTCTTACTCATGTCGCGGGTTGTCAGAAATTGGATGAGCCGCCCGGCGTCGGGGCCGGAAATTTCAATCTGACGCTGCGCTGCGACATCCCACATGGCGACGCCGTTCATCAGGCTGTCGTATTCCGCTTCGGGATTTCCGAAATGTGCGGGGATATACATGTGGTTGTAGACTGAGAACCCCGCGACGCCATCTGCAACGGTGGCATCAAAATAGACGGACTTTCGAATGTTTGGCCCGATGCCGATCTGAAAGTTCACGTAAATTCCCCCCCGTATTTTCCTTGAGACCTCAGGGCCGGTTGGGGCGGAGTGTGCGTCCGCCCGAATGTGCCGTCGCCCATTGGTCTTTTCCCGATCCGACACTAGGCGGGGGAACGCGCAAGTCCAGCAGGTAGCGCGGCAGAGCGAAGGTTTTGTGGGGGGGGATGCGCAGGCTGAAACGAAAAAACGCCCGGGAAGAACCCGGGCGTTCGATGCTTCAGGACGTGCTGCGATCAGCAGCTGTAGTACATCTGGAATTCGACCGGATGCGGCGTGTGCTCGAAGAGTTCGATTTCTTCCATCTTCAGCGCGACATAGCCGTCAATCTGGTCCTTGGTGAAGACATCACCGGCCAGAAGGTACTCGTGGTCCTTCTCCAACTCGACAAGCGCCTCACGCAGCGAGCCGCAAACCGTGGGAATGCCTTCGAGCTCTTCGGCGGGCAGATCGTAGAGGTTCTTGTCCATGGCTTCGCCCGGATCGATCTTGTTCTGGATGCCGTCGAGGCCGGCCATCAGGAGCGCGGCAAAGCACAGATAGGGGTTTGCCGATGGATCGGGGAAACGGGCCTCAACGCGCTTGGCCTTCGGGCTTTCCGTCCATGGGATCCGGACGCAGCCAGACCGGTTGCGAGCGGAATAGGCGCGCAGAACCGGGGCTTCAAAGCCGGGGATCAGGCGCTTGTAGGAGTTGGTGGACGGGTTGGTGAAGGCGTTGAGCGACTTGGCGTGGACTAGGATGCCGCCGATGAACCACAGCGCTTCCTGGCTCAGATCCGCATATTTGTCGCCTGCGAAAAGCGGCTTGCCGTCTTTCCAGATCGACATGTTGCAGTGCATGCCGGTGCCGTTATCGCCATAGATCGGCTTCGGCATGAACGTGGCGGACTTGCCATAGGCGTGGGCCACGTTGTGGATCACGTATTTGTACTTCTGAAGCTCGTCGGCCTGCTTGGTGAGCGTGCCGAAGATGAGGCCAAGTTCGTGCTGGCACGACGCCACCTCGTGGTGGTGCTTGTCGACCTTCATCCCGAGGCGCTTCATGGTGGAGAGCATCTCCGAGCGCAGGTCCTGTGCTTCGTCGGTCGGGTTGACCGGGAAGTAGCCGCCCTTGATGCCGGGCCGGTGGCCCATGTTGCCCATCTCGTATTCGGTGTCTGAGTTCCACGACGCGTCGCTTGCGTCGACCTCGTAGGACACCTTGTTTATCTTGTTTGAGAAGCGAACGTCGTCAAACAAGAAGAATTCCGCTTCGGGGCCCCAATAGGACACATCGCCGATCCCGGAGGATTTGAGATAGGCTTCTGCCTTCTCCGCCGTGCCGCGCGGGTCGCGCTCATACGATTCGCCGGTGTCGGGCTCGACGACGGAACAGTGGATGCAGAGCGTCTTTTCCGCATAGAACGGATCGATATAGGCGCTTTCGGTGTCCGGCATGAGTTTCATGTCGGAGGCCTCGATCGATTTCCATCCTGCGATGGACGAGCCGTCGAACATGAAGCCTTCTTCGAGGAAGTCTTCGTCGACCTGATCGGCCATGATGGTTACGTGCTGCAGTTTCCCCCGCGGGTCGGTGAAGCGGATGTCGACATATGCGACCTCCTCGTCCTTCATCGTCTTGAGAACGTCCTTGTTGCTCATTCCCGTCTTCCCTTTCGTTTCTTGGTAATATCGTTGTTGTTCAGAGCGCGTCCGAGCCGGTTTCACCGGTGCGGATGCGGATAGCTTGCTCCACGGGGCTCACGAAGATCTTGCCGTCGCCAATCTTGTCGGTCTTGGCCGCAGCGATGATCGCCTCGATCGCGCCTTCGACTTGCGCGTCGTCAATCACCACCTCGATCTTCACCTTGGGCAGGAAGTCGACGACGTATTCGGCACCGCGGTACAGTTCGGTATGACCCTTTTGCCGCCCGAACCCTTTGACCTCAATGACCGAGAGGCCCTGAACCCCCACGTCCTGAAGCGCTTCTTTCACCTCATCGAGTTTGAAGGGTTTGATGATCGCTTCGATCTTCTTCATGGGGATCTCCTCGCCAATGACCTGCTGGTTTCGGTGCAGATCATTTTCATTACATGCTCACAATCGGATAGGGTGACAGTTAGTCAGCTCATCCGTGGCACCGATGTAGCGTGATTTTATTTTAAGCGTAATGCCTAAAGTATGTGCAGGGTTGAATCGAGGTGATCGAAAAAATGACGGACTTGCTTAGCACTGCTCAAATGCGCGCCACAGAAGCCCGCGCAATCGACTCGAAACAGGTATCTGGCGCCGACCTGATGGAGCGCGCAGGGGCAGCGGTCGCGGCGGCGATTGGGGAGCGGTTTGAACCTGGGCGGGCGCTTATTCTGGCCGGTCCGGGAAACAATGGCGGGGATGGTTTCGTCATCGCCCATCATCTTGCCCAAACCGGTTGGACCGTCGAGGTTGGCTTGCTCGGCGCAGCGGAAGCGTTGCCGCGTGATGCGCGCGCGATGCATGACCGATGGGCCGACGCGAACCCGGTGACAACGCTGGATAACGTGCGCGTCGAAGGGGCCGATCTGGTGGTCGATGCGCTCTTTGGAACGGGCCTCGCAAGACCCTTGGATGGGCGCGCGGCAGACTTGGCTCGGGATACTGTCCCGGCGACGTGCGTCGCGGTGGATATCCCCTCGGGGCTCTGCGCCGATAGCGGGCGTGCGCTTGGGGGCGTGGCGTTTCATGCAGCGTTGACGGTCACGTTTCATCGCCCGAAGCGCGGGCATTATATCTCCGCAGGGCCTGACCACTGTGGCGAGCTAGTCGTGACTGATATCGGGCTGGAGCACTTTGCGGAGCAGGACGGGATTCCGCTCATTGGTGCTCCGGTTCAGTCCGACCTCTCCAAAGGAGCCTCCGCGCACAAATATCACAGCGGGCATGCTTTTGTGGTCGCGGGCGGCCCCGGCAAGGGCGGAGCGGCGCGGCTTGCCGCGAGGGCTGCACTGCGAATCGGAGCGGGCCTTGTCACGGTTGGGTGTCCTCTGCGCGCTCTGACGGAAAACGCGGCGCGACTTGATGCGGTGATGCTGCGGCCGCTGGATGGTGCGCCGGGACTTGCCGAAGCGTTGGAGGATGAGCGTATCTCCTCGGTGTGCCTCGGCCCGGGGCTTGGCCTGCGCCACGATACCCAGATGCTGGCCATCACAGCACTGCGATCCGAGATTCCCGCCGTGCTGGATGCCGATGCCCTGAGTCGGTTTTCGCGTGATCCGTCTGTGCTGTTCGGCTTTCTTCACGACAAATGCGTGCTCACCCCGCACGGTGGCGAATTCGCGCGGCTCTTCCCTGATCTGGCGGAACGGTTGAGCGATCCGGCCGAGGCGGGCCCTGCCTATTCGCGGGTGGATGCCGCCCAGGCGGCGGCGGAGCGTGCGGGATGCACTGTGGTGCTCAAGGGGCCGGATACGATTATTGCAGGCCCCGACGGGCGCATTGCCGTGCACGTGGCCGCCTATGATCGCGCAGCGCCGTGGCTCGCAACGGCCGGGGCCGGAGATGTGCTCGCAGGTATGATCGTAGGGCTGATTGCGAGGGGCATGTCGCCCTTTGAGGCAGCTGCGGCGGCGGTCTGGCTTCATGTCCAAGCCGCCCGCACCTTCGGGCCGGGGCTCATTGCCGAGGATCTTTCCGATGCTCTCCCTGCCGTCTTTCGCACGATTGGGGTTTGACCGCGAGTTGGTGAAAGAATCCGCTCGCATCCCCCTCAGAGCTTTGTTATTGAGCGCCCCGTTGCGGGTGTGGCGAAATTGGTAGACGCACCAGATTTAGGTTCTGGCGCCGCAAGGCGTGGGGGTTCAAGTCCCTCCACCCGCACCACCTTCTTTCAGGGCATGATGGGCACAGGCTTGCGAAACCCGCAGTCTGAATCACACGCGCGGGTTGCATCGCGCGCCGGCTGCGAACATGGTCTTGCCATAGGTGGCGCTGGCCCGAGGGGGGCCATGCCACAACCATGCCGGATGGAGACCATGATGCGCCTGCGCTTTCTCGCCGCTTTTATCGTGCTCGCAGCGCCGGTTGAGGCCCGGATGATCACAGACAGCGCTGGTCGGCAGGTGGAGGTTCCCGAAGACATCACTACGGTGTTTGCCGCCGGACCCACGGCCTCGATCCTGACCTATGTGATACGTCCCGAGGTTCTGGCCGGTTGGCCGCGCGCGCTCCGGGCCGAAGAGAGGGATTATATCGCCGCTCCCTACCGCGACCTTCCCGAAACGGGGCGCCTGACGGGGCGGGGCGGGGAGGCAAACCTCGAACGGGTGTTGCAGATCGCGCCTGATCTCATCCTCGATTTCGGCTCGGTGCGCGACACCTATATCGATCTGGCAAACCGCGTGCAGGAACAAACCGGCATTCCCTACCTGCTGATCGACGGACGATTTGAGAATACTCCAGAGGCGCTGCGCCTCGTGGGAGAGATCCTGAACGTGCCGGAGCGAGGAGAGGCACTCGCCTCCGATACCGAGCAGATTTTTGCCCGGATCGATGCGATCCTCGGGGATGCTCCGGAAGAGGCGCGCCCGCGCACCTATCTCGCCCGCGGACCTGACGGGCTGGAGACGGGCATGAAGGGATCGATCAATACAGAGATCATCGAACGTGCAGGGGGCGTGAATGTCGCCGATGACGGTGGGGCAACCCGCGGGCTGGTGCAAAGCTCGATGGAAACAGTGATCGTTGCGAACCCCGAAGTCGTGGTGACATGGGACCGCAATTTTTATGGCCGCGTCTGGGCCGATCCTCTTTGGGCCGGTGTGGAGGCGGTGCGGACAGGGCAGGTCTATCTCTCGCCCACCGCTCCCTTTGGCTGGATCGACCGTCCCCCATCGGTCAACCGGATGATGGGGCTGCAATGGATGGCGGGACTGTTCTATCCCGATGACTGGGGGAGTGACCTTCGAGAGGAGACGCGCGACTTCTTCCAATTGTGGTATCACGTCGATCTTTCGGAAGAAGAGCTTGATCGCCTGCTGGAGTGGGCCGAGGGAAGGCCGCCAAGCTGACCCGGGTACCGAGATTGATGATCTGGCTCGCGGTGGGATTGGCGCTTCTTTCCTTCGGGGCCTTGCTGGTTGGTCCCTATGGGCTCACGCCTTCGGAAACGCTGGCCGCGTTGCTGGGTCGGGGGGATGCGCAATCCGGGATCGTCATCCTGAACATCCGCCTACCGCGCGTCGCCTCAGCGCTTCTCGTAGGGGCGGCGCTTTCTGCCGCCGGGGCGACCTATCAGGCGCTGTTTCGCAACCCGCTCGTTTCCCCGGACATCCTCGGTGTTTCCGCCGGTGCCGGCCTTGGGGCGGTCGGCGGGATCTTCCTTGGGATGCCTGTCCTCTTCATTCAAGGCTTCGCCTTTGCGGGTGGGCTTCTCTCCGTCGCGCTCGTGATGGCGGTGGCTTCACTTGTGCGGCATGCGGAACGAACGCTAAGCCTTGTCCTTACAGGGGTCGTCATCGGGGCGCTCGCCGGGGCCGCGACCTCTTTGCTCAAGGTGATGGCCGACCCCTATGATCAACTGCCCGCGATAACCTTCTGGCTCCTTGGGTCGCTGGCCTCGGTAACATCCGCCGATCTGACGCCCGCGCTCGTCCCGGTCGCGCTGGGGCTTTTGCCTTTGTTTTTGTTGCGCTGGCAGATCAACGTCCTGTCGATGGGGGATGAGGAGGCGCTCGCGCTGGGGATTGATACCACCCGCACGCGTATCGCCGTCATCGCGGCCGCGACCTTGGTGACGGCCAGCGTCACCGCTCTGGCCGGCGTAGTGGGGTGGGTCGGGCTCGTCATCCCGCACATCGCGCGAATGCTGGTGGGGCCGGGGTTCGGCAGGCTTCTCCCGGCATCCGCTCTGCTTGGAGCAGGCTACCTGTTGGCGGTCGATACGGCGGCGCGCACCATCGCCCGGGCCGAGGTGCCGCTCGGAATTCTCACCGCCGTAGTCGGGGCCCCGTTCTTTGTGTGGCTGCTCGCGCGTGGGCGGAGCGGCTGGTCATGACCTTGCGCGCGCGCGATCTTGCCATCGGGCATGGGGGGCGCAGGATCGGGGAGGGGCTTTCGCTTGCGCTTGGTCGGGGCGAAATCCTCTGCCTGCTTGGGCCAAATGGGTGCGGCAAGACCACCCTCTTTCGTACCCTGCTGGGATTGCTGCCTCCGCTTGGGGGAGAGATACACTTGGGCGACAGGCCCATGTTGCGTCTGTCCCGCGCCGAAATCGCAACCCGCATTGCCTATGTGCCACAGGCACATGCGCCGACATTTGCCTTCGACGTGCTCGAAGTTGTCCTTATGGGACGGACGGCGCGGCTCGGGGCATTCGGGCAACCGGGTGCGAAGGATCGGAAAATCGCATTAGAAGCTCTTGAGCGTCTGGGGATCGCCGAACTGGCGGCGCAGGACTACGCTCAACTCTCCGGGGGGCAGCGGCAATTGGTGATGATCGCCCGAGCCCTTGCGCAGGATACGTCCCTCATCGTTCTGGATGAGCCGACTGCCAGCCTCGACTTCGGCAATCAGGTTCAGGTTCTTGATCAGATCGCCAGGCTTTCCAAAGAGGAACAGGGGCGCGGTATCGTGCTATCCACCCACGACCCGGATCAGGCGTTTGCGCTAGAGGCGCGGGTCTTGCTGATGTCGGGGGGGCGCATTGCGGCGCAGGGCCCGGCAGAAGAGGTTCTGACCGCCGGGGCCCTGTCTGCGGTGTATGGCGTGGGCATCGAAGTGGAGCGCACGCCCTCTGGTCGGCGTGTCTGCCTGCCTGCGCGTCAGTCGGCAGCCACCATGACATCCGAGGCCTTGACCACGGCATAGGCGCTGCCACCCACGGCTAGCCCCAGTTCCTCGACGGCTTCGTTGGTGATCATGGCGGTGATCTGGCTTCCGCCGCCGATGTCGATGCGGACCGTACTGTTGACGGCCCCAGTCTCGATGGCGGTCACGGTGCCTTGAAGCTTGTTGCGCGCACTGATTTTCATCGCTGTCTCCTTTGCGTGTTTGGGTCTACCTAGGTGACGGGGGCAGGGGCGTGCAAGTCCGCCTTGCAGGAGTGAGGAATTTGCAGGCAGCCTACGCCGGGAGCGCATTGCCGATGTCCGGCCGCGCTTTACATCCCACCACGAACGGTCTCTCCTATCCCGGCACAGGGACCAAAGACCAAAGGCAAACAATGGCAATCACCGCAAGTATCCGGCATCTCACTCACTACCGCTATGATCGGCCCGTCATGCTTAGCCCGCAGGTCATTCGCCTGCGCCCCGCGCCGCATAGCCGGACGCGCGTGATATCCCATTCGCTGAAAGTTTCTCCCGAGGGGCACTTCGTCAATCATCAGCAGGACCCTTACGGAAACTGGATGTCTCGGTTTGTCTTTCCCGAACCGGTGCGCGAATTGAAGATCGAAGTGGATCTCGTTGCCGACATGACGGTCTACAACCCGTTCGATTTCTTCGTCGATGAGACCGCTGCGAGTTTTCCCTTTACGTACCCCGAGGACATCTTCGAAGACCTGTCGATCTACCGCAAGGTCGAGACGCAGGGCCCGCTTTTCGACGCGTTGCTCGGGAGTATTCAGAAACAGGCCGAGAGCACGGTAGATTTCCTCGTTGAGATCAACGCACGGCTCGCGCGCGAAATCGGCTATGTGATCCGTATGGAGCCGGGCGTGCAGACGCCCGAGGAAACCCTACAGACGGCCAAGGGATCGTGCCGCGATACGAGTTGGCTGCTTGTCCACCTGCTGCGCCATCTCGGCTTTGCCGCGCGGTTTGTCTCTGGGTACCTCATCCAACTCAAGCCGGATCTCAAGGCGCTCGACGGCCCTTCGGGAACCGAGCAGGATTTTACCGATCTGCACGCGTGGTGCGAAGTGTACCTTCCCGGCGCGGGGTGGATCGGCTTTGACCCGACCTCCGGGCTTTTGACGGGAGAGAGCCACATTCCGCTGGCCGCGACCCCGCATTACCGGAATGCCGCGCCCATCGTGGGTGGGTATACCGGCTCCCCCGATACCCAGATCGATTTCGATTTCGACATGCAGGTGACGCGGATTGCCGAGCATCCCCGCATTACCAAGCCCTTTTCCGATGAAAGCTGGGAAGCGCTCGATGCGCTGGGCCGCAAAGTCGATGAAAAGATCGCCGCTCAGGATATGCGTCTCACCATGGGGGGGGAGCCGACATTCGTCTCGATCGACGGTTTTGAGGGGGATGAGTGGAACACCGCAGCAGTGGGGCCGATGAAACGGGGTTTGGCGGACAAGCTGATCCGGCGTTTGCGGGATCGCTTCGCACCGGGCGGGTTCCTCCACTATGGGCAAGGCAAGTGGTATCCCGGAGAGACGCTTCCCCGGTGGACCTTCTCCCTTTACTGGCGGCGGGACGAAAAGCCGGTGTGGAAAGATCCCGCGCTGATCGCTGAGGAGAATGACAACACCGGAGCGACGCCAGAGCAGTCCGAGGCGCTGCTTGCCAACATCGCGGAACGGTTGGGCGTCGAAAGCGAGATGGTGGTGGCAGCCTATGAAGATCCCGCCGAATGGGTCATCAAGGAAGGCAGCCTGCCGGAGAATGTGACGCCGGAGAACTCTCGTCTCAAGGATCCCGAAGAACGTAACCGCATCGCGCGCGTCTTTGGGCGTGGCCTGACTGAACCAGCGGGCCATGTGCTTCCGATCCAACGCTGGCAATCGAAGGCGGCGGGGCATCGCTGGCGGTCCGAAAAATGGAAACTCCGCCGTGGTCACGTGTTTCTCGTGCCGGGCGACAGCCCCGTTGGATACCGCATTCCGCTCGGCTCGCTACCCCATGTGCCACCCTCGCAGTATCCATACGTCTATGTCACTGATCCGACGGTTGAGCGCGGGCCACTGCCTGATTTCGGCAACGGCCCGACCGAGCCCGCTCGGACGCCCGAGCGCGAACAGCCCGTGTCGGCCCCGCGTGAAAGCGGCAATTCGCAAGACGTTCGCGAGCAGCAGTTGAATTCCCCCGATGGGGCAGTGCGCACGGCAATCTCCGTGGAGCCGCGCGATGGCCGGCTTTGTGTCTTCATGCCCCCGGTCGAGGCGCTTGAGGATTATCTGGAGCTGATCGACGCCGCCGAGGATTCCGCGCGTGCGCTGGGCCTCAAGGTGCATATCGAAGGTTATGCGCCGCCGCAGGACCCGCGCATGAATGTTATCCGCGTGGCGCCCGACCCCGGCGTAATCGAGGTCAACGTGCATCCTGCAGGCGATTGGGCCGACTGCGTCGCCATCACCAACGCCGTGTACGAAGAGGCGCGTCAATGTCGTCTTGGGGCGGACAAGTTCATGATCGACGGCCGCCATACGGGCACGGGCGGCGGCAATCACGTGGTTGTGGGCGGAGAAACTCCGAACGACTCACCGTTCCTACGGCGGCCTGACCTGCTTGGATCGCTTATCTTGCACTGGCAGCGGCACCCCTCGCTCTCCTACCTGTTCTCCGGGCTTTTCATTGGGCCCACGTCGCAGGCTCCGCGGATCGACGAAGCGCGCCACGACACGCTCTATGAGCTTGAGATCGCGCTTGCTCAGATCCCGACGCCGGAGCAGGGGCCCCCGGTACAGCCATGGCTGACCGACCGGCTTCTGCGCAATATGCTGACCGATGTGACGGGCAATACCCACCGGGCGGAGATTTGCATCGACAAGCTCTATTCGCCCGATGGCCCGACAGGACGGCTCGGCCTCGTGGAATTCCGCGGGTTCGAGATGCCGCCCGATGCGCGCATGTCCCTCGCGCAGCAACTTCTGATCCGGGCGCTACTGACCCGGTTCTGGGATGCGCCGCTCAAGGGCAAACCGGTGCGATGGGGTACGACGCTGCATGATCGTTTCATGCTGCCCTATTTCGTTTGGCAGGATTTCCTCGACGTTCTGCGGGACCTTGGCGACCATGGGCTTCATTTCCGGCCCGAGTGGTACGAGGCGCAACGCGAGTTCCGCTTCCCCTTCGCGGGCGAGGTTGAATACGAGGGTGTGCATCTGGAAGTGCGTCAGGCGCTGGAGCCTTGGCACGTTCTGGGAGAGCGGGGCGCCATTGGCGGCACCGTGCGCTACACTGACAGTTCGGTGGAGCGGATGCAGGTGCAGCTCTCCGCTGCCGACCCCGACCGCTATATCGTCACATGCAACCGCCGCGCCATTCCACTTACCGCGACGGATCAGAATGGCGTTTCTGTGGGCGGAGTACGTTTCAAGGCTTGGCAGCCGGCAGAGGCCTTGCATCCGGTCCTGCCGGTCGATGCGCCCCTGACCTTCGACATCTTTGATACGTGGACGGGCCGCGCGCTTGGCGGGTGTACCTATCACGTGGCGCATCCGGGCGGTCGCAACTATGAGACCTTCCCGGTCAACACGAATGAGGCCGATGCCCGCCGCCTTGCGCGGTTTGAGAAGTCCGGCCATACGCCGGGCAGTTACTGGCCCGCACCCGAGACGCCTCATCCGGAATTCCCGATGACCCTCGATCTGCGGCGCGCTCCGGGAATATGATCGATGAACGACCACGCCGCTTTGCCGGATTTTGCTGCTGGGCTGCTGGCGGGCTATCGCCCTCCGGACGGCGTGGCGGACGAGTTGCTGCGCCGAAACGGCACGATCCGGCCTGTCTGGGATCCGTTGCTGAGGTATCTCGGCGGTCAGACGCCTGAGCAACGGGCGCAGGCCCTTCAACGAGGCGATCAGTACCTGCGCGATGCCGGGGTCTATTTCCGGCACCATTCCGGAGAATCCTCGACCGAGCGCGATTGGCCGCTGTCGCATATCCCGGTGATGATTGACGGCACCGAGTGGCAGCGGCTGTCGCGCGGGATCGTTCAGCGGGCCGAGCTTCTTGAACGGGTGATGGCCGATCTTTATGGGCCGGGCGATCTGGTGAAGAACGGACTGCTCCCGGCGGAACTGGTTGCGCGCAATCCCGAATGGTTGCGTCCAGTGGTGGGAATGCGCCCAAGATCAGGCAATTTCCTGCATTTCCTCGCCTTCGAGATCGGCAGATCCCCTGACGGCAGTTGGTTCGTTCTGGGGGATCGTACGCAGGCACCATCCGGATCTGGCTTCGCGCTGGAAAACAGGATGGCGACCAGCCGCGCCTTTCATGAGCTGTTTCCGAACGCCAATGTAGAGCGGCTCGCCTCCTTCTTTCGCAGCTTTCGCGACCGGCTGAGCGCGCTGCGCGGCGACGACGGGGGGCGCGTTGCGATCCTGACACCGGGGCCGCACACGGACACCTATTTCGAGCACGCCTATATGGCGCGATACCTTGGCATCATGTTGTTGGAATGCGAGGATCTCAAGGTTGTGGATGGTCGGCTGATGGTGCGGACCGTCAGCGGGCTTGAGCCGCTCAGCGTGATCTGGCGCAGGCTCGATGCGCGCTTTGCCGATCCGCTCGAACTCGATGAAGGCACCGCGCTCGGGACGCCGGGCATGGTGTCGGCGCTCAGGGCAGGCGGGGTGAGCATGCTCAATTGTCTGGGCTCTGGCGTGCTGGAGGCGCGAGCGCTCATGGCGTTCTTGCCGCGCATTTCCCGGCATTTGCTTGGCGAGCCGCTGGAGTTGCCCAACATCGCAACGTGGTGGTGCGGACAGTCCAAGGAGCGGGCCTATGTCCGCGACAATTTCGAAAAGATGATGATTGGTCCCGCGCTGTCGACGCAATTGCCGTTCGAGATGGATGCGACCACCGTTCTGGGCGGGCGGTTTCGAGGGGCGGCGCACGCGCCGGTGGCCGATTGGATTGAGGCGGAGGGGGATACGCTGGTTGGGCAGGAGGCTGTCAGCCTGTCAACGACCCCCGCGCTGATCGACGGCGTGCTGCAACCAAGGCCCATGGTCGTCCGGGTCTTTGCCGCGCGTACTGAAAATGGCTGGACGGTCATGCCGGGGGGGTATGCACGGATCGGAAAGACGGAGGATCCGACCGCGCTCGCCATGCAGGACGGCGGCTCCGTTGCCGATGTCTGGATCGTGTCCGACGCGCCCGTGGCCGCCGATAGCCTGACCGGGCAAGCATCCGGGCCGTTCATGCGCCAGATGCCGGGACGATTGCCCGCCCGTTCCGCCGACAACCTCTTTTGGCTTGGCCGCTTCGTCGAGCGGGCCGATTTCACCGTGCGGTTGCTGCGCGCCTATCATCTCCGGCTGGAGGAGGGCGGACAGACAGTCTCGCCCGTGACCAGGGCGGTGGAGACCTACCTGAAGGGGCTTGGCCTCGATCTGTCGCGCGCGATCCCCGAGGGGCTGCTTGAACTCTTCGATCTGGCCAAGACGGCAGCGGGCAAGGTGCGAGATCGCTTTTCCCCGGACGGATGGAACGCGATCAACGATCTGGCGCTGACCGCACGCGCATTGGCGGTAAGTGCAGGACCGGGTGACGATGCGGCCCGCGCCATGGGGGTTCTGCTGCGCAAACTGGCGGGGTTCGCCGGCCTTGTTCATGACAACATGTTTCGATTCACCGGCTGGCGGTTCCTGACCATTGGGCGCGCGCTGGAACGGGGATACCAGATGTCGGGACTGCTTGCGGTTTTCGCGGATCTGGGCGCCCCGCCGGGGGGCTTCGAAGTGGCGATCGAGGTGGGGGATAGTGCCATGACCCACCGCCGTAGGTATTCGGTAGAAACCAACCGCAACACCACAATCGATCTACTCGTGCTGGACCGGGAAAACCCGCGCTCGGTATTGTTCCAGATCGATGCCCTGCATGAGGAGCAACGCCGTTTGCCACAACGCGGCAGCACCTCCCAGATGACGCCCGTCGCGCGCAAGATCCTGAGCCTTCAAACCCGGATTGCCGTTGCCACACCGGAAGAAATGTCCAGCGCCGCGCTCAACAATGTGATGAGCGAACTCGCGATGATCTCCGACAGTCTTACCGCGCAATACATGAGTTAAGGGCATGCAGTACGATATCACCTTGCGCATCACCTATACCTATGAGCGCCCCGCGGCCGATACCCGGATGCTCTTGCGTATGGCGCCACGCATGTTGCCGGATCAGCGACCGATTTCCGGTATTGTGACGGTTGATCCTATACCCGATTTTCGCCGTGACGGATTGGATTTCTTCGGCAACAGCACGACCGAGATCGCCATAGACGCCCCGATCATCAAGATCGGGTTCACTTATCGTGGCCGGGTGGAGCGCAATCCCGGATCGGGTGGGCTTGACCTGTCCTGTCCGCTCTGGGCACTTCGCCGAGAGATCGAGGCCTGCCACGGGCTTGGACCCGAGACGCCGCATCACTTTCTTGGTCCTTCCGACCGTATCCGCCATGAGCCGGAGATACGTACTTTCGCCGAAGAGATCGCCCTGCCGGATATGTCGACGTTGTCGGTCGTGGAGGCGATCTGTGCCGCCCTGCATCAGAGTTTTGCCTTCGACCCGTCGGCCACCGAAGTGACGACCGAGCCGATAGAGGCCTTTCGCAATCGCCGCGGCGTATGCCAGGACATGAGCCATGTCATGATCACCGCCCTGCGCGAGGTGGGCATTCCGGCGGGTTATGTGTCGGGCTTCCTGCGTACATCGCCGCCGCCGGGCCAAGCCCGCCTCGAAGGAGCCGATGCGATGCACGCCTGGGTCCGGGCTTGGTGTGGGCAGGAATTGGGTTGGGTGGAGATCGACCCGACGAACAATATCCGCGCCGGAACGGATCACGTGGTCGTGGCCTATGGGCGCGACTATGCGGATGTGTCACCGGTGCGCGGCTCCATGCGGTCTTCTGGCTCTCAGACCACCACCCATCAGGTCGATGTGGCACCGCTCGAGATGACCGGCTGATCCGTCATTGTTCAGATACGCACGGGACCTGTGGGTTTTCCCTCAGTTGCTGTGGCGTCTGTTCTGCGTCACTTACGGCCCACAATCTTATTCACCTCTGGAGTACCTTGATGAACCGTATCCTTGCCGCCGTTTGCGCCGCGTCTTTTGTCGCAGCCCCAGCCTTTGCCGAGCCCGAAGCCTATGTGCTCGACAGCAGCCACAGCCAGATCCTCTTCTCCTACAATCACCTTGGCTATTCGACGACATGGGGCCTCTTTTCCGGCTTCGAAGGCGAGATTCAGTTCGACAAGGAAGATCCGGCGAATTCGTCCGTGGAGGTGTCTTTTCCGGTTCGCTCCATGCTGACCGGCTGGGAACAGCGCTTCCAGCACTTCATGTCGGATGATTTCTTCGGCGCGGATGAGAACGAGATGGTGACCTTCGCGTCCACTTCTATCGAAGTGACCGGCGACACCACCGCCGAGATCACCGGCGATTTGACGCTCAATGGCGTGACCAAGGAAGTCGTTCTGGATGCAGTCATGACCCAAGCGGGTGACCACCCGATGGAGCAAAAGCCCTGGGCCGGGTTCACGGCGACGACAACGTTGCTCCGCTCCGACTACGAAGTTGGCGCATTCGCGCCCTACGTAAGCGACGAAGTGCAGGTGCAGATCGCGATCGAAGCGATGAAGGCCGATGGCTAAGCCTGACCGCCATCATTGACGATGCAAGGTCGCCGGATCCCCCGGCGGCCTTTTTTTATTGAGCGGTAGCGCTTTGTGCACATGCCCGCAGATGCAGCTTGCACAGCCTTCCCGGGATCACTAGAAGGAGCCGGATTCCGCGACCACAGCGCGCGCGGGGATATTCTGCGCGCCCGAACGAGATGAGGATGTGACCCGATGCAAGTCACCGAGACCCAAAACGAAGGTCTGAAACGCGCTTATAATATCACCGTGTCGGCCGATGAACTCGACGCCAAGGTGACTGAGAAGCTCGTAGAGGCCCAGCCCGAAATCGAAATGAAGGGCTTCCGCAAGGGCAAGGTGCCGCTTCCTCTGCTCAAGAAGCAGTTTGGACAGCGTCTGCTCGGCGAAGCCATGCAGGAGACCATCGACGGCGCGATGGCTGAGCACTTTGAAAGCACTGGCGACCGTCCCGCGCTTCAGCCGCAGGTCAAGATGACCAACGACGACTGGAAAGAGGGCGACGACGTCAAGGTCGAAATGGCCTATGAAGCACTGCCCGAAATCCCGGAAGTCGATCTCTCCGGCATTTCGTTGGAAAAGCTGGTCGCGAAAGCTGATGAGTCCTCCGTTGATGAGGCGCTTGCCAACCTCGCCGAGACTGCGCAGGACTTCAAAGCTCGTCGCAAGGGTTCCAAGGCGAAAGACGGCGATCAGGTCGTCATCGACTTCGTGGGCAAGGTTGACGGCGAACCTTTTGAAGGTGGCTCCGCCGAAGACTACCCCCTCGTGCTCGGCTCCAACTCCTTCATTCCCGGCTTCGAAGAGCAACTCGTCGGTGTGAAGGCCGAAGAGGAAAAGAGCGTCGAGGTCAGCTTCCCCGAGGATTACCAAGCCGAGCATCTTGCGGGCAAGGCCGCGGTCTTCGAGTGCACGATCAAGGAAGTCAAAGAGCCGGTAGCCGCCGAGGTTGACGACGAGCTTGCCAAGAAGTTCGGCGCTGAAGATCTCGAAGCGCTCAAGGGTCAGATCCGTGAGCGGCTCGAGGCGGAATATGTCCAAGCATCCCGCGCGATCACCAAGCGCGCCTTGCTCGACAAGCTCGACGAACTGGTTTCCTTTGACCTTCCCCCAAGCCTTGTCGAAGCCGAAGCCAAGCAGATCGCACATCAGCTTTGGCACGAGGAAAACCCCGAAGTAGAGGGGCATGACCACGCAGAGGTCGAGCCGACCGATGAGCACAACAAGCTTGCCGAGCGCCGCGTGCGTCTTGGCCTGTTGCTTGCCGAACTCGGTCAGCGCCAGGAGATCAATGTCTCTGACGCGGAAATGACGCAATCGATCATGAATCAGGCGCGGCAATATCCGGGGCAGGAGCGCCAGTTCTTTGAATTCGTTCAGCAGAACCAGCAGATGCAGCAGCAACTCCGCGCGCCGATCTTCGAAGATAAGGTCGTCGACTATATCATCGAGCAGGCCGAAGTTTCCGAAAAGGAAGTTTCCAAGGACGAGCTTCAGAAGGCTGTCGAGGCCCTCGAAGAAGAGTGAGCCATTGCTCAATAGATCGGATCAAGGGGCCTTTTCGGGCCCCTTTTTCTTTGCCGCAAGGGTGCACATCCGCAGCCGGGGTACTAGGTAGAGGCGCATGAAAATGGTCCTGTTTATCTTGCTGTTGATCCTGATCGCGGCGGCGCTCTATGTGCGGCTCGCGCCCCATGACGCCGCGCGGTGGCATCAGCCGGTCGAGGGGGACGACAAGGATTTTCCGTTTGGCCTGCGCCGGATTATTCCCGGCGGTTCAGAGCGGTTTTCCCGGCTTGATGCGATCATCCGCGCCACGCCCCGGACGCAGCATCTGGCAGGCTCGCTGGAGGAGGGGCGCCTGACCTATGTCACGCGCTCCGCGCTCTGGGGGTTTCCCGACTACACGACAATCGACCTGCGCGACCAAGAGATCGCGATTTATGCGCGCCTTCGATTTGGCAAGGCGGACATGGGCGTCAATCGCCGCCGTGTCTTGGCATGGCTGGAGCGGCTTGATTCCTAAACCCGCTTGACCGCGCGAAGGGCTTGGGCGAGAGAGCAGCATGGTTCCCGCAGAGAGACTGGATCAGATTGTCGGACGTTTCGAGTATCTCGAAGCGAAGCTGGCCGAAGGGGGCGGCGCGGATGTCGCGCGCCTGTCTCGTGAGTATTCCGAGTTGCGCACCGTCGTGGCCCAGATCAGAGAATATCGCCGACTGCTGAGCGATATCAGCGATGCCGAATCCCTGCTGGACGACCCCGAAATGGGGGAGTTGGCGCGCGACGAGCTGCCCGGACTTCGGATGCAGCTTCCCGAGGCGGAACACGCGTTGCAACTTGCGCTCTTGCCGAAGGATTCCGCCGATGCGAGGCCCGCGATCCTTGAGATTCGCCCCGGAACGGGGGGGGATGAGGCCGCGCTTTTTGCGGGGGATCTCTTGCGCATGTACCACCGCTATGCCGAAGCGCGCGGCTGGCGCATTGAGATGATCGAGGAACAAGCGACGGAGCTTGGCGGCATCAAGGAGGTCGTGGCGCGTATCGTGGGGGAAAACGTATTTGCCCGGTTGAAATTCGAAAGCGGCGTCCACCGTGTACAGCGCGTTCCCGAGACAGAGAGCGGCGGGCGGATTCACACCTCCGCCGCGACCGTGGCCGTTCTTCCGGAGGCTGAGGATGTGGACGTCCAGATCGACGCGAACGACCTGAGGATTGATACAATGCGGTCCTCCGGGGCGGGCGGTCAGCATGTCAACACAACCGACAGCGCGGTGCGGATCACCCACTTGCCAAGCGGGATCGTCGTGACATCCTCCGAGAAGTCGCAGCATCGCAACCGGGAGATCGCCATGCAGGTGCTCAAAACCCGGCTTTTCGACATGGAACGTCAGCGCGCCGCGGATGAACGCTCTGCAAGCCGCAAGGCGCAGGTCGGCTCCGGCGACCGGTCGGAGCGCATCCGGACCTATAACTTCCCCCAAGGCCGCATGACCGATCACCGGATCAACCTTACGCTCTACAAACTCGATCAGATCATGCAGGGCGATCTCGACGACGTAATTGATGCGTTGACCGCCGATTTCCAAGCGTCCCAGTTGGCAGAGATGCAATGACCGCCGGCCAGGCGCTTGCCGCTGCGGCTGCTCAACTCCGAGAGGCGGGTGTGCCCGATGCCGCGCGGGATGCGCGTCGGCTTCTGGCTCATGCCGCTCAGATCGAGGCGAGTCGCGTGACGCTGATCGCCCCGGAGGACCTCGCGCCAGAAGTCGCCGAAAATTTCAGCGCCCTCATCCGTCTTCGGGCCGAACGCATTCCGGTTTCTCATCTCGTGGGTGAGCGGGAGTTTTACGGGAGGCCCTATTTCGTCTCCCGCAATGTGCTCGACCCGCGCCCGGAAACAGAGATGCTGATCGAAGCGGCGCTGGCGGAGCCGTTTTCCAGCGTGCTCGACCTGGGAACTGGATCCGGGTGTATTCTCGTTACGCTTCTCGCGGAGCGGGAGGGGGCGGTCGGGCTGGGCGTCGACACATCCGAGGCGGCCTGTCTTGAAGCAGCGGCGAATGCTGTGCGCCATGAGGTTGCGCGCCGGGCGGATTTCGTCGCATCGGATTGGTTCTCGGGGGTGGAGGGGCAATTCGATCTGATCGTATCAAATCCCCCCTATATCGCGATCGGCGAAATGGCGGACCTTTCCCCGGAAGTTCGCAGGCACGAGCCTTGGGGCGCGCTGACTGACGGGGCGGACGGGCTTTCGGCCTATCGCGCGATTGCCGCTGGGGCAGGGGCGCATCTGGAGCGTCATGGGCGGCTCATCGTCGAAATCGGACCAACGCAGGCAGAGGCTGTTCGCGAAATCTTTACGGAGTTCGGGTTTTCCTTTTTGCAAGTGCTCCCCGATCTTGATGCGCGGGACAGAGTTGTCGTCGCGAAACGAGGGTAATGCGCGGATTTGGCGCGTGAAATGGCGTTTTTTAGCTGTTAGAATACAGTTCTTACTTGTCAGGTTAGACAAGACATGTTTAATCAGGGATGCCGCTCGGCGAGGAGGCCCCCGGGCCCCGGACGCGGCACCAAGCCGAACAGCAAGGTTCTTCGTAAGTCTTCCACGCACGAGGCGCGGAACGGGACCTGCCAGAAAAGACACAGGCTGGACCAGCAACCAATGAGATCAAGCAAGCAACGCTCGCGCAACAAGAACCGCAATCGCTCTGTGGGCAACAATATCAACCGGGTCTTTGACAGCTCCGGGCCCGAGGGCAAGGTGCGCGGTACACCGCAGCAGATTATCGAGAAGTACAATCAGCTCGCTCGCGATGCGCAGTTGTCCAACGACCGTGTGGCCGCTGAGAATTTTCAGCAGCATGCCGAGCACTATCTGCGGATGCTGAGCGAAGCGACGCGGGAACAAGACCAGCGCCGTGAGGAGCAGGAGCAGCGCCGCGAAGAGCAGGAGCGCCAGAACCGCGAGCGTCAAGCTGAGCGGGATCGCTCGCGCCCGGAGCAGCGTCAGGAGCCCGAGACGAATACCACGCCCGAAGATCCGGCGGAGTCACCCCAGCCTGATGTGATCGACGCAAGCGGCGGTGAGGAAAGCGGTTTGGTGGAGACGCCCGAGACCGCGGAGAAACCCAAGCCCAAGCGTGCCCCGCGTCCGCGCAAGCCGCGTGCCAAGAAACCCGACCCGGAAACGACGGGTGAAGCGGCAGAGCCGGCATCGCAGGACACCTCTGAAAGCACGCCCGACGCCGCCGAATAGGCGTCAGGCGACGTTGCGCGCCAGCGCGCAGAACCCTTCCAGTGGTATTTCTTCGGCACGGGCCGTCGGCGCTATTCCTACAGAGCGCAGGCGGTCCTCGATGTCGGGCGCGAGGCCCTTGAGCGCCGCGCGCAGCATCTTGCGCCGCTGATTGAAGGCCATGGCCACCACACGTTCCAAAACCTTTGCATCAGCCTCAAATCGCGGTGCGGGCAACGCGGTGAGATGGACCACAGCCGAGCTGACCTTGGGCGGCGGAGTAAAGGCTTCGGGCGGAAGGTTCATCGCGATACGTGGATCCGTTCGCCATTGGGCGAGGATGGCAAGCCGGCCGTAAGCCTTGCTTCCGGGCTTCGCCACGATCCGCTCGGCCACTTCCCGCTGAAACATCAGGGTCAGGCTATCCCACACCGGCGGCCACACCTTCGGGGTCAGCCAGCGCACCAACAATTCCGTACCGACATTATACGGCAGGTTCGCAACGATCCGGAACGGCGCATCGAGATGTTCCAATGGATCGACCTCTAGAGCGTCGCCCTCGATGACGGTCAGGCGGCCAGGATAGGCTTCGCCGATCTGCTCCAGAGCGGGCAAACAGCGGCGATCCTTTTCGATCGCCAGAACCCGGCGCGCACCTTCGGCCAGCAAACCGCGCGTCAAACCTCCGGGGCCGGGGCCAACTTCGAGCACGTCCACGCCTGTAAGGTCCCCGGCTTGGCGGGCAATCTTGGCCGTCAGGTTGAGGTCCAGCAGGAAGTTCTGCCCCAGCGACTTGCGCGCCGAAAGCTCATGCGTAGCGATCACCTCGCGGAGGGGCGGCAGGCCGTCGATAGCGCTCATAGGTGATGACTTTCAGAACAGGGGGTCATGCCGTGCGATTGGCGGCCATGCGCGCCGCCAGTTCGAGAGCGGCAACGGTTGATCGTGGGTCGGCGCGCCCGGTCCCGGCGATGTCAAAGGCCGTGCCATGGTCAGGAGAGGTCCGAACGAAAGGCAGCCCGAGTGTGACATTGACCCCATGCGCGAAATCGATTGTCTTGATCGGGATCAGAGCCTGATCGTGGTACATGGCGATCGCGGCGTCGTACCGCTCGCGCGCTTCGGCATGAAACATGGTATCGGCGGAATGCGGACCGCTTACGTCCAGCCCTTCGCGGCGGAGCCGTTGAATGACCGGGGAGATCATGTCGATCTCTTCCGAGCCCATCGCGCCACCTTCCCCCGCGTGAGGGTTGAGACCAGCAACAACAAGCCGGGGCGCTTCGATGCCGAAGTCCCGCCGAAGCGCGCGCTCCGTCGTCACGATCGTCTCGGATAGCAATTCGTCGGTCAGCGCTTGCGGCACGTCGGAGAGCGGAATGTGGATTGTGGTGGGAACCACCCGCAGCGCGTCGCAGGCCAGCATCATCACAACGCGGTCAACCCCGGCCAGAGCGGCCAGATATTCCGTGTGACCGGGATAGGCAAAGTTCGCACCATCTTTCAGCGCCTTTTTGTGGATCGGGGCTGTGCAAAGCGCGATGGCCTCTCCGCCCTGCACGAGATTGACAGCGCGGGCGATCACCTCGATCACGGCGCGTGCATTCTCGGGGCTGGGTTGTCCGGGGAGAGCGGGGGCGGGGAAATCATGCCGCAGGACCGGCAAAGCGCGAGACGCGACATAGAGCGCTTCGGCGGGGCTGGAGATTTCCGCAACCGGTGTTCCGGCGGGAAGATGCGACGGATCGCCGAGCCACGCAAAGGGGCGGCGCGCGCCGAGTGTTTCCCAGGCGCGCACGGCGAGTTCCGGCCCGATACCGGCGGGCTCTCCGCAAGTCAGAAGCAGCGGGCCCATCCTTATTCGTCCCGGATCACGGCATCTGCACGCAGCTGCGCGAGAAAGCTTTCGGCCACAGAGTTGAGCTTCGCGTTGCGCAGTTGCGTCTCTACCTGCTCTCGGTCCGTTCCGGTGTTTCCGGCGGCAGTGCGTCCGCAGAGCATCAAGAGCATCAGCGTATCCCCGTCCGCGCGGGTCAGCAGCGTTGAGGTTTCGCCCGGATCGAGCTTCGCCAGTTCGACGGCGATATCCTGCGGGATGTCCCCGGGGGCGCGATCGCTGCGCTCAAGTTGTTCGGGGGGCAGGTCCTTGGCGATCCCGTAGAGATCGTCGCAGGTGTCGGTCGCGGCGGTAATCCGGGCCGCTTCTGCAAGTGTCTCGGCGCTGCGTCCGCCGGGGAGATAAAGCGCCGCGTAATCGATGCTGGCATACTCCCGATCCACTCCAGTGACTTCCTCGATGGCGCGCAGCTGGAAGACCGCGACCGCGTTGTCGAGCGGCAGCGGTTCGGTCACCTCGCCGGGTTCAAGCCCGAGAAAGATCGTCCGCAGTTGTGGTGGGAAGCGCGACAAGGGAAGCCAAGGCAAACGCCCGCCCTGATCGCGGGTCGGGGTCGCCGAAACCTCACGCGCGCGCTGAGAGAAGGTCGTGAACGACTGCATCCCGCCCAGTTGTTCGGCAATGCGCATCGCCTCGGCGCGCCGTTGCGGCGGGGCGGGGATGATGATCTCGGCCAGAAGGACACGAACCGCATCCCCACTGCTGGAGGTGGCGAGCGCCATGTCGATCTCGCTCTGGGTGACTTGGGTCCGGGGAGCGAAGCGCGCCCGGATCAGCTCCCGCCAGCTCAGACCCGCACGAACAAAATCCCGCAGGGTTTCCGGCTCAATACCTTGCCCTCCGAGTTGCCCCAGAAACTGATCGAGCGAGAGATTGGCGCGGCCGGCGAATTCTTCCATGCCCGCGCGGATCTGCTCTTCGGCAAGGCGGATACCGGCAGCTTCGGCCGCATCGAGGCGGAGCCGGTCGTCGATCAGACCCTCACGGGCGACTTCGGCCGGATTACCGGGATTGTTGAGAACGCCAAGCAGGCGCACACGCTGTTGAATTTCGTAATTCGTGATCACCCGGTCATTGACGCGGATGGCCGGTGCAAACAGGCCCTGAGCCGTCGCAACGGGAGCCGCAAAAGTGATGATGGCGAGAAGCGCGGGGAAGACGGCAATCAGGCGCATGAATCCTCTTTCTTGATCAGTAGGTGCAGCTTCGGCTGCGGTCGGTCTCGCTCCGGCGTCCGCCGAAGCCGCGCAGTTCGATCAGGAAATCGAACTCCGTCGAGGGGTCAAGCTCATCCGTGGACGTATAGCGGCGCGATGCCGACAATGTCATGGCGATGCATTCGTTTTCATAGGTCAACTCTCCCCCCGCGCGCGCGGTGCTTGCGCTGCTGACGTCATAACGCCAATCAACCGAGGCGGTCCAGTGCCGCGACAGATCGTATCCGCCCTCAAGCGAAACTTCGGAGATAGCTTCATCCCGATCTTCGTCGTCATCCCGAGGCAGCAGCACATGGGT
This sequence comes from Poseidonocella pacifica, assembly GCF_900111875.1. Lineage (GTDB taxonomy): Bacteria > Pseudomonadota > Alphaproteobacteria > Rhodobacterales > Rhodobacteraceae > Poseidonocella > Poseidonocella pacifica. Next base: position 464,786 of record NZ_FOJU01000001.1, read on the forward strand.
CGCCGCGAGGGTCAGCCGGTCGCCGTCCCATCCCAGCCGGGATTCGGATTTGGTCACATCAAAGCCGTCGTCGAACAAGGTTCGTGTGGTGAAGGCGAGGCCGTTCTCCGACAGAACCTGTCCGCCGATCAGCCAATCCGATTGCCGCCCGGCGAGGCCGGAGCTTATGGAAAAGCTGTCGACGGAAGACTCACGATAAAGCCGGCCGAACCCGAGTTTGCTCGTCAGGCCGGAGGTCGCATCGGTCCGGCTCCATGTCAGCCCGGCAGAGGCGCGCAGCCCTTCGTCGCGGCGATCCGGGGCAGGGTATCGCGACAGCGCGAACAGGTTTCCCTCGTCGAATTCGATCCGCGTGCTTTCCTCATTGGGGATCGTCGTGCCCAGTGTTTCCGACCACGCAAGGAGCACCACAGGTTCGAGCAGGTGGGTAACACCGGTCGCCCCTTGCCGGGCCAGAGGCCAACGCAATTCGGCGGCGATGGCTGGCTGGTAGGTAAAGGCGTTGGGGTCGCTCTCACTGTCCTGCTGAATATTGAACCAATCCACGTTGAGCCGGGTCAGAAGCCCGAACCGCAGTCCCGCCGGCCCGGTCCAACGCCGTTGCCAATCCAGTTCCGCATTGGCGCGTGACACATCCCGTCCCACGATATCGGTGTCGGAATAGCGGTAATGGCTATGGGCGCTCATGCCAAAGCGCAGGATTCCGCCAATGCGGGTGGGGGCGATCCGCCGGTCATAGATGATATCCCCGATGATCGTCGGCTGGGTGGAATTGGCCTCATCGTCGCGCAGGGTCTGGTAGTGGATGATACCTGCGCCGAAATACTCATCCGCCTGGGTGCGCGAAATTTCGACTTCGCTGTCGAGCCGGTCCTTGGAAGAATAGCCGTAGTCGAGAAGGTAGGTATCGTCGGTGGTGGCTTCCACGTCGAAATCGAGCGTGTATCCGCGATTGAGGTAAAAGAACCCGGAGCCGAAGAGATAGCCGCGCCACTCATCCGGTTTGATATCGTCGTCCGAAAGCGCGCCCTCCAGCGAGATCCACCCACGGGTGAACGCCTGTCGATAACGCCATTCCAACGTGCGGGTTTCGCGCGTCACGAACGGCGTCAGCGTGATGTCGGCGTGATCCCCGAGCCGGAGGAAATACGGCAGCTTCAGGCCCGTTCCCACTTCGGAGTTGGACCGAACCGACGGCACCAGAAAGCCCGATGCGCGCTCCAGCGTCGGGTCGGGAAAACGCAGGCGCGGCAACCAGAGCACTGGCACGTTCAGCACACGGAATTGGGCGTTCTCGAAATAGACCTGACGTTCGAGTTCGTCGTGGATCACGCGCGAGGCGCGAATCTGCCAGATCGGCGGGCCGCCGTTGCAGATCTGACACGAGGATGCTGCGACCTTGGCCAGTTGGGTATAGCGTCCACCGGCGCGGTCAAGCTGAACGGCAGCAAGCTGAAGCTGCTGGTCGAGCACGAGACGAGCACCGCGCAGGATCCCGTCCTGAAGATCGCGGTCCAACTCGGCCCCATCCGCCAGAAGCAGCATGTCCTCCCCGTCTTCGATCCGTACCGGGCCCGTGATCGACAGGCGGTTCGCCTGATCGTCAAAGGTGATGGCCGAAGCGGTCAGGCGCGTGTCGCCCTGAAACACTTCGACGTTCCCTTCGGCAATCAATTGGTCCTCGCCCTCGATCCGCACACTGTCGGCGATGAGCAGCGCGGCCTCTTGCGCCAGAGAGGTACAGGGAAGGAGCGCCATCAGCGCCGCGAGTAACCGTTTCATCCGTCCTCCATATGCAGGATCAGCCCGAGCGCAAAGAGGATGCCGACCGCGGGCGGCGCCCACGCAGCGAGGATCACGGGAATTTGGCCGTTCTCTCCGAGGATTTGCGCGAAGTTCCGGACGAAATACAGGGCGAAAGCAAGCAAAACCGCGATCAGCACCATCAGGCCGGTGCGCCCGAACCTTGCGGGGCGCATGGTGAACGCAGCCGCGATCAGGACCATCGAGGCCAGAAACAGCGGGCGAGCGAGTTCGGTCTGAAACCATGTCACATGGCGGCGGGCGGAAAAGCCCGAGGCTTCGAGTTGAGCGATATAGATGGGCAGATCCCAGATCGGGATGGCCGAAGGCGTACCGACAGAGGCCGCGATCCGCTCCTTCGTAAGGCTGGAGGCGATGCGCAGGGTTTCATGCTGTTGAGAGGAGGCTTCGGGATTGAGCCCCTCGGCCAGTGGCCACGCCTTGGCATTGGTGAGAATCCACGCCCCCTCGGCCAGAACGGCACGTTCCGCCTCCACCCGCCGGATCGGTGTGCCGGATGGCGCGAAGCTGAGGAACGACACCCCATAAAGCTCTGAGCCATCCCCATTGGCGGAAGATGCGCGGATAACCGTTTGACCTTGCTCAGAACCCTGGCGCAGCCACAGTCCTTCCCGCGAGATCGAGAAGATGCTTTCCACCCCGCTCTTGTAGCGCAGCGCGAGGGCGTCATAGCGCTTGGAGGTGGCCGCAACGATCGGATTGACCACGGACACCGCGACAATCCCGATCAGCAGCGCCGCGACAAAGGGTGCCAACAACGCGCGAAGCGCAGAGCGCCCCGCTGCCCGTGCCACGACCAACTCCGACGTGCGGGCGAGGCCGAGAAACAGTGCGAGCGCCGCGAGGATCATCATAAGGGGCAAGAATTCGTAGAGCGTTTCCGGCGTCTGGAGCGCGGTAAGCTGCGCGGCCTCAGCAAGCCCCACGGTATCGCTGTCGAAACGGCGTATCTGTTCCACCAGATCCAGCAAAAAGAGAAAGGCCGCAAAAACTGCGAAGGTCGCGAGGAAAATCATCAGGAACTTGCGCGCGAAATACCGGTGCAGAATCATGTCGCCACCCTGCGGGCGCGCCGGTGGAGCCCCCCGCGCTGCGCGATCCAGAGCATGATGCCCGCGATCGCAAAGCCGACCCCGGCAGGGAGATAGGCCAGCGGCCAAAGCGCCGCAGTGCTTCGGACCGGGTCGGTTATGGCACCGAGGGTGCCTTGTACGACGATCAGGAAAAAGATCGAAAGGATGATCCACGGCCCGATTCCAAAACGTGAAAAACCGCCCGCCATGAGCGTGGAAAAGCCGATGAGGGCCGCAGCGATGCAGAGCAACGGTTGTTGCAACCGCTCGTGCAACTCGGCCCGTACGCGGGCGGGGTCGGACCGTGCGATCTCCACAGCTTCATCCGGCGCGAACATCAGCATGGAGGTCGGTAGATGCCCCACCCGCGGGCGGGAGTCGCCCGCCTCCCCGATAAGCGCGCCGATGTCATAGGTGAAATCCTGAAAATGGGTTGTGGAAAGCCGCATCCCGTCCTGCTCCAGCGATTGCGCAAGTCCTTCGAGCATGACCAGTTTGGCCGCTTCCTCATCGCTGCGCACAAGGTAGGCCTCTGACGCGGTATAGGTGGTGATCCGTGTCGCTTCGCGGGTGTCCGACAAGAAGACGTGGCGCAGGACGGCATCGGGCGTGATCTCTCCGATATAGAAGGTCACACCTTTGACGGGATGCAGGAAAACGCCTTCTGTCAGTAGCTTGGCGGTGATGTTTCGCGCAATTTCATCCTCCCGGTCGCTCAGGCGATCCGCGCTCATCGGAACTAGGAAAAGCGTGAGCGCCGACATCATAACCGCGACCATCACGCCAAAGATCGCCACTGGCCGGGCCAGACGGAGCGGTGAATTCCCCGTGGCCTGAAGCGCGGTAAGCTCGGATTCCGAACTGAGCCGGTTGATGACATAGGTCGTTCCGGCAAACGCTGCGAGTGGGAGGATCTGGGCGATGACGGCGGGCAGGGACAGGAGCGAGAATTCTAGGAAAACGCGCGCGGATTGCCCATCCCCCACCAACTTGTCGAACAGCACGACGGCGCGGTTGATCCAATAAACGGCGACCAGAACGAGCGCAAAGAATCCGAAAAGGACCGTGAGTTGCGACAGAAGATATTTGTCCGTCCTGCCCACCTGTCCCCCGGGGTTTCGCCGCCTCTTTGGCGCTGGACACTAGCTCAACTCCGAACGGGGGAAAACTGCAATCTGGTCATTCCGGGGGGCGCGGGCTAGGACTCAAGCCCAAGAGAGCAAGAGACATCGCCAAGGAGGCTGCCACGTGACGGACGTTCTTTCATTCCAATTTGCCGAAACGGATCTTGAGGCGATCGCAACCGCCGAGGGGCGCGTCGCCGTCGTCGTGGGCGCGGATGGCAAGATGGGGCCTGCGGCACGCCGGCTGAACCGGCTCAGCAAGGGCGCCGTGGCGCGTCTGGTCGGGGCCGAGCGCTTTGAAAAGGCCAAGCCGGGCGACGTGCTGAGCCTTGCGTTTCCCGCCGGAATGGAGGCCGAGGCGATCGACGTGGTAAAGCTTGACCGGCGCGCCGGGGCAGAAGAGGCCCGCAAAGCCGGGGCGTCTCTTGCCAAGGCTAAAGGCTCTGCCGCGCTGACCGTGTGTTTGGGCAGTATCGCACGTCCCGCGGAGGTGGTGCTTGGGTTGGCCATGCGGGCCTATGCCTTCAGCGATCACAAATCCGACAAGCCTGATGCGGCGCAGGGCGTAACGGTCATGTGCACCAAGCCGGATGAGGCAGAGGCGGCCGCCGCGCCGGTGCTCGCCGTGGCCGAGGGCGCGTTCTTCACCCGCGATCTGGTGAGCGAGCCTGCGAACGTGCTCAACACCGTGGAATTCGCCGATCGGCTTGTGGCGTTGTCCGAGCTTGGGGTGGAGGTCGAGGTACTCGAAGAGGCGGATATGGAGGCGCTCGGGATGGGCGCGCTTCTGTCCGTGGGGCACGGCTCCGCACAGCCGTCAAAGATGGTGGTGATGAAGTGGATGGGCGGCGGCGATGAGTCCCCGCTCGCGCTTGTCGGCAAGGGCGTTGTCTTCGACACTGGCGGGATCAGCCTCAAGCCTGCCGCTGGCATGGAAGACATGACCATGGATATGGGCGGCGCGGGCGTTGTCTCTGGCGTGATGAAAACATTGGCGCGACGCAAGGCCAAGGCCAATGTGGTCGGCCTTGTCGGGATCGTCGAAAACATGCCCTCTGATCGTGCGACGCGCCCCGGCGATGTCGTGACCTCCATGAAGGGCGATACGATCGAGGTCATCAACACCGATGCCGAAGGCCGTCTCGTGCTTGCCGACGTGCTTTGGTACGCGCAGGAAAAGATCAATCCTTCCTGCATCGTGGATCTCGCCACGCTGACCGGCGCGGCGATCATCGCCTTGGGCCACGAAAACGCAGGCGTGCTTTCCAACGACGACGAGTTTGTCGGCAAGTTCCTCAAGGCGGCTGCCGCCGAGGGAGAGGGCGCATGGCGTCTTCCGCTGGGACAGGGCTATGCGGACTTGATCAAGAGCCGGATCGCGGACGTCAAGAACTCCGGCGGCCGGCCTGCGGGCACGATCACCGCGGCCGAGTTCCTGCACCGGTTCATCAAGGATGGCATGCCTTGGATCCACCTCGATATCGCGGGTGTGGCATCCGTCAAGGCAGAGACCAAGCTCGCGCCCCAAGGGGCAACGGGCTGGGGCGTTCTGTCTCTCAACCGGCTGGTACAGGAGTATTTCGAGAACTGATGGGTGCGGCCTATTTCTACCATCTGACACGCCACCCGCTGGAGGTGACATTGCCGCTACTGATCGGCAAGTCGCTTGCGGCGGGTTGGCGCGTGGCGGTCCGGGGAACGGATGAGAACCGGCTGCGCACATTGGATGAGAAGTTATGGCTTGGGTCCGACAGTTTTCTACCGCACGGTATGGCGGGCGGTGAATTCGATAGTGACCAGCCTGTGCTTCTGACGCGGGATGATGCGCGGAACAGCGCGCAATGCTGGATGATGATCGACGGGGCCACCGCATCGCCTGACGAGGTCACGGCAGCGGAGCGTGTCTGCATCCTCTTCGATGGCAATGACGATGTCGCGATGCAGCGCGCGAGAGAGCAGTGGCGCACCCTGACAGGCGCGGGGTGTGCAGCACAATACTGGTCCGAAGAAAGCGGTCGTTGGGAAAAGAAGAGGGATACAGCGGCGTGAACGACCGAAAGCCTCCGCAATGATCCGCAGCCGCGTCGCCTTTATCATCCGGCGTTTGCGCAGCAGGTTGTGGATCAAGCCCATCGGTTATGCGGTTGCCGCCGTCGGTTCCGTGTTCCTCGCCGGGGCCTGCGATGCGCTCGACTGGCAGGAATACGTGCTCAACATCAGCGACGAGACGATCGAGAAACTCCTCTCGGTCATCTCGGCGAGCATGTTGGGCGTTGCGACCTTTGCGGTGACCTCCATGGTATCGGCCTATGCCTCGGCAAGCGGGCGGGCCACCCCGCGCGCCTTTGCGCTGGTGATCTCTGACGGTCAGACGCAGACCGCGCTTTCCAGCTTTATCGGGGCGTTCATCTTCAGCGTGGTCGGCATCATCGCCATCCGCGTGGGCAGCTTTGGCGAGGTGGGGCGTTTTGCGCTGTTCGTCCTGACGGTGCTCATCTTCGCTTGGGTCGTGCTGACCTTCGTTCGATGGGTGGACAGGATCGCGCGGCTTGGCCGATTGGGCAACACCATCCAGAAGGTCGACGACGCGGCGCGCGATGCCTTCGATCAGTGGCCCAGGAGCGCGCCGCTTGGCGCACGCCCAAGCAACGATGTGCCCGAGGGAACAGAGGTTTTTCCGGACCGGATCGGCTTCATCCAGCACGTGGATATGGAAGCGCTGCAACAATGGGCCGAGAAGAGCGAGACGCGTGTGCACCTGTTGGCCCGGCCGGGTGCCCATGTGCATCCCGAACGACCTTTGCTTTGCGTGGAGGGCGCGGCCGAAGATCTGGACGCGGCGCGCAAGACAGTCCTGATAGATGGTGAGCGGTCTTTCGCAACCGATCCCCGGTTTGGCCTTATTGTCCTGTCGGAGATTGCCTCGCGCGCGCTGTCGCCTGCGGTCAACGATCCTGGCACCGCCATCGACATCGTCACCCGTATGGCGCGGATACTCCATGACTGGGCGGGAAAGGAACCGGTCGATCCGGAGTGTGACCGGGTCTATGTCGCGCCCCTCAACGCCAATGACTTGCTGGAGGACGGGTTTGCAGCCCTCTCCAAGGATGGGGTTGGATCGGTCGAGCTGGGGATATGGGTGCAGAAGTCGCTTGGCATCGTGATGCGTGCGAGAGATCCCGATCTGCGCGCGGCGGCGGAGCGACAGGCGAGGATTTCCGCGGACCGGGCCGAAGCTGCGCTGACATTCGAGCCGGACAGAGAGCGGATGAGGCGGGCACGGGCCTTTTAGCGGGTCAGGACAAGTTTGTCCGGGGTGAGTTCCACACTGGCGAACCGGCCGAGATAGGCCATGCCTAGCAGCGACCCGGACATCTCCCCTTCGTTGACCCAAACCGGTACGCTTCGGTCGACGATAGGCCCGAGCGCGACCTCATCCAGCACTACGCGCGATGTACGCACGGGGCCATTCGCGGTCTGGGCGCGGCCCAGATAGGCCAGCCCGTCGAGGTCGATCCCGACCCGTTCGGCATCCCGCCGTGACAACATGATTTCCGTGGCGCCGGTATCCACGACGAACCGCACCGGGGTACCATCAATCTGTAGCGTCAGGTAAAAGTGGCGGTCCGGCGCGCGGGGCACCTCGATCACGCTCTCTGAGAGGGCACGTTGCGACGGGATGATCTGGGTCCGGATATCGCCCCAAAGCCCGATGGCCGCGATCGTTCCGAGAAAGATCAGCCCCCAAAGGGCGGCGCTTTGCATGACCTTGCTCAGGTTCGCGCGATTGGCCACCACGAAACTGCCCACCAGCACGAGGAGCAACAGGCCAAGATAGATGAGCGAGGCGGTATTTTGCGAGGTCAAGAGCGGTCCTTTCCGCCCCTAGATAGGGGCGCGGATCGTGCCTGTCACCCGCCGAGGCCAAAGCCGCGAAGCCCGTCGAGCACGAACTGTACCGAAAGGGCGGCGAGAAGCATCCCCAACAGCCGGGAGACGACGGTAATGCCCGTGCGCCCAAGGGCGCGTTCGACCATGCCCGCCATGAGAAACATCAAGAGCAGCAGCCCCAGAACCGCGAAGGTCACCCCAAGAACGGAGAAAAACCCAAGCATGCCATCAGCCCGTCCCGCCAGCAGGATGATTGACGCAATCGATCCGGGACCGGCAATGAGGGGGATCGCGATGGGAAAGACCGACGGGTCGGGATGCTCTTCGTCCGGGTCCGCCTTGTCTTCGCGGCGCTTCGTGCGCCGTTCAAAGAGCATGTCGAGCGCCGTCAGAAAGAGCAGGATACCCCCGGCAATACGAAAGGCGGGCATGGTGATGCCGATCACGCCCAGTACCTGTTCACCGGCAAAGGCAAAGAGGGTCAGGATGATGGCCGCGATAAGGGTTGCGCGTATGGCCACGGCGCGCCGATGGGCGGCGTCCGTGCCTTGGGTCAACGTGATGAACACCGGCGCAAGACCGATGGGATCGATGATGACGAACATGGTCACAAAAGCCGTAATGAGGAATGCGCTATCCATCAGGCCTCCGCGCCCTCAAGCTTTTCGAGGGCCGCCATCCAGAGCGCTTCCGCGCGTTCCAGCGCGGTCATGACTTCGGCGTATTTCTTTTGCCAGACTTCCATCTCACCGATGCGCTCCCCCTCATAGAGGTCGGGGTTGGCAAGCTTGCTCGCCAGTTTGTCGCGCATGTCGTTGAGTTTGCCGACGCGCTCCTCGCATTTGCGCACCTCTTGTTTGAGCGCCTTGACCGTATCACGCGAGGGCTTGGCCTTTTCTGCCTTGGGCTTGTCGGCCTTGTTCGGTTTGGCCGGTTTGTCGGCGGACAGGAGCAGCCGGCGATAGGCGTCGAGGTCGTCCTCATAGGGCGTGACCGCCCCGTCTTTCACCAACCAGAGACGGTCCGCCACCATGGACAGAAGGTGCATGTCGTGGCTGACGAGGATCACCGCACCGGAATAAGCGGTGAGCGCTTCGACCAGCGCTTCGCGGCTTTCGATATCGAGGTGGTTGGTCGGCTCATCGAGGATCAACAGATGCGGCGCATCGAGGGTGGCCAGCAGCAACGAGAGCCGTGCCTTTTGGCCCCCCGACAGCTTGCCGACGAGCGTTTCCGCCTGCGCGGCCATGAGCCCGAAACCGGCAAGACGAGCGCGCAGCTTGCTGGGCGTTTCGTTCGGGAAATGGCGGCGCAGGTGGTCGATCGGGGTCTCGTCCACATGCAACTCATCCACTTGATGCTGCGCGAAAAAGCCGATCCGCAGCTTGTTCGAGCGCGTCATCTGGCCTTCCATCATGGGGAGACGGTCCGACAGGAGCTTGGCAAGTGTGGATTTGCCCTGACCGTTCTTGCCCAATAGCGCGATCCGGTCGTCCTGATCGATGCGCAGGTCCAGACGTCGCAACACGGCGCGCCCGTCATATCCCACAGCACCGCCTTCGATGCGGATGATCGGCGGGTTGAGCTCATCCGGCTGCGGGAAGGTAAACACCCGCTTGGCGGCCTCTTCCGGCGCGGCGACCATATCCATCCGCTCGATCATCTTGAGCCGGGCCTGCGCCTGCTTCGCTTTGCTCGCCTTGGCGCGGAACCTGTCTACGAAGCTTTGCAGATGCGCGACGCGGGCCTGTTGTTTCTTGGCGATGGAGGTGGCTTGGGCACGGCGCTCCGCGCGTTGACGCGCGAATTGATCGTAAGGCCCCTGATAGAAGGTTAGCTTGCGCTCTTCCAGATGCAGGATCGCGCCCACCGCCCGGTTCAGCAGGCCGCGGTCGTGGCTGATGATCAGTACGGTATGCGGATAGCGGGCGAGATATGTCTCCAGCCACAGCGCCCCTTCGAGATCGAGATAGTTGGTCGGCTCGTCGAGAAGCAGCAGATCCGGTTCGGCAAAGAGGACGGCGGCAAGAGCCACGCGCATCCGCCAGCCGCCGGAGAAGGCCGAGCAGGGGCGTTTCTGCTCCTCATCGTCAAAGCCCAACCCCTTGAGGATCGAGGCCGCGCGGGCCTCCGCCGACCATGCATCGATATCGGCAAGTCTCGTCTGGATCTCGGCGATGCGGGTGCCATCCTGCGCTGTTTCGGACTCGGCCATAAGCGATGCGCGTTCGGTATCGGCCGCCAGCACCGTGTCGATGAGCGAAACATCGGAAGAGGGCACCTCCTGCGACACGCCGCCGATCTTGGCGCGGGAGGGCAGGGCGATCTCCCCCGATTCCAAAGCAAGCTCACCCCGGATGAGCCGAAAGAGCGTGGTCTTGCCCGCACCGTTCGGCCCGACGAGGCCCACCTTGTGGCCTACGGGAATTGTGGCACTGGTGCCGTCGAAGAGCGGTCGTCCCTCGACCGCATAGGATATATCGCGCAATTCAAGCATGGCCCCCCTTTGGCCGAAGCCGGGCGCGCGGTCAATCACCGCTTTTCACTGGGGGAGACGCGTGATATCGGAGCCGCGGAAATTACGGCCTAAGGGCAGGGGCCCTTCGGTACAAATAGGAGACGACCCATGGCCATCGAACGCACGCTCAGCATCATCAAGCCCGATGCAACGAAGCGCAACCTCACCGGCAAGATCAATGCGAAATTCGAGGATGCGGGTCTGCGGATCATCGCTCAGAAGCGCATTCAGCTGACCAAAGACCAGGCCGGCGAATTCTATGCCGTCCACAAGGAACGCCCGTTCTATGACGAACTGTGCGAATTCATGGCGTCCGCACCGGTTGTGGCGCAGGTCCTCGAAGGCGAAGGCGCCATCGCGAAGAACCGCGAAGTAATGGGGGCCACCAACCCCGCAGATGCCGAAGCGGGCACCATCCGCGCCGAATTTGCGGAATCCGTAGGCGAAAACTCCGTCCATGGTTCGGACGCGCCTGATACCGCGGCGGACGAGATCGCCTATTTCTTCTCCGGGCTCGAACTGGTCGGCTAAACCGATCAGCGTTTGGGCTCCGCCCAGATTCTTTCAGACCGCCTGCGGAGCGCCGCGGGCGGTTTTTCGTTGCCTAGAACGCGGCCCAGTCGCGAAAGATCTGCCGAGGTGCTTCGGGTTCCGGGGACTTGGGTGCGGGGATCTGCTGTGGACGTTGATCAGCCATAACGGGCTCCTGCATACTGATATTAAACTCTATGAACGAGCCTGCGCCGCGAATATGAACATGAGGTTGCCATCACGCGCCTTTCATCAACGCCGCCACGGTTTTTGGTCCGAGTTTTAGCGAAATGCTTCAGGATGCAGCAGCGCGTTCAACCAAGAGGGCGCGTGCCATATAGACCGCGAGACTCCCCACGACGATCCCGCCCCCGATCAGCATCCACGGCCCCGGCGCCTCGCCAACTCCCCACCAGACAACCAGCGGGCCAAGCACTGTTTCCAGCAGCATCAGAAGGCTGACATTCGCCGCATGGGTATGCCGGGAGGCAAGTGACAGGGTGCCGAACGCGAGCGGCGCGATGACCGCTCCGGCAAGCAGAATGGGCAGGATGTGACCGTCGCCCATCCCGGCTGGGCCAACGATGAAAAGCCCGGTCATCCCGGAGAGCAGCGACCCGATCCCGATCACGAGCGGCAGGGGAATGTCGGAATTGTGGCGCAGCAGCGTGAAGTTGAAGGCCAGTACACCGGCCACCGACAGCCCCGCGAGCGCCCCCAGAAGTGTCCCCGCCCCAAATGCGGAACCGCCGTGGTCCTCCCCGAACACGGCGATTGCAATGCCTGCAAGAACTACAGTCATGGCGATCCAAGTTGCCCGGCCCGCGGGATCGCCATAGAGCACCCTTCCGATGACGGCGGCGAAGACCGGGGCCGTCGCGATGCTGACCAAAACAACCGCCACGGGCGCGACGGCGATAGCGAGGCTGAACAGGATCGCGTTGAGATACTGGCAGATCACCACCTGATAGGTCGCCCTTTGCCGCAGCGTCCCAATCTCCCGGCGGTGTGCGCGGCTCGTCGTCACCCAGAGCACCAGCATCACCGACCCCAATGAGAGGCCGCGCCATGCGATCATCTGTGCGCCCGACATGTCCGAGAGGCGCATGAGCAAGGTATCCGGCGTCAGGACGAGCGCACCAAATAGCGCGAGCAGCAGGCCGAAACGAGGATGATGTGACATGAGAGGCTTTCGAGCGATTGGCGCGGTGATCTCGCTACATCGGCCCGCGGGGAGGGGCAAGCAGCACTGGACCGACCAACCCCGCTGGTCTATGCCGATGAGCCGAGGGGATCGTCCATGGCAGCCTATGATCTGGTGATATTCGACTTCGACGGTGTCATCGTGGACAGCGAGACGATCAGCGCGCGCATGCTGATTGCCGAACTTGTCAAGATCGGCGTGACGCTCGACATGGAGTATGTGGCGCGTCACTTTCTCGGGCGCAGCTATCCCGTCGTGCTGAGCCAGATCCGCAAGGATTTCGGCGTGGTGCTGCCCGATGGGTTCGAGTTGGATTACCGGGCGCGGTTGCTTGCTGCGTTCCGGCGCGATCTGCGCGCCATGCCGGGCGTTGCCGGGGTGCTGAATACTCTCAGTGTGCCGCATACACTGGCCACCAGTTCAAGCCCCGTGCGCCTCGCCGAATCCCTGCGGATCGTGGACCTCGCCCATGCTTTTCCCGGGCCGGTCACCACTGCGTCCGAGGTGACACATGGCAAACCCGCCCCGGATCTTTTCCTGCTGGCGGCGTCCAAGTTCGGCGTGGAGCCGAACCGATGTCTCGTCGTCGAGGACAGCCGCCCCGGAATCCGCGCGGGTCTGGCGGCCGGCATGACCGTCTGGCACTTTGTTGGCGGGGGGCATTTCGCGGCCGGCGCGCCCCCAGCGGATACCGATGCCTTGCCACATCGACAGTTTGCCTCCTTTGACGAGTTCTTCCATGATGCGCCGGATCTGAAGCAGAGGGACACCCAGAATGGCGCGTAGCGGGCACGACGATCGCGATACATCACCGCAGGATGACGCGGCGCGGGCGGCTTGGCTCTATTACGTGGGCGGGTTGCGGCAGGATCAGATCGCAGAGGAACTCGGGGTGTCGCGGCAACGGGCCCAGCGTCTTGTGGCGCGGGCCGTTGCCGATGGCTTGATCCGGGTGCGGATTGCCCATCCCATCGCGTCCTGCCTTGAGCTGGAGCGGGATCTACGTGCGCGCTATGGGCTTGAACGGGCGCGCGTGGCCCCCAGCGTTCCCGGTGCGCCGGACCCGCTGGTCGCCCTTGCCCCCGTGGCGGCCCCGGAACTGGAGCGGATCTTTCTGGCCGAAGCGCCCCGGATCATCGCGCTTGGCACCGGGCGGACATTGCGCGCGGTGGTCGAGCAGATGCAGACGATTGACGCAGGACGCCACAAGGTCGTCTCGGTGATCGGCAATGTCGCGCCGGACGGATCGGCCTCCTTTTACGAGGTCATCATGCGCGTCGCGGACAAGACGGCAGCCCCGCATTATCCCATGGCCGTGCCGGTTATGGCGCGGGACCGCGACGAGCACCGACTCTATAGCGGCTTGCCCCATGTGCGGAACGCACGCGCTCTGGCAAAGATGGCCGATATCTCCATCGTCGGCGTGGGGCAGATCGGGCAGGATGCGCCGCTGTATGTCGATGGCTTCATCACCGCCGCGGAACTGGCCAGCCTGGAAGAGGCGGGGGCGGCAGGGGAAATCTGCGGCCATGTCTTCGATGCCGAAGGGCGTTTCCTCGATCACCCGGTCAATCACAACATGGTTGGCCTTCGCGTTCCCCATGACGGCGGCCCGGTGTTGGGGATCGGGGCGGGGGTTCGCAAGGCGGCGGCGATCCGTGCCGCTCTTGCCGGCGGTCTGCTGACCGGACTTGTCACCGACGAAGATACCGCAAAGCTGCTTCTTTAACCGCAAATCTTAAGAGTTGTTTAATTTTTGCGCTTGACTCGAATCAGCGTCTCATGAGTAATTGCTCATGTCTAGAGCATTTGCTCAATCTGGGAGGAGATAATGACAAACACTACCCGCGCTCTTCTGGGCGCTACCGCCCTGTCGGTTGTCGCCATGGCGGCGTCTGCACAGGACACAACCCTCACGATCGCGACCGTGAACAACGGCGACATGATCCGGATGCAGGGCCTGACGGAGAATTTCACCAGCGAGAATCCCGGCATCGCCATCGAGTGGGTCACGCTGGAAGAGAACGTTCTGCGTCAACGCGTTACCCAAGACATCGCCACCAATGGTGGCCAATTCGACGTGATGACCATCGGCACCTATGAGGTTCCGATCTGGGCGGCCCAAGATTGGCTCCTGCCACTCGACAACATGCCGGCGGAATGGGATCAGGCGGATTTCCTGCCCGCAATCGCATCCGGTCTTACAGCGGATGACAAGCTTTTTGCCGCGCCTTTCTATGGCGAAAGCTCAATGGTCATGTACCGCAAGGACCTGATGGAAGCGGCTGGCATGGAAATGCCCGATGAGCCCACATGGGACGAAATCAAGGCCGCCGCCGAAGCCATGACCGACGAAGAGAATGAGGTCTATGGCATCTGTCTTCGCGGCAAGGCGGGCTGGGGTGAGAACATGGCGTTCCTGACAGCCATGTCCAACTCCTACGGCGCCCGCTGGTTCGACGAAGAGTGGAACGCACAGTTCGACAGCGACGCGTGGAAGAACACGCTGACCGACTATCTCGAACTGATGAACACCTACGGCCCTCCGGGCGCGTCCTCCAACGGGTTCAACGAGAACCTCGCGCTGTTCCAGCAGGGCAAATGCGGCATGTGGATTGATGCCACGGTTGCGGCGTCCTTCGTGACCAACCCCGACGACAGCAATGTCGCCGATCAGGTCGGTTTCGCACTCGCCCCCGACAATGGCCTGGGCAAGCGCGGCAACTGGCTCTGGGCATGGACCCTTGGCATTCCTGCGGGCACCGATGCGCCTGAAGAAGCCAAGAAGTTCGTCGCGTGGGCCACGAGCAAGGGCTACACCGAGCTTGTCGCTTCCGAAGAGGGCTGGGCGAACGTACCTCCGGGCACACGCACATCGCTCTATGAGAACCAGGAGTATCTCGACGCGGCACCGTTCGCAGAGATGACCCTTGCTTCGATCAACGCGGCCGATCCCAAGAACCCGACCGTCGATCCGGTGCCTTACACAGGCGTTCAGTTCGTCGCCATTCCGGAGTTCCAGGGTATCGCAACCGCTGTGGGCCAGCAGTTCGCTGCCGCGCTTGCGGGCCAGATCTCCGCTGAAGAAGCACTTGCCAACGCGCAGAACCTCACCCAGCGTGAGATCGACCGAGCAGGTTACGGCGAATAACCACCAATAGTTCCGGGGCCGCAGTGTCGGCCCCGGTTCCCTCCGGGCGGAGCCCGCTATTGCGCTTGCCCCGCTTTCACTTCCGACGGGAGTAACCCCATGGCGACCCAGCATTCCCGCGCCGCGGCGCGATTGATGATCTCCCCTTCGGTGATCCTGCTCCTTGGATGGATGCTGATCCCGCTGGGGCTTACCCTTTACTTCTCCTTCTTGCGCTACAACCTGCTGATGCCGGGTGCGAACCCCTTTGTGGGCTGGGAGAACTACAGTTATTTCCTTTCTGATCCGGCCTTTAAGGCGGCGATCGTCAACACGCTGCTACTTGTGGTGGGTGTGCTGGTGATCACGGTCGTGGGCGGCACTCTGCTTGCCATCCTGCTTGATCAGGCGATGTGGGGGCAGGGGATTGTACGTATCCTCGTCATCGCGCCCTTCTTCGTCATGCCGACCGTTTCTGCGCTGGTCTGGAAGAACATGTTCATGAATCCGGTGAACGGGCTGTTTGCTCATCTCGCCAAGTTTCTGGGGCTGCCGCCGTTCGATTTCTTCGCCGCGGCCCCGCTCGCCTCGATCATCGGGATCGTCTCATGGCAATGGCTGCCATTCGCGACGCTCATCCTGCTCACGGCCATGCAATCGCTCGATAGCGAACGACTTGAGGCCGCCGAGATGGATGGCGCAGGCCCGCTGTCGCGGTTCTGGTACATGGTTTTGCCGCATCTCAGCCGCGCCATCACCGTCGTGATCCTGATCCAGACGATTTTCCTTCTGTCCGTCTTCGCCGAAATCCTTGTCACCACGAATGGTGGCCCGGGCAACGCCTCGACGAACCTCACCTATCTGGTCTACGCCGAAAGCCTGCTGCGCTTCGATGTGGGGACCGGGTCCGCCGGCGGCGTCGTCGCCATCATCCTCGCCAATATCGTCGCCATCTTCCTGATGCGGATGATCGGCAAGAATCTGGACGCATGAAGCCATGGCACGCGCAATAACCCCCCAACGCAAGGCGCTGAACACCGCGATCGCGTGGACCTTCGGCATCATGATCTTCTTCCCGATCCTCTGGACGGTCCTGACCTCCTTCAAGACAGAGGCCCAGGCCATCGCCGATCCGCCGGTCTTCCTGTTCTTCAACTGGACGACGGAAAACTACACCACGGTGCTGGAGCGCTCCAACTACTTCCGGCACTTCTGGAACTCTGTCGTGATCTCGGTCGGCTCGACGGTCCTTGGCCTCATCATCGCGGTGCCCGCCGCCTGGGCTATGGCCTTCGTGCCCGGCAAGCGAACCAAGGATGTCCTGATGTGGATGCTCAGCACCAAGATGCTGCCCCCCGTGGGCGTGCTGGTGCCGATCTACCTCATCTTCCGCGACATCGGCTTGCTCGATACCAAGACCGGCCTCGTGATCGTGCTGACCCTGATCAACCTGCCGATCATCGTCTGGATGCTCTATACCTACTTCAAGGAAATCCCGGTCGATATCCTCGAAGCGGCACGGATGGACGGAGCGAGCCTGCGGAACGAAGTCACCTATGTGCTGCTGCCGATGGCGGTGCCGGGGATTGCCTCCACCATGCTTCTCAACATCATCCTTGCATGGAACGAAGCATTCTGGACGCTGAACCTCACCGCAGCAAAGGCCGCACCGCTCACTGCCTTCATCGCGAGCTATTCCAGCCCCGAGGGCCTCTTCTACGCCAAGCTCAGCGCCGCAAGCACCATGGCCATCGCGCCCATTCTCATCATGGGCTGGTTCAGCCAGAAACAACTCGTGCGCGGCCTCACCTTCGGCGCCGTTAAGTAAGGAAGCAAGAATATGGGACGTATCACGCTCGACAAAGTGAGGAAGGCCTTCGGCGATGTGGAAGTCATCCCGCCGCTTGACCTGACGATCGAAGAAGGGGAATTCGTGGTCTTCGTGGGGCCTTCGGGCTGCGGCAAGTCCACCCTGCTGCGCCTGATCGCCGGGCTGGAGGATGTCTCCAGCGGGGAGATCCGGATCGATGGCCAGAACGCCACCGATCTTCCCCCGGCCAAGCGCCGCCTCGCGATGGTGTTTCAATCCTACGCGCTCTATCCGCACATGACCGTGCGCAAGAACATTGCCTTCCCGCTCAAGATGGCCGGGTTGGATCAGGCCGCGCAGGACAAGAAGGTGGAGGGCGCCGCCAGCGTGCTCAACCTCACCGACTATCTCGAAAGGCGCCCCGGGCAGCTTTCAGGTGGTCAGCGACAGCGCGTCGCCATCGGTCGGGCCATCGTGCGGGAACCGGCAGCTTTCCTCTTCGATGAGCCGCTGTCGAACCTCGACGCCGCGCTGCGCGTGGGCATGCGCATGGAAATCAGCGAGTTGCACGAGCGGCTCAAGACCACCATGATCTACGTCACCCACGATCAGGTCGAAGCCATGACCATGGCCGACAAGATCGTCGTTCTGCGGGCGGGCAACATCGAACAGGTCGGCTCCCCGCTGGAGTTGTACCGTGCGCCTCGGAACGTCTTTGTCGCAGGGTTCATCGGCTCGCCGAAAATGAACCTCATTGATGGCGAAGAGGCGGCAAAGCGTAATGCCCATACCATCGGCATTCGCCCTGAGCACATCACGCCATCGCCTGACGCTGGCACATGGGAGGGCACCGTCGGCGTCGCCGAGCACCTCGGCTCCGACACGTTCTTCCACGTGCATCTGCCGGGCCGGGAAGAGCCGATGACCGTTCGTGCCGGGGGCGAGGTGTCGCTTCACCACGGCGACAAGATCTTCCTGACGCCGGATGAAACGCAGCTCCACCGCTTCGACGCGCAAGGGCTTCGGATCTGATGGGACAATCGGCGCGCGGGACGGAAGACTTTCCTCCCGGCGGGAAAAACGATCCCACCGGATCGAAAGGGCCCGTCGCAGGACGCCTCGACAAATTGGGCATCATGCCCGAGGTCGAAAGTCCGTCCAGCCGCCGAAGCGCACTCAACATCGCCCGCTCCCTCGTCGGGGTGGGCGGATTGGCCCGCTGGGGCAAGTCCGGTCGTGCGCCGGGCAAAACCGATACATCAAGCTGACGGGGCACATGGCCATGCGACTTTCAAATTCCGCGATCACGGGCCTGCCAGGAAGTATCCAGGGGCCCACGTATGACCGCGCGGCGCTCACCACCGGGATCGTCCATATCGGACTTGGCAATTTCCACCGCGCGCACCAGGCCGTCTATCTCGATGATCTCTTTTCCAAGGGATTGGATCATGACTGGGCGATCTGCGGGGCCGGGGTTCGGGCACCCGACGCGGGGATGCGCGACGCGCTCATGGCACAGGATTGCCTGTCGACCGTGATCGAACTTTCCCCCGAGGATGCCTCCGCACGGATCATCGGCGCGATGATCGACTTCGTTGAGGTTGCCCCGGATAATGGCCCGCTCATCGCCCGTATCTCCGACGCGTCGATACGCATCGTGTCGTTAACCGTGACCGAAGGCGGCTATTTCGTGGACGCAGGGACCGGCACGTTCGATCCAACCCATCCCGATATCGTGGCGGATGCGGCCAATCCCGGCGCGCCGCGCACCGTCTTCGGGGCCATCGTCGCGGGGCTTCGGGCGCGCAAGGATGCGGGCATCAAACCCTTTACTGTCATGTCCTGCGATAACCTGCCGGGCAATGGCACGGTGACGCGTGACGCTGTCGTGGGCATGGCGCGCCTGATCGATCCGGCGCTGGCCGACTGGATCGCGCTTGAGGTGACTTTTCCCAATTCGATGGTCGATCGCATCACCCCGGCCACTGGCGACCGTGAACGCGCTCTGGCGCGGGAGACTTTCGGCCTCGACGATCCCGTCCCGGTGACCTGCGAGCCGTTCCGCCAGTGGGTCATGGAAGACAATTTCTGTAACGGGCGCCCGCGCTTCGAAGAGGCGGGCGTGACCCTGACCTCAGAGGTGCATACCTATGAGCGCATGAAGATCCGCATCCTGAACGGTGGGCACGCGATCATTGCCTATCCCGCCGCGCTGCTCGGAATCGAATATGCGCATGAGGCCATCGCCCATCCGCTGGTACGAGGCTTCTTCCGCAAGGTGGAAACCGAAGAGGTTCTGCCTCACGTGGCGCCGGTGCCGGAGATGACCCCCGCCGCCTATCTTGAGCTGATCGAGTCCCGTGTGGCCAACCCGGCGGTCGTCGATACCACGCGCCGCCTGTGCCACGACGGCAGCAACCGCCAGCCGAAATTCATCGTGCCGTCGGTGCGCGACGGGATTCGGGCGGGCATCTCCGTCAACGGACTTGCGCTGCTCTCCGCTCTTTGGTGCCGCTACTGCGCCGGCCAGATCGAAAGTGGTGCGGAGATCGCGCCCAACGATCCAAGCTGGGACATGCTGGTCGCCACGGCCCAAGAGGCGCGCAGCCGTCCGCGTGCATGGCTCGAGATGTCGGATGTTTACGGCGATCTTGCGCAGATGCCGGCGTTTTCCGAACGGTTCGAGTATTGGCTTCGGATGATCTGGCAGACAGGCACCACGGCCACCCTCGAAACCTACATCCAGAGCTGAGCTTTCAGCGGGAAATGGCCGTTTTGCGGCGCATTTCCCGCCCGTTCGCGCCTTCCCGCCGATCCTGTCGGCCAGAGCGCGCTGCCGCTCGGCGGGTGGTGGCCCATGAGCGCAGGGCAGGAATTCCCGACTGGCGCGATCCTTCACCGCATGGTCCTCTTTCCTCATCGTCATATCGACATGAGGAGCATTTTGGATGAGCCACGCCCTGTTTCCCGCCCTTGCGCTTGCCATATTGGCGGGTGCTGCCTTCGCGCTCGACAATGCCGCAGCCGCCTTGGACCGGAATGCCGACGGATACGTCAGCTTCGGAGAGTTGCTCAGCGATCATCCCGACCTGACGGTGGAAACCTTTGCCGCGCTTGATACCGATCAGGACGGGCTGCTTGGCGAAGACGAGGTCACCGCCGCACGCACGACGGGGCTCTGGCCCTCCGATCCGCGGGGGTGACGGCCTTACTGAAAGACTTCGCCGATGCGCAGGTGCTTGCGGTGAAAGGCGGAAACCGCTTCGATCTCGCACAGGCCCGTTTGGCGCGCGGCCCGCAGGACCGGTCCGGTTTCCGTCGGCAGATGCTCAAACACGATCCGCGCGGCGCGCCGGCTGTCGAGCGCTTCGGGCGCGGTACGGGTGGTGTAGCCGACCCAGAAGTTGTTCTCGAAGGACGTCACGCGGGTGAGATAGGTGAAGCTGGTCGAAAGCGTGTTTCGCCGAGAGATCAGCATGGACACACCGTCGTTCTGGGCGATCATGATCCCGCGAAATTCCCGCGTGGCCCCATCCGGGCGCAAACCCTGAAGCGCCACGGCCTCGCGCGCTTCATAGCCCCGCACAAAGGTGTATCCGTCCGCGCGATAGACATAGACCAGCCCCTGAAGATAGGCGGTGCTCTCGACAAAGCTGGGGCGGGTGAAGCGATAGAACCCGACCGGGAAAAGCTCGTCGGAAATCTCGGTTGCGCGCGCACCGATGAAATCGTTGACCTGCGGGTGGGTGAGCAGGTCGTTGCCAGCCTCCTCGATATTCTCGACCGGTTCCAGCAACACGCGGGCGTCGACCTCGAAAAACGAACAGATCCGATAGAGCACGTCGGGCCGCGGAAAGCTCTCACTCGCGAGATAGCGGTTGAACTGTGTCCGGTTGATTCCCAGCTCCCGGCACAACCCCGCGACGGAGGCGTGACGGGACGCAAGACGCCGCAGATTCTCGCCGAATATGGTCCGAAGCTCCGTCGGGGTAGGGGGCTTGGATTTATTCGTCGTACGCAGCATTCCTGTTTCCTCAATATACTCGGTTGATTTTTTAACCGATTTTTAATGACTTACCTAGCGTTAGGTAGTCGAACTCGCGCCACCTGACGCGATTTAGCGTCGCGTGTGATGCGCATTAGCTTCACGTACCCAAATTGCCGACACAAATCAAAAGGTCAAGACGCGCTTTCGGCGATAGGTTTGTGTCAGCTTGTGGGGGACTATGATCGGTATTGGGACTGCACGTCTGCAAGTGAACGGAGAATGCAATGATTGGTGTCGTCATCTGGAGTGACCGAGTAGATCGTAAAGCGGTTATCTGGTGTGAAGACCATGGCAATCTTGCCTACCTGAACAACGAGGGCGAGATGCCCGAAGCGTTGCCCGAACTCGAAGAGGGTGACATCGTGAAATTCCGCCTGCAGGAACGTCAGAGCATCAGGCTCGCCCATGACGTCGCTGTGGTCGAGACAGAAGGGTACACCGGGCTTTCCGGTGCCCTCAAGGCAACGGCCGATCGCGAACCGGCGGCCCCAGTTGAAACGAATTCGAATCCGCGGATGGGCAATGTGGTCCGACTGCCCCGTCGCGGTATCCCCATGGCGAGGACAGCCTGAGCCTTCCCCCAGGGCAGGCAACTCCCCCATGAGGCAGAGGGCAGGTGGCGGTCACCTGCCCTTTTTCTGTTTGGGGTGTCCATATCCCGTGTTGGTCTACTTTGAGGCCAAAGAGCACCATGCTGCGGCTTGAATGAATGTCTTCTGTCAGGGGGGAATTCAACATAGGGCTTTGTGAGCGCCTTCTGCCAAAGCTATCGGTACACAACACTGATTTTAGGATAAAAGGTCTCTAGTTCATCAAGATCAACGGGGAGAAGACAAAATGAACGACGAGAAACTCGTGCGCCGTTTGACTGCTGCTGATTTCGATCAGGACCTTTTAGATCTTTACGACTACTACGCCCATGGGAAGATCTCGAAACGTGAGTTTCTTGATCGCGCTGGCAAGTGGGCCGTCGGGGGGCTGACCGCCGCTGCGATCCTGAGCACGCTTTCGCCGAACTACGCGTTGGCGCAGCAAATCGCCGAGGACGATCCGGAAATTGAAGGAGAGGATATCGTCTACTCCAGCCCGAATGGCACTGGCGACATCACTGCGTATCTCGTGCGCCCAGCCGAAATAGATCCCGACAGGCCGCCTGCCGCTGTTCTCGTGGTCCATGAGAACAGGGGGCTCAATCCTTATATCCGCGACGTCGTGCGTCGTCTCGCCAAGGCAGGTTTCATTGCAATGGGGCCTGACGGTCTGTCCTCGCTTGGTGGCTATCCAGGTACCGATGACCAGGGCCGCGAGATGCAGAGAACTCTCGATCAGAGCGCGCTCCTGAACGATTTCTTTGCGGGGTTTGAATATCTTCAAGCGCTTGGAGGAACGAATGGCAAGGTTGGCGCAACTGGCTTTTGCTACGGCGGCGGCGTGGTCAGCAAATTGGCAGCGGCCTATCCCGAGATGGCCGCCGGCGTTCCCTTCTACGGCTCATTCCCCGACGCGGAGCAGGTACCCGGCATCGAGGCCCCGCTCATGGTCCAGCTTGCTGCGCTCGACCAACGCATCAACGCGATGTGGCCGGCTTTTCAGAAGGCGATGGAGGCCAACGACAAGATCTATGAGGCGCATATCTATCCCGGCGTGAACCATGGATTCCATAACGACACGACACCGCGCTATGACGAGACCTCTGCCAAGCTGGCAGAAGAACGCATGGTGGCTTGGTTCCGCACGTATCTCGCTGGATGATAGGTTGCCGTGCATCCGCTCATCTCAGTGGTTGCACGCTCTTCGAATTGCTGACGTACAATTCGCAAGTCCATGCGGCAGCTCCGTCCCGCAGAGCACACCACCGCGAAACGCGGCCACTCTCGCTCTTCGTCTGAAAGAATGTGGTGGCCCCGAAGGGCCTATTCCGCGCCGCGCGCCAGCGCTGCAACACCGGTGCGCGCCACTTCGACAAGGCCGAGGGGCCGCATCAGATCGGCAAAGGCGTCGATCTTTTCCGGCGTGCCGGTAATCTCGAACACGAAGCTCGCCAAGGTGCTGTCGACCACCTTCGCGCGAAAGATATCCGCAAGGCGCAGCGCTTCGACACGCTGATCGCCCGTGCCTTCGACTTTCAGCAGCGCCAGTTCCCGTTCCACCGATGGCCCTTCGACCGTCAGGTCGTTGACCCGGTGTACCGGCACCAGCCGTTCCAGTTGTGCCTTGATCTGTTCGATGATCTGCGGCGTGCCGGTCGTCACGACGGTGATGCGGCTTTGATGTCCGGTATGATCGACCTCGGCGACGGTGAGGCTTTCGATGTTATAGCCGCGACCCGAGAAAAGGCCGATCACGCGGGCAAGGGTGCCCGGCTCGTTTTCGACCACCACGGCGAGGGTGTGCTTTTCCTGAACGTCCGAAAAGGTGGAACGCAGGTTATAGGCGGAGTGGCTGTTGGAGCCTCGTTTGATATGTAGAGCGGACATCATTCACTCTCTTTCATGTATTGGTTTCGGGCGATCCTGCGACGGCTGCGCGTGCGCCGGGTGCCCATCGTGCGGGCGTTCAGCCTTGGCCGAACCTCCATACGAGGGGGCGTTTTGGCGCGCGCGGCGGGTCATACCAGAACGCTGCCCTTTGCATCGATGGCGCCCTGCGTCTCGGCCTCGCCCAGCAGCATCTCATTATGCGCCTTGCCCGACGGGATCATGGGGAAGCAGTTTTCGTGCTTCTCCACGAGGCAATCCATGATTACCGGACCGTCGTAATCCAGCATCTCCTGAATCGCATCGTCGAGATCCGCCGGATCGGAGACCCGGATCCCCTTGCACCCGAAGGCTTCGGCGAGCTTCACGAAATCGGGCAGTGCCTCGGACCACGAGTGCGAATAGCGCTCACCATGCAGCAACTCCTGCCACTGGCGCACCATCCCGAGCCGTTCGTTGTTGAGGATGAACTGCTTGACCGGGGCGCGGTACTGCACCGCGGTGCCCATCTCCTGCATGTTCATCAGCCAGGAGGCCTCACCTGCCACGTTGATGACCAGCGCATCGGGATGCGCGATCTGCACGCCGACAGAGGCCGGCAGGCCATAGCCCATCGTGCCGAGTCCGCCGCTCGTCATCCACTGATGCGGGTTCTCGAACCCAAGATACTGCGCCGCCCACATCTGATGCTGGCCCACTTCGGTACAGATGAAGCGGTCATCCTTGCGATGCTTGGTCAGCGCCTCGAGCCGGGTGAGTGCATGCTGCGGGCGGATGGTCTTGTCGTTGGGCTTGTAGTTGAGGCATTTGACCTCTTGCCACCCGGCGATCTTCTTCCACCACTTGGCCAGCCCGGTCTTGTCGGTCTTGGCCCCGCGCGATTTCCACAACTCCAGCACGTCCTGAAGCACCTCTGTGACATCGCCAACGATCGGGATGTCCACGCGGATGACCTTGTTGATCGAGGACGGGTCGATGTCGATATGCGCCTTGACCGAGTTCGGGCTGAACGCGTCGATCCGCCCGGTGATCCGGTCGTCAAAGCGCGCGCCGACGTTGATCATCAGATCGCAGTCGTGCATCGCGAGGTTCGCCTCATAGAGCCCGTGCATCCCCAGCATCCCGAGCCACTTGTCGCCCGAGGCGGGATAGGCCCCGAGCCCCATCAGCGTGGAGGTGATCGGAAAGCCTGTCGCCTCGACCAACTCACGCAACAGCTCGCTCGCCTTGGTGCCGGAGTTGATCACGCCGCCGCCGGTGTAGAAGACCGGCTTCTTGGCAACCTCAATGGCCGCGACCAGCTCCGCGATCTCTTCGGCGTCGCCTTTGGTTCGGGGTTGATAGTGACCCAAATCCGCATCCTCGGCCCGCACATATTGCCCATCGGCGAATTGTACGTCCTTCGGAATATCGACCAGCACCGGACCGGGGCGGCCCGCGGTGGCGACGTGAAATGCCTCATGGATGGTCCCGGCGAGCTTGTCGGTATCCTTCACCAGCCAGTTCATCTTGGTGCAGGGGCGCGTGATGCCGACGGTATCAGCCTCCTGAAAGGCATCCGAGCCGATCATGAACGTCGGCACCTGACCCGTCAGAACCACGAGCGGGATGGAATCCATCAGCGCGTCGGTCAGGCCGGTGACCGCGTTGGTCGCCCCCGGCCCGGAGGTCACCAGAACAACGCCAGGCTTGCCGGTGGAGCGCGCATAGCCCTCGGCCGCATGCACCGCGCCCTGCTCGTGCCGCACGAGGATGTGGCGAATATCGTTCTGCTGAAAAATCTCGTCGTAGATGGGTAGTACGGCGCCGCCCGGGTAGCCGAATACTGTGTCCACTCCCTGATCCTTCAGGGCCTGGACGACCATCTTCGCTCCGGTCATAGGACGTGCCATCTGTCTCTCCATCTCAAACACGTTTCGCGCATAAAAAAGCCCCCGGGGTCAGTCGGGGGCGCATGGGTCATATGTGGGTACGGTTACCCGCCCATGCGCTTCAGTCTCACGATGTCTACTAGGGTGTTCATCCCCGGCGGCTCCTCGATGCGTGGACGGGACATTAGGTGCATGTAAAAGGGGCGTCAACCGCAAACCAAAGCGGAAATGACAGGAAAACACCCCGAAAACGGAACTTTCTTTCGCGCCCGGCGTCTTTTCATTCCGAAAGTTGCGATTCGCGCGGACCAACCGGGGTTGCCGGTGGATTCGCAAGGTGCCGGTCGATCACCCCCGCGATCCACGCGCCCAGCTCCACCGCCAGCGCCAGCGTCTCCCCCTGACGCGCCACCGTCACGCCGACAACCTCCCATCCCGCGCTGCCTTGCCGCAGGACCGGTGCGCCGGAATGGCCCGACCGCACCGGACAGCCAAGCCGGAACATCCCCGGCGGGCGGTTCAACAGCGGGCAATCGAGCCGCCCGGTCAGGATATGCGGATGGTCCTGCTGATACCCCACGATCCCGAGCGTGCCCCCCGCCCGGCCCGAGGCGGAGACGGGCAGGGGGGCGACCCCCGTCATGGGGTCGGCCAGCACCATGAGCGCCACGTCATAGCGAAAATTCCCCGCGCCGCCCTGTTGGCCCAAGGGGTGCTCGATCACCTCCCTGACCCGCGCGGCGGCGGCATAGGCCCCCCGGTCCCACCCGGCGACAAAGAACAGATCCGGGATCACCCCGTTGACCAGCCGGTTGCCCCGTTTCACGCAATGCGCCGCCGTCAGCACCAGATCCGGCGCGACCAGCGTGCCCGAACACAGGCGCCGCGTCTGAAATCCCCCCCGGTTGACCCGCCCCACGGCCACCCACGCGGGCCGCTCATCCTCCGCAATGATCGGCAGAAGAAGCTCCTCCGCCGAGGCTGGCCCAAAGGGGAGCAGGGCAAGGACAAGGGCGAAAAGCCGCCTCACGTCGGGTTCTCCGGATCCTGCCCAATGCTGCGCTGGAACGCGCGCCATTCCTTGTTGAATCTATATGATATAAGCTTGGTATCGTGCAGTGGTCGGCGGTTGATCCCTATCGGTAGAATTACAGATCCATCCCAAAACACCTTACTCAACTGAGGCGCCTTTAAGTTTACCTCGGTATAGTCGACTTGTCTTAAGGCCGCGCCATTGAGAGAGACCCTGAAGAGGTTGGTAGCGGCATCCATCGTTGTCTGGTCGAGTAAGGCCCCGTCTAACTCTGCCTCAGCAAGCTGTGCAGCTTGAAACTGCGCCCTGCTAAGTTCAGTCTCTTGAAGTTTCGCTTTTTCAAGAAAAGCCTTCTGCATCTGAGCATCCTCAAGCTGCCCGCCCTGCATCTGCGCCTCTGCAAGGCACGCGCCTTGTAGTCGAACTCCTTTGAGGTATGCACCCTGCATTTGCGAAGATACTAGCGTCGCCCCCTTCAGGCGCGCGTTGAATAGCACCGTCCCTTGCATCTGCGCTTCGTCTAGAAGTGCATTTTCAAGACGCCCATCTGTTATATCAGCTCTTTGCAGGCAGGTGCCCTGCAGGTCGATCCGGTATCGCTGCCAGACTCCGTTCTCATCATAGTAACCTTCGCGCGCAATCTGCTCAGTCGTTCTTCGGCCGATCACGCGCAGGGCAACCTGAATATCTTCGCGGGGTTTGGTAAGCTTCGACGCCCAGTCATGGATTTGGGCGCGCATCGTTTTAATGATGATGCCGTCCTCATCCCACTTCACGGCGAACCTTTCTTCCCAATCCTCTGGGAAGGGCGTGGCCAGCCGCGCCGGGGCGTTTTCGCGGATATAGGCGCAGAGGATTTCCATGATCTGCACGTGATCGCGCAGGCTATCCTGTGCGATGCGTTCCAGCGCATAGATCGCCCCGATCCGAACTTCGAGATTGGGCTTGGTCAGCGAAACGTTTCTCCACTCCGTCGTGACCTCGGGGTCAAGGGCGACACCGTCAGGTAGGTCCACTCGGTCGTCATGCCATTCGAATTCTAAATGGTCCTTGCCGTTTTCTTTCCATCCGATAATGCGCCCAAGTCGGTTCACCTCGGTTGTGGCGCCCAGCCCCTCCACTGCCTTGTTGATCCGGTCGGTGATGAGCCCCTGTTCGGCGATGTCGACTTGTTTATGCGCGACGTAGGAGCGCCAGATCACAAACGGAATACCGACGATTGCCGCAAGCACGAGGCCAGTGTTGCGGATCGCCTCTCCGGTGCCGACCGTGCGTGTCGTCGCATCAATATAGTCGTCTAGCGCGAACACGAACATGGCCACAGCAAAAGCTACGAATAAGACAAAAATCGGCGGACCAAGCCATCGCGCCTTGGTGAAATCCGGAAGGTCTCGCAAACCGAACCACCCTCGCCAGTCCTTTTTGTTCCTCAAAATCACATGCTCCAAATACCGTGGGTCCAGCATGCCCGGCCCGCGCGCCGCTGCCAAGCTGTATGGGGGTGCGCCTCGGGGTCGGGCGATTGGAGCGGTCGGGGAGTGGGCGGCGGGGCGTGCGTGTCACACGATCGTATGCCGCGGAGTCATACGATTGTCATACACATGTCATACGCCCCCCAATCGCCTTGCAATGCCCCGCCGGTCCACATAGGTTCCGGCAAAATTTCCGCGGGCCAACACCCGCGCCGACAAAAGGATACCTCCATGGAAGGCAACGCGTTCGCGCAGTTCATCCCGCTCATTCTGATCTTCGTGATCATGTATTTCCTGCTCATCCGTCCTCAGCAGAAGAAGCTGAAAGATCACCAGAAAATGGTCACGGCCCTGCGCCGCGGCGATCAGATCGTGACCCAGGGCGGGCTCATCGGCAAGGTGAGCAAAGTCAAGGAAGACGGTGAAATCGAAGTAGAAATCGCCGACGGCGTCAAGGTGCGGGTGGTCCAATCCACCGTCGCACAGGTGCTGAACAAGACCGAGCCGGCCAACTCCTGATCCGGCCGGGAGGCCTCCTGACATGCTGCAGATCGATCTGTGGAAACGCGTCCTGATATGGGGGCTCGTCGCGGTGGGCCTCGCCCTCGCGCTGCCGAACCTCTTTTACGGGCGGGTCGAGCAGGCCAACGATGCCCGCGCCGCCATGGTCGCCGGAACTGCCGGGGATGAGGTCGAAGCGCAGGCAGGACAGTGGCCCGATTGGCTCCCCTCGGGAATCGTCAATCTCGGGCTGGATCTGCGCGGCGGTGCGCATCTTCTGGCCGAAGTGAAGGTCGAGGATGTCTATGCCGCCCGCATGGAAGCGTTCTGGCCCGAGGTGCGCGATGCCCTGCGCGATGCGCGCTCCGAGGTCGGCACCATCCGCCTGCAGCCCTCCGAGGCAGATACACTTGTGGTCCGCGTCAGCGAACCGGGGGGCGCGGCCCGCGCCGCAGAGATCCTGCGCGGACTGGCGCAGCCCGTCGTTTCGCTCACCGGTGCCGGGGCGAGCGACATTGAGGTTACAACGCGCGGTCAGGATGTTCTCGTCACGCTGAGCGAAGCGGAACGCCTCGCCACGGATGAGCGTACCGTCCGCCAAAGCCTTGAAATCATTCGCCGCCGCATCGATGAGGTCGGTACCCGCGAACCCACGATCCAGCGTCAGGGCGCAGACCGCATCCTGATCCAGGTGCCCGGACTTGGGTCCGCACAGGAACTCAAGGATATCATCGGCACCACGGCGCAGTTGACGTTTCAGCCGGTTGTAACGCGCACATCCGATCCTGATGCCAATCCTGGCATTGGCGAGGAGATCCTGCCCAGCCTTGATGATCCGGACACCTATTATGTGTTGGAAACCGCGCCTGTCGTGACGGGCGAAGAGTTGACCGACGCACAGCCGACCTTTGACCAGAACAACCGCCCCGCGGTCAGCTTCCGGTTCAACCCGTCGGGCGCGCGCAAGTTCGGCGAGTATACCGCCGAAAATATCGGCTCCCCCTTTGCCATCGTGCTGGATGAGGAAGTCATTTCCGCCCCCGTGATCCAGAGCCACATCGCCGGCGGGTCAGGCATCATAACCGGCAATTTCGCGGTCGAGGAATCGACCCACCTTGCCGTGCTGCTGCGGGCAGGGGCCTTGCCAGCGGGGCTCGAATTCCTCGAAGAGCGCACCATCGGCCCCGAACTGGGGGCCGACAGTATCGAGGCGGGCAAGATCGCCAGCATGGTTGCTTTCGTCGGCGTACTGATCTTCATGGCAGCAAGCTATGGTCTCTTCGGCCTTTTCGCCAATATTGCGCTGCTTATCAACGTGGGGCTCATCTTTGGCCTGCTGTCTTTGATCGGGGCGACGTTGACCTTGCCGGGGATTGCGGGGATCGTGCTGACCATCGGTATGGCGGTCGATGCGAACGTGCTGATCTTTGAGCGTATCCGCGAAGAGGTGAAAACCGCGCGCGGCCCTGCGCGGGCCATCGAGCTTGGGTATGAACGGGCGCTTTCGGCAATCCTCGACGCCAATATTACCACATTCATTACCGCCGTGATCCTCTTTGTCATGGGTTCGGGTCCGGTGCGCGGCTTTGCCGTGACGCTTGGTCTCGGGATCCTGACATCGGTCTTCACGGCGATTTTCGTAACCCGGGTGCTTATCGTCATGTGGTTTGAGCGCCGACGCCCCAAAACGCTGGAGGTCTGAGATGCGCCTGCGCCTCGTTCCGCAAGAGACCAACTGGGATTTCTTCAGCCGCTCCAAGCTGTGGCTCGGGATATCCGCCGTGCTCGTCGTGCTGGCCCTGACGAGCTTCCTCGTTCGCGGCCTGAACTACGGGATCGATTTCGAGGGCGGCACGACCATCCGCACCGAAAGTGCGCAGCCCGTCGATGTCGGGGCGTACCGCGATACGCTCAACGCGCTGGAACTTGGGGATGTGTCGATTTCCGAAGTGTTCGACCCCAGCTTCGGGCCGGAAAAGAACGTCGCCATGATCCGCGTACAGGCGCAAGACGGTGCGGAGAGCGCCGATCCCGCCATGATCGCCGCGATCCAGAACGCGCTGCAAGAAGTGTCACCGGATGTCGAGTTTCTCTCAGTGGAATCTGTCGGCCCCAAGGTTTCTGGCGAGCTGATCCAGACGGCCGCGCTGGCGGTTGTCGCGGCGATTGGCGCCGTTCTGGTGTACATCTGGTTGCGCTTCGAGTGGCAATTTGCACTCGGCGCGGTGATTGCCCTCGTTCACGACGTGGTGCTGACGATGGGTGTCTTTTCGGAACTACAGATCCGGTTTGACCTCGCCATCATCGCGGCGCTTCTCACGATCGTGGGGTACTCGCTCAACGATACGGTTGTCGTCTTTGACCGGGTGCGGGAGAACCTGCGCAAGTACAAGAACCGGCCGCTGCGCGAAGTTCTGAACCTGTCGATCAACGAAACGCTGAGCCGCACGGTGATGACCTCCGTGACCACGCTGCTTGCGCTGTTCGCGCTCTTCGCGCTCGGCGGCGACGTGATCCGGGGGTTCGTTTTCGCGATGATCTGGGGTGTGATCGTCGGGACGTATTCGTCGATCTTCGTGGCCTCCGCCATGTTGCTGCGCCTTGGCATCAAGCGCGATTGGTCCAAGCCGGATGCCAACAAGGGCAATCAGTTCGCAAACGTCGATGCCTGAGATTTGGGGCAGGTAAAGGCTGTTGGGATCACTGAGGCATAGTCAGGCCTTTCGGGATCGCGCTTTGAAAGGTCTCCTCACACCAAATACCTGCTAGGTGGAGTTTGACCCCGTGCGGGAGGCGCTCTACCGTTGGGTGGCTTGGCCCGCACGCGCACTGCGGTGCTCCGCAGTTTGCCATATTGGGACGGAAAAGCGATGCGCCTGAACGAGATCCAGTATACCGACGCAGTGCCTGTGGATGGCTATGGACCGGGCTTTTTTCGCATCGGTGGCAAGCTTGTCGACGGCGCGGCCGTGATTGCGCCCGATGGCGTGACCGGCTGGGGCGGCTATGAAGATGTGGAAACGCTGCTTGCGCTTGCCGGGGCGATCGACGTCATCCTCATGGGTACAGGCGCGGAGATATCCCATATCCCTTCCGATCTTCGCAGATCGCTTGAAGATGCCGGCATCGGTGTTGAGGTCATGGCCTCTCCTTCGGCCTGCCGCACCTATAATGTCCTGCTCTCCGAAGGGCGGCGCGTGGCATTGGCCGTTCTTCCGGTCTGAGCGGGGGGCCATGAAGGTCACAATTTCCGATCTCGCAATCGCACGCGGGGGCATTCCGGTTCTGGAAGGTCTGTCGTTTGAGGTGCCCGCTGGGCGCGCTCTGATCCTTCGCGGGCCGAACGGGTTGGGCAAAACGACGCTGCTACGTACGCTGTCGGGGTTGCAGCCTCCGCTCGTCGGGCAAATTGATCCCGGACCCGAAGCGATGGCCTATGGCGCCCACGCGGATGGGTTGAAGGCCACCTTGACCGTTGCGGAGAATCTGACCTTCTGGGCAAAGGTCTTTGGCAAGGCGGACATCGCGCCCGCGCTTGATGCTTTTCGCCTGCGCGATTTGGCGGCGCGTCCCGCTGCAACGCTTTCGGCCGGACAAAAGCGGCGGCTTGGTTTGGCACGAATGGTCGTGACCGGGCGGCCTGTCTGGTTGCTCGATGAGCCGACGGTTTCGCTTGATACCCAAGCCGTTGAATGGTTCGCCGAGGCCGTACGTACGCATCTGGGGCAGGGGGGCTGCGCGATGATCGCCACGCATATCGACCTGCGGATCGAAGCGGATGTGCTCGACCTTTCACCGTTCCGCGCGAAGCCTGCGCGGGAAGCCGACGATTTCGCAGAGGCCTTCTTGTGATCGCTTTGCTCCTTCGTGACCTGCGCCTGGCGGTCCGTGCGGGCGGGGGCTTTGGCCTTGGTCTGGCGTTCTTCCTGATTGTGACGGTCCTCGTTCCGTTTGGTGTCGGCCCGCAGAGCGAGTTGCTCGCCCGGATTGCACCCGGCATCTTGTGGCTGGGGGCGCTGCTCGCATGCCTTCTGTCGCTCGACAGGATCTTCGCGCTGGAATGGGAGGATGGCTCGCTCGATCTGTTGGCTACGTCGCCGCTGCCGCTTGAGGGAATCGCGGCGATCAAGGCGCTGGCGCATTGGTTGACCTCCGCTTTGCCGCTGGTGGCCGCGGCCCCCGCGCTTGGCCTGCTGCTCTCCCTTCCTCAAGGTGGCTACCTGTGGCTCATGGTATCCCTTCTTGCCGGAACACCCGCCCTGAGCGTGATCGGGGCCTTCGGCGCGGCGCTGACCGTCGGGATCAAGCGGGGCGGGCTTTTGCTCAGCCTGCTGGTGCTTCCGCTCTATGTTCCGACTTTGATTTTCGGGGCAGAAGTGGCGCGAAGGGGGGCTGAAGGGCTGAACCCGATTACGCCGCTCCTGCTGCTTGCGGGAATTACCTGCGGCACTATCGCGCTTTTGCCATTTGCCTCCGCCGCTGTATTGCGTATCAACCTGCGCTGAACCAAACGGGAGAGATCATGGCATCGCTCTGGGAATATGCAAATCCGAGAAAGTTCATGGGGACGTCCGGCGCACTCCTGCCTTGGGTCTCCTATGGGGCTGGTGCGTGCCTTGTTGTGGGACTCTTTTGGGGTTTTTTCTTCACGCCCGACGACTATCGACAAGGCTCCACGGTAAAGATCATTTATCTGCATGTTCCGGCGGCTCTCATGGCGATCAACGCGTGGTTCATGATGCTGGTGGCGTCACTGATCTGGATCGTCCGGCGGCACCACGTCTCTGCGCTCGCGGCCAAGGCGGCTGCCCCCATCGGTGCGGTCATGACCGTCATCGCGCTATTGACCGGCGCGATCTGGGGCCAGCCGATGTGGGGCACGTGGTGGGCGTGGGATCCCAGGCTGACGTCGTTTCTTATCCTGTTTCTATTTTATCTGGGCTATATCGCCCTGTGGTCCGCGATCGAGAATGACGATACCGCGGCTGACCTGACTTCGGTGCTTTGCCTTGTGGGTTCGGTCTTTGCGGTGCTCTCGCGCTATGCGGTCAACTTCTGGAATCAGGGGCTTCATCAGGGCGCCTCTCTCAGCCTCGACAAGGAAGAGAACGTGGCCGACGTCTTTTACCTGCCTCTGCTCGTATGCATTGCGGGCTTTGTCTTGCTGTTTCTCGCCCTCGTCCTGCTGCGCACCCGGACAGAAATCCGCGCGCGGCGGACCCGCGCCCTTCTTGCACGGGAGCGGATGGCATGATGCCGGATCTTGGGAAATACGCGGATGCCGTGCTTTCGGCCTATGGGGTCAGCCTTGCGCTAATCTTTGGGCTCGTGGCTTTGAGTCTATGGCAATCCCGACGCGCCCTCGCGTCCCTCCGGGAGATCGAGGCACGAAAGGACCATGATCATGGCGCTTAGGCCGATGATGTTGATCCCACCGCTGGCATTCGCGGGATTGGCCACGATGTTTTTCGTCGGCATGATGCGGGAGGATCCCGACGGCCTCCCGTCGACACGGGCGGGCGGCCCGGCCCCTGTGGTTCAGATCACACCACTTGGTGACAAGCCACTCTTTGACGATGCAGCGCTGCGCGACGGTGAGGTCAAGCTGGTGAATTACTGGGCGAGTTGGTGCGCCCCGTGCCGGGTCGAGCACCCCAATCTTGCCGAACTCTCTGCAATGGGCATCCCGGTCTATGGGGTCAACTACAAGGACAAACCCGAGAATGCGCTCGGGTTTCTGGCGGAACTCGGCGATCCCTATGCCGCCATCGGGGCGGACGCCGACGGGCGCATGGCGCTTGAATGGGGCGTTTATGGCGTGCCGGAAACTTACGTGATCGACGGCGATGGGGTGATCCTGTCCCGTTTCGCAGGGCCGATAACCGACCGTGTCATGACCTCCACGATACTGCCCGCGATAGAAGCTGCCCGAAACTAGGCGCGCCGCGCCGCCGTGATCCAGATCCCGACCAGAACGAGGCTCAGCACCGCGTTCCACCCGGCCATGCTCAGCCCCGCGAGGGACCACGCGATATCGTCGCAGCGTACGATCGGCGCATTCTGAATCTGAGCGAGCAACTCTGTGGGAGAGAGGCCGCCGATGTTATTGGTGGCGGTGCAGGATGTGGGCCCTTCCCAAAAATCCCACTCCACCCCGGCATGATAGATCCCGATGGCCGCCGTAGCCGCGGCAGCCAGCGCCCCGAGGAGAGGCAGCGCCGCACCGGGAACGACGACGGCGACCGCCCCTATGAGGATCGCTGCGGCATGCGGCCAACGTTGCCAAAGGCACATCTTGCAAGGAGCAAGCCCCCCGAGATGCTGGAACGCGAATGCGCCGAGCAGAAGGGCGGCCGAGCCACCAGCGGCTAGGATGACGAGAAGGCGTCGGTTCATAGGAATTTCGCGGCATAAAAGCCGCCCAATAGAATGACCACGAAGAGGGTGAACATCAGGCCAAGCCGCTTTTCGATGAAATCGCGGATCGGGGCGCCGAATTTCCACAAGAGCGCCGCCACGATGAAGAACCGAAGGCCCCGCGCAAGCAGCGAGGTCGCCATGAACGTCAGGAGCGGCATTCCCGTCCAGCCCGACATGATCGTGATGACCTTGTAGGGGAAGGGCGTGACCCCAGCGATGAGCACCGCCCAGAAGCCGAAGTCGTTGAACCGCGTGTTGAAATGCGCCATCGCATCCCCCTTGCCGAGCGCCTCCAGTATCGGAGCACCGATCTGTTCGTAGAAGAAAGCCCCGATCATATAGCCGAGCAGCCCGCCCAAAACGGAGGCCGTCAGAGCCACCAGAGCGATGAGCCACGCACGGGACGGCCTTGCGATGATCATCGGGATCATCAAGACGTCAGGAGGAATTGGGAAGACGGAACTTTCGATGAAGGCGACTGCGGCCAGCACCCAGAGCGCGTTGCGGTGATGCGCCATGCGCAGGGTCCAGTCATATAGGGATCGCAGCACGGGCACCTCTTGGATTCTTCTTGGCCTTCTTAGACGCAAATTTCCTGTATCGAAATACCTCCCCTTGCTTGCAATTCGCCATCACGCGTTCCAAACGACCAAGAGAACGGAGTTTGTGCAATGTTGGCACCAAATCTGGAGTTACGGGTCGGTCGGTGGATCGATTTTCTGGCACAGGCGATGGCTTGGGGCGGGGGGTGCATCCTCGCGGCGATCAGTCTCATGACCGTGGTGTCGATTGTCGGGCGCGGACTTGACGGGCTGGGCCTTGGACCGGTCACCGGGGATTACGAGCTTGCGGCCATAGGAACGGCGATTGCCGTTTTCGGTTTCATGCCGTGGTGTCAGCTTCGACGCGGCCACGTCACAGTGGATATCTTCACCGGTCGTCTGCCATCGCGGATCCATGCGGGCTTCGGGTTTTTGGGGGATGTGCTCATCACGGTGTCCAGCGCAGTCATCCTGCGACAACTCTGGTTCGGCTTTGCGGAGAAATATCCTCACGGCAGCGACGCGTTTCGCGGCGCGCTCGGCATGGGGTACAAGCCGTTCTTCGCGGAAACGACCTATGAGTTGCAGATCCCTGTCTGGATTCCCTATCTCGCGGCGCTTTGTGGTTCGGCGCTTTTCCTGATGGTCAGCCTGTATACCTGTTGGCGCAGCCTCAACTGGGTGATTGCGGGAGAGGAAAAAGCAGCATGAGTGGTCTCGTCCTTGCGCTCATCGCCTTTGCGGCGATGATTGGTGCGGTATTTCTGCGGGTGCCGATTGCGCTGGCGATGGGGCTGACCGGGTTCTTCGGCACTTGGCACGTCCTTGGATCACCCAACGCGCCGCTCGCCCAGATGAAAACGTTGACCTATGAGACGTTTGCCAATCCCGGGCTTGCCATTGTTCCTCTGTTCCTGCTGATGGGCCAGTTTGCAACGCGAACGGGCATGTCCGCCGCGCTCTTTCGGGCCGCTTCCGATTGGTTCGGGCACCGGCGCGGTGGCATTGCCATGGCAAGCGTCGGGGCCTGCGCGGGATTTGGCGCGATTTGCGGCTCTTCGCTCGCCACCGCTTCGACGATGGGGCAGGTCGCACTGCCTGAGATGCGCTCGCGAGGCTATTCTGATGCCCTGAGCACCGGCGTACTGGCTGCGGGCGGCACGCTTGGCATCCTTATCCCGCCGTCAATCATCCTCGTGATCTACGCGATCATGGCCGAACAGAATATCGTCAAGATGTTCATGGCCGCGATCATACCCGGCGTCCTGGCAGCCATCGGTTACATTCTGACCGTCGCAGTCTATGTCCGTTTGCGGCCCGGTGCGGGGTCGATTGATGCGCGAGTTCCTTGGGCGGCACGCTGGCGGACGCTTTGGGCCACGTGGCCGGTGTTCGTCATCTTTGGGCTGACGATCGGCGGGATTGTCGGAGACTGGAACTGGGCCAAACCCGGACCGCAGGCGCTCTTTACGCCGGGCGAGGCGGCGGCCTTTGGTACGGTCGCGACCGGCCTTTATGGCATCGCCACGCGGCAACTTGGCTTGACCGTTTTCTTCGAGGCCGTGCTGGAGACGGCGAAGACCAGCGCGATGATCTATCTCATTTTGCTTGGGGCGGAGGTTCTGAAGGGCTTTCTTGCCCTGACCCGTGCGCCCGACCAATTGGCCGACTGGGTGCTTTCGCAGGGGTATGCCCCGTTGACCGTGCTGGCGATCATGTTGCTGTGCTACCTGATCTTCGGATGCCTGATGGACAGTCTCAGCATGATCTTGCTGACGATTCCCATCTTTCTGCCGGTGATTGCCGTGCTTGATTTTGGCCTGTCACCCGAAGAGACTGCCATATGGTTTGGCATCCTCGCGCTGATCGTGGTGGAGGTGGGCCTTATTACGCCCCCGGTGGGGATGAACCTTTTCATCATCAACCGGGTCGCTCCCGATATTCCCATGACCGCGACCTATCGCGGCGTGGCGCCGTTCGTCATGTCGGATCTGCTGCGGGTAGGTCTGCTGGTCGGCTTCCCCGGGATCACGCTCTGGTTGGTGAGATTTCTCTTCTGATTGCTCTTTACGCCCCCGTTTTGCTTCGCTAAATCGGGGAGCGAGCCCAAGTGGCGGAATGGTAGACGCAGGGGATTCAAAATCCCCCGTCCTAACGGACGTGCCGGTTCGAGTCCGGCCTTGGGTACCATAGCAAAGCACAGCTTTTGCGTGAAAACCGCCGGTCGCACGATCGGCGGTTTTTCGTTGTCTGGACCGCCTTGCAGGGGGCACCCTATACTCTCGTGGTCATCCTACCTGGGCTTTGCCCCTATCATGGTCATGCGACCTTCCTCGCCGATATCCCGAATCGCATTCAATTGCCGTACCCTGATGCGGCTACACTCGACTGGTTGCTATCAGATCATGCAGAAAGGCACGCCGAGCTTACATCTGCAGGTTTGAGGCGTGGACGTGGCTCCACGTCGCGATGTCTATTGTCGGCAGGCTCGGTATCCCGGAGACGGCTGAAGTGATCATCGAATCCCCAATTGTGAAACGGTTCGCAAACCTCTTGGCCGATGCGCGGGCAACCGACGTGCGTGGTGATGCAAGTTCCCTCGCCGCGCCCGACTACGACGAGGCCTTGGCCATCCAGCGACGTGTGCTGCCTTTGCTCGGGCCGCTGAGCGGTTTCAAGGTGGGGGCATTTCGGCCGGGCCAACCCGCCATGGCCCCGATCCCCTCCGCGCGGACATTCCCCAGTGGCTCGGATGTTCCGGTGCGAGAGATGCTAGGCATCGAGTTGGAGGTCGGCTTTGAGATATTGCGAGCGCCGGAACCGGCGATGCGCCACGCGCCGCAGGATTTCCTCCTCCCTCGGATCGTTTTGGAGCTTTGCGACCAGCGATTTGATGGGGATGCGCTCGACCCTGCGGTGAAGTTGGCAGATATGCAGCTCAATGACGGCGTCGTACTTGGGCCCGCATTGGCCGACTGGGATGGCAGCGACTTTGGTCGGCTGAACGCGCGTCTGCGATGTGGTGACACGACGGTCGTCGATGGCGAGGTCATTGTGCCGGGCGGCTCTGCGTTGAGCAATCTGTGGACATTGCTGGACCATCTCGGAAATCATTGCGGCGGTATCAAGGTTGGGCAAACTGTCATAACCGGGTCAGTCTCCGGTCTCACGGAGTTTCCGCCGGGAACGCAGGTGGATGGGATGATCGTCGGGTTTGCGCCCATCTCTTGCCGCCTCGTACAGGCTTGAGGTCGAAATCGATACTCATCGGGAATCCTGTCGTCTTGGTGCCTGACAACAGGGCGGTTTGTACCGTTAGAGATTCGTGCCAACACCCTCGACTTCTCGAAAGGGCGCGAGCCGGGTAAATGCGGTTTGATCGCCGGGCCGAAGCGTCAGCGCAGTTCGAGAACAGCTTCGACCTCCACCAACGAATTCGCAGGCAGGGAGCTTACGTTCACCGCCGTCCGGGCATGGCGCCCCGCATCTCCGAACAGGTCGATGAACAACTGCGATGCGCCGTTGAGGATAAATGGTCCCTCACCATAATCCGGATCGGCCGCGACATAGCCGTTGACCTTGATCACACCC
The DNA here is from genome assembly GCF_900111875.1 of Poseidonocella pacifica. Taxonomy (GTDB): domain Bacteria; phylum Pseudomonadota; class Alphaproteobacteria; order Rhodobacterales; family Rhodobacteraceae; genus Poseidonocella; species Poseidonocella pacifica. The sequence continues at coordinate 503,846 of NZ_FOJU01000001.1, forward strand.
GCGATGCGGTCAAGAGATCCCGCTACTTGCTGCGCGCAGAACAGCAGGTTGAGGACGCACATGCGCGCGGCGTCCTGCCCGATGGTCACGTCGAAGCCTTTGGAGATCGGGCCGAAGTACTTCGGCACGCCTTCCCATTCGCAAATCTGACCGGAGAGGAACAGCAGGTTGCCGCTGATTTTGCCGGGCAGGAATAGGGCACGCGACGGGGCGGAGGGGGGCAGGGCAAGGCCCATCTCGGAGAGTTTCGCCTCAATCGTCATTCGGGGTCCTCGGTTTTGGTCATTTGGACTGCCAAGCGGATCAGGGACAGGTCGGACCCACGTGGTCCGATGAGCGAAAGGCCAAATGGCGCACCGTCTACTTGGCCCGCGGGAAAGACCACCTGCGGCAAGCCCGCAAGCCCGGCGATGCACAGCAATTTTTGCGAGTGATGGCGATAGGTGTCAAAGACTTCCAGCGGCGCATCATGTCGGAAGGGCGCATCATGGCAAACGGGGGCGAGGATCACGCCCGCTTCTCCGAGTAGGCGCTGCACGTGCGCGGCATAGGCGGCGCGGTCGCGGCGGGCGGGGGCGATTTCAGCTTCGCTCAAGGCCTCGGCCGCGGATGCACGTTCGCGGATGCCGCGTACAAGGGGCATGCCGGATTGGCGGATGAAGGGCAGGATATGGTCCTTCGCATCCGCGCCCACTGTGGTCAGGAACATCTGATAGATCGTCTCGACGCCCTCGGGGTATAGGCCCGTCAGGTTGGTTGTCTCGACCCCGGCAAAGCCCTCCTCGCATTGTGCGCGTTGGTCCGGGCCAAGCTGGTCCATCATCTCAACCGGCCAGAGCAACCGAGGCGCCTCGGGCAACGGTGCGTCATCTGTCTGCAGCGCGCCATGGGCGCGGAGAAGCGTTTCCCCGTCACGCGCAAACAGCCCGCAGGTGTCATAGCTGGGCGCCAGAGGCATGACGCCATCCAGTGGAATACGCCCATGCGTGGGGCGCAGGCCCCAGATGCCGCAGAAGCTGGCAGGCGCGCGTACCGAACCGCCAGTGTCGGACCCGATCGCAATGTCCACCAGCCCACCCGCGACCGCCGCAGCCGACCCGGAGGAGGATCCGCCGGTGATGCGGCCCGGCGCGGCAGGGTTCTGCACATAGCCCATGTGTTCGTTCATACCGTACATCGACCAAGCGAGTTCGTCGGTGTGGGTCTTCGCGATGAAGCGTGCGCCAGCGTCCAGAAGCATCTGCGCGGCAGGACATGTCGCGGTCTTGACCTCAGACATCGCCAGAGCCAGCGGATTGCCATTTCCCGTGCGGTATCCCGCCACGTCGTAGATGTCCTTTACGCCAAGCGTTAGCCCGTCGAGCGGACCGGAACCGTTCGGCACGGCAACAGGCGGGTAGGGCATGAGGCAGTGATAGGGATCGTTCGGAAGGTCCATCGTCTACTCGGCAGCCAAGGTTTCATCGGCGCGCAGACATCCCACCCGGCGACGCTCGGACGGGGTGATCATCGGCGGGAGTGCCTCGCGGCAAGCGGATAGAGCGCGCGGACAACGCGGCGCGAAAGAACAGGCATCGGGCTTTGCCTCCAGCGCCGGGGGGCTGCCGGCGATGGCGTTGAGCCGTTCGCCGCGCGCCACATCATGCAGGTTGGCGGCAAGCAAGCCGCGCGTATATGGGTGACGTCCGTCGCGGATGATCTCCCGCGTTGTGCCTTCTTCGACGATCTGGCCCGCGTACATCACGGCAACACGCTCGGAGATTTCCACCGCAACGCCGATGTCATGGGTGACGAAAATCACGCCCATGCCAAACTCCTTCTGCAACTCGCGCAGGAGCAGAAGGATCTGGATCTGCACCGTGGCGTCGAGCGCGGTGGTTGGCTCATCGGCGAGCAGGAGCTTGGGCCGGCACGCAAGCGCAAGGGCGATCATCACGCGTTGCCGCATGCCGCCTGAAAGCTCGTGCGGATAGTTGTTCAACCGGCGGTTGGCCGATGGGATGCGCACCCGGTCCAGCATATCGAGCGCGGTCGACAGCGCGTCCTCTTTGGACAGTCCCTTGTGCCGCATGACGGTCTCGGCAATCTGGTGGCCCACGGTGTAGACCGGATCGAGTGCCAGCGCAGGTTCCTGAAACACCATGGAGACTTCGCCGCCCCGGTAGCGTTGCAGCGCTTTGCCGGACAGGGACAGCACATCGGTGCCGTTGACGTGGATCGAGCCGGCGATGTCTGTGCGTTTTGGGGGGAGCAGGCCAAGGAGTGCCTTGAGCGTCACCGACTTGCCAGAGCCGGACTCTCCGAGAAGGGCGAGCGTCTCTCCCTGTTTCATGGAGAGCGAGACGTCGTTGATCGCGTGGACCGTTCGCTTGCCCTTGAAGCGGATGGTGAGGTTCTGGATGTCGAGCAGGTTGGTCATTGTCCGTCCTCCAGTTCGGGCGCGGTCGGGGCGTTGGTGCGCGGTGTGTTTTGGCGAGAGCGGATCATGCGGGTATTCCCTGCCCGGCGCGGGGATGGCCCGACGCGGCATCGTACAGGTGGCAAACGACCATGTGGGCGGCGTTCTGTGCAAGGCCATCAAGCCGAGGCGCATCGGACTTGCAGACGTCGGAGGCAAAGCGGCAGCGGGTGTGAAACCGGCACCCCGAGGGCGGATTGATCGGGTTCGGAGGATCGCCCGCCAGCGGCGGTTCCTGCGTACGGTTGTCCGGATCCATGGATGGCATCGCGGAGAAGAGCGAGCGCGTATAGGGGTGGGCCTGGCTTTTCCAGATCGAGTCCACCGGAGCCACCTCCACGACCTCTCCGAGGTACATCACGAGAATGCGGTCGGAGATATAGCGGACGACGTTGAGATCGTGCGAGATAAAGATGTACGTCAGGCCGAACTCGGCCCTCAGATCGTTCAGGAGGTTGAGCACCTGCGCTTCTACGGACTTGTCGAGCGCAGAGACGGCTTCATCCAGCACCACAAGGCGCGGCGACATGGCGAGCGCTCTGGCGATGTTGACGCGTTGCCGTTGCCCGCCAGAAAGCTCGTGAGGGTATCTATGGGCGAACCGATTGGGGTTGAGCCCCACGCGATCCATCATTTTCCGGGCAAGGCCGTTGGGATCTTTCAACCCCTGTACCTTTGTGCCGAACGCCACTGAATCGAGGATCGTCAGGCGCGGATTGAGTGTGGCATAGCTGTCCTGAAACACCATTTGCACGCCCTTGCGAAGATCCTTGAGCGGGAGGCGCTGTCCCAGCGAAAGCCCGTCAAAGATGATCTCGCCCCGGTCTTTTTCTGTCAGGCCAATGAGCAGCTTTGCGGTCGTTGACTTGCCGCATCCGCTCTCTCCAACGATGCCGAGGGTCTCCCCCTTCTTCACCTCAAAGGAGACGCCATCGACGGCCTGCACCTTTGCTTGCGTGCGACCAAACAGGCCGCCGCGCACGGGGAAGTGTTTCTGGAGATCCTTCACGATGAGAAGCGGTTGGGCGGGACCGCCCGTGTCGGGTTTCGGTGCGTAGTCAGTCGCGGACATTCATTGCACTCCTCAGACCGTCGGACAGCAGGTTCAGGCACAGGGAGGTGACGAAGATCATCACCCCCGGCAGGGCAGACAGCCACGGGTTGACGTAAATGGCAGAGCGAAGGGTGTTGAGCATCAGGCCCCATTCCGGTTCCGGCGGTCGTACTCCGATGCCGAGAAAGCTAAGCCCCGCCGCGAGGATCATGCACACGCTCGTGAGGGAGGTGGCATAGACGAAGATCGGCGAAAGCACATTGCCGATGACGTGAACACGGATCACGGTCAGCGCACTGGCCCCCGTGGCGCGAGCAGCATCGATATAGTCGAGCGAACGAACGCCCGAGGTCACGGCCTCGGCCACGCGGGTGAGCGGCGGGATAAAGACGATCGTGAGTGAAACGAGCGAATTCACGATGCCCGCGCCCAAGGCACCGGAGATGGCGATCGCAAGCAGCACCGAGGGGAAGGCAAAGAAGACATCCACGGTTCTCATGATGATCGTGTTGGTGATGCCCCCGACATAGCCCGCCAAGATGCCGAGCGTGGAGCCGATGAAAAAGGCGAGAACCACCGGCATCAGCCCGATGAAGAGCGTCAGGCGGCCGCCATAGATCAGGCGTGCGAGCATGTCGCGACCCTGCTCATCAGTGCCAAGGATGTGCCCTTCGGTGCCCAACGGCTTGAGCCGGGCAATCATCGATCCCTTGTAAGGATCGGCAAGGCCGAGCCATGGTGCGAAAATCGCCCCGAGGATCAAGGCAAGGATTACCGACGCACAGATCACGGTGAGAGGATCGCGCACCAACCGTGCGCCCACGCCTGACCAATACCCTTGCGGGATGGCGATGGGTTCGGGTTCTGCGGGAAGGGTTTCGGAAAGGGCCATGGATCAGGTCCTCTGGACGCGGGGGTCGATGGCGGCTTGGGCCACATCGACGATCAGGTTCATCGCGACGAAAAACAGCGCGAGCACGAGAATGGTGCCTTGCAGCAACGGCAGATCGCGCTGGAAGATCGCGTTCGAAAGCAGAAAGCCGGAGCCGGGCCAGTTGAACACAGTTTCGATCAGGATCGACCCGCCCAGCAGGTAGCCCAATTGAAGCCCCATCACCGACAAGGCCGTGGCAGCGGCGTTGCGGGCCACATGGCGCAGCACGTCGGCGCGGCTCATCCCCTTGGCATAGAGCGCCTGTACGAAATCCTGTGTGAGAATCTCCCCCGCCAGAGCGCGAACGGTTCGCGCGACGATACCGATCGGAACCACCGCAAGCGTTACGGCGGGCAGGACAAGGTGGCGCATGTGCAGCCAGTTCCACTCCCATTCCGACGATCCGCCGGGGCCCGCGCCCATGGAAGGCAACCAACCCAGATTCACCGAGAATATGATGACGAGGACGATCCCCAGCCAATAGTTCGGCACGGAGACACCAGCGATGGAGACGGCCGTGACGACGCGGTCGATCCACGTGTCACGGAAATAGCCGGCGAGAAACCCGAGGAAAATGCCGATGGGGAAGGCGATCACGGCTGCGGAGAGGGCGAGCAACAGCGAGTTCTGAACCGCACCGAACACCTCGCCGGCGACGGGCCTGCCTGTTGCGATCGATTTGCCCATATCGCCTTGCACGAGGTTTCCGATCCAGAAGGCGTATTGGACGGGCAACGGCTTATCGAGGCCGTAGGCCGCGCGCATGGCGTCCTGTTCCTCGGCGGTGGCATCGACGGGCATGATGGCGGTCAGCGGGTCGCCGGGAGCGATCTGGACCAGCAGGAAACAGATGACCGAAACCCCGAAGGCTACGGGCAAAACGAGTATGAGGCGGCGAATGAGATAAGTCAGCAAGGGGCGAGCTTTCCGAAGTTCGAAAAGGGAAAGCCCCCGCCCAAGAACGGGCGAGGGCCGGACAGCAGATTACTCTTCCATCGTGATGGAGGAGAAATTCTGGTACCAGTTCTGCGCTTGCACGAAGCCCTTCACCTTGGGCGACATGGCCCGCGGCGCGACGTCGTGCGTGACGAACAGGAACAGGGCCTCATCGACGAATTTCTCATGCGTCTTCTGAAGGACGGCGTTCTGTTCCTCTGGGTCAAAGGTCGTCTTGATCTGCTCGAAGAGCGCTTGCATCTCCGGATCGGAGTAATGACCCCAGTTGGTACCGTTCGGCGCGATCAGGTTTTCGTCTAGGTGGCGGATCAGACCGGTGAACGGGTCTTGGATGAAGTAGGTGAAGTTGATCGAGTGTGCGCCCTCCACGGCCGGATCGGCCGCGCCTGCGCGCCACAGGTTGATCATCTGGTTCCACTCCACGACCATGAAGTCTACGTCGATCCAGACTTCTGCGAGGCTCTGCTGCACGAACTCATTCATCGGAAGCGGCAGCATCTGACCGGAACCGGAAGGAGAGATGAGCGCCTTGACCTCCAGATGGTTGTCGGGTCCGAAACCGGCTTCTTCCATGAGCGCCTTGGCCGCCTCAAGATCGTATGAGGGATCGAACTCAGGGTTGCCGAACCACTGCGAAGAGGGCGGCAGGAAGCCCTTGCCCGGAACCATCAGACCACCGAGCAGTGGCATCATGCTTTCGCGGTCGATCGCCATGTTTGCGGCCTTGCGCACCCGGATATCGTTCCACGGGGAGTCTTCGAGCCGGGAGAGGTGCCAGGTCCAGTTATGCGGATAGGCGTTGGAGGAGATGACAAATCCGTTGCCGGTCATTGCGGGGATTGTGTCGGGTGCGGGGGCCTCGATCCAGTCCACTTGACCGGACATGAGTGCGGCGGAACGCGCATTGGGTTCGGGCAGCGGGATGAGGATCATCTCATCAAGTTGCGGGATACGGCTTTCGTCCCAGTAGTCTTCGTTCGGCACCATGACCGCGCGTTCGCGCGGCACGAACTCGGTCAGCTTCCACGGGCCGGTGCCGGAAGGGGAGGTCGCAACCTTCTCCCAGTCCTTGTCCAACGCTTCCCAATTGGCTTTGGACGACATCAAGATCCACGCCAGCTGGTAGGGCAGGGTGGCGTCAGGGGTGCCCGTCGTGATGGTCAGGGTCAGGTCATCGACCACCGCATAGGTGGCGACGGCGGGAATTCGGGATTTACCCTGCGCAGCTTGGCGGCTGTCATACTGCTCGGAGGTATCGTCCAGCAGCTTGTCTAGGTTCCAGACAACGACTTCGGCGGTCAGCGGTGAGCCATCGTGGAAGGTCACGCCCTCGCGCAGTTTGAATGTCCATGTCAGCTCGTCTTCGCCCACGGACCATTCGGTCGCGAGCCCGGGGATCAGAACAGAAGGCTTGTCGGCGCTGGTCAGATCCCACTCGATGAGCGAGTCGTAGACCGTGTACCCCATGAAGCGCATCCCTTCTCCACCCTGGTCCGTCTGGCCAGTGGTGAGCGGAATATCGGCGGCGGTCATGCCGACGCGAAGCGTGCCATCGGCTTGGGCAAGCGTGGCGCAAAACAACGCCGCGGCGGTAGCGAGGGCGCTGACGCCTCGTTTGAAATTCATCGTTTGTACCTCTCTGTCAGGTGTCACGCCATTCTGCGCGGTCCTTGATGATGCGCTCGTTTCGGCGCGATCATGGCGGGATGGTGGCAATCCACGGTTTCGGGAGACCAGTCCCGAAATGAGCCAGTGAGAGTTGCAAGGGGCCCTATCGGCGTGTTTGCCCGTCAATAAGGCACCACGATGCTGCAGTGCCGCATTTTTCAGCGACCTCTTGGGGCATGATGAGGTCGTGGCATCGCCTGTAAAATGCGGGGCCACAAACTGGATAGTGGCAAAATGAATCATTTGGCATTCCACCGACAAGACGCAGGCCAGTGAGGCACCAAACTTACATTTTTTCGGGGGGGCACGTGAATACGACAAGCCAAGCTACTAAAATAACGAACCTAATCTACAACTGTGCGCAGAAATCGCCGGGTCAAACGCACACATCCGGTAGCGCGCAGCTTGATTTGTCGGATGGGGTTGGCTTAATGGCATGCCATAAATCTGGTATGAGGCTCGTGCGGGTATGACTGAGGATTTGGGATCTGCGCAGGGTGGGGCGCCAGCGACAGCCACCGCGCAATGGGTGGCCGACACGCTAAGAGATCGGATCGTAAAGGGGATCTATCCCCCGGGATCGCGGATCGTCGAGCGGACGATTTCCGCAGAGCTGAATGTATCGCGAACACCCGTACGCGAGGCATTGAAACTGATCGCGGCGGACGGGCTGATTGTCATTTCCCGCAACAAGGGGGCACAGGTCGTACAGTACTCCCCGCAGGAGGCCCTGGCGCTTTTCGACGTGATCGCGTCACTTGAAAGTCTGGCAGCGGAGCGGCTGGTAGAGAGTATTGACGCTCAGACGCTGGACCTTCTCGAGGAGATGCACGACCGGATGATGACGTACTATAAGATCGGAAGCCACGACGATTATTTCGATACGAATTCCGAGATTCACGACTTCATCATCGAGTGCTGCGGCAATGCCATCGTCGCGGAAACCCATCGCAAGTTGATGGCGCGTGCCCGTCGTGGTCGCTTCCTTGCGATCATGCAGCCAAACCGGCTGACAGAGGCGGTCTCCGAGCATGACGAATTGATGGAGGCGTTGCGCACGAAGGACGCAGAGCGCGCGGCGAAAGTCTGGCGCAGGCACCTGCTTCACACAGGAGAGACCGTCGCCGCACTGCTCTGAACGCCTAGGTGTTCGCCGCGCGATCCCACAGCCTTTCCGAGACCTTCTGCGCTTCGCATATGATGTCGCGCGCATCTACGAGGGTTGGAGCACGGTCGCGCACCAGCCATTTCCCCTGCACCATGACGTCCGTCACGTTTGCCGCCGAGCCAGAGTGGGCAACGATTCCGAAGCCGTCGATAACCGGGCACAGGTTTGGAGCGAGCGGATCCAGCAAGATGAGGTCGGCGGGATCACCGATTTCCAACCGGCCTGTGGCCCCGTGACCCTTGAGCGCATCGGCCCCTGCACACGTCGCCCAGCCAAAAACCTCCTCCGCGTTAAGATCAAAAGACATACCGGCCTTCCATCGCGCGGCGGCAATTGCCATCCGCATGGCCTCAAACATATCGGCAGATTTCGTGTCTGTACAAAGGGTGATTGTAGCACCTGCGTCGCGGAGCGCCTTGATCGGCGCGGCGGCCCCGAAACTTGCGTTTCCGATTGGAGCATGGGCCACAATTCCGCCGGCCGCGCCAAAGCGGGAGATATCACTTTCGGACATGAAGATACAATGTGCCGCGATCAGGTCGGGGGAGAGCAGCCCGAGATCATCCAGAAATTCCGTCGGCGTCATGCCTTCACGAGCGACGATCTGATCCACCTCCATCTGTGATTGGCTTAGATGTGTGTGGACCTGTTTGCCGGTCTGCTCCGCCAAGGCGCGGAACTCGGTGAACATTTCGCGTGAGCAACTGTCAGGGGCATGAGGCGCGAGGATCGTGGAGATACGGTCGTGGCCCTCCCACGTCTCGATTACATCAAGCGCCGCGCGCAAGGTGGAGTCGCCCAAGGAAGAGTTTCGTTCAAATCGGCCCTCGGACAGCGCGGCGGTGTCCATATCCATCACGCGCCCGCCGACCAACGCCCGAAGTCCAAGTTCATCGGCGGCCCGGGCAAGAGCTTCGGGGTAGCGATAGTAATCAACGATCGTCGTCGCGCCCGCCAGAAGCATTTCGAGCACGCCAAGCCGGGCGAGGGCGAGCGTTTCTTCCTCCGACAACCAATGCCCCTGCGGAACATTGGGAATGTAGGCCGGGGCAAATCCTTTGTCTTCGACCATGCCCCTGACGACCATCAGCGGGGAGTGATTGTGGCTATTCACAAAGCCCGGCAAGCAGAGCGCGCCCCTTGCGTCCACAACTTCGACACCGTTCCTCGCGGGCAAGTCGGCGCCGATCTCTGCGATGCGACCATCGTCATCGACCAAAAGATCCACCGAGCGCTGAAGCCTGATTCCGCAGGAGAGGAGAGTGATATTTCTTAGATGGGATGCCATTTTTGGTTTTCCTGTTGCTCATTCGGTGTGCAGGCTCGGTTCCTTCTGCACAAATTATAAAGTTTCGATATTTTGCGCGGCTGCGACACGTGCATGCCGCGTCTAACCATGCTTCTACGGGACTAAGCCAAATGGCATCCCATTTTCAAGTCGGCATCAGAACCGTTTTTCCAACACCAGAAATTCACCCATCATCGGAGCAACGAGGAACATCATGACACAATCCAAGACCGAAGGTTTGACCCGCCGAAGCCTGCTACGCACATCCGCAATGGTTGCCGTCGGCACGTTGTCCGCGCCCTCCATCCTGCGGGCGCAATCGAGCGAAATCGTGATCGGATGCGCCGGATCGCATACCGCTTGGATGGAGCAGCTGGTCGCGCCGCATATGAAGAAGGCCATCGGCGCCGACATCCTGTTTGAGGGCACGAAGTCGTCGGTGAACCTCGAGAAGATGTCCTCCAACAAGGATGCTCCTTATCTTTCCGTCGTGCAGATGGATGACCCTGTGATGATTCAGGCGGTAGAAGCCGACCTGCTGAACCCCATCACTGCCGGGGCCGTGCCGAACATGACGGACCTGCGCCCGGACGCAGTGCATATGGACGGTATGTGGTGCAACTACGTACAGCCTTGGGCGGGGGTGGCCTACAACACAGACTACTCCGATGGTGTCCCCACTTGGGCCGCGCTTTGGGATCCGGCGAACGCGGGACAGGTCATCATCCCTTCGCTGCAGAACACAGAAGGCATGTGGACACTCTTTGTCGCGGCGATGCTTGGTTCGGGCAAGCCCTTCTCCGAGGCGCAATATGAAATCGACGCGGCCTTCGCCAAGTTGGAGGAACTCAAGCCCAACCTGCTGTCGGTCTATTCGACCATGTCTCAGGCTTTCAATCTTTTGGAGCAGGGCGAGATTTCGATGCTCGCGGGCAACTTCTCGTCCTATACCCTGCCGCGCAAGGGGGAGGGCGTGCCAGTCGATCTCGCGGCCCCCAAGGAAGGCATCTTCGCCATGCCGTCAGGCATCTGTCTTGTGAAAGGCGGGCCGAACCCGGAACTGGCAGAAGCCTACGTCAACGAGATGCTTGGCGCAGAAATGCAGGCCGCAATAGCGGACTTTGCCACCTCTGTTCCGGCGAACACGACCGTCACCGCCGGCGCGGTTATCCCGGAGGGCGTGCCGATCTACTCGCCGGACTGGGCCTTCGTCGCAAAGAACCGCCGGGCGTGGATCGAGCGCTTTGACAAGCTCATGGCACTCTAAGGCGGAATTCGGACATGGCACTGGATCAAGCAAAGCCGACATCGCGATACCTCGAAGCCTGGGGCATCGGGAAGTCGTTCAAGGGAACACGGGTCATGTCCGACCTGAATTTCCGTGTGGATCGGGGGGAGCTTGTATCTCTCCTCGGTCCCTCGGGCTGTGGCAAGTCGACACTTCTGCGCATCATCGCTGGCCTTTTGGAAGGCGACGAGGGATCTGTTGTGCTTGGCGGGCGCAACATCACGCGCTTTCCGGCGCACAAGCGCAACGTGTCGGTGGTGTTCCAGAATTACGCACTTTTCCCCCACCTGACGGTCGCCGAGAACGTGGCGTTTGGCCTGCGGGCGCGTGGCGTGGCCAAGAGGGCGACGGGTGCACCGGTTGCAGAAGCACTTTCACTCGTTCGCATGTCCGAGTTTGCCGACCGCCCCACTGCGGCGCTTTCCGGCGGTCAGCAGCAGCGCGTTGCCGTGGCGCGGGCACTGGTTGTCGGGCCTGACCTGTTATTGCTGGATGAGCCATTTTCCGCGCTGGACCGCAAGCTGCGCGAGACCATGCAAGTCGAGTTGAAGTCACTGCTTCTGGATCGCGGCATTACCGCCATTTTCGTGACGCACGACCAAGAAGAGGCGATGGGCGTCTCCGACAGGATCGCCGTGATGAATGCCGGCAGGATCGAACAGTTTGCCGACCCATCAACACTCTACGCCCGTCCGGCCACTCCCTTCGTTATGGATTTCGTTGGGCTGTCGACCCGGATTGTCGGCACAGTCACGTCGCGGGACGGCGAGGTGATCACGGCGGAAACGCCCTTTGGGTTGCTCAAGGCGCGAAGCGCGGCTCCCGCGGGCGCGCGCGTCCTGTTGGGCGTGCGGCCCGAACTGATCGAGGTGGGCGCGGGAGAGAACACGATCTCATCGACGCTTGCCGATGTGATGGTCCTCGGAGCCAAGACAGTGTTGCACGGGACAGCCGAAGGAGAGGATCGCGTGCTCTGCGAACTGTCCGGTATTCGGAGTGGTTTTGCCCGTGGGCAGGAAATCACGCTTGGCTGGAAGATCGAAGATACGCTGGCATACGAGGTGCCGGCATGAGCGGGCGCATCGACCGTGTTGCGCTTCTCGCTGTGCCGGGTCTCGCATATCTCGCTGTGATCTACGCGCTCCCGCTGCTGATGCTGCTTGCCAAGTCGATCCAGACCGCCGAAGGAATTTCGTTTTCGGAATACCGCGCCTTCTTTGCCGATGACTACAATATTCGGGTGCTTCTGCGCACCTTGAGAGTGGCTGCGCTGACGACGCTGCTTGCGCTGATATTTGCCTACCCCACCGCCTTCGTGATGAGCCGCGCGAAGGGCCCGTGGTTGACAGTGTTTCTCGTCGCGATGGTTTTGCCCATGTCGCTGGGGGTCGTGGTGAAAGCCTTTGCCTGGTCGATCCTGTTTCGCGCCAATGGCTTCATCAACTCATCGTTGCAGTGGATTGGCCTCACGGAAAAACCCGTGCGAATGCTCTTTACCGAAACGGCGCTCGTGGTTGGTGCCGCGAATGTGTTCCTGCCGTTCATGGTGCTTCCGATCTACGCGGTGGTGCGCCAGATGGATCGCGCCTTGCCGGAGGCTGCGGCCTCTCTGGGCGCCGGGCCGTTCTTTCGCTTTTTCAATGTCACCTTGCCGTTGACCCTCCCCGGTGTTGTCGCCGGCTCGGCCTTCACATTCTCCATGGCGATTTCAATGTACGTGATCCCCTCGCTGATCGTGGGAGAGCGGCAACAGACCCTGTCGATGCTCATTGCCCGCAGTTTCCTCTACCTGCGCAACGAACCGCTGGGATCCACAATTTCCGCTGTGCTGCTGGGTATAGCGATATTCGTGGTCGTCTTCTCAAGTTGGCTGGCGCGGCGGCTGGGAGCTCGTTCATGACACAGACTGACAGAATTTTCCGGGCGCTGAGTTGGATCGTGGCGCTTGGCTGCGTCGCCTTTCTGATGCTGCCGATCTTCATCACCGTCGCGGCGTCCTTCTCGGCGTCACCGGTCTATACGCTGCCGCCGCCGGAATGGTCGCTCCGCTGGTATGTGTCGCTGGAACGGCGCTCTGGGCTTTGGGATGCGGTGGTTCTTTCACTCAATCTGGCCTTCGTCTCGACCGTGATCTCATTGGTGCTGGGAACTCTGGCCTCGATCGCAGTGACGCGGGGCAATTTCCGGGGGCGCGAGGCGATTGCCACCTTTGCTGTCTCCCCCTTGATGATGCCGGGGCTGGTTGTTGGGGTGGCACTGTTGCAGTTCTTCCGCGAAATCGGACTTCGCGACGCCTATGTGTCGCTGCTGCTGGGGCATATCGTCATCACCTTGCCCTTTGTGATGCGCACATTGTTGGCCTCCATGGCGGCGTTTGACTTCTCGATGATCGACGCGGCGCGAACGTTGGGGATGAGTTATCCCAAAGCGATCCTCAGGGTGTTGGTGCCCAACCTCGCGCCCGCCTACCTCACATCGGGTCTCTTCGCCTTCCTCGCGTCGATGGACAACTATCCGATCTCCATCTTCCTGACTGACGCGCGCAACAAGACGCTGCCGATCAAGATGCTGCAGTATCTCGAAGAACAGCCTGATCCGTCTCTGGCCGCGATGTCTTCGGGATTGATCCTGCTCGCCGTCGTGGTCTTGGTGTTTGGCGCCCGTACGGTCGGCCTCAACCGCATGATCCAAGGGTGAGTCATGACTGATCGTAGGGATTTCAAGGGCTACTTCGGTGCGGAGCCCGCGCCTTGCTGGCCGGGAGGGGCGCGGCTGGCGGTGTCCTTTGTCGTGAACGTGGAAGAAGGTGCGGAACTCTCCATCGGCGACGGTGATCCTTGCAATGAGGCGACCTATGAGATCCGCGAAGAAGTGAAAGACGTGCCCGATCCCTGCATGGAAACGCATTTTGCCTACGGGACGCGGCAAGGCTATGGGCGCATCGCAGCAGCCTTCGATCATCATGGGGTGAAGGCCACGTTTTCGACCTGCGGACGGGCGGCAGAGCGCAGCCCGTGGTTGATGCAGGACATCATTGCGCGCGGGCATGAGGTATCCTGCCACGGTTGGCTATGGCAGCGTCACGCGCATCTCGAGCGGACAGAAGAGGCGGCGGTGATCGAGCGTACGCACGCCGCGATTACAGCGGCCTGCGGCATCGCACCGGTGGGTTGGCACACGCGCTCCGCGCCGTCGGTGAACACCCGGGAGTTGCTCATCGAGCGGGGTGATTTCCTCTATGACAGCGACGTTTACGATGATGACATCCCGCGAATGGCGGGCGGCCACGTGATCTTGCCCTATGCCTTCGACACTAATGACATGCGGTTTTCCCCCGGGGGCGGTTTTGTGCAAGCGCGGGATTTTAGCGATTATGTCATCGGCGCGTTTGACCGGCTTTATGCCGAGGGGACAGGTGCGGCGCGTATGATCTCGATCGGTTTGCACCTGCGGCTTATCGGACGTCCGGGGCGGATTGGTGGGTTGGAGGCCGTGTTGGCGCATATCGCCTCGTTCGATGACGTATGGATCGCGCCCCGCCGCGAGATCGCCCAGTGCTGGGCCAAGGTGCATGGAGATTCCGCATGAACCCGTTGGATCTCTCGGCCGTTGCACTTGCTCATCGTGTCCGTTCCGGCGTTGTCACGCCATCAGAGGTCGCCATCGCGGCACGGGCACGCGTGGCGGAGCGAAATCCGGCGCTGAACGCGATGACGGTGCTCAATCCATCGCTCGATGAAGAGGCGGCGGAGGTCGCCAGACGGCTCGCGGCGGGAGAGGATCTTTCGCTCGCCGGGGTGCCCGTGGTCATCAAGGACAACATCTGGGTCAAGGATCTGCCAATTACCCAAGGCTCGCGCCTGTTCGCCGAATTTGTCGCGCCGAAAGATGCCGCCGCGGTGAGTAAGCTGCGCGATGCGGGCGCGATGATCCTTGGGATCGCCACCTGTTCTGAGTTCGCCTGCAAGGGCGTGACCAACACGCCGCTGCATGGCATCACGCGCAACCCAGTTGACACGCGGCTTACGCCCGGTGGCTCCTCCGGCGGACCGGTGGCGGCGGTGGCGTCGGGAATGGCTCCGCTGGCGCTTGGCACCGATGCGGGCGGCTCCTCCCGCCGCCCGCCTGCGCACACCGGGCTCTTTGGATTCAAACCGACGCAGGATTTCGTGCCCTACGGGCCGGGTTTCGACGAGCCGGTTGATGGCATCTCGGTTATCTCTCCGATCGCGAGACACCTCGAAGATATCGACTTGGCGATGCAGGTTCTGGCAGGCATTTCGACTGGAAGCGTCTTTGCCGGCACAATCGCATGGTCCGAAGATTTCGGGCTTGGGCAGAAACTCGATGCGGATGTGGCACTGGCGCTGCGCGGGGCCGTGGCTCAGCTGAAACGGCAAGGCTTTTCTCTTGTCGAGACCGCTCCGGATTGGGGCGGGCTTACCGGCGGCTCGGTCATGCCTCTGCAATTCGCGGGTCTGGCGCGATTGTTTGGGGAGGCCTTGAAAGAGGATCGCTCGGTCTTCGACCCGGACCTCGCTCTCCAGATTGAAACGGGGCTTGGCTTGACGGCGGCGGAGGTCGCGAACGCCAAATCGGCCTCGGTCCACATGGGCGAGATCCTGAACGGTTTTCTCGAAGGCTACGACGCTGTCATCGTTCCGACGACCCCGTGCCCCGCGTGGCCGGTGGATCGCTTGGCCCCAGAGTTCATCGGCGGCCTTCCTTGCGCGCCTCGGGATCACGCGGCCTTCACGCCGCAGGCCAATCATGCGGGCTGTCCCGCGCTCTCGATCCCGTTCGCGGAAACAAAGGCGGGCCTGCCGCTCGGCCTTCAGATTATCTCGGCCAAAGGTCGCGACGCGGACCTTCTCGCCACTGCACGCAATATCATGGGCGCCTTGTCCCGCCCAAAACACGAGAGGGCGAGTTGATGCGCATTCTTCTGGTCAATCCCAACATGACGCAATCCATGACCGACAAGATGGCCGAAATCGCCCGCCAGATTGCAGATGGCCGGGCGGAGATCGTGCCCATCACCGCGCCAAGCGGCTTTCCCTATATCGCCTCCCGCGCGGAGGCACAGATTGCCGGGGCTATCGCGCTTGAGATGATCGCTGACAATCTCCACGACATCGATGCCGTTATAATCGCGGCGTTCGGCGACCCGAGCCTCGCAGGCGCGCGGGAGCTTTTCGATGTGCCTGTCGTGGGTATGGCGGAGGCGGCGGTTATGACCGCGGCGATGTTGGGGGAGCGGTTTTCCATCGTGACCTTTTCGCCGGTCATGACGCGGTGGTACACGGATTGCGTTTCGGATACTGGCCTTGCGTCAAGGTTTACCGGCGTGCGTACCCCCAAGACGCATCTTAGTGACGTTGCCAACGCCGCGCGGGATGTACGAGCGGATCTTGTCGCACTCGCACGGCGCGCGGTTGCCGATGATGGTGCCGACGTGGTGATCCTCGGGGGCGCACCTCTGGCTGGACTCGCGACGGAGATCAGTGCGGATGTGCCTGCGGTGGTCATCGATCCGATTGCCGCCGCGGTAGCGCAGGCCATCGCGCTCGCTTCGCTCGGCTCGCGTTTCGCGGACCGGGCGTGCAAGCCCATCGCCAAAACCTCGTCCGGCCTCTCGGCGGCTTTGGCGGCTGTCATCGCGCAGGGGGCTTAGTCGCTCCGCTATCGCAGCGCGTCAGGCGGACAGAAGGCGAACTTCTTCCGCGGCAGCAAGGATGGGATTGATAAGCTGCGCGGCGCTTTGGCCGGACAAACGGTCGGCGGCTGCGCCCAATGGTCCACCCCCGATTATCACGCATTTCGCGCCTGATCGCTCTGCTGCCTCAACGGCCTTGAGGAGTGCAACGTCCAAGGCGGCTTCGTCCGACATCAGCGGCCCGGGGTCTCCAACCGTCAGAAAACAACCAAGGTAGGGGGACCTGGCATGTGCTGCCATCAAGGCGTCGATCCGATCGGCAAGGGCCGGCGTAGTGGTGGCGACGGCAAACGGCTGCTTGCAGGCTCTAGCGGCGGCGCCGCCGATGCCGACGACCGGGATTGTGAGTTGCTTAGCAAGGGTTGCGGCTCCGGGATCGCCAAAAGCGGAGACAATGATCGCTGTGACGTTCGGCGGAATATCCGCTCGCGCCACGTTGTGCGCCGCCGCGTCCAACGCTTCGGGTGTTGTGATGAGGTCGGGGCCTTCAGGGGCGGTCCAGGCCAGCGGGGCAACGGAGAGAGCACGCGCGGCAATCCGGCACATCATGTCGGTCGTGGTGACGTTTGAATTCGGGTTCATCAGTAGAACGGACATGGCGCGCAGGTCTTTCCCATTATAGTTTCGTAAGAGCGCCCGCAAACCAGCCATTCCAGCGCTGCGCTTGGAGAGGTGCCATCGCTCCCGGCTCCGCTCTGTCGCTGCAGGATATCAAAGCCTCGCCAGATGGGCGTTTCTGTTCGAGCCCAACTTTAGATGTTCGGCAATCTACCGGCCAATCCTTTTTGACAGAGGGACGCTCGATTTGGCCCCAATCCCTTCAGCGTGCCCTTCCAAGCCTCAGCCCAGATGCGATACATCCGTCCAGTTGTCATTCTTGCGGATGATCTCGATGATCTGCTGATAAGCGCTGCCTTCCTTGAATGTCGGGTAGGGAGGAACCGTTTCGCCCGAAATGTCGGCTACGAAATCGCGCGCCAGATAGTGCCAGCATTGCTCGGTCTCGCCTTTCACGTCGGGTATGGCATCGGCGATCTGTGGCGGCAAAGGCAGCTCTTGCCATGTCTTGTCCGCGCCGTAGTAGGACAACTGCCCACTGCCATAGTGGCCCTTGATGTATATCGCGCCCTCATTGCCATAGAAAACGATGTGGTCCTCATGAAACCGCGGGACCAAACCGCCATGCTTGAAGAGCACCGAGACAGGCTTTTTCGCAAACGGACTCTCGAGTTGCGCAAGGACGGTATAGGACCATTCCACATCGCTGGTCCCCCATTTCAGGTTGGGATCGTTCAGGTCCTTGGGGATAAAATCGCGCCGCGTGGCAAAGTTATGCACGCCTTCGACAATGGGGGCACGGCCCAGATCGTCGCGGACCTCACCGATTATGGACAGGATCTTTTCGCCGACGACCGAACAGGCAATCGAAAGCGTGTGGGTGAAGTTGTTGTTTAGCCGTCCGCCGCCATCCTTCTTGCGGTGTGACCAACCAAAGGGGATGTCGCGCTCCAGATTGAAATGCGAGATGCATTCGATCTCCGTCGGCTCCCCGATGGCCCCTTCGGCCACCAATTGCTTGGCGTGCTGAACGCTGGGCGCATAACGAAAGCTGGCAGCATAGGCGGTTTTGACGCCTTGCGCTTGGGCCAGTTCATACAGATGCACGGCACTTTCCGCGTTGTCGGTCATGGGCTTGTCACAGAACACATGACAGCCGCGCGCAATAGCCTGTTTGATCGGCTCGTAATGGGCGCCGCCGGGTGTGGCGATAGAGACAATATCGGGCTTGCATGTGTCGAGCGCGACCTGCCAATCGGTCCCGGCGAAGGGAATGTCCAACTCCTGCGCCACCTCCCGGACCACGTGATCCGTACGGCCGACGATTCCGACGATCTCACAGCCTGCACCGCGAAACGCATCGGCATGGCCCTGTCCGGCGAAACCGGTTCCGGCGATCAGAACTTTGAGCATGGCTCATTCTCCCATGACATGTGTAAGGCCCGCACCGCGAGGCAACCTGGGGCTGAAATTCGGCCCACCGGTCCGGTGGGCGTGGGCATCAAACGCGGCGACCGGTCGCCTTGTCGAAAAAGTGGACTTGCGTCGGATCGATGGAGACCGTCAGCGTCTCACCCACTTCCATATCGACCCCGCCATCAAGCACGGCCGTCGCGGAGGTGCCCGCGAGTTCGAAGGTGATATGCGTCTGCGCGCCCGTCGGTTCCACAAGGGTGGTCGCACCGGACAGCGTTATACCGGAGGGATCGCGCGTGAAGTGTTCGGGGCGCATGCCGACGATGACCTTTTCGTTCTCTTCCATCTTCGGGTGTTCGTCCAACACCGGGATGGACTGTCCGCAGGCAAACATCGCCACTGGTCCAGTGTCGGTTTTGACGATGGTTGCCTCAACCAAGTTCATCGACGGGGTGCCGATGAAGGCCGCGACAAAGAGGTTGTCTGGCTTGTTGTACAGGTCGATCGGTCGCCCGGCCTGTTCGATATTCCCGCCGTTGAGAATGACCACCCGATCAGCCAGCGTCATCGCTTCGATCTGGTCGTGCGTGACGTAGATCGAGGTTGTCTTTACCCGCTGGTGAAGTGTCTTGATCTCCGACCGCATTTGTACGCGCAGCTTGGCATCGAGGTTCGACAGGGGCTCGTCGAACAGAAACGCCGCCGGATCGCGTACGATGGCACGCCCCATGGCGACGCGTTGGCGTTGACCGCCGGAGAGTTGTCCGGGCTTGCGATCAAGCAGGTTGTCAAGCTCCAGTAGCTTGGCGACATCCTTGACCTTTTCGTCGATGGCCTTTCGATTCATGCCCGAGAGTTTCAGGTTGAATCCCATGTTCTTGGCCACCGACATATGCGGGTAGAGCGCGTAATTCTGAAACACCATCGCGATATTGCGTTCGCGGGGGTTGAGGTGATTGACCACATTGCCCCCGATCCGGATCTCTCCTCCGGAAGCGGGTTCGAGCCCAGATATGATCCGAAGGAGCGTGGACTTGCCACAGCCGGACGGACCGACAAGCGCGACGAATTCGCCATCTTCGATCTGAAGATCGATGCCGTGGATCACTTCGACCGCCCCGAAGTTCTTCTTGAGACCGGTGATTTCTACTGAGGCCATGTCGTTCTCCTCTCCCTGTAACTGGTATCGTTGATGACGGTTGGTTTTCTGACCTCACGCGAGGACGGCCGCCTTTTCACGAAGAATTTCCTGTTTGAGCGTCTCGCCGGCAAAGTACCGGCGCACATCTTCCACTGCGGCAAGTCCCTGTCGGATATAGCTTTCTCGGGTATGACCGGCGCAGTGCGGCGACAGATAGACGTTGCCTTGCGTCCGCAGCGGATCGTCTTGGGGCAAAGGCTCTATATCGAATGTGTCGATCGCGGCGAAAATCCGGCCCTGCTGCAGGGCGTGGATCATTGCCCCCGCTTCGATCAGCCCAGCCCGAGCAGTGTTGACCAGCAGAGCGCCGGGGGCCATGGCCTCGAGGTGGCTGCGCTTGATCATGCCTTCGGTGGCGGGCAGGTTCGCGGCATGCAGGCTGACCACCCGGCACCGAGCGAACAGGGTTTCCAGATCCAGAAGCGTCACGCCCAACTGCTTTGCCTGTTCGGCGCTGATGAAGGGGTCATAGACCGATACGGTGCATCCAAACGGGCGCAACCGGTCAAGCACAAGGCGGCCGACATAACCCAGCCCCACAAGGCCGACATTCTGTGCCGCCAGAAGCTGTCCGAGTTGACCCGTGCGCATCTCCTGCCAGCCCATATCGCCGCGCAACGCGGCATCCTGCTCCCGGTGCAGCCGCAGATGGGCGAGGATTTGCGTCAGGGTGAATTCGGCCACGGCCAGCGCGATTTCCGGCGCGGAATGGCTGACCCTGATGTGGCCGTCGCGCAGTGCATTTTCCACGCCCAGAGACTTCACGGATCCTGCGGCGTGGGAGACAAAGGCAATTGACCCGTGCGGCGCGAGAAAGCTCGACAAGCTGGGGCTGCGCCACCCTGTGATCGCTGCGGTTACATCCTCCAACGCACTGGCAAAATCGCCCGAGGCCAATGTATCGTCGCTGACGAACACGGGTTCGGCAAACGCCTGCAACGCTGTTTCGACTTCCCGCGTGAATATCCGCGAGCGCACCTCTTCGGGCATCAGCACCGCAACCTTCGGACGGCGGGCGAGTTTGGTAATGCATTGGTCTGTGGTCGTTTGTTGCATCTTATCCCTGCTTGTTCTCTGGCGGCACGGCTGGGCCCACCTCAGCGGTTCGCCGGCTGGATCATCAGTTCGGACACATGCGCCCGGGCCGGCAGTTTCATGACAAACATGCAAGCTTCGGCGATGTCTTCGGGTTGCAGCGCCTTCGCGCGCATCTCTTCGGTCGGGGGAGTAGGGCGTTTTTCCAGCAGCGGCGTGTCGGTCATGCCCGGCAAGATCACGGTGGCACGGATCCCGTTCTGCCATTCTTCTTCCATGATCGCGTGGGTCATTGCCATCACGCCCGCCTTCGTTGCCTGATAGGCCGCGCCGGAAGGGTCAGGTTTGCGGGCCGCCGTGGAGGAGATGTTGATCAGCAATCCGCCGCCGCGTTTGCGGAACATCGGCACAATCACCTGCGCCAAATTGAACGCGGCATTGAGATTGGTGTCTATCATCGATCCCCAACTCTCTTTGGTCAGTTCGAGAAAGGCCCGGTTGACCAGATTGACGCCTATGGAGTTGATCAGGGTATCGACGGTAGACAGAAGCTGAGCATGCGGCGCGAGCGCTTGGGTGAGTTCGGCGGCATCTGAGGCATCCGCCTGAATCCCCGTGACATTCGGCGCGCCCAGATCAGAGGCTTCTTTCGCGATCTCTTCCAGCCTGGCCGCATCACGGCCCAACAACACCAGATTTGCACCCTCTGCCGCGGCGGCACGAGCCGTGGCACGGCCCATTCCGCTGGTTGCGCCTGCGATCAGGATTTGACGGTCTGACATGGTGGTTTCCTTCGTCATGGCATCGCTCTGTGCGAGCGTTCACGGTGGGATTTTGGGGCGGCGGTCGAATTGCGCACGATCAGTTCGGGCCGCAGGATCACATGCGGGTCCTCTGCGCCGTCTTCATCCTCAAGGGTGTGGATCAGGTTCGCGACGATAAGCTCGGCCATCTGGTCTGCGGGCTGACGCACGGTGGTCAGCGGCGGCTCCATGACCTTGGACATGATGATATCGTCGAACCCGACCACGGAGAGATCGTCCGGCACGCGGTACCCGAGTTCGCGCGCGCCAGAGCAGGCCCCGATCGCATACATGTCGTTGACCGCGAAAAGGGCGGTTGGGGGATTGTCCTGGGTCAGCAATTCCCGCGCGGCGGTGCGACCAAGCTCAGCGGCGTGGCTGTCGCCAAATCCGCAGGCATTGGGCCCAAGCCAGATCATGTCATCCTCAAGGATCAACCCGTCCTTCTCCAACTCGCTGCGCATACCCTCAAGGCGGGCGATGCGGCTGGAGGTGCCGATAGGGCCGGAGATGAAGGCGATCCGCTTGTGTCCCAGACCGATCAGGTGGCGGGTCGCGAGCCTCGCGCCAAGGGCCTGATCCACGCTGACCGAGCAGGAAACGACACCCTGCGCGCCTTGCGTGGTCCGATCGAAGGCCGCGATATGCATCCCCTTTTCAGAGTGTTCTCGCAGGTGATCGAAGGAGACGGGCGATGAGCCGAGAATGGTGCCGCGTACGGAGGAGCCGTACAGGGAATTCATGTAGGTGGCCTCGAGCTGCGGATCGCGCTCGGCGTTGCAGATCAGCACCTGATAGCCACGCTTCAGCGCGGCCTTCTCGATCAGTTGCGAGACGTTCCCCCAAAACGGGTTTGCAACCGATGGCACCACAAGCCCCAGCGTCTTGGTATGCCCCGACTTCAGCTGACGAGCGACGGAATTGGGCGTGTAGTTGAGCTCTGTTATCGCGTCCTGCACCCGGCGAAGCGTCCGGGCGCCCATCTTGGCATGTCGCCCATTGATGACGTTCGAAACCGTGCTAACGGATACGCCAGCCTTCTTCGCCACATCCTTGATACCTGCCATCGCTTCAGCCCTACATCCTGCCAACGTGCCAGCCGACAAATTCGGATGGAATCACTCCGTAAGCTCGTTGGTAATACGTTATACATACTACACACTCCTCAAGAAATTTGACCAGAGCATTCTTTCGCTGGGGCGGAAATTTTTGGCGTACAGCCCGAATGAATGGCGGTGATTTTCACCGCGATCTCGTGGTTCGGCTTGTTGTAGTTTGTAATTATATATTGAAATTCAATGTGCTATGTCGACGTTACTGCGGGTGCCCCTCATTCCTCAAGCGGTCGAGGTCTTCCCGATGTGTAAAGTGGAGATTTACAATCGACATAGGTGTAACGTTTTACTATCCTTTGGTGAGGGAGGCCGCGAATCGTGGTGATCCGCATCTGCGATCCGTGAATGGATCGCGTCCTTAGGGAGGATAAAATGATGACAACTCAGTCGCGCAGAGCATTTCTGAAGCAAAGCGGAGCCGCGTTTGGCGGGTTCGCTTTGACGGTGGTCGCAGGGGGCGCCATGGCGCAGGGCAAGACGACCGTTCGCTTCAGTGGTTTCGTTGAATCGGAGGAGCAACTGGCCACAACGCTCAAGGTTCTCAAAGCTTATATGGCGAAGAACCCGGACGTGGAGATTGTGCCGGAATTCTCCAGCTATCGTGCCTTTACCGACAAGCTCGCGACCGAGGCCGCCGGCGGGAATGCCCCCGACATGTTCAGCGTGAACGTCGATCTGTTGGCGGAATATGCAGCGCGCGGTGTGCTGATGCCCCTCACGGAATGGATTCCCGACCCGCTCGATGTGTCCGAATATCAGGATGGCAGCGTCTTTTCCTGCACCTATGCGGGCGAGATGTACGCCATGCCCAACGATGCAATCGCAACCGCTATCTTCTTCAATCCTGCGAAGTTCGAAGAGGTCGGCGTCGCAATTCCAGAGAAGTTCTATACGTGGGAAACGCTGCACGAGACGGCTGTTGCGCTTGGCAAGGAACACGGGCGCGGCTTCTGGGGTATCGAAGATGGTGGCGGCAACAATCTTGCCTGCGATATCTTCCTTCGGGCCGGGGGCGCGGCACTTTTCACGCCCGAGCACACGATCGGGTTCAACGGCGAAGATATGGCGAAATGGTTCCAGTATTGGGAAGACATGCGCCAAGCCGGGGGAGCGCCGCCTGCGGATGTTCAAGCCCAGGCCGGGGATAACTCTGCCTCCTTGGGGATCGTGCGCGGCCGCTCGGCCATGTTGGTCCAGACCACCGACAGCTTCATCGGCATCGGTGCCCTCATGGACACCCCGCTTGACCTCATGATGCTGCCCAACGGCTTTGCGGGCGGCGAGATGAAACAGCATCTTTATGACTATGCCGGCAACTCTACCGGGATCTGGAAGAACGCGGCCAACAAGGAGCTGTGCGTCGATATCATCCGCTTCATGCACTTCGATCCAGAAGGGGTGGAACTTTACTACACCGGTAGCGGCATGATCCCGGCCTCCACCGCTGGGCTTGAGAAGTTCGGCTCCTCCGGCACGCCGGAAGAAAAGAAGCTGGTCGAATATCTGCGGATGCTTCGCGAAGATCCGGCGCCGTCGCGTCGTCCTGGTGTGGGCGGGCTCGGCGGGATCTTCCGCCGTCACAACGAGGCCGTTGCCTTTGGCGACATGACCGCGCTCGAAGCTGGCAATTCGCTGACCGCCGAGATCGACGGAAAGCTGCAGGCGCTCAAGCAATAGGGATACCTCTCGAGGCGGGGCAGGGGGTATCTGTCCCGTTTCCGCATCACCGCGCTCTCGGGCGCGGTGGGCACTCGATGGCTCCAGAGTAGGGAAGTTCCCATGAGCAAGATACAGAATGTCTCCAAGAAGCAGAACGGCGTCGCGTTTCTCTTTCTGTCGCCGTGGATCGTCGGATTTCTTTTCCTGACACTGGGCCCGATGCTGGGCTCGCTGTATCTGTCCTTCACGGACTACGATCTGTTCAGCTCTCCGAATTGGGCGGGCATGGACAATTACGCCAAGCTGATGAGCGACGATCCGCGATATATCGCGTCGCTGAAGGTGACCCTCTCCTATGTGGTGTTTTCAGTGCCACTGAAGCTGGGGTTTGCCCTCTTTATCGCCCTCATCCTGAACCGGGGCCTTCGGGGGCTGGGCTTTTATCGCTCGGTTTTCTACCTGCCTTCGCTTCTCGGGGGGAGTGTGGCGGTCGCGCTGATGTGGCGCCAGATCTTCTCCTATGACGGGATCATCAACCAGTTTCTCTGGACCTACTTCGGGTATGATGCGCCCAGTTGGATCACCAATCCCGACTATGCACTCGGCACTCTCGTTCTTCTGGCCGCCTGGCAGTTTGGCGCGCCAATGGTGATCTTCCTGGCCGGCCTCAAGCAGATCCCACAAGATATGTACGATGCCGCAGCCATCGATGGCGCGCGCCCCGTGCAACAGTTCTTCTTTGTGACTGTCCCGCTTCTGACGCCCATTATCTTCTTCAACTTCGTGATGCAGACGATCGGCGCATTTCAGGCCTTCACGCCCTCCTACATCATCTCGGACGGCACCGGCGGGCCAGCGGATTCCACGCTGTTCTACACACTGTATCTCTATGAACAGGCCTTCACCAACTTCGAGATGGGCTATGCCTCCGCCATCGCTTGGGTGCTGGTTGCCATCATCGGGCTTGCAACGACGATTTCCTTCCTCAGCGCCAAATACTGGGTTCACTACGGGGACGAGGGGTAACAGGCATGACACTCGCAGACATCCAACCGACCACAGCCGATATCAATCAGATCACGGCAAAGACCAAAGCCCGGTCAAAGCTTTTCATGCACGCGTTCCTGATCTTCTTCGCGCTGATCATGCTCTATCCGCTGGTCTGGCTCGCCGTGAGTTCGCTGAAGCCGTCAAATATCATCTTCTCGGACACCAGTATCATTCCCCGGCATTTCGTCTGGCAGAACTATGCTAACGGGTGGGCGGGGGTGGCGGCACCGTTCAAGGTGTTCTTCACCAACAGCTTCGTCATCGCCAGCATCGCGGTGGTCGGAAATGTGCTGTCATGTTCGTTCGTCGCCTATGCCTTTGCCCGGCTGAGCTTCAGCTTCAAGGCACCGCTGTTCGCGCTCATGATGATGACGATCATGCTGCCGGTGCATGCGACATTGATCCCCCAGTACATCCTGTTCAACTGGCTCGGCTGGGTGAATACTATCCTGCCGATCGTCACACCGAAGTTCCTCGCGGTCGAAGCCTTCTTTGTCTTTCTGATGATCCAGTTCATTCGCGGCATCCCGCGTGAGTTGGACGAGGCGGCGGCGATTGATGGGGCGGGACCGATCCGGATCTATTTCTCGATCATCCTGCCGCTGCTCACTCCGGCGCTGGTGACGACAGCGGTTTTCACCTTTCTGTGGACGTATGAGGATTTTCTCACGCCGCTCATCTATCTCACCTCAATCGAAAACTACACGGTGCCGCAGGGGCTTCGACTGCTTCAAGCGTCGCGCGGGGCAAGCACATGGGGCGCGATGCTCGCCATGTCGCTGCTGTCGCTGGTGCCGATGTTCATCGTCTTCTTCATCTTTCAGCGAAAGCTGATCGACGGGATCGCGACCACCGGGTTGAAGGGCTAAGGCCCTTCCCCTCAATCCTCTTGGACACCGAAGGATCCTTGTCAAAATGGCAAAACCGTTGATTTCAGTATTCACCAAACCCTGGACCGATGAGCTGCCTGCGTTGGCTGAAAAACTTGCCGGTCTGGGCTTCGAGGGCGTCGAGCTTGCGGTGCGTCCCGGGTATCAGGTGGTGCCGGAGAATGTCGCGGCCGATTTGCCCCGCGCGGTCAAGATTCTGGCCGAATACGGGCTCAAGACGCCCAGCATCGCGGGCGAAATAGATGAGGCCACCATAGCCGCCTGCGGCGATGCGGGCGTCGGCACGATCCGTATCTGCGCGCCGATTGATCTCGCACGGGGTTATCGCGCGTCGATCGACGAGTATCGCCGCTGCTTTGACGCGCTTCTACCTGCCTTGGAAAAGAACGGGGTCAGCATTGGCGTGCAGAACCACTATGGCAACATGGTGGGCAGCGCGGTCGGACTTGCGCATTTGCTGGCAGGCTACGACCCCAAACTCGTCTGCGCCGTGCTGGATATGGGTCATTGCGCTGTTGACGGAGAGCCAGTCCAGATGGCCGTGGATATCGCCCGCCCGCATATGAGCGGGCTGGTGAATTTCAAAAGCGCCTGCCACCTGCGCGCCAATGGCCCAGAGCTTGAGGCGGAGTATGTGGTCCATTGGACGACCCATGACCACGGCGGATACAACTGGGGCGAGCTTGTTCAAGAGCTTCACCGCACAGGGTTCGATGGCACCTTCTGTATGCCTGCGGAATACAGCGAGCAGGCGGGCAGGACGGGCCAGCGGATGGGCGATGATGTGATCCCATTTCTGAAAAGGGACCTGGCGCATCTCAAACGCCTGATCGCCGAAACCTACGCCTGATCCGAACTGAACCGCAGGCAATCCTTCGGTCCGGTCTCCGCTATCGGGAAGGCTGTGCACAACCGACGCAATCGCAGTTCTGAAAGTTGAATCGATGAGCAAGACAAAAGATCTGACAATCAAGGATGTCCGGGTGATCGTGAGCAGCCCGGGTCGCAACTTCGTGACGCTGAAGATTGTCACCGAATGCGGGATCCATGGGATTGGCGATGCCACCGTGAACGGCCGTGAAATGGCAGTGGCGTCCTACCTTCAGGAACATGTCGCGCCCTGTTTGATCGGGCGAAATGCGCACGAAATCGAAGATATCTGGCAATATCTCTACAAGGGTGTCTACTGGCGCAAGGGGCCGATCAACATGGCCTGCATCGCCGCGGTGGATGTCGCGTTGTGGGATATCAAGGGCAAGGTCGCGGGCCTGCCTGTCTATGAGTTGCTGGGGGGAAAGAGCCGCAGGGCCGTCACCACCTATGCCCACGCCAACGGCGAAACCATCGAAGGCACGCTGGACAGCGCGGAAGCGCTCATCGCGCAGGGGTTTAAGGCGATACGGTTGCAAACGGCCGTGCCCGGGCTGGAAGGCACCTATGGTGTGCTCGGCGACAAGAAGGACTACTACGAACAGCAAAGCAGCCGCCCCCTTCCGCCCGAACAGCCTTGGTCTACCCGCAAATACATGAACTCCATCGAAGCGCTTTTCCGCGAGGCACGTGATCGGTTCGGCGACGATATTGCGCTGACGCATGATGTGCACAGTCGGCTAACCCCGATCGAAGCGGCGCGGCTCGGCAAGATGCTGGAGCCCTACGATCTGCTCTTTCTCGAAGATGCGGTCGCTGCGGAAAATCAGGACAGCTATCGCATCATACGCGACCACACCACGACACCTCTGGCGATCGGTGAGATCTATAACACGATCTGGGATTGCAAGGAGTTGATCCAGAACCAGTGGATCGATTACATCCGCACCGCCACCACCCACGCCGGCGGCATCACCGGTGTGCGGCGTATCGCGGATTTTGCGGCGCTGTTTCATGTCCGAATCGCGCCGCATGGTGCACCGGACCTGTCGCCGATCTGCTATGCCGCGCAGGCGCATCTCGGTCTTTGGGCTCCAAATTTCGGAATTCAGGAATTCGTGGGCTTCGGCAACGAAGTCTCGGACACGGTTTTCTCTCATGATCTGACGTTGAAAGACGGGATGATCCATGTCGGCGACAGCCCCGGTCTGGGCGTTGACTTCGACGAAGAAGCCGCGGCGGCCCACCCCTACAAACGCTCCTACCTGCCGGTCAGCAGGCTGGAAGATGGCACCCTGTGGAGTTGGTAGTCCGCAGATGCCGAGCCCCCTCACACTCAGTAAAATAAGGTAACGAAACATGAGCAACACATTTGGCAAAACCGATCTCGTGACGACTAAGGTTGTCTATGGCTGCATGGGCGGTGCCGGGGCCTTTGGCGCGCAAGAGGAAAAGGATTCCATCGAGGCTCTGCAGGAGGCGCACAACGTCGGCATCAACTTTTTTGACACCGCCGAAGCTTATGGCGCGGGATATTCCGAACAACTTCTTGGCAAGGCGCTGGGTGACAAGCGCGCCGATCTCGTGATCTCCTCCAAGGTGGCCCGTGAGAACATGGCCCCCGGCGACATCATTGAGGCCTGTGATCGCAGCCTCAAGAACCTCGGCACCGACTACATTGATCTCTACATGCTGCATTGGCCGAACCGGGATGTGCCCTTGGCGGAGAGCATCGGCGCGCTGAAAACGCTGAAGGAAGAGGGCAAGATCCGCTGGTATGGAGTGTCGAACTTCGGCAGTCAGGATCTGGACGAAGCGCTGGCTTTGGGTGAAATTTCGGTCAACCAACTGCCATATCACCTGTTTTCGCGCGCAATCGAGTTCGAGGTGCAGCCGAAATGCGAAGCGGCGAATGTTCCGATCATGTGCTACTCCTCGTTGATGCAGGGGCTGCTGGCGGGCAAGTACAAATCGCTTCAGGATTTCCCGGTGGACCGCGCCCGTACGCGCATGTTCGATCACCGCAAATGGGCCGACGTTGCCCATAAGGAAGAAGGCGCGGAGGACGCTGGGCAGGAGTTGCTCGACGCGCTTTGGAAACTGGTCGGCGACACTGGCCTATCGATGGAAGAACTCGCGATCGGATGGCTGAAATCCCGCCCCGCCGTGGGCGGCGTGATCGTCGGCACGCGCAATGGCGAACAGAGCAGGGGCCTCAAGAAACTGTTGGACGTGCAGCTTGACGACGGCGTTCTAAAAGCGCTGGACGATGCCTCGGAGAGGTTGAAGCAGGAACTGGGCGCGGACATCGACATGTGGGGCAAAGGCCGCACCCGCTAGGGATAGGGCCAATCTTCGGAGGCCAGTATGTGCGCCGCAGCGCATGTTGGCCTCTGTTTGCTCTCGCCCGAGATCTTTTCCACCTGACACCATTTCACGCGGATTCCTGCCTCGTTGCTTAAACAGGCGGCGATCTCACCCGCGCCGCCGCAAACTGCATGGCGCATTCTCGAATTGTCTTGCCCCGTCACAAGCCAGTGCGCGAAACAGGTTTCGAACCGACAACGATGCCGGTCCTTTTCCCGATGTTCGGGCCACCCTGAGCAAAGCCGCTCGACCTCCGTTTCCACGGAGTGTCTGCGGCTTTTTTTGTGTTGAGGAGATCAGAATGAAAACCTTCCCGATGTTCCTGCGGATGGACGGGCGGCGCGTAGTGATTTGTGGCACAGGTGCGGAGGCGGCGCGCAAGGCGCGGCTGGTGCTCAAGGCCGAGGCTGAGTTGGTGCTCATCGGGGCACCGCTCGATCCGGAACTTTCCGGTCTTGTGACCCAAGGTCGCGCCACGCATCATCCAGTGGACCGGCCAGACAGTTTCGAGCGCGCCGCCCTCGTTTTCGTCGCGACCGGTGATCTGTCGGAGGATATGCGGCTGTTGGAGCGGGGGCGCGCCGCGGGGGCCGTCGTCAATGTCGTGGATCGGCCGGATCTGTGTGAGGCCTATACCCCGTCCATTGTGGACCGTGACCCGGTCGTCGTGGCCATTGGCACCGAAGGGAATGCCCCAGTGCTCGGTCGCACGATCAAGACCAGATTGGAGGCGATGCTCACGCCCCGGCTCGGAGCGTTGGTTTCACTGGCGGGCCGCCTGCGGGGGGCGGTAGAGGCTTCGATGCCTGCGGAATCTCGGCGGCAATTCTGGGAAGAGGTGTATGGTGGTGAGGTGGCCTCGCTGCATGATCGCGGTGACGAGGACGGCGCGGCGCGGGCGCTCAAGGACGCCATTGCAGCGGGTGCCCCTGTTGCGCGGGGGCGGATATCGCTGGTCGGCGCGGGTCCGGGCGCGCGGGACCTGCTCACACTTCGAGCGGTGCGCCGCCTGCAGGAAGCGGATGTGATTTTCTATGACCGGCTGGTGGATCCCGATGTCCTCGAACTGGCCCGGAGGGATGCGGATCGTGTGTTTGTCGGGAAAGAGGTTGGGGCCTGCGCCTGGCCGCAAGACAAGATCGACCGGCTTATCGTAGCTGAAGCAGGGCAGGGAAAGCGTGTTGTGCGCCTCAAGTCGGGTGATCCGTCGATATTCGGCCGAGCGGCCGAAGAACTCGCGGCGGCACGCACCGCCGGTATCGACATTGAGATTGTCCCCGGTGTCACAGCGGCCTCGGCAGCGGCGAGCGCGCTCGGCCATCCACTGACCGAACGAGGCGAGACGGACACGCTGGTGGTGACCACCGGGACGTGCAAGCCGGGGGACGCGGCCCCGGACCGCCGACTGGTGGCGCAGCCCGGGACATCGGTGTGTTTCTATATGGCCGTGCAACGCGCCGCAGAGGTTCAGGCGGATCTGCTTGCGGCCGGCGCACCAGCGGAATGCCCGGTCGATGTGGTCGCATCAGCCAGCTGCGCGGAAGAACGGACCTTGCGCACGACCCTCGGGGCACTGCCCGACGATCTGGTAAATGCGGAAATCCGCAGCCCCGCGATCCTCTTTTTGCGCTACCCCAAAAGCCTCGCGAGGGCATCGGTCGCCGCCGCATGACGTGCCGGCTTTACCCGAGCGGGTACATATTTCGGGGATTTGGTAGGCCCGGAGGGACTTGAACCCCCAACCAAAGCGTTATGAGCGCTCTGCTCTAACCAATTGAGCTACAGGCCCCACCTGACGCCTTTGCTACCAGAGACGCAATCGGCGTCAACCCAAACCGTTGCAGAGGGCGGCGCGATGGTCTAACGCGGACGCCATGATCAACAGGGGAGCGCGATGAGCGAGCGCAAGACGGGGCTGACCTACGCTGAGGCAGGGGTCGATATCGACGCAGGCAACGAACTTGTGGAGCGGATCAAACCCGCGGCCAAGCGAACCGCGCGTCCGGGAACAATGTCGGGTCTGGGTGGCTTCGGCGCGCTCTTCGACCTGAAGGCCGCCGGATTCGAGGATCCGGTGCTCGTGGCCGCGACGGATGGTGTCGGCACCAAGCTGCGCATCGCCATCGACACAGGCTGCGTCGACACGATCGGGATCGACCTCGTGGCGATGTGCGTGAACGATCTGGTGTGTCAGGGGGCTGAACCTCTGTTCTTTCTCGACTATTTTGCGACGGGCAAGCTGGAGACGGAGCAGGCCGCGCGCATCATCGAGGGCATCGCCGAGGGCTGTGCCCGCTCGGGGGCCGCGCTGATCGGCGGTGAGACGGCGGAGATGCCCGGCATGTATGCGGGCGGTGATTTCGACCTCGCCGGCTTTGCCGTTGGTGCGATGGAGCGCGGTACAGCACTTCCCGACGGCGTCGAGGTTGGCGATGTCCTTCTGGGGCTATCAAGCGACGGGGTTCATTCGAACGGATATTCGCTCGTCCGGCGCATTGTGGAGCGTTCTGGCCTTGGCTGGGATGCGGAAAGTCCCTTTGGGGGCGGCGCCACGCTTGGAGAGGCTTTGCTTACACCTACGCGGCTCTACGTCCGGTCGGTCCTTTCGGCGGTTCGTGCGGGCGGGGTCCATGCTCTCGCCCATATCACCGGCGGGGGGCTGACGGAAAACCTGCCGCGCGTCCTGCCCGAAGGTTGCGGCGCAAAGATCGATCTTGGTGCATGGGAGATGCCGCCCGTCATGCAATGGCTCGCTTCCGAGGGCGGGCTGGACGAGACGGAAATGCTCAAGACATTCAACGCAGGGCTGGGCATGGTTGTGGTCGTTTCGGCGGATCGTGCAGACGCTCTGGCCGAAGGACTGGCGCGTGACGGGGAAACGGTGCACCGGATCGGGGTGATCACGGACGGCGCGGGAGTGTCATACGAGGGCCGCCTTCTTTGAGCCTTCGCGTCGGGATTCTGATCTCTGGCGGCGGGTCCAACATGGTCAAGCTCGTCCAGAGCATGACCGGTTCGCATCCTGCCCGCCCCTGTGTCGTCCTGTCCAACCGCCCGGATGCTGGCGGGTTGGACGTGGCGCGATCCATGGGCATCCCGACCGAGGCGGTGGATCACCGCCCGTTTGGGGGCGACCGCATTGCGTTTGAGGACGAGCTGACCCGCCGCCTTTCCTACTACTCGCCGGACATCCTTTGCCTCGCTGGTTTCATGCGGGTGCTCTCGGAACGGTTCGTGCAGCAGTGGGATGGCCGCATGCTCAACATTCATCCCTCGCTTCTGCCGAAGTACAAGGGGCTCGATACCCACGCGCGGGCGCTGGCGAGCGGAGATTCCACCGCCGGCTGCAGCGTACACCTGGTGACACCCGCCCTCGACGACGGGCCGATCCTCGGGCAGGCGACGGTGCCGATCCATCCCGAAGATACGGCGCAAAGCCTTGCCGCCCGCGTGCTTGTCGAAGAGCACCGCCTATATCCGCAAGTCCTGTCCGAGTTCGTCTCGCGACTGGCTGCGGGCCTTCCGATTGCCCCTGCCGATGCCACGAACTATGCTCAGGCCGCGCAGAAAGGACCGACCGAATGAAGACCGTAACGACCACCGAAGACCTCGCCACTTTCTGCACTGCCGCTCGGAGTTATCCCTACGTGACGGTGGACACGGAATTCCTGCGTGAGCGGACCTATTATTCCAAATTGTGCCTGGTGCAGCTTGCCGTTCCCTTCGAGGGAGATGAAAGCGCCGTGCTCGTCGATCCGCTTGCAGAGGGGATTTCGCTGGAGCCGCTCTACGAGCTTTTCCGGGACAAGGGCGTCGTCAAGGTGTTCCACGCGGCCCGGCAGGATGTTGAAATCTTTCAGGTTGATGGCAACGTCATTCCAGATCCTCTGTTTGATACGCAAGTGGCCGCAATGGTGTGCGGGTTCGGGGAGCAGGTCGGCTATGAGACCTTGGTGCGCAAGATCACCAAGGGGCAGATCGACAAGACGAGCCGGTTCACCGATTGGTCTCGCCGCCCGTTGACGGACGCGCAGAAGACATACGCGCTGGCCGATGTGACGCACCTGCGGCAGGTCTATGAGTTTCTTGAGGCGCAATTGCGCAAGAACGGTCGGGAAAAGTGGGTCTCCGAGGAGATGAAAATCCTTACCAATCCCGAAACCTATGTCGTGCAGCCCGACGAAGCATGGAAGCGGGTGAAAACCCGTACGAATTCTGGCCGTTTCCTCGCCATCGTGCGGGAGCTTGCCAAGTTTCGCGAAACCTATGCCCAGAGCCGCAACATTCCCCGGAGCCGAATCTTCAAGGATGACGCGCTGCTGGAATTGGCCTCCACCAAACCGACGGACTACAAGGCTTTGGGCCGGTCACGACTGCTGCTGCGCGACGCCCGCAAGGGGGAGATCGCCGACGGCATCATCGCCGCCATCGAGGCCGGTCAGGCCTGCCCGCAAGATGACGTGCCACGGCTTGATACCTCGCGGGACAAGTTGCAGGTGAATCCAGCGTTGGCCGATTTGCTGCGCGTTTTGCTCAAGGCAAAGACGGAAGAGGCCGGTGTGGCGCAGAAACTCATTGCCTCCGCGTCCGATCTCGACGCGATTGCGGGCGGAATACGGGATGTGCCGGCGCTTTCCGGTTGGCGGCGCGATGTCTTTGGTGAGGACGCGCTGCGGCTTTGCGAAGGTCGGATCGCACTGGCCGCTAAGGGCAATTCCGTGCGGATCATCGACGTCTGATCAGGGGGGGGCGGTCAGCGGCGGCGGGTGAGCGTGTTCTGTTCGGCCTGCACGGTGACCGCAGAGATCCCCGCCAGATCCTGATTGGAAAAAACCCTCGATACGACGACTTCGCGCGATTTGGAGGTGCCGACAGCCGTACGGCCCTCTGCCTTTGACGCGCGGAAAACCAGCGTGAGCGTGCCGCCGGCGGGATCCCCGGTCAATTCCGCATCATAGGCGCCTTGGGTCGCGGCGATGCCCGTGGCCGTGACGATCGCGCCAGTTCGGGTCGGCTCTATGCGCAGATCGGTGACCTGGGCGATGGCGGGCCGTGTCTCCACAACCTGTACGATGCGATCGGCCCGTACGAGTGGGGGAACCTGCGCCGGGGCGGTGCCCTGAACTTTCGGGCCGAACCAGTTGACCGGGTTGAGCCTGCTGCCCTGTATCTGGGAACAGGCACCGAGCGAAAGCGCCGCGGCGGAGAGCAGAAGAACGGATTTGCGCATTGGATCAACCCCTTGAGGTGCTGCCGGAAGGGGTAGCCGATCAGCGCGCTGTTGAAAAGCGTCTATTGGGGGTGGACCTTGGCGCATGTGCGGCTTACCTGCAAATTGCACTGGACGGGAGAGGCGAGCATGGCGACCAAAGCCTTTGAAGACATCGCGCAAGACTTTGAATTTCTTGACGATTGGGAAGACCGCTATCGCTATGTCATTGATCTTGGAAAGAAGATGCCCCCGTTGGAGGATGCGTTGAAGGTGCCAGCCACCAAAGTGGATGGCTGTGCCAGTCAGGTTTGGCTTCACCCCGAGATCGAGGGGAATACCTTCGCCTTTCGTGGCGACAGCGATGCGATGATCGTCCGGGGCCTCATTGCCGTTCTCGGGGCGCTCTATAACGGGCTGCCGGTGAACGAGGCGGCGCGGCTTGACGCGGGCGGACAGCTTGCACGTTTGGGATTGCAGGATCACCTCTCGGCACAGCGTTCAAACGGGCTCAGGGCCATGATCGAACGTATAAGAACCGTCAGCGCCGAAGCAGCCTGAACCCGGTCCCTAGTCACCGAAACGCCTCTGGCTCAGCGCTCCTCGCCCGCCCAGCGGGAGAGCGTCTGCGCTAAATCTCCATATCCGGTCGGCCTGCGTTCATAGATCAGGCCGAGGTGTTGCGCTATGCCCTGTGCCCGTAGATCCAGCGCGGGGTCGTTCGTCTGGGCCAGAAACACCAGCTTGCGGTAATTTCCAAAATAGACATCGCGCAATTCCGGGTGCCGATCCAGACCGAGTGGCCGAGTGACGAAGGCATCAAACTGACGCGTCAGGAAATCGGTGAGGTAGAAGGCATCGATCTCATCTTCATGATCAGCAAAGGCGTCGAGGCCCTCGAAAAACGCATAGCAGTGGGGACCGCGCACCATCTCGACACCCAATTCGGCGCAGGCCCGTTCCAACTCACCGCCCGTGCCGCAATCTGCATAGACAACGTGAATCGTCTCATACTTGTCGCGGTTGCGAAGCACAGCCTCGTGCACCGCTGACACGATACGCTCCGGGTGATTGTGCAGGATCGCGGGCAGGCATGTGAGATCGAGATGATCCCAGCCGTTCGCCTCCCGCAGGGCGATGATTTCCCGCGCCAATGCCCCACACGCGATGAGCAGAACCGGACCGGCGCCCTCTGCGGACAGGCCAGTTTCGGTCAGGGTGGTGTCGGCGATGTGGTCAGTCATGGGATGCAGTCGATCACAGTTGAGAATGGGCGTTTGTTCGGCGGCGGTTCAGGGGCGCGGGCGCTTTGACTATCGACGGTCTCGCCGCCTCAGTTGCCCTCAAGCGCCTCTGACAATCCGCCGCTTGGGGAGGGGGCATCCACCGTCAGCACTCCGAGCGCATCGAAGCCCCCGAGAACCGCGTCGACCGCGATGGTCGCAAGCACGATGCCCATCACCCGGCTGATGACACTTGCGCCCGTCGTTCCGATGATCCGGTTGATCCAACTCGCGGCAAGAAGCAGCGCCAGCGTGAGAAGCAGGACAAAGACCAGAAGCCCCGCCGTGACGAACTGTTCGACCAGCGGGGTGGAGTGATTATCGGTAAGCACCACGATCGCGAGCATGGCCCCGGGAGATGCGATGGATGGCATTGCGAGGGGGAAGACCGCCCCGGCAAGGTGATCCCGCTCCGCCTCTTCGATCTCGCGCGCAGGCTTGGAATCGCCAAAGATCATGGTCAAGGCAAAGAGGAAGAGGATGATGCCGCCAGCGATCTGGAATGACCCAAGGCGCAACCCGAGGGTTTCCAACAGATATTGACCACCGGCGAGAAAGGCGAGAAGCACCATCGCAGAGATCGCCACCGCGCGCACTGCAAAGCGCCGGTGCAACTTGCGAGGCACCCGCGTCACCGCAAAGAGAAAGACGGGGATGGAGCCCACGGGATCGATCACCACAAGCAGCGTGATGAATTCGCGCAGCAGCGCGGTCCAGTCCATGGAACTCCCTCTTCTTTAGCCGGCGACCCGCGAATTGTGTTTGCGGGCAATGAAATCCTTGGCTGTCTCTACGGCGACGGCCGCATCGCGGCAATAGGCATCTGCCCCGATTGCCCTGCCAAACTCTTCGTTCAGCGGCGCTCCGCCCACCAGAACGATGTAATCCTCGCGGATGCCCTTTTCCTTCATCGTGTCGATCACGACCTTCATATAGGGCATCGTGGTGGTGAGAAGCGCAGACATCCCCAGAATGTCGGCGTTGAACTCTTCGCAAGCCTCTAGATAGCTTTCGACCGGGTTGTTGATCCCGATGTTCTTCACCTCAAAGCCTGCGCCCTCCATCATCATCGTGACGAGGTTCTGGCCGATGTCGTGGATGTCGCCCTTGACCGTCCCGATGACCATCCGGCCAATCGTGGGCGCGCCGGTTTCCGCCAGCAGAGGCTTGAGGATGGACATGCCGCCCTTCATCGCGCCCGCGGCCAGCAGAACCTCGGGGACGAAGAGAATCCCGTCTCGGAAATCCCGGCCGACAATCGTCATGCCCCCGACGAGCGGTTCGGTCAGGACGCGGTAGGGCGCCCATCCCCGTCCAAGGAGGATGTTCACCCCCTCCGCGATCTCATCCTTGAGACCGTCATAGAGGTCATCCATCATCTGGGCGACAAGCTCTTCGTCGTCGAGTTCAGACAGGATCAGGTCGTCGTTTTCGTCCGACATGGGCGGGTTCCTTCGATACGCCGGGTTGAGCGGCTTTCCGACAGCTTGTGCCGGATTTCTATTCGGGGACGCGGCCGTTTGCGACATGGCTCGCGTATCGAACGACTTCTACGGGGAACGCGCGCGGCATTCCAATGAGAAATTCGGGGATTGATTATCGGTTCCTTGCAAGTGTTCTCTGTATGTTCTAACTCCGTGGTCATGGATCACGACGAGGGAACCCGTATCGGTGCCGGGCGCAGGCGTGGGCGCGGCGCGGTCAGCAATGAGGCCAGCCGCTTTGACCTTGGCCGCGAGGTGGAATCGGACGGCTGGGATATCCCGGAGGATCGGGGGCTTCTGCGGACCGAGGTGCGTGAGGAACGCCCTCGTAGCATTATAAACTACGTCCGCTCACCGGATTTGCCATTCGATCGGTCGATCAATCCCTATCGTGGCTGCGAGCATGGGTGCATCTACTGTTTCGCGCGGCCAACTCACGCCTATCTTGGTCTTTCGCCAGGGCTCGATTTCGAAACCCGTCTCGTGGCGCGGCCGGATGCGCCCAAGGTGTTGACACGTGAACTTCGGGCCAAGGGGTATCGCGCGGCTCCGATCGCGATCGGAACCAACACCGATCCCTATCAACCTCTGGAGCGGGAGCGGGGGATCATGCGCGCCTGCCTTGAGGTGCTGGAAGCCGCGTCGCATCCGGTTGCCATCGTCACCAAGGGCGCGGGCATAGAGCGGGATCTGGATATTCTGGGCCGTATGGCCGCGCGCGGATTGGTCCGTGTGGGCATTTCGGTGACGACCCTTGATCCCGGGCTTGCGCGCAAGATGGAGCCGCGCGTGCCGTCTCCTTCTCGACGGATGGCGGCGATCACGCGGCTGAGCGAGGCGGGCGTTCCGGTTCGGCTTATGGCCTCGCCGATGATCCCGGCCCTGACCGATCCTGAACTGGAGGCAATCCTTGAAGCTGGGCGCGATGCGGGTGCGCGGTCGGCAAGCTGGATTATGTTGCGGTTGCCACGGGAGGTCGCGCCACTCTTTCGCGAGTGGTTGGAGGAACATGTCCCCGGACAAGCGGCGCGCGTGATGGCGCGGGTGCGGGAGATGCATGGCGGCAAGGATTACGATGCCCGCTGGGGGCGGCGGATGCGCGGTGAGGGGCCCTACGCCAAGCTCATCGCGCAGCGTTTCGATCTGGCGGTTCGTCGTCTTGGGCTTGACGCCGCACAGCCTCCGTTGACCACGGGCCTATTCCGCCCACCCAGTTTACCAGGAGACCAGATGGCGTTGTTTTGATCATCCCGCCTAGCCTTGATCTTCGCGGCCGCCACGGGCGACGATGCACAGCGCGTCATCATC
The DNA here is from genome assembly GCF_900111875.1 of Poseidonocella pacifica. Lineage (GTDB taxonomy): Bacteria > Pseudomonadota > Alphaproteobacteria > Rhodobacterales > Rhodobacteraceae > Poseidonocella > Poseidonocella pacifica. The sequence continues at coordinate 542,625 of NZ_FOJU01000001.1, forward strand.
GAGCGGGCGTTGCAGCACCGCCGCGTCGGGCCATGGGGCATTGAGCCAGAGGTCGACGTCCTCCGCAGAGGTCAGGATGACCGGCATGGCCTTGGGGTGAACCGCGCCGACCGTGGCATTCGCCTCCGTGGTCAGAAAGCCAAAAAGATTGTCGGTCGTCTCGCCATCCTTGAGCTTGCGGACGGATGTCCAGCGGGTCCAGATCCCCGCGAAGAAGGCGAGCGGGCGGCTTTCATCAAGCGCGAACCAAATCGGGACAGCCGGCGCTCCGGGGCGGGTTTCATATTCGGAAAAGCTGGTAAAGGGCACGACACAGCGGTGTTCGGGGCCGAGCCAGCGGCGCCAGTGGGGCGAGCCGGTGTTTCGGATGTTGGTGACACCGGAATCCGTACGGCGTGTCTTGAGGGCAAAGGCGGGCGTCGGCATGCCCCACCGCATTCGGGTAAGTGTCCGACCCTTTGCGCCTTGGGCGACAACCGGCGCGGCCGTGTCGGGAAAAATGGCGGGCATCGGGGCCAGATTGCCCGTGTCGTCTTCCATAACCTTTGCGATCTCGCGGATCGCAGCCTGTCCCTTGGTCAGCGAATAGAGATTGCACATTCTCGACCCCAGTCACCCCGCCGCACGAAGCCCTATCCCGATCCCGAGCGGAGGCCTATTTGCGCCGGCGCCGCCGTGGGCGGTCCGGTGCGACGTGATCATCGCCCGTGCCGTCGGACGCCGAAGAAAATCCGCCAAGCGCGCCCGTGATCATCTCCAGCGTAGGCCGCTCGCCCGCTGGGCGTGTTTCCAGCGCGTTGCGCATGGCGCGAAGGTGCTCGGGCATGGTGCCGCAGCATCCACCGATGATCTTTGCGCCTGAATCCCGCGCGAGGATGGCATATTCCGCCATTAACTCCGGGGTGCCGTCATAGTGGATATGGCCGTCCTCGTATTTCGGAATACCGGCATTCCCCTTGGCGACTACCGGACGGGCGGTGCCCTGCGCGGTGAAGCCAAGCACGGTGCGCAAAAGATCCGAAGCCCCGACACCGCAATTCGCCCCGAAGGCAATCGGCGGATGGTCGAGGGTTTCGACCATGGCGACCATCGCTTCGGACGTCATGCCCATCATCGTGCGGCCCGCGGTATCAAAGCTCATGGTGCCGCACCAAGGCATTCCCGCCAGAGCGAAGGCCTCCGCGGCGGCTTTGTATTCCTCGGGCGCTGAGATGGTTTCAAGCCAGAGCACATCGGCCCCGCCTTCCTTCAGGCCTTCCGCCTGTTCATGGAACATCTCGACGGCGATCTCGTGGGTAAGCGTACCCATCGGGGCCATGATCTCGCCCGTCGGACCGACAGAGCCTGCAACAACGACCGGACGGCCCGCCGCATCGGCCACTTCCCGCCCGAGCTCCGCACTGATCCGGCTCAACTCGCGCGCGCGGTCCTCTGCCTGATGCAGTTTGAGGCGGCTTGCGTTTCCTCCGAAGGAATTCGTGAGAAAGAGATCACTGCCCGCATCGACGGCCCCTTTATAGAGCGCTCTGATCCGGTCGGGGTAGTCGACGTTCCAGAATTCAGGCGGGTCGCCCGCCTCCAACCCCATGTTGAAAAGATTTGTTCCGGTCGCGCCATCGGTCAAAAGCCAGTCGCGTTCGGAAAGGAGCCTGGACAACAGGTCGGTCATGGCAGTGCCCTTCTAGCTAGAGTTGTGGCGGGGCATCTCATGAAACGTGGGCAGGCGCAAACTCAAAACCTTCATGTTCGCCATGAGGTGGAGTGGCCTTTGTCGCGCTCGGCAGAGCATCGGGACGGCGCACGCTGCGCGCGATTTCAAAGAGCGCAAGGGCGAGGGCCAGGGGGCCGGGCGCGGCCGCGTAGAGAGGAACCCAGCGAGGCGCGAAGGCGGCCTTGAACTGTCGCAGACCAGCGGATCCGGCGGCCCGGTCAATCCGCGCGCGCAACTGCGCGGGCACTGCTTCCGAAAGCGATGGCACCGCTGCAAGTGACAAACGCGGGATGCCTTCATCAGAAGCGAGGGAGATTGCCCTGTGAACCAAGAGGTGCATGGTGCCATCGGGCGCGTCCGGGGCGAGGCGCATCAGGTCAAGCGCCCATTCCCTTGAACTCATGTGAAAAGTTGCGAAACCGATGAGGCGCGGACCCTCCCATGCAAGCAGGACACGCTGGGTCTCTATATACGCAGGGCAAAAGCGCCCCATGGAAAATCCGCGCTCTCCGCCGGTACGTTCGGCCCATCGGTCGGACAGGCGGCGCATCTCCCCCAAGGGCAGCGATCCGGGATCAGCCATGATCTCTACCCCCGCATTTTCGGCTTTGCGGAGTTTGCGGCGCAGCCCACGGCGGGCCGATATTCCCAGATCATAAGAAGCGATATCGACAAGCGCCTCCTGTGCGATACGCAGCGTGCTGAACCCGTTCGCCCGAACTACCGCCGCATTTCGCGGCGACAGTTTATAGAGACAGGCGATACGGTCGCTCGCGCGTGCTTCGGCGCGCAGGGAAGGGAGAAGGCTCGATACCTTGCCGTCCAAGGGATCGAAGAGCAGCACACTGGCTTGCCGAGTATGTCGGAGTACAGCCGATGCATCACCTGACTGTAGCAGGGACGCAGCCCCCTGTCGTGCCACGCCGCATTCGGATCGGGGCGCAGTGTCCAGCAGAGGTGTCGGAATGCGTGCCGCCGATGGTTCGGTCTTTGCGCCGGATTTGGGCCGTAGCATGATCGCTCCGGCAACAATCGCGGGCAGGGCGTAATAGAGGGCCCGGAACGCCAGAATGGCCGCTATCAGGGCATAATCCTCACCCGGAAGAAAGGCCAGCAGTGTCAACTCGAACGGGCCAACCCCGCCGGGCACACCAGAAAGTAAAGCCGCGCCAATCGCGATCAGGAAGATCGGGTAAAGCGCGAGAAACGCAGGCGCCGAGGCCTCCGGCAGAAGGATCCAGAGCGCGAAGGCCGCAGCCGCCGTATCAAGTGCGGCGTATCCCAGAAGGCGAAGGCCCGCCGCTGCCGTTGGCAATCGAAGCCGCTGGCCGCCCAGCCGCAATTCTGGGGCAAAAAGGAGAAAACCAAAGAGCGCGATGGTGGCAACCACCGCTGTGGGGGCGATCCATCGGGGAATGCCAGCCGGGCTCGGCAAAAGGGCGAGCGCCAGACCGCACAGAACTGCCAACAGGGTCATGAAGCTGATCGTCAGAAGAAGCGTCACCGCAGTGGCCTGCTTGAGCGACAGTTCCGGAACAAGCCGCCAGCGCGCGATTGTCCCGGTCGCCACACCAGCACCTAAGAGCTGCGCAAGCGCGACGGCGGCGGCACCACTCCTTCCGGCCCGGGCGGGGGTGATGGCGGTGCCCAGATGGCGATGCAGCACCCGCTCATACCCCGCGATGGCCCAGAAGCTCAGAGCGGTGGCGAGAGCCGCGCAAAGCCAGGCTTCGGCGGGTGTCTGCATCAGCGCCGTGCGCAATCCTACCATATCGAGGTCTTTCAACCGGTCATGGAGCAGCCACACGGCCACGGTGCCCAATGCTATGGGCAGGCAAATTCGCCCTGTTTTGCGCCAAACGGGCGCGTCCGACTCGGACCTCACCATTTTGTTACCTTCCACTCATACCCACCTTTTGGCCTACGCGCGGCAGGTTGCTGGACGGTTAAGGTTAGAATTCGCGAGGTTCTGCCTATACGGGAGTATGGGGTCTCTATGCCGCTGTGGGATTGTGTAATTGACGTTAAGTGATGCAAAGTAGCGTCAGGTGTTGGGGAACGTTTTTGGTTTCTGGGGGGAACGTAGGTGGCCATCATGATCAAGATGCCGACAATGCGCGGGGCAGTGTTTGCGATCCCTGCCATGTTGCTCGCCGTTCTCGTTCCACTGGGGTTGATGAATGGCGCGCCGATGCCCCCTCCCTTCTTGCTTCTTTACATGTCCGTCATGGCCGCAGCCCTTCTTGGTGGCTCCGGCACGGGCCTGCTGGCGGGATGCTTTGGGGCAGGCACGGTGGTCTTCTGCCACGTCTCCGGGATCGGCCCGAGGCTGCTTGTCGGGACGATTTTTTCCACCGCCTTCGGGATTCTGATCTATCTCGGCACCGGGATCGTGCTCGGACTTTTAAGAGACCAGCGCGACAGAACCCTGCTGAAGCTTCATGAGGCCGAAGCCGAACTGCGCCTGCGACTTGACGAAGAAACCGCCGCTCTGGAAGCTTCTGCCAAGATCCTCAACGTGAGTGAGGTCCAACTGGATCAGGCGGCGCGGATCGCGAAACTTGGGTACTTTGTCTTCGATGCGCAGCGGAACCTCTGCACAGTCTGCTCCAAACGCCATGCTGAGATTTTCGGTGTCTCGTCCGAAGAATTCATCTCGATGGTTGCGGAGCTTGACGGCAACAGGCTTGCGTTCATCCATCCCGAAGATCAGCCGGAGGTTCGGGAGAAGTATCGGCGTCTTCGGGCAGGTGAAGAAATCGACATGGAGTATAGATTTACCCGCAGCGACGGATCCGAAGGCTATATCCGGGAATTTGTCGTTCCCTACTTCGACGAAGCGGGTAAGGCCGTGCGGGGGATCGGATCGAGCATCGATCTGACCGAAGTGCGCAGGACGGAACAGACGCTGCTGCATACCCAAAAGATGGATGCCATCGGGCAATTGACCGGAGGTATTGCGCATGACTTCAACAACTTGCTGGCCGTTGTTCTGGGGAACCTTGAACTTGTCGAAGAGCAGATTGGCGAAGACACGGAACTTCGCGAGGAAATAGACGCGGCCAAAGGCGCGGTTGCGCAGGGCGCCGATCTGATCCGCAACATGTTGAGTTTCGCGCGCAAGGCACGGCTGCAACCGCGGCAACTTGACCTCGGCAAGGTGGTCGGCGACGTCAAGCAATGGGCTGCGCGCGTCTTGCCGCCCACTATAGAGGTGGAGACGCGGGCAGATGATGATCTCTATCCCGTCATGGCGGACCCTTCATCGACGCAGAGCGCATTGCTGAACCTGATCGTAAATGCCCGCGATGCGATGCCTGACGGTGGCAGGCTGACGATTGAGACGACCAATCTCGATTTCTCCGCACAAGATGGCGAGGAAAGCGGCGATGTTCTGGCGCCGGGGCGCTATGTGCAGCTCGCGGTGCGTGACACGGGCAGTGGGATGAGCCGGGCGGACCTCGACAGGATTTTTGATCCGTTTTACACCACCAAGCGTCCGGGCGAAGGATCGGGCCTTGGCCTGTCGATGGTACAGGGCTTCATGAGTCAAACCGGGGGCGTGGTTCGGGTATGCTCAGAACCGGGGCGCGGGACCACATTCCGGCTCTTCTTTCCGGCACTTGAAGTCGGTCAGGCCGTGGTACGCAACGAGGCTCCGCCGCAAATCGAAGTGCCCACCATCGGTGCGCGCATCCTCGTGGCCGAAGACGAAGAGGGTCTTCGCGACCTGCTGCTCAAGATGCTGAGACGATCGGGATATTTGCCAAGCGTCGCACCCTCGGGGGATGCGGCATTGCTGCTCGATCAACGGGAGGGGCCCTTTGATCTGCTTTTGTCGGATGTGATGATGCCGGGTCGATTGCAGGGGCCCGATCTGGCGACAGAATTGCGCAAGGTGCATCCCAACATGCCGGTGATCTTCCTGACGGGGCAGGGCGGCGATCACGCGGAACTGGCTGAGACAGCGCACGGATTGCGGCTGATGAAGCCGATCCGCCGCGAAGCGCTCATCCGGTCGATAGAATGCGCGCTTTCCGGCACACACATTCTCGTCGATCCCGCCTGACGGCTTGTTCCCCCCGGCCAGAGGCGGGGAGGGACGTTTTCGTCGGGGCTGGCTTCAGACCTCGTCGACGATCTGGCCTTTGGCGACGGGAAGCAGCGCTTCGAGCTTGGCACGGATCTCATCCGCACTGGCCTTGTCCCCAAGATCGGCGGAGACCTTGCGCACCACATCTTCGTAGCCGGGCTCGGCGAAATCGGCCTTGACTACTTCGCGCGCATAGGCCTCGGCATCGGCGCCTGTTTTTCCCATCAGTTCCGCAGCCCAGAGACCGAGCAGCTTGTTGCGGCGCGCTTCGGCGCGAAAGATCATTTCCTGATCGTGGGCGAACTTGTTCTCGAAGGCGGTTTCGCGGTCGTCGAAGCTGGTCATTACTCGGTCCTCTGAAAGGGCTATCCTGCACAAATGATATGGACGTAGCGCACGCCCCGCGCAAGCCCCGCGGCCCGCTTGCGGCAGGACGCCCCATGGAGTAGGGAAAGCGCAACGACACGGGGGAGTCGCCCCGGTGTCTGCTATTGCAGGAGAGCCCATGGCACGGCGCAAAAAAATCTACGAAGGCAAGGCGAAGACGCTCTATGAGGGGCCCGAGCCCGGAACGATCGTCCAGTACTTCAAGGATGACGCCACCGCTTTCAACGCTGAGAAACGCGATGTGATCGAAGGCAAGGGTGTGCTCAACAACATCCTTTCCGAGTATTTCATGCAAGGTCTCAACGATATTGGAGTGCCGACACACTTCCTCAAACGGCTCAACATGCGGGAGCAACTGGTTCGTGCCGCCGAGATCATTCCTCTGGAGATCATCGTGCGCAACTACGCGGCCGGGTCCCTGTCGAAGCGCCTCGGGCTTGAGGAAGGGATGCGCCTGCCGCGCCCGATCATCGAATATTGTTATAAGGACGACGCGCTCGGTGATCCGCTCGTGTCCGAGGAACATATCGCGGCCTTCGGGTGGGCTACGTCGCAGGATATGGATGACATCGTCAGCCTCGCCTTGCGCGTCAACGACTTCATGTCGGGCGTGATGAAGGCCGTCGGCATCCGGCTGGTGGACTTCAAGATCGAAGTTGGCCGGGTCTATGAGGGTGATTTCCAACGGCTGATCGTGGCCGATGAAATCAGCCCCGACAGCTGCCGCCTGTGGGATGTGGAAACCAATCAAAAACTCGACAAGGACGTGTTCCGGCGCGACCTCGGCTCGCTCACGGATGCCTATTCCGAAGTGGCCCGCCGCCTTGGGGTGCTGCCCAAGGGGGCCGTGCCGATGGCCAAGCCGACACTGATCAACTGAACCGGGTGACGCGCATATCGGGCGGCGACACGTGATGAGACCAACTGGGAGCGGAGCCTCCCGAAAACGCAAGAGGGCGGCATGAAGGCACGGGTGCACGTGATGCTGAAGAACGGGGTTCTTGATCCACAGGGCGAGGCGGTGCGTCACGCACTTGGCGCGCTTGGCTTTGATGGCGTCGAGGGCGTCCGTCAGGGGAAGGTGATCGAGCTGGATCTGGCCGAAGGCACTTCGGAGGCGGCTGTGCATGACATGTGCGAAAAGCTTCTCGCGAACACGGTGATCGAGAGCTACACGGTGGAGATGTCCTGATGCGCGCGGCGGTTCTGGTTTTCCCCGGCTCCAACTGTGATCGTGACATGGCATTGGCGCTGGAACGGGCCGGGGCCGATGTGTCGATGGTCTGGCACAAGGAAACGGCGTTGCCCGATGGGGTTGATGTCGTCGGTGTACCGGGCGGCTTTTCCTATGGTGATTATCTGCGCTGCGGCGCGATTGCCGCCAACTCCCCCATTTGCCGGTCGCTGGCGGCCCATGTGGAACGGGGCGGATATGCGTTCGGCATCTGCAACGGGTTTCAGGTGCTAACGGAAATGCGCCTTCTTCCCGGCGCGCTCCGGCGCAATGCGGGGCTGAAGTATATCTGCCGCAACGTGGGCCTGCGGGTTGAAACGCGCGATAGCGCTTTCACCTCCGGCTATGAGGTGGGGCAGGAGATTTCCGTTCCCATCGCCCACCATGATGGCAACTATTTTGTCGATCCCGATACGCTCAACCTGCTTGAGACGTCCGGCCGGATCGCCTTCCGCTACACCGACAACCCCAATGGTTCGCTCGGCGATATTGCCGGTGTTCTCAGCGAAAACCGGCGCGTCCTGGGCATGATGCCCCACCCCGAGCGTGCATCCGAACCCTCGCAGGGCGGCACCGATGGCGCGGCATTCTTTGATGGGCTGTTGGGCGCGCTGGCTGAGGCGTGACTTGAGCCTCACGGCTTGCAGGTCTAGGCTTTGTCGATGAAGCAGGGTTTCCTGAAACGCGTCCTTCGGCCGCGGCGTGGCAGTTTCGGCTGGCGTGTGCGGCTGGCGATTTTGATGGTGGTGGCCGTGGCGACCGCCACCGTCCTTGTCACCAACGATTGGCTCACGACACGGTTCACGGAAAGCACGCGCAACAGGGCCGAGTTGCGGCTGGCGCTTTATAACGGCAACCTCATCTCTGAGTTGCGGCGCAATTCGATTGTGCCACAGCTGTTGGCACGTGATCCCGCGCTGATCGGCGCATTGAACTCCTCGGATTATTCGCAATCGACCGCGCGGTTGATCTCGTTCGTGGATGAGATTGGCGCCGCATCCTTGATGTTGCTTGATATGGATGGGCGGGCCGTCGCGGCCACGGACCGCAATCGCCTCGGCAGCACCCACGCCCAAACCCCTTATTTCGTGGATGCTTTGCGCTCCGCAGGGACGGTGTTTACCTCGCAACAGCGCGAGACCGGTGCCTATGGGTTCACCTACTCCCGCCGGATCGAAAGTCAGGGCAACGCCGTCGGCGTGATTGTGGTGGAGGCGGATCTGGCCAAGTTTGAGCGAGCTTGGGCGGGGATCTCCGATGCGGTGCTGGTGACCGACAGTGAAGGCACGATCATCCTCGCCACCGAGCCCCGCTGGCGCGGGCTGACCGAAGAAGAGGCTCTGAAGGAGCAACCGGCGCAAGGCGCGATAGAGCGCGCGATCCGAGTCACCGCCGATTGGACGGCGCTCCCGGCGGATGCCTATCTCAAGGGTGAGGCCGTGATGCGGCTTGAGAGCCGGGTGCCGTTCCAAGGGTGGCGCATGGCATCCTTCACCACTTACGACAGTGTCCGGGAGCGGGTGAACGGCGTGATCGCGCTGGAGATCATGGCCTTTGCCATCCTGCTTTCGGGGATCTTCTACATCCTGAACCGCAAGACCACGCTCCGCATGGTGCTGTTTCAGCGGGAGTCAGCGGAACTTCGCGCGCTGAACCAACGGCTACAGCGGGAAATTGCCGAGCGAGAGAAGGTCCAGGAAGACCTTGCCGTCGCCGAACAGACGCTTGCGCAAAGCTCCAAACTGGCCGCGCTAGGCGAGATGTCAGCCGCGGTCAGTCACGAACTGAACCAGCCGCTTGCCGCCATGCGCACCTATCTGGCGGGGGCCAAACTCCTGCTCAATCGGAACCGGCCCGAAGAGGCGCTATCGTCCTTTAGCCGGATTGACGATCTGATCGGACGGATGGGGGCCATCACGCGACAGCTCAAGAGCTATGCCCGCAAAGGGGGGGAGCCACTTGCCCCCGTCAACGTGGGTGAGGCGCTGTTGTCAGCAATTTCCCTGATGGAACCGCAGCTTCGCCAGCGTCACGTACGGATCGAACGGGCCATTCCGGACCGCCCTGTTCTGGTGATGGGTGACCGGGTGCGGCTTGAACAGGTGATGATCAATCTGTTGCGCAATGCGATCGACGCCACCAAGGGCGTGCGGGAGCCGCGGATCGACGTGATCCTCGCTGCCGGTGAAACGGCGAGCCTGACGGTGCGTGACAACGGGCCGGGCATCGAGGATCTCGATGCGCTGTTCGAGCCCTTCTACACCACCAAGCAGCCCGGCGATGGGGTAGGGCTGGGGCTTGCCATTTCCTCGGGGATCGTCAACGACCTCGGCGGACGGTTGACCGCGCGAAACGGTCAGGGCGGAGGCGCGGTCTTTGAAGTACAGCTTCCGATCCTAGATGAGGATCATGGCCGCGAAGCGGCAGAGTAAACACGCCCGCAACGTCGGGGCGGTGCAAGAGCAATGGCGGCAGGAGCCGCAGAAGGTGGGTGAAGCATGGCCAAGGCAATGAAAATCGCGATTGTTGATGATGAGAAGGACATGCGCCAGTCCATCAGCCAGTGGTTGGCGCTCTCCGGCTACGATACCGAAGCCTTTGCGAGCGCCGAAGAAGCGCTCAAGGCGATCGGGCCGGATTACCCCGGAATCGTGGTGAGCGATATCCGGATGCCCGGCATGGACGGGATGACCTTTCTGAAAAAGCTGATGGGAACCGATTCCTCGCTTCCCGTCATCATGATCACCGGCCATGGCGATGTTCCGATGGCGGTAGAAGCGATGCGCCTTGGCGCGTTCGACTTTCTCGAAAAGCCGTTCAACCCCGATCAGATGACGCGCCTTGCCAAGCGCGCGTCGGCGCAGCGGCGCTTGACCCTCGACAACCGTGCCTTGCGCCGCGAATTGTCCGATGGTGGCGAAATCATGAAGAAGATCATCGGCAGTTCGCCTTCGATGGAGCGGCTGCGCGAGGATATCCTCGATCTCGGGCAGGCCGATGGCCACGTTCTGATCGACGGCGAAACGGGGACAGGCAAGACACTAACCGCCCACGCGCTGCATGCGGTTGGCGCGCGTGCGGGCAAGAAATTCGTGCTCATCTCCTGCTCTGCGCTGGAGGAACAAGCGTTGTCGCGCCGTCTCTTCGGACCGGTTCTGGAGGATGACACGACGCTTCCCGCCATTGAAGAGGCGCGAGGGGGCACGCTTGTGCTGGAGGACATCGAAGCCCTGTCGGACGCACTGCAGGCTCAGCTTCTGCAAGCCATCAACGATCAGGGCACCCCGTCAGAGACGCGCATCACCGCGATCTGCAACATGCAGGACGAGGGGCGCACCTGCGAAGATGCGCTGCGGCCGGATCTTTTCTACCGGCTTGCCGCCTTGCGGATCACGATGCCCCCACTCCGCCAGCGGGGGGAGGATATCCTGACGCTGTTCACGAGCCTTTGCGATCAGTTCGCGGATGAGTATGGCTGCGACGCCCCGAAGGTCACGGCGCAGGAAGCGGCCCAGCTTTTGCAAGCGCCATGGCCGGGCAATGTGCGGCAACTTATCAACGTGGCCGAACGCGCGGTGCTGCAATCGCGGCGCGGGTCCGGCACAATTGCCTCGCTACTTATGTCCGACAACGAAGAAATCCGCCCTGTGGTGACCACCGAAGGCAAGCCGCTCAAGGAATATGTGGAGCATTTCGAGCGCATGTTGATCGACAACACGATGCGCCGGCATAAAGGCTCCATATCCAGCGTCATGGAGGAACTTTGCCTGCCGCGCCGGACCCTGAACGAAAAAATGGCTAAATACGGCCTTCAGCGGGCCGATTACCTCTAGCGAGAGCGCGCGTATGACGATTGTGCATTGTCATTCGCCTGTCGCTGGTTTTATGTACACTAGAGAGCGTATTTCCTTAACGAAAATCGCTCCAACCGAGAATTTCACCGTTCGGATGTGAGGCAGGTTTGCCCGTTTGAATGGATGGACGAGGCCCGTTCGCGGGCCACAAGACTGGCCCGGAACGCGCCAAGCGACGGGCCTCACGAGTGGCGCGGCGCTATGCGCGCGTCGGAGAAGAAACGCGATGAAGCGCGCGAAACTGGCAGAGTCAGAAGCAGGTACAGGCGGAAACCGCCTGTCGTGCCGCGCGTATCCCCTCGCCCAGACAAGACATGCCCCGCCCGGACTTCGCTCCAATGCGTTTGTCCGCCCGAGGCCATGCAAACGGAAACAATGCCCAAGAAAATGCTTATCGATGCCACCCACGCAGAGGAAACTCGCGTCGTGGTGGTTGACGGAAACAAGGTTGAGGAATTCGACTTTGAATCAGAAAACAAACGGCAACTCGCCGGAAATATCTATCTAGCCAAGGTCACGCGCGTAGAGCCGTCGCTTCAGGCGGCCTTCGTCGATTACGGCGGCAACCGGCACGGGTTTCTCGCCTTTTCTGAAATTCATCCCGATTACTACCAGATCCCGGTCGCTGACCGCGAGGCGCTTCTCGAAGAAGAGCGCGCCTATGTTGAGGCACAGCGCCGCGACGAGGATGACGAAGAAAGCCCCAAGCGCCGCAGTCGTTCGCGCCGTGCACCGAAAGCTGAGAAGACCGGGACCGAAGATGCCGTCGCCACCCGCGAGATAGACGGGATGGAGACCATCGACCTCGATCCTGACGCGGGTTCGGAAGACAAGTCCGGCGCGCCCGAAGGCTCTTCGCCCATGGAAACCGTGGCCGAGACCCCGGTTGAAACCCCTGCGGCGGAAGAAGCCCCCGAGGCCGAGGACACCGAGGTTGAGGACGTCCGCGAAGTGGCGTCTGCCGATGATGATAGTGCGGAGATCGAATCCGTCGCCGATGAGGACGACAGTGAGGATATCCGCCCCGTTCGCAAACCGCGCCCCCGGAAATACAAAATCCAGGAAGTGGTCAAGGTTCGCCAGATCCTGCTCGTGCAGGTCGTCAAGGAAGAACGCGGCAACAAGGGCGCTGCGCTGACCACCTATCTGTCGCTCGCCGGTCGCTATTGCGTTCTGATGCCCAATACCGCCCGAGGCGGTGGGATTTCCCGCAAGATCACGAACGCTCCGGACCGTAAGAAGCTCAAGGAAATTGCCGCAGAGATCGACGTGCCGACCGGCGCGGGCCTGATCATTCGCACGGCCGGTGCGAAGCGGACAAAATCCGAGATCAAGCGCGACTATGAATACCTGCAACGGCTTTGGGAGCAGATCCGCGAGCTGACCCTCAAATCCATCGCCCCGGCGAAGATCTATGAAGAGGGTAACCTCATCAAACGGTCGATCCGCGACCTTTATAATCGCGAGATCGACGAGGTTCTGGTCGAAGGCGAGGCGGGCTATCGCGTGGCCAAGGACTTCATGAAGATGATCATGCCGTCCCATGCCAAGAACGTGAAACACTATCAGGACGCGATGCCACTCTTTGCGCGCAGCCAAGTGGAAGGCTACCTCGCGGGGATGTTCAACCCGACGGTCCAGCTCAAATCCGGCGGCTATATCGTCATCGGTGTGACCGAGGCGCTCGTCGCGATCGACGTGAACTCGGGCCGGGCGACCAAGGAAGGCTCGATCGAGGAAACCGCGCTTCGGACCAACCTCGAAGCGGCGGAAGAGGTCGCGCGCCAATTGCGGCTTCGGGATCTCGCGGGTCTGATCGTCATCGACTTCATCGACATGGATGAGCGGAAAAACAACGCCGCCGTCGAGAAAAAGATGAAGGACAAGCTCAAAACGGATCGGGCACGTATTCAGGTCGGGCGCATCTCGGGCTTTGGCCTTCTGGAGATGTCACGTCAGCGCCTGCGCCCGGGCATGATCGAAGCGACAACACAGCCTTGTTCGCATTGCCATGGCACGGGTTTGCTGCGCTCGGATGATAACGTTGCTCTCTCGATCCTTCGTCAGATCGAAGAAGAGGGCGTTCGCGGCCGCTCCCGCGAGGTGCTCGTCAAGTGCCCCGTGGCCGTCGCGAACTATCTGATCAACCAAAAGCGTGATCACGTCGCCCAGATTGAGGTGCGTTATAGCTTGTCTGTGCGCATCGAAGCGGATGCGACAATGGTCAGCCCGGACTTCACGATGGAGAAGTTCAAGACTGCGATCCGCAATATCGCCGCCGTCGCCGCACCGGTTGTCTCCGTTGATACGTCCCTGATGGATGCCATCGATGCGCAGGCCGTCGAAGAGCCGGACGAAGAGATCGAGGACGAAGTCAACGACGTCCCGGAGACCGTTGAGGCGGAAGAAACACCATCGCCCAAGAAGCGCCGTCGTCGGCGTCGTCGGCGGAAGTCCAACGGTGCGGAGGGCGAGAACGGGACCGATACCGACGCCTCAAATGAGGGCGAAAGCACCAACGAAGCCGCCCCCGCAGAGGCATCGGAGACCGAAGCCGAGACCCCTGCAGAAGAGGGTGAGGAAAAGCCCAAGCGCAAGCGGACCCGTTCGCGGAGCCGTCGCAAGAGCGCCGATGCAGTGACGCCCGTCGAGGGCGAAGCCGCAGGCGCGAGCGAGGAAACTTCCGCAGAGGCGCAACCCGAGGCGGAGGCCGCAGAGCCCGAGGCTGAAGAAAAGCCCAAGCCGAAGCGGACCCGTAGCCGGAGGAAGCCCGCCGCCGAGAAGACAGAGGCCCCCGCGGCAGAAGCACCCACCGACGCAGTGGAATCAGCCCCCGTAGCGGCCACGGAGCCCGCTGCCGAGCAAGCACCGGAGCCGGTTGCCGAAACAGCAGCAGAGCCGGAACGGGCGGCGGAGCCGACACCGGAACCCGAAGCGGCGCAGGAGGCAAAACCCCAGCCCGCAGAGCAGACGCAGGAACCCGAACCGGCGCTCGCGGAGGCGGAACCGGACGACAGTTCCAAGCCCAAGCGTCGCGGCTGGTGGTCGCTCGGTCGCTAAAAGAAAACGAGGCCCTTCGGATCCCTCCGGAGGGCCTTTCTCTTTGCGGTGCTCAGACTTTGCGAATGTAGTAAAGCTGTACCGGGCCATCCGTCTCCGTCGTGAGGAGGGTATGCCCGGCCTCGGTACAGAAATGGGGCACGTCGATCACCGCTGCGGGGTCATCTGCACGCAGGCAGAGTATCTGACCCGTCTCAAGCGCCTTGATCCGCTTGCGGGCCTTGAGAACCGGAAGCGGGCAAAGAAGCCCCACCGCATCGATTTCGATATCTGCTTTCATAGCACCTGATTAGCCGAATTCGGCGGCGGTGCAAACGCGGCAATCGCGCCGCAGGCACGCGGTTGTGACAAGGTGGTTGGTGACGCCATGCATTCGATCAGATAGCACCTGTAGCATGTTCGGATTCGACATCATCGACGCCAGCTTTCTGCCGGCAATGGCCATCGCTCTCTTTGCGGGTGGGCTTTCATTCCTGTCACCTTGCGTCTTGCCGATCGTGCCGCCGTATCTGGCTTATATGGGCGGCGTGACGGTCTCCGATCTTTCGGCCTCGCGGGCACGGGCCAAGATCATGCTGCCTGCGCTCTTCTTCGTGTTGGGGCTGTCGACCGTGTTCCTGCTCATGGGATTCGCGGCATCGGCTGCGGGCGCGCTCTTTCTCGCCTATCAGGAATGGTTCGGTATCGCGGCAGGGCTGGTCGTGATGATCTTCGGGCTGCACTTCCTCGGGATTTTTCGCATCGCAGCCTTCAACCGTGAGGCACGGATAGACGCTGGAGATCGGGGCGGTTCGGCCTTGGGCGCTTACGTGCTGGGCCTCGCCTTTGCGTTCGGGTGGACCCCGTGCATCGGCCCGCAACTCGGCGCAATCCTCTCGCTCGCGGCGGCTGATGGATCCGTGGTGCGTGGGACAGTGCTGCTTGGGGTGTATGCCGCAGGCTTGGGTGTTCCTTTCCTGCTCGTGGCCGCCTTCTTGCCACGTCTCGGCGGGCTCATGGCATGGATGAAGCGGCACATGGAACAGATCGAACGGATCATGGGGCTGCTTCTGTGGACCATCGGTTTGATGATGCTCACCGGGGGGTTCTCCGATCTGTCTTACTGGTTGCTAGAGACGTTCCCCGGTCTTGCCCGTCTCGGTTGAGGCTTTCTCCTTCGCTGCAGCGCATGTAGGCTTTCGGTCGAGCAGCAGAGGTAAAACGTGGCGGGTGATGTAAGGACACGGGCGGTTTTCTACATTCCGGGCTTCGATCCATTTCCGCCGCGCCGCTACCGCGAGTTGTACCGGCGCGAGGCGGCGCAGCAGGCGCAGATTTCCGGCTACCGGCTCAAACTTCGGGGCGAGGGTTCGGCCCGCTGGGTGGTCGAAGCAGAGATTGACGGGGTGGCGACCCGCTCGGAGTTCGAAGTGCTTTCATGGTCCGATCTCGTGCAAAGGGGCATGGGCGGGGGAATCGGCGCAAGCTACATCCAGCTTTTATCGGTCATGCGGGCCTATCTCGGCTCCGGGGCCTTTCCCGCAATGTTGCGCCTGCGGAAGGGGCCTGTGCTCGCCGCCCTCTATCCCGTTCTGATGCTCCTGGGGCAACTCTTCTTTGCGATCTTGCTTGGGGTCATTCTGGGCGGGGTGCACTGGGCGCTTGGGGCGGCGGCGTTCGCCGCGGTGCTTTGGGCTGGCTACCGCGCCGACCGGTACCTCTACGCCTATTACCTGCTGCACGATTATGCCTACACCGCCCGCGATGGCGGAGAGATTTCGCATGAATTGTCGGATCGACTGGCCACGTTCACGGCACGTATTCGCGAGGCGTTGGAGGGAGATGTCGACGAAGTGCTCGTGGTCGGGCATTCTTCGGGTGCCCATCTTGCTGTGATCGCGCTGGCCGATCTGCTGCGTGGCGGCGCGCCCGCCGGTCCGCAGCTTTCGCTTCTCACCTTGGGGCACGTTACCCCCATGGCGGCCTTTCTTCCTCGGGCTTGGCGACTGCGCCGCGATTTGCGGGCTCTCTCCACGGCGGAGGGGTTGAACTGGGTTGATGTGACTGCTCCGGGCGATGGCTGCTGTTTTGCGCTATGCGATCCGGTGGCGGTCTGCGGGGTTGCCCCAGAGGCGCAGACGCTGCCCCTCGTGATGTCAGCGCGGTTCTCGGAAACCCTCTCAGCAGAGCGTCAGCGCCAAATGCGCTGGCGGTTTTTCCGGATCCACTTCCAGTATCTTTGCGCTTTCGACGCCCCGATGGATTACGATTACTTCGCTATCACGGCTGGTCCGACCTCCCTTGGCGCGCGTTTCAAAGGTCGTGCGCATTCCCCCTCCCGGATCGCACGCGCCGCATCACCGCATCGGAGCCTGTCGCCATGACGGACTGGCCCCCGAAACCGGTACCGCGCGCGGAGCGGGTTTCACTGTTGCGCTATGCTCGGCTATTTCGCCGCGATATCCTGTCGGCCCAGCCCGCGCGGCTTTACCGCGCTCGAATGGCCGACTTCAAGACACCGTTCTTTCGCTCCGTTCTCTTGAATGAGCCGTCCCTAGTGGATGAAGTTCTTCGCCAACGCCCCGGAGATTTTCCAAAGTCGGACCGTGTGGGCGAAGGTTTGCGCCCCTTGCTGGGCCGGTCCGTATTTGTGACCAACGGGGATGATTGGGCGCGACAGCGCAGGATCATAGATCCGGCCTTTGAGGGCGGGCGATTGCGCGAAAGTTTCCCAGCGATGCGTGACGCAGCGGATGCCGCAGCCGAACGTCTTGGCGCACGAGCCGGAACCCGGGTAGAGATCGAGGCCGAGGCAAGCCATGCGGCGGCGGATGTAATCTTTCGCTCCCTCTTTTCACTGCCCATAGATGACGATGACGCGGCGCGGGTGTTCGCGGCGTTTCAGGCGTATCAGCGGTCTGCACCTGTCCTGAACCTCGCAGCGCTTTTGCCGCTTCCCCGGTGGATGCCGCGCCCGTTTCGCCGTGGCACGCGGAGCCAAGCACGCAAGATCCGTGCTCTGATTTCTGACCTGACTGCGGCCCGCGCCGAACAGATCGCCCAAGGTAGCGCGCCGTACGATCTCGCCACAAAGATCATGACTACCGTCGATCCGGAGACAGGTGCCGGGTTCACCACGGAAGAGATGATCGACCAAGTCGCGATCTTCTTCCTTGCGGGTCACGAGACCAGCGCCAGCGCGCTTGCTTGGGCCTTGTATCTGGTCGCGGGCGCGCCGGAATGGCAAACTCGCGTCGCGGAAGAGGCCCGCGCAAATCCCGTGGAACAGTTGTCCGACCTCTCGCGCCTTCAGCTCACCAGGGATGTCTTTCGAGAAACCCTCAGGCTCTATCCTCCAGTTCCGATGATGGTGCGCGAGGCGTTGCGACCGGAAACTTTCCGAGGGCGAGATTTTCCACGGGGCACACAGGTTGTCGTGTCTCCGTGGCACCTGCACCGGCACGAACGCCACTGGCATGACCCGGATGGATTTGACCCAAGCCGGTGGCGGAGAGAGATGCCGCGACAGGCCTTTGTGCCATTCTCCGCCGGACCGCGTGCCTGTCCGGGGGCGGGATTCGCGATGGCCGAAGGAGTACTGCTGCTTTCGCGCCTGCTTCGGGAGTTCACATTTGCGCCGGCGGAGACGCCCGTGCCGATCGCGCAACTGACGGTACGGTCCCGCGATGGTATCTTCCTCAACGTCACTCATCGCCGTTGACGTCTCCGGCAGGCGATGCGCCGCCAATCGTGCCGGGGGGATCAGATTCCTCTTGCAGTAGCAGGGGCGACATGATGCATCCTCAACGCTGGAAAATTGAGCCTTGAGGGCGGGTGATATGTGGAATGCCGTTCAACCTTGGCTGGCCGCTGTAGCGGTGAAAGAGCGCTCCCTGCGCTACAAGATCACGTTTGTGGTATTGTCCTGTGGTATCTCCATTTGGCTTCGCTTCGCTCTGCACGATCAACTGCCCCTGGGCTTCCCCTATCTGACCTTCTTTCCCGCCGTGGTCCTGACGACCTTCTTCGCTGGAACCGGCGCAGGCATCGTGACCGGGGTGGTGTGCGGCCTCGCGTCATGGTTCTACTTCATCTATCCGATCAACTCATTCGGGCTTCATGCTTCGACCGCGCTGGCACTTGGGCTCTATATCTTCATCATCGCCACGGACATCATCCTGATCCACGTGATGCGGCTCGTCCTGTTGCAACTCGATGAGGAACGGGACAATTCCGCCAGCTTGGCCCGCTCCCGCGAGTTGATGTTTTCAGAGCTTCAGCACCGGATTTCCAACAATCTCCAAGTCATCTCCGCGATGCTACAGCTTCAGCGCCGTGCGGTGAGCGATGCCACGGCGCGACAGGTGCTCGACGTGGCTGCGGGCCGCCTTGCGGTTGTCGCGCGTGTCCAGCGAAGCTTGCATGATCCCGACCGCCAGCAAGTCGAGGCGGGTGATCTGCTCCGGCGGGTTCTGCCGGATGTGGTGGAGGCAAGCGGATCCGGTCGGAAGGTCTCTCTCGCGATTGATGCGGAGCCTGTGGTGATCACGCCGGATCAATCCATGCCCTTCGGCCTCATCGCGACGGAACTGGTCTCCAACGCGGTCGAGCACGGTCTGCCGGGGCAGGAGCGCTTGGTGATACGTGTACGGCTTGCGCGTGAGGACGGCGCGATCCGGCTCGACGTGCAGGACGACGGGAAAGGCTTCCCCGAGAGCTTCGATCTAAGCACGACGCGCTCGCTTGGGCTTATGATCGCACGGCAGTTTTCAGAGCAACTCGGCGGCGATCTCTCGGCAGAGAATGACGGCGGCGCCCGGGCGGTGCTCATTTTCCCCGAAGATGAAAACCTTGAGGCGCAGAGGAAAGACAATACGGCCAAGCCCGCCCGTGATGCCGCTCTCGCCTGATCTTTCAGAGTATGATCCTGACTTCGGCGTGGCCCTGCGAATGGGAACGACCATAGTCAGCCCGTCCCACATACAGGGCTGCGCCTAAGTGTTACCCTTGCGGGTGAAACGGGCCGCATCCATCGCGGCGCGGCGTATGGCGTTGGATTTGTGTACCGTCTCCATATACTCCGCCTCGGGGTCGCTGTCATAGACGACCCCGCCACCCGCTTGGATATAGAGTTTTTCATCCTTCACGATCGCCGTGCGCAGCGCGATACACATATCCATGTCGCCGCCAGAGGAAAAATAGCCCACCCCGCCGCCATAGATCCCACGTTTTTCCGGCTCCAACTCGTCGATGATCTCCATCGCGCGAACCTTCGGCGCGCCCGAAACCGTGCCTGCGGGCAGCCCCGCAAGAAGAGCCGAGAGCGCGTCATGCTCCTCCGACAGCTCACCTACCACGTTGGAAACGATGTGCATGACATGGCTGTAGCGCTCTATGATGAACTTCTCCGTCGGACGTACGGTGCCGATCTTGGATACGCGGCCAGTGTCGTTGCGCCCCAGATCGAGCAGCATGAGGTGTTCGGCCAACTCCTTCTTATCGGAGAGCAGATCTTCCTCCAGCGCGCGATCCTCTTCGGGTGTGGCCCCCCGCGGGCGTGTTCCCGCGATGGGGCGGATGGTCACCTCTCGGCCAAAGACCCTGACAAGGATCTCGGGCGAAGCGCCGATCACCTGAAAGCCGCCGAAGTTGAAATAGAACATGAAGGGAGAGGGGTTGGTTCGCCGCAAGCTGCGATAGAGCGCAAAGGGTGGAAGCGGGAAATCCTGCGTCCAGCGCTGAGAAGGGACCACCTGAAAGATGTCGCCCGCCCGAATATAATCCTTCGCGGCCTCGACGGCGGCTTTGTAATCTTCCTTCGCGAAATTGGAGACGGGCGGCGGCACGTCCTCTGCTTCGCCCAGATCCCTCGAAACGGCGGGCAGGGCGCGTTCAAGGTCGCGCACTGCGTCCATCACCCGCTCAGCAGCTTGGGCATATGCAGCCTTGGCCGACTGACCTTCACGCACCCACGCGGGGGAGACAACCGTAACCTCGCCCTTGACCCCATCGAGCACGGCCACGACCGAGGGCCGCATGAGCATGGCATCAGGCAACCCGAGAGGATCGGGATTGACGTTCGGCAGATGCTCCACAAGCCGGATCATGTCGTAACCCAGATAGCCGAAAAGCCCCGCCGCAGATTGCGGCAGATCATCGGGCAGATCTATGCGACTCTCGGCGATGAGCGCACGCAAGGTCGCAAGGGGATCGCCGTCTAGCGGTTCGAACGCCCCCTCGTCGAAACGCGCTTGCCGGTTGATGCGGCTTTCTTTCCCATGACATTGCCAGATGACGTCCGGCTTCATGCCGATGATGGAATATCGGCCCCGAACTTCGCCGCCTGTCACGGACTCCAGCATGAAGGCATCCCGCGCCGCGCCCGAAAGTTTGAGCATGAGGGAGACCGGCGTATCGAGGTCAGCCGCTAGGCGGGTGTACACGATCTGGTTGGCGCCGCTGTCATACCCGGCGCGGAACGTATCGAAATCGGTCGTGAGGCTCATGGGACCTACTGGAAATTAACGTTGACGGCGTTCAGGACCTGCTGATCGATACGGACGCCAAGTCGGCTGCGGAGCGCATTGGCATAGGCCGTCCCGATATCCGCGGCGAGGCTCTGCGCGGCCTGATCCGAAATGCGTGTCGCGATTTCGCGCAGGTCATCGGCTTCGGGGTCGGGCTCGGTGATTTCATCAAGGCGCAGGACGTAAACCGCATTTTCGCCTGATACGGTTTCGATATCACCCGTCTCCATGGCAAAGACCGTATCGAGAAGCGCACCCGGCATGTCCGCAAGAAAATCTCTGCGGGTGAGGTTGGTTTCACTGGTCGGAGCAAGACCGGCCTCTTCGAAGGAGGCACCTTCGCGCAGTTGCGGCAGGATCTCTTCCGCGCGGGCGTTTAGCCTTTCGGCCGTCTGCTGGGCGTCCCAGTCGGCGCGCACCTCTTCGGCCACGTCTTCGAACGGGGCGCTGCGCGCGGCGACCACCTCATCAAGACGCACGGCAAAGATACCGCCATCCGTCAATTCGGTGACCTCGGGATAGTCTTCCTCGCTCGCTGTGCGGGCAGCATCGTTAAAGCTGTCGTAGGCAGCGATGTCTTCAGCAATCCCGGCGCGCCAGTCGATCGTGCCGATTTCCATGTCCGTTTCGTCGGCAATTTCCTCGAGAGTTGCGCCGCCGGCCAAGCGGTCATCGATATCCGAGGCTTGGGCTTCGATGGTGCGGCGGGCGCGTTCCATGGCGAGATCCTCCCGCAGGAACGGCACTGCCTCTTCAAAGCTGGTCTCCGTCGCGTCGATCACGCCGTTTACCCGAAACAGGGCCGGGCCGAAGTCTGTATCGATCGGGCCGACCACATTGCCATTCGCTGCGGCAAACACCGGATCACCCGCCGCGCCGAGGCTCTCGCGGGTCACGTCCCCGAGGTCGATATCCGCAAGTTCCAACCCACGAGCGATCACAGCCGCTTCGAAGGGGATTTCAGCAGCGTCGATTTGCCCGCGCACCTCTTCCGCCGCCTCAAGATCCGGAAAGACCAGTCGTTCCACAAGGCGCCGCTCGGGCTGTACAAATTCGTCGATCCGCTCTTCATAGCTCTCGCGCAGGGCGTCTTCGTCCACTGTCACATCGCCGACAATCATGTCGGGCAGTAGCCACGCATAGGTGATGCGCTTGGTTTCCGGGATCATGTAGCGTGCGGCGTTTTCCTCATGAAAGGCGCGCAAGTCCTCATCCGAGGGCTCGGACAGGGGCGCGTTGAGGGTGTTGGCTTCGATCGGGGCATAGGTGAAACTGCGCCGCTCACCCAGATAGGTGAACATGAGCGTCTCATAGGCGTCCGGCATGTCGATGCCGGTATTGATTGCTCGCTCCAGAAGGCCCCGCGCCGCATCGCGCCGCAATTGATCTTCGAACTCCGCTTCGGTCAGGCCGTTGCTTTGCAGGGCAAAGGCATAGGCATCGCGGTCGAAGGTGCCATCGGATTTGCGCAGGTTCGGAATGGCGAGGATCTGCTCGCGCAGAAACTCATCACCGGCGGAGATCCCGAGGTGCGAGGTTTCGACCTCCAGCGCGACGGCCCCCACCAAGCGCGAGATCGCGACCCGGTCAAGGCCGATCGATTGGGCTTCGGCAAAAGGAATGCTCCGCTGGGCCTGCGTTTCCGCTTCGTTGATGACCTGCTGGACTTCGCGGGCATAGCGTTCGATGGCAATTCCCTCGCCGCCCACATCGCCGACGGTTCGAGACGTGCCCGACAAACCCGTCGCTCCGAATCCGGCAAGCCCGACAATCAGGAGGGCCAAAAGGCCGAAGACAAGGAGATTGGAGATCTTTTTCTTCGCAGCCATGTGCTCGTAGCCCTTCCGTCCGTGGTGGCATCTTCTCTATGCGCGGGGCACGCGCGGTGCAAGGCGGGGTTTTCAGGGGGCGAAATTCGCAAGCCTCTCGTAAAGCTCGGTGATCTCCTGCGTGTCGATATTTGCGAACGCGATCCGCACCTCCCGCGCCCCTGCTGGGTCCGCATCAGGCCGGAACATCGTGCCGGGAAGCAGCAAGATCCCGGATTGTGAAACCAAACGCTTCGCCAGAGCATCGGAGGGGATTTCGAAGGGATGTTCGAGATAGGCGAAATATGCACCCACACCTTTGAGCCGCCACCCGAGGCCTGCGAGGCGAGGGAGACCATCGGAAATCGCGCGCCGCCGCTTCAGGATTTCGGCCCGCTCACCCGCAAGCCAGCTATCAAGGTTTTCGATCCCCCAAAGCGCGGCTCTCTGCCCCAGTTGGGGGGGGCAGATTGCGACCGTATCAAGGAACTTTTCCACCTCGGACAAAAAGTCGATCCCCCCGAGGATTGCGCCGGTGCGGTGCCCGGTAAGCCGGTAGGATTTGGAAAACGAATAGAGATGAATGACCGTATCATGCCAGTCTTCGTCCTCCAGAAGAGGATGAGGGGCGCCCTCCATCGCATGGAAATCACGGTATGTTTCGTCTACGATGAGCTTTATGCCAGCATCACGGGCGAGGTCGCGGAATGCCGCTAGAAGCGCGGGTGGATACTCAACCCCGCCGGGATTGTTCGGAGTGACGAGCGCGATGGCGCGGGTGCGCGGCGTGATAAGCTCTTTGGCCCACTGCGGATCGGGGAGCAGATCGTCGCCGGTCGACAGCGGAACAGCCCGCACTCCAGACATATCGAGCCACATTTTATGATTGAAGTACCAAGGAGTTGGAAGGAGGATTTCATCCCCCTCCGCAGTGAGTGCGGCAATCGTTGCGGCAAAGGCTTGGTTGCACCCGGCAGTGATTGCGAACTGATCGCCATCGACACGGCCACCGTAGATCGCAGAGGTCCGCGCGGCGAGGGCGTCTCGCAGCGCCGCATTGCCAAGCACCGGCCCATAGAGATGGCAGGCGGGATCGCGCAACGCCTCCGCCATCGCTTGCTGCAAGGCGTCGGGCGGCGGGTCTACCGGCGCTGCCTGGCTCACGTTGAGCAGCGGTCGCTCAGGCGGGAACACAATCCCGTCGAGCCAACGGCGCGCCTCCATCACGGGGGGCGAAAAGGTCGAAGCGGTGCGGGTGGTCATTGACGTTGGCCCGTGATGAAGTTGGGCGCCCGTGGCGCGAGGAGAGGGGTGACGTAGCGCGGGCGCGCGGCCTCAGTCCGTGCCGCGATACGGCTCGACGTACTGAAGCGCCATGTCCCATGGGAAGAAAATCCAAGTGTCCTGACTGACTTCCGTGATGAAGGTATCGACCATAGGGCGGCCCTTTGGCTTGGCATAGACTGTGGCGACATGTGCCTTGGGCATGTGATTGCGCACGACCTCGAGTGTCCGGCCCGTGTCGACAAGGTCATCAATGATCAAAACGCCGGTGCCATCGCCCACCACGTCCATATCGGGGGATTTGATGACCGTCGGCTCTGACTGTGTCTGGTGGTTGTAGGATTTCACGCTGATCGTATCAACGATCCGGATGTCCAACTCGCGCGCGACGATCATCGCGGGGGCCATGCCGCCACGTGTGATCGCGATAACCATTCGCCATCCGCCATCCGCAGGGCCATGACCCTGGAGCCGCCACGCAAGAGCGCGCGCGTCGCGATGCAATTGATCCCAGCTTACGTGGAAACCTTTTTCGTGGGGTAGGCGATCGGTCATGTCGGGCTCCGTCAGGTCAGGGCAATCTTGAGGCCAAAGGCGGCGAGAAGGGTGCCAAACACCCGGTCCAACCAAGGCTTGGCGCGAATAAACACGGCGCGAGCGCGTGGAAGCGAGAAGAGCCGTGCAACGGCAATATACCAAAGCGTCTCGTTGAGGAAGATTACCGTAACAAGAGCGGCGAGCACCGGAAGCGGCGCGCTCTCAGGCACGAGGCCGATGAAGATCGCACCGAAGAAGACTGCCGTTTTGGGGTTGGCGACAAAGGTCGCGAACCCAAGCCAGATTGCGGCAGACGGACCCTTGGGTGTTTGATCGGAGGCATCGGGCAGGGGCGCATCGGCCTGTCGCCACAAGGTCACGCCAAGGAAGAGCAGAAAAGCGCCGCCCCCAAGTTTAAGCGCGAAAAACAGGCCCGGCACCAATTCGAAGAGCAGCGCAAGGCCGGCCATGGCCACCGACGCCCAGAGGACTGCGCCGATGCCATAGCCCAAGGCGAGTGCGGCGGCGGTCGGAAACCCTTCGGAGACGGCTGTTCGAACCGAAACAACGAAGGAGGGACCGGGGCTCATTGCTGCGACAAGATGTATGTAGGCGACGGTCCAGAAGGCAGTGGCTGTCATGTGCGATCAAATAGAAGACGCAGACCGAGCGCCCCGAGGACTGCGGCGGCAATGCGGTCAAAGCCGGGTTTTGCGCGGAGGTAGGCCGCGCGCACGGGGGGCGATGAAAGGGCGGCGGCGAAAGCGCCGTAAACCACGCATTCAACAGCGAAGTGGTTCGCGACGATCAACGCCTTTTGCGCTGGTGCGAGGTTGCCGGGAAAGATGACGAGCAGCACGGCAGAGGCAAAGAGCACCGATTTGGGATTGGCGAGGTTGACCAGCACACCGCCCACAAACGCCCGCTGGCGCGACGGAAGGCTCATCTCCACGGGGCTGCGGGCATCGCGCCAAATGCCATACGCAATCCAGATGAGATAGAGCGCCCCACCGAGTTTCAGGACGCCGTAGGCCCAAGGCACCAACGCGAAAAACCCGCCGAGACCCAGCAGCGCGAGAGCCGTCCAACATGCTGCCATAAGGCCCAGACCCACTCCGGTGGCGAATCCTGCGCGGAACCCGCCAGCGATACTTGCGCGCATCGCGTACATCATGGCGGGGCCCGGACTCATCAGCGCGGCGAGCAGGGTCAGGTTGAAGGTGATGAGATGGGCGGGCTCCATCCGGCCTCAGCCCTTGGTGATATCCGGCGCGTCTACCGCTTTCATTCCGACCACGTGATATCCTGCGTCGACATGGTGCGTCTCACCGGTAACGCCGGAGCCGAGATCCGAAAGGAGATAGAGCGCGGATTTGCCCACATCCTCGATGGTCACGTTGCGGCGAAGCGGGGAGTTATACTCGTTCCACTTCATGATGTAGCGGAAATCACCAATCCCGGAGGCGGCAAGGGTCTTGATCGGTCCGGCGGAGATCGCGTTGACGCGGATGCCGTCCTTGCCGAGATCCTCGGCCAGGTAGCGAACGGAAGCTTCGAGCGCAGCCTTGGCCACGCCCATCACGTTGTAATGCGGCATGACCCGCTCGGCCCCGTAGTAAGTCATCGTCAGACAGGAGCCGCCGGGTTTCATCATCTTCTCCGCGCGCTGCACGACGGCGGTGAAGGAATATACGGAAATATCCATCGTCATGGTGAAGTTGTCGCGTGTCGTATCGACGTAGCGGCCCCGCAACTCTCCCTTGTCGGAGAAGCCGATGGCATGCACGACGAAATCAAGCCCGTCCCAGTGTTCCTTCAGGCTATCGAAAAGCGCATCCACGCTGTCCATGTCGGACACATCGCAAGGCAGAACGATATCCGAGCCCAACTGCTTGGCCAACGGCTCCACCCGCTTCTTGAGCGCGTCTCCCTGATAGGAGAATGCCAGTTCGGCACCGGCTTCGGCGCAGGCGCGCGCGATCCCCCACGCGATCGACTTGTCATTCGCAAGGCCCATGATTAGCCCGCGCTTGCCCTTCATCAACTGGCTCGACACTGATCGAAACTCCCCTAAAGTCAGACCCTATCGTCGTGTAGGCGATTGCCCGAAAGGCATCAAGCCCGCGAAGACGTAAGGAGAAAACCTATGAGTGAGCGCAGGACCGGCAAGTTCGCCGGGGACGATCCCTTCGCTATTGCCCGAGAATGGCTGGGTGAGGCGGAAAAGACGGAGATCAACGATCCCAATGCCATTGCGCTTGCCACCGTGGATGCGGATGGGCTGCCCAACGTGCGGATGGTGCTGCTCAAGGAGATCGAACACACCAGCTTTGTCTTCTACACAAACTATGAGAGCGCAAAGGGCATGGAAATCGCGGCCACGGGGAAGGCGGCCTTTGTGATGCACTGGAAGTCGCTCCGCCGTCAGATCCGGGTGCGCGGCACCACGAGTCGCGAAGAGGGGTCGCAAGCCGATGCCTATTACGCATCCCGCTCCCTGCCGAGCCGTCTCGGGGCTTGGGCGTCGCGGCAATCCCGACCCTTGCGTTCGCGGGGAACCCTTATGACTGATGTTGCGCGAGTCACCGCCTCCAAGGGGACCAACCCGCCACGACCGCCGTTCTGGGGCGGGTTTCGGATCGTCCCCACGGAGATCGAATTCTGGGCTGATGGTGCCCACAGGTTGCATGATCGCTTTGTTTGGCGACGAAAAGACGCGACGTCGCCATGGGAGGTGACGCGCCTTCAACCATGACATCGCCTTGCTTTCATTAACGTTTCCCGCGTTGCGGGTTTGTCACATTCACAAGGTGACACAGATTTGATCTTGAAGATTTACTTACTTTTCAAAAAGATTGCGCGGAATTGAATGTATTTGGAAATATATGACTGTGAAGCAGGAACAAATCACGCAAGTGATTGGCCGGGTGAAGTGGTTCGACCCGGTTAAGGGGTTTGGATTCATTGTCTCGCCAGAGTGCGACGTTGATATTCTTCTCCATGCGAATGTCTTGAGGAATTTTGGTCAAGGTTCGGTTACCGATGGTGCCGAGATTACCGTCCTCACGCAAAAAACCGAGCGTGGCGTTCAAGCCACGCAGGTTGTCGCTATCGCGCCGCCCGAACCGCAAGACACCCTTCCTCTCGCCGATCTGGAGGGGATCGATCCCGCCCTACTTACCGAAGTCACGCTTGAACCTGCTCGGGTCAAATGGTTCGACAAGGTCAAGGGCTTCGGCTTCGCCAACGCCTTCGGGAAACCCGATGACATCTTCATACACATTGAGATCCTGCGGGCATCGGGCTTTGCGGACCTGCAACCGGGTGAGGCGATCTCGCTTCGGGCGATTGACGGGCGTCGCGGGCTCATGGCAATACAGATCAATGCGTGGGAAGCCGGGATCGAACAACAGGACTAGGGCAGGGCGCGCCGCATTCGCGGTGTTCCTGCTGTTCACGGCTTCGGTCAGTACCGCCGAAGTCGCGGCGTTCTGTAGCCCGGACCGTGTCGACCTTCGTATGCCGGCGGGCACGGCGACTTATACTGTTGAAATCGCTGATACGCAGGACAGCCGCGCGCAGGGGCTCATGTACCGCGAGGAGATGGCGCCAGAGTCCGGAATGCTGTTCGTCTATGAGCGTCCGCATCGCGCGAGCTTCTGGATGCGCAATACGCTCATTCCCCTCGACATGATCTTTGTTGATCCTCGCGGCCGGGTGACGGATGTACATGTCGGCGCGATCCCCGGCGATGAGACTCCAATCACCGGCGGGCCGCGCACACAATTCGTTCTTGAAGTGAATGAGGGGCAGGCGGAGGAGCAAGGCATTGTTCCCGGTGCCCAGCTGCGTCATCCCGCAATTTCACAGGACGGCGCGCTTTGGCCGTGCTGAGACAAAGAAAAGTGTCAGTTGCCAAGAATTTTCCTTCACGCCGGTACTCATAAGACCGGCACAACCACCATTCAGCGCGCGCTGTTCGCCAACCGCGAAATGCTCGCTTCGAATGGGATCTGGTATGACCCCGGTGCGGACCTCTTCGGAGGAACCCGGCACGCGGCCATCAGCTTTGCCCATCAACTCGCATATGCCGACGACGTGGCGACGGATACCCGGTTTCAAACCTACCGCGAACGCATCGAGCATGCCCTTTCAGAAGGGCAGGACATCATCATAAGCGCAGAGCCGCTCTATCGAATGGTGATGGGGGGGGGGAGTTCAGCGCCGAGGCCCGAGGCGCTTACATCGCGCGTGTTTCTCGCTTTTTCGAAGGGTTGCCCGTACAGCCCGTCCTCGCCTTTCGTCGTCCGGATCGATTGATAGAATCTCTTTACCGTGAAAACGCGGTGTCGACCGATCTTGCCTGCGACACGATGGTCGAATTTCTCGCCGCGAAGGTAATTCATAGCTCTTACGGCGCGCGACTGGACGAGTTTGAAACGGCCTTGGGCCCGGCAACCGTCATTCACTTCGAGGCCGCTGTGAGGTCGGGATTGTTGCTTGGTTTCATGCAGGCAATCGGCTTTGGCCATATACCGCTTCAGGAGCCGGAACCTACCCGCGAAAGTGTTTCGCTTCGCGCGGCTCTCTGGCTGATGCGCACCAAGATGGCCGCGAAGACACCGCTTGGCAAACGCGAGTTGTGGCGTCGCTGGTACTTCTGCTTGTCGTCGGGCGCGGAAATCTTGCAGGACCGCGATGGGGAAAGCCTATGGGTCAGCGATCAGCAGCGCGACGCTTTCTTCGATCGGGCCCTGCACGGGTTTCGTTATGCCAGCCTTTGGGAAAAACCCACCTCCGCGATGCAGCCTCTGGAATGGTCTGCAGAGCAGCAGGGATCTGCGGAAGCGCAGTACCTGGCGTGGGTACGATCAAACGCGGCGTGGATCAGATTACGTGAAAAACGAAAGCTTGCGCCCTATGTCTCTGATGCGGCAATCCAGCCCGGTGATCGCTATCTGCGGTATCCGTTCATGAAGATTGCAGAAATATGTTCCGGACGCAGGTAATTGGGCTTTCTTTCCCCGGCGAGTGTCGCTAGAGAGAACCCCGGTCCGGGGCGTGGCGCAGTCTGGTAGCGCACCTGTTTTGGGTACAGGGGGTCGTGAGTTCGAATCTCGCCGCCCCGACCAACTTCCAACATCGATGCATCTCACCCCTTACGGGGTGGTGAGTCGGCCCTGCGGGGCTGGATTCGCGGCAAGTTCGCCGCCGCCGCGCGATTTAACGCCTCATTCCGACGTTAATATTTTGTTAGGGATTTCAGCGCGTTGCAGTCGTTCCCTGTGGATATCTGATGGCCTGTTTGGTCTAAGCGAGCCGGATCATTGGTTTTTTCCGCACATTCGCAAAAAGCATATTTCTACGCCATCCCGGAGCCTCGGGGATGAAGAATCGGGTAGTTATGGGTCAAGCGCAAAATCACCCTATCTAGGGTAAAATATTCGTTGACCCGCTACATATAGATCGTTCAGGTTGTACGGACCATCCGGGTTAACCACAACATATGGTGGTGATCCCAAGACGCAGGCAAACGCAAACTCCACTACCGGCGGCA
Source organism: Poseidonocella pacifica (assembly GCF_900111875.1). GTDB lineage: Bacteria > Pseudomonadota > Alphaproteobacteria > Rhodobacterales > Rhodobacteraceae > Poseidonocella > Poseidonocella pacifica. The sequence continues at coordinate 572,656 of NZ_FOJU01000001.1, forward strand.
TGGCCGCAGACTTCCCTTGCGGAACACCCCTTTCGGGGGCGGGATCGATTTTGCGCGACGAGCCGGGAATGATGCAGGGGCAAAGGGCAACGCAATGAAGATCGAGAGAAAGTTCACCAAAGCGGGCAACGACGCCTATGCCGATCTGGAGTTCGTGACCACGACGTCCGAAATCCGCAACCCTGACGGCACGGTGGTTTTCCGACTCGACGAGGTGGAGGTTCCCGCAAGCTGGAGCCAGGTTGCCAGCGACGTCATTGCGCAAAAGTATTTCCGCAAAGCCGGAGTTCCGGTCAAGCTCAAGCGCGTTCGCGAAGCCGGTGTGCCCGAGTTTCTGTGGCGCTCCGTCCCGGCGTCCAAAACCACCGCGACCACGGGCGAGACATCCTCCAAGCAGGTGTTCGATCGGCTTGCCGGCGCGTGGGCCTATTGGGGATGGAAGGGCGGCTATTTCTCTTCCGAAGAGGATGCACGCGCCTATTACGACGAAATGCGGGTCATGCTCGCGACGCAGACTGCGGCGCCAAACTCCCCCCAGTGGTTCAACACCGGCCTACATTGGGCCTATGGCATCGATGGCCCCGGACAAGGCCACTACTACGTGGATTACAAGACGGGCGAGTTGACCAGATCGACCAGCGCCTATGAGCATCCCCAGCCCCATGCTTGCTTTATCCAATCCGTGAAGGACGATCTTGTCGGCGACGGCGGCATCATGGACCTGTGGGTTCGCGAAGCCCGCCTGTTCAAGTACGGCTCGGGCACCGGCACCAACTTCTCCTCGCTGCGCGCCGAGGGGGAATCGCTTTCGGGGGGCGGCAAATCCTCCGGCCTCATGGGGTTCCTGAAGATCGGCGACCGGGCGGCTGGCGCAATCAAATCTGGCGGCACCACGCGACGCGCGGCCAAGATGGTCATCGTCGATGCGGATCACCCTGATATCGAGGAGTACATCAACTGGAAGGTGAAGGAGGAGCAGAAGGTTGCCTCCATCGTCGCCGGTTCCAAGATGCACGAAGCAAAGCTGAACGAGATCTTTGGTGCGATCCGTGCGTGGGACGGGGCCACCGAAGACGCTGTTGATCCCACCAAGAACGTCCAGCTCAAGGATGCGATCCGCGGCGCCAAGCAGGTCGCTATCCCGGAAACATATGTCAAACGCGTGCTGGACTATGCGCGGCAGGGATATGCCAGCATTGAGTTCCCGACCTATGACACCGACTGGGACTCTGAGGCCTACGCTTCCGTCTCGGGCCAGAACTCCAACAACTCCGTCCGCGTGACCGATGCCTTCCTCGAAGCGGTGCAGGCCGACAGCGATTGGGAACTGATCCGGCGCACCGACGGCTCGGTGGCCAAGACGATCAAGGCCCGCGATCTGTGGGAACAGATTGGCCATGCGGCCTGGGCCTGCGCCGATCCCGGCATCCAGTATCACGACACGGTCAATGCCTGGCATACCTGTCCCGAAGATGGGGCGATCCGCGGCTCCAACCCGTGTTCTGAATACATGTTCCTCGACGATACGGCCTGTAACCTTGCGTCGATGAATCTGCTGACCTTCTACAAGGACGGCAAGTTTCAGGTTGAAGAATATGTCCACGCGGCCCGGCTCTGGACACTGACACTCGAGATTTCCGTACTCATGGCGCAGTTCCCGTCCAAGGAAATTGCGCAACGGTCGTATGACTTCCGCACTCTTGGTCTTGGCTACGCCAATATTGGCGGGCTGCTGATGTCCATGGGGCTTGGGTATGACAGCGATGAAGGGCGTGCGCTTTGCGGCGCGCTGACCGCTGTGATGACGGGTGTGGCCTATGCTACCTCTGCCGAGATTGCCGGAGAGCTTGGGCCCTTTCCAGGGTATGCGCGTAACGCTGACCATATGCTGCGGGTGATCCGCAATCACCGCACGGCGGCCTACGGTCGGACGGACGGGTACGAAGGGCTTGCGATCAAGCCAGTGGCGCTGGACCATGAGAACTGTCCCGATGCGAGTTTGCTCGACGTCGCAACCTCCTGCTGGGACGAGGCTCTGAAACTGGGCGAGCGCAACGGCTTCCGCAATGCTCAGGCTACGGTCATCGCACCCACCGGCACCATTGGCCTCGTCATGGATTGCGACACGACCGGGATCGAACCCGACTTTGCTCTCGTAAAGTTCAAGAAACTGGCGGGTGGCGGTTACTTCAAGATCATCAACCAATCCGTTCCAGCGGCCCTCGAAAAGCTTGGCTACAGCACGTCGCAGAGCGAAGAAATCGTCGCCTATGCGGTAGGGCATGGGACCTTGGGCAACGCGCCGGGGATCAACCACACCGCACTTGTCGGCCATGGTTTCGGGCAGGGTGAAATCGAACGGATCGAAGCGGCGCTCGGCTCGGCCTTTGATATCCGGTTTGTCTTTAACCAGTGGACCCTCGGGGAAGACTTCTGCACCGAAGTGCTGGGAATTCCGGCCGAGAAGCTGGCAGATCCGACATTCGATATGCTCCGTCACCTTGGGTTCTCCAAGCGAGAGATCGATGCGGCGAATGACCATGTTTGCGGCACGATGACCCTTGAGGGTGCCCCGCACCTCGACCCGGCGCATTATCACGTGTTTGATTGCGCCAACCCATGCGGCAAGGTCGGCAAGCGGTACCTCGGGGTGAACGCGCATATCGACATGATGGCGGGCGCCCAGAGCTTTATCTCCGGCGCGATCTCCAAGACGATCAACATGGCGAATGACGCCACCATCGAGGATTGTCAGGCCGCCTATGAGCGGAGCTGGCGCAAGGGGATCAAGGCCAACGCCCTTTACCGCGATGGCTCCAAATTGAGCCAGCCGCTCGCCGCCTCGCTCGTCGAGGATGATGATGACGCGGCGGAGATTCTGGAACGGGGATCGGCACAGGAGAAGGCGGCCGTTCTCGCCGAAAAGATCGTCGAGAAGGTCATCGTCAAGGAGATCGTCCGTTCGCACCGCGAAAAGATGCCCGAGCGGCGCAAGGGCTACACGCAGAAGGCCATTGTGGGTGGGCACAAGGTTTACCTGCGGACCGGCGAATATTCCGATGGGTCTCTGGGCGAAATCTTCATCGACATGCACAAGGAAGGCGCGGGCTTCCGGGCGATGATGAACAACTTTGCGATCGCGGTTTCTGTCGGGCTGCAATACGGGGTGCCGCTCGAAGAGTTCGTCGATGCCTTCACTTTCACCAAATTCGAACCCGCAGGCATGGTGCAAGGCAACGACAGCATCAAGAATGCCACCTCGATACTCGACTATATTTTCCGTGAACTGGCCGTGTCCTATCTCGACCGTACGGATCTCGCTCATGTGAAGCCCGAAGGCGCATCGTTCGATGCCATCGGTCTGGGTGAAGCGGAGGGCAAACGGCCCGCGACCGAAACGGACGCGGCGGCGAACCGGTCGCTCGCAGTTCTCAAGCAGATCAGCTCCACTGGGTATCTCCGCAAGCGACTGCCGCAGGATCTTGTGGTGCTGCAAGGCGGGGCGACCGGTCCGCGCGCGGAGATGTTGCGGACGGGCACGGAAGACGCGGCGGTGACTGTCGCATCCGAGGTTCACACCACGACGACAACCTCGGTGGCGAGCGCCGTGACCCGTGCCAAGATGCAGGGCTATGAGGGCGAGGCCTGCGGGGATTGCGGGAACTACACGCTCGTGCGCAACGGCACCTGCATGAAGTGCAATACCTGCGGGTCCACATCCGGCTGCAGCTAAAGGGTTTCAGTTGCCCCGGTATGTTTCCGGGGCATCGAAAAAGACGGAAGGGGACCCAAGAGCGCCTTCCGAAGAGACAAGGGGCGGGTGCGCTCGTCCTTAACGCCGATCAAGCCGCAGGCAGAAACGAGCGGTACATCAAATAACGAGCTTGAACGGTGAAACTTGCGGGGGGCATTGCCCCCCGTTTTTCTGTGCTCCACCATCCCGGCACCGCTTGTTTTTTGCGCATATTTCCGCCGTCGATCCTTGACCGTCCCCCTTTGAGGGTGGTTCCGGCGGTGAATTGCCGGTTCGCGGCGAAATTTCGCTGTGCCGCGATGCATGCCCCATTGTCGCGGGGCAAAGCCGTCCCACTTATATGCGCGCTGCACAACGATGTAGGGGACCCACGTGACCAGATTCGCGACCGAAACGATTTCCACTCCGCACCCGAAGTCTTTTAACCGGAGAGCCTTTCTGGCGGCCATGTCGTCCACTGCCGCGATCCCCGCCCTGGGCGGTGGCTATGCCTTCGCGCAGGAGACGCCCGAGGCGTTCAGTTTCGATATTCTCACTGACCGGATGCGCGCCGCGGCGAAGGAGCCCTACAAGGCGCCCAAGCCGGTTGAAGGATTTCTCGCGGATCTCGACTATGATGATTATCAGCGTATCCGGTTCGAGAGGGATCGTTCGCGTTGGCAGGATGGGGATCAGCCGTTCCGCTTGCAGGCGTTTCACATGGGATGGCTCTTTGAAGAGCCGGTCGCGATCCACGAAGTGCGCGATGGCGCGGTGCAATCTCTGGGCTTTACAACATCGGATTTCGAATACGGCGGCGATGTGGGCGAGGGCATTCCACAAGATGCCGAGATGCCCGGCGTTGCGGGCTTCCGGCTCTTGTCCCCGCTCAACCGTGCTGACCGGCATGACGAGTTGATCGCCTTTCTTGGGGCGAGCTATTTCCGGGCTTTGGGCGAAGGCACCGTTTACGGGCTGAGCGCGCGGGGGCTGGCGGTGAACACCGGGCATTCGGATGGCGAGGAATTCCCTCGGTTCTCCGAGTTCTGGTTGGAGCGCCCCGGCCCGGGCGCTCAGACTGTCACAATCTACGCCGCGTTGACCAGCCCGTCAGTCACCGGGGCTTATCGCTTTGTGGTCCGTCCCGGTGAAACCACAGGGATCGAAGTGACGGCGCGGCTTTTCTTGCGTGATGATATCGCCCAGCTTGGCATTGCGCCACTGACATCGATGTTCCTCTTTGGGGGGAGTGATCCGGGTTCCTTCAACGATTTCCGCTCCGCCGTTCATGATAGCGAAGCGCTTATCCTGCATTCCCGCGACGAAACCTTTGTCCGACCCCTGAACAACCCACCGCGGCTGGCAAGTTCCTATCTTGGAACGCGCAGCCCTCGCAGCTATGGCCTTGTGCAACGAAATCGCGATTTCGATTTTTACCTCGATGCCCAGGCCCACTATGAAAAGCGCCCGTCCTTGATGGTCGAACCCCTCGGGGATTGGGGTGCGGGCACTGTTCGGCTGGTTGAAATCCCGTCCGATTTGGAGGGTAACGACAATATTGTCGCTTTCTGGATTCCCGAAGAGCCGACCCGTGCAGGGGATGAGCTGGAATTCTCGTATCGGCTCCACTGGGGGCTAGAGCCGCCCGGACATGTGCAACCCGATCTCGCTCAAATTCTGCGCACTCGGGTGGGTGCAGGTGGTGTCGCTGGGGTTGAGGCCAAGTCTGATCGGCGGAAATTCGTCATAGACTTCGGCGGCGGCGCGATGAGGGAACTTCCGGGCGACGCCGAAGTTACGCCTCATGTGAGCGCGGCGAACGGAACTGTCACCGAGGTTGTCCTGAGCAAGATCAGCGGCACGGATGTCTGGCGCCTCGTGATCGAGGCCGAGGGCCCCGCGGGGGCGGTCGTCGAATTGAAAGCCAAGCTGAGCGGCTACGGACGCGATCTTTCGGAGACTTGGCTCTACCAATGGATGAAACAATGACCACTGAGACTTCTAATTCGATTGATAGTGAGAGAGTTGCGCGGTGGATGCCGCCGGAGGCCCCGCTTGCGATGCCTCGGCAGACGCTTGAGACCGAAACTTTCGGTGCGCGTCTCATGACGCGGTTCGCGGGTGTCTTCATGATCCGCGGTCGAGGCTGATACCGCCATGGCGCTCCGGCCTGCTCCTGATTTTGCGACGCGCGCCTCTCGGGTGTCTGCGCTGACATTTGCGTTTCTGGCTGCCTCTCTGGCGACCGGCTTGCTTGTCGATGCGGCTATTCAGGACGGTGTCGATGTGTGGGACATTGCGCGGGGTGTGCTGATCTTCATCACCACCGCGTGGCTCGCATGGGGGGCGGCGCTTGCCTTCTTGGGCCTGCCTGCTGGTCGGACCGCTCCCTTGCCCGACCTCTCCGGCCCACCCCCGCCGACGGCTGTACTTGTGCCTATCTGCAATGAAGATCCGGTTTCTACCTTTGCCCGCATCGCCGCGATGGATCGATCCTTCGCGCAGGCTGGCTTGCCGCTTCATATCGCGGTTTTGTCCGACACCCGTGACGAACACGCGGCGCAGCTTGAACGGATCACATTTGAGCGCTTGCTGTCCGAAACCAATGGAGAAGGGCGGATATTCTACCGGCGGCGCGCAGACAATCATGGGCGCAAGGCCGGAAACATCGAAGATTTTATCCGGCGATCGGGCGGAGCTTATGAGCTTGCAGTGATTTTGGATGCTGACAGCTTGATGGAGGGCGAAACCGTTCGTGCCATGATTGCGCGCATGGTCGCCGAACCTGACATTGGCGTGCTGCAAACCTTGCCGAAGATCGTCGGGGCGCATTCGTTCTTCGGTAGGGCAATGCAATTCTCGGCGGCGTTTCATAGCCCAACCTTCACCCGTGGTCTGGCGCGGATTCAGGGTGTGACTGGACCCTTCTGGGGTCACAACGCAATTATTCGGGTACGTGCCTTTGCCGAAAGCTGTGCCCTTCCAGAGCTTCGCGGAAAGCCCCCATTCGGGGGCCCAATCCTCAGCCACGATTATGTAGAGGCCGCTCTTTTGGCGCGTGCTGGATGGTCAGTGTTGGTTGATGACCGCTTGGGCGGATCCTACGAAGAAGGCCCCGAAAACTTGCTTTCCTATGCAAAGCGGGATCGCCGATGGTGTCAGGGAAACCTGCAACACATGCGCCTTCTGTTCGCGCCGGGCCTGCCGGGATGGAGCAGGTTCGTGTTCCTTCAAGGAATCTTTTCCTACCTCGTATCAGTACTGTGGGCCGCTTTCTTGATCTCCTCGATCTTGGCAGCGCTGATGGCGGTCGAGCCTGATTACTTCCCCGACCCGCACCAGTTGTTCCCCGTTTTCCCGGATGACCGAACCAAGGAAATCACGGCACTTGCTGTGGGGATCGGTGGTTTGTTGATCGTGCCGAAGGTCGCGATCCTGATGGGGGCAATCCTGTCGGGCCGGGCGCGCGGATTTGGTGGTGGATTTCGCGCGTTTCTGTCCGTGGTGACGGAAATTTTGCTTACCTCGCTGCTGGCCCCTCTGATGCTGCTCTATCAAACCCGTGCGGTGTTTCAGGTGTTCTCCGGCCGTGATGGGGGCTGGCCATCCAGCCAGCGCGGCGAGGGGATCATTCCGCTGCCGAGCGCTTTGCAGGCCGGCGCTTGGATTGTCCTCATCGGAGCGCTGTCTCTGAGCGCGGTCGCTTGGGTCGCGCCCGGTCTGACGCTTTGGTTGTTGCCGGTTTGCCTTCCCATGCTTGTCGCGCCGTTCTTGATAAGCTGGACATCCCGAGCGCTGAGCCATGCGGTCTTCCGCTCGCCAGAGGAAACCGAAGTACCGGCGGTTGTGCGGACGTATCGCGATATACACGTCCGCTGGCGCGGGACAGAGCCCGCCGTGGACTACGTAGAGGCGGATGCCAATGCAATCGCCTGATCAGAAACCGGCCCGTCGGCCTAGAGATCCTCGGATTGATGCCTTTCGGGGTCTTGCGTTGGTCACGATCTTTGTGAACCACGTTCCGGGCAACCCGTATGAGGCGCTGACCATCCGCAATTTCGGCTTCTCCGACGCGGCGGAGGCGTTCTTTATCATGTCTGGCGTCGCTGCTGGCATTGCCTATGGCGGTCGGTTTCAGCCTGAGAGAGTTGCCAAGGATGGGTATTGGCCCGCGATTTCCCCAATGTGGAATCGCGCCTGGACACTTTACCTGACGCAGTTGTTCCTAACGCTCTGGGCAATCGCGATTTATTGCGCTGGCGCGCAATTCTTCGCAGTGCCGGACCTGCTTGAGACGATCAACCTCCGGCAGCTATTCGCCAATACCCAAGCCACGCTCATCGGGATACCTGCGCTGACGCACCAACTCGGCTACGTCAACATCTTGCCGGCCTATTGCGTCCTCCTTCTTGCCGCCCCTCTCGCAATTGCCATTGGTGTGCGAAAGCCCCTTTGGCTTTTGGCGGGATCAGTTGCCTTGTGGTTTGCTGCGGGGGTTTGGCGGCTGAATCTGCCGAACTATCCCAATCCCGGCGGGTGGTTCTTTAATCCCATAGCGTGGCAACTCATCTTTGTTGTCGGGCTTCTGACCGGGATAGCCCTGCGACGGGGCGAGCGGTTCGTGCCGAGATCGAATGGGCTCTTCGCCCTCTGCGCGGGTTTTCTACTCTTTGTATTGGCATGGCGCTATGTCCCGGGGTTCGGCGCTTTTCTCAATAGCCAGATGGCGCGATTGGGCGGGCTTGGCGTCCCGTTCAACATCGTATCGCACGACAAGACGTTTCTTGCCGCACCACGCCTGCTCCACGTCTTGGCGTTGGCGTATGTTTTGTCTTGCATGCCTTCGGTGCTGCGCGCTTCGGGCAGTGCCTTTGCTGCGCCGCTGCGTTTGCTCGGCCGTCAAGGTTTGCTTGTCTTCAGCGCGGGGACGATCCTGTCGCTGCTGTCGAACGTAGCGATGGAAGCTTCGCGAGAGGCCACGGTTCTGCAACTGACACTGCCGATCATCGGCGTCGTCATCATGTTGATCGTGGCGGGATTGGCCGAAACGCTGGGCCGCCGAAAAGCCGCTCCAAGCTATGCGTCAACGCCGGACACGACTGTCGGAACTGGCGGGATCGTGGCGCGGGCCGGATAGATCCGGCCCTTCGCCTCAGAAAAGCTCCACGGGGCAATGCTCCCCCTGAGCTTCATCCCCTAGGATGGTGTTTTTCACGTCAAGCAACTGGCATCGCGCCGTGATGTCGTCGACGGGATAGCGGGCGGAGCCTTGGCCCCGCAAGGCCGCCTCGGCGCAAATGCTGATCACGTCCTGTACGCGCTGCAATTCGCGGTCGAACCCTTGAAAGGCTGGCGGAAGATGCCCGGCATCGGCGAGTGTCGAGAAAAGCTCGGTCTCGATGCCTTTCAGGTTTGCCTCGGCCTGTCGCAGGGTCGAGGCAAGCCTTTCGAACAGGTCTCCCGCAGTCGCATAGGGGGGCTGGTCCATACCTGCGTCCCGCTCAGAGTTTGCCGACGACTTGTTCGATACACCCTTTGATTTCGGGTACGGAGAACGGCTTCTTGATGAAGTTGTTCATGCCGAGAGTTTGCCCCCTCTGGATGATGTCCGGCGTGGCCTTGCCCGTGATGAGGATGAACCCGATACGCTGGGTCGCCGGTGTCTTGCGCAGGCCCTGCAGCAGGTCCAGACCGTTCGCGCCGGGCATGTTATAGTCCGAAAGCACAAGGTGCACCGGGGCGGCCTGAAGCGCCTTGAGTGCAGAGTTCCCATCGTTCGACGTTGCGTAATTCACGATCCCGATCTCGTCGAGAGCCTGGGTGATGAGGCCGCGGCTCGTCGACATGTCGTCCACAACCATGACCTTGAGTTTCTCTTTAAGCGACATCGTCTTGCCTCATTTATGTTTATGCGTTGCTGCGCGCGCCGACGGCATCGGTCAGCTGATAGATTGTTGCGCCCTTCGATGTGAAGCGGCGAGCGGTCGCTCCGGTAATCCGTTCGGAGTGGCCAATGTAGAGAAATCCGTCCTTCGCGATGACGCGTGAGAAGTTCTCCCAGAGGTCGTGTTGGATATTGTCCGGGAAGTAGATCGCGACATTCCGGCAGAAGACCGCATCGAAGGGGCCTTTTACGGGCCAGGTTTTGATGAGGTTCAAATGACGGAAGGTCACAAGTTGACGGATTTCGGTCGAAACCTGCAACGCGCCGGATTGGTCTGTCTCAGTAAAGAACCGTTGTCTGAGTTCTGGTGCGAGATTGGCCAGCGCGGTGGCAGGGTAGATCCCCTTTGATGCCGAGGCCAGGATCTTGTTGTCAATATCGGTGGCCAAGATCTTGATATGACTGAGCTCTTGCGGGGTCATATGCTTCGCAAGTTCGATTGCGATGCTATACGGCTCTTCGCCTGAGGAACACGCCGCCGACCAGATCCGCACGGGCTGACCGCGCCGGGTCTTTTCCCGGATTTGGCCAATCGCATGAGCCGATAGGTGATCGAAGTGGTGCGACTCTCGATAGAATTTCGTCACGTTTGTCGTGAGTTGCGAAACGAAATGCCGTCTTTCCTGTGCCCCTTCGTGCTCCTGGATCAAGGAACAATACTCAGAGAAATCCCGCAACCCGAGTGACCGGAGCCGTTTTGCGAGCCGGGAGTAGACAAGCGTCCGCTTGCCTTCGTTCAACTCGATCCCGGCGTCCTCAAGGGCAAGCCGTGAGAGCGTCCGGAAATCGGCTTCGGTAAAATTGAATTCGAGACCACTCATTGACGTTGCTTACCCGCTCAGGATTCAAGATCGTTTTGGGGGAGGATCCGCTCGATATCGATCAGACGGATCATTTTCTCATCCTTGGGAATGACCCCTGAAATGAAGGCTTTGGTTGTTTCCGAAGCCACATCGGGAGTCGATTGCACCATTTCCTCGCTTACGCCGAGAATGTCGGAAACCGCTTCCACCAACAGTCCGATGATCTGCGTGTTGACGACCGCGATGATGATCACGTGGCGATCATGCGGCTCTGTCGTGGGAAGGCCGAGCCGTGCGGCAAGATCGACAATCGGAACCACGGAACCGCGCAGGTTGATCACGCCAAGCACATAGCTCGGGGCATGGGGCAGAACGGTCGCCTCGGTCCAGCCGCGTATCTCGCGCACCTTCATGATGTCGAAGCAGAAATCCTGTCCCGCAGTCCGAAAAGCGACATACTCGCTGAATTCGGTGCTGTTGGTATCGGGCATTGCTACAGCAGCGCTGGTCATTGCGAAGCTCCCATCGCGTTGGGTTGATATGTCATGAGGGTGGGCTGAGCCGTGTTCTGCTCATAGATCGCATCGGTATCGATGATGAGCGCGATGCGTCCGTCACCGAGGATCGTCGCGGCGGCGATGCCGGTCAGATCCCCGTAGTTTTCCTTCAGGCCCTTGATAACCACCTGACGCTGATCATGGATCGCGTCCACGGTCAGGGCATAGGTGTGATCGTCATCGGTGTTGACGAGCAAGAGCACCTGACTGGAGGTGTAGGGCTGTGCCGAGCGATAGCCAAAACTTGCAGCCAAATCGACCACCGGAAGGAACATCCCGCGGACGGAGACCACTTCGTCACCGGTGCCGAGCATGTGGATTTCCTCGCGCTCGGGTCGCAGTGTCTCGACGATGGCCGTCAGCGGGACAATCATCGTCTGGCCCGCGACCTGCACGACCATGCCTTCCATGACCGCGAGGGTCAGGGGTAGGCTGATGGTAAAGACGGAGCCTTTGCCGGGAGTGGAGTTGATCGTAACCCGCCCGCCCAGAGATTGGATCGAACTTTTCACCACGTCCATTCCGACGCCGCGACCGGAGAGGTCCGAGATCTCGCTCGCCGTAGAAAAGCCGGGGGCGAAAATCAGGTTGTCGATCTCGGTGTCGCTCAGGTCCGCCGAAGGATCGACGATGCCCTTTTCGATACCGATCTGAAGCACGCGCTCCCTGTTGATGCCCGCGCCGTCATCCGACACCTCGATGAAGACCCTGCCGGACCGGTGGGCCGCCGTCAGTGTGACGTGTCCAACCTTGTCCTTGCCGTTCTCAAGCCGTTTTTCCGTTTTCTCCAGCCCGTGGTCGACCGCGTTGCGGATCATGTGGGTCAGGGGATCGGCGAGGCGTTCAATAACGGTCTTGTCGACCTCGGTGGCTTCGCCTTGGGTGATGAGTTTGACCGTCTTGCCCGTGGCGTGAGACGCCTCTCGCACGATGCGCGACATTCTCTGGAACAGGGATTTCACGGGCTGCGCGCGGATCGCCATCACGCTTTCCTGGATTTCCCGGGACAGCTGTTTGAATTCATCAAGTCCAGCCGCGATTTCCGTGCCGGATCCAACGCCCGCTTCCTTGGCGCATTGTGAAAGCATTGCCTGATTGATGACGAGTTCGCCCACGACGTTGATCAAGCGATCGACCCGTTCCAGATCGACCCGGATCGTTGCCTTCGTTGTCTTAGCGGCGGCTTGCCCGCTTTCTTGTTTGGCAGCGGAGCGGGGCTCAGCAGCGTCGGCCGGCTCCACAGCGGAAGCCATGGGCAGATCGGGGGCGGCCGCGGTCGCTTCCGGCGCGTCATCTTCGGGAAAGTCAGCCATCTCGAGTTCCTCTCCCGCGCCGGTGTCGCCATCGTCGTCAACCGGGGTGTCCGCCTCTTCGTAGATCGGATCTACCGTGAGTTCGCAGAGGCCATCCACGAAGTCGAAGACATCCAGCACGACATGTTCGGATTCGTCCGTCATGAGCGTGATCTTCCACGAAAGACAGGCACCAGTTGCGCGCATCGTTTCGAAGGCGGGCAGGCCGCTTGTGTCGACCTCGGCTGTCACAACCCCGAGTTCGGACAGGGCGCGGATCAGGTGCGCGGCGTCGTTCCCGTTGCCGTAAAGCTGATCGAAGGGACGGAAGTGGATTTCATACCCGATCTGGGTCTTTGCCGGGCCAAGATCCAGATCGTCGAGATCAGGCAATTCGAAATCGAAGCTGAGACCCATGGGGGTATAGTCCCCGGCGTCGACCTCTTCTTCTTCGGCGGGGGCGTATTTATTGAGCTCGGCCTCGATCGCGGCGTTGTCCGCCGGATCCACGGGCTCTTCGTCGCGCGCCGCATTGACCAAATCCACGAGCCGGTCGTTGGCGCGGAAAAACACACCCATGACATCTGAGTCGGGGAGCAGTTTGCCGTTGCGGACTTCGTCGAGAACGGTTTCGAAGGTGTGGGCGAAGTGCACGAGCTCATCGAGCTTGAAAGCGCCTGCGCCACCTTTGATCGAATGAACGGCGCGGAATACCGCGTTGATGCATTCGGAATCGACCGCCCCATCGGCGCTCTGATCATTGATGTCCTGCAGGCCCTCCTCGAGCGCCTCCAGCAAATCCTCGCATTCGAGGAAGAATGTTTCTCGGATATCGTTCGTTGACATGTCAGGCCGCGTAATTCGCCACCCGGCGGATCGCCGAGACAAGCTTGGTTTCGTCGAATGGCTTCACGATCCAGCCGGTGGCTCCTGCGTCGCGGGCCTTCTGTTTGAGTTCCGCCGCGCTTTCCGTTGTCAGAACCAGGATCGGAACACTGGTCGGGTTTTCCCCGCCGCGAAGTGCGTCGATGAATTCAAAGCCGTTCATGCGCGGCATGTTGATGTCCGTTATGACGACATCGGGGCAGGCGGCGGGAAGCTTCTCAAGCCCATCCACCCCGTCTACGGCCACATCAACGTCGAAGCCTGCATTTACGAGGCAGGAGCGGAGGAGTTCCCTGATCGTCAGGGAGTCGTCCACGGCAAGAACCTTGAGCGTCATTCAATTATCCTCCGATAAATGTGTCTGCGGAGAAGCCAAGCCGCTCCAGCGATTCCTCGAACCCGCTCGAGCTTCCCTCGATGTCGAAGCTCAGCCCGTCCGCGGCCCATTTCTGGCGAGCGGCAAAAAGGATCTGGGCGCATAGACCGCCGACAAAGCTTACCTTCTGAGCAGACAGGGTCAGCGGGTTCCCCTCATACTCACGCAGTGCATCAAGGAGGCCGGGGGCGGCATCCGTGGTCAACTGGTCCGGCAGTGTCATGGAGTTCGACATCGGCGCCCTCGATCGTTTCTGTTCACGTTGGGAGGACGCTAGGTACAAACCTTTAACAAAGCGTATGCCCTGTTCTGAATGGGGGCTGCGGCGCCAGAGCGCGCCCATAACCATCAGAAGACCAAAGCAAAAAACTACCCCTAAGGTAACGCTCCCAAATGCCGCTGGTTGGAGAGCGTTAATGCACGGTTAGGATGGCGGGCAATGGAGGATTGGCGCGTGCGCCAAAAGCCACGACAAGGTGCGCGAATCTACGCCATCACACCCTCAGTAAGGCTTTGGGTACAGCCCCGTGATAAGCTGTCGTAGACCGAATGCCGCGCCCGCGAAGATCGCGGCGAAGGTGACCGGTGCGGACCACGCAAGAACGGAAAAGGCAGATAGCCCCTGTCCAATCGTGCAGCCGAGCGCCAGCACCGCGCCCACGCCCATCATCGCGGCCCCGAGAATTTGGCGCCGCAACTCCCGAGGGTCCTCGCAAGCCTCCCACCGAAAGCGGCCCTTCAACGTCGCCGCGACCAATGCCCCCAGAACGACCCCGCTCACCGAACCGACTCCAAAGCTCAGGCTTCGGGCGCTGCCCTGTAGTGCATAGAGGAGGGTCTGCGCGAGGGGGGCGGCGAAGGTGTGGGAGAGTGTCGTGATGGGATCGTAGCTTTGCCGAGCCACGAGCGACGTTCCGAACCAGCCGCTGATGATCGCCACCGCGACCACGCCAGCCCAAAGGATCGCGCGCGGATCGCGGCGTACTCCGGCCAGTCCAAAGAGCATGAAGCCGAGACCGATCAGGATCCCCGCTTGCGGTAGGGAGAAACCGAGCAGATCGGCAAGCGCATGTGCCGGGCCGGCTGGATTGTCCGCCATGGCCTGCGGGAATACCGCTTGTCGAAGCGGGGCGAGAGGACCTGCGAGGACAATCCCCGCGCTGATGCCCATGACCAACACGACGACAAGGGATCGCAGATCTCCGCTCCCCAGTCGTGCAAGGGCCCCGAACCCGCAGGTTCCGGTAAGTGACATCCCGTAGCCGAAGAGAGCCCCGCCGAGAATGGAGGCCGAAGGGTACCACACCATCTGATGGTAGAATGTGCTGCCTGGAGAAAAAAGACCAACCGATGCGAGCGCGAAATTGGCGGTGATCGCTATACCAATAGCCAAGATCCACATACTGAGGCGTCTGCTGCTACCGCCGTAGAGCAAATCCTCAATTGCGCCCAACGTGCAGAACCGGCCCCAGATCGCTGCGACCCCCAAGAGCACGCCGCCACCTGCGCCTATCAGGGCCACAAGCTGCGTATCGGTCGCCCAGTGATACATCCTGCGCTCCTCCCCGGGCGAATGGATGTCGACGCTACGGCCTACTTGCAGAAGAGTTCGTAGACCGTCTCCAGCATCCGTTTGGGACGGTCATCTGCCAACCGATAATAGATCGTCTTTCCATCACGGCGAGGCACGACAAGCCCCTCAAGGCGCAGCCGCGAAAGCTGCTGACTGACCGCTGCCTGTCGCGCTGAAAGGAGGTCTTCGAGTTCCGTCACCGACTTTTCCCCCGACACCAGATGACACAGGATCATAAGGCGCCCCTCGTGGCTTATCGCCTTGAGAAACCCAGCCGCTGCGGTGGCGTTCTCCACCATGCGGTCCATATCGGCATCGGACATCTTGTCGTCGAAGACGGGAAGCGCCATGGCTTAGAGTCCCTTGTCTGGGGCGGCACTACCCGCCAGCGTATCGAAATCGGTATGCTCTCGCAGGAATTCAGCGAAGAGCGGCCAGAAAAATGTATCCCCGGGATAGCCCTCGATCCGCGCCATTTCGACATTCTCATCGACAAGCAGGAAGGTCGGCGTAAAGCGTATGGGACGGACGATTTGCAGGCCGTCGGGGATATCGGTGACCTCCACCCGGCGCAACGGCGCAAAGACGCCCTCGGGGGTATTGGGGTAAGCAGGTGCAATCTCTGCGTTGAACTTGGCACAATAGATACAACCACGTTCCTCGACCATCACAAGTTCCACAGCCGCGGCAAGACCGGGCAGGGACAGCGCAAGCGCCATAACGGCGGAGCCGATATATCGGTTGACGTTTTTCACAACCTTTACGTAATTTGAATATGTGAATAAATCAAGGAGCCCAAGAGATGTTCGATCTGAGCTTTGCGGGCGCTGCACTGGCTGGGCTCCTGTCCTTCTTCACGCCGTGTATCTTGCCAATGGTTCCCTTCTACCTGAGCTACATGGCCGGGATATCCATGGGCGAATTGCGCGGCGACGGCGCCATCGCGCCGGGGGCGCAGCGCAGGCTCGTGCTCTCGGCGATCTTCTTCTCCCTCGGGGTCACGACCATCTTCATGTTGCTAGGCCTCGGGGCGACTGCGATCGGGCAGGGGTTCGGACAGTGGAAGGAGCCGTTGTCTTACGTTGCCGCGGCATTTCTGTTTGTTTTCGGGCTACATTTCCTCGGGGTTGTTCGTATTCCGATCTTGTACCGTGAAGCGCGGATGCAAGGCCCTGATACGCCTGCGGGGGTGCTTGGTGCCTATCTCATGGGGCTCGCCTTTGGGTTTGGATGGACACCCTGTGTAGGGCCTGCGCTCGCTTCGATCCTCATGATCGCGTCCGGCATGGGAGATTTGACGCGCGGAACCTTGCTGCTTGGGGTGTATGGCCTCGGGATGACTGCGCCCTTCGTTCTGGCCGCGGCGTTTGCTCGTCCATTTCTGGCCTGGTGCGCGCGCCATCGGGCGGCTTTGGCCAATGTTGAAAAAGTGATGGGCGCCATGCTGATACTTTTTGCTATCCTCATAGCAACTGACACGGTGAACTGGATCGCGCAGAAGATGATCGATTGGTTCCCCGCTTTCACATCCTTTGGCTGACCGGGAGAAAAGACATGAGAGTATTCCTGACTGTGATCGCGTTCATATGGGCCTTTGGCGCGGGGGCCGCGGAACTGGGCGACGATGGTCTGCACAAGGCCCCGTGGATGCGGGACACCTTCAAGGATCTGCGCGAAGACCTTGCCGAAGCGACCGACGCGGGCCAACGTCTTCTGGTCATGTTCGAGCAGCGTGGCTGTATCTATTGCACCAAGATGCACGAGGAAGTCTTTCCCAAGCCGGAGATTTCCACGATGCTGTCGGAGGATTATTTCGTCGTTCAACTCAACCTCCATGGTGATATCGAGGTGACGGATTTCGACGGCGAGACGTTGAGTGAAAAGGACATGGCCCGCAAGTGGGGGATTCTCTTCACCCCGACCATGATGTTCCTGCCAGAGACGGTCGAAGAGGGGGTAAGCGCGCCGCAGGCGGCAGTCGCGACAATGCCGGGCGCATTTGGTCCCGGTACCACTCTCGATATGCTGACCTGGGTTGTGGAGAAGCGGTATCTGGCCGATAACGAAGAGGATTTTCAACGGTACCACGCGCGACGAATCCGTGAACGCGACAATGGCTCGACGGATTGACCCTCTCCTTACGCATATAAGAATTCAATTTTTCGAATTTGTTATTGCGTTGGCCGGGGACGCTGGGCTAGGTTGAAAGAAAGCCGGACGGACGCGGCGACGGGAGGAAACATGAAACACGTGCTACTGACACTGGCAGCCGTGGGATTTGCGGGGCAGGCTTTTGCCACTCCACCAGTTCCTAGTGAGGTGGAATTCGATGAGTATGGCGCGGTCGAAGCGTCGCTCACCGGGGAGCCGGGTGATCCCGCGCGGGGTGCCGAAGTCATGGTGACCCGCAGCTTGGGCAATTGCGTCGCGTGTCATCAGGTTGATGATCTGAGCGAAGCGCCCTTCCACGGTGAAGTTGGCCCGCCCCTGAATGGCGTCGGCGGCTATCGGACCGAAGCTGAGCTGCGCGGAATCGTGATCGACGCCAAGATGATTTTCCCTGAGACAATGATGCCCGGATTTTACAAGACGACCGGTTTCATACGTCCGGGCGATGGCTATACCGGCAAGGCCGCCAAGGAGGAGGATCTCGAACCGATCCTCACCGCTCAGCAGGTCGAAGACGTCGTCGCCTATCTGATGACGTTGCAGGATTGAGAATACGAAAGAGGAGATCGACATGAATCTCACGAGACGTGAAACCCTTGCCGCAGGTGGCGCGGCCCTACTGGCCACGGTGCTGCCGATGCCATCGTTCGCTTCGGTGGAAGATCTGGTGGCTGAGTTTACCGGCGGCGCGGAGATGAAATCCGAAGGACTGGAGCTTATCGCGCCGGAAATCGCCGAGAATGGCAATACCGTGCCGATCGAAGTGTCCGCCCCCGGCGCGACGTCGATCATGGTGCTGGCCACCGGCAACCCGACACCGCCGGTCGCGACCTTCAATTTCGGTCCCTTGGCCGCCGATCAGGCCGCTTCGACCCGAATCCGACTTGCCAAGACCCAAGAGGTCGTCGCGATCGCAAAGCTCGGTGACGGAAGTTTCGCCCGCGCGGCGCAGACCGTGAAGGTCACCATCGGCGGCTGCGGCGGCTGAGTAGAGGAGAAAGAGACAATGGCATCCGGTGTAAAACCGCGCGTGAAGGTTCCCGGCTCGGCATCTGCGGGCGAGACCATCACAATCAAGACCCTGATCAGCCACCAGATGGAATCGGGCCAGCGCAAGGACGGCGAAGGCAACACTATTCCTCGGTCGATCATCAACCGCTTTACGTGCGATTTCAATGGAGAGAACGTTATCGACGTAACGCTCGAACCAGCGATTTCGACCAACCCGTACTTCGAGTTCTTTGCGACCGTCCCGGAAACGGGCGAGTTCAAGTTCACGTGGTACGACGATGACGGCTCCGTTTATGAAGAAGTGAAGGCGATCGAGGTCGCCTGAGCCACTTGACCTGCGTCCGGGGTGAACCGGGCCCGGCACGATTGGGAGGATACGGGAATGAAACGAAAGACAGGACGCGCCTTTATGGCATCCCTGATCGTGCTGCCGGTCATGGCGCTGGCCGAAGCAGATGACGATACGCTCATCATCAACGAAGAAATCGAAATCGTCACCAAGGCAGAAGCACCCGCCCATCTCGAAGGGGTCGTCTCTGAGGTGATTTCCGGCTGGCACTTCCGCTCTGATGAGACGCAGGCGCTGGAACTGGATGATTTCGAGAACCCGGCGCTGGTCTACACCGATCAGGCGCTTGATACGTGGAACGCTGTCGAGGGGAGCGAGGGAAAGTCCTGCGCCTCCTGCCACGACGACGTGGAGACGAGCATGCAAGGGGTTCGCGCGGTCTATCCCAAGTGGGATGAGAAGGCTGGCGAAGTTCAAACTCTGAGCATGCAGATCAACGATTGCCGCGAAGCAAACATGGGTGCCGAGCCCTATAAATACGACAGCGCCCCGATGGCTGCGATGGAGGCACTTATCTCCCTGCAATCGCGTGGGATGCCTGTGGATGTCGCCATCGACGGCCCCGCAGCCGAAACATGGGAGCAGGGCAAGGAACTCTACTATACCCGGACGGGTCAGTTGGAGCTTTCTTGTGCGAATTGCCATGAACAAAACTACGGGAACATGATCCGTGCCGATCACCTGAGCCAAGGCCAGATCAACGGTTTTCCGACATACCGTCTCAAGAATGCCAAGCTCAACACCGTTCATGGGCGCTTCAAAGGCTGCGTACGGGATACGCGCGCAGAGACCTATGCGGCAGGAAGCCCGGAATTCGTTGCGCTGGAGCTTTATGTCGCCAGCCGTGGCAACGGGCTTTCGGTGGAGGCACCGGCGGTTCGCAACTGAGGTAGGGCCCCGCGCCGCTTGACGTGGCGCGGGTTTTTCGTCTCTAATCAATTCAAACATGCGCATGTATGCGCGCAACGCATGAGGCCCCGATGATTTCCCGCCGTGATTTCCTGCAGGTTTCAATGGCCGCTTCGGCGCTTTATGGGGCCTCGGGCTTCGGACAGTGGTCTCGCCTGGCCGCTCAGCAAGCACTGACGCAGGATCAACTGCTGCAGTTCGACGATTTCGGGAACGTTTCCCTCATTCACGTGACCGACATCCACGCGCAACTCAAACCGGTTTATTTCCGAGAGCCGGAGATCAATTTCGGTGTGGGGGAGAACAAGGGCGACGTGCCGCATATTACCGGGGCCGATTTCCGCCGGCTCTACGGGATCGAAGACAACTCGCCCTCCCATTATGCACTGACCTATGACGATTTCACCGCTCTGGCGAAGGGGTATGGCCGTATGGGGGGGCTCGACCGGGTCGCTACCGTGATCAATTCGATCCGTGCGGCGCGGCCTGATGCTCTCTTGCTGGATGGCGGCGATACCTGGCACGGATCTTATACCTGTCACCACACGGCCGGGCAGGACATGGTGAACGTCATGAACGCGCTGAAGCCAGATGCCATGACTTTTCACTGGGAATTTACGCTAGGCCAAGAGCGCGTCCGCGAGATTGTTGGCGGTTTGCCGTTCGCGGCACTCGGGCAAAACATCTTTGACGCGGAATGGGACGAGCCGGCGGAAGATTTCGCGCCCTACAAGTTCTTCGAGCGTGGCGGTGTCAAGATCGCCGTGATTGGACAGGCCTTTCCCTATATGCCCATCGCAAATCCCGGTTGGATGTTCCCCGACTATTCCTTCGGGATCCGAGACGAGCATATGCAGACGATGGTGGATGAGGTCCGGGGGCAGGGGGCCGAACTCGTGGTCTGTCTCAGCCACAATGGATTTGACGTCGACAAGAAGATGGCGGGGGTTGTCACGGGGATTGACGTGATCCTGTCGGGCCATACACATGACGCCCTTCCCGAACCTGTGCTGGTTGGGGAAACCATTGTTGTGGCGTCCGGCTCCAACGGCAAGTTTGTCTCTCGGGTCGATCTTGATGTGCGCGACGGCCGCATGATGGGGTTCCGCCACAAGTTGATCCCGATTTTCTCTGACGTCATCGCGCCTGATCGGCAAGTTGCCGCAGTCATAGAGGAGCAGCGGGCCCCATATATTGAACAACTCAGCGAAGTCATCGGGCAATCCGATGGACTATTGTTCAGACGCGGGAACTTCAACGGGACGTGGGATGATCTGATTTGTAACGCGCTTCTGAGTGAACGCGAAGCAGAGATCGCGCTGTCTCCCGGTGTGCGTTGGGGGCCATCCGTCCTGCCGGGGCAGGCGATCACACGCGAGGACATCTGGAATGTCACCTCCATGAGCTATCCGGAGGCATACCGCACTGAGATGACAGGAGAGTTCCTCCATGTGGTGATGGAGGACGTGGCGGACAACATCTTCAACCCCGACCCTTATTATCAGCAGGGTGGCGATATGGTTCGTGTGGGTGGCATGGGATACCGGATCGATATCACGAAACCTCAAGGTGAGCGGATCAGTGAGATGACCTTGCTCAGCACGGGTGAGCCAATCGACCCGTCGAGGAATTACGTCGTCGCTGGGTGGGCCAGCGTCAACGAGGGCACCGAAGGCCCCCCGATCTGGGACGTGGTGGAACGCCACATCCGATCAGCCGGCACGGTGACCGTGACCCCGAATACAAGTGTGGAGGTGGTCGGCGCCTGAGCCGCCGGACCGGAATTCCAAGGAGGCGAAAGCCATGACAATCCGCAAGACCCCAAAGGGCGCGTCCCGGCGCGCCTTCCTGACAAGTGCGGCCGCAGCGACCCTTGGTGCAGGTGCGGCGCGGGCCGCTGGCGACCCATTGATCACGGAAATTCAGCCTTGGGCGCAGGGCTTTGGCGATGGGGTGGATGCAACCCCCTATGGGCTTCCGATCGAGTATGAAAGCGACGTGGTTCGCCGGAATGTGGAATGGCTTACGGCCGATACGATCTCCTCCATCAACTTCACCCCGATTCATGCGCTTGACGGGACAATCACGCCGCAGGGCTGTGCATTCGAACGGCATCATTCGGGGGCCATCGACATGCGCAAGCAAGACTATCGGTTGATGCTTCATGGTATGGTGGAGAAGGAATTGGTCTTCACCTATGAGGATCTAGAGCGCTTCCCGCGCGAGAGCCACGTTTACTTCTGCGAGTGCGCGGCAAATTCCGGGATGGAATGGGCCGGGGCGCAGTTGAACGGGGCGCAGTTCACCCATGGCATGATCCACAACATGGAATATGTCGGCATTCCGCTGCGGACGCTGCTGGCAGAGGTCGGGGTAAAGCCTGAGGGCAAGTGGCTCTATGTGGAGGGGCATGATGCCTCATCCAATGGGCGCTCCATCCCCATGGAGAAGGCTCTTGATGATGTGCTGCTTGCCTTCAAGGCCAATGGGGAGGCGCTGCGCAAGGAACATGGCTATCCCGTCAGGCTTGTCGTGCCCGGCTGGGAAGGCAACATGTGGATCAAGTGGATCCGTCGGATTGAAGTGATGGCAGGCCCGGTGGAGAGCCGGGAGGAAACCTCGAAATACACGGATACTCTGGCCGACGGGACGTCGCGCAAATGGACTTGGGTGATGGATGCCAAGTCGGTCATCACCAGCCCCAGCCCACAATCGCCGATCCCGCACGGGCCGGGGCCGATGGTCATCACCGGGCTGGCGTGGTCGGGTCGTGGTGCGATCACGCGCGTCGACGTGACAACGGACGGGGGCAAGAACTGGACCGAGGCGCGTCTTGCTTCTGAAGGGAAGGCCAAGGCGCTCACACGGTTCTACCTCGATCTGGAATGGGACGGCGCGGAGATGCTCCTGCAGTCGCGCGCCCATGATCAAACAGGGTACGTGCAGCCGACCAAGGATCAGCTGCGTGAGGTGCGCGGCCTGAACTCGATCTATCACAACAACGGTATTCAGACCTGGTGGGTCAAGGCGGATGGGAGGGCTGAAAATGTCGAAATCTCTTAAGCTGTTCGGAGCGGCGGCGCTCGCATCCGGCGGTGCTCTTTTGGTCGCCTACAATTTCGCGGATCGTAACATCGCGATGGTGCCAGAAGACGTGACCCGAATGAACGGCAACGCGGATCCCGATTACATGATGATGTTCGCCGCCGCTGCCTCCGATGCACCCGCCGACGGGCCATTAGAGCTGGGAAGAGCTGCCACGGGCGAAGAGATCGCAGCATGGGACAAGGACGTCAGTCCCGATGGCACGGGGTTGCCGGCAGGGTCCGGATCGGTCGAGGTGGGGGAGGTGCTCTTTTCGGAAAACTGCGCCTCCTGTCATGGGGAATTTGCCGAAGGCGTCGGCAATTGGCCCAAGCTCTCCGGGGGCGAAGGGACGCTTGCAGATGATGATCCCGTCAAGACTGTTGGCTCGTATTGGCCGCATCTTTCAACTGCTTGGGACTATGTGAACCGTTCCATGCCGTTCGGAAATGCCCAAACGCTGGAGGATGACGAGGTCTATGCAATCGTCGCCTATATCCTTTACTCGAATTTCCTCGTTGAGGACGACTTCGTGCTTTCAGATGCAAATTTTCTGGAGGTCGAGATGCCGAATGCGGGGAATTTCGTGATCGATGACCGCCCAGAGACGGAGTACGGGCGTTTCTCGGGAGAGGTCTGCATGTCCGATTGCAAGGAAGCCGTTGAGATTACGATGCGCGCTGCGGTCCTTGATGTGACGCCTGAAGACGAAGATGCCCCGGCGACGAACGTGGACGAGGCGAGCGTCGAGATCCCCGAAGTGGTTGAGGTGCCTGATGCGAATATCGATCCGGACCTGAT
The DNA here is from genome assembly GCF_900111875.1 of Poseidonocella pacifica. GTDB lineage: Bacteria > Pseudomonadota > Alphaproteobacteria > Rhodobacterales > Rhodobacteraceae > Poseidonocella > Poseidonocella pacifica. The sequence goes on from NZ_FOJU01000001.1 coordinate 596,142, forward strand.
CGCCGCTGGCGAGAAAGTGTTCCGCAAATGCAAGGCCTGCCATCAAGTCGGCGAAGGGGCCCGGAACCGGACCGGTCCGCATCTCAACAACCTGTTGGGTCGGCGCATAGGTCAAATAGATGGGTTCAAATACTCAAAAGCTCTCACAGAGATGGGCGATATGGAAAAATCTTGGGACAACCACAGTTTATCCGATTTTCTTGAAGCGCCGAAGGGCTATGCGAAGGGGACGAAAATGGCCTTTGCCGGTCTTCGGTCCCCGGAGGAGCGTGAAGCGATCCTCGCCTATCTCGCGCAATTTTCCGAGTGATGGATTTGGTGATTTTGCCCGTTTGATATGCGTACGGAGCGTTCTGCTCCCCTTGCGGCTGTTTCCCGCGGAGACTAAGACTCCGTTAGGAAATCAGAGTTAGCACTGAACACCGTCTGACCGAGGCAGGGGCATAATGAACGATCCGTACGAAACTTACATGAATACGCTGGTGCCGATGGTGGTCGAACAGACCAGCCGGGGCGAACGGGCCTACGACATTTTCTCGCGTCTCCTGAAGGAGCGCATCATCTTTCTCAGCGGACCGGTACACGACGGAATGTCGTCTCTGATCGTGGCGCAACTCCTTCATCTCGAGGCGGAAAATCCGTCCAAAGAGATTTCGATGTATATCAATAGCCCTGGTGGCGTCGTGACCTCGGGCCTGTCGATCTATGACACGATGCAATACATCAAACCAAAAGTGAGCACGCTGGTGATCGGTCAGGCAGCCTCGATGGGGTCGCTGTTGCTCGCTGCCGGTGAGCCGGGAATGCGGTACTCGCTACCCAATTCGCGTGTGATGGTTCATCAGCCGTCCGGTGGCTATCAGGGTCAGGCAACTGACATCATGATTCACGCGGAAGAGACGCTTAAACTAAAGCGTCGTTTGAATGAAATCTACGTGAAGCATACCGGGCAGACGCTTAAAAAGGTGGAAACCGCGCTGGAGCGTGACCATTTCATGTCTCCTGTTGATGCGAAAGAATGGGGCCTCATCGATGAGATTGTCGAATCTCGCGCCAAAACTGGCGATGGCGAAGCCTGATCCGTCCCTCTTTGAGTGACGAATTTGACATTGTGGCGGCCTTTGTGCTGCCATAAGCTTCGGTCGAAAGAGTGGGGCGACTGCAAGGTTCCGGGCCGAAACCGGAACATGAAAGGTTTGAAATGGCGAACAACGCAGGCGGCGACAGCAAGAACACCCTGTACTGCAGCTTTTGCGGCAAGAGCCAGCATGAGGTGCGAAAGCTGATTGCGGGCCCGACCGTGTTCATCTGTGACGAATGCGTCGAGCTATGTATGGATATCATCCGCGAAGAGACCAAGGCCGGTGGCCTTAAGGCGAGTGAGGGCGTGCCAACGCCCAAAGAAATCTGTCAGGTTCTCGACGACTACGTGATTGGGCAGCAGCAGGCGAAGCGCGTCCTTTCTGTTGCTGTGCACAATCACTACAAGCGGCTCAATCATGCGCAAAAGTCCAGCGACATTGAGCTGTCAAAATCCAATATCCTTCTGATCGGCCCTACGGGTTGCGGCAAGACACTGCTGGCGCAAACCTTGGCCCGGATTCTCGACGTTCCCTTCACAATGGCGGATGCGACTACGCTCACCGAAGCGGGCTATGTGGGCGAGGACGTCGAAAATATCATCCTCAAGCTTCTTCAGGCCAGCGAGTATAATGTCGAGCGTGCGCAGCGCGGCATCGTCTATATTGATGAGGTCGACAAGATCACCCGCAAGTCCGAGAACCCTTCGATCACGCGTGACGTGTCGGGTGAGGGCGTACAGCAGGCACTGCTCAAGCTGATGGAAGGCACCGTCGCGTCCGTACCGCCACAAGGCGGGCGCAAGCATCCGCAGCAGGAGTTCCTGCAGGTGGACACAACCAACATCCTCTTTGTCTGTGGCGGTGCATTCGCAGGGCTCGACAAGGTTATCGCACAACGGGGCAAGGGCTCTGCAATGGGCTTTGGCGCTGATGTGCGGGACGTGGATGCACGGGGTATCGGCGAGATCTTTACCGATCTGGAGCCGGAGGACCTTCTCAAGTTCGGGCTGATCCCCGAATTCGTCGGGCGTCTTCCGGTGATCGCAACGCTTGAGGATCTTGATGAGGAAGCACTTGTCACCATCCTGACCGAGCCGAAGAACGCTCTCGTGAAGCAATATCAGCGACTCTTTGAGCTTGAAGACACGGTGCTGACCTTTACTGACGATGCGCTGCAGTCGATCGCGAAACGCGCTATCGAACGCAAGACGGGCGCGCGGGGGCTCCGATCGATCCTGGAGGATATCCTTCTCGATACGATGTTCGAGTTGCCAGGCATGGACAGTGTTACCGAAGTCGTCGTGAACGAAGATGCGGTTATGACAGAAGCGTCGCCACTCCTCATCCACGGAGACACCAAGGAATCTGCTTCGGCCGGCTAGGCCATTTGCAAACGGATGATGGGGCGGGCCACTGGTCCGCCCTTTTTCATTTTGCTTACCGCTGGACCTTTGCGGGGCAATGCGCGATACCGAACCTAGGAAATGCGGAGGTTGCTATGGGCATTCTGAATACCCTGTTGCGAGCGGTGACCTGGTGGAATGGCCAGACCCTCAACACCCAGCTTTTTACGTGGCGCAAGGGTGTCAAGGTCGGCGAAGACGATCAGGGCAACCTTTTCTATCGCAATGCGGACGACAGCAGGCGGTGGGTCATTTTCAACGGTGAAGCAGAAGCAAGCCGGATCTCACCAGAGTGGCACGGGTGGATGCATCGCACTTGGGATGACACACCGACGGACCAGCCCCTGTTGCATAAGTCGTGGGAGAAGCAGCATCAGGAGAACCTGACCGGCACGGCACTTGCCTATGCGCCGGCGGGGTCTCTGCGTCGACCCAACCCGATCGAGCGCCGCGACTATGAGGCATGGACGCCGGAATAGGGCCCTAGAATGCGTTTTTCCTTTCGTCACCTGCTCGCGACGAAGCCGGTAAAGTTCCTGCGGGCGGCGATATGTTCTGCCGCCGTTGCCTTGGCGCTTCCGACCACCCTGCTGGCACAGACGGAGGCTGCTGTAGAGGCGGGCTCCGGTGCCGTTTTGCGGGGGCTCGACAAGATCAGCGCGTCAACTCAGGATCTTCGGCTCGTTGTCGGAGAGACGGTTCGCCTTGGGTATTTGCAAGTCACGCTCGAAGAATGTCGTTATCCCGTCGGTAATCCGGCGGGGGATGCCTTTGCGCGTATTTCCATTCAAGGCCGCGATGGAGAAGGTCTATTGTTCACAGGTTGGATGATTGCGTCATCCCCCGCGCTCAACGCCTTTGATCATCCACGCTTCGATCTCTGGGTCCTGCGCTGCAGCACTTGATCGACAGATGGCAGGGGGTGCTGATGAATATCGGCGTCCTGCTCTAGTGCCTCTTCCAGTTTGATCAAGTATTGCGCCCGAGGGATTTCCTGACCGCCCAATGAGGCGAGATGGGGTGTGATGAACTGCGTATCAAACAAGGTATAGCCGCAGTTGTCCAAATGCGTAGTCAAATAGGCGAGCGCCATTTTCGAGGCGTTGGTGACCCTGGAAAACATACTTTCGCCGAAAAAACCGCCACCAAGAGACACTCCATAGACCCCACCAAGCAGCGCACCATCATTGCCGCGGACCTCTAGGGAATGGGCATGGCCGAGCTCGTGCAGCGTGAGATAATGGCCGAAAATCTGTTCGTTGATCCAGGTTTCCTCGCGGTCTGCGCAGCCTTCCACCACACCTCGAAAATCCCGGTTCAAGCTCACGGAGAGATCCGTTGTGCGGAGGAACCGGGCGAGGGAGCGGGAAATGTGGAAACCGTCGAGCGGCAGGATGCCGCGCCGCTTGGGGTCGACCCAGAAAATCTCCGGGTCGTCCCGATGTTCCGCCATGGGAAAGATGCCACAGCGATAGGCGCGTAGAAGCAGTTCTGGCGTGAGAACGCTCATGCAATCCGGCCTAGCCGAAGCTCTTTTCCAACCACCCTTCAAGCCAGTGGATGTTGTAATTTCCCTGCTGGATATCGTCTTCTTCCAATAGGGCGTGGAAGAGCGGCACGGTCGTGTCCACCCCATCCACGATCAACTCCCCCAAGGCGCGCCGCAAACGGGCGAGTGCTTCGGGACGGTCGCGACCGTGGACGATGAGCTTGCCGATCAGGCTGTCGTAGTAGGGTGGGATCTTGTAGCCGTCATAAAGTGCGGAATCCATCCGCACGCCCAGACCGCCGGGAACGTGGTATTGTGAAATTCGTCCCGGAGAAGGTGAGAAGTTGGGTAACTTCTCCGCGTTGATCCGCACCTCGATTGCATGGCCGTTGATCTTCAGATCGTCCTGCGTGAACGAAAGCGGGAAGCCGCCCGCCACGCGGATCTGTTCGCGGACAAGATCAACACCAAAGATCGCCTCTGTCACGGGATGCTCAACTTGAAGGCGCGTGTTCATCTCGATGAAATAGAACTCACCGTTCTCGTAGAGAAACTCGATGGTGCCCGCGCCGGAGTACTTGATCCGCGCCACGGCATCCGCACAGATCGCGCCGATCCGATCACGCTCTTCTTGGGTGATACAAGGGCCCGGGGCTTCCTCGAAGACTTTCTGGTGGCGCCGTTGCAAGGAGCAGTCACGCTCGCCCAGATGCACAGCATTGCCTTTGCCGTCGCCGAACACCTGAATTTCGATGTGGCGCGGCGTGGTGAGATACTTCTCGATATAGACTTCGTCGTTGCCGAAGGCGGCCTTTGCTTCAGTGCGTGCCGTCGAAAAGGCGCGCTGAATCTCTGTCTCGTTCCGCGCGACCTTCATGCCGCGGCCACCGCCGCCTGCCGTTGCCTTCACGATCACAGGATAACCGATCTCGGCACAGAGCGCCTTTGCGGCCTCTGCCGTGGGTACACCGCCCACGGAACCCGGAACACAAGGCACGCCGAGGTCCTTCATGGTGTCCTTGGCGGTGATCTTGTCGCCCATGATGCGGATATGCTCGGCAGAGGGGCCAATGAACGTGATGCCGTGGTCTTCGACGACTTGCACGAAATTGGCGTTCTCCGACAGGAAACCATAGCCGGGGTGGATCGCTTGGGCGCCGGTGACCTCGCACGCAGCGATGATGGCGGGCACGGAGAGATAGCTGTCGGTGCCGGGCGGGGGGCCTATACAGACGGATTCATCGGCCATCCGAACGTGCATCGCATCGGCGTCCGCCGTTGAATGGACCGCGACGGAGCGGATGCCCATTTCCCGGGCCGCGCGCACGACGCGAAGCGCGATTTCACCTCTGTTGGCGATCAGGATCTTGTCGAACATGCGGACCTCACTCGATGATCGCGAGGGGCGCGCCATATTCCACCGCGGCGCCGTCCTCGACAAGGATACGCTTCACGGTGCCCGCGCGCGGTGCGGGGATATGGTTCATCGTTTTCATCGCCTCGACGATAAGAAGCGTGTCACCCTCCTTCACCGCGGTACCGACGCTGATGAAGGCCGGGGTTCCGGGTTCGGCCTGCAGGTAAACCGTGCCGACCATCGGCGAGGTCACAGCGCCAGGGTGGCTGGCGGGATCATCGGTGCTGGCCGCGGCATCTGAGGAGCCGGAAGCAGGCGCGGGCGCGGCTGGAGCGGCAGGGGCGGGCGGGGGCGCATAGGCAGCCGGGGCGGGTGCCGGCGCGTTCTTGCTGACCCGCACGTTCAGGGCATCGTTTTCCCCGTATTCCCGTTTGACCTGAAGCTCGGCAAGGTCTTTCGCATTCAGCAGTTCTGCAAGTGCCTCGATGAAGGCGACGTCCGCCTCACGACTTGATTCAGCCATTGGTGCTCATCCCCGTTTCTACGGCGTTGTTCCATGATTTGGGGCTTATAGGCGAAGGTTGCGGCAGTTGGAAGCACTCGAAGCATCCTGTTTTTGTCCCCGCCGCAGGACAAAATTCACAGGCGCCCGAGTTCGCGCTTCTGCGCTTCAGGGTTTCCGGCGCTCGTGGCAGCAGGATCCTGTTGGTCGTAGGGGGTCTTGGGGGTGGATTTTACCAATCCCTCCTCCGGCACTTCCCCCCCGCTACCGACCGCGTTTGCCGCCTCCGGCTCGGGGGTGTGCTCGGCGGGTTGCTGGTCTTCAATCTCCTCGGCGCGTTCGGACAGCAGCTCATTGATCTTCATCTGAAGCTCGGTCGGCGGTGCGCTTGGTTTTTCGGTGGCTTGACGAGAGTTGGTTTCAGCTTCCGTCTTTGCGACTTGCGCCACTACCGTGTCGGGCGGACGGGAGGTTTGCGCCCCCCGAGGCTGCGATGCAGTGTCAGTCGTGGCAGGCAGAGCGCCTGCGGGCAGTGAAGGTAACAACATGATCTCGATCCCAAGTGATTTGCGATCCACACCTCAAAGGATGACGCAGAGGTGTTAACGCGCGTTAAGCCACTCCCAATCGTGCCGCCGTACCGCAGGGGTTGGTTAACGGAACATCACCGCAGGGCCGCTTGGCAAGACGCTGAAATTAGGCGAAAAATGTGGCCATTTCGGTTTGAGTTCAGCGAGTTTTAGCTAAATTGAGGTGAACTTCCGTCGCGGGGCGTGTGCGAAAGGTTTCCCCCGCACCCAACCCTGCGACCTGTATTCGGCTGCAACGAATCAAGGGGGGTAGTCTGGTGTTTGCGCAAACATCTGAATTTCCCTTTACGTATTGGGCAAAGGTTCTTACCAATTACTGGGCTTGGGAACGGTGGCGGATCCATGCCGTACCGTCTCGGGAGAGGGAGCTCTCGGGCTCCGGACAGGGAGGAATAAAAAAATGAATAGACTTTTGACCAGCCGGCGCTCCGCGTTGCGGACCCTTGCGGGGGCAACCGCGGCCGGGCTTGCTGCCCCCGCCATCGCCACGGCGCAGGGCCAGACGACAACCTGGAAGATCCAGACATCCTGGCCGGGCGGCGCAGGGCTTCAGATCTTCAAGGAGTGGTGCGCCTCCATCGAGGAAAAGACCGGCGGTGAACTCGCGTTCCAGCCGTTCGGCGCCAATGATGTTGTCGGCGATTTCCAGCTATACGACGCGGTGAAAAACGGCGTGCTCGACGCGGTGAATCCGTTCACCATCTACGCCCAAGGCATTATTCCGGCGGCGACGTTCCTGACGTCTTTCCCGCTTGGGTTGCGCAACCCGCATGAATTCGACGTGTTCTACTATGGGCTCGGCGGCATCGATATCGCGCGCGAGCTCTATACCGCCCAAGGTATGCATTTTGTTGGTCCCGTGCACCACGGCCCGAACATCATTCACTCCAAGGTGCCGATCCGCTCGATCGACGACTTCGCGGGCCGCAAGATGCGCATGCCCGGCGGCATGGTCGCGGAAATCTTCAATGAGATCGGCGCGGAAACCACCGTTCTTCCGGGATCAGAGATTTTCCCCGCATTGGAAAAGGGCACGATCGACGTTGCCGACTATGTGGGCCCCGCCGTGAACTATGCGCTCGGGTTCAGCCAGGTAACCAAGTATATCGTGATGGGCCCTCCGGGCTTCATGTCGCTGTACCAGCCGGTCGACATCATGGACATCACCGTGGGCCAATCCTCGTGGGATGCGCTCAGCCCGCAGATGCAGCAGTTCGTCGAAATGGAAACTCACGTCTATTCCGACATGCATCACGCCGCGATCCAGAAGGCCGACCAGGAAGCCTGGCAGAAGTTCGAGGATGACGGAACCGAGGTGACTCGCCTCAGCCAGGACGACGTGGAATTGATGACCGAGGTGGCCGTGCCGATCTGGTACAAGTACGCCAACCGCGATCCAAATGCCGCGCGCGTCTTCAAGATCCAGCTCGACTACATGCTTTCGGGGTCGCTCGGCTACGTCGATCCGGCGCTGGTCGACGGCATGGAACTCGATCTTTGACGTTCTGAGATCTGATCAAATCCGGGTCCGTGCGGAGTTTCGCGCGGACCTTTTCATACCCCGACCGGGTTTATCCTAGCCAAGGTCCTTCCATGCCAAGTCTCGATTTTACGCTGCCGCACTGGCTTTATCTTGTGGGGCTCATCGTCTTTCCGCTCGTGGCGATGGCGCTCGCGCGCCGTCCTTTGCCCGAAAAGAGGCGTTATTCGCTCCCGCTGGGCTATCTTATCCTCGTCACCGGCGGGATGCTCGGGTTGCATCGCTTCTACCTCAAGAACCTGTTGGGGCTGGTGTTCATCCCGATCTTCATCCTCATCCTTCTGGCCAATGGCTATTCGCGGGACGCGCGGTCGCAGATGTCGGATGCAAGCAACCTCGTGCGGGTGGCCGAACGGACGATCGAGCGTGAAGAGCCGCGCCTTGCCGAAGCTACCGCCGCATTGCCCGGACTTCGCACCGAAGCAGAAGCCGCCGAAGAGGGCAGTTTCGCCCAACGCCGCATGGAACGGCAGGTGGAGCGCGCGGAGGAACAGATCGCAAATGCCCAAGAGCGGCTCGAACGCTCCCGGATAGACCTGGCCGAGGCTCAGCCTGTCGCTGCGGCGGCCAGCGCTGACCGGGCTTTCTGGTCCAAGGCCGCGCGGTATTCGTTTTACCTACTGTTGCTCATGATGGCGGTGGATGCGCTGTTGCTGCCGGGATTGGTGAGCCGCGCCAACCGCGAGCTTGACTATGAGCTTGGCGACGACACCGCCATGATCGAGGCCGTGGAGGCCGAAGAGGTCCGCCACGACAGCGACTATGCCAAGAACTGGATCGACCGGCTTTCGCTCTTTTGCGGCGAATTCGTCAGCTACTGGGCGGTCATCGCCGTCTTCGTCTACTACTACGAGGTTCTCGCGCGCTATGTCTTCAACTCGCCGACGAACTGGGCACACGAGGCGATGTATCTGATGTTCGGCATGCAGTACCTGATCGCCGGGTCCTACGCGATGCTCACCGAGAGCCATGTGCGGGTGGACATCTTTTATGCGCCGCTGAGCAAGCCGCGAAAGGCATGGGTCGATCTCTTCACGTCGATCTTCTTCTTCATCTTCGCGGGGACCTTGCTTGCCACAAGCTGGATCTTTGCGATGGATGCCATCGCCGTGCCCACGGGCAACGGTGTGTTGTCGCAATGGGCGCGCGGAGAAATGCCGCTGGATGAAATGCTGGCGAGGTTCGACCTCGGTCAACTGACAGATCCGCGGATCCGCTGGGGTGAAATTTCCTTCAACGAATGGGAAGTGCCGCTCTGGCCAATGAAATGGATGATGGTCGTGGGGGGGCTGCTTCTGGTGCTGCAGGGCGTCTCGAAGCTTTCCAAGGACATCCGAACCATCGCAAGGGGGGCCTGAGCAGATGGGTCTTGAAATCGGTATCGAGTGGCTGACACTCATCATGTTCGGCAGCCTTCTGGTGCTGCTGATGGCGGGGCTGCCGCTTGCCTTCGTCACGGGCGGGCTGGCCATCGTGTTTCTCTTTGTTCTGGGAGATTCCCGCGCGCTCAACATCGTGCCTTCACGTATCTTCCCGCTGATGACGAACTATCAGCTTTCGGCCATTCCGTTGTTCATCTTCATGGCGGCGATGCTCGAAAAGGCGGGGCTGATCAATGAGATGTTCGACGTCATCTACAAGGTGCTCGGCGGCGTCAAAGGTGGGCTAGCCTCGGCGACGATCATCGCCTCCACGATCCTCGCGGCGATGGTCGGGGTCATCGGCGCGGCGGTTGTCACCATGGGGATCATCGCGCTTCCCGCGATGCTGAAGCGACAGTACGATCCCAAGATCGCGATGGGTTCCATCATGGCGGGCGGTACGCTGGGCATCCTGATCCCGCCGTCGATCCTCGCCATCATCTATGCGGTCGTGGCCGAGCAGTCGGTGGGGGAGCTGTTCATCGGCGCGGTTATTCCGGGCCTCATGCTCTCTGGTCTCTATATCGCCTATGTAACGGTGCGGTGCTACATCAACCCTCAACTCGGGCCTCCGATCCCGCTGGAAGAGCGCATCAGCACAAAAGAGAAGTTCAAGCTTTTGGGCCAGATGTCCGCACCGATCGCGCTTATCGTCGTGGTGCTCGGCGTGATCTTCTCCGGCGTGGCAACTCCGGTGGAAGCGGCCGGTATCGGCACCTTCGGCGCCTTCATCGTGGCGGCCATCCACCGCAAGCTCAACTGGCAGACGGTGCGCGATGCGTCGATCACAACGCTCAAGGCTTCGGCGATGGTCATCTGGATCATGTTCGGCGCGACCATCTTCGTCGGCCTCTACGTGCTCGAAGGCGGCCAACAGTTCGTGCAGGAAACCATGCAGGGTGCGGGTCTCGGACCATGGGGTATTCTGATCGTGATGCAGATCCTGCTCGTGGTGCTGGGCATGTTCCTTGACTGGGTCGGCATCCTGCTACTCTGCGTTCCGATCTTTGTACCGATCATCAAGGCGCTTGGGGCACAGGCATTCGGCTTCGAGGATCCCAACGATCTCGTGCTGTGGTTCGGGGTGCTCTACCTCGTGAACATGCAGATGAGCTTTTTGAGCCCGCCATTCGGCTATGCGCTCTTCTATCTGCGCGGTGTCGCGCCCGATTGGATCCCGATGACGGATATCTTCAAATCGGCGCTTCCGTTCCTCGCCATCCAGATCATCGGGTTGGTGCTGTGCATGAAGTTCCCCGAGATCATCACCTGGCTACCGAGGCTGGTCTACGGCTAAGCCATTCGCGCCGCGCGGGGCAGGGTCCTTGCGCGGCGCAATTGCTCATGGAGGCCGGATGCGCTATGCCCGCCCCGGGCCCGCGCGGGCCCGGGATGAGAGGTTCGGCATGGCGAAGACCCCCAGCGGCAAAAACACTTCGGGACGCGGGCAACGCGACCTGACGGTCAAGGTCAAGACAGCCCGTGGTCGGCGGCTTTCCTCGACCCGTTGGCTGCAGCGTCAACTCAATGACCCATACGTGAAGCGTGCGCAGGCCGAAGGGTATCGCGGGCGTGCAGCGTTCAAAATCATGGAACTCGACGACAAGTTTCGCTTTCTCGTGCCGGGTGCGCGGGTCGTCGATCTGGGCTGTGCGCCGGGCGGTTGGTGCCAGGTCGCGGTTGCGCGGGTCAATGCGGTTGGAGATCGACAGGGCAGGGCACAGGGCCGGGTGCTCGGGGTAGATATCCAAGAAGTCGATCCGGTGGCGGGCGCAGAGATCCATCAGCTCGATTTCCTCGATGAGGGCGCGGACGAAACCGTAAAAGGGTGGCTCGGCGGCTCGGCGGATGTGGTCATGTCGGATATGGCCGCGGCATCCTCCGGGCACAAACAGACGGACCATTTGCGGATCATGTCACTTTGCGAGGCGGCCGCATATTTCGCGTTCGATGTTCTCGAAGAGGGCGGCACCTTCGTCGCCAAGGTGCTTGCAGGGGGCGCCGAGGGGGATCTGCAAAAGCTCCTCAAGCAGAAATTCACCAAGGTCGCCAACGTGAAACCTCCGGCAAGCCGCGCGGATTCATCGGAAAAATTCGTCGTGGCGACCGGTTTTCGCGGCTAGCATTCAAGGGATTGCGCTGGCACGAGCGTGCCGGTTGACGTCATTTTCCTGCTCCCGGCTTCTGGACCTATCCTTTTGCTTGCAGGGCCAAATCGCGGAAAGTCTTTGATTTAGGCCGCGCCAGGCGTAGGTTCTCGCACATCGCCCGCCGGGAAGCGGCTCCGTGGGAGGAGCTTGCGCCGCGCCCACGGCTGGCTCATAAACTTGCAACTTTTGATATTGGTGGCGCAGACATGACGACAGAATTCCGGCACTTCAACGGTGGTGAGCCGATCGACGCCGAAGCCCTCGGCGCGGCAGTTCAATCTCACCTGACCTATACGCTGGGCAAGGACGCTGCCCACGCGACACGGTATGACTGGCGCATGGCGCTTTCCTACGCTGTACGTGACCGGATCACCGATGCATGGTTCGCGGCCACCCGCAAAACCTACGCAGAAGGCGCCAAGCGCGTCTACTACCTCTCCATGGAATTCCTGATCGGGCGGCTGCTTGAAGACGCGCTGGTCAACCTTGGGCTTGCCGATGCTGCCGAGGCCGCGCTCAAGGCGCAGGGTCTCAACCTGATGGAGGTGGTCTGCGACGAGCCCGATGCGGCGCTTGGCAATGGCGGCCTTGGGCGTCTTGCGGCCTGTTTCCTTGAATCCCTCAGCACGCTCGGCTGCCCGGCCATGGGTTATGGTATTCGCTATGAGCACGGCCTGTTCCGTCAAAGCTTTGAAGATGGCCGTCAGGTCGAGCGCCCGGAGCATTGGCTGTCACAGCAGCACCCTTGGGAATTCGAGCGCCCTGAGGCACGGTTTCGCCTTGGCTTTGGCGGTCACGTCGAACACGTGGACGGACGGGCAATCTGGCATCCTGCGGAGGTAGTCGAAGCCGAAGCCTACGACACGCCGATCATCGGCTGGGAAGGCAAATGGGCCAATACGTTGCGCCTGTGGTCCGCCAAGGCGGTGCATCCCTTTGATCTCGGACGCTTCAACCATGGCGATTTCTATGGCGCGGCGGAACCAGAAGCGCTTGCCCGGACGATCTCGCGGGTTCTCTATCCCGACGATACGACCGATGAGGGCAAGACACTTCGCCTGAAGCAGGAGTTTTTCTTCACGGCTGCCAGCCTGCGGGACATTCTGCGCCGGTTCGACAGCGAGCATGATGATCTGGCTCTGTTGCCGCAGAAGGTTGCGATCCAGCTCAATGATACGCATCCCGCCATCGCCGGGCCGGAGCTTGTCCGACTGCTCCATGATGAGCGTGGCGTAGAATTCCACGAAGCGGTCCGGCTTGCGCGCGGTTGCCTGTCCTACACCAACCACACCCTGCTTCCCGAGGCGTTGGAGGCTTGGGGCGAGGGGCTCTTCGCGCATCTGCTGCCTCGGCATATGGAAATTATTCGCCGGATCGATGAGGATCACGCGGCTCAATACCCAGACCGAGCCTCTCGGATTCTTGACCACGGCACGGTGCGTATGGGCGAGCTGTCCTTTTTGATGGCGCACCACGTGAATGGCGTCTCCGCGCTACATACGGAATTGATGAAGGAAACGGTCTTTTCGGACCTTCACCGGCTGCATCCCGAGCGCATTATCAATCAGACCAACGGCGTCACGCCGCGCCGCTGGCTGAAATCCTGTAACGGCGCGCTTTCTGACCTGCTGACCGAGACGATCGGGACCGGCTGGGTGCGCGACCTTGAACAGTTGTCACGCCTTGAGCCGATGATCGGGGGTGCAGGTTTCATCGAGAAATACGCGGCGGCCAAACGGGAGAACAAGACGGTCTTTGGCAACTGGCTGAACGAAGAGTTCAACCTCAACGTCGATCCGGACGCGATGTTCGACGCCCAGATCAAACGCATCCACGAATACAAGCGCCAGCATCTTGCCATCCTGCAAACCATCGCGGATTGGCAGGCGATCCACGACAATCCGAATGGCGACTGGACCCCGAGAGTGCGGATCTTTGCAGGCAAGGCTGCGCCCGGGTATGTCTTTGCCAAGGAAATCATTCACCTGATCAATGACGTAGCGGCGGTTCTTAATGCAGACAAGGTGACGCGCGAGTATCTGCAGGTGGTCTTTCTGCCGAATTACAACGTCTCACTGGCCGAACGCATCATTCCCGCGTCCGACTTGTCGGAACAGATCTCCACGGCGGGCAAGGAGGCGTCCGGCACGGGCAACATGAAGCTCGCGCTGAACGGCGCGCTGACCATCGGCACGCTCGACGGCGCGAACGTGGAGATTCGCGAACACGTGGGGGCGGAGAATTTCTTCCTCTTCGGCATGACGGCTCAGGAAGTCGTTGCACGGCGTGAGATTGATGGCCACGCGGGCCGCGCCATTGCGGAGTGTCCCGCGCTTGGCCGGGCGCTTGAAGCGGTTCGTTCGGGGCGGTTCAGCGCGGGCGAGCCGGATCGTTATCGCGGTGTGGTTGAGAACGTCTCCGGCCCGGATTACTTCCTCGTAGCATCTGATTTCGCCAGTTATCACGCGAAACAGGCGGAGGTTTCCGCCGCCTATCGCGACCGGGATGCATGGGCCCGCATGGCCGCGTACAACACGGCGCGCTCTGGCTGGTTCTCCTCTGACCGGACGATTGGCGACTACATGTCACAAATCTGGGGGGCGAAGTCGCTCCTGTGATCAGAGAACTTCGGGCGGGTGTGCGCGATCCCCTTGCAAGTGGCCGGGGCGGCTTTAGTCTTGGCTCATGGACAAAGCGAACGCAGATCCCGCCCGCCTTCCGGTTTCCCAAACCGACCTGACCCGTATTCGCGAGGGACGGCATGACGATCCCTTCCGAATTCTCGGACCCCATCAGGTCAGCGGGACCCGGCATGTATTGACCTTTCAGCCGGGGGCCACGCAGGTCACCGCGCTGGTGGGCGATAGCCGCCATCCGCTCAGCGCAGTGACGGGTCATGAGGGGCTGTTCTGGGGCCCGGTTCCCGGGGATGAGGCCTATCGGTTCGCGGCCCGCGCGGAGAATGGCGCGGAGTGGGAACTTGAAGACCCCTATCGGTTCGGGCCGATTTTCACAGATTTCGACGAGTATCTGTTGGGCGAGGGGCGGCACAAGCGGCTGTGGGAAGTGCTGGGTGCCCACGTGCGAGAGCATGAAGGTGTCATGGGCACGCATTTTGCCGTTTGGGCGCCGAATGCTCAGCGGGTTTCCGTCGTCGGGGATTTCAACTTCTGGAACGGGCGGCAGCATGTGATGCGGCGCCGAGGCGCAACGGGAATATGGGAGATATTCCTGCCCGGTGTGCTGGAAGGCGCGGCCTATAAATACGAGATCATCGGCAAGGACGGGGTGCTGCAACCGCTCAAGGCTGATCCCGTCGGATTCGGCAGTCAGCATCCGCCTGCAAACGCCTCCGTCGTGCGCGATCTGCGGGGCTATGGCTGGGACGATGGCCAATGGATGTCGGAACGAGAAGCGCGACAGGCCCGAACCTCCGCGATTTCCGTTTATGAGGTGCATCTTGGAAGCTGGCGGCGGAAAGAGGGCGGGCGCCCGATTTCCTATGTGGAGGCGGCGCAGGAACTGGTGGATTATGCCGTCGACATGGGATTCACCCATCTTGAGTTGATGCCGATCAGCGAGTTCCCCTTTGATGGCTCTTGGGGGTATCAGCCGGTGGGCATGTTCGCGCCCACGGTCCGCTTTGGCCCACCGCATGAGTTCCGCGACCTCGTAGATGCGGCCCATGCCAAGGGGCTCGGCATCATCCTCGACTGGGTTCCGGGGCATTTCCCAACCGACCCGCACGGGCTTGGTCGGTTTGATGGCACGTCTCTCTATGAGCATTCCGACCCGCGCGAGGGGTTCCACAACGACTGGAACACCTTCATCTATAACTACGGTCGGACCGAGGTGCAGAATTACCTCGCTGCCAACGCGCTTTATTGGCTTGAAGAGTATCACGTGGACGGGCTTCGCGTGGATGCGGTGGCCTCGATGCTATACCGCGATTACTCCCGCGAAGATGGTCAGTGGGTCCCCAACAAGGACGGAGGCCGGGAGAATTATGAGGCGATTTCCCTGCTGCAACGGGTAAACACGGAAACCTACTCCGAGAATCCGGGCATCATGACCATTGCCGAGGAAAGCACCTCCTATCCCAAGGTTTCCGCGCCGGTCCACGAGGGTGGACTTGGGTTTGGCTACAAGTGGAACATGGGCTGGATGAACGACACGCTGGAGTACATCAAGAAGGACCCGATCCACCGGAAGTACCACCACAACCAGATGACCTTTGGCCTTCACTATGCGTTCTCGGAAAATTTCATCCTGCCGATCAGCCATGACGAGGTCGTGCACGGCAAGGGATCGCTCCTGAGCCGGATGCCGGGAAACGAGTGGGAGCGGTTTGCCAATATGCGAACCTATTATGGGTTCATGTGGGGGCATCCGGGCAAGAAGCTGCTCTTCATGGGGCAGGAATTTGCCCAGCCCTCGGAATGGAACCATGACGAGGAATTGCCTTGGCACCTGTTGCAGGATCCCGCGCACGAGGGAATGCAGCGTTTGGTGCGGGATCTGAACACGCTCTACCGCGGGGAACCTGCGCTTCACTACAAGGACGCGCAGGAGGACGGGTTCCGCTGGATCGAAGGCGGCGACTCGGAGCGCTCCGTCTTTGCTTGGTTGCGGCGCGGCGGTCCCGAGGATGCGCAGATCGCTGTCTTGTGCAATTTCACACCCATGGAGCAGCCCGCGTATCAGATCGGCCTGCCGTTTGAGGGGAAATGGGCGGAGGTGCTCAACACCGATGCGGGGATATATGGCGGCGGCAATCGCGGCAATATGGGCGGCGTGACCGCCGTAGCCGGCGAAAGTCATGGCATGCCCGCACGGGCAAAGGTCGTCATTCCGCCGCTGTCGGCGGTCTATCTACGCTATGAGGGAAGCTGACCCCTGTGCAAAATGCAGGGGCGGATGACAAAGAGGGAGGGAGACAAGATGACCGAAACACCGATGAGGCTGACACGGCGATCCATGGCGTTTGTGCTGGCCGGCGGGCGGGGAAGCCGCCTGAAGGAATTGACGGACACCCGCGCCAAACCCGCGGTCTATTTCGGCGGCAAGTCGCGGATCATTGATTTCGCCCTGTCGAACGCGCTCAACTCCGGCATCCGCAAGATGGCGATCGCGACCCAGTACAAGGCGCATTCGCTGATCCGGCATTGCCAGCGCGGATGGAGCTTCTTTCGCGCAGAGCGGAACGAATACCTCGATATCCTGCCCGCCTCGCAGCGCGTGGATGAGGTCCACTGGTATCAGGGCACGGCCGATGCCGTCTTTCAGAACATCGACATCGTGGACAGTTATGACATCGACTATGTCGTGATCCTTGCCGGCGATCATATCTACAAGATGGATTACGAGATCATGCTGCGCCAGCATGTCGAGAGCCGCGCCGATGTGACCATCGGGTGTCTGACTGTCCCACGGGAGGAGGCTTCGGCCTTTGGCGTCATGGCGGTAGATGGCGAAGACAGGATCACCAGCTTCCTCGAAAAGCCCGCCGATCCGCCCGGCACGCCTGATGACGATAGCGTCGCGCTGGCCTCCATGGGGATCTATGTCTTTGACTGGAAATTCCTGCGCGACATCCTGAAAAGGGACGCGGATGATCCCAATTCCTCGCATGATTTTGGCGGCGACATCATCCCTCAGATCGTCAAGAACGGCGTTGCCAAGGCCCATCGGTTCGACAAAAGCTGTGTCCGTCACGACAAGGAAGCGCCCGCATATTGGCGCGATGTTGGCACCGTCGATGCCTTCTGGAAGGCCAATATCGACCTTACGACCTTCAGCCCCGATCTCGACCTGTGGGACAAAAGCTGGCCGATCTGGACCTATTCGGAAAGCGTGCCGCCGGCGAAGTTCATCCACGACGAAGAGGACCGACGCGGGCTGGCAATTTCATCCCTTGTTGCGGGCGGCTGCATCATCTCGGGCACCGAAGTGCGGCGATCGCTTCTTTTCACGCAAGTACACACAAATTCCTTCGCCAGCCTCGACGGAGCAGTAATGCTGCCCTATTCTTATGTCGGGCGGCACGCACGGTTGACCAATGTGGTCGTCGATAGCGGCGTGCGGATACCCGAGGGGCTGATTGTGGGCGAAGATCCCGTCGAAGACGCCAAGTTCTTCCGCGTGAGCGAAGGTGGCGTAACCCTGATTACCCAGCCAATGGTAGATAAGTGGACAGCCGCTAAATGAAGAAGGTTCTGTCGGTCGCCTCCGAATGCGTACCCATGGTGAAAACGGGGGGGTTGGCCGATGTGGCTGGCGCGCTTCCGGGGGCCTTGTCCGAGCAGGGGGTCGAGATGGCGACCCTTTTGCCCGGCTATCCCGCCGTCATGGCGGGTATGGGGGAGGCGGTCGAGGTTCGGCGGTATTCAGATCTGTTCGGCGGAGAGGCGCGTCTGCTGCGCGGAAAACTGGGCAAGAGCCCCCTTTTCGTGATCGATGCGCCGCACCTGTTCGACCGGGAGGGGTCTATCTATCTGGGCGCCGATGGGCGTGATTGGCCGGACAACCCGGAGCGTTTTGCCGCCCTGAGCCGGGTTGCCGCCTTGATTGCCGTGGATGGGGCAGATGACTGGTTCCCCGAAATCCTGCATTGTCACGATTGGCAGGCGGCCCTTGCGCCGCTCTATCTGCGTGACATGGGCAATCCGCGCAATGTCCGTACCTTGGTCACGATCCACAACATCGCGTTTCAGGGGCTCGCCCGCCGCGACATGATGGAACGGCTCAGGTTGCCGATGTGGTCCTATGATACGGACGGGATCGAATACTGGGGCCAGATCAGCGCGCTCAAAGCGGGGCTTGTCTATGCCGACCGCATCAGCACCGTCTCGCCCACATATGCAATGGAACTGCTGACGCCCGAATTCGGCGCGGGGCTGGACGGGATCTTGCGCAAGCGCGCCACCGATCTGACGGGGATACTCAACGGGATCGACCTCGAAGTCTGGAAACCGCCCTATCGCACGGTGCGCGGCAAGGCCCGGCACCGCGCGGCGCTTCGCGAGGAACTCGGGCTGCCTGAAGCGGAGGGTCCGCTGTGCATCGTGATTTCCCGGCTGACGGAGCAAAAGGGGCTCGACCTGTTGCTTGAGGCATTGCCGACCCTGCTTGAATGCGGAGGGCAACTGGCCCTGCTCGGAAGCGGGGATGCCAGCCTTGAGGCTGCCTTTGCCCAAGCTGCACGGGGCAGTGAACATGTCTCGGTCCAGATCGGCTATGACGAGGCGTTGTCGCGACGATTGATGGCGGGGGGCGATTGCATCCTGGTGCCCTCGCGATTTGAGCCGTGCGGGCTGACCCAACTTTACGGGCTGCGCTTCGGAACACTGCCGCTTGTCGCGCTGACGGGCGGGCTCGCCGATACGATCATCCCGGCCAACGCGGCGGGGCTTGCCGCAGGTGTCGCGACGGGCTTTCAATTCTATCCG
Source organism: Poseidonocella pacifica (assembly GCF_900111875.1). Taxonomy (GTDB): domain Bacteria; phylum Pseudomonadota; class Alphaproteobacteria; order Rhodobacterales; family Rhodobacteraceae; genus Poseidonocella; species Poseidonocella pacifica. The sequence goes on from NZ_FOJU01000001.1 coordinate 615,124, forward strand.
GTCAGCGCACCGGTTCTCACGCAGGAAATTGCGGAGATGTGCGCCGCCTTCCGGAACCACGCTCTTTGGCGCAGAATGCAGAGCAATGCGATGCGCCACCCCGTCGGCTGGGAAACCTCAGCCGTTGCCTATGCGGCACTCTTCGAGGAGATCTCGACGCTATCATGACCGATCAGGTTCCTGAAATCTTCGAGGGGCGCGCAAGCCCCCTCGGAGCGACATTTGATGGCGACGGCGTCAACTTCGCCGTGTTTTCAAAACATGCAACCAAGGTTGAATTATGCCTCTTTTCGCACGATGGCGCGGAAGAGCTGTATCGTATTGCGCTCCCCGAACGCGATGGAGAAGTCTGGCACGGCTTCATTCCCGGTCTGCGCCCGGGCCAGCAATACGGGTTCCGCGCCTATGGGCCATATGAGCCAGAGCAGGGGCATCGCTTCAATCACAACAAACTGTTGATTGATCCCTATGCCAAGAGCCTGACCGGGCACCCGCGGTGGGGCAGCGCGGTGATGGGTTACAACCCGGAGGATGAGGCGCTCGATCTGAGTTTTTCAGAGATCGACAGCGCGCCCTTCATGCCCCGGTCTGTCGTTGTTGATCCTGCGTTTTCGTGGGGAGAGGACATTCGCCCCCAAACGCGGGAAACCGATACGATCTTCTATGAGGCACATGTGAAGGGTCTCACGGCGCGTCGGTCCGATGTCGCCAATGCGGGAAAATTCCTCGGCCTCTCGTCTGATCCCATGCTCGATTATCTGACAGATCTGGGGATTACGGCGATTGAATTGCTTCCGGTTCATGCCTTTCCAGACGACCATTTTCTCGTGGAAAAGGGGCTGAAAAACTACTGGGGTTATCAGACGCTCGGGTTTTTCGCGCCCGATCCACGCTACATGGTGGCTGGGGAAATCTCTGAGTTTCAGCAGATGGTCGCGCGGTTTCACACCGCCGGGATCGAGGTCATACTCGACGTGGTGTACAACCACACCTGCGAGGGCGACCACATGGGGCCGACGCTCTGCTTTCGCGGGCTCGACAATGCCAGCTACTATCGCCTGATGCCCGACGACGCGCGCCACTACATCAACGACACTGGCACCGGCAACACCATCAACATCGAGCATCCCATGGTGCTGCGCATGGTCATGGACAGCCTGCGCTATTGGGTCGAGGTGATGCATGTGGATGGGTTCCGTTTCGATCTCTGCGCGACGCTTGGCCGGACAGCGACCGGGTTCGATCCCGGGGCAGCGTTCTTTGATGCGATCCGGCAGGATCCGATCCTCACCAACGTCAAACTCATCGCGGAGCCGTGGGATATCGGCCCCGGCGGTTATCAACTCGGGGCCTTTCCAACGCCCTTCATGGAATGGAATGACAAGTTTCGGGACGGGGTGCGCCGTTTCTGGAAGAAGGATGACAGCATGGTCCCCGTGCTGGCGGATCACCTGACGGGAACCGCGCTGGCCTTCGACCATTCGGGGCGTCCGGCGACCACCTCGGTGAACAAGATCACCGCGCATGACGGTTTCACGCTGATGGATGTCGTCTCCTACAATGAGAAGCACAACGAGGCCAACGGCGAGGACAATCGCGACGGCCACGATGGCAATCATTCCGACAACTGCGGGGTCGAGGGCCCGAGCGACGATCCCGAGGTGGTTGCCGCGCGCTGGCGCAGGCGGGCCAATCTCATCGCGACGCTGTTGCTCTCACAAGGCACGCCGATGATCCTCGCGGGGGATGAACTTGGCAACAGTCAGGGCGGCAACAACAACGCCTATTGTCAGGACAACGAGATAAGCTGGATCGACTGGGACAATGCCGATTGGGCTTTCCACGCGCTGGTCAAAAAGCTGATCACCCTGCGCAAGGAGCATCCCATCCTGCGTCAGAAGCGCTTCTTGCACTCCAAGGAACGTATCATTGACGATTTCGAGGATCTCTTCTGGTGGTGCGCTGACGGCAAGCCGATGCAGGTCGGAGATTGGCAGAACCCGCGCAAGCGGATGGTCTGCGCCGAATTGCGGACGGCCTCCGGCACGCCGCACTATGGCGCGCGGGAAGAGGCAATCTTTCTGGCCTTCAACGCCGGTGGTCCGCGCCGGTTGCGCCTGCCCCAAGCGCCCGAGGGGTGGTGCTGGGTCAGGCATCTCGATACGGCCGCGCCCGAAGATGGCCTGCGGTCCGTCCGCAGAGAATACCGCATGGCAGAAGACGCCGTTGTCGTTTTCGTCTTGGAACCCAAGCAATAGGGATATCCCATGAGCATTACCACGATCCAGACCCAACCGATTGATGGCCAGAAACCCGGCACCTCGGGCCTGCGAAAGCAGACGCGAACCTTCATGGAGCCGCATTTCCTTGAGAACTTCGTGCAATCGATCTTTGACGGGATCGGTGGCGCCGGGGGCAAGACCTTCGTTCTGGGGGGGGATGGCCGCTATTTCAACGAACGTGCGGCGCAGGTGGTCTTGCGCATGGCGGCCGCGAACGGAGCGGCCAAGGTCATCGCGGGGCAGGGCGCGCTGCTCTCGACGCCGGCTGCCTCCAACCTGATCCGCAAGCGCGGGACGGACGGCGGGATCATCCTGTCGGCCTCGCACAATCCGGGCGGACAAGACGGCGATTTCGGCGTGAAATTCAACTCAAACAATGGTGGCCCGGCGGCAGAAGATATCACGGGCCGGATCTATGAGGCGACAAAGGCCATCTCGGAATATCGCATTCTGGAAGCTCACGATGTGGATCTGTCCACCGTCGGCGTCACGACGCTTGGCGACATGGAGGTCGAGGTGGTCGACCCCGTCGCGGACTATCAGGCGCTCATGGAAGACCTCTTTGACTTCGACGCCCTGCGCGCGCTGTTCAGCGACGGGTTTTCCATGCGGTTCGATGCGATGCACGCGGTGACTGGGCCCTATGCAACCGCGATCCTCGAGGGGGCGCTTGGCGCGGCTCCGGGCACCGTGATCAATGGTGTGCCCAGCCCCGATTTCGGCGGCGGCCATCCCGATCCCAACCCGACATGGGCCAAGGAACTCATGGATCTGATGATGGGCCCCGAGGCTCCCGATTTCGGCGCGGCCTCCGATGGGGATGGCGACCGGAACATGATCGTCGGGCGCGGCGCCTATGTGACCCCATCCGACAGCCTCGCGGTCCTTGCGGCGAACTATGCGTGCGTGCCTGCCTATGAGCAGGGGCTTGCCGGTGTCGCGCGGTCCATGCCCACATCGCGGGCGGTGGATCGGGTCGCCGAAAAGCTCGGGATCGATTGCTATGAGACTCCGACCGGCTGGAAGTTCTTCGGCAATCTGCTCGATGCGGGCAAGGCGACGCTGTGCGGTGAGGAAAGCGCCGGGACCGGATCGGATCATGTGCGGGAGAAGGACGGGGTCTGGGCCGTGCTCTATTGGCTTTCGATCCTTGCAAAGACGCGGAAATCCGTGGCCGAACTCCTTCTTGCCCATTGGCAAAGCTTTGGCCGCAATTTCTATTCGCGCCACGACTATGAAGATGTCGCAACGGACAAGGCCAATGCCCTGATGGATGGGCTGCGAAGCCAACTTGGCGACTTGCCCGGGCAGCGCTTTGCCGGGCTGACGGTCGCGGAAGCGGATGAGTTTGCCTATGACGATCCGGTGGATGGCTCCCGCTCCGAAGCGCAGGGCCTGCGTATCGGGTTTGAGGGCGGGGCGCGCGCCGTGTTCCGTTTGTCGGGCACAGGGACCCAAGGCGCCACTTTGCGCGTTTACCTGGAGAACTACGAAACCGATCCCACGCGGCTTGCCCTTGCGCCGGAAGAGGCGCTGGCCTCCGTGATCCGTGCCGCCGACGCGTTGGCCGGGATCGCCAAACATACCGGGCGGGACGCGCCGGACGTCACCACCTGATCCAAGGAGACATATATGAGCCTACGTGACCAGATCGCCTTCGACGACGCGGCCACGGAAGCGCGGGTTGCGGCCTGCCGTGACCTTTACACCCACGCCGAGACGACGTTTGCTGCTGAACAAGCCATCGCCCGTGATCTGGGCGGGCAGTGGCACGGAGATCATGGGTGCTTTGGCTTTTGGGCACCGGAACTGCTCGATCACCGTGTACCAGACGGGGATATCTTTCTCGAGGTGCTGCGCCCGATCGATCAGCTTGATCTGACGCGATCCCATCAGGACGTTCGGTTCGAGCGGGCCTATCTGCCCGTCATGCGCCATGAGGCACATGTCTTTTGCGTGGCCACGGGGTTGTGTGCTGGGCGCCGCGAGGTGATCGGCGATTTTTATGCGCTGACATGGCGCGATCACGACGGCAACTGGCACCGCATTCTCGACCCGCTGGCCATGTCGCTGCCATTCGGGGCGTTTGCGCCGGCTGAGCTTTATGACGTCGAGGGGATGCAAAACGGCCGTGGGGATGCCTCCTATTGGGAATCCCTGCGGAGGGACGCGCCCCACAAATTCGGCCCGGTTACGAATATCCTGCAACTCCACGTGCCTACGGCCACAGCAGGCGGCACCATTGCGAACCTCACGCGGCTATACGAACGGCTGGCAGAGCGGGTGCGCAATGATTTGCCGCTGGAGCCTGCGGACCTGCTCTACATGAACTATGACGCGGTGCAGCTTTTGCCGGTGGAGCCGACGACGGTTTATGAGACGGGACCGGCCTTCTGGCAGGAAAGCGAAAGCGACGTGGGGCTCACGGTCGAGCTTATGCGCCCCGATACGACGAACTGGGGCTATGACGTGGTGATATCCGGCATGGCGACGGTCAATCCGGTCTTGCTGGAGACTGGACGCCCGGATGAGTTGGTGGATCTCGCCGCCGCGTTGCACACCTTTCCCGGCAAGCCCAAGCGCCTCGTTTTTGACGTGGTTTTTGGCCATTCCGACAATCAGGGGCTCGACGCACTGAACGGGCATTTCTTTGCCGGGCCAAACATGTATGGCCAGAACCTCGACTACCAGAATCCAGCCGTGCGCGCGATCCTTCTGGAACTACAGCGGCGCAAGGTGAACTTTGGGGCCGACGGTGTGCGGGTCGACGGGGCGCAGGATTTCAAGTGGTGGGACGCCGCCGCACAGCAGATGGTGCACGATGATGAGTACCTTCAGAGCATGGCCGATATCGTGCAGGAGGTCGCGGGCACCCAATACCGCCCGTGGTTCATCTTTGAGGATGGCCGCCCGTGGCCCGAGGAGGATTGGGAACTGAGCTCGACCTATCGTTCGGTGACGGAGACACAGCGGGATGATGACGTGTTTCAGTGGGGCCCGCTGACCTTTGCCCATAACACGCCGTTTCTCTACACGTTCTGGCTGTCGAAGTTCTGGCGCATGCGGGAGATGGTGGAGGTCGGGTCGCACTGGATTTCGGGCACCAGCAACCACGACACGCTTCGGCGCGGCACCCAAGTCAGCCCAAAGATGAACGTGAACACGCGGCTCGGCGTCACGAGGATGGAAATTCTCGACAAGGCCTATGACAATCCCGTGGTCGCGACGCTGACCTATGCGGCATTGCCCGGCGTGCCGATGGACTTTCTCAACGCCGCCGCGCGGGCCAGTTGGGGCTTCATCCGCAATCAGGATGATAAATACGGCGTCAAGGTCGTGGCCGAAGAAGCGATCAGCCTCAAGTGGCAGGTGGATGAATACGCCTATTCGATCCCCTATAACTTTCGCCGCCTTAAAGAGCTTGGGTTTGAGACTCGGGGCGATCTCGCGAGGTTCTTTGAATTTCTGCCTGCGTTGGTGGAGGTCACTGAATATGACCTTGAAGAAATCGCCAAGCTGTTGACGCAGGTCGATCCTCCCCTTGCTGGCCCTGCGCGCTATGATGTGGCGACACTCAAGGCGATCGCGCGCGCGTGGATGGACGACATGCACGACTATTGCAACGTCAGCCATGCGTTCACCGCGCTTGATCCCGCGCAGGTCAGCTTTTCCCACGCGCTCCGCGCCTTTCGGCAGGAGCGGCCATGGCTACAGGGAAACTACGGGCCGGGCGACTGGTTCGATTACATGCGGCCGATCGATGGGCGAACGGTATTTGCCGCGCTGCGCCACGGCCCGGACGGGGAGCAGGTGTTTTCCATCATGCATATGGAAGGCAAGTCGACCGGTGACATTGACCCCCTCGCGCATGGCTTCCCCGGCATCGAAGGCTTTGGGTGGGAACTCGCCCTCCGCACCCCGAACATCGGGGCGGATTATGGCGGCGGACCGATTGTGCTGAAGGATTCAATGGCGCTCGTCTATACGCGCAAGCGCTAGGTTCCAAAACCACCCAGCAACGCGGTGAGGTTGCGCGATAGCGCGTCCGAGAGGTACCCGCCTTCTTGTACGAGCAAGGTGGGATATCCCGCTTGCGCGATCCGCGCGCCAATCTCGGTGAACCCCTCTGTCGTGACCTTGAGGCCTTGAAACGGGTCTTCCTCGTGGGCATCAAGACCGGCTGCGATCACCAGAACATCGGGGCCGAAGGCGGCGATCCGCTTCAAGGCGTGATCAAGTGCGCCAAGGAATGCAGCGGTATCCGATCCCATCACGAGCGGCAGGTTGAGGTTCGCGCCAAGCCCCGCGCCCTCTCCGCGTTCCTGTGCGTGACCCCAGAAGAACGGATAGAACCCCTCCGGGTCGGCGTGGATCGACACCGTCAGCACATCGCCGCGGGCATAGAAAATTCCCTGCGTGCCATTGCCATGGTGCACATCGATATCGAGGATTGCTACTCGTTTGCCTTTGGCGCGCAGACGTTCGGCAGCGATAGCCGCGTTGTTGAGATAGCAAAACCCCCCGGCAAGATCGGTAAAGCAGTGGTGCCCCGGCGGGCGGCAGAGCGCGTAAACGGGTCCCTCCGCCGATACGGCGTCAGCTGCGGCAATGGCGGTTTGCGCGGACCAATAGGCGGATGACCAGGTTTGGGCCGTAATGACGCAGGAGGTATCGGCCTGATGGTATCCGGCAAGACCGACGGGTGCGCTTGGATAGCTGTCGGTTCGGCGCGCGGGGTGGATATTGGGGATGACCTCAGCGGAGGCATTCGGCATCGCGGTCCAGCGTGCATGGATCGTCTGGAGGAAATGCAGGTACTCAGAGGTGTGGACTGCGGCGATGGGGCCGATCCCGGCGTCGGGCGGGGAGGCAAAGCGCACGCCTGCGGCTTCTGCTCCGGCTTTCAGCGCGGCGGCGCGCGCAGGTTGCTCGGGGCTGGGGATCTGGCGGCCGGCGCGAAGATAGAATTTGGGGTCATGGGCCGTCTGCCGTTCATCGTAGAAACCCTGCATGGCGATCTCCTGTTTTCGGGGAGGGTCGCACAGGTGGGGAAGCAGTAAAAGGCCATGTCGGGCATGGCAGCGCCCGCCGGAGGGGCGGGCGCGTTTTTCAGGCGGCGAGGGCTTCTTGCGGGGGCTCCTTGGCCCCAGTCATGAAGGCGACCGCGTCGTTCATCGAATAGTCCTGCGGACGGATGACGCAGAGCCGTTTGCCAAGCCGGTGGATATGGATCCGGTCAGCAATCTCAAAGACATGCGGCATGTTGTGGCTGATCAGAACGATCGGCTGTCCACGCGATTTCACGTCATTGATCAACTCCAGCACGCGGCGGCTTTCCTTGACCCCGAGGGCTGCTGTCGGCTCATCGAGAATGATGACCTTGGAGCCAAAGGCCGCAGCCCGGGCAACCGCCACACCCTGTCTTTGACCGCCGGAAAGTGTCTCGACGGCCTGACGGATGTTCTGGATCGTCATGAGCCCCAACTCGTTGAGCTTTTCGCGGGCAAAGGCCTCCATCGCCGGGCGGTCGAGCTGGCGAAGCCATTTGCCCATGATGCCCGGTTTGCGCAATTCCCGCCCCATGAACATGTTGTCGGCAATCGACAGGGCAGGGGACATGGCCAGTTGCTGGTAAACCGTCTCGATCCCGTGCTCCCGCGCATCCAGCGGGGAGGAGAAGTTGACGCGCTTACCTTCGAGGAAAACCTCCCCGGCGTCCGGAACAACCGCACCGGAGACCGCCTTGATCAGGGTTGACTTGCCCGCGCCGTTGTCGCCGATCACGGCGAGGATCTCGCCGGGGTAAAGCTCAAAGTCGCAGTGATCGAGAGCGGTGACGCGGCCATAGCGCTTCACGAGGTTCTTGCCTTGGAGGATGGGTTGTTGCTGTTCCATTAGACCGACACCTTTCTGATCCACTGGTCCACGGCGACGGCCGCGATGATGAGAATACCGATGAGCAGGTAGGTCCACTGTGCATCCGCCCCGAGCAGGCGAAGACCAAGCGTGAAGACCCCCACGATGAGCGCCCCGAAGAGCGTGCCAAGGATGGAGCCGCGCCCGCCGAAGAGAGAGATGCCCCCGATCACCACCGCGGTGATGCTTTCGATGTTTGCCAACTGACCGGAGGTCGGAGAGACAGAGCCGATCCGCCCGATAAGCGCCCAGCCCGCGAAGGCACAGATCAGGCCGGAGAGCATGTAGACGGAGATCAGCACACGGTCAGTCTGAACGCCCGAAAGCTCAGCCGCGTCCTTGTCATCGCCCACGGCATAGACGTGACGACCCCAAGCGGTGTGCCGCAACACGTAGGAAAGCAGCAGGACGAGCCCCACCATGAAGAGAACCCCGACGGTCAGAACCGCGCCGCCGATGTTGATCTTGGCTCCGAAAAGGTGAAGCAGGGGCGCTTCTGCGGCGATGTCCTGTGCACGGATCGTGGCGTTGCCGGAATAGAGGAAGTTGGAGGCCAGAACGATCTGCCACATTCCCAAGGTCACGATGAAGGGGGGCAGCTTCATCCGGGCCACAAGGAACCCGTTCACAAAACCGCAGGCCGTCCCGCAGGCAAGCCCCGCGCCGATGGAGATCGGTGCCGGAATGCCATAGCGAAAGGTGAATTGCCCCATCACGACGGAGGACAGCACCATGATTGCGCCAACCGACAGGTCAATGCCGGCGGTGAGGATCACCAGCGATTGCGCCGCCGCCACAATGCCCACGATCTGTACCTGCTGGAGGATCAGGGTGAGGGCAAAGGGAGAGAAGAACTTTGATCCCAATAGCGCGCCGAAGAGCGCGATCGAAAGCAAGAGCACGATGAGCGGCACCAGCGACGGGTTAAGGTGCAACGCATGCTGGAATTTATGCACGAACCCGGTACGCGTGTCTTCGAATTCGGCGACTTTGGTGCTGGATTGGGCGAGGGCGGACTCGTAGTCATCCCCCGAAGCGGCGGTCTTGGCCATCAGGCTTCCTCCCAAGGAATCAATGTGGGGCGTCTTGCGCGCCTTGTCGTAGGGTCAATCTAACCCCAGATCGCGGCGCAGGTCTATGCCGGGGGCGAAACGCTCGCCCCCAGCCCGCTGGGGATCAGCCCCAGCAGAGATCCATGCCTTCGGAGACGGAGATCGACTCTACGCCATCCACGGATTCATCGGTCACAAGCGATACGCCAGTGTCGACGAAGTCCTTGCCCTCGGTCGGCTGCGGCTTCTCACCGGTTTCGGCGAATTTGGCGATCGCTTCGATACCGAGCGCGGCCATGCGCAGCGGATACTGCTGCGATGTGGCCCCGATAACGCCGTCTGCGATGTTCTGAACGCCGGGGCATCCACCATCGACCGAAACGATCAGAACGTCATTTTCCCGGCCAATGGACTTGATCGCCTCATAGGCACCCGCGGCGGCGGGTTCGTTGATCGTGTAGACCACGTTGATCATCGGATCCTTCGCGAGGAGGTTTTCCATCGCGCGGCGGCCACCTTCTTCGTTGCCGGCGGTGACGTCATTGCCGACGATGCGCGGATCGGTTTCGTCGCCGTTCACATTGGGATCGGCCAGATCAATGCCAAAGCCCTGCAGGAAACCCTGGTCGCGCAGAACGCCCACGGTAGGCTGGCTCACGGCGAGGTCGAGCAGGGCGATTTTGGCGTTTGCGGCTTCGTCGCCGAGTTTCGCAGCGGCCCATTTGCCGATCAGTTCACCGGCGAGGAAATTATCCGTTGCGAAGGTCGCATCGGCCGCATCGACGGGATCAAGCGGTGTGTCGAGCGCGATGACGAGGATGCCCGCGTCGCGCGCCTGCTGCACCGAAGAAACGATGGAGGAGGTGTCGGACGGGGTCAGAAGGATGCCCTTCGCGCCGTCGGCGATGCAGGTCTCAATGGCTTGCGCTTGGGTTTCGTGGTCGCCGTCGATCTTTCCGGCGAAGGTCTTGAGCTCGATCCCCAACTCAGCAGCAGCTGCGGCCGCGCCTTCCTTCATCTTCACGAAGAAGGGGTTGGTGTCGGTCTTGGTGATGAGGCACGCGCTCTCGGCGGCGGCGCTGCTGGCGATGCCGGCGGCTGCGATGATGGCCGCGGATGCGAGCGCTTTGGATAGGTTTGTCAATTGGTGTCCTCCCGTTTGAAGCATGAGCGAGCCGGCTCCTCCCGGTACCCGCTTGCCCTATAGAAGCAACGAATCGCGCGCTCTGTCAATAAATAAATCAGACTGAATTATTATTGACAGGGGGATCAACATCCGGCACCTTCATGGTGCGGATCTCGGGAGGAGGACGCGCGTGAGCGAAGTACAAGATATCAGTGAGCCTGAGGCCACGCAGTCTGCCGTTCGCGGTGGAACGCAAGCGGGGTTGAGGGCGCATAACGAGCGGTTGGTTCTGTCCATGGTGCGCCAGAACGGCCCCTTGGCAAAGGTTCAAATCGCCAAGATGACGGGCCTTTCGGCCCAGACCGTCTCTGTGATCATGCGATCCCTGGAGTCGGATGGCTTGCTCGTGAAGGGAGAGCCGGTGCGCGGCAAGGTGGGGCAACCCTCCACGCCCATCGGGCTTTCGGCCACGGGCGCCTATTTCTTTGGATTCAAGATAGGACGGCGCAGTGCCGAACTGGCACTCACCGACTTTCTGGGCCGGATCGTGGCGCGGCGGATCGTGACCTATCGCTATCCCGAATTGGAAACCACGCTGGCCTTCGCCCAAGAAGCGCTTGAAGCGATTTCCGGCTCACTTTGTCCCGAGGGGCGTTTGCGGATTGCCGGGATCGGTGTGGCGATGCCCTATCAGATATGGGATTGGGAACGTACCATCGGGCTGCCGCCGGGGACGATGTCGTCATGGCGCGATGTGGATATCCGGGCGGAACTCGGCCGGTTCAGCGACCTTCCCGTGCATCTGAGCAATGATGCCTCGGCGGCCTGCGGGGCGGAGCTTGTTTTTGGGGCCAAGGATCGTCCCTCCAACTTCCTCTACTTTTATATCGGCTACTTCATCGGCGGCGGCATAGTCCTGCGCGACAATCTCTATACCGGGCTGTCGGGCAACGCCGGGGCGCTCGGCTCCATGCCTGTTCCGGGGCCGGATGGGCGTATGGCGCAGCTTATCGACGTGGCCTCGCTGTCGCAGGTGGAATCCGCGATGCAGGCGCAAGGGCTCGCGACGGCCAAGTTATGGTCAGGGGTTGAGGGGTGGGACGTGCCGAAGCCTATCCTCGCGGAATGGACCGAACGGGCTGCGCAGGGCATGGCCTATGCCATCGCTTCCGCGGCGGCCCTGATCGATTTGGATGCGGTTTTGATCGACGGCTGGATCTCGCCCGACTTGCGCCTCGCGCTGGTGGACCGCACCACAGCAGCGCTTGATCACATCGATGTCTCAGGGATCAGCCCTCCGGTAATTCGCCCCGGGACCGTCGGGCATGACGCCCGTGTCCTTGGCGCGGCAAGCTTGCCCTTGTCCGAAAGGTTCCTCGTTGAGGCGGGTGCGGGCTTCAATACCAAGACCTGAACCAAGACCTGAGCGCGTCTTTGCTTGCAGCCCGGGGCGAACCCGTGTGTTATGCCAGCGATAACGACCGCTCAGGAGGCTTCATGACATCCCAGCAGGACGCGCCGCAATGGCCGACTGTCTTCGATGGGCACAACGATCTGCTGTTGCGGATGATGCGCGGGCAGATCACGGCGGAGAATGTGGCGGACGGCTTGCCTGACGGGCATATCGACCTGCCACGTGCGCGCGACGGGGGCTTTGGTGGCGGGTTCTTCGCCATTTTCGTACCCAGCCCCTCCGACAAGGAAGAGCGCTACGCCGAGATGCAGAAGGCGAGCTATCGCATCGACCTTCCCGACCCAGTTCCACAGCACATCGCCGAAGAGTTCGCCGAAGGGGCCTTTGCCGCCATCTCCGCGCTTGAAGCCGCCGGAGCAATCTCCGTCGCCCGGTCGAGCGCCGAGCTTTATGCCGCGCTCAAGGGCGAGCGAATGGCCGCGATCATTCATATGGAAGGGGCAGAGGCCATCGGCCCCGGGCTAGAGCAACTTGCGGATTATCACGCGCGGGGCCTGCGGTCCCTCGGCCCGGTCTGGAGCCGGCCCACGATCTTTGCGGAGGGCGTGCCATTCGCCCATCCCGCGACGCCTGACATCGGCGGCGGGCTGACGGATGCGGGGCGTGCGCTCATTTCTGAATGCAACCGGTTGGGGATCATGATCGACCTGTCGCATCTCAACGAAAAGGGGTTCGACGATGTGGCCGCGATCAGCGACGCGCCCCTTGTGGCCACGCATTCCAACGCCTGGAGTGTCACACGCCACGCGCGGAACCTGACCGACCGGCAGCTGGAGGTGATCGCCGAGAGCGATGGGATGGTGGGGATCAACTTTGCCTCGGCCTTCCTGCGGCCCGATGGGCGCATGCAATCGGATGTGCCGGTGGAGGATTTTTTGCGCCACCTCGACCATTTGATCGATAAGGTCGGCGAAGATCGTGTCGGCTTTGGCTCCGATTTCGATGGGGCGCTTGTTCCTGACTGGCTTGTGGATTGCGCAGGTCTGCCGAATCTTTGGGCGGCGCTGTCAGATCATGGGATAGGTGCACGGCTTCGGGCCAAGCTTGGTCATGAAAACTGGTTGAGGGTCCTTTCCCAAACGTGGAAGGACTAACGACGAAGGCGCCGGGAAACGGCGCGAAACGAAGACCAACAGGGGAGTAATTTTATGAAACAGTTCAAATCGTTGGGGGCCGCGGCGGTGATTGCCGCATTGATGAGTTCCGCAGCACTTCCGGCCTTCGCGGAAACGCCGCCCAACATGCTCGTCATCGCCAACCGCATTGACGATATCAAGACGATGGATCCGGCCGAAAGCTTTGAGTTCGCCGGGGCGGATGTGTCGCGCAATGTCTATCAGAAGCTGGTCAACTTCGACCCGCTGGACCTTGATGCGGGTTATCAGCCTGACATCGCCGAAAGCTGGGAAATCAGCGAGGATGGCAAAACCATCACCTTCCAGATCGCCGAGGGCAACACATTTGCGTCCGGCAATCCGGTAACGGCCAAGGATGCGGAATTCTCGCTCCGCCGGGCGGTGCAACTGGACAAGACGCCCTCCTTCATCCTGACGCAGTTTGGTTTCACCCCTGACAACGTCGAGGAAACCATTGTCGCCACGGATGACAGCACGCTCACGCTGGTGCTCGACAAGCAATACGCGGTCTCCTTCGTGCTCAACTGTCTCACGGCGACAATCGGCGGCATCGTCGATAGCGAGACGGTCATGGCCAACGAGGTCGACGGCGATATGGGCAACGAATGGCTGCGGACGAATACCGCCGGCTCCGGCCCTTATGTTCTGTCCTCATGGAAGCCCAACGAAAGCGTTCTGCTGGATCTCAACCCCAATTATGGCGGCGAGAAGCCCGCGATGGAGCGGGTGATCGTCCAGCATATTCAGGAAAGCGCCACGCAGCGGCTCCAGCTTGAGCGCGGCGATATCGACGTGGCACGAAACCTGTCACCAGAGGACGTGGCCGGCGCACTCGAAGTCGATGGCGTCAAGATCGTTGACGAATTGCGCGGGCGGCTGATGTATTGGTCGGCGAACCAGAAGGCCGAGCCGCTGACTGACCCCAAGGTGATCGAGGCGCTGAAACTCGCCACCGATTATGAGGGCATGGCGAACAGCTTCCTCAATGGGCAATACACTGTTCATCAGGCGTTCTTGCCGCGCACCTTCCTCGGCGCGCTGGAGGATACCCCCTACAGCTATGACATGGATGCGGCCAAGGCGGCGCTGGCGGAATCGGGCTATGCGGATGGTTTCCCGCTGAAGATCTCCGTTCGTGATGCTCAGGAGCGTATCGATATCGCCCAGTCGCTTCAGAATACATGGGGCCAACTTGGGATCGACGTGGAACTCATCGTCGGAACCGGGGCACAGACGCTTGATCGTTACCGTGCGCGGGAGCATGACATCTATCTGGGGGCGTGGGGCCCGGACTATCCCGACCCCAACACCAACGCAGGGACTTTCGCGTATAACCCCGACAACTCCGACGAGGCCGGCGCAACAGGTCTTCTGGCGTGGCGCAATGCTTGGGGCATCCCGGACATGAGCGAAGAGACACTTGCCGCCGTGGTCGAAAACGACACTGAAAAACGTGCCGAGATGTACCGAGCGATCCAGACCGAGCATCAAAAGATCAGCCCCTTTGGCGTGATGTTCCAGCAGGTCGAACAACACGGGCTGCGTGAGAATGTCGAGAATTTCGTCGCGGGCGGCGCGACGACGGCGGTTTCCTACTGGGTCATCACCAAGTAAAACTGCCCTGAAATAAGCGCCGGCGGCACGGCTGTGTCTCCGGCGTTTCCCCTTCTTCTTGCAGAAGGTGGGAAAAGAAAGAAAGCGCCAGTCCATGACGCAAAGATCCTCTGTCCTCCAAGCCGCGCGACGTGCGCCTCTGGCGCCTCGCTGGCCCAAGAAGGTGGCCTCCACGCTGCTCACCATGGCGGTCACCGTGCTTGGCCTTCTGTTCGTGACCTTCATGATTGGCCGGGTGATGCCCATTGATCCGGTTCTTGCCGTGATCGGCGAACGGGCGACGCAGGCTCAATATGACGCGACCTTTCGCGAACTGGGGCTCGACAAGTCATTAGTGTCGCAATTCTTCATCTACGTGCGCGATGTGCTGCACTGGGATTTCGGCACTTCGATCCGCACCGGTCAGCAGGTCTCTACCGACATTGCGCGGGTGTTTCCGGCCACGCTGGAACTGGCCACCCTCGGTACGTTGATCGGCGTCATCATCGGCGTCCCGCTTGGCGTTGTCGCTGCTGTTTATCGCGGAAGCTGGATCGACCAGACGGCGCGCGTGGTCGGTCTTGTCGGCTATTCGATGCCCATCTTCTGGCTTGGTCTGATGGGGTTGTTGATCTTTTACGGGATCCTCGGGTGGGTCGCAGGGCCGGGGCGGCTTGGCGTCTTTTATCAGGGCGTGGTGCCCACGGTGACGGGCCTCATGCTGATCGACACCCTGCTCGCCGGGGAGTGGACGATCTTCAAGGATGCCTTCTCGCACATCATCCTGCCCGCCAGCCTTCTGGGGTATTTCAGCCTCGCCTATATCTCGCGGATGACGCGCTCCTTCATGCTCGAACAACTCAACGCAGAGTATATCACTACCGCACGCGTGAAGGGCCTGAGCGAATGGGAGGTTGTCTGGAAACATGCGTTTCGCAATATCCGCATCCAACTCATCACGGTGATCGCGCTCGCCTATGCCAACTTGCTGGAGGGCTCTGTTCTGACGGAAATCATCTTCGCCTGGCCGGGGCTTGGGAGCTATATAACCACCTCGCTGTTGTCCAATGACATGAATTCGGTTCTTGGGGGCACGGTGGTGATCGGCACGATCTTCGTGGCACTCAACATCTTTTCGGACCTGCTTTACCGGTTTTTTGATCCGAGGGCGAAATGAAGATGACCGATCCTTCGACCCTGCGGGCATGGTTGCTCGCAGAGGCACCGACCTCGCGCCGGCAGGCCCGCGCCTCTGCGTGGTATGTCGGCTGGCTCAACCTGCGCAGCAACACGCTTGCGATGGCCGGGTTGATCTTCCTCGCGCTCTTGTTGCTCGCCGCTGTTTTCGCGCCGTTCTTGGCAAGCCACGATCCCTTCGCGCAGGATCTGGGGGCGCGCCTGCTTGCGCCGGGCACCGACGGGCATCTCTTCGGGACCGACAGTCTGGGGCGCGACATCTACTCCCGCGTTCTCTATGGCGCGCGCATTTCGATCTATATCGTCCTTTTGGTTGCGCTGGTCGCGCCGCTGCTGGGACTGATCATCGGGACGGTCGCGGGATACGCGGGCGGTTGGCTCGATGTGGTGCTCATGCGGGTCACCGACATTTTTCTAGCCTTTCCACGGCTCATCCTCGCGCTTGCCTTTGTCGCCGCGCTCGGGGCGGGGATCGAGAATGCCGTTCTGGCGATCTCCCTCACCGCGTGGCCCCCCTATGCCCGGATTGCTCGGGCGGAGACCCTGACGATCCGCAATTCCGATTTCATCCACGCGATCCGGCTTCAGGGCGCAGGACCGGTGCGCATCGTGATGCGGCACATCTGGCCGCTCTGTATCTCCTCTCTCGTCATCCGCGTCACTCTCGACATGGCCGGGATCATCCTGACGGCGGCGGGCCTCGGGTTTCTTGGCCTTGGCGCGCAACCGCCCAGCCCCGAATGGGGGGCAATGGTTTCTGAGGGACGCAAATTTATCCTCGATCACTGGTGGGTCGCGACTGTGCCCGGCCTCGCCATCTTCTCCATCTCGCTGGCGTTCAACCTGTTGGGCGACGGGCTTCGCGATGTGCTTGATCCGAAGGAGGGCGGCGCATGACCCCTCTGCTTGATGTGCAAAACCTCTCCGTGAAATTCCCCACCCGTGGCGGGATCGCCGAAGTGGTGCGGGGCATCTCCTTTACGCTGGGCAAGGAACGGCTGGGGATCGTGGGGGAGAGTGGTTCGGGCAAGTCCATGACAGGGCGTGCGATCCTGCGGCTCATCCGCAAACCGGGTCAGGTCACGGCGGACCGGATGAGGATGGGCGAGGTCGATCTTCTCGCCGCGAGCGAAAAGCAGATGCGCGCCATTCGGGGCAGCCATATTTCCATGATCATGCAGGACCCGAAGTTTTCGCTCAATCCGGTCATGTCCGTCGGCCAGCAGATCGTCGAAGCACTGCGGGCCCATGACCGGCGCACTTCCAAGGTCGCGGCCCAAACGCGCGCGATCGAGATGCTGGACGCAGTTGCCATAAGAGACCCCGAGCGCGTCATGACGCTGTATCCGCATGAGGTATCGGGCGGCATGGGGCAGAGGATCATGATCGCCATGATGCTGATCCCCGATCCGGAAATTCTCATCGCCGATGAGCCGACCTCCGCCCTCGATGTCTCTGTGCAGCTTCAGGTGCTGGAAATCATGGACAAGCTGGTGCGCGAGCGTGGCATGGGCCTCATCTTCATCAGTCACGACCTCAACCTCGTGGCCAACTTCTGTGATCGGGTGGCCGTCATGTATGCAGGCAGGATCGTCGAGGTTTGTGAGGCGGGACGCCTTCATGAGGCGGTGCATCCCTATACCGTGGGACTGTTGAACTCTGTGCCCAATCTCCAAAATCCACGCCCGAGGCTTGAAGTGCTCAAGCGCGATCCCGCATGGCGCGACGCGCCGTCGGTGGTGGCGTCATCATGAGCGCGCTGACGATTGAAGGGCTGAACGTCTGGTTTGGCGAAGGGCGCGAGCATGTCTTTGCCGTGCGCGACCTTTCCCTCGATGTGGAGGAGGGCGCCAGCTACGGGCTGGTCGGGGAGAGCGGATCGGGCAAATCCACCGTGCTGCGGGCGATCACCGGCCTCGTTCCGACGTGGCGCGGCTCTATGAGCGTCATGGGAGAGGCGCTTGGCGTCGGGCGAACGCCAGCTTTCTACAAGACGGTGCAGATGGTTTTTCAAGACCCGTACGCCTCGCTTCATCCCCGCCACACCGTCGATCAGGTCCTGTCAGAAGTGCTCAAGCTACACGGGTTTCGCGATATTGACGCCCGCATTGACCAGTTGCTGGTGGATGTCGGTCTTGGGCCGGGATATCGCTTTCGCTATCCGCATCAACTCTCCGGGGGACAGCGACAGCGCGTGGCCATTGCCCGCGCCCTTGCGCCCGATCCGCGCATCCTGCTTCTGGATGAGCCGACCTCGGCGCTCGACGTTTCCGTACAGGCGGAGATCCTGAACCTGTTGACCGACCTGCGCGCGCGGCACGGCCTGACCTATCTCATGGTGTCGCACGATCTGGGTGTGGTCGGGCATATATGTGAGCGGATCGCGGTCATGCAGTCCGGTGAAATCGTTGAGACACTGGGCGTGGAGGAGATGCGCCGGCTGGAGGCCAAACACCCCTATACGCAGCACCTGCTGGACAGCAGCCTCAGAAGCGCGCGGGGCTGAGCCGGGCCAGACCCAAGGCGAGCGCCGCACCGGATCGCACACCGTCGACAAGGGGAACACCGGTGCGCCCGTAGAGCGCCGCCCGGTGCCGCGCCATACCGGCACAACCCAGAACGACGGAGGTGGCCCCGTCCTCCTTCGCCGCCAGAATTTCGCGGGCCAATCGATCAAGGACCGGCGGGGTTCCGGCCTCTACCTGCAACACCCCCAGCCCGCTGGGGCGCACGCCGGTGCAGAGGCGCGTGAAGCCCAAGGCGTCAATGTTTGCCTCTATCACGGGGGCCGCCTCCGGCACGGTGGTGACGACGCCGAACCGCCCGCCAAGCAACGCTGCCATGTGGAACGAAGCCTGTCCGATCCCGATCACGGGGCAATGCGCCGCTGCGCGGGCTTCGGTGAGGGCGACATCGTCGAAACAGGCAATGACGATCACATCGACGCCTGCATCCCGCGCCCGATCCAGTTGTGCGATAACACCGGGGATCGCGGCCTCTCCGTCCTTGGGGCCCTGTATTGCCGGGGGACCGTCGTGATTGGTCCAGCCGAGGATATCCGCCTCCGGCAGGACGTCTCGCGCGGTCTCGGTGATGCTTTGCGTCATGTGGACGGACGAGTTGGGGTTGAGGAAAAGGACCCGCATCACACGCCCCTGCCGGCATCCGATCCGTGCCGCGCACGCCGCCGGGCCATGACCATGAGGGCAAGCATGCAGGCCCCGATGATCACCAGCGAAAAGAGCGTCGTGAGCGTGCCGAGCGCATAGATCACCGGGGTCGTGACATTCGTCGTCATCCCGAAGATCTCCAGCGGCAGGGTGTTGTAGCTGCCCGCCGTGAGCAGGGTCCGCGCGAATTCGTCATAGGACAGCGTGAAGCCGAACAGGGCGACACCGATGAGCGAGGGCGCGATAATCGGCAGGACAACGTAGCGGATTGTCTGCCACGGGGTCGCGCCCTGATCTCTGGCGGCCTCCTCATAGCTTTTGTCGAAGCGGTTGAAGACGGCGAACATGATGAGCAGGCCAAAGGGCAGGGTCCATGTCAACTGCGACCCGAAGCCCGACGTGGCCCAGTGGATCTTGAACCCAAGCTGATTGAAGATGAGACCAACCCCGAGGGAGATGAGGATCGAGGGGATCACGAGGCTTGCGATGATCAGATAGAACAAGGCGCCAGAGCCGCGAAATCTCTTGCGAAAGGCAAGGCCGCCCATCACCGAAATGACCACCGTCGTGACCATGACCATCAGGCCGAGGGCGAGCGAACGTCTGAAGGCGCCCCAGATGTCGCCCACTGCCTGCTGCTCGAAGAGGTCGAAAAACCAGTGCATGGAGACACCGTTCATCGGGAAGGTCAGGCCGCCTTGCGGCCCCTGAAACGACAGGATGCCGATGGTCAGCGTGGGCCCATAGAGAAACAGGATGAACAGGGCGAAGAAGACCGTGAGAATGTAGAAGGAGCGGGGGCGCTGTTCCATCTCAGAGTTCCTTGCGAATGTCGACGAAGCGCAGCAGGATCGCGATCGTCAGCAGGACGGTGCAAAGCAGCACCACGGAAGTCGCGGCCGCCGAAGGATATTGCAACAGTGCTATGTCGTTGGAGATGAGCCGGCCCACGTTGGCCTTCTGACTGCCCGACATGAAGCGCACGGTGATGAAATCGCCCATCACCAGCGTGACCACAAAGATCGTGCCGATCATGATGCCCGGCTTGGTGAGCGGAAAGATCACATGCACCAGCGTCTGAAACCCGCTTGCCCCGGCGTCTCGCGCGGCTTCGAGCAGTGATCGGTCGATGCGCATCATGGTGTTGAAAATCGGCACCACCATGAACAGCGTATAGAGATGCACGAAGGCGAGGATCACGGAGAAATCCGAATAGAGCAGCCATTCCAGCGGCTCGTCGATCACGCCCCATGAAATCAACGTCTGGTTGGCGATGCCATTGCGCCCCAAAAAGGGGATCCAGGAGATCATGCGAATGATGTTGGAGGTCCAGAACGGGATCGTGCAAAGCAGAAACAGCGCGATCTGCATCGTCTGGCTGCGGATGTGGAAGGCGAGGTAGAAGGCTACAGTAAAGCCGATCCCGAGAGTCAGCGCCCAGGTGATCGCGGCATATTTGAACGTGGCAAAGAACACCCGATAGGTCACATCGGAGCCGAAGAGGAACGCGTAATTCTCAAGGCTGAAGGCCGGGATGATGGAAAATTCCGTCGCCCGCCAGAAGCTCACCACCGTGATGGTGAGGATCGGCAGGACGAGGAACCCGAACAGGATCAGCGCCAGCGGGCTGGCTTGGGCCCAGCCCATGACATTGCGGCTCTTCAAGATGCGGTCCATCCCGGCCTTTCTTCTTCGCTCTGGTCGTGGAGGGGATGCGGGAGGCCGGTGGCCCCCCGCGTGTACGGCATTACGCCGCGATGAACTCATTCCATTTGCGGACCATGTACTGGTTCTCGTCCATGACGGCGTTCCAGCAGGCAACTTCGCCCATACGCTCATAGAAGGAGCCGCCGTCGCGGACCTCTCCGGGTTGGGCCATCACGTCGCCGAAGGGGTTGGCAATTGGCTCGACCGCTTCCTTGCCCTCGAACCAATAGCCCCACTCGTTGGCGCTCATGTAGTTCTTGGAGGTTTCCGGCACGGCGGAGTAATAGCCTTGCCGCATCAGGAAGCCGCCGACCCAACCATCGAGATACCAGTTGATGTATTCATAAGCCGCGTCCAGCTCCATGCCCGTGAGGGCCTTGGACAGGCCGATGCCACCGCCCCAGCTGCGATAGCCCTCTTCGAGCGGTTGATAGACGCATGGAATGCCGCGGGATTTGACGGCGGTGATCGCCGGGGACCACATCGACTGGATCACCACTTCGCCGGAGGCCATCAGGTTGACGCTCTCGTCGAATGTCTTCCAGAAGGCGCGGAACTGGCCCGCGCGTTTGGCCTCGGTGAAGATCGCAAAGGTCTGGTCGATTTCGTTGCGGGTCATGTTGCCCTTGTCGCCATAGGCGATCTCTCCCATGGATTCGCAGACCATCGCCATGTCCATGATCCCGATGGAGGAAATGTCGAGGATCGACGCCTTGCCCTTGAACTCAGGGTTCAGAAGCTCGGACCAGTTGGAGATTGGGCGCTTGATGAGATCGGGGCGAATGCCAAGCGTATCGGCGTTGTAGATCGTCGGGATGAGCGTCATCCAGTTGGTCTCTTCGCTCGCGAAGGAGGTGGAGCCTTCGCTCTCGACGAAGCCGACGGTATGGGGGGCGGTGCCTTGGGCGACCACGCTCTCGGGGGTCAGCTTGCCGTCCTTGAAGATGCCGACGATCTTGTCGTAGTTCTTGATCTTGCTGACGTCCATCGCT
This sequence comes from Poseidonocella pacifica, assembly GCF_900111875.1. Taxonomy (GTDB): domain Bacteria; phylum Pseudomonadota; class Alphaproteobacteria; order Rhodobacterales; family Rhodobacteraceae; genus Poseidonocella; species Poseidonocella pacifica. The sequence goes on from NZ_FOJU01000001.1 coordinate 636,769, forward strand.
TGCAGGTTGCCCGTCGGCCAGACCTTCTTGCAGATCCAGTATTCGATATCGGCGATGTCAAAGCTGCCCGGTTGTGTCGCGGCGCGCTGTGTCACGCTATCGGAATCGAGCGCGGTCATTTCCAGTGTAAAGCCAAGCTCTTCCTTTACCTTCTGGCCCACCTCGTTGAGGTTGGACACCCCGGTGCCGAACTGGCGCAAGGTGATGTCCTTGATCTCCTGCGCCCAGATCATCGGCGCGGGCAGGGCGGAGGCGGCAACGGCGGCGCCCCCGGATTTCAGGATCGAGCGTCGGCTATAGCGGATCTTGCTCATCGTTGGTCCTCTCTGTTGGTCGGTTGTATCAAGCTTGGAGACGGTGGAGCCGCCCCTCGTCCCAGGCCAGCCCCACGGCATCGCCCGGATTCTTTGGATCGGAAAAGAAGGTCGCCTCGGGAACGAGGGCGAGAATTTCGGTGCCGCTCATCTCGGCCGTGACGGCCACGTGGGCGCCCTGATATTCCACGGTGCGCACGATCGCGGGCCGCCCCGTGGGGCCAAGTCGCACATCATCGGCGCGCAGCGCATAGCGAACCCCGCCTTCCGACAGCACGTTGTGCCCCCCCATGAAACGGGCGACGAATTCGGTGCGCGGCGCGGCAAAGACATCGCGCGGGTTGCCTGCCTGTTCGATAACGGCGTTATTCATTACGACGATTTCGTCCGCGAGGGCGAGCGCCTCATCCTGTCCGTGGGTGACGTGCAGGAAGGAGATGCCCAACTCGCGTTGCAGCTTTTTGAGTTCCGCCCGGACGCGTACTCTCAGGAAAGGGTCGAGCGCTGACAAAGGCTCATCCAGCAGCAGAACCCGCGGTTTCGTGACCAGCGCACGGGCCAGCGCGACCCGCTGTTGCTGCCCGCCGCTGAGTTGCGCGGGAAGTCGTTCCGCATAGGTTCCCATATCGACCAGCTCAAGCATTTCACCCGCCGCCCGGTCCCGTTCGGCGCGGTCGATCCCCTTCATGCGCAGCGAAAAAGCGACGTTGTCGCGCACGGAGAGATGAGGGAAGAGCGCATAGCTCTGGAACATCATCGCCGTGCCACGGCGCGCGGGCGGCAGGTAGGAGACATCCTGTCCTTCCAGCACGATGGACCCGTCGCTGATATCCTCGTGGCCCGCGATCATGCGCAGAGTGGTGGACTTGCCGCAGCCAGAAGGCCCCAGCAGGCAGACATAGCTGCCCCCCTTGAAGACATGGCTGACATCACGGACGGCGACGGTATCGCCGTACCGCTTGGTCACATGCACCAATTCGAGATCTGCTCCGCTGCGCATCTTTGTTCCCCGTATTGCTGCATTTATGTGGAAGCGCCGAAGCCGGATTCGAAAGCAGAATGCGCCGTGATCTCCGTCTGCCGCGCGTGTTGCCTATTTTTTCGGCGCACCACATGCAGGGACGCGCAAAATCTGAACCAGAATTGTATACGATATTGGATTCGAACTGGCGGCGCTTGCGCGGCAATTGGTTTGGTCCCCATGCTCAGGTGAATCACAAGTGGGCGGTATATGGTGGAAATCCGGTCGTCGGGGAGCGAGAGGGTCGCGCAGGAACTGGCGCTGGCCATCCATGAACACCGGGTCGCACCCGGTGCGAAGCTGAACGAAGATGAGGTGGGCGAGGTTTTTGGCGTAAGCCGCACGGTCGTGCGCGCCGCGCTGCAACAGCTCTCTCATCAGCATCTCGTGGACCTACGCCGAAATCGCGGGGCCTTCGTCGCGCGGCCTTCGGTGCGGGAGGCGCGGGAAGTGTTCGAGGCGCGTGCCTTGCTGGAGCCGCGAACCGCGCGCTCTGCCGCCGAAAGGATCACCGGGTCCGACATCCTCGCGCTGCAACGGCATATCGACGACGAACACGCCGCGCTTGATGCGGGCGATATTGGCCGGGCGCTGCACCTCTCTGGGCTTTTTCATATAGAAATCGCGCGCATCGCGGATCAGAGCACGATCGCGGAATTCATCGCACAGCTCGTCGCGCGCTCATCGCTCATCATCGCGCTATATTGGGCGCGGCGCACGGCGCTCTGCGAAAGTCACGCCCATGATGCGCTGTTGCGCGCCTTGGCCGGTGGGGCAGGCGAGGAAGCCGAAGCACTGATGAAAAGCCATCTGCTCGACCTGCTGACCTCGCTCGACCTGCGCAACCGGAGTTCCGCACCGCAATCGCTGAAGGAGGCGCTGTCATGATGCGTGTGGCAAGGCCCGATGATATCGACCTCATGCTCGATTGGGCCGCAGACGAAGGGTGGAATCCCGGACTGGAGGATGCGGCCGCCTTTCGCGCCGCTGATCCGCATGGGTTCTTCGTGACCGAAGCAAAAGGGGTGCCCATCGCCGCCATCTCAGTGGTGAACCATTCGGCCAGTTTTGCCTTTCTGGGGCTCTATCTCTGCAAGCCGGAGTTTCGAGGGCTGGAGATTGGCTATGCGTTGTGGCGGCACGGCCTCGCCCATGCCGGGCCACGTACCGTTGGGCTCGACGGTGTCGCTGCGCAGCAAGGGAACTATGCCCTATCGGGATTTGTCCGGGCGGGGGCGACCCATCGCCTGCACGGCCGTATCGCGGCGCAGCGCGATCCTGCAATCCGCGCGGCGACCGCAGGGGACTTTTCTCGCCTGATGGAGCTTGACCGCCGTGCGACAGGTGTTGATCGGTCGCGGTTTCTCGCCGTCTGGTTTGTGCAAACGGCAACCCGGCGCACGCTTCTGTTGGATACGGCGTATGGGCCGGCTGGGGTAGTGACGATCCGGCAATGCCGGCAGGGGGTCAAGGTGGGGCCGTTGATCGCGCGCGACGCACCGGCGGCTCTGCGCCTGTTGAACGCGGCGGCGGAGATCTTTGACCCTGATCTGATCGTGGATGTTCCGGACAGCCAGAGCGACCTGATCGCCGCGCTCGAGAAGTCGGGATTTACGTGCGGCTTTTCCACGGCGCGGATGTATCGTGGCACGCCGCCCGACGTGAACGGAACGCTCTGGGGCGTCGCCACGCTCGAACTGGGGTGATTGACAAATCTGACTGATTTACTAGGACAAGGGAAACCTCGCAGGGAGCACCGATGTTTCAGCTTGAAAACCCAAGGCCGCGTCGCAAACCAAGCCTGACGCCGATGATCGATGTGGTCTTCCTGCTGCTCGTGTTCTTCATGCTCGCGTCACGGTTCGGGATGGACATGCACCTGCCGCTCAAGGTGGCGGGACAGTCAGGCGGGGAATACACCGGCCCCCCCCGACTGGTGGATGTACTGCCTGAGGGAATACGGCTCAACGGGGTGGAGATTGCCGCCGATGCCTTGGCCGCAGAAATCGAACGCCTGACCGAGAAGCCCGAAGACACGATCATCCTGCGCCCGAGAGATGAGGCGAGCCTGCAACGGATCGTCGAAGTGATGCAGACGCTCGGCGATGCCGGGTTCAATCAGATCGTTCTGGTGGAGTAGCCCCATGCGTTTCACAGAAGCCCCCCGCCGCGCGCCAAGCGAAAACATGGTGCCAATGATCAACGTGGTCTTTTTGCTCCTCATCTTCTTTCTGATGACGGCACAGATCGCCCCGCCGGAACCCTTCGAAGTCACGCCGCCCGAAGCGGCGGAAACCGAACAGCCTGTCGGGGAGTTCACGCTCTATCTCAGTCCCGAGGCGGAGCTAGGCTTTCGCGATGCACTTGGGGAAGAGGCAGCCCTCGCGGCATTGGAGGCGGAACGAGCCGCGTTTTGTGCCGCAGAAGATTGCGAGGGTGAGGCCGCACCGCCCCTGACACTGCGGGCGGATCAGGGGGTTCCGGCGACGGAACTGGCCAAGTTGCTCCCCAAGCTCGGGGCGCTCGGGTTTTCGGATGTGGAGCTTGTGACGGCGACGAACTAGGCGCGGTCCTTGGCGTCGAGCCACGCGCGAATGATTTCCCGGTGCCGCTCAGGGCCGTAGCTGGGAAAATGCCCGCCGTGAACCACCCGCACCGGCAGATCATAGAGCCGAACCATGGAGCTATGATAATCGGCGGCATCGGCGTGATACGTGTCTTCGATCAGCGGGCCATCATAGACGATGTCACCGGAAAACAGGATGCCGGTCGCCGCTTCCCACAGCGCGATGCCACCCGGGGAATGTCCGGGCGTGTGAATCACCTCGAAATGCCGATCCCCCAGATCAATCAGGTCGCCATCCACTACGGTACGTGTCGCGGGTGCGGCTTTCACGGCGTAGGTCGTGGATTGATAGGGTGCCGGCGGTAGCTGGTCGAAAATCTCATCGGTGACGTAAGGATCGGCGAGAGTGGCCCTGTTTGCGGGGCAGGCGAGGATCTCGGCTTCGGCCTCATGCACGAGACGGTCCTGAAATTCATGGTGACAGCCGATGTGATCGAAATGGGTATGGCTCGCCACCGCGCTCAGCGCCCGTTCGGTAACCAGCGGCACCCAGTCGCGCAGGGAGACGACCCCCATACCACTATCGACCAGCATATCGCGGTCGCGGCCACGAACATGCCAACAGTTGCAGCGATAGAATTCCTTGATGTGCGGCTCCGATATGAGCGAGACATCATCGCCCTTTCGCTCGACCTGCCACCAGTCCTCCGGTTTGGCGCGATCCATCACGCTGCCTCAAAGACGCTGGCCGCTGCGGGATCGGCGGCGAGGGTGATCGTCTCTCCCTCCGCCGGGCAGGATGCGGCGGGCAGGTGGGCAATCAGGGTAAGATCGGGCGCGGCCTCGGGCGACAGGTGCGCGCGGCAATGCGTGCCGAAGAAGGCCGCATCCCTGACCGTCGCAGGGCCGATGAACAGCGCCCCCGCACCGGTGCCAATTGCCTCCGGGCGCAAACAGAGGGTCAGCGGACCGGCCCCGGGCGCCGCAAGTGGCAGCTGGCCGAAGGGGGTTTCGATTCCATGCGCGCTGGCCTTGGCGGGGATGCGGTTCATCTCCCCCATGAAGCCAGCGGCAAAGAGGCTGGCGGGCTTTTGATAGATCCGCGCCGGGGGGCCCTGATCCTCAATCTGGCCAGCATTCATCACCACGATCCGGTCGGCAATGGCCATCGCCTCTTCCTGATCGTGGGTGACGTGCACAAAGGTCGTGCCCACGGCGCGCTGAATACGTTTGAGCTCGTCCTGCATCGCCCGGCGTAGTTTGAGGTCGAGCGCGCCAAGCGGCTCATCCAGCAGCAGAACGTCGGGAGACACAGCAAGCGCGCGGGCAAGGGCCACCCTCTGGCGCTGCCCCCCGGACAATTCATGCGGGCGCTTGTTGGCCGCGTCGGCAAGCCCCACTAGGCCCAGCATTTCCTCGGCTTTTGCATGGCGTGCTCGGCGGCCCATCCCCCCCATGCGCAGCCCGAAGCCGACGTTGTCGCGCAGGGTCATATGCGGAAACAGGGCGTAATCCTGAAACATCGTCGTGGTGGGCCGTTTGGCGGGGGGGACATGGGTCATGTCCGCGCCCCCGATCAACACGCGGCCAACCGACGGCGCGATGAACCCGCCAAGAACCGACAGCAAGGTCGTCTTGCCGCACCCGGAGGGGCCAAGCAGCGTGATGTACTCCCCGGCGGCGATCTCCATCTCGATATCGGTGAGGGCCTGATAGGTGCCGAACCAGTGGTCGACATGTTGGATCGAAACGGGGGCGGTCATGGGCGTTTCCTGAAGATGAGCAATTCGGCGAGAAAGACAGCGACGATGGAGACGAGGAAAACGAGGCTGCCGATGGCATTCAGACGCGGCGAGAGGCCAGAGCGCAGCAGTGACCAGATCTCGACCGGAAGCGTGACATCGAAACGGGTCAGCAGGAAAGAGATGATGAACTCATCCCAACTCAGCGTGACCGAAAGGAAGAAGGCCGCGAGCAGGGCGGGCATCAGCATCGGCACGGTCACGAGCGTGACCACCTGCCACTCACGCGCCCCGAGGTCGCGGGCGGCGCGCTCTGCATTCTGTTGCTGCGCCCCCATGGAGGCATAGATGATGGCAAAGCAGAGCGGCAGGTTGATGACCACATGGCCGATCCCCGCCGTCATCAGAGAGAGCGGAAGGCCGAGGCGCTGGAGCACCATCAAAAGCCCAAGGCCGACGATGAGGTAGCTGACGGTGAGAGGCGCGATCAGCAGGCCCCGCACCAGGGCCGATCCCGGCATGACATGCCGCGCAAGGCCGTAGGCGGCAAGGAAGCCCAAGGTGCAGGCCACGGCGGAGGACCCGCCAGCCACCGCGAGTGAGTGCAAAAGCGCGGCGACGAGGTCTTCATCCCCCAGAATGTCCGCATACCAACGCAAGCTCGGCCCGTCGAAGGGCGGCACCGGAAGCCCGCCCCCCTGAAAGGAGAACAGCACCAGTGCCCCGACGGGCAGGTAGATGAAGACGAAGGCGGCGGTGAGGTAGATCCACGGAAGCACTCTCATATCCGGTCAAGCCTCAACCAGCGGGCGCATCCGAGATACGCCAGTGTCACCAGCCCCATCAGCACGATGGCAAGCGCCGAGGCGAGCGGGAAGTCCGCGCGGCGGCCAAGCTGCACCATGATGACCTGCGGCACGGTCAATTCGTTGTTTCCCCCGAGGATCTGCGGCGTGATGTAATCGCCGATACAGAGCACGAAGGTCAGGAAGGCACCGGTCACGATGCCGGGCAGGGTGAGCGGCAGGATGACATGCCGAAACGTTTGAAACGCATTGGCCCCAAGATCCATCGCCGCCCGTCGGTAATTGGGCGAGAGTTGAATGAGGTTGGCAAAGATCGTCAGCGTCAGGAGCATGACGAAGAAATGCACAAAGCCCGTCACCGTCGCGATGCGGGTATTGGCCAGCGTGATCGGCTCCGCGATCAGGCCGAGCGTCATCAGCGCCTTGTTCACCACCCCTTCGCGCGAGAGCACCAGAAGCCACGCATAGGACCGTACCACATAGGAGGTCCAGAAGGGCAGGATCGCAAGCAGCAGGGCAAGCCGCTGCCACCGCGGCGGCACGCGAAAGGCGATGATCCAAGCCAGCGGATAGGCAAGCAGGATAGACAGGACGGTAACCGTGAGGGTGATTTCGAGCGAGACGAGCACCGCGCGCCAGAGGTACGCCTTCTGCGCAAGCTCGGCATAGTTCGCCAGCGAAAACCCCCAGACGAGCGTGCGCCCTTCGAGCGTGGCAAGGCTCATCGCCCCCATCACGACAAAGGGCACGACGAAGAACGCCAGCGTCCAGAGCAGAGCCGGGGCAACAAAGCCCCAACCCTTGAGTGTATCGCGCGCTATCACTGGCTCAGCGTCTCCAGCCACAGGTCCTGCATCTCTATATCGAGATCGATGTCAGGCGCGGGGTAAAGCTGCGTCCGGGCCAGATAGTCGGGCTGATCATCCCAGCGCAAAACAGCTTTCTGCGCGTCCGAAAGATGCGCCCCCGCTTCGGCATTCGCAGGCATCCCCCAGAAGCAGGAGGAGGTCGCAAGCCGCGCTTGCCCCTCTGGGGAGACGATGTATTTCACGAATTCCAGCGCAAGGTCGGGCTTTTCGCTATCGGCCAGCACCCCGATGGATTGCGCCCAGCGCACCGCGCCTTGTTCGGGGATGGTCCAGGTCAGTTCGGGTTGCTCTTCGGCCAGAACGGCAGTCAGCCATTCGCCGCCGCCCACGACGATATCGACCTCACCCGTGGCCAGGGCGGTCTGACTCGCGACGACGCCGGCGACGGAGGCCGCGCGTCCGCGCATGTCTGTCAGAACAGTGCCCAATTCTTCGAGGGTGTCGGCGCTGATGTCGGCGGTGTCGATCCCGGCGGACATGGCCGCGAGCCCCATGACAGGCAGGTAGTAATCGTAGATGGTCAGGCGACCGTCGTATTTCTCGGACCACACCTTGGTGAGGTCTTCCATATCCGCCGGATCGACCTTGTCGGAGTTGTAGGAAATCGTGTTGTAGCCGAACTTTTCGGTGACCGCATAGGTCTTGCCATCCGCGCCGTTGTTCTCCGCCATCACCACTTCGGGAAAGAAATCCCCGGTCGGAAGTTGATCGGCGGGGATCTCTGCCAGAAGGCCCGCATCGACGGCGCGGAACACGTCGATACCGTCGATCACCAGCACATCCCAATCACCGGGGCGCGACTGTTCCAGAAGGGCCAGAGCCGCGCCTGTACCTTCGTATTCGCGCAGGTTGACCTTGACCCCATGCGCCTCCTCAAAGGGTTCGATCAGCGCCGGATCAGTGTGATCGCACCAGACGAGCGCGTTCAATTCCTCCTGCGCCATGGCCGCTGGCGCGAGACAGGTGCTGCCCAGAAGGGCGAATGTCAGTTTCTTCATCGTTGTTTCCCCTGTTGGTGGTCGTTCTTGAGAAAAAAGTTGAACAGGTTCATTTTTATAGTCAACAATAAAATACACAGCGGGCAGGAGAGTTTGAGAAAAATGGCCGGTTTGCGCGAAAAACAGAAAGCGGCGCGGGAGACGCGTATCCTGCGGGCGGCCTCGTCGCAGTTTCGCCGTGAGGGATACCGCAAGGTGCGCATCGAAGATCTCGCCGAGGCGGCGGAGGTCTCTGTGGGGACGGTCTATAATTACTACCGCACCAAGGGCGACATCCTGATCGCGACAGTCGCCATGGAGGTCGAGGAGGTTCTTGCCGCTGGGGAGGGCATCGTCGCGGAGCCTCCCGACGGGGCGGAGGCCGCGTTGCTGGCGTTGATCTTTCAATACTACGACCATTCGCTCGAATACCTCTCCAAGGAGATGTGGCGCATGGCCATGGCCCTGTCGATCGAGGCGCCGGGCACGCCGAACGGTGTGCGCTACAGCGCACTCGACAGCAAACTTGCGGCGCAGGTCACCGACCTGATCGCCGCGTTGCAAGAGCGCGGCGAGGTGCGGGGCGATGTGGATGCGGGGCCGCTTGGCAGGGTCGTCTTCAACACGCTCAATCAGATCTTCATCGACTTTGTCCGCGATGAGGCGATGCCGCTCCATGCCTTGCGCGAAACCCTTGCGGAGCAGATCCGCCCCCTGTCGCGGCTCATGTCCCCCGGCAAGACCTGACGCGGGCGACAGATCCGCGTTGACAGGCGGGGCGGGGCGAATAGGCTGCGCCGAACCACGCGCATCACAGGTCAGGACGCCCCATGTCGCACGTCTTTCCCCGCCATTGTCACAAAACCTTGCCCACGGCTTCGGGCGGTGATGGCTGCTATCTGATCGATTCAACTGGCAAGCGTTATCTTGACGGGTCGGGCGGTGCGGCGGTGTCCTGTCTGGGGCATTCCGATCCGCAGGTTCTGGATGCGATCCGTGATCAACTCGACCGGGTTGCCTTTGCCCATACCGGATTCTTCACCTCCGACCCTGCCGAGAGCCTTGCCGATCTTCTGATTGCCAACGCGCCGGGCGATCTGGATCGCGTCTATCTGGTGTCGGGCGGGTCCGAGGCGACCGAAGCGGCGATCAAGCTGGCCCGGCAGTATTGGGTCGAGAAGGGTGAGCCGGAGCGCAAACACCTCATCGCCCGCAAGCAGAGCTATCACGGCAACACCATCGGCGCGCTTTCGGCGGGGGGCAACGAATGGCGGCGCAAACAGTTCGGCCCGCTCCTGCTGGAGATGAGCCATATCGACCCGTGCTATGCCTATCGCAACCAGCGCGGTGGTGAGAGCGCGGAAACCTATGGCGTGCGCGCCGCCGATGCGCTGGAGACGGAGATCCTGCGGCTTGGCCCAGAAACGGTGATGGCCTTCATCGCAGAGCCGGTGGTGGGGGCCACCGCCGGGGCCGTTCCCGCCGCACCGGGCTATTTCAAGCGGATCCGAGAGATTTGTGACCGCCACGGGGTTCTGCTGATCCTTGATGAGGTGATGTGCGGTATGGGCCGGACCGGCACGCTCTTTGCCTGTGAGCAGGATGGGGTCGCCCCCGACATCGCCTGTATCGCCAAGGGTCTGGGCGCGGGGTATCAGCCTATCGGGGCCATGCTTTGCACCAGTGCGATCTATGAGGCCATCTCTCAAGGATCGGGATTCTTCCAGCACGGGCACACCTATATGGGGCATCCGGTGGCCGCGGCCGCTGGTCACGCCGTACTGTCCGCCATTCTGGAGCGTGATCTTCTGGCCCGTGTCCAGACGCAGGGCGCGCTTCTTGACCGGCGCCTGCGAGAGGTTCTGGGCCCGCATCCCCACGTGGGTGATATTCGGGGGCGCGGCCTCTTTCGCGGGGTGGAGCTTGTGTCGGACCGGGAATCCAAAGCCCCCTTCGATCCCGCGCGCGGGTTGGCCGCCAAGATCAAATCGGCGGCGTTTGAGGCAGGGCTGATCTGTTACCCTATGTCAGGCACCATCGACGGGCGTCAGGGCGATCACATCCTGCTTGCGCCGCCCTTCATCATCTCAGACGCCCAGATCGATGAATTGGTGGGCATCCTTTCCGGGGCCATCGAGACCGCTCTGGCGCACTGAACGCGCCTGTCCCACCCTTTCGCGGTCCACCCGCACCGCGTCGCGAGGCGCGAAAATGGCGGCAACTTGGGCATCGATCACAGGGTTTATCCCCCCATGTCCGGCGCAGTCCTGCGGCGCGACGAGGTGATCCGTTTGGGAAATCCCCGTCGCTGGAACCGGGCGCCCCTAAGCAGGCTGGAGCGCCTTGATCACGGCCCCGCCGAGGCCCGCCGGGCAAGGCTGTGTTAACAAAAGGGTAAATCTTCGTTGCAGGCCAGATTTCCCATGCTATCGTCGGAGTTGTGAAAACGCGTGGGGTTCACGGATCCGGGCTTGCACTGGATGGACACACTCGCCGAACCTGCGAGAACGCCGCGCGCAACCAGGGAGACTTTCATGAAATTTCTAAAGCTGACCGCCCTTGCAGCCACTCTTGCAACCGGCGGCGCGGCCATGGCTCAGGACCAGTTCATCACCATCGGAACCGGCGGCCAAACCGGCGTTTACTTCGTCGTTGGCCAGTCGGTCTGTCGTCTGGTGAATCGCGGCTCCGCCGAGCATGGGCTCAAATGCACGGCCCCGTCGACGGGTGGTTCCATCGCGAACATCAACGCGATCAAGGCCGGTGACATGGATATGGGCGTCGCACAGTCCGACTGGCAGTTCCATGCCTACAACGGCACCTCCCAGTTCGAGGGCAACAAGTTCGACGATCTGCGCGCTGTCTTCTCCGTACATGGGGAGCCGTTCAACGTGATCGCCCGTATGGACGCGGGGATCGAAACCTTCGAGGATCTCAAGGGCAAGCGCGTCAACATCGGCAACCCCGGCTCCGGCCAGCGGGCGACGATGGAAGTCGTGATGAACGCTCTTGGCTGGACCGAGGATGATTTCGCGCTCGCCTCCGAGCTCAAGCCTGCGGAGCAATCCGCCGCGCTCGGCGACAACAAGGTGGATGCGATCATCTACACCGTCGGTCACCCCGCCGGGTCGATCCAAGAAGCGACCACCACGGTCGATGCCAAGCTGATCCCCGTCGAGGGACCGGAGATCGACGCGCTCGTTTCCGAAAACCCCTACTACGCCTATGCCACCATCCCCGGCGGCATGTACAACGGCAACGACGAGGACGTGAAGACCTTCGGCGTGAAGGCAACCTTCGTGACCTCCGCTTCGGTGTCGGATGACGTGGTCTATACCGTGGTCAAGGCCGTCTTTGATAACTTCAACCGTTTCAAAGGCTTGCACCCGGCATTTGCGAACCTCACCGAAGAAGAGATGATCTCGGGCGGGCTGTCCGCGCCGCTGCATCCCGGTGCGGAAAAGTACTACAAAGAGCAAGGCTGGCTCGAGTGATCCTTCCCTTGGATTTCTGAGTCATTCCGGCGGGCCCTTCACGGGGCCCGTCTCTCTGCCCCGCCGTTCGGTGCGGCACAGGTAATTTGCGGGCGGGTGCGTGTCGCCACCGACACGGCACAGGCCCAACCCAAGCCAAGACCCGAAAAACAGGGTCGGACATAACGACTGGACCTGCGACCGCGATACGCGGCGAACTGGACCCGGCGCCAACGATAGGGACGACAAGATGAGTGACCAGAGCCAAGGCGGCAAGCTGAATCAGGCGGAGCTCGATGAGCTTGTAGCCTCCAGCGACACGGGCGGGCGCAGTCCCTCTGGCCCAGTCGGGGCGTTTATCCTCGTGGTGGCGCTGATATGGTCGCTGTTCCAGCTCTGGATCGCATCGCCGATCCCCTTCATGGTCGGCTGGGGCGTCTTCAACGACACCGAGGCGCGGTCCATCCACCTCGCTTTTGCGCTGTTCCTCGCCTTCGCCGCCTATCCCGCGGTTCGATCTCCGGTCCAGCTTGTGCTGGCCATCGGCGTTCCCGCGCTTCTGACATTCCTCTTTATCTACGGCTCCAAGGAAGGGGTTCCCGTCTGGTGGATTCCGCTTCCCGGCATCGTTCTGGTGGGGGCGATCCTGCTCGGCTCCCCCAAGGATCGCATCCCGCCGTGGGAGTGGGCCCTTGCCATCATCGGGGCCTGCGCCGCGCTCTATCTCTATGTTTTCTATGACGGAATTGCAAACCGCGTCGGCGCGCCAATCCTACAGGATTACGTGGTCGCCGTGATCGGCCTGCTGATCCTGCTGGAGGCAACGCGCCGCTCGCTTGGTCCGGCCTTGATGATCGTCGCGACGCTCTTTCTCGCCTATACGTTCCTTGGACCGCTCATGCCGGGGATCATCGCGCACAAGGGCAACAACCTGTCCGAAGTCGTCAATCACCAGTGGATCACCACGGAGGGTGTGTTCGGCATCGCCCTTGGCGTTTCGACCTCCTTCGTCTTCCTCTTCGTTCTCTTCGGCTCGCTGCTCGATAAGGCGGGGGCGGGCAACTACTTCATTCAGGTCGCCTTCTCGCTCATGGGGCACATGCGCGGCGGCCCGGCCAAGGCGGCGGTCGTCTCCTCGGCGATGACCGGTCTCATCTCGGGCTCTTCCATCGCCAACGTGGTGACCACCGGCACTTTCACAATCCCGCTGATGAAACGCGTGGGCTTCTCCTCCGAGAAGGCTGGCGCGGTCGAGGTGGCCTCTTCGGTCAATGGCCAGATCATGCCGCCCGTGATGGGCGCCGCGGCCTTCCTCATGGTCGAATACGTGGGCATCCCCTATTTCGACGTGGTCAAACACGCCTTTGTACCGGCCGTCATCTCCTACATCGCGCTGGTCTACATCGTGCACCTTGAGGCGATGAAAGCGGGCCTTGAGGGTCTGCCCCGGTCCTACACGCCCAAGCCCATCGTCCAGCGGCTCATCGGCATCGCTTTTGCGATCATCGTGATCTGTGTCGTGTCCTTCGCGGTCTATTACCTGATGGGATGGATCCGTCCGGCCTTTGGCTCTTCGGCGGGATATGTTGTCTTTGCCCTGCTGATCGCGGTCTATCTCGGGCTGCTCTGGATCGCTTCCCGCGAAACCGCGCTCGAGATGGAAGACCCCAACGCGCCGGTCAAGGAATTGTCGCCTCCGGGCCCTGTTGTCCGGACCGGCCTGCACTTCATCCTGCCGGTCGTGGTGCTGGTCTGGGCGCTGATGGTCGATCGTCTCAGCCCCGGCCTCTCGGCCTTCTGGGCCTCCGCCTTCATGATCTTCATCCTCGTGACACAGCGCCCGATCCTCGCGGTGATGCGCGGCGTCGGTGATACCGGCACCGCGTTCCGGGGGGGGCTCATCGACCTGCTCGACGGGCTTGTTTCCGGCGCGCGCAACATGATCGGGATCGGCATCGCCACGGCGACCGCCGGCATCATCGTCGGCGCCGTGTCCCAGACCGGGGTTGGCTCCGCGCTTGCGGATGTGGTGGAGGTGCTCTCCGGCGGCAACATCATGGCGATTCTCGTGCTGACGGCGATCCTGTCGCTGATCCTCGGCATGGGCCTGCCCACGACGGCAAACTATATCGTCGTCTCCGCGCTTCTCGCCCCGGTCATCGTGACATTGGGCCAGCAGAACGGCCTGATCGTGCCTCTCATCGCCGTACACCTCTTTGTCTTCTACTTCGGCATCATGGCGGATGTGACGCCGCCGGTCGGGCTTGCCTCCTTCGCGGCGGCGGCTGTTTCGGGGGGTGATCCCATCCGCACCGGTGTCGTGGCGTTCTTCTACTCGCTGCGGACTGCCGCGCTGCCGTTCCTCTTCATCTTCAACACAGAGCTTCTGCTGATCGGGGTGAATTGGTTCCAGGGCATTTTCGTCTTCATAGTGGCGACGGTGGCGATGCTGCTCTTTGCGGCCGCGACCCAAGGGTGGTTCCTGACGCGCAACCGGTTCTATGAAACGCTCGCGCTGTTGCTCGTGGCCTTTACGCTCTTCCGTCCGGGCTTCTGGATGGACATGGTCGCGCCGCCCTATGACGTGATGCAACCGGCCCAGATCGAAGAGGCCATCATGATCGCGGACCCCGGCGAAACCCTGCGCCTACAGGTCAGCGGGCTCAACGCCATCGGGGAGCCGGTCAGCTTCACCGCGCTACTGCCCGTCGAGCAGGGAGAGACCGGGGAAGAGCGATTGCTCAATGCGGGGGTCGAGACGATCATGAATGGCGATGCGGTCGTGATCGACAACGTGGCCTTCGGCTCCGTCGCCGCAGAGGCCGGGTTGGATTGGGATCAGACCATCGAAGAGGTCAAGGTGCCCAAGGACGCGCCGTCGAAATACTGGATGTTCATCCCCGCATTGCTGGTGCTGGCCGGTGTCATCATGCTCCAGCGGGGGCGCGCCGGGCGGCACGTCCCGCAAACGGCTTGAAGGAGGGACGAGGATGTTCAACAAGATTTTGGTGCCCATCGACCTGAACCAGCCTGACAGTTGGGAAAAGGTTCTGCCCGCGGTCGACGCGCTCGCCGGTCCCGAGGGGGAGGTTCACCTGCTCGCGGTGCTGCACGATCTCGGCTCCGCCATGGTCGGCAGCTATCTTCCCGACGGGTTTGAGCGGCACGCGGTAGAAACCGCCACCGCGCAGCTTGAGGCCTTTGTCGCCGAGCATTTCCCGAACAGGAGCAACGTCACGCCGCACCTGTCGCACGGGCATGTGCCGGAGGTGGTGCTCGCCACGGCCAAGAAGATCGGGGCCGATCTGATCGCCATGGCCTCGCATCCGCCCGACGGGTTTCGCACGTTCTTCGTGGGGTCCTATGCCGACAAGATCGTCCACCACGCGCCGATGCCGGTGCTGGTGATGCGCTAGGTTCAGAAGAACTCGATATCGTCCTCTGGGGGCTTCGGCTTCGGGACGGAGATTTCTTCGCGGATCTGATTGGAGGTGAGGCGCTGCTGCGCCTTGCCGCTCGTGGGCCAGAACCGGATTTCCCGCGCCATGCGCCCGCCGGTATCCGAGCTGTCCACCGGAATACCCTCTGCGGCCAGAAACGCTCGGACAAACTCGGCATTCTTGAGCCCGATACCCGAGGCATGGCTCAGCATCTGAGAGCCGCCAAAGATCTTGGCCCGCAAGGATGATTTGCGCGCCCCGAGTTTCAGCAGATCGTTGATCAAAAGCTCCATCGCGTTGACGCCATGCGCCGCCGAGGTCCGGTCGGTCGAGGGGTTCGCGGGCAGGATGATGTGGTTCAATCCACCGACACCGCGATCAGGATCCCACAGACAGGCAGAGACGCAAGACCCCAGTGTGGTCGCGATCACCACATCCGTATCACCGGAGACAGCAAGATCCCCTTGTCGGACATAGACAGTCTTGGGGCGCGTATCCGGCATGTTGATCATCTGGCTGGCTCCCCTGGGTGCGTCGGCTAGAGGCCACCCTAGGGAGGAAAGGGTGAATCTCGCGTAAAGGAGCAGCCGAAAATCTGGGCAAGATCCGCGCGGCCTAGCCCCCGGTATGGCTCATGTGGCGCGAAACGCGGCCATCCACCGTCTGGCGCGAATAGTCGAAATCGTGCCCCTTGGGCTTGAGCCGGATCGCGGCACGGATCGCCTCTTCGAGCGGCGCATCGTCATGAGGAAAGTTGCGCAAGGCAGGGCGCAGATCGGCCATGTCCTCTTGCCCCAAACACATGAAAAGCTCCCCGGTACAGGTCAGCCGGACACGGTTGCAGCTTTCACAGAAATTATGCGTAAGCGGCGTGATGAACCCGATTTTCTGGCCCGTCTCCTCCAGCCGCACATAGCGCGCCGGCCCGCCCGTCCGTTCGCTCAGTTCGGTCAGCGTATAGTGTTGCCGTAAGGTGCCGCGCAGATCTTCCAGCGACCAGTATTGCCCGATGCGGCTTTCGTTGCCGATATCGCCCATGGGCATCACTTCGATCCAGGTCAGATCCATGTCCCGCGCGGCGCACCATTCGGTGATGGAGAAAAGCTCATCTTCGTTGAAGCCTTTCAGCGCCACGGCGTTCAACTTGACCCGAAGCCCGGCCTTTTGCGCCGCATCGATTCCCTTGAGCACCTGTGGCAACCGGCCCCAGCGGGTGACTTCGGCGAATTTCTCCTCGTCGAGCGTGTCGAGCGAGACATTCACCCGGCGCACCCCGGCAGCATAGAGATCGTCGGCAAAGCGCGAAAGCTGCGAGCCATTGGTGGTCAGCGTCAATTCCTTGAGCGCGCCGCTCTCGAGATGGCGGCTCATCGCGTCGAAGAAAGTCATGATCCCGCGCCGCACCAGAGGTTCCCCCCCGGTAATCCGCAGCTTCTGGACCCCCATCCGCACAAAGGCCGAACACATCCGGTCAAGCTCTTCGAGGGTCAGCAATTCCTTCTTGGGCAAGAAGGTCATGTTCTCTGACATGCAATAAACGCAGCGGAAATCGCAGCGGTCCGTGACGGAGACGCGGAGATAATCGATGGCGCGTGCGAACGGGTCAATGAGGGGTGCTGTCATGGGACTCAAACTAGGGCTTCACGAGAGCGGGAACAAGCCCGGACCGCGATTGCCGGGGCGGGCAGGGCGCACTAGATTGCGCCGCATGAACAGATATCTATGGCTCACGCTCCCGCTCATCCTCTCCTCCTGCACGGCGGCGATGACCCCGCAAACAGCAGTGATGCCCCGCGCCGAGATGCCCAAATCCGATGTGCCGCCTCCGCCGGAGACGGCCCGGACCGTCGCGGAATACGACACCACCAGTTCGGAGCAACGCGCCAAGGCCAAGGCGGGCGGCGGCGGGGCGACCTCGCTGGGGCGCACGATTGCCTCCCTCGGCAGCCCCTCTGTCCCCGGCATCTGGATGAAAACCCCGCTTGTGTCCTCCATCCAGCAGGGGGCCGTGCTCTATCCCCAAACCGGAGAGCGTGTGCGGTTGGAATTGCGCCCCGCAGGCACGGAAGCGGGCGCGGGCAGCCAGCTTTCGCTTGCGGCGATGCGGCTTCTTGGCGCGCCGCTCACCGGATTGCCGGAGGTGGAGGTCTTCGCCGACTAGCTCCAGTCGGAGAGGTTGCGCAGCGACATGACCGCCACCGCGATCATGCCCAGCACCGCCAGAATGCCCACAAGCACCGATCCGCCGGTGAGGTTCTGTACCAGCACCCCGATCAGCGCCCAGATGACGGCCGCGCCATAAAACGGCGCGCGCTTGGTGGTGGTAAGAAAGGTGCCCGCGATCGTCACCGCGATGACCAGCGCCACCAGCGCCCAGATCACCTGACCCGCCCCGAGCCAGCCGAAACCCGCCGCCACCAGCCCGAGCGCCACGCAGGATGCCGCCGTGAGCCACCCGGCATAAAGCGCCAACGGCACTTCGCAAAGCCACGGGTTCCCACGCGGCGCGCGCGCCAGCGCCACCAGCGCCGCGCCGAGCATGATCCAGATCATCACCGTGGCCAGCGCCACCGAGACCTGCGCCACCGGTATCCACGCGGCCCCAACACCGAGCGAGACGATCAGCGGCCAGCGCATCGCGTCCCACTCCCGGTCCTGTGCCCGGCGGAGCAGCCCGAACACCGCCGAGACGCCCAGCCAGATATAGATCAGCCCCCAGATCGAAAAGGCATAGCCCGCCGGCTGTACCGGGGGATCGACCTGTGGAATGGGGAATTGATCGGGGGTGAACCCGTTGAACCCGGAGGTGAGAAGCGGGGAGCACATGAAGGCGAGCGTGGCCGCGACCACGAGGATCGCCTTCATGCGGGATGTGTCGGTCTTGTTGTCCATGTGCCAAATATGGCGCGCGCCGTGGCTCAGACCAGAGTGCCCTCGACCGAGAGCGTCGTTTTGCCGCCAAGATAGGGGGCAAGAACCTCCGGCAGCGTGACCGACCCGTCTTCCTGCTGGCCATTCTCCAACACCGCGATGAGGCAGCGGCCGACCGCAAGGCCCGATCCGTTCAGCGTATGGAGGAACTGTGGCTTGCCACCATCGGCGGGCTTGAATCGCGCATTCATCCGGCGCGCCTGAAAATCGCCCGTGGTGGAGACGGAGGAAATCTCGCGATAGGTGTTCTGCCCCGGCAACCACGCTTCGATGTCATAGGTGCGCTTCGCGCCAAAACCCATGTCGCCGGTGCACAGGATCACAGTGCGATAGGGAATGCCCAGCGTCTCCAGAATCCCTTCGGCACAGCGCAGCATCCGCTTTTGCTCCGCATCCGACTCCTCGGGTTTGGTGATGGAGACCATTTCGACCTTTTCGAACTGGTGCTGGCGCAGCATCCCGGAGGTGTCGCGCCCCGCGCTGCCCGCCTCGGAGCGGAAGCAGAGCGTGTGGCTCGTGTAGCGGCGCGGCAGATAGCTTTCGTCCACCGTATGCCCCGCGACGATATTGGTCAGCGTGACCTCGGAGGTCGGGATCAGCCACATGCCCTCGCGGGTCTGATAGCTGTCCTCGGCGAATTTCGGCAGTTGCCCGGTGCCCAGCATGGTCTCATCGCGCACCAGAACCGGCGTGTTGACCTCGGTCAGCCCGTTTTCCGTCACATGCGTATCGAGCATGAATTGCGCAAGCGCCCGGTGCAGCCGTGCGACCCCGCCGGACATCAAAACAAACCGGCTGCCCGACAGCTTGGCGGCGGTTTCAAAATCCATGCCATCCTGCACGGCGGCCAGCTCAAAGTGCTCTTTCGGGGTGAAGTCAAAGCGGCGCGGCTCCCCCCAACGGTTCACCTCGACATTGTTCGCCTCATCCGCGCCATCGGGCACGTCATCGGCGGGCAGGTTCGCGATCCGCATCAGCGCGTCGTTGAGCTTGGCGTCAAGCTCCTTGGCCTCCGTCTGCATCGCGGCGACCTCGGCCTTTTTCTCGGCGACCAGCCCGCGCAACCGTTCGAATTCCGCCTCGTCGCCGCTGGCCTTGGCCCGGCCGATTTCCTTGGAGGCGCGGTTCTGTTCGGCCTGCGCGGTTTCGGCGGCGTGGATCTTGGCCCGGCGCGCCTCGTCGAGCGCGAGCAACTCGGCAGAGACGGGCGCATCGCCCCGACGGGCCAGGGCCGCGTCAAACGCTTCGGGTGCCTCGCGGATTGCGCGGATGTCATGCATGGGTCTTGTCCCTCGCTCGCTCATGAATCGACTGTCGGGGCGTTATGCCCGACTTTTTCGCCAATCGTAAGCGAGCGATGCGAAAGCCCGGCCCCCTGTTGCCCCGCTGCCGGGGCCAAATCGGGCGGCGACCCCCTGTATGCCGCAGGTGGCATACGGGAGTCATACCAATGTCATACAAAAGTCATACCCGCTTTTCAGCAGGTTAGCCCCGGCGGCGGCGGCGTCCGCCCGTCCGTCCGGCCCGCGCGCCTTCGGGCGCACCGGCGATCTTGTTGAATTGAATCCACGCCGCGCCATGCGGGTCGTTGTTGGTCAAAAGGTTGGCCGCGCGGATCGCCTCCATCTCCTTGCCGGGGCGATAAGACGTGCTGCCCAAACCAAAAAGCTGGCACAAGGTCTCATCATCAAGATCCTCCGGCAGGACGATCCCCGCCGCCTCAGCCGCCGCGCGTTTCTCCGCGATCCTGGAGGGCGGAACGGGCAGGGCGCAGGGGTTCATGATCGCAGACGTCATCCCCGCCGCCATCGCCATGGGCAAGAAGGCGTTGTTGATCCCATGACGGTTCGGCAGACCAAATGACACGTTTGAGGCCCCGCAGGTCGTGTTTACGCCCAATTCTTCGCGCAAACGGCGCACAAGGGCGAATACCTGAAGGCCCGCCGTGGCCATCGCACCGATCGGCATGACCAGCGGATCGACCACGATATCATGGGCCGGAATACCGAAATCCGCCGCCCGCTCCACGATCCGCTTTGCAACGGCAAAGCGCACATCGGGATCTTCGGAAATGCCGGTATCGTCGTTGGAAATCGCGACCACAGGCACGTTGTATTTCTTGACCAGCGGCAGGACATATTCCAACCGCTCCTCCTCGCCGGTCACGGAATTCACCAGCGGCCGGCCCTCAGCGGCCTCCAGCCCGGCTTCGAGCGCGGCAGGAACGGAACTGTCGATACACAGCGGCACATCCACCAATCCCTGTACCAGTTCGATGAGCGCTGTCATCAGCGGCGGTTCGGTCTCGTTGGGGTTGGGATTGGAGTTGTAGACAACCCCGGCATTCACGTCGAGCACGTTGGCCCCGGCGGCAACCTGCGCGACCGCGTCCCGCTCCACCGTGCTGTAATCCCCGGCCTCAAGCTGGGCGGCGAGCGCCTTGCGCCCCGTGGGGTTGATACGCTCTCCAATGACGCAGAACGGCTCGTCAAAGCCCAGAACGGCGGTCTTGGTCTTGGATTCCACGACAGTGCGGGTCATGCGGCTGCTCCTTTGAATTGGGTTAGGATCTCCGGCAGGGCGGGATCATCGAAATCGGAAATGACATGGTGCGCCCCGGCCTCTCGCAGCCGGTCCGGCGCAAGCGAAGAGGTAAGCCCGATCACACGGCACCCCGCGCTTCGCGCTGCACGCAAGCCCGAGGGGCTATCCTCAAAGGCAATCGCGCGATGGGGTTTGACGCCAAGTTGCTCGGCACCAATGCGGTAAGGGTCCGGATGCGGTTTGCCGCGCGGGCATTCCTCGCCGATCACGACGACCTCGAACCGGGCGCGTTCACCGATGGCGTCAAGCATGGCCTCGGCGTTGGGGCGCATGGCATTGGTCACCACGCCCATGCGCCAGCCCTCGTTCATCCGCGCCTCAAGAAAGGACTTCAGCCCCGGCATAGGCGGGTAGGGACGGGGCAGGCGGCGCCGAAATTCAGCTTCCTTTTCCTCCGACAGGCCCTGAAGATCAGGCTGATCAGGCAGGAATTCCCGAAAGAAATCAATGTTCAGACGGCCATGTACATGACGCATGTAGAATTGCTCATCCACCTCAATGCCATACGGCGCCATCATGTCGGTGAAGACCGCCATGTGGATCGGATCAGTGTCGAGCATGGTGCCGTCGAGATCGAAGAGAAGCGCGCGATCTTCAGCCATTGGCGGGTACTCCGTGCGGTCCGGCATGAGCCTTCGTCCACTCGGACGCGGCCCGCAGACCGCCGAGCGGAAAGACATGGACCCGGGCGATGTTGAAATCGGGATGCGCTGCCTTGTGCCGTGCAAGCGCGGCGAGGAAGTCGGTCGGCTCATAGGGCAACAACAGCTTGGAGACATCCCCCGCGCGTCGCTGAAGCACCGAGAGTGACGGTCCAACCCCGCAGGCAATGGCGAAGCGTATGAGCGTCTGGAGCTTGGCCGGCCCTGCGATCCCGATATGGATGGGCAACCCGATCCCGGCCTGCTCGACCGAGTGCGCCCAAGTTATGATCGGCTCGGGGTCGAAGGAAAACTGCGTCACGATTGCCATCTGCGCATCGGTGCGCTCCGCAAAGGCGGCTTTCCATTTGAGGGCGGTCTCGACATTGGCCGTACCGCCGTTCGGGTCGATGTCGCGATTGCCCTCCGGGTGCCCGGCCACATGCAGACGGGTGAAACCGGCCTCGTCGAAAAGCCCCGTTTCAATCATGGCGATCGAACTGTCGAACAGTCCCGCAGGCTCCCGCGCGCCGCCCGCAAGCAGCAATCCCTGCTCAACGCCGGCCTCTCCCTGATAGCGTGCGATCATCTCCCGCAGGGTCGCCCGGTCGGGGATGAGGCGCGCCGGGAAGTGCGGCATGGGGCGGAACCCTTCACGCGACAGGCGCGCAGCGGTGGCGACCATGTCCTCGAACTCGGTGCCCTCGATATGGGCGATGTACACGCGGGTTCCGGTAGGAAGCAGGTCGCGGAAATCGTCGATCTTCTCCGCGGTGCGCGGCATGCATTCGATCGAGAAATCTTCGAGAAAGGCGGGCAGGTCCACATCGGACGGGGCGGCTTGCGACCCAGACGTGCCGAGCGCGGACCGGAAGCGATCAAACAGGTTCAAGAGTTCAGGCCCGCCCGTCATTGTCGATCAGGCTGCGCAGGCGCTCCGCGTCGAATTCCGCCTCCAGCCGGGCCGCCTCGGCCTCGACCACCTCGGTTGGCTCCCCATCGACCGTATAGGGTGCGCCCTTGCGCCATTCGGCAAGATAGGCGTCGGTGTCCCGCGCGCCGCCCTTCATCGCGGCCCGGTCAATCGCTTGTTCGAAACGCTCGTGCAAGGCGCGCTTGGTGCCGCGAC
Source organism: Poseidonocella pacifica (assembly GCF_900111875.1). GTDB lineage: Bacteria > Pseudomonadota > Alphaproteobacteria > Rhodobacterales > Rhodobacteraceae > Poseidonocella > Poseidonocella pacifica. Next base: position 659,282 of record NZ_FOJU01000001.1, read on the forward strand.
GCCCCTTTCCAACGATCACCTGCGCGGGGATGTCGCGCCAGTAGACGATTGTGACCTCGGGCATGGGGGTTCTCCTTGCTACACTCTCGCCTGCATATGCCACCCAAACGCCTTTGCGCGTTCTGTTTTCGACAGGTGTGGCGCGACGAGCGACCTCTGCTTAGAGGCTTAGCCGATCACCGGGACGGGTGCCATGGGCGGCTGCCGCAAAAATCCTCATGACGATTATCACCCCGCCGCAACGACTTCGATCCAGACGGGGCGGTGATCGGAGGCGATATGCGCAGGTCGCATGGTGTGTACCCCAAGCCCGGAAACCCGCAGCAACGAACATGTCGCAAACCGGTCCAGCGGACCCATGGGGCGGGCTGCGGGAAAGCTGCGCCCCGGGGTATGGAGGCGGAACGGCGTGCCCGCCATGAGCGGCGTGTCGCGCCGCCATTCGTTGAAATCCCCGGCGATGACAGTGGGCATGGAGGGCAACTCGGCAAGGTGACGGGAGATCTCATGAATCTGCAGCTGACGCCATCGGCGCACCAATCCCAGATGCACGCCGACGATCCGAAGCGGTCCCGCACGCGTATCGAGCTCCGCCATGACGGCCCCGCGCGGCTCCAATCCCGGAAGGCCAAGGCGATCTTGGCGTCGGACCGTCGTGCCGCCACGCAGGAGGATCGCATTGCCGTGCCAGCCTAGGGAAAGGTGATGCCCGCCAAACTGCACCCCGCGCCAGCCCGCCGCGCGCAGCATGTCAAAGGGCAAGGCGGAGGGCCGCGGCGCGATCCGCCGGTCCACTTCCTGCAACACGGCGATTTCCGCGCGGCTGTGCTCCAGCACGTCGAGTATACGGTCGGGTCGCCTTCGCATGTCGTGGCCGACGCATTTCTGTACGTTATAGCTCACGATGCGAAGCGGCTGGGTCATCTCAGGTTCCGCAGAAGGTAGCCTCGATCTCCTCCTCGGGCGTAGGTGCGCTGGCGAGGGCAGGATCATCGGGGTCCGTGTAGGGAGATTGCAACGCACTCATCAGCGCATGGAACGGCGCCATGTCGCCCTCGACGGCCGCTTCGATCATCGCCTCAATTCGGTGGTTGCGGGGGATCACGGCCGGGTTCGCGGCACGCATGCGCTCAATGGGGGCGTCCTCTCCCTTGATGCGCGATTGCCAAAGCTCATGCCACGCGTCGAGTGCTGCCGGGTCGGTGAACTGCTCCCGCAGGGTTCCTTCAGACAGGCTGCGGAAGGTGTTGGTGAAATCCGCGTCCTGATTGGCCATGAGGGTCAGCAAATCCGTGACCAGCCGCGCATCCCCGTCCTGCGGCTCGGCGATCCCGAGCTTTGCGCAAAACACCTGTTCCCACGCTGTTCGGATCTGGTCGGCCATTCCGTGAACTGCGCGGGTATAGCCTTCGAGGGCGCTGTCCCGGTCGTCTTCCAGCACTAGCAGTGCGGTGGCGAGTTGCGCCATGTTCCACACCAGAATGTCCGGTTGGTTCTCATAGGCATAGCGGCCGCCCCGGTCGATGGAGGAAAAGGTCCGCGCCGGGTGAAAGCCATCCATAAAGGCGCAAGGTCCATAGTCGATCGTCTCGCCTGAAATCGAGGTGTTGTCGGTGTTCATCACCCCGTGAATGAAGCCAACACCCATCCATTTCGCCACAAGTTGAGATTGCCGCGCGATAACGGATTCGAGCAGGCCAAGCGGGCCTTCGGCCTTCGGGGCGTGGCGCGCGATGGCATAGTCGGTGAGGGCGCGAAGGCTGTCACGGTCATCCCGAGCGGCAAAATACTGGAACGTGCCCACCCGGATGTGGCTGGCGGCAACGCGGGTCAGAACAGCGCCGGGCATTGGACCCTGCTCGCGCAGAATTTGCTCGCCCGTCGCCACGGCGGCAAGGGCACGGGTGGTCGGGATCCCAAGCGCGTGCATCGCCTCGCTCACGACATATTCGCGCAAGACCGGCCCCATCCACGCGCGCCCATCCCCCATGCGGGAAAACGGCGTGCGCCCGGACCCTTTCAGTTGGATATCCCGGCGCTGTCCCGCCCGGTCGACGACCTCGCCCAGCAGAATTGCGCGCCCGTCTCCAAGCTGCGGATTGAAGGTACCGAACTGATGCCCGGCATAGACCTGTGCGATCGGTTCGGCCCCGTCAGGCACACGGTTGCCGGCGAAAATCTCCGCCATGGCATCGTCATCCGCGCGGGCTATTCCCAACTCCTCCGCCAGACCATCGTTGAACGCCAGCAGTCTTGAGGTGGAAACCGGCGTCGGAACCGTCCGGGAAAAGAGGTTTTCCGGGAGGCGGGCGAAACTGTTGTCGAAGGGAATGTGCAGGGTCATGCCTCTTTAGGTAGAGCGAACGGACGCACACATCAAAGGGGATCGTTCAACGAAGCGTGCGCGCCATGTGAATGCTGCTCTCACGTTTGCGAAATCCGCAGCGACGGTACAGTTTGAAGGCAATCTCGTTCTCGGCTTCGACATCGAGGTTCAGCGCCTTTATCCCGTTCTCACGCAAGGCCATCGCCAACGCGTTGAGCGCTTCGGTCGCCATGCCCCGGCCCCGAACCTTTTCGCGGATGAAGAGCGCGTCAACCCGGCCATCAAGCCCGCCTGCGGCAACTGACCAGCCAAAGCTGATGGACACATAGCCAACCGGCGCGCGGCGCGGGCCAATAAGCCAGATCGCGCCATGCGGGCTGCCCTCCAGCAGGGGATCGACCGCCTCTGCTTGTTCGGCGGGGTCATTGGCCTGGCCGATTTCGGCGTGAAACGCGGCCACGAGCGGAAGGAGCCGATCACGATCTTCGGCGCCAGCGAGGTGAAGGAGGCGGCTCATAGGCGGGCCAACCTCTCTGTCAGCAGGGCAAAGAACCCTTCGGCGTCGATCTGGCCCATGAAGGTTGCGTTTGGCGCGCGATCGGTAACGCCCCACCAATCCGCCACCGTCATGCCAAGCGTAAGCTGGCTGCGGGTTTCGATCTCCACATTGATGAAGCGGCCTTCGAAAAGCTCCGGCTGGAGCAAATAGGCGATCACGCAAGGATCATGCAGCGGTGCCCCGTCGGAGCCGTATTTCTCCTTGTCGAAGCGCTCGAAGAAATCGGTCATCTCTGCCACGGCAACGCCAACGGGTGTGCCGAGCGCGCGGAAAGCGTCATTTCGGGCCGTGGTCACAAGAGCCTTGTGTGTCACGTCGAGGGGCATCACCGTGATGGGAACACCGGCGCCAAAAACGATCTCGGCGGCTTCTGGATCGACATAGATATTGAACTCAGCCGCCGGGGTGATGTTGCCCACTTCGAAATAGGCTCCGCCCATCAAGACGATCTCCTGAATCCGGGTGGCGATGTCTGGCGCTTTCATAAGCGCCGTCGCGATGTTCGTGAGCGGGCCGAGGGGGCAGAGCGTCACGCTGCGGGCTGGCTCCCGGCGGAGCGTGTCGATGATGAACTCCACCGCACCGCGATCCTGCATCGCCATGGTCGGTTCAGGCAAATCAGGTCCATCAAGACCCGTACGGCCATGCACGTGTTCGGCGGTGACGAGGGAGCGTTCGAGCGGGGCATCGCATCCGGCGAAAACCGGAATGTCGCGTCGATCCGCCAATTCGCAGATGATGCGGGCATTGCGCGCGGTCAACTCCAGCGGCACGTTGCCCGCCACGGCCGTGAGGCCCAGAACCTCAATCTCGTCAGGGCTGGCCAGCGCCAGCAAGATGGCAACCGCGTCGTCCTGTCCGGGATCCGTGTCGATGATGATTTTACGTGGCGCCATGGCGTTGCCCTTCGTGATTGGGGCCCGTGTGGCCCGCGGCCTGTCTGACAGAGGGTTGAGCGCGGCTCAAGTGGCTCTCGGCACGAACTCGCCACCGAAACGAAAACGCCCCGCAGATGATCACTGCGGGGCGCCTTTCAACTCTACTCGTTCGGCTTAGCCGTCGAAATCGACCTCTTCCGCGATCCGCAACGCGGCGGGGCGGTGACCGGCGAGTGTCATCAGATTGACATCGTCAGCGGTGAACTCTCCCCAACTGCGCACGATCTCGGAGGCTTGGGTGCCCGGCGCGATGGGGTATTCGTGGTTCGCTTCGGCGTAGATTTCCTGCGCCTTCGGCGACGTGAGGAACTCCATGAACGCAAGCGCCGCATCCTCGTTGGGGGCGCTTTTGGTCATCGCAACGCCCGAAATGTTCACATGCGTGCCGCCGTTCTCAAAGGTCGGGAACAGCACGTTGACGCTATCCGCCCATTCCTTCTGTTCCTCGTCAGAGAGCATGGCGCCCATGTAGTAGGTGTTGCCGATCGAGATATCGCATTCCCCGGCCCAGATCGCCTTGACCTGTGCGCGGTCGTTGCCCTGCGGTTTGCGGGCGAGATTGGATTTCACCCCTTCGAGCCAGGTCTTTGCACCTTCTTCGCCGTGATGTTCGATCACCGCAGAGGTAAGAGCGACGTTATAGGCATGCGTGCCGGAGCGGGTGCAGATGCGGCCTTCCCACTTCGGATCGGCCAGATCTTCGTATGTCGTCACTTCGGAGGGGTCCACGCGCTCCTTGGAGGCATAGACAATCCGTGCCCGCGTGGTGAGACCCCACCAGTGGTTGTCGGGATCGCGGTAAGCCTCGGGGACATTTTCCTTCAGCTTTTCGCTTTCCACAGGCTGCGTGAGCCCTGCGTTCACGACTTCGGCGAGCCGGGAGATATCCACGGTCAGAACGACATCGGCGGGGGAACGGTCACCCTCGGCCTTGAGGCGTTCGACCATGCCCTGATTGAGATAGGCGACATTGACGGCGATGCCGGTCTCTTCGGTAAAGGCGTCGGTCAGCGGCTGAATCAACTCAGGTTGGCGATAGGAATAGACGTTGACCTCATCGGCGAGGGCGGGTGCGGCGGCGAGGGCCACGAGGGCTGTACTAGTCAGAGTGCGGAGCATTCTGTTCTCCCGGAATGTAAAAATCGGCTGAGGGATTTAGAACGGACGAACACCGGCAGGTCAATACATGATTATTTCGCTCAGCTTTTCCGTTCGGCCCGCTTCACCGCATTCCAAAGTGCGTCCATTTCCTCAAGAGTGCTGTCATCCGGGCAGCGCCCAAGACCGCCAAGCGCATCTTCCACGGCGTTGAACCGCCGGGTGAACTTGGCATTCGCCGCGCGTAATGCGCTTTCGGGATCGACATCCAGATGCCGCGCCAGATTGGCCATGACAAAGAGCAGATCACCAAACTCTTCTTCGACCTCGACGTGTGTCAGGGTCTCGCGCGCCTCGTCCAGTTCGCGGGCTTCTTCGATGATCTTGTCCAGAACCTGCGCCGTTTCGGGCCAATCGAAGCCCACGCGCGCCGCGCGCTTCTGTAGCTTCACGGCGCGCATCAACGCGGGCAGGTGAAGCGCCACACCGTCGAGCGTACGGATTTCGTGTTTCGCGGCCCGCTCGGCGGCCTTGATCTTTTCCCAGTCGGCGGTCTGCTGTTCGGCGCTCTTGTCGCGGCTCTCGTCGCCGAACACGTGGGGGTGGCGCGCCACCATCTTGTCGGCGATTTTCCTGACGATGCTGTCGAAGGTGAAATGACCCGCCTCCGCGCCCATTTGCGCGTGATAGACCGATTGCAGCAGCAGATCGCCCAACTCGCCTTCGAGTTCATCCCAAGCGCCGCGCTCGATGGCATCGGCGACCTCATAGGCCTCTTCGATCGTGTAGGGGGCGATGCTCGCGAAGTCCTGTTCGATGTCCCATGGACAGCCTGTCTGTGGATCGCGAAGCCTCCGCATGATCTCTAGCAGGCGGGGCATGCCGCCATCGGGGTCGTGAATCAGGCTGTCATCGGCCATCGGGCATCTCTCCGGGGTGTTTTGCGGCGCAAACTGACCTCTTGGCCAAGAGGAGTCCACCCGGCCCCCTGATTGCAGTTCGTCGAGGACCGGGCAGGGCGAATTTCCCTGCTCGACGGGCATCCGCGCACGCGGTATTTGGGCAAGGCGCGCGCGATTTTCCCGCGCCGCAGGCTGAATGAGGACAGACCCATGGCACTCGAAGATGCAAAGACCCAAGTCGATCAGGCCTTTACGCGCAAGGACCGTAAGGGTCTGTCGTTCGAGAATGCGTTCGGCGGTGCCACATCTTTTCTGCGTCGCCAATACACCAAGGACCTTGCCGGGGTGGAAGTTGCGATAACGGGCGTGCCCTTCGATCAAGCGGTGACGAACCGTCCGGGCACGCGGCTTGGGCCGCGGGCGATCCGCGAGGCGTCGACCCTTCAGCCATATGATCCGCCCTATGGTTGGGGGTTTGATCCGCTGTCGGAATTTGCGGTAGTGGATTACGGCGATCTCGCCTTTGACTATGCGCAGGTGTCAGAGTTTCCCGCCGCCTTGACGGCGCATATCCGCGGCATTCTCAAGGCTGGCGCCGCAAGTATCGTCCTTGGGGGCGATCACTACATCTCTTTCCCCATCCTGCGAGCCTATGCCGAAAAGTACGGCAAGCTGTCCCTCATCCATTTCGACGCGCATTCCGATACCTGGCCCGACGACGACATGAGCCGGATCGACCACGGCACGATGTTCTACAAGGCCGTCAAAGAGGGGATCGTGGATCCCGCCACGTCGGTGCAGATCGGTATCCGGACGGTGAATGATGACCCGCTCGGGGTTAATATCATCGACGCGCGCGAAGTGCATGAGAAGGGGCCGGCCGCCGCTGCAGCGCGGGTTCGAGAGATCGTGGGGGATCGTCCGGCTTACCTGACCTTCGACATCGATTGCCTCGATCCGGGATTCGCGCCGGGCACCGGCACGCCCGTTTGGGGCGGCTTGTCCAGCGGTCAGGCGGCGATCTTGCTGCGCGATATTGCTGGCGTCAATCTGGTCGGCGGCGATGTGGTGGAGGTCTCTCCCCCCTACGATCCATCCGGAGCCACGGCTGTTGCGGGGGCCCATGTCGCGATGGAGATCCTCTGTCTGTGGGCATGGACCCGCCGTCAGGGATAGATCACGTCCCACGTCTTCATGCGGGCGCGGAACCACGTGCGCTGTCGTTTTGCATATTGGCGGGTTGCTATGGTCGCGGCGTCGCGTGCTTCGTCGAGTGTCATGTCCCCCCGAAGATGCGCGATCAACTCGGGGGCGCCGATGGCCTTCATCGAGGGGCGCGAGAAATCCCAGTGCGGCAGGTTCGCGCGCGCCTCATCCAGCGCGCCGGCCTTCAGCATCGCATCGAACCGTCGTTCGATGCGGGGGGTGAGCCAATCGCGCGGCGCATCGAGCACAAAAGCCCGCGCCTGTTCCAAGGGAAGCAGGGGGGGCGGCGTTTCATCCTGCCAGACCCAAAGCGGCTGCCCCGTCGCGTGCAACACCTCCCATGCACGCTGCACCCGGGCGCGGTTTTTCGTGTCGATACGCTTGCGGGTTTCCGCGTCGAGCGCATCAAGCAGGGCCGCCAACTCGAGCGCATCGCCTTTGGCGCGGATGTCCCCCGGCGTCGCCGGAATTGCGGCAAGCCCCTCGGTCAACGCGGTGAAATAGAGCCCGGTGCCTCCGATGATGATCGGCGCGGGACGGATCTGGAGCAAAGGCGCGACTTCCCGGAGCCAGTGCCCCACGGAATACTCGGCATCCCACGCGACATGCCCATAGAGCGCATGGCGCGCACGGGATTCTTCCTCCGCTGAGGGGCGCGCCGACAACACGCGCCAGTTTCCATAAACCTGAAGCGCATCGGCATTCACGACCATGCGTCCTTGGGCTTCGGCCAGTTCCAGGGCGCGCGCGGATTTTCCGCTCGCGGTTGGTCCGGCAAGCAGTATGGGGCATTCTGGCGAGAGATCGGCAAAGGGGTTCTGCATCGGTCCGGTTCGTGGATTGAACATCGCTGCGTTTTCCGACATTTTGCCCGCCAACTGAACCCCCCGAGGATCCGAGCCATGTCCGATGCCGCCACGCGCCCAAAACCCTCCTTCAAACGCGTCCTGCTGAAAATCTCCGGGGAGGCTTTGATGGGGGATCAGGGCTATGGGCTGCACCCTCCCACCGTGCAACGAATTGCCCGAGAGGTACAGGCGGTGCATTCCATCGGGGTTGAGGTTTGTATGGTGATCGGGGGCGGCAATATCTTCCGCGGCCTACAGGGGTCCGCCCAAGGGATGGAGCGGACGACCGCCGACTACATGGGCATGCTGGCCACGGTGATGAACGCGCTCGCCATGCAATCGGCCTTGGAGGAACTCGACGTCTTTACCCGTGTGATCTCGGCGATCCGCATGGACGAGGTGGCGGAACCCTATATTCGTCGCCGGGCCGTGCGGCATCTGGAGAAGAAGCGGGTCTGTATCTTTGCCGCAGGGACCGGGAATCCCTATTTCACGACCGATACCGCCGCCACCCTGCGCGCCAATGAGATGAACTGCGAGGCGATCTTCAAGGGGACCAAGGTCGACGGCGTCTATGACAAGGACCCGATGAAATTCGATGACGCCACGCGGTATGAAACCGTCAGCTATGACGACTGCCTCGCCAAGCGTCTGGGTGTAATGGACGCATCGGCAATCGCTCTTGCCCGTGACAACAACCTGCCGATCATCGTTTTCTCGTTGGACGAGCCGGGCGGTTTTCGGGGGATTCTCGCTGGTGAGGGAACTTATACGCGCGTTCAGGGGTGACCCGCGGGCGCAAATTACGATAAGTCAAGGATAGACGGGTTACGAGCCCGCGAAGGAATGGACCATGTCAGACGACTTCATGCTGGATACCGATGATCTCACCCGCCGGATGGACGGGGCAATCGCCAACCTGCGGACGGAATTTGCGTCCCTGCGCACAGGGCGCGCCAGCGCGAGTATGCTGGAGCCGGTGCAGGTGGATGCATACGGCCAAATGACCCCCATCAATCAGGTCGGTACCGTCAACGTGCCTGAGCCGCGGATGGTCACCATCAACGTGTGGGACAAGGGCCTTGTAAACAAGGTCGAGAAAGCGATCCGCGAAAGCGGCCTTGGCATCAACCCACAGCTGAACGGCACAATCATCATGTTGCCAATCCCGGAACTCAACGAAGAGCGCCGTCGGGAATTGACGAAGGTGGCTGGTCATTACGCCGAGCATGCGCGCGTCGCGATCCGCAATCTGCGCCGTGATGGCATGGATCAGATCAAAAAAGCCAAGAACGACGGCGAAATGTCCGAGGACGACCAGAAAATCTGGGAAGACGAGGTGCAGGAGCTTACGAACACCTACATCGCCAAGGTCGACAAAGCGCTGGAGACGAAGCAAGAAGAGATCATGCAGGTCTGAGGCGGCAGGCGATAGGGGGCTTCTGTGCCCGGAAAGGCGGACATGGCCAAGGACATAGAGCTAACGATGGGGCCAAGGCACGTCGCCATTATCATGGATGGCAACGGTCGCTGGGCCCAGATGCGCGGTCGGCCCCGGCTGACCGGGCATCACGCCGGCGCGCGTCGTGTGCGGCAGATCGTCGAGGCTTGTCCCTCTCAGGGCGTCAAATACCTGACCATCTTCGCCTTCTCGACCGAGAACTGGAAGCGTACCCAGGCCGAGGTTTCCGGCCTCATGACGCTGTTTCGCCGCTATATCGTCAAGGAGTCCAAGGCCATGATGGAGGCGGGCGTCAGGGTTCGTTTCATCGGGGATCGCGTCCGGCTTGACGACAAGCTTGTGGATCTGATGGACGAGCTCGAATTGCTGACCTCCGGCAATGATCTGGTTCACCTTACAGTGGCGCTCAACTATGGGGGGCGGGACGAGGTGGCGCGCGCGACCAAGCGGCTGGCCGAGGATGTCGCCGCCGGGCGGCTTGACCCAAAGGGCATCGATGAAGAGACCCTGCCGCGCTATCTCGATACCCATGTCCTGCCCGACCCCGATCTCGTTATTCGCACCAGCGGAGAGGCACGTGTGTCCAATTTCCTGCTCTGGCAGTCGGCCTATTCCGAATATGAATTCATCGACACGCTGTGGCCCGACTTCACGGCTGAGATTTTTGCCGAAGTGGTCGCCCGATATGCCACCCGCGACCGGCGCTTCGGGGCTGTGAAAGCCTGAGCCATGACAAGACCTGCTCTCTGGAATGATCTGCGTCAGCGGCTGGCCTCCGGCACTGTCATGATCGCAATTGGCGTGGCCGGGGTCTATGCGGGCGGGATCGCATTTCACCTCATGGTCGGGCTGATTTGCGGCCTTATGGCATGGGAGCTTATGTCGATGCTGCGGCCGCAGGGCCGCTTTGGGGCACGCAGCTTTGGTCTGGTCGTGGGGATTGCCGCGACCGTGGTGCCCTATCTGCCTGCGGGGCTCGCCCTTCCGATACTATTCGCGCCGGGGCTTCTCGCCATTGGCATTGCGCCGCAAAAGCGCGTTGCGGGCGCGCTCTATACCCTTGCCATTCTGCTGGGCGGATTCGGCATGATCGGGCTGCGTGACAGTTTCGGGATCCCTTGGATCCTTTGGTTGATCGGTGTCGTGGTCGCCACGGACGTATTCGGATACTTTGCCGGCAGGCTTATTGGCGGGCCGAAATTCTGGCCGCGTGTCAGCCCGAAGAAAACTTGGTCCGGCACTATTGCGGGATGGATTGCCTCCGCGATCGTGGCGGTGGTGGCGATCTCGATGCTTGGGGCGGGGTGGGGCCTTGTAGGCGTGTCCATCGCCATGTCCATGGCCAGCCAGATGGGCGATGTGGCCGAAAGCGCGCTCAAACGCCGGGTAGGGGTCAAGGATGCCTCTTCGCTTATCCCCGGCCACGGCGGTTTGATGGATCGCTTTGATGGCATGATCGGCGCCGCCCTGTTCCTGACCTTGGTTCAAGCCTATATCGACTTTCCGCCCGGGATCGCTTCATGAGGCGGATTTCCGTCTTTGGGGCGACCGGCTCCATCGGCCAGAACACTCTCGATCTTATCTCCCGCGATGCGGAGGGCTATCGGGTCGTGGCGCTGACCGGTGGGAACAATATCTCCCGACTTGCCGAAGATGCGCGGCGTCTCAAGGCCGAAGTTGCGGTGACGGCAAACGAAGACTGTCTGCCGGCGCTGCGTGACGCGCTCGCCGGGTCCGGGGTCGAGGCCGCTGCGGGGCAAGCCGCGCTCCTTGAGGCCGCGCATCGTCCTGCGGATTGGGTCATGTCCGCCATCGTCGGCGCGGCGGGCCTGCAGCCTGGATTAGCGGCGCTGAGACAGCCGGGCATGACATTGGCCCTCGCCAACAAGGAATCGCTCGTCACTGCCGGGGCGTTGCTGATGGAAACCGCGCGCGAGCATAAAGCGCGGGTTCTGCCCGTTGATAGCGAGCATTCGGCCGTGTTTCAGGCGCTTGTTGGAGAGGATATGTCCGCCGTCGAACGGATAATCCTGACGGCTTCGGGGGGTGCGTTTCGCGATTGGCCGCTGGAGGCCTTGGCCGAGGCAACAGTCGAGGAAGCGTGCAATCACCCCAATTGGGACATGGGCCAACGGATCACGATCGACAGCGCCTCTATGTTTAACAAGGCGCTCGAAGTCATTGAAACGCGAGAATACTTCGGGGTTGATCCCGGCGCGATTGAGGTCGTGGTCCATCCCGAAAGCCTCATCCACGCGCTGGTCGGATTTCGTGACGGTGCGCTTATGGCCCATGTGGGGCCTCCCGATATGCGCCACGCCATCGGTTATGCGCTGCATTGGCCGGAGCGGCGCGAATTGCCCGTCTCGCGGCTCGATCTGGTGCAGATCGGCCAACTCAATTTCCGCAATGCCTGTGAGGTGCGCTGGCCCGCTTTGCGCCTTGCGCGTGAAGTGATGGAGGCGGGCGGGCTGGCCGGGGCCGTGTTCAACGCGGCCAAGGATGCGGCGCTGGATGGTTTCATCGCGCGCCAGCTCAAGTTTACCCAGATGGCCGAAGTGGTCGAGGATGTGCTGACGGAACTTTCCGGTGAACCGGGACTGATCGACGCAGCGATCACACTTGATAACCTCGCCCATGTGGACCATCTCGCTAAGGATGCCGCCCGCCGGGCCATCGACACTCGCAAAAGCTGAGGCCCCATTGGATATCGCAACTTTGCTCCCCAACATTGGCGGCACCGCCTTCACCCTTGTGGCCTTCGTCGTGGCGCTCTCTGTCATCGTGGCTGTGCATGAATACGGGCATTACATCGTCGGGCGCTGGTCCGGGATCCATGCCGAAGTGTTCAGCCTCGGGTTCGGTCCGGTCCTCTTCTCCCGCCGGGATCGGCGCGGAACGCTCTGGCAAGTCGCAGCATTGCCCTTTGGTGGCTATGTCAAATTCCTCGGCGACAGCGACGCGGCCAGTGGCAAGGATGCAGGCGCAATCGCAGAGTTGAGCGCGCAGGAGAAGCGCCGCACGATGCACGGCGCACCGCTCTGGGCACGGGCGGCGACTGTCGCGGCCGGGCCTGTCTTCAATTTCATCATGTCTATCGCCATTTTCGCGGGCATCGTCCTTGTCGGCGGCCAGATGCGCGATCCGCTCACGGTGGGGGATATCCGCGCTGTTCCGGCCGAGGTCAACGAACTGCGTCCCGGCGATGAGATCTTGGCCATTGGCGGGGTTTCTGTCGATGAGGGTTTGGGCGTGATACGCGATGACATCCCCAAGGAGGCGGTGGTTGAGTATCGCATTCGCCGCGATGGCACGGAGGCGACCGTTACCGCGCCCTATCCATTTCCCGCGGTTGTGAGTCAGCTTACCCCGCAGTCCGCCGCCTATGACGCTGGTTTGCGCCCCGGCGATGTGCTGATCGAGGTGGATGACCAGCCGATTTTTGCCTTCGATGCGCTCAAGGATGTGGTCGAAAGCTCGGACGGGCGGCCGATTCCGTTGACCGTCTGGTCAATGGGGGAAACCCGCTCAGTGACATTGCTGCCTCGCCGCGTCGATGAGCCGGGCCCCGATGGGGGCTTTGTGACCAATTGGCGGATCGGGATTGCCGGCGGGATGCTGTTTGAGCCTGCGACCGAACGGGCGGGGGTGGTCGATGCGCTCGGCTATGGGGTGACCCAGACCGGCTTCATCATTCAGTCCTCGTTGTCGGGGCTTTGGCACATGATTACTGGTGCCATCAGCACCTGTAATATGTCGGGGCCAATCGGCATCGCAGAGGCCTCTGGCGCGATGGCAAGCCAAGGTGTTTCCAGCTTCATCTGGTTCATCGCGGTGCTGTCGACGGCCGTCGGGTTGCTGAACCTCTTCCCAATTCCGGTGTTGGATGGCGGGCATCTGGTATTTCATGCGTGGGAGGCCTTGACCGGTTCCCCTCCGAGCGACCGGGCGTTGCGTATCCTCATGACGGGCGGCCTTGCGATCATCCTGTCGCTCATGGTCTTCGCGCTGAGCAATGATCTGTTCTGCCCCTAGGTCTTGGGCGCAGAATTGCGATTGTGGCTGAACGCGCCTTTTAGCTTTCGGAGGCGGCGAAGGGATCTTCGTCATATCCCACACGGGCGAGATAGAGGCCCTGTGGCGGGCAAACTGGTCCGCAGGCGGCACGATCAGTCGCTTCCAGCGCCGCTTTGACCTCTTCAGGTGACCAGGAACCCGCGCCCACACGCTCCAAAGTGCCCACGAAACTGCGCACCTGATTGTGCAGGAAGGATCGTGCCTGAACGTGAAAATGTACCTCGGGGCCGCTCGGGCCCATAATTTCCTCCACATCGAGGCGGTCCAGCGTCTTGATCGGGCTTTTCGCCTGACAGATCGTGCTGCGGAAGGTGGTGAAATCGTGTTTGCCCAGCAGGTAGGACGCCCCTTCGCGCATGGCGGCGACATCGAGCTTTTGAGAGACCTGCCAGACAAGCCCCTTCTCCAACGTCGCCGGTGGCCTCCGGGTTAGTAGGCGAAAAAGATACTGGCGGTTGGTGGCGCTAAACCGCGCGTGCCAGGTGTCAGACACTTGCGCGCAGCCGGTGATCGCGACAGGCGCTGGCTTCAGGTGATAGTTCAACGCTTCGGACAGGCGGAATGGATCCCATGCCTTGTCCATGTCGCAATGGGCAACCTGCCCCAAGGCGTGGACGCCGGCATCCGTCCGGCCCGCGGCGGCAATCGCATGCGCGCGCGGCTCCAACCGGCGGAGCGCATCTTCGATCGCGCCCTGCACCGAGGGTTGGTCCTTCTGGCGTTGCCATCCGGAGAATGGCGCGCCGTGATATTCGACGCGGAGAGCATATCGAGGCATGCGCGGGCAGATACCCGAGGCGGGTGCGCGCCGCAATCCCCGGTGTGACACTGGTAAGCGGCCCCTTGCGCCTCTATCTTCGTCAAAGACGGGCAAGCAGGGCAAGGGGCAGCGGTTTGGTCATTTCCACACTGGCGGATGGAATCACGCGCGGGATCGAGAGCGTCGGGGACACCGTGTCGGGCGCATTCTTTGAACCGGTCGTCAGGTTGGGGGTCACCGGGCTGGCCCGGTCTGGCAAGACGGTCTTCATCACGTCGCTGGTGGCAAACATGCTCGACCGGGGCCGGATGGGGGGGCTGCTTCCGCAGGCCAAAGGGGCAATCCGCGCGGCCTATCTACAGCCACAACCCGACGACACCGTGCCGCGTTTCGAATATGAAAGCCACCTCGCGGCCCTCACATCCGCCAATCCTCGTTGGCCTGAAAGCACGCGATCCATCTCTGAATTGCGCCTGTCCCTGCGGGTGCAACCGTCGGGGATTCTGGGGTCGTTTTCGGGGCCGCGCACCGTGCATATCGACATCATTGATTATCCCGGCGAATGGCTCCTCGACCTTGCCCTGATGGATAAATCCTATGCCGAGTGGTCCGCTGAGACGTTGAAGAAAGCCGCCCTCCGGGAGGAGGGTGCGGGCTTCCTTACACAAGCCGGGGATGTGGACGGGGCTCAGCCGCTCGACGAAGTCCAGGCGCAATCCCTGTCGCGCGGGTTCACCGACTACCTGTCGGCATCGCGCGGGGCGGGATATTCCGATTGCACGCCGGGCAGGTTCCTGATGCCGGGTGATCTCGCGGGCAGCCCGGTTTTGACCTTTGCGCCTCTGCCAGTGCCGGAGAAAAAGGCGCGGGGCGGTCTCTACCGAGAGTTCGAGCGTCGATATGAGGCTTACAAGCGAGAGGTCGTTCGCCCCTTCTTTCGGGATCATTTCTCGCGGATCGACAGGCAGGTCGTGTTGGTCGACATGCTTGGTGCGATCCATGCCGGGCCGCGCGCGGTTGAGGATCTGCGGGCGACCATGGCCGATATCCTCGGCGCGTTCCGCCCGGGACGGAATGCTTTTCTGACGCAGTTGTTTCTGGGCCGGCGAGTGGAAAAGATCCTGTTTGCCGCCACCAAGGCGGATCACCTTCATCATACCCAGCACAAGGCGCTGACAGAGATCATGCGCGCCGCAACCCGGGATGCACGCGACCGCGCGGATTTCGCGGGGGCGGAGACCCAAGCGATGGCGTTGGCCGCGCTGCGCGCCACGACGGAGGAGACGATTCTCCACGAGGGCGCGCCGCTCGACTGTGTCCGGGGCACCTTGCTGGAAACGGGCCGTCAGGCGGCGTTTTACCCCGGCGCGCTGCCGCAGGATCCCGCGCAGATCCTCGCGCCAGCGCGAAGTGGTGCGACGGACTGGCTCGATGCCGATTACCAGATCATGAATTTCGCGCCTGCGGCGCTCACGCTCAAGGCGGGTGAAGGGCCGCCCCATATCCGGCTCGACAAGGCGGCGCAGTTCCTGTTCGGAGACGCGCTTTGATCCGGCCCGCTCGGCAAACGGACGCGACGGCGGTGGCGGCAATTTTGTCCGACTACACGGACGGGACGGAGTGGCTGCCCCGGGTGCATTCTCGTGCTCAGGATATCTCGCATGCCGCCGAATTGATCGCGCGAGGGCCAATGTACGTGGCCTCAGAGACCAACGTCCAAGGTTTCATCGCATGGGATGGCCCGCGGGTTCAGGCGCTCTATGTGGCCGAAGCCGCACGTGGCAGGGGGGTGGGCAAGGCGCTTCTTGACCGGGTGAAGCAGCGGCACGGGTGGCTCACGCTCTGGACACTGGAGGCCAACGAGGGCGCGCGGCGCTTCTATGCGCGAGAGGGATTTGCCGTGCTGGCGCGCGGGACGGGGAATGATGAGGGCTTGCCCGAAGTGCAGCTCCTCTGGGAAAGGGACAAACGATGAGCGAGCGCCGCGGACCGGTATTGATCGACATTGATGAAAGCGCCCCGCAGGCGGAAACGCCGCGCGGCCCGGTTGAAGCCCCGACAAATGGACCCGCGCCCAATCCGGCGGATGCGCCGCCAATTCCCGATCCGGGAGAGCCGGGGCCCTCAGGCCAAGCGATGCAGACACTGGCCATCCTAGGGGCGCGGCGCCGATCATGGCTGGGGCGGCTGTTCTGGTCGCTTTTGGGCGCGGTGGTCACGGCGATGATATCTCTGGCCTTTTGGCAGTTTGTCACGGACTTGATAGACCGTTTGCCCGTGCTCGGCTGGGCGTTGTCGGCGCTGCTGGTGGCGTTTCTGCTGACGTGTCTTGGGCTGATCCTTCGTGAGTTCGCTGCCTTCTCCCGCCTCGGCAAGGTGGACGCGCTGCACAGGCGGGCGGAGGCAATTCTCGCCGAAGATGACCTCGAAGGGGCGCGTGGTCTGGTGGCTGATCTCAACCGTTTTTATGCCCATCGGCCGGAAACGGAATGGGGGCGGGATCGGCTTGCCCGGCGCAGTCAGGAGGAGCTTGACGCGGCATCGCTTCTTGCGCTCGCGGATGGAGAGCTGCTGTCGGACCTCGACAAGATGGCAGAGCGCGAAGTACAGGCCGCAGCCCGGCAAGTGGCGACTGTCACTGCGCTGGTCCCGCTTGCCTTTGCCGATGTGGCCGCAGCCGGAGCGGCGAACATGCGCATGATCCGCCGTGTGGCAGAGATCTATGGCGGGCGCGCGGGCGGTTTGGCTACATGGCGGCTGACCCGATCCGTGTTGACCCATCTGGTCGCCACCGGGGCGGTCGCGGTCGGTGACGATATGCTTGAGCCCATTCTGGGCGGAACGATCCTCGCCCGGCTCTCACGTCGCTTTGGCGAAGGGATCGTCAACGGCGCATTGACGGTACGGGTCGGGATCGCGGCGATGGAGGTTTGCCGGCCCTTGCCCTTCGCGGGGCATGCGCGCCCTTCGGTGCGGCGTCTGGTTCGGCGGGCGCTGGCCGGGCTCATCCCCGGCCAGTGAGGGCTCAGTAAAGGCCGCCCGAACTCAGTGTGCCGAAGGTTGCCTTGGGTCCGACAACGCCCTGCTTTCCGGTGGTTGTCGTCACCTGTTTGGACGAGCGCGCCTCATCCACCAGTGGCAGGTTCGCACCCATGGCGAAGCCACCATCGAAGGTGATGCCAAAGATCGGCTCCTGACCATCGCGGAAGAATTCGGCCACGACGTTATCGCCGGTCGCATCATCGGGAAGCCGCGCGCCGGTGAACCTGTCGATCTTGATGAAGCGCCCACCTTCGGGGACTTTGAACGGCCCGCCACCGTATTTCTCGACGGCCTGTTCCATGAACTTCTGGAACACCGGGCCACACATGGCCCCGCCGGAGGCCCGACCACCACCCAGCGGTGTGGGATTGTCGTAGCCGATGAAACAGCCCGCGACGATGTTCGAGGTGAAGCCGATGAACCACACGTCTTTGGCGTCGTTGGTGGTGCCGGTCTTGCCGGCGGTCGGGACGGGCAAGTTGACATACCGGCTCGCCGTGCCGCGCTGTACCACACCTTCGAGCATCGACGTCAGCTGATAGGCGGTGACCGCGTTCATGATGCGCGTGCGCGTGGAGATAATGCGCGGAGCCGTGCCGGGGGGAAGGTCCGCGACATCGCAATCCACACAAGCGCGCGGATCGTGGGAATAAACGGTGTTGCCAAAGCGATCCTGAACGCGGTCAACAAGGGTGGGTTCAACACGTTCGCCGCCATTGGCAAACATCGCATAGGCCGCCACCATCTTGTAAAGCGTGGTCTCATCGGACCCGAGCGCATTCGCAAGATAGGGGCCCATATTGTCGTAAACGCCAAAGCGCTCGGCATATTCCGCGACCACATCCATGCCCACTTCTTGCGCAAGACGGATGGTCATCAGGTTCCGCGACCGTTCGATCCCGGTGCGCAGCGGCGTCGGGCCGTAGTATTCGTTTGACGCGTTCTGTGGCCGCCAGAGGCCCTGCGGGGTGTTCACCTCGATCGGGGCATCAACGATGATGGTCGCAGGGGTATAGCCGCTGTCGAGGGCGGAGGCATAGACGAAGGGCTTGAAGGACGACCCCGGCTGGCGCATCGCCTGCGTTGCGCGGTTGAAGACCGAATGCTGGTAGGAAAAGCCGCCCTGTATTGCGATCACACGGCCCGAATTGACGTCCATCGCCATGAAGGCGCCCTCGACTTTGGGGATCTGCCGGAGGGACCAGTTGCGCAAGTCGCCGTTGTCATCGGTTACCTGCCGGACATGCACCACATCGCCGCGGGTGAAGTTGTCGAAGAAGTCACCCTTCAGCCATTTGATATCCGCGCGAGGCACCTGCTGTTCGCCATCGACGCCCTCGATGCCAACTGTCAGCGCCTGATCGGCAACCTCAAGAACCACGGCTGGCAGCCAAGGATGCTCAAGCACCACATCCCGCGCGACATCGACCGACGACAAGGCCGAGGGCCAATCGGCAAGCTGCTCTTCGGGGAGTGTCTTGCCGGTCCCGTGCCAGTTGCCGAGGTTTCGATCGTAGGTTTCCAACTGCCAGCGCAATGCCTCGGCGGCGGCCTGTTGCATCTCGGCGTCGAGCGTGGCGCGAACACTCATGCCGCCAGAGAAAAATTCGCCCTCGCCAAATTCCACCGAAAGCTGGCGGCGGATCTCATCCGTGAAATAGTCACGCGGGGGCAGGGAGGCGCGGAAACTCTCAAAATCGCCATTCTGGACGGAGCGCAGAGGCTTTTCCCGCTCCGCGAGATACACCGCCTCGGTGATATAGCCGTTCTCCTTCATCTCCCGCAGCACATAGTTCCGCCGTTCGGTCACGCGGTCCTTGCGGCGCACAGGGTGATAGTCGGACGGGGCCTGCGGCATCGACGCGAGCATGGCGGCTTCGTGCGGCTCAAGTTCTGCGAGGGGCTTGTTGAAATAGGTCTGGGCCGCTGCCGCGACGCCATAGGAGTTCTGCCCCAGAAAGATCTCGTTCAGGTAGAGCTCAAGGATCTTCTCCTTGGACAAGGTCTCCTCAAGGCGGGTGGCGAGGATGATTTCCTTCACCTTGCGTTCGATGCGGCGCTCGCCGCCGAGGAGGAAGTTCTTCATCACCTGCTGCGTGATCGTCGATGCGCCCCGCAGGTTTTCGCCGCCCGATTGCACAGCTTCCACCCCCGCGGCGATGATGCCGCGCGTGTCATAGCCGCTATGGCTATAGAAGTTCTTGTCCTCGGCGCTGATGAAGGCCTGCTTGATGAGGTCGGGAATCTCTTCGGCAGGGGCGAAGATGCGGCGTTCCTGCGCGAATTCGTCGATAATCCGACCTTCACCCGAATAGATCCGGCTGATCGTGGCAGGGGTGTACTGGGCCAATGCCTCATGGCTGGGAAGGTCCCTGCCATAGATCCAGAGCACCGCGCCCACCGAGAGCGCGATCATCGTGAGACCGAGTGTGATCAGCGTGAAGATTGCGCCGAAGAAAGAGGTGATGAATCGCAGCACCGTGATTTGGCCTCGTCAAATGGCATGGAGCCCGTCCTATACAGGTCGGGCCCCGATGGGTCAAAACACGATATGGCGCGCTGAGTGGGGCGCGGCAAGCCTCTGCTGAGTAGGTATCAGCCGCCGAGGATGCGGCTGACCATTTCCGTTACGTCCCGCGACAGGTTCGGAGTGGCCCGGATGCGCTCCAACTCCGCCTTGATGAGCGCTTGACGGTCCGCGTCATAGCGGCGCCACGTTTCGAAGGGTGTCGTCATCCTCGCCGTGGTCTGGGGGTTCAGCGGATCAAGCTTGATGAGCCAATCGGCAAGCAGGCGATAGCCGCGACCACCGGGCGCGTGGAACCCGGCCGTATTTCCGGCCAACGCCCCGAGCGTCGCGCGGAACCGGTTGGGGTTCCGGTATTCGAAGGCCGGATGGCGGGTCAGCGCGTCTGCGATTTCTGCGGCGCGGGCGGAATGCGCATGAGCCACCTGCATGCCGAACCACTTGTCCATCACGAGCCGGTCCTGATCCCACTGAGCTTCGAAGGCGGCAAGCTGGTCCTCGCCTTTCTCGATGGAAAGCAGCGCGCCCAGGGCACCGAGTTGCTGCGTCATGTTGTCGGCATTGGCGTATTGCGTCGTGGCCGTCTTACCGCCGTCGAGCCGGCTCAGCAGGCGCAGGGCCGTATTGCCGAGATCCCGTTTCCCGGCATCCTCCGCATCGGGGCGATAGGGCCCGTCGACCGCCATTCCGGCATAAATCCGCGGAAGCGTATCGGCGGCCTGTTCAGCAAAGCTCTGGGCGAGCGTCTCCCGGGCGTCATAGATCGCCATGGGATCGGGGACGATCCCGGCGTCATGCAGCGTCTGGCCGATATCCTCCTGACTTGGCAGGGCCAGCGCCAAGGCCCGAAAGGCGGGATCAAGGCCGTCATCCCGAAGCACGGCAAGCGCGGCGTCGAGATAGGCCTGATCGGGTGCGGCCCCTTGGCTCACCATGCGGCAGAGCACGTCCTTGGCAAGGGCGCGGCCGGCCTCCCACTTGTTGAAGGGGTCGGTATCATGGGCAAGCAGAAAGGCGCGCTCGGCATTGTCCGTTTCCCGGTGGAGGATCACGGGCGCCGAGAAGTCTCGCAGGATCGAGGCGACAGGACGACTCGCCAATCCATCAAAGGAAAAGCTCTGTTCTGCTTCGGTCATCTCGAGAATGCGTGTCGGCACGATCTCGTCGCCATTGGGATTGAGCAGGCCAACCGCGATGGGAATGACGCGGGGGTCCTTCGTCTCCTGCCCCGGTGTGGGTGGAGTTTGTTGTTTGAAGTGAAGGGTATAAGTGCCGTCGTTGAACTCATCTGTTACTTCAAGGCGCGGAGTGCCCGCCTGTTCGTACCAGCGTTTGAACTGTGTCAGGTCGCGGCCCGTCACATCCTCAAAGACCCTGAGCCAATCCTCGATGGTCGCCGCATCGCCGTCATGCCGCATGAAGTAGAGGTCGAGCGCCTTGGCATAAGCTTCGTCCCCCACAAGGGTTTTGAGCATACGGATCAACTCCGCGCCCTTTTCATAGACGGTGGCGGTATAGAAGTTGTTGATCTCCACAAAGCTGTCTGGGCGCACGGGATGGGCCAGCGGGCCGTTGTCTTCGCGGAACTGCCGTGCTCGCAGGTCGATCACGTCGGTGATGCGCTTGACCGGCGCGGAGCGAAGATCGGCCGTGAACTGGCTGTCGCGAAAGACGGTCAGGCCCTCCTTCAGGCAAAGCTGGAACCAGTCGCGGCAGGTGATGCGATTGCCCGTCCAGTTGTGAAAGTACTCATGGGCGATGATCGCCTCTATCCGTTCGAAATTGGCATCGGTCGAGGTTTCGGGGGATGCCAGCACGCAGGAGGAGTTGAAGATGTTCAGCCCCTTGTTTTCCATCGCGCCCATGTTGAAATCATCCACCGCGACGATGTTGAACACGTCGAGATCGTATTCACGCCCATAGATCTCCTCATCCCATTTCATGGACCGCTTGAGCGCCTCCATCCCAAAGGCGCATTTGTCCTCGTCGGGTCCCGGGCGGACCCAGATGTTGAGATCGACGGACTTGCCGGACATCGTGGTCAAACTGCCGGAATGCGCGCGCAGATCGCCCGCGACGAGGGCAAAGAGGTAGGCAGGTTTGGGCCACGGATCATGCCAGACGGCGTATCCGTCCCCCTGTTCCACGGGGTTGCCGTTGGACAGCAGAACCGGCATGTCCCCTTCGATCCGGACGGTAAAAACGCTCATCACGTCGGGCCGGTCCGGATAGTAGGTGATCTTGCGAAACCCTTCGGCCTCGCACTGCGTGCAATACATCGCGCCGGGGTCGGGAGCAGCCCCATCGCGCGCGAGCGGCGACATATAAAGCCCTTCGAGCGCGGTGTTGGTGGCGGGGGAAATTTCCACCTCGGATTCCCAGAGAAACGGCTCCGTTGGCACATCTGCTTCAAGCCCGCCGTCCACCATGCGCGGAGTGACCGGGGTGCCGTCGATTGCTGCCGAGATGAGGGTCATGTCCTCACCATGGAGAAAGAAGCGCCCGTCGCCGTCGAGGCGGGGGCGAAACCGGATCTGTGACAGAACCCGCGTGGCCGTCGGGGAGAGACGGAAGGTCAGCGCGACCTCTTCGACCTCAAAGCCGAACGGCGTGTAGTCGCGAAGGTAGATTGTCTGGGGCGCGGCGTCTCGCATCGAGGTGCTCCTTGGTGGTTTGCGGGCAGGGTATTGCGTGCTGGCGCGGCTGCAAGCGGAAAGGCGCCGTGGTGTAGGCGCACGGGTGATTGAAGGGGCGCACCCCTGAACTAACTCGAGCTGTAGAGATCCAGCAACCGAAGGATTGGACTTATGTCAGCACCAGATACCAACACAAAGACCCAAGAGAAACAGCACCGCGCCCCGCTCAACGGGATGAAGATCGCTGTCGGCTTTGCGCTCTTGCTCCTGATCGTCTGGGTCGGGTGGGAAATCCTCGCCTCTGATGGGCCGGAAGGCGCACAGGAACAGATCGACGGGCGCACCGGAGAGGTGGAACAGGTCGAGGGCACCACATCGGAAGAAGTTGCCGATCCAGCGGGCGACTGACCAGACGCTGCGCAAAACGTGGGTTGGGGGCAAGAATATTACGCCCCCAATCAGAACGGCGGTTGCCTATCGGAAACAGGCATCCTAAACCGGCATGCGATTGTATGCTATTGCGAGGGAGCGGATGCCATGACCGGCCGGATCGACAAACACGGGCTGCAGGTTGACGTGCAGTTGGCGGAGTTCATCACCGACAAGGTGCTGCCGGGAACCGGCGTGGAGGCGGATGCCTTCTGGAAGGGTTTTTCCGACCTCGCGCATACCTACGGGCCCAAAACGGCCGAACTGCTGGAGGTGCGTGAAACGCTCCAGAAGCAGATTGACGACTGGCACATTGCGCATCGCGACCAACCCCACGATCACGAAGCCTACAAGACGTTTCTTCAGGAAATCGGGTATCTCGTTCCCGAGGGGCCAGACTTCGAGATCGAGACCAAGAATGTCGATCCGGAGGTCGCCACGATCCCGGGGCCGCAGCTTGTCGTTCCGGTGACCAACGCGCGCTATTCGCTCAACGCCGCGAATGGCCGTTGGGGCAGCCTGTACGACTGTCTCTATGGTACCGATGCCATGGGATCCCCGGCACCCAAGGGAGGCTATGACAAGGGCCGCGGCGCGCGGGTCGTGGCACGGGCGCGGGTGTTTCTCGATGACGCATTCCCCATTGAGGGTGCGAGCCACGCGGATGTGCGGCGCTATCATATCCGCGACGGCGCGCTTTTGGTGGATGACAAGCCGCTCATGCAGCCGGAGAAGTTCGTCGGCTATCGCGGCAATCCCAAGGCGCCCGATTCCGTCCTGCTGAAAAGCAACAGTCTTCATGTCGAACTGGTCTTTGACCGGGCGCATTTCATGGGGTCGCGCGATCAGGCGGCCTTGGCCGAAGTGCGGATGGAAAGCGCCATCACCTCGATCATGGATTGCGAGGATTCCGTTGCCTGCGTCGATGCCGAGGACAAGGTCCTTGCCTACGACAACTGGCTCGGCCTGATGAAGGGCGATCTGGAGGACACATTCGAAAAGGGCGGTAAGAGCGTCACGCGAAAGTTGGCCGAGGACCGCACCTTTACCGCGCCGGACGGCGGCACGCTGACGGTCAAGGGCCGCGCGCTCATGTGGGTCCGCAACGTCGGTTTGCTCATGACCAATCCCGCGATCCTCACCCGGGATGGCGGCGAAATCTATGAGCACTTGATGGATGCCGCGATCACCGTTCTCATCGGCATGCACGACCTCAAGCGCGAGGGCGGCAACTCTCTCCATGGGTCGATCTACGTGGTGAAGCCAAAGCTGCACGGCCCTGCGGAAACCGCGCTGTCCGATGAGGTCTTTACCGCGGTCGAAGGCTTCCTTGGATTGCCGCAATATACGGTCAAGCTGGGGATCATGGATGAGGAGCGGCGGACTTCCGTCAACCTCAAGGAATGTATTCGTGCTGCAAAGCATCGGTGTGCCTTCATCAACACCGGTTTCCTCGACCGCACCGGGGATGAGATCCATACCTCCATGGAGGCCGGCCCCTTCAGCCGGAAGGATTTCATCAAGCGCAAGGGCTGGATCGGGGCATACGAGAACCTCAACGTGGACATTGGCCTTGAATGCGGTCTTTCCGGCGTTGCACAGATTGGCAAGGGCATGTGGGCCATGCCCGACCTGATGGGCGCGATGATGGAGCAGAAGATCGATCACCCCAAGGCCGGCGCCAATACTGCCTGGGTGCCAAGCCCCACCGCCGCGACGCTTCACGCGCTGCACTATCACCGGATCGACGTCTTTGCCGTGCAGAAGAAGCTAAAGGCAGGCGGACGGCGCGCCCATGTGGATGGCATCCTCGAAATCCCGCTTGCGGCATTCCGCAAATGGACCGACGCACAGATCATGCGTGAGGTGGAAAACAACGCGCAGGGAATTCTCGGCTATGTCGTGCGCTGGATTGATCAGGGCGTCGGGTGCTCCAAGGTGCCTGACATCAATGACGTCGGGCTGATGGAGGATCGGGCAACCTGCCGGATTTCCTCGCAGCACGTTGCCAACTGGTTGCACCACGGCATCGTCTCCGAAGAACAGGTCATGCAGGCCATGCGCAAGATGGCCGAGGTCGTCGACCGCCAGAATGCGGGAGATGCTGCATATAAACCCATGGCTCCGGATTTTGACGAGGTGGCGTTTCAGGCGGCTTGCGATCTCATCTTCAAGGGGCGCGAACTGCCCTCAGGCTATACCGAGCCGGTGCTGCATGCGCGGCGCCTTGAGTTGAAGGCAGGCTGAAACAAACGGGCATGAGGCGGCCGGTGCCCCAGAGGGAGCGCCAGAGCCTCGTGCCCGAACCAAGATTCAAAGAGAAGAGGGAGGCTCAAATGGCATCTGTGACACTGAACAAGGCGCGGACAATCATCCGCAAGACGCTGGCCAAGGCGCGGGAAATGGAACTGAAGCCGCTCTCGGTGGTGGTCCTCGACGCCGGAGGTCACGTCATCGCCTTTGAAAAAGAAGACGGTGCCAGCCCGGGGCGTTTCCCCATTGCTCATGGCAAAGCCTATGGCGCCGTAATGCTGGGGTTGCCGGGATCGGCCCAGATGGCGCGCGCCGAGAGCCAAGCCTACTTCATGGCGGCGGTCAACGGCGTGTTCGGCGGTCAGGTCATCCCCGTTCCCGGCGGTGTTCTGCTCAAGGACAAGCGCGGCGCGGTTATCGGTGCGGTCGGCGCGACCGGAGATACGTCCGACAACGATGCTGCTGCTGCTATGGCGGGCATTGAGCTTGCTGGATACACCGGAGAGGCTTAAGCCCTCTTTTGCCTTTCGATGCGATCCCCTATCTTGAGTGCCAAGCAACGAGAGGTAGAGGATGACACGTCCCGTCGTCGGCATCATCGGCAATCAGTATCTTATCAACAACGAGTATCCTGCCCATGCGGGCGGGACCATGAACTCCGAAGCGGTGGCCTGTGTCTCGGGATGCATGCCGATGCTTGTCCCGGCGGACCCGCGGTTCGTTTCGGTGCAGGAGTTGATGGCGCTCTGTGATGGTTTTCTCTTTACCGGCGGGCGACCGAACGTGCACCCCGAAGAATACGGCGAGGCGGCGACCGAGGCGCATGGCGCTTTTGACCGGGCGCGTGACGCCATTGCCCTGCCGCTCATCCGGGCTTGTGTTGATCGGGGGCAACCCATCCTCGGGATCTGCCGGGGGTTTCAGGAGGTCAACGTGGCGATGGGCGGCTCGCTCTATCCCGAAATCCGGGACCTTCCGGGACGCATGAACCACCGCATGCCGCCCAACGGGACACTGGAAGAGAAGTTCGCGCTGCGCCATCCCGTACGCTTTACCGAAGGCGGGGCCTTTCACGATTTGATGGGCGCAACGGAGGTGTTGACCAACACGCTGCACGGGCAGGGGATCAAGGAGCCCGGCAAACGGATCGTCGTTGATGGCCATGCACCCGACGGTACGCCGGAGGCAATTTATGTCGACGGGGCGCCGGGCTTTACCATGTCGGTTCAGTGGCATCCTGAATGGGATGCGGCCAGCGATCCCGTGTCCCGTCCGCTCTTCGCTGCCTTTGGTGACGCGGTGAAACGGTGGGCGCACGGGGATCGGCCGACGGCGCGCCTCACGGCCTGAGCATCACGTTACGGCGGCTTTGCGGCGATACTCCGGAGTGTCCCACAGGCGTTCGGAGATCACCGTTCCGATTTCGCTCGCCGCGCGTGAGATATCCTCGGATGACAGGTATAGCGGCGTGATGCCGAACCGCATGATATCGGGCGCGCGGAAATCGCCGATGACCCTGCGCGCAATCAGCGCCTGAATGGCGGCGTAACCCTCAGTGAACCTGAAAGAGACCTGTGCGCCCCTCGCGGCAGGATCCCGAGGGGAGGCAAGCTCCAGCATCGGAGCGTGTTGCGCGACCTCCGCTATGAATTGCTCCGACAGCGCGATACGGGCCTCGTCCAGCGCGGGCATATCAACCTGATCCCAGACGTCCAGCGCGGTTTCAAGAGCGGC
The DNA here is from genome assembly GCF_900111875.1 of Poseidonocella pacifica. Taxonomy (GTDB): domain Bacteria; phylum Pseudomonadota; class Alphaproteobacteria; order Rhodobacterales; family Rhodobacteraceae; genus Poseidonocella; species Poseidonocella pacifica. The sequence continues at coordinate 686,079 of NZ_FOJU01000001.1, forward strand.
CATCTGCAGAACGGGGGGCGTGCCCACCCGCATTCGCGCGATGCCGGGGGCGGGCCTGTAGGCAGGTTCAAACGCAAAGGGGGCGTCATGCCCAAGCCATCCGGCAAGAGCGGGCTCGACCACTTCGGCGTGCTCCGGAGCGACATAGATGAAGGCCGGCGCGCCGGGACCACCGTTCAGGAACTTGTAGGTGCAACCCACCGCGAAATCCGCCTTTCCGCCCGACACATCCACGGGGAACGCACCCGCCGAATGCGCCAGATCCCACAGAGCAAGCGCGCCTACCGAATGTGCCTTGGCCGTCAGATGCGGCATATCGTGACGCCGTCCGGTGCGGTAATCCACCTCCGTCAGCATGGTCACGGCGACCTCATACGTTATTGCGGCTTCGACCTCTTCGGGGGCGACGATCCGCAATTCGTGCGTGCCCCCCATCGCGCGGATCAATCCTTGGGCCATATAGAGGTCCGAGGGAAAATTTCCGCTATCGCTGAGGATGACCTTGCGTTCGGGGCGCAGCGCGAGGGCGGCGGCCAGCGCCTGATAGACCTTAACCGAGAGCGTATCGCCAAGGACCGTGTGCCCCGGCTCCGCCCCGATCAGCCGGCCTATGCGATCCCCAAGCCGTGCGGGCTGATCCATCCAGCCCGCCTTGTTCCACCCGGTAATGAGCATGTCGCCCCATTCCGCGGCGATGGTCTGGTCAAGCCGTGCGCGTGCGGCGCGCGGCATCGGCCCCAAGGAATTGCCGTCGAGATAGACGGTTCCGTCGGGCAGGTGGAATTGGCTGCGGGTTGCTGCGAAATCGGTCATGAACGCTCCTCTGTCGGGTTTCCCTTAGCGGGAGACAGCGGGCCGATGCAACGCGGCAAAACGCGATTCGGACAGGAGTTTGGATGCAGCTGCACACGGCGCGCGACCGGCCCATTCGCATACCGGGGCATACAGTTCATCGCGATTTCCAATCGGAAACAGTGACAAAAGAGCGCAATAAAATCTGTAATTTACGACCTTTGGCGCAATAATCGAGAAGGCTGTTTATCTCCGCTGCGAGCTATGCTCTATCCGAGGGCAGCGCCTTGTGAGCGAAACCGCGACAAGGTAGAAAACTCGGGCCGGCTTGACGCCGGGTAACGTTCTGACGTGAGGGGGACGGTCATTTGAGAATCGGAACGCCTAGAGAGGTGCTTCAGGGAGAGGCGCGCGTGGCAATGACGCCAGACAGCGCGCTTCAACTACAGAAATTGGGGTACGACTGCGCGATAGAGAGCGGAGCGGGCGACCGCGCGGGCTTCACCGACGCAGCCTATGCCGCCGCAGGGGTCGAGGTTGTCGGCTCGACGGCCGAGCTTTGGGAAAGCTCTGACATCATCGCCAAGGTCCGCCCGCCCACCGAAGAAGAAGTCGGATATCTCAGCAGTGACAAGACGCTGATTTCCTTCTTCTATCCGGCGTCCAATGAAAATCTGATGCAGCTTGCGGCCGACAAGGGCGCCTCCGTCGTCGCGATGGACATGGTGCCCCGGATCTCGCGCGCGCAAAAGATGGATGCGCTGTCGTCCATGGCCAATATCGCAGGCTATCGCGCGGTCATCGAGGCGGGCAACAATTTCGGCCGGTTCTTCACCGGTCAGATCACAGCCGCGGGCAAGGTTCCTCCGGCGAAAGTGCTGATCGTCGGTGCTGGTGTTGCGGGTCTTGCCGCGATCGGGACATCGACGTCACTTGGCGCGATCACCTATGCCTTTGACGTGCGCCCCGAAGTGGCGGAGCAGGTCGAGTCCATGGGGGCAGAGTTCGTCTATCTGGACTTCGAGGAAGAACAGACGGACGGCGCATCGAGCGGTGGCTATGCCGCCGTCTCAAGCCCGGAGTTCCGCGAGGCCCAACTTGCCAAGTTCCGCGAACTGGCGCCAGAGATGGACATCGTGATCACGACCGCGCTGATCCCCAACCGCGAGGCGCCCGAGCTCTGGACCGAGGACATGGTCAAGGCCATGAAGCCCGGATCGGTGATCGTCGACCTCGCCGCCGAGCGTGGGGGCAACTGCAAGCTGACCGTCAAGGACGAGAAGTTCGTGACCGAGAACGGCGTGACCATCATTGGCTACACCGATTTCCCGTCGCGCATGGCAACGCAATCCTCGACGCTCTATTCGACCAACATCCGCCATCTGATGACCGACCTGACGCCCGAAAAGGACGGCATGCCGGTGCACAACATGGAGGACGACGTGATCCGGGGCGCGACAATCGCCCACGCCAATGAGATCACGTTCCCGCCGCCACCGCCCAAGGTCAAGGCCATCGCCGCCGCGCCCAAGAAGGCCGCGGCAAAGGAACTGACCCCCGAAGAGAAGCGCGCGCAAGAAGTCGCCGCGTTCAAGGCGCAGACCAAGCAACAAGTGACGCTTCTGGCAGTCGGCGGTGCGCTTCTGCTCGGCGTGGGGCTTGTCGCTCCGGCCAGCTTCATGCAGCACTTCATCGTTTTCGTCCTTGCCGTCTTCGTGGGCTTCCAGGTGATCTGGGGGGTCTCACACTCCCTGCATACCCCGCTCATGGCTGTGACGAACGCGATCTCGTCCATCATCATTCTGGGGGCGCTGATGCAGATCGGTTCAGGCTCCTTCCTGGTGATCCTCCTCGCCGCGCTTTCGGTTTTCATGGCCGGGATCAATATCTTCGGCGGCTTCCTCGTGACCCGGCGCATGCTCGCCATGTTCCAGAAATCGTAAGGAGGTCAGGAAATGGATTTTGGTTTTACAACAGCGGCTTATGTTGTCGCAGCGGTCCTGTTCATCCTGTCTCTTGGTGGGTTGTCCGGGCAGGAAAGCGCAAAACGCGCGGTCTGGTACGGGATCGTGGGGATGGGCCTTGCGGTCTTTGCCACGCTGATCGGACCGGGATCGGGGCTCTGGCTTCTCTCGGTGCTGCTCATCGCGGCCGGTGGTGCCATCGGCTTTGTCGTGGCGACCCGCGTTCAAATGACGGAAATGCCGCAACTCGTCGCGGCGATGCACTCCCTCGTGGGTCTCGCGGCGGTGTTTGTCGGCTATAACGCCCACATCGAGCTTGCCCGCGTTCTTGCGATGGATGACACGGCGCGCCTCACGCTTGATGGGTTCGCGGGGCTTCTCGCACACAAGTCGTCGGTCGAAATCTCGATCCTTCGGGTTGAGCTTTTCCTCGGTGTGTTCATCGGAGCTGTGACGTTCACCGGGTCGGTCGTTGCTTATGGCAAGCTGGCGGGCAAGGTGTCGTCGGCCGCGACCAAGCTGCCCGGCGGTCACATGCTCAACGCCGCCGCGGCGGGCCTCTCGGTGCTCAGCCTGATCTGGTACTTCAACACCGGCGGTTTCTTCCCGCTCTTCCTGATGACGCTCTTCGCGCTCTTCATCGGGTACCACCTGATCATGGGGATCGGCGGCGCGGACATGCCCGTGGTTGTCTCGATGCTCAACAGCTACTCCGGCTGGGCCGCGGCGGCGATCGGCTTCTCGCTTGGCAACGATCTGCTGATCGTGGTCGGTGCGTTGGTCGGCTCCTCGGGTGCGATCCTGTCCTACATCATGTGCAAGGCCATGAACCGCAGCTTCGTCTCCGTCATCCTCGGCGGCTTCGGCGGTGCGTCAGGTCCGGCGATGGAGGTTGAGGGGGAACAGATCGCAATTGATGCCGACGGCGTGGCGACTGCGCTCGAAGAGGCCGACAGCGTGATCATCATCCCCGGATACGGCATGGCGGTGGCGCAGGCACAGCAGTCGGTTTCCGAACTGACCAAGCGGCTTCGCGCCAAGGGCAAGAACGTCCGTTTCGCGATCCACCCGGTCGCAGGCCGGCTTCCCGGGCACATGAACGTGCTGCTGGCCGAAGCCAAGGTGCCGTACGATATCGTGCTGGAGATGGACGAGATCAACGACGACTTCCCCGACACTGACGTGGTCATCGTGATCGGTTCGAACGACATCGTGAACCCGGCCGCCCAAGACGATCCCAACAGCCCCATTGCCGGGATGCCGGTTCTGGAATGCTGGAAGGCCAAGCAGGTCTTCGTCTCCAAGCGGGGGCAGGGCACGGGCTATTCCGGGATCGAGAACCCGCTGTTCTTCAAGGACAATACGCGGATGTTCTACGGCGATGCCAAGAAGTCTCTCGACGACTTGCTCTCCAAGATCTCCTGAATACAAAAAGGGCGGCCCGGCGGGCCGCCCTCGTCGTTTCCGCGGGTGGTATTTCTAGCCCGTGACGTTCGGCGCGCAGCGTTCGGTATTTCTAGCCCGTGACGTTCGGCACGCAGCGTTCGGTATCCGAATCCCAGACATTGCCGCTTGTGCACGACATCGCCTGCTCGCTATGGGCGGGGCAGGCAGAGAGCGCCGCAGCCGGTCCAAGCGCGAGCAACGACGCGGCGATGAGGGCATAAATCTTCATAGGCATGGTCTCCCTGAAATCTATCTCTGCCCCCATGCTATCACGAAACGTCGTTGCCGCAAAACGCAGGGTTGATCCGCCGGCGACCTCAGTCGCCAAAGACGCGTGCGAAGATCGTGTCGACGTGCTTGGTGTGATACCCCAGATCGAACTTCTCGTTGATTTCGTCCTCGGTAAGCGCCGCGCGGACTTCTTCATCGGCAAGCAACTCTTCACGGAAGTCGGTGCGGTGATCCCAGACCTTCATCGCATTTCGCTGAACCAGCCGATAGGCATCCTCACGCGATACGCCTGCTTGCGTCAGAGCGAGAAGGACACGCTGCGACATCACAAGGCCCGGGAACTTGTTCATGTTGTCCAGCATGTTCTGCGGATAGACCAACAGCTTGTCGATGACCCCTGTCAGGCGGTGCAGGGCGAAATCGAGTGTGATCGTCGTATCGGGGCCAATGTTGCGCTCCACCGATGAGTGCGAGATGTCACGCTCATGCCAGAGAGCCACGTTTTCCATGGCGGGAACCACGGCCATTCGGACAAGCCGCGCAAGACCGGTGAGGTTCTCGGTCAGAACCGGGTTTTTCTTGTGTGGCATGGCCGAGGAGCCTTTTTGCCCCATGGAAAAGAACTCGGCCGCTTCGAGCACTTCCGTCCGCTGCATGTGGCGGATTTCCGTGGCAACGTTTTCAATGGAAGACGCGACAACACCCAGAGTCGCGAAGAAGGCCGCATGACGATCACGCGGAATGACCTGCGTGCTGATGGGCTCGGGGACGAGCCCCAGTTTCTCACAGACGTGCTCTTCGACGAAAGGATCGATATTGGCGAAGGTGCCGACAGCCCCAGAGATGGCGCCGGTTGCAATTTCGGCGCGCGCATCGCGAAGGCGGGACAGGTTGCGATCCATTTCCGCATAGAACCGCGCGAAGGTCAGGCCCATGGTCGTGGGTTCCGCATGGATCCCATGAGAGCGGCCGATGCGGAGGGTATCCTTATGCTCCAGCGCGCGGCGCTTGAGCGCGGCGAGCAATCCCTCCATATCCTTGATCAGAATGTCGGAGGCCCGGACGAGTTGCACATTGAACGTGGTATCCAGCACATCCGACGAGGTCATTCCCTGATGAACGAATCGCGCCTCGTCATTGCCGATGATCTCGGCCAGATGGGTAAGAAATGCGATCACATCGTGTTTGGTCTCGGCTTCGATCTCATCGATCCTCGCCACGTCGAATTCGACGTCTCTGGCCTTCCAAACGGCTTCTGCATTGGCTTTCGGGATAACTCCGAGCTCTGCCTGAGCATCGCAGGCATGCGCTTCTATCTCGTACCATATGCGGAATTTTGTCTCGGGAGACCAGATGTTAACCATCTCGGGGCGGGAATAGCGTGGGATCATGAATCGGCCTTCCGGATTGGGGAACGTCTGGAGCCGGGGTTTAAAAGGTTCAGCGCACGGCGACAAGGTGAGAGCATGGGTATTCAACTGGCGGAACGAAACGGTTTACGGACTCTCTACGAGCTGGAGGGAAAGTGGCGGCTCGCGCGTGTCATCCTTCAGCGCGACGGGACGCAGGCTCATTTCATCGGAACCGCTGCGTTTCTGCGAAATCAAGACGGGCTCGACTACTCCGAAACCGGCAAGCTGCATATGCCGGGGCAGGCCGCGATGAAGGCCGAACGGCGCTACGAATATCGTCAGCGCGGCTCCGCGGTAGAGGTCTTCTATCCTGATGGGCGTCCATTCCACCGCTTCGGTCTGGACGATCCCTATCCCTATGCGGCGCATCTGTGCGGGGAGGACAACTATCAGGTCGTCTATGATTTTGCCAATCTGCCCAACTGGACCGCCGAGTGGCACGTGCGGGGGCCACGCAAGAACTACAACCTGACGAGCCGCTACAGCCTCATGGACTGAGGCTGGTACTGATCTCGGCTCCTGAACTGAGGGTTCGGTGCACCGGGCAGCGATCGGCAATCTCCAGAAGGCGCGCGCGCTGCGCCTCATCGAGCGCGCCGGTCAGGCGGATGTCGCGACAAAAGCGATCAACCTTCTCCCCGGTGGAACTGTCCTGCGCGTGAACCTTCTCGTGCGTAACCTCGACCCTCACGGATTCCAGCGGCCACCCCTTGCGCCGTGCGTACATTCGGATCGTCATGGAAGTGCACGCCCCGAGCCCCGAGGAGAGGAACCCGTAGGGGGACATCCCCCTGTTCGTGCCCCCATAGGCCAGTGGTTCGTCCGCGAGGGCGTGGTGATAGGGGCCGGAGGTCACATCCTGCAAGAACCCCTTGGGATCGGCCTCGGTGACGCGCACGACGCCTTCCGGCGCTCCGGGCGGCGGAGCGGGGGGGCGCACGTCCAGATAGCGCATGGCCCAGCTGGCAATCATTCCGGCGGCATAGTCCGCATCGCAACTTCTGCTGAGAAGGTGGTCCGCGCCATCGAGGGTCACAAAGCTCTTTGGATGGGGCGCGGCTCGAAAGATGCGTCCGGCGTTTTCGATCCCCACCACATGGTCCTCCGGCGCGTGCATGACCAGAAGGGCGGCCTCAAGTCTTGAGAGCACCGGTTCGATCCGTTCTTCTGTCACATCATCGAGAAAGGCGCGCCCGATGCGGAACTTGCGCCCCCCGAGGTCGACATCCCGGTGGGTCTTGGTTCCGAAGTCGTCGTGATTGAGCCCGATTGTGCGGATGACATGGGCAGGCGCAAGCGGCGCATTCAGCGATACGACCCCGCGGATGCCGCTGATCTCTCCCGCGGCGCGCAACACGGCCGCCCCGCCCAGCGAATGCCCGATCAGCAGGCGCGGGGCCATGCCGCGCGCTGTCATGGCATCGGCCGCCGCCTTGAGATCCTCGACGTTGGAACTGAACGTGGTGTTGCCGAACTCCCCCTGAGAGTGGCCAAGCCCGGTGAAATCGAACCGAAGGACCGCGATGCCCATCGCCGCGAGGCGCCCGGCGATCCGGCGCGCGGCGGGGATGTCCTTTCCGCAGGTGAAGCAATGGGCAAAGAGCGCGGTGCCGAGCATCGGCCCTTCCGGCAGATCGAGACGCGCGGCGAGGGAATGGCCGTCATGGCTGGGAAAGGTCAGTCGTTCGGTGGGCATGTCGCACTCCTCGGGATTATCGCCAGACGCTAACCACATGCACCGCCTGAAACCAGCGCGGCAACCCGGCGTCACGCGAAAATGAGCGATTGTCGCTTTCGTACTTTTCCGGTCCATCCATCCGGGATACTGCGGGAATATGTCCCTTTCAGTCGCGCCCGACCGTTCTCGCCCGCTGCTCATCCTGCTGGTGTGGCTGGCGGGGCTTGGCGCGGCTGCGCAATTTGGAAAGGTGGCTGTCGCGCTCCACGTATGGGGCGCGCAATATCCAGTTTCCCCCTCGGGCCTCGGTTTTATCGTGTCCTCCGTTGGCCTTTGCGGCCTTGTTTTCGGAGTGGCCGCCGGCGTGATCGTGGATCGGTTCGGCCTGCGCCGCTCCATCGTGCTGGGGCTGGCAACGGGCGGGCTGTTGTCGTTGCTCCAAGCGAGCCTGCCGCCATATCCGGTTCTCATTGGGCTGCGCCTTGTCGAAGGGGCCGCGCATTTGTTGATCGTGGTCGCCGGGCCGGTGCTTATGTCCGCACATGCCTCGGAGCGGGCGCGCCCCGCCGCCATGACACTCTGGAGCACCTTCTTCGGCGTATCCTACATGCTCGTCGCATTCATCTCGGTACCGGTCGTGGCAAGGTTCGGACCTGGGGGGCTGCTGGTGGGGCACGGTATTTATATGCTGGTGATGGCCGCCATCCTGTGGCGTGCCATGCCCGTTCCCATCCCCAGAGAGCGCGCTCCAGCCCTCACTGTAAGCGAGTGGGTGGAGGTTCACCGCCGCATCTATCGCAGCCCGTGGATATCCGCCCCGGGGCTTGGGTTCGTGTTCTACACACTGATGTATGTCGCGGCTCTGGCCTTTCTTCCGGGGTTTGTATCCGAGCCTATCCGCCCGGCGATGGCGAGCGTGATGCCGCTCGCGTCCATCGCGCTGTCCCTCACGGCTGGCATCTTTGTGCTGCGTTTTCTCGAGCCCATTCGCGTTGTCCAACTGGGGTTCGCCCTCGTGGCCATGAGCACGATCCCGCTGCTTCTTGCGGATACGGACAAGGGCTTCTTTCTCGCAGCGGTCCTGCTGATGTCGGTAAGCGCCTTTTGCGCCGGGGGCAGCTTTGCATCGCTCGCATCGCTAAACACCGATCTTACGGATCGCGCGCATGCCACGGGCGCGCTTGCGCAAATGGGCAACGTGGGCACGTCTACCGGGGCGCCTATTCTCGCATGGTTGATCGCGACGTATGGCCTCAACGGGTTCGTCGGGTTCACGCTGTTTCTCTCTCTTGCCGGCATCTTGATGCATGGCTGGCTTGCACGGCGCCGGAGGCTCTCGACTTTCCGGGGGTAAGTTCTTAGTTTGTTCTGAAATCCGCATTGGAGACTCGGGTCAGTCGCCTTATCTGTTGTCCCGAAGGAAAAAGGTGTCTGATGGCTGAACAGAAGTTCATCGAGGTCCGCGGAGCGCGGGAGCATAATCTCAAAGGGATCGACGTGGATATTCCGCGCGATGAACTGGTGGTGATCACCGGCCTCTCGGGTTCCGGGAAATCGTCGCTCGCCTTTGATACGATCTATGCCGAGGGGCAGCGACGGTATGTCGAGTCCCTCTCGGCCTATGCGCGTCAATTCCTCGACATGATGCAAAAGCCGGATGTGGATCACATCGCTGGCCTTTCCCCGGCGATTTCCATCGAACAGAAAACCACGTCGAAGAACCCTCGCTCGACCGTTGGCACTGTCACGGAAATCTACGATTATCTGCGGCTGTTGTTCGCCCGGGCCGGGACACCGTATTCGCCCGCCACCGGGTTGCCCATTGAAGCGCAGCAGGTGCAGGACATGGTTGATCGTGTGATGACCATGGAAGAAGGTACCCGCGCGTTCCTGCTCGCTCCGATCGTGCGTGATCGAAAGGGCGAATACCGCAAGGAGTTTCTGGAACTTCGCAAGCAGGGGTTTCAGCGGGTCAAGGTCGACGGGCAGTTCTACGAACTTGATGAACCGCCCACGCTCGACAAGAAATTCCGGCACGATATCGACGTTGTGGTTGACCGGATCGTGGTTCGCGATGGGCTGGAGACGCGGCTTGCCGACAGTTTCCGTACCGCGCTCGATCTTGCCGACGGTATTGCAGTTCTGGAAACGGCCCCCAAGGAGGGTGAGCCGGAGCGGATCACATTCTCCGAGAAATTCGCCTGTCCGGTCAGCGGGTTCACCATCCCCGAAATCGAGCCGCGCCTGTTTTCCTTCAACGCGCCCTTCGGGGCCTGTCCGGAATGCGATGGCCTCGGGGTGGAGCTTTTCTTCGACGAAAATCTCGTTGTGCCCGATGTGACGCTCGCTGTTGGAAACGGGGCTATCGCACCGTGGCGAAAGGGAAAATCTCCGTACTTCACGCAAACCATCGAAGCCATCGCCAAGCATTATGAATTCGACAAGACCGCGCGATGGAAGGATCTTCCGGCCTATGTGCAACAGGTCTTTCTGCATGGTTCAGGCGAGGAGGAAATTCCGTTCCGCTATGACGAAGGGGGCCGGGTATATCAGGTCTCGCGCACCTTTGAGGGGGTGATCCCCAACATGGTCCGGCGGTATCGCGAAACCGACAGCAACTGGATCCGCGAAGAGTTTGAGCGCTACCAGAACAACCGGTCCTGCGGCACATGCCACGGCTATCGCCTGCGGGAAGAGGCTTTGGCGGTCAAGGTCGGCGGATTGCACATCGGACAGGTTGTCGAGATGTCCATCCGCGAGGCGTATGCGTGGTGCGCCGAGGTCCCTGAGAAGCTCAGCAAGCAAAAGAACGAGATCGCGCGCGCAATTCTCAAGGAAATCCGCGAGCGTGTCGGATTTCTCAACAATGTCGGGCTCGAATACCTGACGATGAGCCGGAATGCAGGGACGCTTTCCGGCGGGGAATCCCAGCGGATCCGTCTCGCCAGTCAGATCGGCAGCGGACTTACCGGGGTGCTCTATGTCCTCGATGAGCCATCTATCGGTTTGCATCAGCGCGATAATGACCGGCTTCTGACCACACTGAAAAACCTGCGGGATCAGGGCAATACCGTCATCGTCGTCGAGCATGACGAAGAGGCGATCCGCGAGGCGGACTATGTCTTTGACATCGGGCCCGGCGCGGGTGTGCACGGGGGGCGGGTGGTGAGCCATGGCCGCCCGGCCGATATCGCCGCCGATCCAAACTCGGTCACCGGCCAATACCTGTCGGGGGCGCGGCAGATCGAGGTTCCAGCCACGCGGCGCAAGGGAAACCGGAAAAAGATCAAGGTCGTCAAGGCCACAGGCAATAACCTGAAAGAGGTGACGGCGGAATTCCCGTTGGGGAAATTCGTCTGTGTCTCCGGCGTGTCCGGCGGCGGAAAATCCACTCTGACAATCGAGACGCTGTTCAAGACCGCCTCCATGCGGCTGAACGGCGCGCGCCAGACGCCCGCACCATGCGAGACGATCAAGGGGTTGGAGCATCTCGACAAGGTGATCGATATCGACCAGCGACCGATCGGGCGTACTCCGCGCTCAAACCCTGCGACTTATACCGGCGCTTTCACTCCGATCCGAGATTGGTTCGCCGGGCTGCCTGAATCCAAGGCGCGTGGCTATAAACCCGGCCGTTTCAGCTTCAACGTGAAGGGCGGCCGCTGTGAGGCGTGTCAGGGTGACGGTGTCATCAAGATCGAAATGCACTTCCTTCCGGATGTCTATGTGACCTGCGAGACGTGCGGGGGTAAGCGATATAACCGAGAGACCTTGGAAATTACGTTTAAGGGAAAGAGCATAGCGGACGTTCTAGATATGACGGTCGAAGATGCGCAGGGCTTCTTTCAGGCGGTTCCTTCCATCCGCGAGAAGATGGATGCCCTGATGCGGGTTGGGCTTGGCTATATCAAGGTGGGGCAACAGGCGACCACCCTGTCGGGCGGTGAGGCGCAGAGGGTGAAGCTGTCAAAGGAGCTTGCCCGTCGCTCCACTGGACGCACTCTTTATATTCTTGATGAGCCGACCACGGGGCTTCATTTCGAAGATGTCCGTAAGCTTCTGGAAGTGCTGCACGAATTGGTAGACCAAGGTAACACGGTCGTCGTGATTGAGCATAATCTCGACGTGATCAAGACGGCGGACTGGATCATCGACCTTGGCCCCGAAGGGGGCGATGGCGGTGGAGAGATCGTAGCCGTCGGCACCCCTGAGACTGTCGCGGAAGAACCGCGCAGCCACACGGGGCGCTACCTGAAGGACATGCTCAAGCCGCGCAAACTGGCGGCGGAATAGGCCGCCTTACCGACTGCGGGTATCCCAGCCGAAAAAACGATAGATCGGGCAGGTGCCGAAAGCCGAAGTAAACAGCGGTATCAGCCCGATCAGAAAGACCCAACGCCAGCCGCTGTCCGGCAGGGCAAAGAATGCGACAATCATTAGTATCCCGAGCAGACCCCGCAAAATGCGGTCAATGCGCCCCATATTCTGTTCCAACATGACATACCCCCAAAATTACGGTCATGATCCTATCCTGAGCCACGCTTGACGGACGCACCATGATTTGGGTCAAATTGGAGAGAAGCCTGCAGCGCGCAGATATGGAAGCATTGCAGAGAAATCGCGGCCGGTCCCACCTTCATCGATGAAGCGGGCATAGAGATCACGCGCCGCGCGTCCGAGCGGCACAGCCGCATCGACCCTTTCTGCCGCACCAAGCGCCAGGCGGAGATCCTTTAGCATAAGGTCCGCCGCGAATCCCGGCTCGTACCCATTATCGGCGGGCGATGCGGGGCCGACCCCGGGGGCGGGGCAATATGTATTCATCGACCACGACGATCCGCTGGAGGTGCTGACCACGTCGAACATGGCCTGCTGCTCAAGGCCCAACTTGTCGGCAAGTGCAAACGCTTCGCAGGTTGCAATCATCGTGGCGCCAAGGATCATGTTGTTACAGATTTTCGCCGCCTGACCCGCTCCTGCCGGTCCGCAGTGAATTGCCCGAGCTCCCATGATCTCCAGCAACGGGCGCGCTTTTTCAAACGCCTGTTCCGGGCCGCCGACCATGAAGGTCAAGGTTCCAGAGGTTGCCCCAGCCGTGCCGCCCGATACCGGCGCGTCCAGACTGAAAAGCCCCGCTGCGCCGCAAACTTCTGCAAGGTCTCGCGCGGTATCGACTTCAACTGTCGAGCAATCGATGAATACCGCCCCGGGGTCCATCGCGGGGATGATGTCTGTTGCGACATCGCGCAGTATCGTTCCTGATGGCAACATGGTCAGGGCGACATCGGCACCTTTGATCGCCTCCGCTGCGCTTTGTGCCGTCCCCACGCCTTCCGCGCGTACCCCGGCCGGATCGAACCCGATGACCTCGTGCCCTGCCGCCGCGAGATTTGCCGCCATGGGTGAACCCATGTTCCCAAGCCCGATGAATCCAATCTTCATGCCAGTTCCTTCCCATCTCCCGGCTTCGAGATTTCACGCTCAGGTTGCCTTTTGCAAGCGGATCGGGCAGGCATCGCAAAAGATGCGGCGAGGGGCACATGACGAAGCAAATCAGGATAGGCGTAGGTGCCATCACGCGGCAGAGGCCGGCGATGTTCGGTGAACTGCTGGACAGTTTTGCGAAGATGTCCCTGCCCGAGGGCGCGGATGTAATCTTCCTGTTCGCCGAAAACGACGAGCGCCTGAGCATGGAAGCGCAGGTTGCCGCCTTTGCGGAGCGCACCGGGCATCGCGCGCTGATTGAGCTTGAACCGCGGCCCGGCATTCCCATGGCTCGGAACAAGGTGCTCGACATGGCGCTGCGCGAGGGCTGTGATCTTCTGACTTTCGTCGACGATGACGAGCTTGTCCGCCCTGATTGGCTGGAGAGCCTCGTAACCGGTGCTCAGGCTCGGGATCTAGACCTCGCGGGCGGGCCGATCCACTATACCGCGCCGAGTGGGCATATGAGCTATTGGAACCGGGCGTGTTTTGATTTTCTTTTGGACAGAGGGAAGAAGCGCAACCACATTCGTGCCAAAGCAGTGGAAAAGGGCACAGACGAAATCTTTCCCGTCTATACGAACAACTGGTGCGCTCGATTGAGCACGGTCCGCGAGTTGGGACTACGCTTCGACGAACGCCTGCAATTCACAGGCGGCTCAGACACCCGGTTTTCTCTCGATCTCGCGGCTGCGGGGGGGAAGGTTGGATGGGTGCCGGATGCCATCGTCGAGGAGCCGACTCCGCAAAAACGGCTGCTGCCGGGGTATCAGTTCACCCGAGCCCGTGATCAGGCGGCCAACTCTGTTCGGCTGCGCAGTTTGCCTCTGCGGCGCATTCTGCCCTATGCAGTAAGCCGTTATTTCGACGCGATTTTGGTGGCCATCTCGGCGCTGTTTTTAGGGAAGCATCACCTGATACGAGCGATCTACAAGGTCGGTATGGGGACCGGACGGATCAAGGGCTACTTTGGCCGCGAGAGCCAGCACTACGCCCCCGGCACAGAGAAGGTGCACACCGAAGAGGACTGATCACAGGTCTGCGTGGAACTCTTCGATCAAGTGCCGCACGACCGCGCGCATGCCTGCTTCCTTGTCGCCCTCGGCGTTAGCGAGCACCGTCCGCTGGCGCTCTGCGCTTGTTCCGCCGCTGAGGATTTCTCGCAGTCGCTCCAACTCTTCGGTGCAATGCAGGGCTTCGGCATCTTCACCGAGCAGATCAATGAGTTCTGTTCCGAGGACAGTCCAAGGCTTGATGTCGCCTGCACCAAAGTCAATCAGCCCCTCGGTCGTGCCATAACGCTGAGCGCGCCAGCGGTTTTCGGCAATAAGGAATGGTTCGTAGATACGCCACCGTAGGTTTCGCCGGCGCAGCCGGGTCAACATCCGCATCAGGCATTGCACCACCGCCGCCAAAGTCAGCGCATGTTCGAGCCGTGGTTGCACATCCATGATCCGGGTTTCGAGTGTCGGAAAACGGGCGGAGGGCCGCAGATCCCACCAGATCTTGGTGCTGTCCTCGATGATGCCGAGCTTCACCAGGGTATCGACGGAGCGGGCATAATCCGACCATGCGGCGAAGTTGGGCGGCAAGCCTGTGCGCGGCAAGCTGTCGAACACCGACAAGCGGTAGGAAGCAAGCCGCGTATCCTGACCCTGCCAAAAGGGGGAGGAGGAGGATAGCGCAAGCAGATGTGGCAGGAAATAGGCCGCTTGCCGCATCAGGTCGATCCGCTCCGCATCGTCCGACAGGCCGACGTGGACATGCATCCCACAGATCAGCAAGCGTTCGGCGACCCCGCCCATATCCTGATAGATTTCATGGTAACGCGCCTTGTCGGTGTGCGCCTGACTTTTCCAATGGGCGAGCGGGTGGCAAGAAGCGGCGATAGGGGCAAGCCCGTGGCGCGCGGCGGCGGCAGAGACGGTGGAGCGCAGGCGTTTAAGGTCCTCCCGCGCCTCATGGACATCCGCGCAAACGCGGGTTCCCACTTCGACCTGACATTGCAGAAACTCAGGGGAGAATTGCCCCTCCAGAAGCGCCTCGCATTCCGACATGAGGGTGTCGGGCGCTTCGGCCAATGCCATGGTGGAGGTATCGACGAGAAGATATTCCTCCTCGATGCCGATTGTGAATTCCGCGTCACCCATCTCCACGCTCCCCACCGGTATGGATCGTAAGGCCTAGCGTATAACCTAATTCGCTTTTGTACGATTTCATTTCGGTTGGGCCGTGTTTGCGTCCGGGTAGGCTATCCGATCCGTTTGCCGTAGAAGCGCTTCGGCTTCGCCGGAAGTGCGGGGGGCCTGCGGTGGCGCGTTCGCACCCCAGCGGGTTGCCAAGTCACCTTGGTGCCCCGGATATCTACGTTGCTCAGCCTCATTCGACGCGAACAGAGTGTATCGTGGCCGATCGCGATGCTGACCTTAGTGCCATAAGGTATTGATCCGGCAAGTTAAAGCGGGCGCATCTTCAGCCGCGTGATGCGGTTTTCCTTGCGGGCCATGACCTCGAACCGGAAGCCGTGAAAGGAAAAGACCTGACCGACCGCCGGGATCGTCTGGGCCTCATGGATGACCAGACCGGCGACTGTATTGGCCTCTTCGTCGGGCAGGCTCCAGTCCATGGCGCGGTTGAGATCCCGGATGGTCATCGCGCCATCCACGAGGAACTGCCCATCGTCGGATTT
Organism: Poseidonocella pacifica; assembly: GCF_900111875.1. Classification (GTDB taxonomy): domain Bacteria; phylum Pseudomonadota; class Alphaproteobacteria; order Rhodobacterales; family Rhodobacteraceae; genus Poseidonocella; species Poseidonocella pacifica. The sequence continues at coordinate 701,775 of NZ_FOJU01000001.1, forward strand.
GCGGATCTGATGTTCGGCATCAATGTCGAATTCATCGGTGATCTCACCCACGATTTCTTCGAGAATATCCTCCAGCGTGATCAGCCCCTGCAGCGATCCATATTCATCGACCACGAGGGCAAAATGCGTCCGGCGCTTGAGGAATTCGCGCATCTGGTCGTCCAGCGTCGTGGTTTCGGGGATGAAATAAGGCTCCATCGCGACATCTGCGATGTTGAAGCTTTCCAGCCCACCGGGTGCCGGATCGTCGCCGGACATGAGCCGGTGCATGGCGCGCAGGAGATCCTTGGCATGAACAAGGCCCACGATATTTTCATAGTCACCGCGATAAACGGGAAGCCGCGTATGCGGGCTTTCGAGGCATTGCCGCAGGATGTCCTGCGGATCGGCATCGGCGTCCAGCATCTGGATCTGGGAGCGGTGGAGCATGATCTCTTCCACGAAGCGCTCTGAAAGGTCGAGCGCGCCGAGGATCCTGTCCCGGTCCTCCTTTTCGACCACGCCTTCGGAATGGCCGAGGTGCAGGGCACCGGCGATTTCCTCGCGCACGGCGAGGATCTGGCTGTCGGGGTCCGTTTGAACGCCAAAGACGCGCAGCACACCCCGCACGAAAAGGCGGACGGCGCTGACGATCGGGGAAAAGGCGCGTATGATCAGGCCGATGGGCCGGGCGACAAAGGCCGCTGCCGTCTCGGCATTCGTGATGGCATAGGTCTTGGGAAGCACCTCGGCAAAGACGAGCACGAGCACGGTCATTACAATGGTGGCAAGCGCCACACCGCTTTCGCCCCAGAGCCGGGTAAAGAGCGCAGTGGCCAGCGACGTGGCGAGAATGTTGACAAGGTTGTTGCCAAGCAGGACGGACCCGATCAGCCGCTCGTTGTCCTCTGTGATCTCCAGCGCCTGGTTCGCGCCCCGAGAGCCCTTGTCCGCCTGCGCCCGGAGTTTACCCCGCGAGGCCGCGGTGAGGGCGGTTTCGGACCCGGAGAAAAACCCGGACAGGACCAGAAGGCCCAATATCGAGATGCTCGTGATCCAGAATGCAGCGTCTAGAATCGGTGTAGCGGCGTCCATTCAGCGTCTTCCCTTTGGTTGAAGGTGTTATGGAGGTCGTACCGCGCGCAATCAAGGTGGTGGCGGGCAGGAGCACGCGAACTTGGTGCGGGCTTGCCGGTCTTCGCGCCGTTAATCACGGGGGCGCGGCGGACTTTCATCTCTGGCCGAGCAGAACTCACCGTTGATAAAAACTGGACCTGCCTTCTCAAGAGCCCTCGGACGACGAGCTTCCCCCTGAATTCCGCCGTGCGGCCACAGCCAGCGGGTGATGGTCCTCGACCAACTCGCGCAGGCGTTCTTCCAGAACATGGGTATAAATCTCGGTCGTGGCGACATCTGCATGACCGAGCAAAGTCTGAATTGCGCGAAGATCGGCCCCACGCGCCAAAAGATGCGTGGCAAAGGCGTGGCGGAGAGTGTGAGGAGTTACCTTGGCGGGGGAGACGCCGCCTTCAAGCGCGAAGTCCTTGATCAGCACATAGAAACGATGCCGGGTCAGATGGCCGCCCTTGCCGCGTGATGGAAAGAGGAACGGCGAAGGCGGCAAGCCCCGGAGACGGCCATCCTCTTCGGCGGCGTCCCGTTCCCCGAGCCACTGCCCAAGTGCCTCTCTTGCCGGTGGCGTCAGAGGGATCAGGCGTTCACGTCCGCCCTTGCCCCGAACGAGCAGCATGCGCGGATCGCCACGCGCCGCAGCGACCGGCAAACCGACGAGTTCGCTCACGCGCATCCCCGTCGCATAGAGCAGTTCCATCAGGCAGGTATTGCGCGCACGGTCTGCGGGGGCGCGTCCGGTGCTGCGCGCCGCGGCCAGAAGGCGATCCACCTCTTTCTCCGACAGCGTCGTGGGCAGGCGTTTCTCGCGACCGGGGCCGCGAATGCGCAGGGCGGGGTTGTCCTCACGCAGGCCTTCTTCAAAAAGGAAACGATAGAGTTGCTTGATTGCGGACAGGCGGCGGGCTCTGGTGGCGCTGGCGAGCCCCAGCCGGTTGCACTCCACCAGATAGGCCTCGACATCCTCGCGTGTTGCCTTGGCGCAATCACGGCCCGTTCCGGTCAGCCATTCGGAATAGCTGCGCAGATCCCGGGCATAGGCGAGTTGGGTATTCTGCGCGGCATCAAGCTCCGCCGCTTGTGCCTCGATGAAGGCAGAGATCCATTGAAGATCGCGGCTCATGACCGGGTCTTGGGGAGCAGGACGAGTTCCAACGCGGCGCGGCGCGCAACGGTTTCGAGGCCAGCGGCGCGAAGCCCGGCAATTCCGCGCGTCAGGCGGGCAGGGGTGTCGGCGGCATTCATTTCCGCCATGGAGGCGAGAATGGCTTCGCCCTTGCGGCCCTCATCCAACAATCCGGCGACAGCATCAGGGGGAGAGGCCGTGAAGCCTGCGACAACCGCCTTGGCTACGGGGGAGGATGCGGGGCTCTCGGGGGGCGTGCCCTGCGCAAGACCGATCAGCAGGCGATCTTCCGGGTCGGAAATGCGCCGTGCCTCCGCCGCCTCGGCATAGGCGGGACTCAGTAGCGCAAGACGAAACGCCAGATCGGCTGGCGTGCCGGACAGGTTCAGATCGGCCAGCGCTTCGCCAGCCATCGCGGCAAGCGCGCCGCCCAGACCAGCGGTACTCATACGTTCCCATGCAACAGGGAGGGCCTTGATCGCAGCACTTCGATCGCCGGCATCAAGCGCATCGAGAAGGGCCTGCACCGCATCGACCCGGTCCCAGACCCCGCCCGAAGCCGCCGCATCGCGCACCCTGTAGCTGGAGGCGAGCCGACCGGCGGGGATCGCACCGGCCTGAGCCAATCGCTCCGCCGCTGAGAGTTGCGCTTTCCAACCGCTCAGGCCGCGCAGGTCGGAATAGGCATAGGCGCGGGGCAGGGTGGCCGTGGGCAGAGGCTCCCCGATGGCTTCCAGCAGCCGGAATTTGAGCGGCGTTGCCGTCTTGGGGCGGGAAATGGCCGGGGCGTCTTCTGCGAAATCTGCATGGAGAAACCGAGCCAGAAGCGCGTCTTCCTCCTGATCGAGCTTGCCAAGCGCCTTGCCGATCTCCAGCGACAGTGCCGCCGCCGACCAGTCACCCGCCCGAGCCAGACAGAAAATCCGCGCCGGCAAGGATGGGGTCAATTCGGGATGCGCTTCGAGCCGTTTACAGGCCTCATCCTCCGCGCCGCGCAAAAGCGCCACATCGAAATCGCGGCTCAGAATCTGTGCATCCCGAGGCCCCGCCTGTTCCACAAGGGCGGCGACCTCGTCGAGTGCGCCCAGCTCGATGAGCACATCAATACGTGCCAGCAAAAAGCTGGACCCGTCAGATGAGGTCGCGGGCGGCTGCGCTTCGGTAAGCAGAAGCGCGCGCAGCAGGCGCTGCATCGCCGGAAGGGAGGGGCTTCCCGCCCGCTCCAGAGCCTGCGCGATATCCGCGGTGTCACTTGCTGACCAAAGGTCGGCGGGCAAGCCGCTGGAGTCCGGGGAAAACAGGCCCGCGGCCTCGGCATCGGGCACGCCCAGCGGCGTCACCGTGATTTCCGGTGTGATGATCCCCTTCGCGGTTTCGGTCCCTCGGGGTGGCACGCCCGGCGCGCGCGGAGCGTCCTTGGACAGCCAGTCGATCGCCGACAAGGGTGCCCCGCCACGCGCCGGAACTGGCTCTGCTACCAGAGGTCCCGCAGCCGCGATCAGCGCCAAAGCGATGGCCCTAATCGGCATCAAGCTCCACCGGGGTTCGGATCTCCACCTGTCGCGGAGAGAAGTCGGCACCGATGAACGGGCCGATATAGGCGTATGCGACAAGCGCGATAGCCGCGAGGATGAGGAGATAGAAGAGATATTTGAGAATCCGAAACATGCCTGTCCCTGCCCGTTCTTTTTCCCGATTTATATATGGCCTTTTCCCGGAGTTCACGTCATTCAAGTCGACGGAATGCAGAACAGGCGGAAAGAAACCGACCGCGCGGGGGATAAATGACCTGCAGCCTTGAAAAAACCATCGTCATGGTCGGCATGATGGGGGCAGGAAAGACGGCAATCGGCAAGGCGTTGGCCAATCGTCTTGGGGTCAAGTTCGTCGATTCGGACGCTGAGATCGAATCTGCCGCCACCATGAGCATCGCTGAAATCTTTGCACGCGACGGGGAGGCTTTCTTTCGGGAGCGGGAAAGCGCGGTGATCGCGCGCCTGCTTGAAGGGCCTCCAATGGTGCTATCAACCGGCGGCGGAGCGTTCCTTCGGGAAGAGAACCGCAAGATGGTCGCCGAGCGCGGTGTGTCCGTCTGGCTTGATGCGGGTCTGGACCTGCTGTGGAACCGCGTTCGCCACAAGACGACGCGCCCCTTGCTGCGCACCGCAAATCCCAAGGAAACGCTCCGCGAACTTTATGAAGCGCGTGTGCCCATCTATGCGCAGGCCGAAATCCGGGTCGAGGCGCTGGACCACTATTCCATCGAAGCCATGACAACCGCCGTGCTGCGCGCGCTACATGCGCGGCCCGACATCTTGAAGGAGAGCAATCCATGAGCGAAACGGTACGGGTAGCACTTGGGGCGCGATCCTATGATGTTCGCATCGGCAGCGGTCTTATCGCAGGAGCGGCCGAAGAGATCGCGCCGATTCTGTCGCGGCCCCATGTGGCCATCGTGACGGATGCGAACGTGGCAGAGATACATCTCGGCCCGCTGCGCGCTTCGCTCGCTGCGCAGGGCATCGAGGCAAGGGCGCTGATCCTTCCGGCTGGCGAGGCAACCAAATGCTGGTCCGAGTTGGAGCATGTGGTCGAATGGCTACTGGCGGAGCGGATCGAGCGGAACGATGTTGTAGTCGCACTTGGCGGGGGCGTGATTGGAGATCTCGTCGGGTTCGCGGCAGCCATCATGCGCCGTGGCGTTCGATTTGTGCAGATCCCGACGTCACTTCTGGCACAGGTCGACAGTTCCGTCGGCGGCAAGACCGGCATCAACTCTCCGCATGGCAAGAATCTCGTCGGGGCCTTTCATCAACCCAGCCTCGTCCTCGCCGATATCGATGCGTTGGAAACCCTGACCGAACGCGACTTTCTCGCAGGATATGGCGAGGTGGTGAAATATGGCCTGCTCGGGGACGCGGAGTTTTTCGAATGGCTGGAGACCGAGGGGCCGAACCTCAAGGCGGGGGATCCGGAGGCGCGGGCCTACGCCGTGCGCCGGTCGGTCGAGATGAAGGCAGAGATCGTCGCGCGGGATGAAACCGAGCAGGGCGATCGCGCGCTTCTGAACCTTGGCCATACCTTCTGTCATGCGCTGGAGGCCGCGACCGGGTACTCGGACCGACTGTTCCACGGCGAAGGGGTGGCTATCGGCTGCGCGCTCGCGTTCGAAGCCTCCTCGCGGTTGGGGCTTTGTTCTCAGGAAGAGCCAAGCCGAGTGCGCGCGCATCTGCGCGATATGGGCATGAAGACCGATCTGGCGGACATCCCCGGCGATCTGCCGGACGCAGATGCCCTCTTGGCGCTCATGGGCCAGGACAAAAAGGTTCTGGATGGCCAGATCCACTATGTCATGGCGCGCGGTATCGGGGATGCGTTCGTGAGCCGCGATGTGCCGAGCGATGTCGTGCGGTCGGTCTTACAGGACGCGCTCGCGGCACGGCGCTAACAAAAAGCTCCGCGGGCGCAACCGCGGAGCTTTTGAAGTTTAGAACGGGATTTCGTCGTCAAGATCACGGTTGGAGCCGCCGCCCTGACCGCCACCGCCCTGACCGCCGCCACCTTGGCCGCCGCTCGGGCCACCACCATAGCCGCCCTGATCGCTGCCGTAGCGATCGTCGCCGCCATAGCCGCCACCCCCGCCGCCGCTGCCGCCAAAGCTGCCGCCACCGCCGCCGCCTTGGCCATCGCTCCGCCCGTCGAGGAGGGTCAATTCCCCGCGGTAGGGGCGCAGAACAACCTCGGTCGAATAGCGATCCTGACCGGACTGATCCTGCCATTTGCGGGTTTCAAGCTGGCCTTCGATATAGACCTTGGACCCCTTGCGCAGATACTGCTCCGCGATACGTGCCAGCGGTTCAGAGAAAATGGCGACGCTGTGCCATTCTGTCTTCTCTCGCCGTTCCCCGGTGGTGCGGTCCTTCCAGTTTTCGGAGGTCGCGATCCGCAGGTTGCAGACCTTTCCCCCATTCTGGAACGTGCGCACTTCGGGGTCGCGCCCGAGATTACCCACGATGATCACTTTGTTGACGGAACCGGCCATGTCGCCCCTTTCGAATCTCTGTCGTGCTCGTTTGGCTGGACCCTATACCAGAGCAGCGGCTGAGCGCCACGGGCACTGGCCATATGGTCCATGCCATGTATTATGCGCCCCGGATCGCGCAAGAAACGGCCAGTCGACGAGGGACCAGATGAAACCAATCGCAACGATCCTTGTGGGGCTGCTGATGGCTGCGCCCGCATCCGGGGACGTATTGTCATCAAAGAACCGGCTGAGCCTGTTCAAATCGCAAACCGACCTGCTCGATGATCGCGCAAGTTCGCAATATGCCAATTCCGTTCGCCTGCAACCGGCGCGCGTCCATACCCCGACCAAGTGGGGTGGTCCGGCCTATAGCGGTCGTTACAAGGGGCCGTATCTGTCGCTTGCGCGGACGGCTGCGCGGCAACATGGCGTGCCGGAGGATCTCTTTCTCAGGTTGATCCAACAGGAATCGGGTTGGAACGTTGCGGCGCGATCTCATAAGGGGGCGCTTGGACTGGCCCAACTCATGCCGGGGACGGCGCAACTCTTGCGGGTCGATCCCCACAACCCGGTGGAGAATCTGCAAGGCGGTGCGCGGTATCTGGCCGAACAATACCGCGAGTTTCGCGACTGGCGGCTTGCGCTGGCCGCGTATAACGCAGGTCCGGCGGCCGTCCGGAAATACGGCGATGTTCCACCCTACCGCGAAACCCAAGGCTACGTGAAAGTCATTCTCGGCAGATAAGCCGAGAAGCGCCGCCGCGAGAAATATCCCGCGGCGGCCGGATTCGGATCAGTCCATCTGCTTGAAGTGGAACTCTCCGCCATCCTTGATGCCGGAGAACCAGCGGGCTGTGACGGTCTTGGTCTTGGTGTAGAACTTGAAGGCATCAGGGCCGTATTGGTTCAGATCGCCAAAGGCCGATTTCTTCCACCCGCCGAAGCTGTGATAGGACAGCGGCACAGGGATGGGGAAGTTGATACCCACCATGCCCACGTTGACCCGGTTGGCAAAGTCACGCGCGGTATCGCCATCGGCGGTATAGATCGCGGTGCCGTTGCCATAGGGGTTGTCCATCGTGAGTTTGAGCGCGTCCTCATAGCTTTCGGCGCGCACCTGCGACAGGACCGGGCCAAAGATCTCTTCCTTGTAGATTTCCATGTCTGGCGTGACACGGTCGAAGAGGCTCGGGCCAATGAAATACCCGTTCTCATAGCCTTGCAGGCGGAAATCGCGCCCATCGATGAGAAGCTCCGCGCCTTCTTCCACGCCCTTGTCGATCAGGCCGCGAATACGGGTTTCGGCCTGCTTGGTGATGACGGGGCCATAGTCCACATCGTCGCCCGCGGTATAGGGCCCAACCTTGAGCTTTTCGATCCGTGGCACGAGCCGTTCGATGAGCGCATCAGCCGTCTTTTCCCCCACGGGCACAGCCACCGAAATCGCCATGCAGCGCTCGCCGGCTGCACCATATCCCGCACCCACCAGCGCATCCGCCGCCTTGTCGAGATCGGCATCGGGCATGATGATCATGTGGTTCTTCGCGCCGCCAAAGCACTGCGCGCGCTTGCCGTTGGTCGCCGCGCGGCCATAGATATACTGGGCAATCGGGGTCGACCCGACGAAGCCCACGGCAGCAACCGTTTCGTTATCCAGGATGGCATCGACGACTTCCTTGTCGCCATTCACGACCTGCAGAACACCATCGGGCAGGCCCGCTTCGGTCAGCAGCTCCGCAAGGCGCAGTGAGGTCGAGGGGCATCGCTCGGACGGCTTCAGGATCATCGCGTTCCCGCTGACGAGCGCCGGAGCCATCTTCCACAGCGGGATCATGGCGGGGAAATTGAACGGGGTGATGCCCGCGACCACGCCAAGGGGCTGGCGCATGGAATAGAGGTCGATGCCGGGGCCACCATCGTTGGTGAATTCGCCCTTGAGCATGTGGGGCGCGCCCATGCAGACCTCAACGACCTCGAGGCCGCGCTGCACATCGCCGCGCGCATCGGGGATCGTCTTGCCGTGCTCACGGCTCACCAATTCGGCCAACTCGTCCATGTGCTCATTGATCAGCGCGCCGAACTTCATCATGACGCGGGCACGCCGTTGTGGGTTCGTCGCCCCCCACCCGATCTGCGCTTCCGCAGCACTAGCCACGGCGGCATCCAGTTCGGCAGCGGTGGCGAGCGGTACGCGCGCCTGCACCTCGCCGGTCGCCGGGTTCATCACGTCGGCATAGCGGTCGGAGCCGCCTTCTACCCGTGCGCCGCCAAGATAGTGGGTGAGATTCTGCATGGTCCATCCTCCTGAGATTTGCCTGCACCCTAACTTTGCAGTTATCTATGTAGAAGAGCGAATATCCCAAACCCGTTTTGCAAAAATACTGGAGCGCCGATGAACTGGGATGACATGAAGGTTTTTCTCGCAGTCGCGCGAACCGAAAGCCTGACCGCTGCGGGCAAGTCGCTGCGCGTTGATCCGGCCACCGTAGGGCGGCGCGTGGCGCGGTTGGAGGAAGAACTGGGCGCGGTTCTTTTTGCAAAATCGCCGCAAGGGTATGCTCCGACAGATGCGGGGCAACGGCTGCTGTCCCACGCAGAACGCGCGGAGCAGGCGATGCAGGGCGGTGCGGATGCGGTTTCGGGAACTCCGGGCGAACTCTCGGGCCAGATCCGCGTGGGGGCACCCGACGGTTGCGCAAACTATGTGCTGCCGCAGGTCTGTGCGCGGATCATGGATGCGAACCCCGAGCTGGAAATTCAGATTGTCTCGCTGCCGCGTGATTTTAACCTGACGAAGCGTGAGGCTGATATGGCCATTACCGTCTCCGCACCCACTGCCGGGCGGCTCACCGTGCAGCGTATCACCGACTATCACCTGACGCTGGGGGCCTCTGAGCAGTATCTTGCGCACGCGCCCGCCATAGAGCGTCTTTCGGATCTCTCGGCCCATCGGATCGTCGGGTACATCTCCGACATGATCTTCGATAAGGAGTTGGATTACCTTGCAGAATTCGGGATCGGGAGAGTGCATCTGGCCTCCAATTCCGTCAGCGTTCAACTCAACTGGATCCGGGGCGGCGCGGGGATCGGCGTGGTGCATGCCTTTGCTCTGCCTGCGGCTCCTGGCGTCGTGACTGTCCTGCCAAAACACCGACTGAGCCGCAGCTTCTATCTTGTACGCCATGCGGATGACCGGCGCCTTGACCGGCTGAACCGTTTTTCCGCGATCCTGACGGAAGGACTGCGACAGGAAGTGGCTCTGCTTGAGGCCGCGACTTGACAGAATCCCCGATTGCGGCAACGCTTTCCCTCGAAACAAAAAATCGTGGAGGTTCCTCATGCTGGTCCAGCAGATCCTGAAGTCCAAGGGAGACAGCGGTGTTGTCACCGTCAAACCGGGATCACTGGTGGCGGAGGCGGCCCGCATATTGGCAGAGCGGCGTATCGGTACGGTCGTCATTTCGGCCGACGGGCGCACCGCCGAGGGTATCCTGTCGGAGCGCGATATCGTGCGGGAACTGGGCGAAAATGGGGCAAGCTGCCTCAACCAGAAGGTCGATGACCTCATGACGCGCAAGCTCAAGACGTGCCGCCGGGATGAAACCGCCGATCGCGTGCTGGAACAGATGACCGAGGGACGTTTCCGCCACATGCCGGTGGTCGAAGGGGGCGAACTCATCGGTCTGATCACCCTTGGTGACGTGGTCAAGGCAAAGCTCTCAGAACTGGCCATGGAGAAAGATGCCCTCGAGGGCATGATCATGGGGCACTGAAGACGCAGTGCCGACGCGGGCTGAGCGCGCGCCAAAGCGTCGCCTTGCATTCTCTTTCGCAATAATGTTGCGTTGCGCGAACGGCTAGCAAAGCGGAGGATGCGATGCGCGTTGGTCTTTACCCCGGGACATTCGACCCGGTCACGCTTGGGCACATGGATATCATCGAACGGGCCGCCCGGCTCGTGGATCGTTTGGTGATTGGCGTCGCAATCAATCGGGATAAATCACCGCTTTTCACCTTGGAAGAGCGTGTGGGGATGATCGAATCCGAATGCCACGACCTTGGGGTGAACACTGGCACCGAGATCGTGGTGCATCCCTTCGAGAACCTGTTGATCGATTGTGCCCGCGATGTCGGGGCGCAGGTGATCGTGCGCGGATTGCGCGCCGTGGCGGACTTTGAATACGAATATCAGATGGTGGGGATGAACCGTGCTCTCGATAGTTCGATAGAGACGGTGTTCTTGATGGCCGAAGCCCGCCATCAGGCAATCGCATCAAAGCTGGTGAAGGAAATCGCGCGTCACGGCGGCGATGTATCCAAATTCGTGACCCCGAAGGTCGATCGCGCGCTGCGGTCCAGACTGGGCGGTTAGCGCAAGGAATTTGGAGCAAAGCTTTTGACCGGCTTCACATCGGCATAGCAGGCGCCCGTTCCCAAAGATCGGGCGCCTTGCTTCGGTCAGTGATCGCCGTAAACGGCCTCGCGGGCGATACGGTGCGCGTCGCTGCGGAAAATCCCGAGGTCCAGCGCGGTTTCATTGGACATGCCGCGGATCTCGTTGACGAGGCGGCTATATTCGGCGCGACGTGCGAAGGCGCTGCGCAGTTTGTTCATGGGGTTGGTCATCGTCTATATCCTTTAGTGTCGTATCTCAGCCGTAGATTGCCTGTGCTGCGGTCCGGCGTGCCTCATCGGGGTTGATCCCAAGATCGGTCGCGGTGCGCTGCGGCATGTCACGGAGAGCGGACAGGGTGCGGTGGTAGTTCACGCGGCGGTTCATTGCGGCGCGGAGAGTTGTAAAAAGCTGTGCCATCTGGGCATCCTTCGAGTTGGTCGTTTGTCCTCTGTTGCCGCTAACATAGGCGTGCTGCGGCGCAGCACAATTGCCGCTGCTGCCGTAGCGCCATGCAGTAATCGCAACGCTGAAGGAGAATTAGCCTCGTCGGGTAGGATGTTGATAATGCATTAACTTAATTGGCGCTTCCGCGCCAGGTGCCCTCGTTTTTTTCGATGGCAGCTATGCGTTCTGCGACCTTCGGATGGCTCATGAGCCACGCTGGAACGGCGCCGCCCCGGCTTTGGGTCAGGGCTTCGAGTTTGTGGAACAGGGTCTTTTGCGGATCGGTGCCGATCCCGGCCTTGATCAGCAGCGCAGAGGCATATTCGTCCGCCTCATATTCATCACCCCGAGAAAGCCGCGCCGCCAGAAGGGATGTAATGCCATTCGCGATCCAGATCCCGATGCCGGGAAGGAAGCGGCTGAGAACCATGGCGAGGGCGGTCCGCAGGGCATTCTGCCCGGAAAAGTCGATCATCCGTTTCCGTGCGTGGCCCAATGCTACATGCCCAAGCTCATGAGCGATCACCGAGGCCAGTTCCTCCGCGGTCACATCACCCTTGCGGTACTTGTCGAAGAAACCCCGCGTGATGAAGATCCGCCCATCCGGAGCCGCCAGACCGTTTACCGGATCGATCTCATAGATATTGACCCGGATACGTGGCAATTCCAGCGCCGCAGCCATCCTGTCGGTCAGGCGGGCGAGCACCGGATCGGCCAGTTCGGTGGAGCGCGCATCAAGCTCTCGCCGCGTTCGCCACGCCGAGAAATGGTACATGGCCACCGCATAGAGCAGCGCAAGCAGGATGGGTGTAAACTTCAACATGTATCGGATATGGCCCGCCGTGGCGCGCGGGGCAAGCTTCGCTGATTGGTGGACACAGCCGCCTGATGCCCTAATGTGATGCGAGCAAGCAAAAAACAAACGGTCCAGCGCGCATTGCCGCGTGGGACAGATCCCGGCGGGCCAATCGGCCCGGATCCCGGGCCACATGCACAGCGCGTGGGACCAGACAGGAGACAGTGACATGAGCGACGTATCAAGTCAGGGGATCCCGGAGCCAGAAGGCGCGGTGAACCCTGTCGATACCGACTACGAAATTGGCCAGGACAATATCGAAACGAGCATCGGTCCCTTCGGGATCGACATTCACAACCCCGTATTTCTGATCTCAGGGCTTACCATCATCGCCTTTGTGGCCTTTGCGCTTCTGGCGCCGGGACAGGCCGGGGATTTCTTCGGATGGCTGCGCCCGGCGCTGACGAGCACCTTTGACTGGTTCCTGATGTGGTCAGCGAACATCTTTGTCGTCTTCTGCCTCGCGCTCATCGTCTCCCCATGGGGATCGGTGAGACTGGGCGGTACGGATGCGACGCCGGATTATACCTATACCGGGTGGTTCGCGATGCTCTTTGCGGCGGGCATGGGCATTGGCCTGATGTTCTTTGGGGTGTTGGAGCCGGTCTATCACATGGCGGTGTCGCAACCGTTGGGCACGCCGTCGCCGATTGCCGAGGATGGCAGCATCATTGCGGCGAACGTGGATGAGGCGCGGCGTATGGGCCTTGCCGCGACTTCCTATCACTGGGCACTGCACCCGTGGGCGATCTACGCGGTGGTGGCTCTGGCGCTGGCGCTTTTCACCTATAACAAGGGCTTGCCGCTTACGATCCGGTCGGCTTTCTACCCTATCCTGGGCGAACGTGTCTGGGGTTGGTGGGGCCACATCATCGATACGCTTGCGGTCTTTGCGACATTGTTCGGGCTGGCGACATCGCTCGGTCTTGGCGCGAAACAGGCAAACGCCGGGTTGGAGCATGTCTTCGGTGTTCCGATCAGCATCACGGCGCAGGTCATCATCATCTGTTTCGTGACGGCGATCGCGCTCATCTCCGTCCTGCGCGGGCTTGATGGTGGCGTGAAAGTCCTCTCGGAGATCAACATGGGTTTGGCGCTTTGCCTGCTGCTCTTCGTGCTCTTCACAGCGGGGGCCGTGAGTATCCTGCGTGAGTTTGGCGAAGGATTGCTCGGCTATGTAAAAGAGGTCATCCCGCTGTCGAACCCGCATGGGCGTGACGATACCAGCTATATGCAAGGTTGGACGGCGTTCTACTGGGCCTGGTGGATCAGCTGGTCACCCTTCGTCGGGATGTTCATCGCGCGGGTCAGCCGTGGCCGTACAGTGCGCGAATTCCTGACATGCGTTCTGCTGATCCCCTCGGTGGTCTGCCTGTTCTGGATGGCAGTGTTCGGCGGTGCGGCAATCGAGGACGTGCTTGCCAATCCCGAAACATCGGCGGTCAAGGCGCAGGTGATCGACGCCTACAGCCCTGAGCTTTCACTGTTTGCCATGCTGGAAAGCCTGCCGCTGTCGATGATCACCTCGACGCTCGCCATTGTGCTGGTCATCGTGTTCTTCGTGACTTCGTCGGATAGCGGCTCGTTGGTGATCGACACGATCACCGCAGGCGGCAAGATGGATGCCCCGGTGCCGCAGCGCGTGTTCTGGGCGACCTTCGAAGGGTTGGTGGCCATCGCGCTTTTGATCGGCGGGGGGCTGAACTCGCTACAGGCAATGGTGATTTCGACCGGCCTGTTGTTCACGGTGATTCTGCTCTTCATCTGCGTGGCTATCGTCATCGGATTGCGCTCCGAACGGCGCGCTTGAACTGAAGCCTTCCCGCGCCCCCGAGAAATCCGGGGCGCGGGTTATCACGTGCGGGTCAGGGCGCACCTCGCGCCGCTGTGAGCGAGACCGTGACGGGAACCGTCATCCCGAGCGATCCTTCCGCGACGCCGTCACCGATGCCGTAATTGGCCCTCTCGAGCGTCGTGCTCCCCTCCATGACCGCTGTTTGTCCGTCGATCTGAAGATCAAATGGCATGTCCACGGGGACAGTCACGCCCTTCATGGTCAGGTCGCCGCGTGCGACGTGCTGCCCATCCTCACGGGTGATTGCTGCGGTGAAGGTGGCGGTGGGGTATTCTTCGGCTGCGAAATAGTCAGGGCCCATGGCCTGCGACGTGACGGACCCGAGCGTCAGGGAAGAGATATCGATTTCTACCGTAACTTCGCCGGTTCCACTCTCTGGGTCATAGCTGATATCCGCGGACCATTGCGCGAAGCTGCCTGTCACCGTCTGACCCATCTGCGTAATTTCGATGCCAAGCGTACCCTGCTGGACCTCCCACTCTCCGACGCTTTCGGTCCGGGCACTTTGCGCGGTTTGCGTGCCTGGCAGGGTGACTGCACCGGCAGCGATCCCGATCCCCACGACGCCAGCCCATATGGCAGCCGCGCTGAGGAGCGCAAAGCCATGGGGGCCGGACCCCGCACCGCCGGGAAGCCCTCGGACCATCCGCGCGAGCGTGCCGTCGCGATCGACAACCGCGTGCTTCATCGCGCCGGCGATGTGAAGCGCCAGGCTGATCAGAAGCACCCACATGAATAGCACGTGCAATCCGCCAAACAGGCGCGCAATCCCGCGATCCTCGGGCACGAATGGCAAGGTTTGACCGAAGGGCCACCAGATCGGGGCAAAGCCGGTCGAAGCGGCATGGTCGATCCACCCCGTCAGCGGCACAAGCACCAGCGATCCATAGAGCATCCAGTGAACCGTTTCGGCAAGCCACGTCTCAGCCCGGCGTTCGGCGTGCAGTGGGGCGGGGCGCGGTTGAGTCAGGGACCACAGGATGCGGAGAAGCGCGGTGAAGAAAATGGCGATCCCTACAGTTTTGTGCAGAGAGAAGAGAAGAACCACACGGTCGATCACCGCCTGATCTGCGCCGCCCCCCCGTATACCCTCGGAGAGCCAATCGGCGATGAAGCCGAGAGGGACGACGGTAAGGATCAACAGCGCGGTCAGCCAATGCAGGCCTCTCGAGATCAGTCCATAGTGGCGTGCGGAATTGGTCAGGCTCATGGCGGCGGGCTCCGGCGAAAGGGATCGTTTGGGGGTATATGCACGCAGCCCGCGACCGACGCAAAGCGCAGCCACTGCGCGTGAAAGCACAGCCGGACGTTGCGGGCGGTGGTCTGCATTGGTAAACAGGCCGTCAAAAGACGTGAGGGGTCACATGAGCACAGCATTCGTATTTCCGGGGCAGGGCGCCCAGACCATCGGCATGGGCCGGGATCTGGCTGAGGCCTATCCCGAGGCCAAGGCCGTCTTCGAGGAAGTCGACGAGGCACTCGGGGAGGCGCTTTCGGCGTTGATCTGGGAAGGCGCGGCCGAGGATCTTGTGCTGACGCGCAATGCTCAACCCGCGCTGATGGCCATGTCGATGGCGGCGATGCGGGCACTGGAAGCAGAAGGGATCGGGATCGACCGGGCGAGCTTTGTCGCGGGGCATTCCTTGGGGGAGTATTCCGCGCTGGCGGCGGCGGGGGCGCTGACTTTGGGGGATACGGCGAAGCTTCTGCGGTTGCGCGGGCAGGCGATGCAGGAGGCCGTTCCTGTTGGCAAAGGGGCCATGGCCGCGCTTCTCGGTCTCGACTTCGAGGCTGCACGCGCGGTCGCGGAAGAGGCCTCTCAGGGAGAGGTTTGTCAGGCGGCGAATGATAACGATCCCGGACAGGTCGTGGTTTCGGGCACCAAGGCGGCGGTCGAGCGGGCGGTGGAACTGGCCAAGGCGAAAGGCGCGAAGCGGGCGCTTTTGCTGCCGGTTTCGGCTCCGTTCCACTGTGCGTTGATGGCCCCGGCGGCGGAAAAGATGGCCGCAGCTCTTGAAGAGGTGGAGATTATCGCGCCCAAGGTGCCGGTCGTGGCCAATGTATCCGCCGAGGCGGTGTCTGACCCTGCACAGATCCGCGCGCTTCTTGTGGAGCAGGTGACAGGTTCGGTTCGCTGGCGGGAGTCTGTCGTATGGATGGCGGGCCAAGGCGTGACGGAAATCTGGGAAATCGGCGCGGGCAAGGCGCTGTCTGGTATGATCCGGCGCATCGACCGGAGCGTGGCCACACGCGCCGTCGGCACACCGGATGATGTGAAAGCTGCCGCGGCGGGCTGACTCGCCCAACGGAATTTGGCCCTCTGAGGGGTCTGCAAAGAGGGAAAATGATGTTCGATCTGAACGGAAAATGTGCGCTGGTGACGGGAGCTTCGGGCGGTATCGGTGGGGCGATCGCCCGCACGCTGCACGAAGCGGGGGCCACGGTGGGCCTGTCGGGAACGCGGGAGGAACCGCTCAAGGCGCTGGCCGCTGACTTGGGTGATCGTGCGCACGTACTGCCATGTAACCTCGGCGACCCCGAGGCGATCGAAGCCCTGCCCAAGCAGGCGATCGCGGCCATGGGCGGGCTCGACATTCTGGTGAACAACGCCGGTATTACCCGCGATCAGATTTTCATGCGGATGTCGGACGATGACTGGCAATCGGTGCTGGATGTGAACCTGACCGCCGCCATGCGTCTTTGCCGGGGCGTGATGCGCCCCATGATGAAGGCGCGGTGGGGCCGCATCATCAACATCTCGTCCATCGTGGGGGCGACGGGCAATCCCGGTCAGGCGAACTATGCAGCCGCCAAGGCAGGGCTTGTCGGCATGACGAAATCCATTGCCTATGAGGTCGCCTCTCGCGGGATCACGGCGAATGCCGTGGCACCGGGCTTTATCGCGACAGCCATGACCGACAAGCTTTCCGACGATCAGAAGGCCACGATCAACGCACAGATTCCCGCATCCCGCATGGGCACACCGGAGGAGATCGCGGCGGCTGTGCTCTACCTTGCGAGCTCCGAGGCGGGGTATGTCACCGGAACGACCCTGCATGTCAACGGCGGCATGGCGATGCTCTGAGGCGCAAAGCATATGAAGATCAATGTTTTGCCACGATCGGGCCGCACCGGGAAATTGGCGCGGGATGTTGCGTTCGCAGCGCAACGCCCCGTTTCGTGAAAGCGTTTGCGTCGGCCCGTGCATATGCTATAGGCGGCGCAGTCTGGCCGATCTGCCCCTCTGGGTGGAGCGGTCCCCGTGCCCGTCGAGGGACAAAAGCGCCCGCAAGGGCAGAGGAACGCCAGCCCGGCCGGGCAAGGGCAGAACAAGCGGGCGCAAGCCCGGATACGATGAGGATTAACAGATGAGCGACGTCGCAGACCGCGTGAAGAAAATCGTTGTGGAGCACCTTGGTGTTGAAGAAGAGAAGGTGACAGAGTCCGCCTCGTTCATCGACGACCTGGGCGCGGACAGCCTTGATACGGTCGAGCTTGTGATGGCCTTCGAGGAAGAGTTCGGGATCGAGATTCCCGACGATGCGGCAGAGACCATCCAGACGTTCGGCGATGCAGTGAAGTTCATCTCCGAAGCGACCTGAGCCAGCACTCGGCCTATCAGCGAAATTCAGGAGCGGCTCCGAACACTCGGGGCCGCTCTTTTTCTGTCGAGAGAAGCTCCTTGGCCGCCTGAGAGAAATCGGCGGATCGCCGTGGATCCGCGGCGCGCAAACCGTTCTCTTCCATCACCAGTTCGAGTTCTTCTTCGCTGAGCCGTGGCAGCAAGCGCACCGCACCAGTCTGATCGCGTTGCCAGACCTGACGGATATGGCGCTGTACGCCGCCGGGCAGGGTGATCACCGCATATTCCGGAAGGTCGACCGCGCGGGCCATGGCAAAGCGGCATCCATGTCGAGAGATATCGAGCACCCGCAGACTGACAGACATGTCGCCCACACCAAGTTCGGCCGGCAGGTTGCACGGGATACGGCCTTCGTCGCGCCCGTCGATGATCGTGATCGCGGGCAGGTTCTCTTGCCGCTTTGTCCTTCGACGTGCCCAAGCGATCATTCCGAAACAGATCGCCCAGAGCATGACGGGGCGCATACGCTCCACATCCCACAACCGTTCGACCGGGTAGAATATCATCAGCGCCCATTCGAGCTTTTCGCGCCATCCGGGAGGGGCACAGCTCAGCGCGCGAATACCTGCCCTGATCTTTGCATCGCGTTCGGCGAAGGCATCGGTCGAGATGCCGGATAGCGCGGGCGCGAGGCCCATGATTTCCGCTGTCTTGACGATATCCTGATGCGCGCGCAGGTGCAGTTCCAGAAGTGCGCGTCCCGGCGCGCCTTCGGGCGGCGGGCCGGCAATGTCGAGCGCCGCATTCGCCTTCAGTACCGCGAAACGGTACGCAATGTTCAGATCGTAATGCGTTTCCGCAGACGCAATCCGGTCCGAAAAATCCGCGAGACTGGCGGCCCTGAGCAGGGCCTCGCAATAGGGCGGAGGCACCGCATCCTGCGCGGCGACGGGCGCGGCGAGGAGGTGGAAACCGGCGGCGAGGAGGGCCCCGCGAAGGAGATGCTTTACGTTGCGCATTAATCCCTTCTGAGGGGCAAATATTGACGCATCCTTTGCCGGAGCCTCGATGCCACTTACTATTTCAATAAAATGCACCAGATATGCGAGCGGGCGCGTCTTTGCCGCCTGATGCAGTGTCCCGCCCTTGCGGGCCGGCGGGTTTTCCCTGTATTCACGGGCGCGAACCAAGGTTGCGAAAGGGCAGTGAAATGCGGCGAGTGGTTGTGACGGGGCTGGGGCTTTTGACCCCGCTGGCGTGCGGTGTTGAGGAAACTTGGAAGCGGCTGCTCGACGGCCAATCCGGGGCGGGCACGATCACGCGGTTCGATGCCAGCAACCTTGCCACCAACTATGCCTGTGAAGTGCCTTTCGGCGATGGGTCGGATGGCACATTCAACCCTGACGATTGGATGGCCCCCAAAGAACGCCGCAAGGTGGATGACTTCATCTTGTACGGCATGGCAGCGGCGCAACAGGCCGTGATAGATTCCGGCTGGATGCCCGAGGATGACGAAAGTCGGGAGCGAACCGGCGTCATGATCGGATCGGGCATCGGGGGGCTGCAATCCATCGCCGAGACGGCGGTTCTCATCAAGGAACGTGGGCCACGGAGGGTTTCGCCCTTCTTCATTCCCGGCTCGCTGATCAACCTGATTTCGGGGCAGGTCTCCATCAAGTACGGCTTCAAGGGGCCGAACCATGCGGTGGTCACGGCTTGCTCCACGGGCGCACATGCGATCGGCGATGCAGCGCGGCTCATCATGTTCGGGGATGCCGATGTCATGGTCGCGGGCGGGGCTGAGGCCGCGATTTGCGAAGTTGGGATCGCGGGCTTCAACGCCTGCAAGGCGCTCTCCACCAAGCGGGGGGATGAGCCCGAGAAGGCCAGCCGCCCATATGACGCGGACCGCGACGGGTTCGTCATGGGCGAGGGTGCCGGTATCGTGGTGCTTGAGGAATACGAACATGCCAAGGCGCGCGGCGCAAAGATCTATGCCGAGGTGCTTGGGTACGGGCTCTCGGGGGATGCCTATCACATCACCGCGCCCAGCGAGGATGGCGATGGGGGCGAACGTTCCATGCGCTCGGCGCTGCGTCACGCGGGGCTGGAGCCGGCCGATCTTGACTACATCAACGCGCACGGCACCAGCACCATGGCGGATGTGATCGAACTTGGCGCGGTTGAGCGGCTCATGGGCGATGCGGCGACCGCCGTTACGATGTCCTCCACGAAATCGGCCACTGGCCACCTTTTGGGTGCCGCGGGCGCGATTGAGGCGATCTTCTCCATTCTGGCGATCCGCGATCAGGTCGCGCCGCCGACGATCAACCTCGATAACCTCGCGGTGGAGACGTCTGTGGATCTGGCTCCCAATGAGAAGCGTGAGCGGGAAATCAACGTCGCGCTGTCCAACTCCTTCGGCTTTGGCGGCACCAACGCCAGCGTCATCTTCGGGAAAGTCGGCTGATGTGGCGAAACATTGCGTCCAACGCCCTGACCATTCTTGTCGTCGGGGCGTTCCTCCTTGGTGGGGTCGTGATCTGGGGGCAGAAGCGATACGAAGCCGCCGGACCGCTTGAGGCCGCAATCTGTGTGCAGGTTCCCAGCGGAAGCACCATGGCCGCCGTGTCTCGGGATCTGGCCTCACAAGGGGCCATAACCAGTGATCGGATTTTCCGGATCGGCGCGGATTACACCGACAAATCCGGCGCGCTCAAGGCCGGGAGCTTTCTCGTTCCCGAAGGCACGAGCATGGCGGAGATCGTCGACATCATCACGCGGGGCGGGCCGAGCACATGCGGCACCGAGGTCGTCTTTCGCGTCAGCGTCTCGCGCATCTTCGGCGAAGTGCGGGAGCTTGATCCCGCAACTGGCGTCTATGTCGAAACCGCAGAATTCAACCTGAATGAAGAGGATCGCCCGGACGCCTATACCCAGGTGCGCGCGGAGCCTTTTACCGATTACCGGCTTGTTGTCGCAGAAGGCGTTACGAGTTGGCAGGTCGCTCAAGCGCTTGGAATGATTGACTTGCTTGAGGGTGATATCGCCGAAACGCCCGCCGAGGGCAGTCTTGCACCCGCAAGCTATGATCTCTCCGAGGGGCAGGATCGGGCGGATATTCTCGCACGAATGCAGGCGCGCCAGAGCGCGATATTGGCCGCCGCATGGGAATCCCGTGATGACGATCTGCCGGTGTCGACGATGGAAGAGGCGCTTATCCTTGCCTCCATCATCGAGAAGGAAACAGGGGTTCCCGAGGAACGCAAACAAGTGGCGAGCGTGTTTGTGAACCGGTTGCGCATGGGGATGCGTCTGCAGACCGATCCGACGGTGATCTATGGGATCACCAAGGGTGAGGGCGTTCTGGGCCGTGGGCTCCGCCGCAGCGAGCTTGATGCCGAAACGCCTTACAACACCTATGTGATCGCCGGCCTGCCGCCGACCCCGATTGCCAACCCCGGTCAGGCCAGCATCGAGGCGGCCTTGTCGCCTGCCGAAACCGACTACGTCTATTTCGTGGCGGATGGCAGCGGAGGGCATGCCTTTGCCGAAACGCTTGATGAGCACAATCGCAATGTGGCCCGCTGGCGCGAGATAGAGCAGGGTGCGAGCGGTCAGTAGCGTCGCCTGACACGTGGGGCGGCGGCGTCCCACGTGTACGTGAAGCAGGGTTTCTTGCCCCGGCGTTCAGCGGCGCCGGGATTGCGCAGGGAAAGCCACCGGGCTTGCTCAGGGCATATAGAGGCTTCCCACCGTTGCCAGACAACCCCGGCGACGATCAACCACCATTGACGCGCCACACAAACAGCAGCATATCCGGGCCCATGACAGACCTTTCACATATCCGCAATTTCTCCATCGTCGCCCATATCGACCACGGGAAAAGCACGCTCGCCGATCGCCTGATCCAGATGACCGATACGGTCGCGGAACGGGACATGAAGGAGCAGATGCTCGACGCGATGGATATCGAGCGTGAGCGCGGGATCACCATCAAGGCCAACACCGTTCGGATCGACTACACCGCGGTCGATGGTGAGCAATATGTGCTCAACCTCATCGACACGCCTGGCCACGTCGATTTCGCCTATGAGGTCTCCCGCTCCATGCGCGCGGTCGAAGGGTCCTTGCTCGTGGTGGACAGCACTCAAGGGGTCGAGGCGCAAACCCTCGCCAACGTCTATCAGGCGATCGATGCGAACCATGAGATTGTGCCCGTCCTCAACAAGATCGATCTGCCGGCCACCGACTGTGATCGTGTCGCCGAACAGATCGAGGATGTGATAGGTATCGATGCCTCTGATGCGATCCGTGTCTCCGCCAAGACCGGCGTCGGTATTCGCGAGACGCTTGAGGCCATCATCCACAGGCTCCCCGCTCCGACGGGGGATCGCGACGCCCCGCTCAAAGCGATGCTGGTGGATAGCTGGTATGATGCTTACCTCGGCGTTGTCGTGCTCGTGCGTATCATGGACGGTGTGCTCAAGAAGGGCGACCGCGTGCGCATGATGCAGAACGGCTCCGTCCATCATGTCGACCGGATCGGCGTTTTCCGCCCCGCGATGACCGTTGTGGACCAGCTTGGCCCGGGGGAGATCGGCTTTCTCACCGCGTCGATCAAGCAGGTGCGCGATACCAAGGTCGGCGACACCATCACCCATGAAAAACGCGGCACCGACAAACCGCTGCCCGGCTTCAAACCCTCTGTCCCGGTCGTTTTCTGCGGCCTTTTCCCGGTCGACAACGCCGAGTTTGAGGACCTGCGCGACGCGATTGAGAAACTCGCCCTCAACGACGCCAGCTTCTCCTACGAGATGGAGACCTCCGCTGCCCTCGGCTTCGGCTTCCGCTGCGGCTTTCTCGGTCTGCTGCACCTTGAGGTGATCCGCGACCGGATCGAGCGCGAGTACGACATCGACCTCATCACCACCGCACCCTCCGTGATTTATCACATCTATGGCCGCGACGGTGAGGTGACTGAGTTGCACAACCCCGCCGACATGCCCGACCCCTCCACGATCGACCACATCGAGGAGCCCCGCATCAAGGCCACCATCCTTGTCCCCGACGACTTTCTCGGTGACGTGCTCAAACTCTGTCAGGATCGCCGCGGTATCCAGATGGACCTGACCTATGCCGGCTCCCGCGCCATGGTGGTCTATGATCTGCCGCTCAACGAGGTGGTTTTTGATTTCTACGACCGGCTCAAATCGGTGACAAAGGGCTATGCCTCCTTCGATTACCAACTGCTCGGCTATCGCACCGACAACCTCGTCAAGATGCAGGTCCTCGTCAACGATGAACCGGTGGACGCGCTCTCCACCATGGTGCACCGCGACCGTGCGGAACAACGCGGCCGCGCCATGTGTGAAAAGCTCAAGGACCTCATCCCGCGCCACATGTTCAAGATTCCGATCCAGGCAGCCATCGGCGGCAAGGTCATCGCCCGAGAGACGCTGGCGGCCCTTCGCAAGGATGTGACCGCGAAATGCTACGGCGGCGACGTGACCCGGAAGAAGAAGCTACTGGAGAAGCAGAAGGCTGGTAAAAAGAAGATGCGCCAGTTCGGAAAAGTGGAGATCCCGCAGCAGGCGTTTATTAGCGCGCTGAAGATGGACTCTTGAAAACGTCTGTCCTCAAGTCCTGAACCGGGGCCCCGCGCGGGGCCCCGTTTTCGTTTGGGTATTTTTGGACAGCGACGGATGAGATGAGCGACTAAAACTACGGCAAAGCTATTCACAGAAATAGCTTTCAGTTTTGCCAAGACGCTTAGACCCCCCTTTAGAGGCCCAATATGTCAGGTAAAACAAACGACGGCGAGCTACAGCAGTTTCTGGCTAGCTGCCAGCATAACTTAAGCGCTCATCTAAGTTCCATTCCTGCTTTCGTCAGAGCGTTCGATCAAGACAATCATAAACTTGTTGGATTGCTTTCCAGCCCCCGTCACGTCGAATGTGCCAAATTGATGATTCAAGCGCAAGCGAGTTTGAGATCAGCTATTGTGTGTTCTAGGATTGGAATGTCTATTGCAGTTAATGCGATACTCCGACAAGCGATTGAGTATTCCGCACATGCATATCTTCTTCGCTTCGACGAGAAGTTTTCTGAAGCGTGGGGGGCTGTCGAACCCAGTTCAAAGCAGAGGGATATTCTTCGTCGTTGGAAGTCTAGATTTCGACATATGTTAGAGAATCGTGATCCGAAGCTTTGGAAGCTTTTCGAGGGGAACTACTCTGATTGGATTGATTTTGGGGCACATCCAAGCTCGATAGCGCTAGAGACCGTAATTCAATACAAATTTGAACCGAACTCCCGCGATGGAGATATGATTTTTGGTATCTTAACTAGCGAAGAAGAGCGCAAATACGCTTGGTTCAGTTTTGGTAATGCGAGTTTGATATTTTCTGATATTTTTTCTTATATTTGGCCAGACAGATATAATTTAGTCGACGGAAGTAAAATGAAAGCAAATTCTTCGCGTTATTTTTATGTGTGGATGCAGAAGCACCCCCTCGTAGAAGAAGAATAGGAGGGTAGGTGAAAGACGCGCGGAATGAAGGTCAAAGGCCGTCGGGCGAGCGACGCATAGCCCTGCCGCACCGGCGCTTCCGCAACCGTCCCGAGCAACCCAACCCATCCACGGACGCGGCACCATAAATCAACCTGATCATCCCAACCGCCCCCCAAACACACCCAAGCGCATACGCAAAAACGCCCGCCGAATGGCGAGCGCTGTGAGCCGATCAAAAGCTGAGCCTTGGGATCAAACGCCCTAGATCAGGCCGCTGTGGTGTTCTTGTCGCGGGGAGATTGCGGGGCGACTTCCGTTGTGGCGCGTTCGGCGAGGGTGAACTGTGCATCAAGCAGAAGCTCTTCATCCAGAAGGTCCTCGGCGTGCAAATCCTCCTGTTCCTCTTCCTTGCGTAACAGCACGGGGGCAGCGACAAGGCCCATACCGGCCCAGCCACCCAGCACATAGGCCGAAAGGCAGGCGAGAATGCCGTATCCCGAATAAGCTGCAGTTCCCGCAGCGACAGCACCGCCGCCGACACCGCTGAGAAGAAACAGGATCATCATGAAAAGGCACTCCTTCGCCGGGATCACCGCGGACACACACCCGCGCAATGACCTCAGCCTGACGCCCAAATCCTAACGAAGCCTTAAATCCCCCCGGCAGTCGGAAAGAAGGGTTAACCTTGCGTTGTCAGCCGAGCCGGACAAGCGCGTGGCGCTTGCGGCCCGCGCTGAGCTTGATCGGCTGGCTCAGATCGGCGACCGTAATGAGGCGGCCCGCATCCGCCAGTAGGTCGTCGTTGAGCCGCGCGCCATTTTCCGCGATGAGGCGTTTGGCGTCCTTTCCGGACTTGGCGAGCCCCGAGCGCGTCAGAAGCTGTACCACGGAAATCCCGTCGCCAATCTCCGCCGCGTCGAGCGATAGGGTTGGCAGGTCATCCCCGACGCCGCCCTGTTCAAAGACCTCCCGCGCGGTATCCTGCGCAGCTTTCGCCGCCTCGGCCCCGTGGAGAAGCGCCGTCACCTCATTGGCCAGACGGATCTTGGCCTCATTGATTTCAGCGCCATCGAGCGATCCAAGACGCTCACATTCATCCACCGGCAGCTCGGTGTAGAGCTTGAGGAACCGGCCCACATCCGCGTCGGTGGTATTGCGCCAGAACTGCCAGAACTCATAGGGGCTGAGCATCTCGGCGTTGAGCCAGATGGCCCCGCCCGCGCTCTTGCCCATCTTGCGCCCGTCGCTTGTGGTCAGCAGCGGGGAGGTCAGCCCATAAATCTCATGGTCCAGCACCCGGCGCGTCAGGTCGATCCCGTTGACGATGTTGCCCCACTGGTCCGAGCCGCCCATCTGAAGCAGACAGCCGTAGCGGCGGTTGAGTTCCAGAAAATCGTAGGCCTGCAGGATCATGTAGTTGAATTCGAGGAAGGAGAGCGATTGCTCCCGATCAAGGCGCGATTTCACGGATTCAAATGACAGCATACGGTTCACGCTGAAATGGCGCCCGATATCGCGCAGGAACTCAAGGTAATTGAGCCCGTCGAGCCATTCGGCATTGTCGAGCATGATCGCGTCGGCAGGGGCGTCGCCATAGGACAGGTAGCGCGCGAACACCCGGCTCATCCCCTCTATGTTGTCCGCAATCTGCTCGGGGCCGAGCAGCGGCCGCTCATCTGACCGGAAGGAGGGATCGCCCACCTTGGTGGTGCCGCCGCCCATGAGGGTGATCGGCTTGTGCCCGGTTTTCTGCAACCACCGCAGCATCATGATGTTGAGCAGGTGCCCGACGTGGAGAGACTTCGCCGTCGCATCATAGCCGATGTAGGCCGGAACGACCCCGGCGAGCAGAGCCTCGTCCAGCCCCTGAAAATCGGTGCAGTCCGCGAGGAAGCCGCGCTCCTTCATCACGTGGAGGAAATCCGATTTGGGCTGATAAGTCATCTTGCTTGTCCCTGTTTGCATCTCGGCGCTACCTATAGGCGGGCAGTGGGCAAAGGAAAAGACCATGCGGGACGAGCGGATCATCACGGCAATGGGCACGATGTCGGGCACGTCGCTCGATGGTGTGGACGCGGCCATTCTGCGAACCGACGGGCGCAGGATCGACGTCTTTGGCGAAGGGGCGTATCGGCCTTACTCGGAGGTGGAACGCGCCACGCTGCGCGCTGCGCTTGGCCGGTGGCCCGGAACGGGTCTGAACGATGCTGCACGGGTGGTGCTTGACGCACATACCGAGGTCATGAACAGGCTCGGGCCGGCTGAAATCTGCGGGTTTCATGGCCAGACACTCGCGCATGATCCGCGCGGGCAGGGAACGCACCAGCTTGGGGATGGGGAAGAGCTGGCTGCGCGGCTTGGGTTGCCCGTCGCGTGGGATTTCCGGAGCGAGGACATTCGGCAGGGGGGCGAGGGCGCGCCGCTTGCCCCAGTGTTTCATCACGCCTGCGCTATCTGGGCAGGGGTGTCGGAGCCGGTCGCATTTCTCAATCTGGGCGGTGTGGGAAACCTGACTTACGTCAACCCGACCTTTGAGCCGGAAAATGCAGGTGCCCTTCTCGCGTTCGACACCGGGCCGGCCAACGCCCCGTTGAATGATCTGATGCAGTCGCGCTTTGGTCGCGACATTGATGTCGGCGGGGCGCTGTCCGCGTCTGGCGTCACAGACGCGGAGGTGATGGCCGCCTTCGCAGCGCATCCATATTTTCGCCGCCCTCCACCAAAGTCGCTGGACCGCGACGACTTTCCAAGCCTTCTGGCGGCTGTTGAAGGGCTTGGGGACGCGGATGCGGCGGCGACGCTGGCGGCGGCGGCTGTGCATGGCGTGATCGTTGGTCTCAAAGCCTGCCCATCCGCGCCTACGAGACTGCTGGTGACGGGGGGCGGGCGGCACAACGCGGCCCTCATGGCCGGGCTGTCCGCCGGGGCTGATTGTCCGGTTGAGCCCGTTGAAGCGATCGGATTGGATGGGGACCTGCTGGAGGCGCAGGCCTTTGCATTTCTGGCTGTAAGAGTGCTGCGCGGCCTGCCGAATTCCTTCCCTTCAACCACCGGCGCGCGGCATCCTGTGTCGGGGGGGCGGATCTCCTCTCCCTGATCGACAGATGGGGCGGAACCTCGGGGTGCCGGGCGCGTTGAGCAACGACCCAGCCAAGGGCGCGTGCCACGTGCCCCAAACCGAATACCGGACAGCAAGCGAGGATCCCCTACGATGGCCGAGCGAAATCCCCCCCAAAGCGTAACTCTCAATGTGAACGGCACGAGCGAAACTCTGGAGGTCGACACGCGGGTGACACTCCTTGATGCCTTGCGTGATCATCTGAACCTGACCGGCACCAAGAAGGGCTGCGATCACGGGCAATGCGGTGCCTGCACCGTCATGGTCAACGGCCGGCGGATCAACTCCTGCCTGACGCTCGCAGTCATGCATGAGGGTGACGAGATTACCACGATCGAGGGGATCGGCACACCTGAGGCGCCGTCAGATATGCAGCGCGCCTTTGTGACCTGCGACGGGTTCCAGTGTGGGTACTGCACGCCGGGTCAGGTCATGTCGGGCACTGCTGTGCTCGAAGAATTTCGTCAAGGCTGGCCCTCGCATGTGTCCAAAGACCTCACCGGGAATGCTGACTTCAATGACGAGGAGTTGGCTGAGCGGATGAGCGGGAATCTCTGCCGGTGCTCCGCGTATCCCGGCATACGCCAGGCGATTACTTCAGTCGCGACGAAGACAAAGGAGGCGGCGGAATGAGACCCTTCGATTATCACCGCGCCACCGACCTTGACGATGCGTCCGGCCATCTGAATGCGAGCACACAGATCATCGCGGGCGGGACCAACCTGCTCGACCTCATGAAACTGCAGGTCATGACCCCCCAGCAGTTGGTCGATATCAACCGCATCGACGGGCTGGACCGGATCGAACCGGAGGGCGAGGGGCTGCGCATCGGGGCGCTTGTGCCCAACTCGGATCTGGCAGGCGATGAGCGTATCCGTCGCAATTATCCGGTGCTCTCCCGCGCGCTGCTTGCTGGTGCATCGGGGCAACTTCGGAACAAGGCGACAACTGGCGGCAACCTTCTGCAGCGCACGCGGTGCCCATACTTTTACGAAACAGCGATGCCCTGCAACAAGCGCGATCCCGGTACGGGCTGCGCCGCACGCGGGGGCGCCACACGGATGAACGCCGTCTTGGGCGTATCGGAGCACTGCATCGCCGCCCATCCTTCGGACATGGCCGTGGGCATGCGGGTTCTGGGGGCCGAGGTGGAGATTCGCCGCGCCGATGGAAGCCATACACGTAAAACGCTGGACGAGCTTTACTCGCTGCCCGGCGAGCGGCCGGATATCGAAACCACCTTGTCTCCCGACGATATCATCACCGCCGTGATCCTCCCTGCGCCGGTCGCGCCTTCGGTCCAGAGCTACCGTAAGGTTCGGGATCGTGCGTCTTATGCCTTTGCGCTCGTGTCTGTGGCGGCTGTGGTGCAGGTCGAGGGTGGCAAGATCACCCGGGCCGATCTTGCCTTCGGGGGCATCGCCTCACGCCCTTGGCGCGACCCGGCTGTGGAAGCCATGCTGGTTGGGGAAACCCCGAGCATCGATCTCTTCCGTGCCGCCGGCAAGCGGCTTGTCGCAGCGGCAGAGACCCAACCCGGAAACGCATTCAAATTGCCCATGGTTCGCCGCACGCTCGCGGGCGTTCTCGCCGAAGCGACAGGCCTGAGCGAACCTACGACCGGCACCGACAACGTGGGAGAGATCGCATGACCGACATGTTCCGCATGGACAAACCCCAGCCCCGGCTTTTCGATGAGACGGTACAGGGCGTCATCGGCAAGCCCCTTGACCGCCCCGAAGGATTGCTCAAGGTCACCGGCCGCGCGCCCTATGCGGCTGAGGTTCCCGAGGCAAACATGGTTCATGGTGTCCTTGTTCGATCAACCATCACGCGGGGTCGTCTGACGGGCATCGACAAGAGCGCGCTGGAAGGGCTCAGCGGGATCCTCGGGGTAATCCGCAGCCCGGAATTCGTTCGCAACTCGGCCCAAGGCATGGCGAACGAAGCACCGATTCAGCCCGAGGACCACGTCGCCTATTTCGGTCAACCTATGGCGCTTGTGGTCGCCGAAACCTTCGAAGCCGCCCGCGACGGGGCGCACCGCCTCCGGCTCAGCTATGAGACGGAACACGCAGAGATCGACCCCACTACGACAAGCGAGATCGACACCAAACCGGACAGTTTCGGTGATCTCGATTCCGCAATGGCCCAGGCCGACGTCACGATCGATCAGAAATACAGCACGCCGGGGCAGGTATCCGCCGCGATGGAACCGCACGCGTCGATCGCGTGGTGGGAGGGCGACAATGTTACTCTGCGCGGATCGTATCAGATGCTGCGATTCAATCGGAACGAGCTTGCCGATTCCCTTGGGATAGATCCCGAAAATGTCCGCATTCTGTCGCCCTATGTCGGGGGCGGATTTGGCTCCAAACTTGGTATCGGGTCAGAAGCGGTCGCCGCAGCAATCGCGGCCCGAGAGCTTGGGCGCCCGGTACGCGTCGTCATGAGCCGTCAGCATGTATTCGATATGGTCCTGCGCCGAAGCGAGACGCATCAGCGCTTGCGGCTTGCCGCGAAGGCCGACGGCACGCTTCTCGGGATCGGACACGAAGACCGTGTCTCCAACCTGCCGGGTGAAGAGTTCTCCGAGCCGACAGCCATGGCGACCCATTTCATGTACGGCGGGGAAAACCGGCTCTATAATCACGAGATTGCACGCATACATCGCACACCTTCGGGGTCGGTTCGAGCACCGGGCGAGGCGGTCGGGATGCTGGCGCTGGAATCCGCGATGGACGAATTGGCAGAAGTCGCGGGCATAGATCCGGTCGAACTGCGGCTGCGCAACCTGCCGGAAAAGCATCCGGAAAAAGGGGTCCCCTTTTCTTCGCGGCGCTTCGAGGATTGCCTGCGCGAAGGCGCGAAGGAGTTTGGATGGGAAAACCGCACTCCGACAGCATCACGCCGCGAGGGTGATTGGTTCATCGGTTGCGGCATGTCCGGAGCGGGTCGCGCCAACATGCTGGTCCCATCAGAGGCGCGCGTCACCCTTGAGGGGGATCGCGCGATCGTCGAGACGGACATGACCGACATCGGCACCGGCAGCTATGCCATCCTGACCCAGATTGCCGCGGAATTGCTGGGGCTTCCCATGGACCGGGTGGAGACACGTCTTGGCGACACGCGCTTCCCCGGCGCCTCGGGCTCCGGCGGTTCGGTCGGGGCGGGGTCCTCGGGCTCTTCGGTATTTCTTGCCGCGAAGAAGATCCGCGCGCGACTGGCCGAAGCGATGGGCTGCGCCGAAGAGGACCTGACCCTTCAGGACGGTATCGCCAGAAGCGGCAATATCCAAAAACCTCTCTCCGAATTGGCCGCAACGGCGATGACCGAAGAGGGCGGGATCAAACCCGGTGCAATGGGCAAGGAATTTTTCCAAGCTGGCTTCGGCGCGCATTTCGTGGAAATCGGTGTCAACGCGATCACCGGGGAGGCACGCGTACGGCGCATGCTGGGGGTCTTTTCCGCCGGGCGCATCCTCAACGAGAAAACCGCGACATCACAGTGTATTGGCGGCATGGTCTGGGGCCTTGGCGCTGCGCTGACCGAAGAGTTGCAGCACGACCCGCGCACCGGGGGTATCGTATCCCGCGATTTGGCCAACTATCACGTGGCGAGCCATGCAGACGTGCCGATGATCGACGTGCGGTTGCTTCCCGAACGGGATGATCAAGCCAATCCGATGCAGGCGAAGGGCATCGGGGAATTGGGCATCTCAGGCGCGGGCGCGGCAGTGACCAACGCCATTTACAACGCTTGTGGTGTGCGGATCCGGGATTTCCCGGCGACACCTGACAAGATCATCGCCGGGCTCGAAGCGCTCGGTCGATAAAACCTAAGGTTCCGTCAGACGATATCGACGTCTGGCGGGGCCAACTCAAACCCCTCGAACTGAAATGCGGGCGAGACCGTACATCCGACCAACGTGTATGCCCCTGTGCTGCGG
The DNA here is from genome assembly GCF_900111875.1 of Poseidonocella pacifica. Lineage (GTDB taxonomy): Bacteria > Pseudomonadota > Alphaproteobacteria > Rhodobacterales > Rhodobacteraceae > Poseidonocella > Poseidonocella pacifica. The sequence goes on from NZ_FOJU01000001.1 coordinate 732,750, forward strand.
CAGCTCTGCCAGCACCCGGCCGGAACGATGATTTGCGGTGCTTGGTCCATGCCGAGGTTGGGCCCGAGCACCTGCTCTCGCTTCGGACCGTCGAGGGTTTTCGACGTGCTGAGGATGATGGGTGCACCAGAGTAGAAGTGCCAGATCTCGGCGGCATCGACGCGGTGCCAATGGGATACCTCGCCAGCTTGCAGCAGAAAATAGATGCAACTGCCGGACGCACGGCCGGCTTGTGTATCGGCGCGCCAAGTCTCGCGGTAGTGGCCGCCCTCTGGGTGCGGCTGCAGACCAAGCTGAGCAATTAGATGTGATGGCGTCATCATGGGCAATCTCCCGCAGGGATCATCCCAGTGTAGCGCGGGCCGGACAATTCGCCCAGCCCCACGCCATTTTAGCCTCCGCTAGGGGTAGCCCTCTCGCTTAGCGAAGGATGGAACGGCCGGCAAACTCAGCGGCTTCGCCAAGGATTTCGTCGATGCGGATCAACTGGTTGTACTTCGCGAGGCGGTCGGAGCGTGACAGCGAACCGGTCTTGATCTGACCGCAGTTTGTCGCCACCGCAAGATCGGCGATTGTCGCATCTTCTGTCTCGCCGGAGCGGTGGGACATCACGTTGGTGAACCCTGCGCGATGGGCCATCTCCACGGCCTTGAGCGTCTCGGTAAGAGATCCGATCTGGTTCACTTTCACCAGCATGGAGTTTGCCGATCCCTTGGCGATCCCATCAGCGAGGCGCGCGGGGTTGGTCACGAAAAGATCGTCCCCCACAAGCTGTACCTTGCTGCCGATCTTGTCCGTCAGCATCTTCCAGCCGTCCCAATCATCCTCTGCCATGCCGTCTTCGATGGAGATGATCGGGTAATCCGAAACCAGCTGCGCAAGATAGTCGGCGTTCTCCTCGGACGAGAGCGATTTGCCTTCACCCTTCATCTCATACTTGCCGCCCTCATAGTATTCGGTAGAGGCGCAATCGAGGGCAAGGTAGATATCCTGACCCGGTTTGTAGCCGGCCTTCTCAATGGATTTCAGGATGAAATCAAGGGCTTCTCGTGTGCTGCTGAGGCCCGGCGCGAAGCCACCCTCGTCGCCGATTCCGGTGTTGTGACCGGCGGCTGACAGCTCTTTCTTGAGGGTATGAAAGACTTCGGCCCCCATGCGGATGGCTTCGCGGATATTCTCCGCCGCCACCGGCATGATCATGAATTCCTGAAAGTCGATGGGGTTGTCGGCATGTTCGCCGCCGTTGATGATGTTCATCATCGGAACCGGAAGAACCCGCGCCGAGGTACCGCCGACATACCGGAAGAGGGGTTGGCCCATGTATTCCGCAGCAGCCTTTGCCGTGGCAAGCGACACGCCGAGGATCGCGTTCGCGCCCAGCCGACCCTTGTTGGGTGTGCCGTCCAATTCGATCATGGTTTCGTCGATGGCGACCTGTTCAGTCGCATCGAATCCGACGAGCGTTTCGGCAATCTCACCGTTCACCGCGGCAACGGCGTCAAGCACGCCTTTGCCCATGTAGCGGCCCTTGTCGCCATCGCGGCGCTCAACGGCTTCATGCGCACCGGTGGAGGCGCCAGACGGCACCGCGGCGCGGCCCATGGTGCCGTCTTCGAGTGTGATGTCGACCTCGACGGTTGGATTGCCCCGGCTATCAAGAATTTCGCGGGCGTGAATGTCGATGATGGTGCTCATGAGCGTCCTCGCGGAGGTTGTGGTTTCGTGCTTGGTCTTACAGGGCTGCGGTAAAATGTAAATATCGGCCCTTACCGCGTATGCGCGACCGGCGTATTCGGATGACCTATGGCGACACCTCGGCGGGCCAGTCTCCGTTCCCGCAGAATGGTATAGAGACCCGACCCGATGATAAGCGCCATCCCGATCCACGTGAAGCTGTCGGGCCGCTCACCGAAAACGAAAGTCCCGATGATCAGCGCAAAGATGAGCCGCGAATAGCGAAAGGGCGTGATGACAGAAACGTCGCCGAGCCGTGTGGCAACCGTAATCGCATAGTAGGAGACCGCGCCGAAAACGATGGCCCCGAGGATGCAGCCCCATTCGAACGCCGATGGCCAAACAGCGGGGCCCGAAATTCCCAGCAGGATGACCCCGGTGGGGATCAGCATCAGGAATCCATATGCGGCAAGCTGCAGGTTTGGCACGCTGCGTGGCACCGCGCGGGCTGCGAGATCTCGACCGGCAAGACCAAAAACGGCCAGAACCGCCAGGAGCGACAAAGGATCAAAGCCTTCCAGCCCCGGCCGAATGATGACCATGACCCCGAGGAACCCGACCCCGATCGCGCTCCATCGCCGCCACCCGACCTGTTCGCCAAAGATCAGTGCCGCGCCCATGGTGACGACAAGCGGCATTGCCTGCGCGATGGCGGAGGCCGTTGTCAGGGGGATGAGGGCAATCGCGCTGACAAATCCGCAGGTACCGATGATTTCCGCAAGGTTTCGCAGCACCACGGGGCGCTGCAACAGGACGGGGCTCAGGAGACGTTGCCCTTGCCGCCATGCCAGAAGCGCAAAGACCGGACCGCCGCCAAATCCCAGCAGCAACAGGATCTCGCCCACAGGGACGCCCTGCGAGGCGGCCTTGATGAACATGTCCTCGACCGCGAATCCGGCCATGGCAAATGTCATGAAAAGAATGCCGCGCAAATTCTCCATCGAGGTCCCCTTCGCTGTGGCGTGAGCGCCGCCCTAGAGCCTCGCGCAGAGGGCCACAAGGGTCACTGTTTGGATTTCTTGATCGGCACTCCGTACAGTTCGAGCCGATGCCCCTTGAGGTGGTAACCGAGTTTCTGGGCAATCCGTTCCTGCAGAGCTTCGATTTCGGGATCACAGAACTCTATGACCTTGCCGGTGGCGAGGTCGATGAGATGGTCGTGGTGGTCGCGCTCTGCATCTTCATAGCGGGCGCGGCCGTCGCCGAAATCGACTTTCTCCAGAATACCCGTCTCTTCAAATAGCTTCACGGTGCGGTAAACCGTGGCGAGCGATATACCGGGGTCGGCGGCATTCGCACGGGCGTGCAACTCTTCGACATCGGGATGATCCTCGGCGCGCTCCAGCACTTCGGCGATCACGCGCCGCTGCCCTGTCATACGCAGGCCCTTACGCTCCAGTCGGTGAATGATCGTCTTGGCCATGATCTCTCGTCGCGGTGGTCCCGAAGCCTCGGTCTAGCCCAAGGCTTCGGGTGAGAAAAGCCGCGATCGTCTCAGGGCTGCGGCGCGCTCATCTGCATATGCAGGGCCGTGACGGTGGCCGGATCGAGCGACAGTGCTCTGCCGAGGTCGCGCAGATAGGCGCGCTCCGCGTCGGTATCGACGTTGATGGCCAGCAGAGAGGCCGAATAAACCTGCGCCGCCTGCGCAGGGGGCGTGTCTCCGGCAAGGCTGTCCACATCCACGGGTGCGGCAAGCTGGGTACGCAGGAAGGTGATGTCGCTTTCCTCCGCATCGTCGCCCACCATTTCCAAGATGCGCTTCTGTTCGGCCTCGTCGATCTTGCCGTCGGCCTTGGTTGCCTGAATCATGGCGCGTAGCATGAGGCCGGCCTGCATCTCCATTTCGTCGTTGGCGCGTTCATTGCCCGTGCTCTTGAGCATGTCTTGCATGCCAGATTGGCCCGAGGCCGCGAGCCCGCCAAACGCCGCGAGCATACCGGCAAGCCCGGTTCCGCCTCCGCCGCTCGACATCATCTTGGTGGCCATATCCTGCAACGAGCCGCCAAACGGATTGTTCCCGGCGGAGAAACCGGGAAACGCGCCCGTATTCGCACCGGCGTCTTTTGCTCCAAAGCTGGTTTGAAGCTGCTTCATGATGTCCTGAAGTCCGCCCCCACTGGAGAGCCGATCAACACCTTTCGCCGTGGCATAACCAACGGCGACTTTCGTCAATGTTCCAAGCAAACCCATAGCTGATAATCCCCTGATGTAATAAAATTGGGTCAATGGAACCAACTTTACATATCTTGGCCACAATTGAACTAAAACTTTAGGCTGAAATGCAGGCCAACGTCAAAAGCTATGGTTGAGTGGTCTCAGGCGAGGATCTTGATTCCGCGGCTCAGACCGTCAAGCGTCATGGGCACCATCCGGTCTTCGAAGATGTCCCGGATCATGCCGACCGACTGTGTGTAGTCCCAATGCGCCTCGGGCAGGGGGTTGAGCCAGAGCGTATCTGGCCACTGCTGCCGCGCGCGCTCCAGCCAGATGTATCCGGCCTCGGCGTTCCAGTGCTCATTCGCGCCTCCGGGGATCGCCACCTCATAGGGAGACATCGCGGCGTCGCCGACAAAGATACACTTGTAGTCTGACCCATAGGTGTGGAGCAGATCCCATGTCGGGATTTGGTCATTCCAACGACGGGAATTGTCGCGCCAGACACCCTCATAGAGGCAGTTGTGGAAATAGTAGTGTTCGAGATGTTTGAACTCGGACCGTGCAGCGGAAAACAGCTCTTCCACGACCTTTACATGCGGATCCATCGACCCGCCAACATCCAGCAGCAGCAGAACCTTCACGGCGTTGTGGCGCTCTGGCCGGGTCTGAACGCTCAGGTATCCCTGCTCGGCCGTGGCACGGATCGTGCCATCCATATCCAGTTCGTCCTCTGCGCCGGTGCGCGCCCATGTACGCAAGCGTTTGAGCGCGACCTTGATATTGCGCGTGCCCAGTTCGACCGTGTCGTCGAGGTTGCGGAACTCCCTCTTGTCCCAAACCTTTACGGCGCGCTGGTGGCGGGACTTGTCCTGCCCGATCCGTACACCCTCGGGGTTGTAGCCATAGGCCCCGAAAGGAGATGTGCCTGCCGTGCCGATCCACTTGCTGCCGCCCTGATGGCGCCCCTCTTGGTCCTTCAACCGGTCGCGCAGCGTTTCCATCAGTTTGTCGAACCCGCCGAGCGCTTCGATCTCGGCCATTTCCTCGGCGCTCAGATGCTTCTCCGCCATGCGTTCAAGCCAATCGGCTGGAAGGTCCACCGCCTCCATGACCTGCTCGGCACTGATCGCCTCCAGACCCTTGAAGGCTTCGGCAAAGGCGCGGTCAAAGCGATCTATGTTGCGCTCATCTTTGACCATCGCGGTCCGGGCCAGATAGTAGAAGGCGTCGATGTCATAGGTCGCAATCCCCGCCCGCACCGCCGACAGGAACGTCAGGTACTCCCGCAGGCTGACCGGAACGCCGCCTTTCCTCAATGTATCGAAGAAGGGCAGGAACACAGATCAGACAGCCCGGATGATGAAGATATTGATGAAGAGCCCCAGAAGCGCGAAGGCGATGGCATAGGCCGCCGCGTATTGCGCGATATCGAGGCCCGACCCCTTGCGCCGCCGGGCGGTAAATCCGCCGATCAGGGCACCGGCGAGACCGAAGAGAAGAACGAACATGAGCGTTTCCTTTTGTTCGGGGATCTAGGCCCCGTGGGGCGCGCTGTCCAGATCAGCGCCCGCGCCGCGCCATGAAGGCGAGCCGCTCGAACAGGTGCACATCCTGTTCGTTCTTGAGCAGGGCGCCGTGCAATTTGGGGAGGGCATTCGCGCCGTCCCGCCGAAGGTCTTCGGCCGTCAGATCCTCGGCCAGAAGAAGCTTGAGCCAGTCGAGCACCTCCGAGGTGGAGGGGCGTTTCTTGAGGCCCGGCTGTTCGCGAAGCTCGTAGAATTGGGTCAGCGCGGTTGTCAGCAGTTCGGCCTTGATACCCGGATGATGCACTTCGACGATGGCGCGCATCGTTTCCATGTCGGGAAAGCGGATGTAGTGAAAGAAGCAGCGCCGCAGAAACGCATCCGGCAGCTCCTTTTCGTTGTTCGATGTGATGATGACAATGGGCCGTTGCACGGCGCGGACCGTCTCCCCCGTCTCGTAGACGTGGAATTCCATCCGATCGAGTTCCTGTAGCAGATCGTTGGGAAACTCTATGTCGGCCTTGTCGATCTCATCGATCAAAAGCACGGTGCGCTCCGCCGAGGCGAACGCCTCCCACAGCTTGCCGCGGCGGATGTAGTTGGAAATGTCACTGACCCGGGCATCGCCCAGTTGGCTGTCGCGCAGGCGACTTACGGCATCGTATTCATAGAGCCCCTGCTGCGCCCGCGTGGTCGATTTCACATTCCACTCAATCATCCGCAGCCCGAGGCTCTGCGCAACCTGCCGTGCCAGCTCCGTTTTGCCGGTGCCGGGCTCTCCCTTGACCAGAAGCGGGCGCTCAAGCGTTACGGATGCGTTTACCGCAACCGTGAGATCATCCGTCGCGACATAAGATTCGGTGCCTTCGAACCGCATTTGGTGCCGTGCTCCTCTGGATTGAACGAAAGCTTTTGTAACACAGGAAAAATTGCCGACAACCACAGAGGGATTGGGTAGTGACAAGCGCCCCGTTCGTGGGGTAAATGCTCGCCCATAAGGAGGGACCTGATGTCTGAAAAGTTTGCCCTATCGCAAGACTCGGGCCCAGGTAAGGGAACAGCCATGAAAGCAGAGGTTTTCCTGCCGGAAGATTATATTCCAGCAGAGGACGAGCCGTTCATGAACGAACGGCAAGTCGAATATTTCCGGCGGAAGTTGCAAACATGGAAGGCAGAGCTCGTTGCGGGAAGCCGCGAGACGATCGAAGCCCTGCAGGACGGCACCCGTTCGATCCCAGATGTAGCCGATCGCGCCAGCGAAGAGACCGACCGCGCTCTTGAATTGCGCACGCGGGATCGTCAGCGCAAGCTCGTGGCCAAGATCGATGCCGCATTGCGGCGGATCGACGAGGGTGAGTACGGCTACTGTGAGGTGACCGGTGAGCCGATCAGCCTCAAGCGGCTTGATGCCCGCCCGATCGCGACCATGAGCCTTGAGGCGCAAGAGCGCCACGAGCGTCGCGAAAAGGTACATCGGGACGACTGAACCCTTTCCGGGTAGGACCAAGGCGCCGGGGCACTGCCCCGGCGTTTTCCGTTTGAGGGAGTTGAGATGAGCTTGATCGGGCAGCAGATTACTGTCGTCGGCGCGGGAATCGGCGGTTTGGCCGCGGCGCGTGCATTGGCCCTTCGCGGTGCGTCCGTTACCGTGCTGGAACAGGCCCCAGAGATCCGCGAGGTCGGCGCGGGCCTTCAAATCAGCCCAAACGGCGCACGGGTTCTTTTTGCCCTCGGCCTCGGCGATGCACTGACCGCGGCGGCGATTCGCGCGGAGGCTGTATCCTTGCGGGACTACCGCGAGGGACGAGAAGTCCTGCGGCTGGATCTGGGCCGTTTGCCAGCCCCGATGCGGTACCTGTTTCTTCATCGCGCCGATCTCATCTCCGTGCTTGAGGCAGGGGTTCGCGAGTTGGGTGTGCGGATCGAAACAGGCCGCCGGGTGATACGCAGCGACAGTGAAGGACTTCACTTCGAAACAGGAGAGGTGCACCGCGCGGCGGTGATCGTTGCCGCCGATGGTGTCCACTCCAAATTACGGGAAACTGTGCTTGGCCCATCCAGCCCGAGCTTCACGGGCCAGGTGGCATGGCGCGCCATTGTCCCCAATCGCTGGAATGTCCCGCCGATCGCCCGGGTCCACATGGGGCCGGGGCAGCACGTGGTGTCCTATCCGCTCGGCAATCGGGATGCGCTCAATATCGTCGCAGTTCAGGAAAGATCCGAATGGGCCGCCGAAGGTTGGGACCACGCCGATGATCCGGAAAACCTCCGCCGTGCCTTTGCTACGTTCGGGGGGGAGATGGCTGAAATCCTCGGTTCGGTAGAGGATACGCGGCTTTGGGGGCTGTTTCGGCATCGGGTCGCGCCCCGGTGGCACGATGGGCGAATCGTCTTGCTGGGCGACGCCGCCCACCCGACGCTGCCCTTCCTTGCCCAGGGGGCAAACCTCGCGATAGAAGACGCTTGGGTGCTGGCCGCGTCATTGGCCGCAAGCGATACACCCGCCGCCGGGTTTGCAATCTATGAGCATCGCCGCAAACAGCGTGCGCATCGCGTTATCAAGGCCGCCTCATCCAACGCGTGGAAATATCATCTGCGTTTTCCGCCTCTGCGGTTCGCGGCCCATACTGGCCTTCGCATTGCGGGCCGTCTTGCGCCGGACAGGATGATCCATCAGTTCGATTGGCTCTATGCCCATGATGTCACGCGCTAGAGGTTAAACGTCTTTTGTATCTCGGCCAATTTGGCCGGGTCGGTGATCTCATTGCGATCCACGACGTTGATCTTGTTCTGCATCTTGCCACGCCGCTCAAACATGTTCTGGCCGTGGTCGATCATATAGCAAGCCGCCCGAAATGGGATTGCCTGCAGGATGCGGCCATAAAACCCGCAGACCGCTATTACCGTCGAGTGAGACGTCAGGGGTTTGAGAAGCGCGGCGTGGCGCTTGTTGCGGCGAAAATCGACGTAGACCGCGCTTGAAGTGCCGCAGTGGATGTAAAAATTATCCATCTTGCCGATCCGGCCGGAACTGACCTGAACACAATAGCCTTGCTCCACGAAATACCCGTGGCCGTTGTTGTCGCGCAGGATATACGCCACCGTCTCAGGGTGCAGCAGGTCGTCGGCATCGTGCTGCACATAGTAGCCATCGCCAGATGTGGTTGCGGCGAAATGGTCGATCAACTGACGGCGCTTGTACCCCTTGTCATAAAAACGATCGGAGACGGTCGAGGTGATGAAGGTGATCCGCTCATCTTGGGGAATGCCCTCGGGTCGGTCCTGTCCGCAGATCACGGCTCGCCACCGACCATCGGTTTGCGCCTGAATGGCGTGGAGGGTCTGGGTCAGGTTGGCTTCGACACGGTCCCAATCAGGGGCCCGGCGGCGCGATACGAGTGGTATTGCAAAGAGCACTTCAGGCGCGGGCGACGGTGTTGCCGGAGGATTGAACGCAGCCCACGCCTTCCCCTTTATCCGCTTCAGGTTCATCGAGACCCGTTTGCGGGTATCCTTCACGCGGCGTTTCAGCGGCCTTTGTGTCTTGGTCATGCCGCCAACTCTACCCAGACCGGGACGTGATCCGAGGGTTTTTCCCCGCCGCGTACTTCGCGTTCGATCTCACAATCAACAAGAAGGTCGGCGCAGGACGGCGAGAGCAGGAAGTGATCGATGCGGATGCCGTCGTCGCGATTCCACGCGCCGGCCTGATAATCCCAGAATGAGTAATGGCCCGCCCCCTGAACACGGGCGCGGAAGGCTTCGGTAAGCCCGAGATTGAGCAGCCGGCGAAACGCGGCGCGGGATTCGGGCCGGAACAGCGCATCCTCACGCCATGCCTCGGGGCGTTTGGCGTCTTCTGCCTGGGGGATGATGTTATAGTCGCCGGCCATCAGGAAGGGCATTTCCGTCTCCAAAAGTGCCTCGGCACGTGCCTTCAACCGCTCCATCCACGCCAGCTTGTAGTCGTACTTCGGTCCCGGCGCGGGATTGCCATTTGGAAGGTACAGGCCGCACACCCGAACGGCCTCAGTATCGCCCACGACAGTTGCCTCGATATAGCGCGCCTGTTCGTCAGTATCATCGCCCGGCAGTCCGCGCGTCACATCTTCAAGGGGAAATTTCGACAGGATGGCGACCCCGTTGAAGCCCTTCTGTCCGTGGGTTTCGAGATTATAGCCGCGATCCTCAAAGATTTCGCGCGGCACGTTTTCATCGACCGATTTTATTTCCTGAAGAACCGCCACATCCGGCTGCGCAGCGTCGAGCCAGTCCGAAAGCGCCTGCACACGCGCTTTGATGCCGTTGATGTTGAACGTTGCGATCCGCATGGAGGCTCTCCTTTGGGCGCAGGTATCCCGCAGTGGGCGGCCAAGAGCAAGCATCAAGGCAAGGCAAAGTTACGGGGCGATTCGCACAAGATTGCCGTTGCGCGCATCCAAAACACCCGCTGTTGCAACCGAACGCCCCAAAATTTTTACCGCATATAATCAATATCTTGCCGCCAATTTCTCCCTCTGATTGCATTAACGATCAACCTTAACAAGAAATAATACTTGGCAGAACAACCTAGAGGTGTATTCAATTCAGGCATCGAATTTGCCATCTGGGAGCGCTGAAAATGACTGCATTGAAAAAGTTTGAGACCGCCCTTGCCGAGACCCTCGGCTTTGACATGGACATGGGCGATGCCACCGGAGCGTTCGTCTCCTGGTCCGGCCCGGAAGAGACCGCCGACACGATGCTGGGTGAGGCCGTCGAGGCTTGCGTAAGCTGGTCCGAGCCGCGGGCACGTGAAATCCACGCCGGTGACGAAACAGGGGCATTCGTCTCCTGGTCGGGTCCGACCGCCACCGAAGCCCATTCCGGCGATGCCACCGAAGCGTTTGTGTCCTGGTCCGGCCCTGAAGCGACACGCGCCGATGCAGGCGACGCAACCGGTGCCTTCGTGAGCTGGTCCGGCCCGACCGCCACCGAAGCCCACGCAGGCGACGCGACCGAAGCGTTCGTGTCCTGGTCCGGCCCCGAAACGGCTTCCGCAGCCGACGAAGGTGACGCGGCTGGTGCCTATGTATCCTGGTCCGGTCCCGAAGCTGGCACTCGCGCTGAAAGCGGCGACGTGACCGGCGCATGCGTGTCTTGGTCCGAGCCTCAGATCCGCGTGATCAAGTAAGCCGTCGGGGCATCATTTCAGGGAGGCGCGAGGCGCGTCTTCTACACATCAGGGAGAAGACCAGTGACCAACATTTTAGCCTTTCGCCCCCTGAAATCCCGCCCGGACCTTACGGAACGATGCGCGGCGCTGACCACGTGTTTCGCCGCGCACCGCCGCTCTGAGAGCGATGTCTTCTGGCTGAAGGAAAACGCCGAACTTCTCAATATCATGGAGAGCGGGGGGCTTCGTCCCGGTACGGTTGCGCTTGCGCCGCTTGGCCATCTCTATGAGACGATCCTCGAACGTATCGCTTTCTTTCCACAGTACTATCGGTTCTTTCTCTCCATCTGCCTCGATCTCGAAGACCTCGGGATGACGGGGGAAGCCGGTCTGCGCATGTCCGAATGGATCGCTGCGCAAGGACTGCCCGAAGGGGAATTGTCAGATCTCCAGCGGCTTGAGGCACAACGTTTGCTGGCCCGCCGCGGAGTCGATGCGATGCCGCACGATCCGGGGTTGGCGGACCGTGTACGCCGCTTCATTCGTCGGCCGCACTTCTTCGCCGTGCCAAACAAGAAGGCGGCGTATGAGTTGACGCACGCAGTCTTCTACCTCTCGGAATACGGGCGCCGCGATCCGCTTATCGATGCGGAAACCGCGCAGAGCCTTCATTTCGCGGGTATCCTCGCCTTGCTGGATCAGAACGTCGATCTGCTGGCTGAAATTTGTATCGCGATGCGGTTCGCCGCGCTGGATGTGCCGGATTACTGGGAATCCTGGATCGCCCGTAGCGTGCAAAGCTATGAGCTGCGTACCGGCCCCGAGGCCACCGTCAATGATGACTACCACAGCTATTTCATGGTCAACTGGCTTCAGGCCGTGCGGGGCGCAGGCGCTTTTGATGGTGACTATTCCCCTGATCGCATGAGCTTTTTCCGGATGCCTACGGAGGGATCCGCCTTGAGGGGCCTGTCTCGATCTCTTCTGTCGTTCGATGGCGTGCGCCGTGGCGACTGGAAGTCAATGCAAGCAGAGGTAGAAAAAAACCTTGAAATCTCTGCTCTGAACGTCCTCAATGCGACCGAGGAGTCGACGCCGTTCTTCGATGCATTCTTTGAATGTTTCGCGCGCACTGCGTCCGTGTGAGAGATGACAACTTGACCAGAACTGCTTCATCCACGGCGCTTCTTGGCGCCGGCCTTGTCGGATTGTACACGATTGTCATGTCCGCGGCGGATGGGGTGACAAAGTTCTTTTCCGGCGCCTTCGCTGCGCCGCAACTCTTCTTCTTCTCCGGTCTGTTCGTCTCGGCCCTTTGCCTTCTCTCTTCAAGGTTGAACCGCGATGGAAGCCAGCGCCTCGTGACCTCGCACCCATGGGCGATGGCGGCGCGGTCGGCGTTGACCGTGGTTGCCGCCGTCTGCTTTTACTACGCCTTCAAGACCCTCGCCATGGCGGAGGTCTTTATCTTTATCGGCATGATGCCGATCCTTGCCGGGTTGCTGGCCCGACCGATCTTGCGCGAACGAGTCGGAAGTCGCGGTTGGATGGCGCTTGGGGCAGGGGCCTTGGGGATCATCTGTCTTTTCCCCGACGGCCTTGCCGGAATGCAAGTCGGCCATATTCTCGCGTTGATGGCCTGCTTGAGCGGAACGGTCTCGATGATCCTCGCTCGTTATATCGGACAGCAGGAATCGCGCCCGCTTTCGCTGGTCTTCTATCCCAACCTCGCCCTGTGCCTAAGCAGCGGCGCGGTTCTGCCGTTCGTCTATCTGCCGATGGGGATGGTCGATCTGGGCTGGGCCGCTGTCTACGCGGTTCTGCTGTTCGCGGGGCGGTATATGGTCGTCCACGCGCTCAAACTCATGTCAGCGCATGCCGTCATGGCGCTCGTGAACATGCAGTTCGTCTGGATGGTGCTGATTGGCGCTTGGGTCTTTGGCGAGTTGCCGGGCGCAAACATCTATCTCGGCGCGGCTATCGTGATCGCCTCTGGCCTCTTGCTCATCGTGGATCAGGCGCGGCGCGGACAGGCGCCGGTGCCTGCGCGCCGTTACGCACCCGCTGTCGCGCGGTTCGGCCCCCAACCCAGAGGCGCGGGCGCGGCGCGGGCGATCAGATCGAAAAGCTCGTCCCACACCCGCAAGAACTCGTGGCATTGGGATTATCGATCACAAATCGTGCGCCAATCAATTCTTCGCTGAAGTCGATTACCGCGTTGGCAAGGAAGGGCAGGGAGACCTGATCCACCACCACGCGTTCGCCGGCGCGTTCCAGGACGAGGTCGTCCTGCGCCGGGGCATCGAGTTTGATCTCATACTGAAACCCTGAACAACCGCCGCCTTCGACAGCAACGCGCAGCGCTTGGCCCTGTGCATTTGCTCCGATCTCGGCAAGGCGTTCAAAGGCACGGTCGGTAACTTTCGGCGGCAGGTTCATCGCGGGCCCCATGGGTTTCTAATCTGGTCTCCTTACCATATACGAACCCCGACCGAGACCGACAAGGACCAGCTCCCATGCGCGCGGCATATGCAACCGATCCAAGCCTTTCCCGCGGGCGACTTTTCGCAGAAGAGGAAAGCGCCTTTCGCTCCTGTTTCCAACGCGACCGCGACCGGATCATCCACGCCTCCGCCTTTCGCAGGCTCAAGCACAAGACGCAGGTTTTCGTTGAGCATGAGGGCGATTATTTTCGCACCCGCCTGACCCATTCCATCGAGGTCGCACAAGTGGCGCGGACAATTGCGGGAACGCTCGGCCTCAACGTGGAACTCACCGAGGCTGTGGCGCTGGCCCACGATCTTGGCCATCCGCCCTTCGGTCATACCGGCGAGGATGCCCTCAGTGATCTGATGGCCCCCTACGGCGGCTTTGACCACAACGCCCAAGCGCTTCGGATCGTGACGTCGTTAGAGCGCCATTATGCGGAGTGGGACGGGCTGAACCTTACGTGGGAAACGCTCGAAGGGATCGCCAAACACAATGGGCCCGTCACCGGTGCGTTGCCCTATGCGCTGGCCGAATACAACGATCGCCATGACCTTGAGCTTCACACCTATGCCGGGCCGGAGGCACAGGTTGCCGCGCTGGCCGATGACGTTGCCTATAACAACCACGACCTGCACGATGGCTTGCGCGCGGAGTTGTTTTCCACCGACGAGTTGGCCGAACTGCCCATTCTGGATCGCTGCTTCGCCGAAGTGGATGGCAAGTATCCCGGCCTGAACTACTACCGCCGCCGCCACGAAGCACTGCGACGGTTCTTTGGCGTGCTCGTCGAGGATGTGATCGCCGTATCCCGCGCCAATATAGAGGTGCTTGGCCCGACATCGGTCGAGGATATCCGCGCCGCGGATCGTGCGATGGTGCAATTCTCCGACAGCATCTTTACGGAACTCAAGGTCATCCGCGAATTTCTGTTCCATCGGATGTACCGGGCACCCGAAGTGGTGGAGATGCGCAAACAGGTCACGCGGGTGGTGCGTGAGCTATTCCCGCTCTTCATGGCGCAGCCTGACCTCCTCCCGAAGCAGTGGCGCAAGGATGTCTCCGATGCGGAGGATGAGATTACGCTCGCCCGGATCGTTGCTGACTATATCGCCGGGATGACGGATCGCTTCGCGCTGCAAACCCATGAGAAATTCATCGGCGGCATCGAAACCACGGTGCAACTTCCACGCTGACCCCGGATTGACGACGCCTGCGCCCGTGGGTAACCCAACCGGCAAGGATACAAGGATAGAGACATGAACCTCTTCACCGACATGCGCGCGCTGGTCATCGACTGCATCGACGTTCTGGCCGCCCGCGGAGATTTGCCAGAGGGGCTCAACCACGGCAATGTCGCCGTGGAACCGCCACGGGATGCCGCCCACGGGGACATGGCCACCAACGCGGCCATGGTGTTGGCCAAGCCTGCGGGACTGAAGCCGCGCGAAATCGCGGAGAAGCTCTCCGCGCTCATCGCGGCAGACGATCGCGTGATCGAAGCCAGCGTGGCGGGACCGGGGTTCATCAACCTGCGCCTCGCGCCGTCGGTCTGGCAGAATGTGGTCGGCCAAGTTCTGAGCGATGGAGAGGCCTTTGGCCGTCTGACCATCGGGCAGGGGGAGCGGGTGAACGTGGAATACGTCTCCGCCAATCCCACCGGGCCTCTGCATGTCGGACATACGCGCGGCGCGGTATTCGGTGATGCACTGGCCAGCCTACTTGCCTATGCCGGGTATGACGTTACGCGCGAATACTACATCAACGACGGCGGCGCGCAGGTCGATGTGCTCGCCCGCTCCGTATACCTGCGGTATCTTGAGGCGCACGGTCAGGACGTCGCCTTTGAGGATGGCACTTATCCCGGTGAATACCTGATCGAGGTGGGAGAGGCGCTTCGCGATGTCCATGGCGATGCTTTCGTGGGGCAACCCGAAGCGGTCTGGCTTGATGAGGTGCGCACCTTTGCAACTGAACGGATGATGGATCTGATCCGCGCTGATCTTGCCGCGCTTGGCGTCAAGATGGATGTCTTCTATTCCGAAAAATCGCTTTACGGCACGGGGCGGATCGAAGCGGCCCTCTCCGCATTGGAGGGTATGGGCCTGATCTATGAGGGCGTTCTAGAGCCGCCAAAAGGCAAGAAACCCGAAGATTGGGAACCCCGTGAACAGACCTTGTTCCGCTCCACCGAACATGGCGACGATGTGGACCGGCCGGTAAAGAAATCCGACGGGGCATGGACCTATTTCGCCCCCGACATCGCCTATCACTATGACAAGCTGCAACGCGGTTTCGATCAACTCATCGACGTTTTCGGCGCGGATCACGGTGGTTACGTCAAGCGGATGAAGGCGGCGGTGTCGGCGCTCGGGAATCGCAAGGTGCCGCTCGATATCAAGCTGACCCAGCTTGTGAAGCTCTACAAGAACGGCGAGCCGTTCAAGATGTCCAAACGGGCGGGCACCTTCGTCACCCTGCGCGATGTGGTCGAACAGGTCGGCCCGGACGTGACACGTTTTGTGATGCTCACCCGCAAGAATGATGCCCCGCTCGATTTCGATTTCGACAAGGTGCTGGAGCAATCCAAGGATAACCCGGTTTTCTACGTCCAATATGCGCATGCCCGGGTGTGTTCCGTTCTGCGCAAGGCGACCGAGGCGGGCATCGCGGTGGATGATGAGGCGCTCAAGTCCGCCGATCTTGGGATGCTCACGGATGTCTCTGAACTTGGGCTTGCCAAGCGGCTCTCTGAATGGCCCCGTGTGGTCGAAATTGCAGCGCGGCTTCATGAGCCGCATCGGGTCGCATTCTATCTCTATGACCTTGCCGGGGATCTGCATGGGCTGTGGAACAAGGGCAACGACAAGCCCGAGTTGCGCTTCATTCAGGAGGGCGACGTCGCCACGTCTCAGGCCAAAATTGCCCTCGCGCGGGCTACGGCCATTGTGATTTCGGCCGGTCTTGGTATCCTTGGGGTCACTCCGGTCGAAGAGATGCGCTGATCAAGGCGCGCTGCGCATCGGGGGAGGCAGACGCAAGACCAAGGCCCGGCCCGGGCCCCGAAGCAGTGAGGCTGGAATGGCAGAATTCTCCCCGTCGCAGGACGGTTTAGAACGATCGGGCGGACTTCCGCGCGTCAATCTGGTAAACCTTGCCGGGGCTGCGATCTCGCTGGCGCTTGTCGTGGGGATCGGGGTCTGGGGCTATCGCATCGTGATGCGGGACGTGAGCGGCATACCCGTCGTGCGCGCGCTTGAGGGGCCGATGCGGGTTCAGCCGGAAAATCCCGGCGGCATCGCTGCGGAAAATCAGGGCTTTGCCGTCAACACCGTTGCCGCCTCAGGTATTGCCGAGGCGCCGGCGGATCGTCTCGTCCTCGCGCCCATGCCCGAGGAGATCGACGCCGAAGAAGCTGCTGCGTTGCGCCCGGTTGTCCCCCTGCCTGAGGGGGAGGATACGCGCGATATCGCCGCTGCAGCGGAGGGTCCGTTCGATGCGGTGGCCGAAGAAGATCTGAGCGAAGAAGAAGCCATTCTTGCCCTTGCCGATCAGATCGCCGCGCAAGTCGCCGGAGGTGTCGCAGAGGTCAACCGGGAAACAGCAGAACGTGCGCGGCCCGAAGTCTTTTCCATCAGGCCGCTGGTTCGACCCGAGCGGGTGACCCTTGCACGGTCAGCCCCTGCCAAAATCACGGCCCCCAAGGAAATTGACCCTGCCACTCTCGCCAAGGGCACGGCATTGGTGCAACTCGGGGCCTATCCTTCGGGGGAGATCGCCCGCGCCGAATGGGTGCGCATCGCAGGTCGCTTTGGTGAACTCTTGGGCCCTCGTCCGCGCGTGATCCAGCGGGTCGAGACTGGGGGGCGTATCTTCTATCGCCTTCGTGCGTCGGGCTTCGACGACATCAATGACGCACGGCGTTTCTGTGCCGCGCTCAACGCGGAAAGTGCCGATTGCATCCCGGTGAGCGTCAAGTGAGCCGACCAACAGCGGCAATCCTTGATGCCGACGGTTTGAGGCTGAGCGAAGCCGAGCGCGCTTTCTTTCGCGAAGCCGATCCTTGGGGCTTCATCCTATTTGCGCGAAACATCGACACCCTGGATCAGGTTCGTGCTCTGACGGGTGAAATGCGCGACGCCGTGGGCCGTAACGCCCCTGTTCTCATCGATCAGGAAGGCGGGCGGGTTCAGCGTATGGGGCCGCCGCATTGGCGCAAATGGCCCGCGCCGCTGGATCACGTCAAAGCCGTCGGGGAGGCGGCCGAACGTGCCATATGGCTTCGGTATAGAGTGATCGCGGCCGAACTGCACGCGGTTGGGATTGACGTGAATTGTGCGCCGACCCTCGATTGTGCACAGGCGGAAACTCATCCTTTTCTGCGTAATCGGTGCTTTGGCTCCGATCCGGACCGGGTTGCGGCTCTGGGCCGTGCCGCTGCAGAGGGGCTGTTGGCGGGGGGAATCCTGCCAGTCATCAAACACATGCCGGGACATGGTCGCGCGACCCAAGACAGCCACGCGGAATTGCCTACCATTCACGCGCCGGTGAAAGATCTGCGCGCGCTCGACTTCCGGCCCTTTTACGCACTTCGGGACATGCCGCTCGGCATGACTGCGCATATCGTCCTGCCCGAACTCGGCCCGGAGCCAGCGACAGGGTCGCCTGCCGTTATCCGGCTGATCCGCGAGGAGCTTGGCTTCAACGGGTTGCTCATGTCGGACGATCTCGCGATGGGGGCCATGCCGGGCACTCCCGCGGAACGGGCGCGCGCGACGATGGCCGCAGGGTGCGATGTGGCGCTGTTTTGCAATGCGCCACTGGCCGATCGCGCAGCGGTCGCGGAGGCAGCCGGGCCGATGAATGATGCCGCATGCCGCCGGGCCGACGCCGCGCTTCAACAGCGGTGCGCGCCCGGATACGTTGACATCGCCGCGTTGGAGGCGGAACTTGTGGCTCTGACAGGATAGCAGGTCGATGACCGAGGAGCTTTTCGATCCGAACGCGCCGAGCGACAGCACGGTTGCCGCCCGGCTGGCCGCCGAGGCGCTGATCATCGACGTGGACGGGTTCGAAGGCCCGCTGGATATGCTCCTGACTCTGAGCCGAACGCAAAAGGTCGACCTGCGCAAGATCTCCATCCTGCAACTGGCCGAACAATATCTGCTGTTCGTGGAGCGTGCCAAGGAGCTTCGCCTCGAACTTGCGGCGGACTATCTGGTCATGGCTGCCTGGCTGGCCTTTCTCAAATCGCGCCTGCTTCTGCCCCCGGACCCGGAAGAAGACGGCCCGTCCGGGGAAGAGCTTGCCGCGCACCTCGCCTTCCAACTGGAACGGCTGCAAGCGATGCGCGACGCGGCAGCACAACTGCTGGCCCGCGATCAGATGGGGCGCGATTTTTTCGTGCGCGGCATCCCTGAACAGGTCGAGCGTGTGCGGCGCGTGCGCTATACCGCCACGCTTCTCGACCTCATGCAAGGGTACGCGCGGCTTCGGACGAAGGATGAGTTTCGCCCCTTCGTTCTTGATCGCGAGGCGGTCTTTACCATGGAACAGGCGCTGGAACGGATGCGCGGGCTGATCGGATTTGCCGGGACGTGGACCGATATTTCCAGCTATCTGCCCGACGATTTCCGAACCGACGCAAAGCGCCGCCGCTCCGCCACCGCCGCGACCTTCGCCGCGTCGTTGGAACTGGCGAAGGAGGGCAAGGTGGAAATTCGTCAGAGCGAAACCTTCGCGCCCATCGAACTGCGCAGGAAACGGCATGACTGATCACGACGACGAACAGGGGCAGAGCCTTTTTGCGGCCCCGCCCATGGGGGAGCAGGAGCGGATGGTCGAGGCGATCCTGTTCGCCACGCCCGCGCCGGTTACCGTGTCGGAGCTGACGGGCCGTATGCCCCATGGCAGCGATCCCGCAACCGCGCTCGCCCACTTGCGCAAACGCTATGAGGGGCGGGGTGTGCGGCTCGTTCGGGTCGGCGAGGCGTGGGCAATGCGCACCGCGCCGGACCTTGGCTATCTCATGCAAAAGGAGACGGTCGAGACACGCAAACTGTCGCGCGCCGCCGTCGAGACACTCGCCATCATTGCCTATCACCAACCTGTCACACGGGCGGAGATAGAGGAGATCCGCGGTGTTTCCGTCAGCCGGGGAACGGTCGATCAATTGCTGGAAATGGGCTGGATTCGGTTCGGTCGTCGCAAGATGACACCGGGCCGACCCGCCACATTCGTTGTGACGCAAGAGTTTCTCGACCATTTTGGCTTGGAAAGCGCAAGGGATCTGCCTGGGCTCAAGGAATTGCGCGCGGCGGGTCTGCTGGACAATCGCCCCCCACCGGGATCGGTGCCGGGACCGGGGGAGACGTCGGACGACGACCTGCTAGCCGCAGACGACGAGCAGAGCGAGCTTTTCGAAGAGTGATCAGCCGGCCCGGAAGTGCTTTGAAAGTTTGAGGCCTTGCCCCTGATAGTTTGAGGCGATGCCGCTGCCGTAAAGCTGATCTGGGCGCTCCGACATCCGCTCATAGATCAGGCGGCCAACAATCTGGCCATGTTCCAGCGCGAAAGGCGCTTCGTGGCATCTGACTTCGAGCACACCGCGTGAGCCTTCGCCTCCAGCTTCATGACTGCCGAAGCCGGGATCGAAAAACCCAGCGTAATGCACTCGGAATTCCCCCACCATCGCAAGGTAGGGGGCCATCTCTGCGGCGTGATCTGCGGGGATATGCACGGCCTCGCGGCTGACCAAAATATAGAAGGCGCCGGGATCGAGGATGATCCGACCTTCTGTCGTGCGGATCTCTTCCCAGTAGTCGCCGGGGGCATAACCGCCGATCCGGTCCAGATCGATGACGCCGGTATGAGGCTTTGCGCGATACCCGACGAGATCACCCTCCGCTGGACGCAGATCAACGGAGAAACCAAGCCCGTCCGCGATCACCGGCGTTCCTGATACCAGACCGCGCGCATCGTGCAGGCTGTGCAATGCGGCATCGTCCAAGGTTGCCTGACCCATGCGAAAGCGGATCTGGTTAAGACGCATGCCGGGCCGAACCAGAACGGAGAAGGAGCGCGGACAGATTTCAGCGTAGAGCGGACCGTCATAGCCCGGAGCGACACGATCAAATTCCGTGCCCCCGTCGGTGATCGTTCGGGTCAGCAAATCGAGCCGGCCTGTGGAGCTTTTTGCGTTGGCCACAGCCTGAACCCCATCCGGCAGGCGCAACCGCTCCATCAGAGGCACGACATAAACGCACCCTTTTTCCAGCACGGCGCCATCCGTCAGATCGATCCGGTGCATTTCAAACGCGGCAAGCTTGTCGGTCACGGGGATGTCCTCGCCCGCGAGGAAGGATGCCCGCACGCGATACGCCACAGTGCCAAGGCGGAGATCAAGGCTGGCAGGTTGAATCTGTTCGGGCAATATCGGGACCTCTGCGGAGAGGGCACCCGAGGCGATCATTGACCGAATTTGCTGGGAGGCGAGGACGCCAGTCATCGAAGGACTGGCGGCGTGGGGGAGGAAATACTGGTCGGGCTAGCAGGACTCGAACCTGCGACCTTCCGTCCCCCAGACGGACGCGCTACCAGGCTGCGCCATAGCCCGACTGTGCGTGCTTCATACCGGTTTTGACCGTGGGAGCAAGGGGTCGAATGCATCTTTTTGTTATCCCTGCGCGGCGCTTGTCAGCCGCTCTCTCAGGGCGCGCAGACGTGCCGCAACCGGGGCAACTTCAGCCGTGGAAGCGCCTAGCACCGCAACCTGTTCAAGGGTCAGGGACGACAGCGTTCCGGCCGGGGCCATGATCTCATCAGCATGCGGGACTTCGGGAATTTCGGCGATCCGATCACCGATCTGCTCCGCGAGAGACGGCGGTTCGGGAACCTCGATCTCTTCCGGATCCGGGTCAGGCAGCGGCTCTTCAAGCTCTGGGAGCGCGGCTATTTCCTCTGCGATCTCGGCGGGTTGATCGCCGATCTCCTCCGCCACCCTGGGCGCGGGTTCTGACGCATCTTCCCGAGGCGCACGTTTGAAAAACGGCAGGTCGGATTGCGGCGACGGCTCGGGGTCCTCTACGACCGGGGCCAATTCTTGATCTTGGGCGGTGTCTTCCTCAACCTGCTCTGGCAGAACAGGGTCGGCGACCTCTTCCACAACGGGTTCCGTCAGGACGGGCTCGGCGATGTCTTCCTCAATCGGTCCCGGCAGAACGGGTTCGGGTAGTTCCGCAACGATCGGCGCGGGGGATGGGGCAGGGGCTGCGTTTTCCTCCGCCGGATCGTCAACGTAATCGGAAAGGTCGTCTTCGAGCGGGATCGACATCTGCGCCACGTGGCGCACGCCCTCCTCGCGGAGAATACGCTGCGCGCCCTTGATGGTCATGCCATCTTCGTGGAGAAGTTTCTTGATGCCGCCAAGCAGCCGCATGTCCGCGGGGCGATAATAACGCCGACCACCCGCGCGCTTGACGGGTTTCACCTGACTGAACTTACTCTCCCAGAACCGCAGCACATGGGCAGGCGTCTCAAGCCATTCGGCGACTTCGCTGATCGTGCGAAAGGCGTCGGGGGATTTGGCCATGCCAGCCGGGCCTATCGCTTGTTGCCGTCGGCGACGCGGTCCTTCATGAGATGCGACGGCCGAAAGGTCAGCACGCGGCGCGGGGAAATGGGAACCTCTTCGCCGGTTTTCGGATTGCGGCCCACACGCGCGGTTTTTTCCCGCACGCTGAACGTTCCGAAGGAAGAAATCTTGACCTGTTCGCCAGCGACGAGCGCGTCGGACATGTGGCCGAGAATGCTCTCGACGAGCTGGGCGGATTCATTACGAGAAAGTCCGACCTCTCGAAAGACCGCTTCACTAAGATCCATTCGCGTCAACGTTCTGTTCGACATACCCAAACTCCCCTGCGTGCCGGCGACTTTAAGGGCTTTCGAAAAGCCAAGTCAATATCAATGGCTTGGCCCGAGGCCGTTCATGTACCGCTTTACCAACGCAAAACGACCGATCCCCATGCCAGACCGCCGCCAATCGCTTCGGTGACAACAAGATCGCCTGATTTGATCTGCCCGTTCGCCCGCCCGATCGACAGTGCGAGGGGAATCGATGCCGCCGACGTATTGCCGTGATCTTGCACTGTCACAACGACGCGGTCCATCGGGACGCCCATACGCTTGGCGGTTGCTTGTATGATGCGGATATTCGCTTGATGCGGAACGATCCAGTCCACGTCCTCGCCCGTCATGCCAATCTTGGCGAGGGCGGTTTCAGCAGTTTCCGCAAGCTTTTCGACCGCGTGACGGAAGACTTCCTTGCCCTGCATACGCAGATGACCGGTGTTTTGGGTGCTGATGCCGCCATCGACATAAAGGATGTCGCGATACCGACCGTCGGAATTCAGGTCCGTGGCGAGTATTCCGCGATCATCGGTTCCACCCTCGCCCTCCGCAGCAGCGAGAACCACCGCGCCAGCGCCATCACCGAAAAGAACGCATGTGCTGCGGTCGGTCCAGTCCATGATGCGGCTGAAGGTCTCGGCACCGATGACGAGCACGCGCTCGGCCTGACCTGAAACGATGAGAGCATTGGCGTTGGAGAGCGCGTAGACAAATCCTGCGCAAACGGCCTGCACATCAAAGGCAAAGCCCTTTTCCATGCCGAGCGCGGCCTGAACCATCGTCGCGGCGGAAGGGAAGGTAAGATCGGCAGTGGAGGTGGCGAGGATGATCGCGTCGATCTGGGACGCGTCGATCCCGGCGTCCGCCAAGGCGGCTTGCGCGGCCTTGGTCGCGAGGTCGGAAGTCATTTCCCCTTCGGCAGCGAAATGGCGGCGCTCTATCCCCGAACGGGAGCGGATCCAGTCGTCGGTCGTGTCGAGTGTGCTCTCGAACTCGCTATTGGGAACCACCCGTTCGGGCAAATAATGCCCGACGCCGCAGATCACTGCCCGTTTCATCATTCACTGCTACCGCCGTTGCCCCCAGTCGTAGCAGTCTGAGGAAGGTTTGGTGCAGATGCAACCCGAGCCGCAAGTTTTTCCGAGAAGCGTTGCTGAGTCAGAAGGTAGGCCAGCTTGATCGCGGCCGAGACCCCGGTAGAATCGGCGGAGCCATGCGATTTCACGACCGTACCGTTCAGGCCCAGGAACACACCGCCATTGACCCGGCGCGGGTCGATCCGCTTTTTCAGACGGCGAAGCGAAGTCAGCGCAAGGAGCGAGGCGAGGCGCGACAGGATCGAGTAGCGGAAGGCTTCGCGCAACTGATCAGCGATCAGGTTTGCGGTGCCTTCGCCCGTCTTGAGCGCGACGTTGCCGGTAAAGCCGTCGGTCACCACAACGTCACAGCGATCAGAGGGCAGGTCGCCACCTTCGACAAAACCGACATAATCGAAATCCGAGTCCACCGATGCAGCCTGCAAATGCTCATGTGCAAGCTTGAGCTCGGCGCGGCCCTTGTGTTCTTCGGTCCCGACATTGAGCAGGCCAACGCGCGGCCGCTCGATACCAAGGCCACTGCGGGCATAGGCGACACCCATGGCCGAATAGGTCGCAAGATCACGCTCATCGGCGCGAATATCCGCACCTGCATCCAGCATGACATTGAAACCCTGAGGATTACGCGAGGGCCAGAGCACGGCAATCGCAGGCCGGTCAACGCCGGGCAATTTGCGCAAGCGCACAACCGACAGCATCATGAGCGCACCGGTATTCCCGCAGGACACGCAAACCTCTGCCTCGCCCTGTTTCACGGAATCGAGGGCCGACCACATCGACGTGTTCTTGCCGTTGCGGATCACCTGCGCGGGTTTTTCGGTCATGGTCACGATGTCCGGAACATCCCGGATCTCGCACACATCACCAAGCCCGCGCTTGCGCGCAATCAGGGGTTCAAGCTCGTCGCGGCGCCCGTGAACGATAAATCCGATATCCGGGTTCTTGCGCTGTGAACGCGCCATACCCGAAACGACCGCGGATGGACCACGGTCGCCTCCCATCGCATCGATGGAGATGATGATACGCTCACCGACCTCGTTCCCGGCACTCTGCCTCGTGGAATTCATGGCGTCGTCCGGTCCGGTGTGTCTCAGGCGGCGTCTTCGTCGAGATCGATCTCGTCAGCCTGCGCGATGACTTCACGGTCATCATAGTGACCGCAAGCGGCACACACGTGGTGCGGGCGCTTGAGTTCACCGCAGTTTGCGCACTCGTTGGGGTTTGCCCCTTCGAGCGAGTCGTGAGCGCGGCGCTTGTTGCGGCGCGATTTGGAAACTTTGTTCTGCTGGACGGCCATGTCTCAACCTCATCTTTTCGGGGGCACATCCCCCGTATATCTACGTCTCGGCGGCCTCATATGCGGATGAGGGCCGACTGTCCATGCCTTACAGGATGAGCGCGCGAAAATACTCGTCCTGAGGCGCGGTGCAAGTCTTTATTTCCTGTGGGTCAGCGGGCCGCTCAATCGGAGGTATCTTTGCCTGCGAGCTTGTCGCGCATCGCAGCAAGCCCGGCAAAGGGTTTGGTATCCTCATCCCGAAGCGGCTCGATGCCGGGCGGCGCATAGGCTGCCTCACCGAGGCTGGCGTCGTCTGCGCGTGGATAAGCGGGCAGGGCAAGCGCCAGCGCCTCCGTCATCACCTCGCCGAGATCCACGACCGATGGCAGCGGCTCAACGGTTTCATCTTCGGGCATTTCGATCTCGGCGGCCTTCGGCTCTATCGCGTCGGGCGTATAGCGGCGCAATATCCGCTCCTCGATCCGGGTGGTCACCGGTTTGAGGGTCACGACACAAGGTTGCACGACCGTCGCCCCCAAGGTTCCGCGCAGGACCCAGTCCCGGGCCCCCTGCGGCGCAATCTCGCCAGCGAAACAGAGTTTTCGCAGATCTGACAGCTTCAGCGTATCGCTCAGGGCCGCAAGCGCATCACGCCCGGGCCGGATCTCGAAGGCGGTCGGATGGGATCTTGCAAGACCATCAATCCGGTGCGGGTGCGAGACAGCTGGCGTTGACAAGGGCGTACCTCCGGTTTCTCTTTCTTGAACAGGCGTCATTCCTCCGATATGCGAGGAGCGACCACGGGATACAAGAGGGCAGACATGGCAGGCAGAACACGCGGGCTTCGCATTGCCCTTGGATTTGGTGCTGCACTCATGCTCTCGGCTTGTGTGGCTCAATATCGCAATCACGGCTATGTTCCTGCGGACGAAGCGCTTGCCGCCGTCAACCTCGGACAGAGCCGCGCCAGCGTCATCGCGACGCTGGGATCGCCCACCGCAGCCGCCCCGCAGGACGAGGACGGCATTTTCTATGCCTCCTCTCGTGTGCGGCACTTCGGGTTTCTCGCACCGGAAATCATCGACCGGCAGGTTGTCGTGATCTCCTTTGGGTCCAGCGGCGGGGTCAGCAATGTGGAGCGGTTCACCCTCGAGGATGGCCGTATCGTACCGCTGACCCGGCGCGTCACCGACAACACTGTGCGCAACACCACATTCCTGCGTCAGTTGCTCGGCAACCTTGGCCGCTTCGACGCGGGCACTATCCTTGGTGAAGAATAGGCGCAGGATCGCCGCAGAGGCCTAGCCACTACAAAGCTGTCACGCAGGCGTCACGTTGATCCGGCAGAGGGGCCTTGACCAGGGCCAGAGCGGGAGGCGGCAATGCGCACAGCACGGTATGTGGCACGTTTCGGAGAATCCTCCGCGGATATCCACGTGGCGCAGCGCCTGCGTTGGCGCGCCTTTCTTGCACAAGATGCGACAAGCCCCGAGGGGCGCGATGCCGATCCCTTCGACGCTCTGTGCCGCCACGTACTGATCGAAGAGGCCACGACCGGCAAGCTGGTCTGTTGCTATCGAATTCTGCCCCTTGGCCCCGGTGAGATCGACCAAAGCTATGCCGCCCAGTATTATGAGCTGTCTGCCCTCAAGGGGTTTGCGGGCCGTATGGTCGAAATGGGCCGATTCTGCATCGATCCCGACCACGGCCGCGATCCGGACATCCTGCGCGTGGCATGGGGGGCGATGACCCGATACGTGGATGAGGAAGGGGTCGACATGCTGTTCGGCTGTTCTTCCTTCAAGGGGACGGACGCACAGCACTATCTCGATGCCTTCACTGTGTTGCGAGCCCGCCACCTCGCGCCCACCCGGTGGTTGCCGAAGGTCAAGGCGCCGAAGGTTTTTCGTTTTGCACAGCTTTTGCGGCGCAAGCCCGATGCCAAACTCGCCATGTTGCGGATGCCGCCGTTGTTGCGGACCTACCTCGCCATGGGTGGCTGGGTCAGCGACCATGCGGTGGTTGATGACAAGATGAATACGCTGCACGTCTTTACCGGGCTGGAGATCGGAGCGATCCCCGCCGCACGAAAACGACTTCTTCGCGCTGTTGCGGGCTGAAGGCGATTGACCATTCCGGCGGGCGCGATTAGCTCCCGCCCATGGCACGCGCACCCCTACTCCAGCTTAGCAACATTTCCCTCACCTTCGGAGGTGATCCCGTTTTCGACGGGCTCGACCTCGTGGTTCATTCTGGCGACCGGGTCGCCCTTGTGGGGCGCAATGGCTCCGGCAAGTCGACGCTTCTGAAAGTCATGGCCGGATTGGTGGAACCCGATGCCGGCACGCGGGTCGTGCCGCCGGGCATCAGCGTCGGCTACATGGAGCAGGAACCGACCATGGAAGGCTATGCCACGCTCGGCGACTACGCCGCCAGTGGTCTGGAGCCGGGGGAAGAATACCGAGTTGAGACCGTTGCCGAGGGTCTCAAGTTCGATCCCACACGGGCCGTTGAGGCGGCAAGCGGTGGAGAGCGCCGCCGCGCCGCGCTGGCCAAGCTCATGGCCGAAGCGCCCGAACTCATGCTGCTTGACGAGCCGACCAACCATCTCGACATCGAAGCTATCGCGTGGCTTGAGAATGAACTCAAATCCACTCGGACGGCCTATATCCTCATCAGTCACGACCGCGCCTTTCTGCGCAACCTGACCCGTGCGACCCTCTGGATCGACCGGGGCCAGGTGCGCCGCAACGAAGAAGGCTTCGAGCGGTTCGAGGAATGGCGCGACAAGCTCTGGAATGAAGAGGACAGCGCCCGGCACAAGCTCGACCGTAAGATCAAGGCAGAGGCCCGCTGGGCCGTTGAGGGGATCAGCGCCCGGCGCAAGCGCAACCAGGGCCGTGTCCGCGCGCTTCAGGATCTCCGGTCGGAGCGGTCGAGCATGATCCGGCGTCAGGGGACGGCGGCCATGGCGTTCGATAGCGGGCCAAAAAGCGGCAAGAAGGTCATTGAGGCCGAAGGACTTACCAAGAGCTACGGCGACAAGGTTATCCTGCACGCGTTCGACCTGTCCGTGCAGCGCGGAGAACGTATCGCCTTCGTTGGCCCCAACGGCGTCGGCAAGACCACTCTGCTGAAAATCCTGCTGGGCGAGGTCGAGCCGGATTCAGGCCGCGTCAAGCTCGGCACCAATCTCGAACTCGCAGTGTTCGATCAATCGCGTGCGCAACTTGACCCCGAGATGACCCTCTGGGAAAGCCTGACGGGAGATAAGGAGATGCGCGTATCGGGGCAGGCGGATCAGGTGCTGGTTCGCGGCACGCCAAAACACGTGGTCGGCTATCTCAAGGAATTTCTCTTTGACGAGGCACAGGCCCGCGCGCCCGTGCGTTCCCTCTCCGGGGGTGAAAAGGCGCGACTGCTGCTGGCCAAGTTGATGGCCAAGGAAAGCAATCTTCTGGTGCTGGACGAGCCGACCAACGATCTTGATGTGGAAACGCTCGATCTTTTGCAGGAACTGCTCGACGACTATGACGGGACCGTCCTTCTGGTGAGCCACGACCGCGATTTTCTGGATCGCGTGGCAACAACCACGATCGCGATGGAGGGCGAAGGCCGCGCTACCGTCTATGCAGGTGGGTGGTCCGATTATCGCGCGCAGCGCGCGGAAACGGCCGCCGCAGAATCTCAGACTCAATCGAAACCTGACGGCAAGGCCGGAAAAACCGATAAGGGTGCCAAGAAGTCAGGCCAGAAATCCGGGCTTAGCTTCACGGAAAAGCACCGGTTGGAGGCATTGCCGGCGGAGATCGAACGTTTGGAAGCAGAGATTGCAAAGCTTGAAGAGCTGCTCGCCGATGCGGAGTTGTTCACCCGTGAGCCGGTCAAATTCAAGAAGGCAACCGAGGCCCTCGCTCAGCGGCAGGAGAAGCTCGCTGCTGCTGAAGAGGAATGGCTCGGTCTGGAAGAGAAGGCGGAAGCTTAGGCTTCCGCATCCTCGGATTGATCGCGGCGGATAAAGCCGCTCACTAGACGGGCGAGCGCCGCGCAAAGAAAGATCCCGAAAGCAATGGGTACGATCGTTCCGTTATAGGAGAGCCCGATCGGGATCGCGATGATCGCCGCCGCAATGGTTGAAATGGCGGCAATGATCGAGGCCGCGATTCCGGCGATATGGCCCATCGGCTCCATCGCCAAGGCATTGAGGTTCCCCACGCACATGCCGGTCTGAAAGAAGACCGACGTTACCCAGATCACATAGGCAGGGAACAGAACCTCCTGCGGGACACCCGACATCGCGATCAGCAACATCGCCGCCGAGATCATCATTTCGATCCCGAACATCACCTTGATGATCTTGCGCATGCCGAGCTTGACCACGAGTTGGCTGTTGATGAAACCCGCAGACCCGGCACAGAGCGCGATCCCGCCGAACCAGAAGTGGAATGTCGTGCCCCGTCCGAACACCTCGTCAAAGATCTGCTGCGTCGAAGAAATCATGGTGAAGAGCATGGCGAAGGCCAGCGATTGCACGACGATGGACAGCCGCACGGTGGGGTGCGTCAGGACCTCCTTGGTGGCGGCCCAGATCACGGGCGCGCGCACCGGGCGACGGTTTTCCTTCGGCAAGGTTTCAGGCAGGCGGAACATGAGCCAACCGGTCGTGACCACAGAGAAAACAGTGAAAGCCAGAAAGATGCCGCGCCAGCCGGTGAGGGCCATGATCCCCGCGCCCAATGACGGGGCAAAGGCGGGGATGAGCGTGAAGACGATCATCACAAAACTGACGATCCGCGCCATGATACGGCCCGAATAGAGATCGCGGACTACGGCCAGAGCCACGACACGCGGCCCCGCTGCGCCCAATCCCATCAAGACCCGCGCGGCCAGCATGGTTTCAAGGGACGGGGCGGCCCAAGCGAGAAGCGCCCCGACGATATAGAGCGCGGCCCCGCCTACGATCGTCGCCTTGCGACCATAGCAATCCGAAAGCGGACCGGTGAAAAACGTGCCGATACCCATGCCCAGCACAAAAGAGGTTATGATGAGCTGCGCCTCATTGGGCATCTCGGGCACAAGCTCGGCGGCGATCTGGGGCAGAGCGGGAAGCATGGCATCGACGGAAAACGCGACGGATGCGGTCAGCATCGCGATGAGAACGACGAACTCGTTCTGGGAAATGGTTCGGGAAGGCACTGGAAATCTCCTATTAGACCCGGCCCGTACCATGCAGATCAAAAACGGGCCACTGCAAAGCGGCTCGTTTTCTGTGCGTGAGCGAACATGCGTTTGTGCAGTTCAGCCCTCTTGTTCGGAGAGTTGGGCAGAGACCTCGTCGATGACTTTTTCCCAAAGCGCGGTTTCCTGTGCCCCCGGCATCGCGTGCTTGCCAGCAACGATGAAGGTCGGAACAGAGTCGATGCCGATCTCCCGCGCTTGTGTATCGCGGGCCATGGTCTCTTCGCGGTCCGCCTCCGAACCCAAGAGTCGAAGGATGACCGACGCGTCGAGACCAATACCATCCGCGATATCGGCAAGAACTTCGTGCTCGCCAATGTCACGGCCTTCAAGGAAATATGCCTTGAAGAGGCGGGATACAGCAGCGGTCTGACGCCCCTCTATCCCGGCCCAATGGATCAGACGATGGGCATCCAGTGTGTTTGGCGTGCGGGAAATGGCGCTCCAGTCAATTTCGAGCCCGGTATCTCGGGCATGCTGGTCGATTTGGGCATAGACCTTTGCTGCCGCTTCCTTGCCGCCAAATTTGCGTTCCAGATACTCGGCCCGGACCATCCCGCCTGCGGGCATGTCGGGGTTGAGCTGAAAGGGATGCCATTCGACCGTGAAAGGATGATTTGGCCGCGCTTCGAGGGCGCGATCCAGGCGCAGCTTGCCGATGTAGCACCAAGGGCAGATCGGATCGGAGAATATGTCGAGCTTAACCATGGGGCGCTCCCGGCTGTGACGCGTAAAGGCGGGTTCTAGCGCGCCTCGCCGCAGAGGGCAAACCCACCGTTGGAGTTGCGCGAACCAAGCAAGCGCCGTAAGGACCTCCGCCATGGATAGTCGTGACCCCCGCACTCTCATCACACTTGCCCGCCAGTCGGGCGAAACGGACCGGCCTGAACCTCTGGATCTTGGCGCGCGGGTGCGCGATCTGCGCAAGGGGCTGGGCTGGACGCTGGAGCAAGCCGCGAAAGAGGCGGGTCTGGCGCGCTCGACCCTCTCGAAGATCGAAAACGGGCTGATGTCGCCCACCTATGACGCGCTCAAGAAACTTGCGGTAGGACTTGATATCTCGGTCCCGCAACTCTTCACCCCGCCGGAGCAGGATCAGGTTACCGGCCGCATGACCGTGACACGGGTGGATGAGGGGGCCGCGCATCCGACGGCCACCTATGAGCATGAGATGCTCGCCTCGCAACTGACTAACAAGAAGATGCTTCCCTATCGCGCCCGCGTCCGCGCCCGACAAATGGAGGAATTCGACGGCTGGGTCCGGCACGATGGAGAAGAGTTTCTGTATGTGCTGACGGGAGTGATCAGGCTCTACACCGAGTTTTACGAACCGGTGGAGATGCGCCGAGGCGACAGCGCCTATTACGATGCCTCAATGGGCCACAACGTCGTTTCGGTGAGTGCCGACGACGCCACGATCCTTTGGGTTACTTCGTTGGTCTGATCGCGGAACGCGCGTTACGGGGCCGAGGCGCCATGGCGACCACAGGGATCAGTTGGTTCAGATCCTCGCGCAGTTGCCGTTCCGTGAGTGGAGCAAAGGCATCGCTAGGCGCAGAGAACGAACCCGTGAGTGTGTAGACAAGCCGTGAAATACAATCTGTGATAGTACGTAGAGTGGCGGCGGGCCAAGACAAGCTACTCAAGACGGATCTCCCTGAACGCGTCGATTCCTTAACGACTTGGTTACCTTGGCACCATCGCCGTAAACAAAAGGTTAAGCAACCTGTGGTGGATCGGAGCAGGGTCAGAACATCCGCTGAACCTGACGGGCGCCGCTGGAAATGTCCTGCCCCACGCCATCAACGGTCGCGCAGGCAGCAAGCAGGAGAAGGGCCGCGAGGGGCAGAAGTGTCTTCATCGTTCTAGTCCTCATACCACCACACGTCCGGCTGCCATCCGATCCAATCGCCGTAAATCGGCAATGCATCGGGGAACTTGAGCTCCTTGGCGTGGGCTACACGGCTGATGTTGAACTGATAAATCGGGATGACATAGCGCCCCGCAGTCAGGATTCGGTCAAGCGCACGGGTGGCGGCGACGAAGCCATCGTTGCTCTCGGAAGTCAGAATTTCGCGGATCATGGCATCGACAGCGGGTGAGGCCACGCCCATCAGGTTGCTCGATCCGGTCGATGTGGCGCTATCCTGCCCCCAGTAGAGGAAAAGCTCATTGCCAGGGCTGAGCGAGACGCCGCGGCGATAATAGGTCATATCGAAGTCGAAATCCTGAAGCCTGGATTCGAACTGTGCCGAATCCACCGAGGTAACCGACGCTGAAATCCCGAGCCGTTCCAGTGCCTTGAGATAGATATCTATGATTGACTGGCTCTCTGTATCCGCGCTTTGCAGCAGGATATCGAAGGTGAAGGGGGTGCCCGTCGCATCGGCGAGGCGTCCGTTCTGAACGGTCCAGCCAGCCTGTTCCATGAGGTCGAGCGCTTTGGCGATGTTTGAACGATTGCGGGCCGAGCCGTCGGAAACGGGTAGGGCGTAACCGTCTATTGCGCCGGGGGGCAACTCTTCGGCGAACGGCTCCAACAGCGCACGGACCTCATCCGTGGCAGGGCCGTCTTTCATCCCGAGGACAGAGTTGGAAAAGTAAGAGGCAATGCGCGGTTGCCGTCCGCCGGTAAGAGCTTGGTTGATGAATTCAAAGTTGAAGGCATGGATCATCGCACTGCGCACGCGCCAATCTTCGAACTGCGGGCGGCGGGTGTTCATCACAAAGCCGGTCATGCCTGTGGGACGTTCGTGAGGGATCACCGATTTGACAACATCACCACGCTCTACCGCCGGAAAGTTGTACTGAGTCTCCCACTTTTCGGCGTTGAATTCCCGGAAGGTGGAGACTTCACCCGCTTTGAAGGCCTCAAAGGCGACCGCCCCGTCACCGTAGAACTCCATGCGAATTTCGTCGAAATTGTTGGTGCCACGACGAAAGGGCAGATCATTGCCCCAATAATCCGGATTGCGCTTCAGGCTCACATAACGACCGGCCTCATAGGCGTCGATCACATATGGCGCGGTCGAAATCGGGATCACGTCGAGGCCGGAGTCGGCGAAATCCAGCCCCTCCCACTGTGCCTTCTTCAGGATCGGTCGCATGCCGATAATCAGCGCAAGCTCTCGGTTCGCTTCGTTGAAGGTGAAGCGGATGCCGCGCGGGCCAGTCTTCTCCATCGCCGCGATCTTGTCCCAGGTGCCGCGATAGCGGGGGTGACCCACCGTTCCCAGCGTCTCATAGGACCACATGACATCCTCGACGGTGACGGGCGTGCCGTCCGAGAATCGCGCGCCTTCCCGCAGGGTGAATTCGGCCCACTCCCGGTCCGGTCCGACCTCTATCGATTCGGCCAAAAGTCCGTAGAGGGTAAACGGTTCGTCCCAGGACCGGCCCATGAGGCTCTCATAGGCCAGAAATCGGAGAGCCCATGGGACGTTGCCCTTGAGGATATGAGGGTTAAGGCTGTCGAAGCTGCCGGACTCTCCGGTAACGATTCGTCCACCCTTGGGCGCGTCAGGGTTTGCATAGGGAAGAGACACAAAATCCGGTGGCAGCGCAGGGGTTCCGTACATAGCTATGCCGTGAGTCGGCTCGGCCTGTGCAAAAGGCGCCGTGCAGAGACCCGCGAGGATCAAGGTTAACGGGCGCAAGAAAAATAAAGGCTTTGTTAACATTCAGGGGTACGACGCTGCTCTCAAGGGTATTGTTTCATGAACCGTATCCCCGGTTTCGAGCCTTTTCAAACTTTTAGGTTGGAACGATGCGGTAGTTTGCTTATAAGGAAGTCACTGCTCGATAGGTTTCTTGCCTGTATGAAACCTGCCTCAATAACTCAACGCCGGCTTCGTGCCGGCGTTTTTTTTGGTCCATACTCCCCACCGCGCTTTGATCTTCGCAGATGCAGCATTACGCTGCTCCCAAAGACGTCACGGAGGAGCAGACATGACACTCAAAGGCAAAACAGCGGTCGTCACGGGATCTAATTCCGGAATCGGCTTAGGGGTCGCCCGGTCACTGGCAGAGGCGGGAGCCTCCGTCGTGCTCAACTCCTTCACTGACAATGCGGAGGATCACGACCTCGCGCGCGAAATGGCCAAGGAGTTCGGCACCGAGGTGCGGTACATCAAGGCCGACATGTCCAAGGCGGACGAATGCCGCGCCTTGATCGAACAGGCCGGGGCCTGCGACATCCTCGTGAACAACGCAGGTATTCAACACGTCGCGCCGATCGATGAATTCCCGACCGAAAAATGGGACGCGATTATCGCGATCAACCTCAACTCAGCCTTTCACACCACCGCTGCGGCATTGCCCCTGATGCGCAAGGCGGGATGGGGCCGGGTGGTCAATATCGCTTCGGCGCATGGCCTTACCGCATCGCCCTACAAATCGGCCTATGTCGCGGCCAAACACGGGATCGTCGGCTTCACCAAGGTCACGGCGCTGGAAACGGCGCAGGAGCCGATCACCGCGAATGCCATCTGTCCGGGCTATGTTCTGACCCCGCTCGTGGAGGCACAGATCCCGGACACGATGGAGAAATACGACATGGGGCGCGAAGAGGTGATCAAGACCATCATGCTGGAGCGCCAGCCCTCCAAGGAATTCGCCACCGTCGAGCAACTCGGCGGCACGGCAGTTTTCCTTTGCTCCGATTCAGCGGCCCAGATCACCGGAACGACGATAAGCGTCGACGGTGGCTGGACCGCGCTTTAGGGGCGGGGGGATGGTCCGGATCAACATCGGTTTGCAAGGCGGCGGGGCGCACGGGGCCTTTACCTGGGGCGTGCTCGACCGTCTCTTGCGAGAGGATGATATCGAGATTGCCGCGATCACCGGCACATCCGCAGGGGCTCTCAATGCCGCCGCGCTCAAGTCGGGTATGGCGACCGGAGGCGCCGAGGGCGCTCGTGACGCGCTGGATTGGCTCTGGGACCAGATCGGCCGGCTGGAACAACTGGAATTGCCGGGCTGGATGCAACCCTTCATGCCGTCGCTCCCGGTGGTGTCCAAGTACATCGAATATTCTCCGGCCTTCGCGATGGCCGACGCGTCGACCCGCATGCTGTCGCCCTATGTTTGGGGGCCGCTTTATACCAATCCTTTGGCGCAGATCGTCGAACAGCTTGATTTCGGTGAGGTCTGCGGTGCGAAAGGACCTGCGCTGTATCTTTCCGCCACCAATGTCCGGACGGGCAAGATCAAGGTCTTCAAGGGCGATGAGATCGGGCCTGACGCGCTTCTTGCCTCGGCCTGCCTGCCGACCATGTTTCAGGCGGTAGAGGTCAAGGATCCAAAGACGGGGATCGTCGAATCCTATTGGGATGGCGGGTATGTCGGGAATCCGGCGCTCTTCCCGCTCTATGACCGCGAATTGCCCGATGATGTGGTCATCATCAACATCAACCCACTGGTGCGCGACTCACTGCCGGTCTCCCCGCAGGAAATACAGAACCGTATCAACGAAATTAGCTTCAATTCTGCGCTGTTACAGGATCTGCGCGCCGTCCGCTTCGTTCAGAGGCTTCTGGCCAACGATGCCGTGCCGGACGGGACGATGAAGAATGTCCGGGTGCACATGATTGCCGACGACCAGTTGATGAACCGGCTCTCGGTGGCGACAAAGCTGGTGCCCAACCCCATCATCATCAACGAGTTGAAAGAGGCAGGGCAACGCGCAGCGGATCGTTTCCTGCGCGCTCATAAGGACGATCTCGGCCACCGGCAGACCGTTGATCTCGAAGAGATGTTCGGCTGAGGGCTACTCTGCGGCGCGGATCAACGGTTCTCGTGCGGGTTCTTTTGCGTTGGGATAAACAAGGCCCGCTGAAATCACGAGCTTCGCCGCGTCTTCGATCGACATATCAAGCTCGATCACGTCCTCACGCGGGAAGAACAGCAAAAAGCCAGAGGTCGGGTTTGGCGTCGTCGGAACGAAGATCGACATAAGCTCACCGCCGGTCTCTGCCCGGTTCGCCACTTCGCCCTTGGCGGTTGTGGAAATGAACCCGATGGCCCAGACCCCCTTGCGCGGATACTGTACCAAACAGGCCTTCTCAAAGGAGCGGTCCGATTGGGCAAAGACGGTTTCGGCAATTTGCTTCACGCCGGTATAAATCGACCGAACGATCGGCATCCGATCCACGAGGCTTTCTGCAAAGCGGATGAACCCGCGCCCGATAAACCCCTTGGCAAGCCAACCGACGAGAATGGTGAAGAACAGGAATACCACAACACCGAGGCCGCGAATGTTCACCTGCACTTCGGGACCGAACACGTCGCGAATGATGGTTTCGGGGTGATAGGCGCGCGGCACGAAGGGCAGGACCACCCCATCGATCCAGCCAACGACCGACCAGATCAGCCAGATCGTGAAAGCTACCGGAGCAATGACAACGAGACCGGTCAGGAACGACGCGCGCAGCCGGCCAAGAAACCCCGCCCGGCGGTGCTTGGTCTCGTCGGTGAAGGGCTCGCTCATGTCAGGTTCCGGATTTGGTTTCACACCTAAATCTAAGTGTTCCACTCAGAGACAACAAGTTGCGCCGCGCGCGCTCAGGTCTTTTCCACGGGCAAAGCGCATAATTCGCATGCGATCAGGGCAGCAAGCCGCGCGTTGTTGCGCACCAGCGCGATATTCGCCTCCAGTGAACGGCCTTCGGTCAACTCAAAGATACGTTGCAACAAGTATGGCGTGAGCGCCTTGCCAGATATCCGATGACGTTCGGCATCGCCGATGGCCCGTGTGATGATCGGGGTAATCTCAGCGGAGGGGATCTCATCAGCGGCTGGAATCGGGTTCGCGATAAGCTGCCCGCCCGGAACGCCGAGCGCGCCGCGCATCCGGTGTGAACGCGCCATTTGCGCCGGCTCGTCAAGGCGAAGAGGCGCCTCGTATTCGGATCGCGACGACCAGAATGCCGGCAGTTGATCCTGTCCGCGAACAATCACCGGAACGCCAAGAGTTTCAAGCACTTCCCATGTTTTTGGAAGGTCAAGGATCGCCTTCGCCCCGGCACAGACAACCGTCACGGGCGTTTGCGCCAATTCCTGAAGGTCGGCAGAGATGTCAAAGCTGTCTTCCGCACCGCGATGAACCCCGCCGATGCCGCCGGTGGCGAACACCTCAATACCGGCGGCATGTGCGCCGATCATCGTGGCGGCCACCGTCGTGGACCCCGTGCCGCCGGAGGCGAGGCAAACAGGCATGTCCGCACGGGAAAGCTTGGCCACGCCCTTGGCTTGCGCCAGCGCGTCCAGTTCCGCAGGTTCCAGTCCGACATGAAGCCGCCCTTCAATGACCGCGATGGTCGCGGGCACGGCCCCTTCGGCACGGATGTCATCTTCGACCATGCGGGCCGTTTCGAGGTTGCGTGGATAAGGCATGCCATGGGTAATGATAGTCGATTCGAGTGCGACCACGGGGCGCCCTGCACTCAGGGCCTCGGCAACCTCTGTGGAATGGCGGATATCTATCATGCGGAAATGTCTCCTGAAACATAAGCGGCTGCGGCGGCCAAGGCGCGGTCGAGGGCGGCATCCGGTGCCGCGCCTTCGGCCTCTGCCACGATATGGGCCGCCATAAAGGTGTCGCCCGCGCCCGTCACACGGGTGACGAGTACTTCGGGCGGGGTTTTGTCGATGACTGCGCCCGGAATTCCCATCGCGGCGCTGCGGCCGCCATCGGTCACCAAGGCCCGAGCGGCCCCGCGCGCAAGCAGGCCTTCGGCAGCCGCCCCAGCGCTCGGGAACTGCGTATGGCAGAGCAATCCGGCTTCTTCGAGATTGACATAGAGCGTTGCCCGGCCGTGATCCAGAAACGGCGTCAAACGTTCGGCTTTGCCCGGAGAGGCCGGGGCCACGCGGAGATCGGCTTCGGCGAAAAGGTCGGACCCTGCGATCTCTTCGAGCAGCGCTTCGGTAAGATTGCCGTCCAATGCGACGATCCCGCCAAAGGGCCGCCCCGGACCGCCGAGCGTGCCGCCCTTGAGGGGGCGCAGGATCTTGTCACCCGCCGCCTCAAGCGAATGGGCGTCGGCAATCGCGGCGATCAGACCGTTCGCGCCCTCAACGGCCATATACCGGTCGGTCGGAAGGTCGTCGGAGCGATAGATATGGGACGTGATCATGCCCATCCGCGCGCAGGTGGCGATCAGTTCATCCCCCTCCGCGTCGCGTCCCACAGCGGACAACAGCGCTGGCCGCATACCAAAACGCCGAAGGGTCATGGCGATGTTCATGGCAACGCCGCCGGGAAGCCGCGTAATCCGGCCCGGCACGTCTGATCCCAAGCGCATTGGGTTTGGCGCGCGGCCAATCACGTCCCACAGGACGGAACCGATGCAAAGGATGTCAGGGCTGGTCGTCATTCGACCCTTCTGGACCGGGCGCGTGACGGGCACAAGCCCTTAGGGGACCGCGAAGGTAAGCGTCGCCCAGAGCGTCTCCCACGCGGCATCGGTTGGCCCATCTGGCACCCGCAAGACCACCGCATCGAGCATATAGCTGTGCCCCGCCTCAACAGGGATCTGCGCGCGGCCGTCGGCATCCGTGGTCTGGGTCGTTATCGTCACGGCGCCGTCCGGCGCCTTGTCGAAAACCTCCACCTGGGCCTGCGCGCGTGGCGCATCTTGATAGAGCAGAAGAACGGGCAGGGGAGAGGTGAACCCCGGCACATAAGGGTTTGCTTCCGCGATGAATTCCGTCTCCAGCCCCGTGGCACGATCAGTGCCACGGCCATGCCCAACGGCAACCAGAGCCTTCGGGTAGCGCCGATAGCTTTCGACGAACCCGTCGCGAGGTAGGTCACGGTCATCGTGCCACGTTTCGACATCAGCAAAGCCCTTGTGGGCTGCGAAGGCGGCGAATTTCTCCCAAGCCTTGTAGGTGATCTGCCGCTCGGTTGACCCATAGGCCAACACGGCCAGCCCCTCTGGCGCGCCCTCGATACGCACGGCAGGAAGATCGCCAGCGCGGCCTTCGACCTCGGCGATCCCCGCGGCGGAAATCCAGTCGAAACGTTCGAACCTGCGGGGTAGATATGGCAGGCGGGATCCATTGAAATGCTCGCCATTGCGCAGGTCTGCGGTGATGGTGCCCCCGGCGGGGACTTGATACTGCTCTGGCGCGATCCAGAATTCATGGGCAGAGACCGGCCCCGCGAGCGCGAAGAGGAGACTGTAGATGAGGCGACTGACCATGGGGCGACTCCTGTTTATCCGAGAGGTGACCCTGCTCGCCGTAGTGTCAAGCCTGCTGTGGGCCGGAGCGGTACGAGCCCACGAGGTCATGCCCACGATTGCGGGCCTCACGATGGAGGGAGACGCCGTGACACTGGATATGCGCGCGACGCTGGAGGCCTTCGTCGCCGGTGTCGATCTCGACGGTCTGGAGGATACGGATGCATCCGACCGCGCGGAGCGATACGATGCACTGCGCGCGCTGCCGCCCGAAGCATTCGCCGAAGAGGTCCGCGCCTTTTGGCCCTCGATGGAACTCCGGTTGATGGCGGACGGGGAGCCTGTTGCCCTGAGACTTGCCGAGGTGCGGGTAGAGCCTGCGCCTGATCTGGAACTCTCCCGCGCTTCCCATGCCGTGCTGGCCGGCGCGCTGCCCGCAGGCACGCAATCTATCTCACTATACTGGCCCACAGGCTTTGGCGCGCTCATCCTGCGCCAACAGGGGGCGGAGGATCCGTTTACCGGCTATCTGAATGGCGGCGAGACCTCGCCGCCCATTTCCGTTTCAGGCGGCGATGCGGCGAGTATCGGGGCGACATTCCTGAGCTACATTCCCGTGGGGTTTGACCATATTCTCCCCAAGGGCCTCGACCATATCCTCTTTGTGCTCGGCCTCTTTTTCCTGTCGCCCAGGCTGCGCCCGCTGCTGTGGCAGGTGTCGGCCTTCACGCTTGCACATACGGTGACCCTTGCCCTCGGCGCGCTGGACATCGTCCGGGTGCCCGGAGCGATCGTCGAGCCGCTCATCGCGGCATCTATCGCCTATGTCGCGGTCGAGAACATCCTGTCCCGCGGGCTGACACCATGGCGGCCGGTGGTCGTCTTTCTCTTCGGCTTGCTGCATGGCCTCGGGTTTGCGTCGGTTCTAGGGGAATTTGGCCTGCCGCCCGGAGGGTTCGTCGCCGCATTGATCGGGTTCAACGTCGGAGTGGAACTGGGGCAACTCACCGTGATCGCCGCGGCCTTCCTCGCGGTCGGCTACTGGTTCGGCGACAAGCCGTGGTACCGCGGCGCCATCGCGATCCCGGCTTCGGTGATCATCGGCGTGATCGGTGCCTATTGGGTGGTGGAACGCACGCTGCTCTGAAACGAAAAACGGCGGGTCAATGACCCGCCGTTCCCTGTCCGGTCCGAAATGGTGATCAGAACGTGTAGCCGATACGCAGCCCGTAACCGACTGCGTGGTTGTCCTCGAACTCTGTACCGGGTTGATTGCCCGGTGAGTTCGTCTCTGTGTCGCCGATCCAGGCATAGGTTACGCCACCGGTGATCTTCACGTTGTCCATCGTGTATGTCGCGGCAAGGCCGACCGAGCTGCGACCATCGGTCGGGCCGAGGTTCGAAGAGGTTCCGCCATGCGCAGGCTCATGCGCAACCGTAACCGCGCCAGCCCAGTTTTCGGAAAACTTGCGACCGAGGCCGAGGCTATAGGTGATCGTGTCATCCTCGTAGGAGACCAGAGAGTAGTCATCGGCTCCGGTCAAAAGATCCAGCAGACCGTCGTAATCCTCCGGCGCGATCTCGAATTCGGACCAGTCGACCCAGCGGATGGAGCCAAAGACAAGCGTATCGGCCGCAATGCCCGACTGGAATTCAAGATTGATCGACTGCGGAGTGGTAACGTCGGTGGTGCTGGTACGTCCAAGGCCGAGAGAAGAGTTTTCTGTGGTTTCCAGTTCGTGGTCAATCGCAGAGTTGTACGTCAACGCGACGCGCAGCGCGATATCGGGGCGCTCATAGGCGACGCCTACGAGATAACCAACGCCCTCGTCCTCGCCTCCGTCCGCTTGGTATTCCTGCCCGGCGAGCAGACCGAAGGGGGCGGTAATGAAGGGAATGGCTGCCTCTGCCGAGAAGCGCTGGTAGCGCAAGCCACCGAAAACGCTGACATTATTGGGTGCTGTATATTTGACGATCCCCGTCACCGCGCTGCTGGTCAGCTCCGCAGTGGAATCCGAGGCGAAATATTCACCGCTCGGGTATTCCACGTCGGCCCCGAATGGCTGATCGAAGATGACGGCCGCTTCGAAGCCATTGCCATAGCTTTGCTTCACGCCGAGCGAGAACTGCGTGTAGTCGTTCGTCATATTGCCCGATTTTGCGCCTTCGGGTGCAGTGGGAAAGACAGTTGCGGCAGTCTGGACCCCGGAAACGTCCGGGGATACCGAGCCAAAGGATAGTTGCGCGTAGTTTCCCTCCTCGAAAATCAACGCAACACTCTGCCCCGAACGATCTACTCCCCCAGCGAGCGCGCTTCCAGCCGATGCAACTATGGCTATTCCTGAAACCACCAGTTTCTTCACGATGTCTCCTCCTGTCACGTGAGTGAAAGTCACGCTAGCGAGAGCACCGTTCAACCGTCAATCTTTGACCCAGCGTCACGTTGAGAATTCCGCCGTAGCGTCACTTTTCCGATACTGTGCGGGGGGTTGCTGGATTTTTACTCTCGGCGAGGATGTTAACGTAGTTTCCGACAAAGATGATCGCCGCCCCGATAAAAACAAACGGGTCGAGGATCTCTCCATAGACCAGCGCGCCGATGATCGCGACGACGGGAAGTCGCGCAAAATCAATCGGCATGACAACCGTAGCGGGTGCGATCCGCAGCGCCGTAGTCAGGCAGAAATGCGCGATCAGTCCCGCGCAGCCGATCACGCCGAGCAGGGGAACCGAGCTGCGCGCAGGCAGCGCGATGTCGCCGTCGTAGCCGGCGCAGACAAGTCCGAAGACCGCCTGAAGCGTCGTGAGCCAAAACAGGATGCAGGTGATCGTCTCTGTCCGGGTCAGGCGGCGGGTGAACACCGCGGATCCGGCGAATCCGATGGCGGCGAGGGCGGCGGCGATCACGCCCGGAGAAATCTCGCTCGTGCCCGGCCGGGTGACGATGAGGATGCCGATGAACCCGAGCAGCGCCGCGAATACGCGGGAGCGGGTCAACGCTTCCCCAAGGATGAGGGGCGAGAGCACGACCACCCAGAGCGGGGAGGTGAATTCCAGCGAAAAAACCTGCGCGAGCGGGATGGTTGCCACCGCAAAGAACCAGAGGTTTTGCCCGGTGAAATGGCTGATGTTGCGCACCAGATGCAGGCCCATGTTCCGCGTGGTGATCTGGCGCCGCGTGCCGACAATGGAAGAAACGGTGAGCACGATGACAATACCCAGCAGGCTGCGATAGAGCATGATCTCGAACGTATCGAGATCAAGGCTGATGGCGCGCCCGGCCACTGCCATGGACGTAAAAGAGACTATCGCGCCGGACATCCAAAGCGCGGCGACCAGAGCTGGATTCATGATGGCTCCTCCTGATTGCCCGCTTAGCGGGCGACCGTGGCGCCGTCAAACCACTCAGCGCTCGGGAAGCAGGCCGCGCGGTGAGAACCTCAGAACGAGCAAGAGCACGAGCCCCATGGTGAAGAGCCGCATATGCGCCACGCTGTCGAG
This sequence comes from Poseidonocella pacifica, assembly GCF_900111875.1. Lineage (GTDB taxonomy): Bacteria > Pseudomonadota > Alphaproteobacteria > Rhodobacterales > Rhodobacteraceae > Poseidonocella > Poseidonocella pacifica. The sequence goes on from NZ_FOJU01000001.1 coordinate 775,016, forward strand.
CAGGTGTGCCTTCAGCGGCCCGTCAGACATGCCGGAGGTGATGCCCGACATGAGCAATTGGCCCATCGGTTCTACCTGCACCCACAGGAACCAGATGAGAAAGCCACCAAGCACAGCGCCGTAGTTGTTGCCCGACCCCCCGACGATCACCATGACCCACACAAGGAATGTGAACCGCAGCGGTTGATAGGTGCCGGGGGTAAGCTGCCCGTCCAGCGTGGTCATCATGGCCCCAGCGATTCCGCAAATGGCCGAGCCCAGCACAAAGACCTGGAGGTGTCGCGCGGTGACGTTCTTGCCCATGGCACGGGCGGCGGTCTCATTGTCGCGGATCGCGCGCATCATGCGGCCCCAGGGGGAGTTCAGCGCCTTTTGCGAGAGGATAAGGATCACCACCAGAACGACCGCGAATAGCGCGCCATAGATCAGCTTCACATACAGCGTTGAGGCCGTCACCGGATCGAAACCAAAGCTCGCTGCACGCTCCACGAAGCTGGTGCTTGCCTGCAGGTCCACTTCATAGGGAACGGGGCGCGGCAGGCCGTTGACGTTCTTCACGCCCCGCGCCAGCCAATCCTCGTTTTTCATGACGGCGATGACGATCTCTGCAATTCCCAGCGTCGCGATCGCGAGGTAGTCAGAGCGCAGGCCAAGTGCCGTCTTGCCGATCAGCCAAGCCGCCCCCGCCGCGATCAGCCCGCCCACGGGCCATGCCAGCAGGACCGGAAGCCCGAGGCCGCCGAGATAACCGGTGGAAGCCGGATCAATGGCCTCCACTGCTTGTACGCCGCCGTCGAACACGTTGCGATAGAGGATGAAACCCGCAACCAGAATGGCGAGCAGCACGACCATCCGCAGCCGTCCCGCGGCCATCCGCCGAAAAATCACCGCCGCCAGCGCGATTGTCGCCGCCCCGAGGCCAAGACCCATGAGCACGCGCGGTCCGCCCGCCTGCCACGCCTCGGGAACGGGGGGCATGGAGACGAGTACCGTAGCGAGACCGCCAAGCGCGACAAACCCCATGATCCCCACGTTGAACAGCCCCGCGAACCCCCACTGGAGATTGACCCCAAGCGACATCACCGCAGAAATCAGCCCCATGTTGAGAATGATCAACGCGGCGTTCCAGCTTTGGAACACGCCGGTCAGAATGATCAGCAAAGCAACACCGGCGAAAAGCGCGATGGTCCGGGCCGTATCCGTCATACCGATTTCCCCGCGAAAAGACCTGTTGGGCGGAACAACAGCACCACCACCAGAATGACGAAGCTGACCGCGAATTTATAATCCGTGCCAAGCAGTTGCACGAGGCCCGAAGGCTCCAACGTTTCCGGCATGGCGTAGACCAGCACCTTCTTCCACGCATAGGTGATGGTCACCTCGGAGAAGGCGATCACGAAGCCGCCTGCAATGGCCCCGAGAGGGGAGCCAAGCCCCCCCACGATGGCCGAGGCAAAGACCGGCAGAAGAAGCTGGAAATATGTGAAGGGTTTGAAGGACTTGTCGAGGCCGTACAGCACCCCGGCAATCGTCGCGAGCGCAGCAACGATGAGCCAGGTGACCATCACGACGCGCTCCGGGTTGATCCCTGACAAAAGCGCGAGATCCTCATTGTCGGAATAGGCGCGCATGGATTTTCCCGTCCTCGTCCGGTTCAGGAACCAAAAGAGCAGGATCACGACAATCACGGCGGTCAGAATGGTGATCCCTTGTGTCGTCTTGAAGGCAAGACCTTCATCAAGACCGGTCATCTCCTTGAAATCGCGCGCGGAAATGATGAACCTTTCACCGTCGGCAAAACGCTGATCGTCCGGGCCGATGACGATCCGCACCAAACCGTTCATGATGAACATTACCCCCATGGAGACGATCACCAGCACCACGGGTTTCGCCTTTTGCACGCGGTAGAAGCGATAGACCACCCGGTCGGTCACAAGCACAAACGCCGCGCAGATCAGGATACCGAAGGGCAGGGCGAGCAGGGCCGTGGGCAGGGGGCCGAAGCTGATCCCGACGGCTTGCATCGCCCATGTGAGCAGGATGGTGACCATCGCACCAAAGGCCATTGTGTCCCCGTGAGCGAAGTTCGAAAAGCGCAGGATGCCATAGATGAGCGTTACCCCAAGCGCGCCAAGCGCAAGTTGGGATCCATAGGTCATGGCCGGGATCAGGACGAAATTGGCGAGTGCCGCCAATGCGTTGAGCAGGTCCATTTATCCTGTCTCCGTGCAGGTGCCATAGAGGGTCGAGGCGTAGGGTTCACCCGCGTCCTGACCATGGGTCGTATAGATCGCCGAGCCGTTGCTGAAGCGGGTCAGATTCTTGACCATTCCGTAGTAGGGCGCGGTGATGAAGGTACGGTCGCCGGTTTCGGGATCGGTGATGTAGGCCGCATCGTTGCGTTCCACTTCATCGATCAGGCTCGCCCCGCGGTCCGAAATGCTGACATCAAGGTAGCTCGATACGTCGCTGCATCTCGCCACGAAACATTCGGTATGGAATTCGCACACCAGCGATTCCGCGGCGACCGGCGCGGCCAAAAGACAGAAGATGACGGCTCTGATCATGTCAGCCCCCCAAAAAGGATTTGCGCACTTCGGGATCCGCCAAAAGCTCTTTGCCTGTCCCGCTAAATGCGTTTCGGCCCTGAACGAGGACATATCCCTTGTCTGCGATTTCAAGTGCTTGGCGAGCGTTTTGCTCCACCATGAGGATCGGAATTCCGGTGCGGGACACTTCGATGATCCGGTCGAACAGCTCGTCCATGACAATCGGGCTGACCCCTGCGGTCGGCTCGTCGAGCATCAGGACCTTGGGTTTGGTCATCAGCGCGCGGCCCACGGCGACCTGCTGGCGTTGACCTCCCGAAAGCTCTCCGGCGGGCTGGCGCCGTTTGTCGCGCAGTATGGGGAACAGATCGTACACCTGCGCCATGGTCTCCCGGAAATCATCGCGCCGGATGAAGGCCCCCATCTCGAGGTTTTCCTCGACGGTCATCGAGGTGAAAATGTTGTGCGTCTGGGGCACAAAGCCCATCCCCTTGATTACACGGTCCTGCGGCGACAGCGCGGTGATATCCTCACCGTCAAGCCGTACAGAACCGCGCCGAACATCAAGCATGCCGAACAAAGCCTTCATTCCAGTGGATTTTCCCGCACCGTTCGGCCCGACGATGACAGCGATTTCGCCGCGTTCCACCGCGATGGTGCAGTCGTGAAGGATATCAGGCCCCTTGCCGTAGCCGCCGGTCATGGCCTCCCCGATGAGGAAGGGCCCGCCGATCGCGGTATGCGCATTGCCGGAGGTGGGATAGGGCGCTTCGCCCGCGCCGTCGGGATTGCCGATCGAGCGGTCGCGATTGCCGCGATCATCGGTCCATGCGCTGTCGCTCATCCGCGCGCTCCTTTTGTGAGAGGATTTGCCATACGCCTTTCGCAGCTGATGGGCTGAACGAACGTGGATCGGGCATTTCTGTTCTGGGGGATGCTCATGCGCCGCTTCGCAACCATTTCAGCGCCCCCTCGGTCATGCCCTTGAATTTGGGCTGATCGTCGAGCGGCGCGACCATCAATGCGGTATCTTCCGGGAGTTGGTGCTTGATCGCGTGGTAGAGCTTGGACAGTGTCCGCTCGGATCGCACCATGAAAAGCTCGTCCCGAAGCGGGTGGCTGTCCTCGCCGAGCGTGATCTGCGCGCCCTGAGCCCCGTGCCAAACAACGAAAAGGCGCGGCTCGCTCATCCGAGCGCCTCCTTGTTCTTGAGCCCGGTGCCCAGATAGGCCTCGATCACCTGCTCATTGGCCTTGATTTCGTCCAGCGTGCCTTCGGCCAGCACCTTGCCTTCGGCCATGCAAATGACCGGATCGCAAAGGCGGCCGATGAAATCCATATCGTGTTCGATGACGACGAACGTGTACCCGCGCTCCTTGTTGAGCCGGATGATCGCATCGCCGATGGTGTTGAGCAGGGTGCGGTTCACGCCCGCGCCAACCTCGTCGAGAAACACGATGCGCGCGTCGACCATCATGGTGCGGCCAAGCTCCAGCAATTTTTTCTGACCGCCGGAAATCTGGCCTGCTCTGTGATCGGCCAAATGTGCGATCGTCAGGAACTCAAGGACTTCGTCGGCCTTGGCTCGCAATGCGCGCTCTTCATCTGCGATACGCTTGCGTCCGAACCACGTATTCCAAAGCGTCTCTCCGGTCTGACCGCCGGGGACCATCATCAGGTTCTCTCGGCAGGACATGGAGGAAAACTCATGCGCGATCTGAAAGGTGCGCAGCAGCCCCTTGTGAAACAACTCATGTGGGGGAAGGCCGGTGATATCCTCTCCGCCCATGGTCACACGGCCCGAAGTCGGAGGAAGAACGCCAGCTATCACGTTGAAAAGCGTCGTTTTTCCCGCGCCATTCGGCCCGATAAGCCCGGTGATGGAACCCTCGGCAATCTCAAGGCTCGCGCCGTCGACCGCATGGAATCCACCAAAATGCTTGTGAAGGTTCTCGACCTTGATCACGTATCCATCCCCGCCGGGCCAGTGCCCGATATCGTCCGGTGTATCGCCCGTTTTGAAAACGGCGCGGGAAAGATCCCGCGCCGCCTGTTACGCCGAAAGCGCGTTTAGCGGTAGCCGACCACGGTCAGCGCGCCACCATCCACGAGGAATTCGGAATAGCTGCCGGCCGCTTCGCCGGGCTCGACCAGTTCGACCGCAGAAGCGCCGACATAGTCCACTTCGCCGCCATCGGCGATGATCTGCAGCGCCTTGGCAAGCTCACCGGGCATGATCGGCTCACCCGGAGCGTTGGCGATCCCCATGATCTCACCTTTGTAGTCAGCCGCGTCAGAAGACCCGGATGCCGCCATCGCCAGAAGGATCAGCGCCGCCGCGTCATAGCTTTCACCTGCGTAGACAGAGGTGCCGTCGATGCCCGCCGCGCTGGCGAGTTCGCCGAAGACCGCACCGCCATCGCTGTCGGAGCCGGGCGCCGTGCCGATGGTGCCGTCAATGTCGGAGCCGAAGCGGTCGGTCAGCGAATCGCCAATCATGCCATCGCCAAGCGCGAAGGTGTCAAAGGCGCCGGTGTCGAGCGCGCCCTGAATGACGCCAGCACCGCCCTGGTCCACGTAACCAAGCACGACGAGCGCATCGCCGCCAGCAGAGGCCAGTGCGCCAACTTCGGCGGAGTAGTCGGCCTTGCCGTCTTCATGTGCGGTGGAGAGAGTCACCGTGCCGCCCGCAGCTTCGTAAGCTGCCTGAAAGGCATCGGCGAAACCCTTGCCATAGTCGTTGTTGGTATAGGTAACGGCCGCTTCTTCGATCCCTTTTTCGATCATGATCTCAGCCAGAACTTCACCCTGACGTGCATCCGACGGCGCGGTGCGGAAGAAGAGCCCGGCATCATCAACGGTGGTAAGCGCAGGGGAGGTCGCTGAGGGTGAAATCATCACGATGCCGTTCGGCACAGCCACGTTGGACAGCGCGGCGGTCGTCACGCCAGAGCAGTCGGCACCCATGATACCCTTGACGCCATCGCCGGTGATCAGACGCTCCGCCGCCGCGGTTGCAGCAGAGGCATCGACGCAGGTCGCATCGGCGCGAACCGGAACGGCCGTGCTGCCACCAAGGAAATTCTCGTTCCCGCTGACTTCGGCGATTGCCATTTCCGCGCCCGCAGCCATCGCGGGGGTCAGGCTTTCGATCGGGCCGGTGAAGCTGAGCAATACGCCGATCTTGACTTCCTCGGCATGTCCTGCGGCCATCGCGCCGCTGGCCATGAGGGCGGTCGAAGCCGTAGCGAGCAGTAGGTTTTTCATTGTTATCGTCTCCCTGTTGGATCGTTTGGTCCGGCGCCGAGATTAGGGTGGCGCGTGATGAATGAAAAGCGCGGATGCACCTGTGCCGGTCGTGCCGGTGCGTCAGGCAACGCGCTCAGTTCGGAGGCGCGCCGCCATGACTTCCACGCTCCCTGTAGGGGGTGGTGTCATAATGAGCGCGGTAGCATTTGGAAAAATGGCTGGGCGAGGTGAAGCCGCAGGCAAGGGCGACATTGATCACGCTCATATCCGTTTGCATCAAGAGGTTACGAGCTTTCTGCAGCCTTAATTCCATGTAGTACCGCTTTGGGCTGCGGTTGAGATAGCGACGAAACAGACGCTCCAGTTGCCGGGTGGACATCTCTGCGTCGCGGGCCAGTTGGGCCGGGCTGATCGGCTCTTCTATGTTGGCCTCCATCTTCTGGATGACCTGCGCCAGCTTGGTGTGGCGCACGCCGATACGAGTCGGGGTCGAAAGCCGCTGCGTATCCTGATCGGTCCGGATCGCGGTATAGACGAGTTGATCTGCCACGGCATTCGCAAGCGCCGTGCCGTGATCATCCGCAATGAGCTTGAGCATCAGATCGATGGCCGCCGTCCCCCCCGCAGCGGTGAAGCGCGGCCCGTCGATCGTGAACACGGCCTTGGTCAGGTCGACCGCGTCGAATTCCTCCATAAAACTGTCGTGGTTCTCCCAGTGGATCGTGGCGCGCCGCCCGTCGAGCAGCCCCGCGCGGGCCAACGCGAAGCCCGCGGTACACAAGGCACCCGTCCGCAATCCCCGCCGCGCCTCGCGTCGTAGCCAGTTGAGAAGGGGCCTCGTGGTTGCGGCCTGAATTTCCAACCCACCGCACAGGACGATCGTATCGCTGCGGCGACATTCCGACAGATCCCCGCTTGGCACGAACTCGGTTCCCGCAGAACATTGCACGGGCCGCCCCCCTTCGGAAAGCAGGACCCAGTCGTAAAAGGGTTTTCCCGCCATATGGTTGGCAAGCCGCAGGCATTCGAGCGCAGCGGAGAAGGGGAACAGGGTGAATTCCGGGAGCAGGACGAAAACGAACCGCTGAGCACGAACCTCGGCGCCCGTCGACGACTTTAACTGACCTGTTTCCAAGAGCGACATTCCCCGTTTGCCGGGCAGCTTGCGCGCGACGAAAGGCGAGGTCAATCCGCTGGTTGCCAGCAGCGGCTCAAAGACCTCTTGCGCGCAACAATACAATTCGTTGTGGCCATGCCGGTTGCGATTCAGTAAAGAGGCCCGCACAAAACCGCTTTTTACCGGAGTAAGACGATGAGCGAATGGCAGAAAACCAATTGGCGCAACAAGCCGCGGGTTCAGATGCCTGATTATACGGATGAGGCCGCGCTGCATGCCGTTGAGGCACAGCTCGCCAAGTATCCGCCGCTCGTCTTTGCGGGCGAAGCGCGCAGGCTGCGGTCCGAACTTGCGGCCGCCGGGCGCGGTGAGGCATTCTTGTTGCAGGGCGGCGATTGCGCCGAAAGCTTCGAACAATTCAGCGCCGATGGCATCCGTGACACCTTCAAGGTCATGCTTCAGATGGCGATGGTCCTGACCTATGGCGCCAAGGTACCGGTGGTGAAGGTGGGCCGGATGGCCGGTCAATTTGCCAAGCCGCGCTCCGCGCCGACCGAAACCATCGATGGCGTCGAACTGCCGTCGTACCGCGGTGACATCATCAATGAGCTGGCCTTCACGCCCGAGGCGCGCATTCCAGATCCCAAGAAGATGCTACAGGCTTATACGCAAGCTGCCGCGACCCTGAATTTGCTGCGTGCGTTTTCAACGGGCGGCTATGCGGATGTTCATCAGGTTCACCAATGGACGCTTGGCTTCACCGACCGCGAAGAGTCTGAGAAGTACCGTGAGATGGCCAACCGTATTTCCGACGCACTCGATTTCATGACCGCAGCCGGTGTCGATAGCGACCGGGCGCATACGCTTCAGACCGTGGATTTCTACACGTCGCATGAATCGCTGCTGCTGGAGTACGAAGAGGCGCTTTGCCGTATGGATTCGACTTCCGGCAAATGGCTCGCGGGCTCTGGGCACATGATCTGGATCGGGGATCGCACCCGCCAGCCGGACGGCGCGCACGTGGAGTTTGCAAGTGGCGTCCAAAACCCCATCGGCCTCAAGTGCGGGCCGACGACCACGGCGGACGATCTCAAGGTCCTGATGAAAAAGCTCAACCCCGAAAACCAGATGGGCCGGTTGACGCTCATCGCGCGGTTCGGTGCGGGCAAAGTGTCCGAGCATCTGCCGCGGCTCATCAAGGCCGTCCGCGAAGAGGGGGCGAATGTCGTCTGGTCCTGTGATCCGATGCACGGCAATACCGTCAAGGCGGCGTCGGGCTACAAGACACGGCCCTTCGACAGCGTGCTGCGCGAAGTACAGGAATTCTTTGCGGTTCACCGCGCGGAGGGCACGATCCCCGGCGGCGTGCATTTTGAGATGACCGGTCAGGACGTGACCGAGTGCACCGGCGGCGTCCGTGCAGTGACCGATGAGGATCTTTCGGATCGCTATCACACTGCTTGCGATCCGCGTCTGAATGCTTCCCAAGCGCTGGAACTCGCCTTTCTGGTCGCCGAAGAGCTTTCGAGTCTCCATCAGGAGCGCAAAGCCGCCACGGCCTGAGGGCCGGCGGTCGGTCGTGACGCCTGAGGTGCTTGCTAAAAAGAAAGGGCCCCACCGTTCTGGTTGGGGCCCTTTCTGGCTGAAGTCTCAGGAAAAACTGGTCAGTCGTCCGTGTTCACGAGCCGCAGGAACGGAACCTTGGTATTCGTGAAGCGCTCATCCCGCGCGGCGGGGGCTTTCTCGGGCTCGGCCGCTTTTTCGGTGCGGCGATTGACACGGTCGAAGAAGGTGCCTTCAAACCGCGAACGCTTTTCGCCGAGGGGTTCGGCCGCTGGAATGGCGCGGGGCTTGGCCGGGGCTTTGTCGAGCGCGGGACCGTCACAGATCTCCAGCGTCTCACCCAGCATGTCGAGGCGGCGGGGCGTACGGCCGATCTCACCTTCGGTCACAAGACAACCCAAGGCACGGGACACATCGCCGAGGTCACTCTTGAGCGGAAGCAGCAACATCCGACCCTCAAGAGGCGGTTTGCCCAGGCTTTTCTCACCGCTGACGGCGCAGGAGAAGATACCAGGGGACTGGAACATCTCCTCGATCCGAAGCGCGACATCCTTGCGGGTTTCGGGAGAGAAGAAGGCCGTGATCGGCATGCCCCGGACTTCCATCCCCATCAGCGCGTTGAGATGGCGGCCAGCAAGGCGAATACGTGCCACGCCCGGTGCGATCCGTTCCACGATGAAGGAATACTCCAGCGAGCCTTCGATACCCCGCGGGTCAAGGTCCGCCCGGCGCGGAATATCACGTCCATTGCGGAGCGCCTGCCAGTAGGCTTCCACTTCCACCAACGCGGGAAACCGCGCTTTGCTGACGAAATTCTGCATCGAAACGATGTTCTCTTTGCTCGTGTCCGACTTCATTGATCCTGCACCCGGTTATCTTACCCCAACATCACCGCAGGTGAAGATAACCGACTCCGGTTAACTCTATCTCCACAATGATTACCCAATTCTTAATATGCCAGCAGTTGTCGAAAATTGCTTCTATTTTATTTCCGAAGGGTTAACGGCGGGCATTCGGCGGGGGGCTTGCCCTCCGCATGTGCATTCCGCTACCTGCGGGGCAGGACGGAAACATGGCAGGGAGAGGGCAACATTGGTTCATTCCATGACCGGGTTCGCAGCACGCACCGGATCTGGCGCGGGATTCTCCTGGAGTTGGGAGATCCGCACCGTCAATGCCCGGGGCCTCGATTTGCGGCTGCGCGTACCCGACTGGATCCCCGCGCTGGAGCCGAAACTGCGTGAGGCCATCTCCGCGCGACTGACCCGTGGCAACGTTTCACTTGCCTTGCGTGTCATGCGAACCGACGCGGGTACGCGGCGGCTCAGCCCGGCGGGCCTGGAGGCGGCACTCGATGCGTTGCAGGAAATCTCCACCGTCGCCGCAGAGCGGGGTCTGTCACTGGCCGATCCTCGTGCTGCGGAAATCCTTCAGATGCGCGGCGTGGTCGACGACTCTGGCGCGGCGGAGGGTGACCTTGATGCGCTGCGCACCGCCCTTCTCGACGAAGTGACCCCCTTGCTCGATGCGCTGGAAGAGATGCGCCAGATCGAGGGCGCCTCGCTCGCGCCGGTCCTCAAGGCTCGTGTGACACAGATCGCCGCGCTCACCGACAGCGCGCGCGCCTTGCTGCCGGAACGCACCCGCCACATGGAAGCCAATCTTCGCGGCGCGCTTGATCGTATTCGCCCCGGCCTTGGTGATGTGGCGGAGGACCGTGTCGCACAGGAGCTTGCGATGATGTCGGTCAAAGCGGACGTCGCCGAAGAGCTGGACCGGCTCGATGCCCATGTCGATGCGGCGCAGACGCTTCTGGCGTCCGGTGCGCCCGTGGGCCGCAAGCTTGATTTCCTGACGCAGGAATTCAACCGCGAAGCCAATACCCTCTGCTCCAAGGCTCAATTCGCGCCTCTGACGACCCTTGGGCTCGAACTGAAAACAGTGATCGACCAGCTGCGTGAGCAGGTCCAGAACGTGGAGTAGATCATGGCGCGTCGCGGACTTCTCATCATCCTGTCGTCCCCCTCGGGGGCGGGCAAATCGACACTGGCCGGACGGCTCCGGGCTTGGGATCCAGACATTCGCTTTTCCGTTTCGGCAACCACCCGTGCCCCGCGTCCCGGAGAGGTCGACGGGCAACATTACCATTTCACCGATGAAGCCAACTTCAAGCATATGGTGGCTGAGCAGCAGATGCTTGAACATGCTCATGTCTTTGGCAACTTCTATGGCTCCCCCCAAGGCCCGGTGCAGGCGGCGATTGATGCGGGCCGCGATGTGCTGTTTGATATCGATTGGCAGGGGGCACAGCAGGTGCGGAACTCGGCGCTCGGGGCGCATACCCTGTCGATCTTTCTGCTGCCCCCTTCGATCCGCGAATTGCACCGCCGCCTTGTTGAGCGCGCGCAGGACGACGACGAGACAATCCAGCGCCGCATGCAAAAAAGCTGGGACGAGATCAGCCACTGGGACGGTTATGACTTCGTGCTCGTGAACGACGATCTGGACGAGACGGAGGCGCGGCTGAAATCCATCGTGACGGCCGCACGCCTGCGGCGAAGCCAGCAGCCATGGTTGACCGATCATGTGCGCAAACTGCAATCAGAATTCGAGGAGGTGTCATGATCTACGCGCTGGACGATTTCATGCCGGAACTGGGCGAGGACACATGGGTCGCACCCGACGCGAACGTGATCGGACAGGTGCGGCTTTTGGCGCGCGCATCGGTCTGGTTCGGATCCACGCTGCGGGGTGACAATGAGCCGATCATTGTGGGTGAGGGAAGCAACGTTCAGGAGGACTGTGTCTTTCACGTTGACCCCGGCTTTCCGCTGACGCTTGGCCGCAACTGCACGATCGGCCACAAGGCCATGCTGCATGGCTGTACGGTCAAGGACGGGGCGCTGATCGGCATGGGCGCGACGGTACTCAACGGCGCGGTGATCGGGGAGAATTGCCTCATTGGTGCGGGTGCACTGATCACCGAAGGCAAGGAAATTCCGCCCGGGAGCCTTGTCATGGGGGCACCCGGCCGCGTCATCCGACAGCTCGACGATGCCGCGATTGCCCGGCAACTCGCGACCGCAGAACACTACCAGAGAAACGCCCGACGCTATGCTGCGGGCCTGAAGGCACTGTAACACATGAAGAAAACGATCATGCGGCCCGCGCCGCTTACCGGCTCGGCAAGCTGGCCCGTTGTGACGCCGATTTCCCCCTCGGTCGTTTATGCAAGCGAGACCCCGGACGCGCTTGATGCGCAATACGAGGGCAGGGTGAATGGCTATACCTATGCCCGCGAAGGGCATCCGAACGCGGATGTTCTTGCCGCTCGGATCGATGCCATGGAAGGCGCCGAGGGCGGCCTCATCACAGGATCCGGCATGGCGGCGCTATCGGCGGTGATGATCGGCAAGTTGTGCGCCGGTGATCACGTCCTTGGCGGTAACCAGCTTTATGGGCGTTCCTTACGCATGATGAAGGACGACCTGCCGCGCATGGGGATCGAGACATCGCTGGCCGATCCCACGGATGTCGAGGCGATGCGCGCGGCGATACGCCCTGAGACGAAAATGATCCTCGTCGAGGTCGTCTCAAACCCGACGCTGCGAGTGGCGGACATGGCTGGGATCGCCGCGCTGGCGCGGGACGCCGGTGCTTTGCTTGTCGTCGACAATACCTTCACCACGCCCCGCGCTTATCGCCCATTCGAGCATGGGGCGGATATCGTGATCCATTCGGTCACCAAGCTTCTTGCGGGGCATTCGGACGTGACGCTGGGCTATGTGGCGGCAAAGGATCCGGCGGTTCGCAGCGCCATTTATGTCGCAGCGGTGACATGGGGCCTGACCCCGAGCCCATTCGATTGCTGGCTTGCAGAGCGTGGCCTGCTCTCCTTCGACATGCGCTTTGAGCGGACCCAGCAAAACGCCCGCGACTTGGCCGATCACATCGCAGGGCTCGAAGGTGTCTCGCGTGTGCTGTATCCCACGCGGCCCGATCACCCCGATCACAATCGCGCGGTGGCGCTGCTCGGCGGGCAGGGCTGCAATATGGTCAGCTTCGAGCTGGCCGGGGGCAGGGCGGCCGCCAATGCCTTCACGCAGGCGGCAACTGGCCTCGCCTTTGCACCGACCTTGGGCGACATCGGTACGACCGTGTCACATCCTGCCTCATCGTCGCACAGGGCGCTGACCCCCGAAGGCCGCGCGGCTCTCGGGATCAGCGAAGGGTTCTTTCGGCTCTCGGTGGGCGCCGAGCCAATCGACGCCCTCAAAGAGGAGTTGTCACGCGGGATCGAGGCCGCGCGTCGCGCCTAGACCGCGACGAGACGCACCGGGATCTCGGGCTTGACCTCCCACAGCCGCACCTCCGTCGCGGGACAGGTGCGGCGGATCTCGTCGGCAACCATCTTCGGGTTGGGAAGGCTTGGACAGACGGGACGATAAAGACCCGTATAGCCAAGGTCATGCAGCTTCATGCCAATGTCGATGGCATCGAACTCCGCGCAGAAGAGCGGAGAGTAGATAACCCCCGGCACATTGAGGCTGACGCGATCCGGACCAAGGTCGCGATATTCCAATCTATACAGTGGAATCCGTAGGTTACGTTCCAATCCTGAGTCAGAAAGCGCGTCCTGAGATCCGATGAAAACGGCAGTTTCGACGCAAGTGAAGTGGGTGAAGTGTGTCGTCATAATGGCCCCCTATTGCCCATCAAAGTCAAATCCTAACCCTTTGACAGGGGAACGGATCAACCAGATAAGGGCAAAGGGTCAGATGCCCCGGAAAGCGCCAAGGTCTAGGAAACAAACCGTCAAGTTGGTTGTATTCGAGCCTGATTTGCGGCAGCACTCACTGGCCCGGTTAGTGAACGGAAAGTCCTATGGATGACGATCTTTCGTCTTTTCTCCGAGCAATTCCCCTGCCGTCAGTCATGGTGTCAAGCAATGAACGAATCGTTAACGTAAACGAGCCGGCCAAGGCGGTATTTGGTGAGAAGTTCCTGCATCACCACTATATTACAGTGTTTCGTCAGCCCGGCATTCTGGATGCTATTGAGACCTGTCTGCGCGATCACACGCCGCAGCAGGCGCAATTTCTGCTGCAGGAAGCGGGCCGGGACGTAACTCTGGAGGCGCATATCGGCTCGGTCGAATTCGGGACGTTCTCCGGTGCCGTCATCACATTTCAGGACGTGTCGGAGAGACAGGAAGCCGGCCAGATGCGCCGCGATTTCGTGGCGAATGTGAGCCACGAATTACGCACACCGCTCACCGCTTTGCTTGGCTTTATCGAAACGCTCCGCGGGCCAGCGCGTAAAGATGAGGCAGCACGCGACAGGTTCCTCGGGATCATGCAGGACGAAGCCGCGCGAATGAACCGGCTGGTGCAGGATCTGTTGTCACTCAGCCGGGTGGAGTCCGAAGAACGGATGAGACCATCCGAACCGCTCGAATTGGTTGGACAGATGAAATCAGTGGCGCGGCTATTGCAGCCGATGGCGGAAAAAGCCGGCGTGGCGATCGAACTCGATCTGCCGGGGCATGACGTGCAGATTGTGGGCGACGGAGATCAGATTGCACAGGTGCTCACCAATCTTATCGAGAACGCGATCAAATATGGAAGTTCCGGGAAACGCGTTTTGATAGGTCTGAGCCTCGCGACGTTCGATTCCGATCTGCGTGGGCCTGCGGCGCGGATCAAGGTGCAGGATTTTGGCCCGGGAATCGATCCTTTGCACTTGCCACGGCTGACGGAGCGATTTTACCGCGTCGATACTCATAGGTCGCGCAACCTCGGCGGAACAGGGCTCGGGCTTGCGATCGTCAAGCACATCATCAATCGGCACCGGGGGCGAATGAGAGTGGAGAGTGAGCTTGGCAAGGGCACCATGTTTACCGTCAAACTGCCCATGTGAGTGGCTAGCGGGGCAAACCTTCCGCATATGTTTAATTCGTATAATCAGTATTATGTAATTACTGGGTGCGTATTGGCAACGGTTTGACACCATCCGTTTCCTCCCATGATTGCAATCTGCCGATCCTTTGGGTACTCATTTGACCAAGGGACAGTTTTCCGATGCGTCTCGCGCCGACTTACTCACTCGTCGCAACATTGGGGTCTGGACCACATTCGGAAACAGGTGGGATCACCGAAACAACATGACGTCGATCCTGATCCTAAACGGACCGAACCTGAACCTTCTTGGCACGCGTCAGCCGGAAGTTTATGGCCATGTGACCCTCACCGATATCGCTGAAATGTGCCGTGCCCATGCAGCCGCGCATGATCTTGAGATACTGTTCGAACAGAGCAATCACGAAGGCCAGTTGATCGACCACATACATGCCGCGCGTGGTCGCGACCTCGGAATCGTACTCAATGCGGGCGCCTATACGCACACCTCTGTTGCTCTGCGTGATGCCATTTCGTCCGTCGAGCTTCCCGTCGTGGAGGTGCATCTCTCAAACATCCACGCCCGGGAGCCCTTTCGCCATCTGTCGCATATTGCCCCAGTCGCGCTTGGACAGATTGCCGGATTCGGCGCCAAGGGGTACCTTCTGGCGATTGATGCCCTGCTCGATCACACAAGGGGTGCGGAATGACTATCAATGAGTATCTCGAAGCGGTGACCGATGCGCCAACGATCGAAGATCTCTGGTCCATGCACCTTGAGAAGATGTCCGAATATGGGTTTGATCGGCTGATCTACGCCTTCACCCGATATCGCACTGGTACATCTCTCGGCGATCCCTGCGATTTCATTGTCCTGACCAACTATCCGCAGGACTGGGTTCAGGAATACATTCATGAGGGCATGTATTTCCACGCTCCAATGATCCGCTGGGCGCTCGACAACGAAGGCGCCTGTAGCTGGAGCGTTATGGCCGATATGGTCTCCTCGGGCACCATGACTCCGCAGGAAAACCGGGTTCTTGAATTCAATCGCAAGTTGGGTTTGACGGCCGGGTATACGGTCAGTTTCAAATCCGTCTCTCAACGGTCCAAGGGTGCCATCGGCCTCGCTCTGCCTGCGGGCGCAGCCCAGGAAGAAGCTGATGCGATCTGGAAAGAGCATGGCGCGGACCTCATGGTCATGAACAACGTCGCGCATCTCAAGATCATGACCCTGCCCTACACACCCTCCGAACGCAGCCTGACGAAGCGCCAGCGCGAGGTCCTTGAATGGGTCGGCGATGGCAAGACCATGCAGGATATCGCGATGCTCATGGGCCTGACGTCTGCTACAATCGAGAAACATCTGCGATTGGCGAGAGAGGCGTTGAACGTCGAAACCACCGCCCAAGCCGTTCTCAAAGCGTCATTTCAGAACCAGATGTTCGTCGTCGAGCAATAGGGAGTTGCGCGCCCTGCCCGCCTTTCTTTCCACTTGTTCTGGAGAGTAGGGATTTCCTGACTTCCTTTACCAAGGGTTAAGAGGCATCTTGAGGTTGTTCCGTGAGTGGTGGCTTAGCCAGGGAACAGCGGTTGGAACCCACGTGATTTCGTGGCCCTTCCCTCCGATGGTCTTCGGACTTGCCGGCTCGGGGTGTATTGGTCCGCCTCGGGTCGGCGCAGCAGGCTCTTCTTCATCCCCAATGAATGGGTCTTGCGATTTGCGGCGTCACCCTGAGGTCAGGGTGACGCCCTTTCGCTGTTTCCAGTTCAAAGTTGTCAGCCGATCATCGGACCAAACTTGCCGTGGGCTTCTTCGTAGTGTCGCTTTAGGCGCTGAAGGGCGATGCGCAGGACGATCTTACCCGACCGGGCAGACCAACCCATGTGCTTTTCAGTGGCTTCCATGCCTTCAAGATAACAACAGCAGCGCAGCACGACATCGCCAAGACCCGGCCCAAGATCGGCAAGCGCAGCGGCGACACGTTCACGTGCACGAGCCGAGCTGTCCCCGCCCCCGCTGTCGAAACCAAAGCTACCGCGATCACCGACCGTCAGGAACCGATCCCAGTTCTGCGCGACACGCGGACCCATCTGCGACAATTCAAAATCTTCGCGGAGTTGCTCACCTGCGGCCACGAGATCATCGCTCAGGAACGGCTGTCCGTCACGGTCCCGTCGCCGTGCAAGTCCGGTCAGAGGGCTTTCAGCGGCATTGTAACGTACGCGGCGCGGCTTCGTTTCGCCGTCTTCGTGCACCGACTTCTGATCCCAGTCACGGTGCTGACCGGCAAACAGGGATTGAGCATCGTTGAACCCATTTCCCTGATCAGGTTGCAGACGCTTCAATGCCGCGCGCCCCGCTGACGTGAGTTTATAGCGCATGATGCGACCCGGTTTGTCGCAATGGATCCAATCCTTCAATGCGATGGCATGGGCGATATCACGGGAAATTACGGCGGTGCGCAGGCTGCGGCCATCAGGAAGATCGCGCACCACGACAGCATTCTCCATATCGGCAGCGACAGCGAGGATGGCGTCGGGCTCATCAAGGCGTCGAAGTACTTGGCGAGCCTCCTTGAAGAGGGACGCATCGGTTGTCTCGTTTGATGCGATGGAGGTTTCGGCGTTCATTGGGCGATCCTTCGAATGCGTGGACTGGGAACCGGTACTCATTTGCTGGCCAAGCTGGCGCAGCGCTTCGTCTACGAGCGGATCATCGCGGCGTGTCTCCAGACGACGGATTTGGCGCATAACGGTGGAGGCATGACATCCGTCGATCCGAGCAAGTTCGCGGATCGAACACCCTGTTTCTGTATGAAACAGGTAGTTGCGGGCCGCGTCCGGCAGCCAGCCTGGCAATGAGGGACGCGAGTCGTGCTCCAATATTCCGTTCACCGTTAGTCCGTCCTTCAGGATCGGGGGGTAGTTATCCCCAGAAACATACACAACGTAAAATTGTATATGTTGCGCTTTGGTTAAGATCTACTGCACCGTGAAGCATTGTTTCTAATGGATAAACTTTCCTTTCACTACCGCGCGGAGAGTCCCCCATCGACGCAACACCCGCTTCGATTGTGCAATCAAGCTCCCCATATTGCCAATTGAAGGAGAGCCACCGTGCAAGACATCCAGACCCGCATCGCACAACTTCGCCGGCCCAAGCTTCTCATCGAAGCGGCCCGTGCAGGCGCCGGGAAATACCGCCGCGAACATCACTTCCTGCGGCTTGTGAAAGCTACCCTGCCCGCCCGGCACGGAGCGGCGATCATGAAAATTCTTGAAGAAGAGGCACGGCTCGACAGTCTACGGCGGGAAGCCGATGCAAGCTATAGCGTGCAACGCCACGTGGGCGTGCTGATCGCCCTCATGGGGGAATTCCGGCTCTTCAAGGAAAACGTGGTTCAGCCGGTCGGCTGAACCCGTTCAGAAGAAGGTATCAGGCAATTCTTCTTTGCGGCGAACCACATAGGCCTCTAGCGCGTCAACTGTTGCGGGGTCCATCGGGGGCTGCTGGTATGTCGCCAGCAGCGTTTCCACTCGCCGCGTTGCCAAGCTGACCGTATCGCGCGCACCCTCTTCATGCCACGTCTCGAATGGCTTGTAGTCAAGCAGATCCGTGCGCCAAAAGGCGTTTTTGAAATTGGCTTGAGTATGGGCGCAGCCCAAGAAATGGCCGCCCGGCCCGACCTCTCGTATGGCATCCATCGCCTGGTCATCTTCCCCCAAAGCAATCCCTGAAGCCATACGGTGCAGCACGCCCAGCTGATCTGCATCTATGACAAACTTCTCAAAGCTGGCGACCAATCCGCCTTCCAGCCATCCGCAGGCATGCAACATGAAGTTGACGCCCCCCAACAGGGCTGCGTTCAAAGTATTTGCGGATTCGATTCCGGCTTGAGCATCGGGCAACTTCGACCCGCAAAGCGCGCCGCCTGACCGAAATGGGAGTCCGAGCCTCCGGGCCAGTTGTCCCGCACCATAGAGAATCTGGCTCGCTTCCGGGGTTCCGAAGGTCGGAGCGCCGGAATTCATATCGATGGAAGTCACAAAGGCGCCGAAAATAACCGGGGCGCCGGGGCGCACGAGTTGGGAATATGCGATTCCTGCCAAAACCTCGGCATAGACTTGTGTCAGCGTGCCCGCGACCGAAACGGGCGCCATGGCCCCGCCCACGATGAACGGCGAGATGATGCAAGCCTGATTGTTTGCGCAATAGACCTCAAGCGCCCCCATCATCACGTCGTCGAAAGTCAGCGGAGAGTTGATGTTGATGAGCGAGGTCATGACCGTATTGGCCTGCACGAACTCCTCACCGAACAGCACCTTGCACATGTCGACGGAGTCCTGCGCCCGCGCCGGGTCGGTGACGGAGCCCATGAAGGGCTTGTCAGACAGGGTCATATGCGCATGCAGCATGTCGATGTGACGCTTGGATACGGGAACGTCGGTCGGTTCGCACAACGTGCCGCCGGAATGGTGAAGCCATTTGGACATATAGCCAAGCTTCACGAAATTTCGGAAATCGTCGATCGTGGCATAGCGGCGACCATTCGCGTCTCTGACAAACGGCGGGCCATAAACCGGGGCCAAGACGAGATTGCGCCCGCCCATCTCGACATTCCGGGCAGGGTTACGGGCATGTTGGGTGAATGTCGCGGGGGCCGTTTCACACAGTTTGCGCGCCAATCCCCGAGGAATCCGCACACGCTCGCCATCTATATCGGCACCGGCGTTGCGCCAGCGATCCAGCGCGCCGGGGTTGTTGACGAAGTTCACGCCGATTTCCGCGAGGATCGTCTCGGCATTGGTTTCAATGATTTCGAGCGCTTCTTCGGAGAGGATATCGAAGTTCGGAATGTTTCGTTCGATATAACGTGCGGTCTCTACGGAAACAGCGGTCCGTTCCGCCCGACGAGCAGCACCACCGCCGCCCCGTGATCGCCTGCGCGCGCCCTCTGTCATGCCCCGAATCCTCATGCTTGCCCGGCGCGTCGGTGCATCGGGATCTCTTGAGATATCTCTATCGGAGGGAATGCGGGGCAGATGCCCAAATCCGGCGCTTGGCGGGGAAAAACGACGCAAAGTCTGTCGCAACAGGGTCGCGAGCCCGCGCGATCTCTAGAACGCGGGCCCGCGAGGTCCGTCAGGCAGCGGCCTTCTGGTTCAGTTTCTCTTCTGCAAGAGAGGTCAACGTCTTGTCAGCATTGTATTCCTGATCAAGGTTGGCCTGTAGAAGCTTGGCAACTTCATCGTATCCCAGCGTCTTCGCCCAGGAGACCATGGTGCCATAGCGCGTGATCTCATAATGCTCGACAGCTTGTGCCGCGGCGATCATCCCGGCATCGAGTGCCTGAGGATCTTTCGCCTCCTCCATGATTTCCTCACCCTCTTCGAGGATGCCATCAATAGCTTCGCAGGTAACGCCGCGCGCCCGCAGGCCAAGCACGTCAAAGGCTTTGTGCAGGTTCTCGATCTGCTCTTCGGTTTCACCCTGATGGTGCTCAAAGGCATCGCGAAGGTCGTCGGAAGAAGCCTTGCGCGCCATCTTGGGCAGGGTCCGCAGGACCTTCTTCTCGGCATAATAGATGTCACGCAGGAAGTGCGTGAAGAGGCTTTCCAGCGTCTGCATCGTGTACTCCTTTCACTTGATAACGGGATGGCTTCTGCCATCTGCACACCCAACACGCATGGGGAGGGAGGAGTTCCTGCTCTCGCGTGTCAAATTCGTTGCGTAGGCGGAGACTTGCGCGTAATCCCCCGGGCATGACTCATGAACGCCTTCTCATCATCGATTTCGGAAGCCAGGTAACGCAGCTGATCGCGCGCCGCCTGCGCGAGCTCAACGTCTACTGCGAGATTCATCCCTATCAGAATGTGACCGACGCATTCCTCAAGGATTTCGCACCCAAGGCTGTGATCTTCTCGGGCGGGCCAGATTCCGTCACCCGTGAGGGCAGCCCCAGACCGCCGCGTTCGGTCTATACGCTCGGCGTGCCGATCCTCGGGATTTGCTATGGCCAACAGGTCATGATGCAGGATCTTGGCGGTCGGGTCGTCGGTGGCGAGGGCACTTCGGAATTCGGCCGCGCCTGGGTTACACCGGATGAACAGCGGATCGACCTTCTCAACGGCTGGTTCATGGACGGCTCAGGCCGGGAACAGGTCTGGATGAGCCACGGAGATCATGTTTCCGACATCGCGCCGGGCTTTGCCGTCTATGCGACGTCCCCTGGGGCGCCCTTTGCCATCACCGCCGATCTGGAGCGGCGTTTCTATGCGGTGCAATTCCATCCCGAAGTGCACCACACGCCCAATGGCAAGACGCTCTATGAAAACTTCGTTCGCGATGCGGGGTTTAACGGCGACTGGACGATGGGCGCCTATCGCGAGGAAGCCATTCGCCTGATCCGGGAGCAGGTCGGGGATCGCAGGGTCATCTGCGGACTTTCAGGCGGGGTCGATAGCTCGGTCGCGGCAGTTCTTATTCATGAGGCGATCGGCGATCAACTCACATGCGTCTTTGTCGATCATGGTTTGCTGCGGCTCAATGAAGCCGAAGAAGTCGTGGCCATGTTCCGCGACAACTACAACATTCCGCTGATCCACGCCGACGAATCAAAGCTGTTCCTAGGCGAGCTCGACGGCGTCTCCGACCCAGAAACCAAGCGCAAGATTATTGGCCGGCTCTTCATCGACGTATTTCAGAAGCACGCGAATGAGATCGACGGCGCCGAATTCCTCGCTCAGGGCACGCTCTATCCGGACGTGATCGAATCGGTTTCCTTCTCCGGGGGGCCGTCCGTCACCATCAAGTCGCACCACAATGTGGGCGGACTGCCGGAAAAGATGGGCCTGAAACTGGTTGAGCCGCTGCGCGAACTCTTCAAGGACGAAGTGCGCGCCTTGGGCCGTGAGCTTGGGCTGCCCGACAGTTTCATCGGCCGGCACCCTTTCCCCGGCCCCGGCCTCGCCATTCGTTGCCCCGGCGAGATCACACGCGAAAAGCTGGAAATCCTGCGCAAGGCCGACGCGGTGTATATCGACCAGATCCGCAAGCACGGTTTGTATGATGAAATCTGGCAAGCGTTTGTCGCCATTCTTCCCGTGCGCACCGTGGGCGTCATGGGTGATGGACGGACCTATGATTTCGCTTGCGCGCTCCGGGCGGTGACATCCGTCGATGGGATGACGGCGGATTACTATCCGTTCAGCCATGATTTCCTCGGTGAAACCGCGACCCGCATCATCAATGAGGTCAAGGGCATCAACCGGGTCACCTATGATGTAACGTCCAAGCCTCCGGGCACGATCGAATGGGAATGATAACGGCGGAGCGTTCCCGCTCCACCTGCTCGTCCCCCAAACCAATCTTTTGGTGCCGGGAAGACAGCCCCTACTGGATCGATTTCAATCCCGGGTACGCTTTGCGGAATGCCTGATAGGCCGCTTCGAAAGCGTCGCGCGCCCCCTCTTCCGGCAGGATCGTATCGCGAATTTCGGGGGGTGCTATGACACTCTCAGGTGCCACGCCGCTCGACGCGATCATGCCGAGCCGGGCCGCCCCGAGCGCGGCGCCGAACTCGCCGGAAGCAGGAAGCTGCAGCGGCACCCCGAGCACGGTCGCGATCAACTTCAGCCAGTAGCGCGAGGCGCTTCCGCCCCCGATGGCGATGAGCGTATCCATCCGGGCATCCGTCGCCGCGAGGGCATCGAAACTGTCCCGAAGGCCAAAGGCCACCCCCTCCAGAACGGCGCGCGTCAGATCCTCCTGACTGACCGCTGCGGAAAGACCTGTGAAGCCTCCTCGAATTTCGGCATCGTTATGCGGGGTACGTTCACCCGACAGATAGGGCAGGAACCGCACCTCACCCGGCGGAAGCAGGACATCCCCAAGCGCTGCGGTCAATTCGGACGGTTTTTTGCCAACAATTCGCGCCAGCCAGTTGAGGCTGTCGGTGGCCGAAAGCATGACCCCCATCTGATACCAGCGGCCGGGTATGGCATGGCAAAAGGTATGGACGGCGGTTTCGGGCGCGGGCTGATAGCCGTCGCGCGCCGCAAGCAAAACGCCGGAGGTTCCCAGCGAAACGAACCCCTGCCCTTCGTCCAACGCACCGATCCCGCAAGCCGCCGCCGCATTGTCCCCCGCGCCGCCGGCAACCGTAACAGAGCCCTGCAAACCCCATTTTTGCGCCAGACTTTCCCGCAGCATTCCCGCCGCATCGGACCCTTCCACAAGGCGCGGCATCTGCTCGCGCCGCATGTGGCCAGCCTCTAGCAGATGATCGGACCAAGAGCGCTCTCCCACGTCGAGCCATGACGTTCCTGCGCTGTCCGACATATCGGCGACGAATTCACCGGTAAGGTAGTAATTCACATAAGCCGCCGGCAGCAACACCTTGGATACCTTTGCGAAAACCTCCGGCTCATGGGTTCGGACCCATTCGAGCTTTGGGGCGGTAAATCCGGGGAAAACGATATTTCCCGACAGCCTGCGCACACCTTCGGTGGCGTCCAACTGTGCGGCCTCAGCATGCGAGCGCGAGTCGTTCCAGAGGATACAGGGACGCAGCACCTCTCCGTTTTCATCCAGAAGCGTTGCCCCGTGCATGTGACCCGCCACGCCAATCCCGCGCAGATCGGCAAAAGCGGGGAATTTTTCCCGCATTTCGGATATCGCCGCTTCGAGCGCGGAAATCCAGTCGGCGGGATCCTGTTCCGACCAACCGGGATGTGGATGGTCGGAGTCGTATTGCCGATCCGTCGCGCCGATTGGCGCCCCTTTTTCGTCCACGAGCAATGCACGCAGGCCCGAGGTGCCGATATCGATGCCGAGATAGGTCATTCAGTTGCCTTTCAGATAGTGGCGGAGCACTGCTTCGACGCCATTCTCATAATTCATTCCGTACATCCCGGATCAAGCCGGTCGCGGCTGTTCGGTCGCGGGACCGGAGCCGGGTACGTTGGGGCTAGCACCGCCGCGGCTGGAGGTACAAGCCGCGCACCAGAGGAGTGTGACCGTCATGTGCCGTGTTCCGACTGGGCGACGATGAAATTCTCCACCTCTGCCAGTGTCGCAAACACCGCGCTTGCCCCGGCCTCGCGCAGGATTGCGGCGTGGGTCTCGCGGCGTCCTTCAAGGTGGCTGCCTCCGACGAAGCCGACGGCGGGGATTCCGGCGGCCAGCGCGCCCTTTACCCCGTGCGGTGAATCCTCCAGCACAAAGCTGTTGGCGGCGGAAACCTGCAAACGGTCTAGTGCCAGCAGGAAGAGATCAGGTTCAGGCTTTCCCTTTGCCACCTCCTCCGCGCTACAGGCGGTCCCGTTGAACCACCCCGAGAGCCCAGCGAGGTCGAGCGTGGTTTTCATGCGCCTCAGAGAGCCCCCGGTGGCGACACCCATCCCGAACCCGTTCTGCTCCAGCCCGTTCAGAAGATCCTCCGCCCCCGGAATTTGACGCAGGTCGCTTTGGTATGTCGCCAGAAGGCTGTCTTCGACGCGGCTCACGAAATCATTCGGTACGGGCGCGCCCAAACGGCCCGCGACATAGTCCGAGATGACCGGCATGGCGACCCCGAGGAATCGACTGCCGATTTCCTCCGCCGTGGCATCCGCAATCCCCAGCGTCCTCATTTCGGAGGCGATGGATTCGAGCGACAACGGCTCACTGTCGACGAGACAACCATCCAGATCAAAGATCACAGCTTTGGAACGCACCATCAAATGCGCTGCTCCGACGCGCGGTCAAAGAGGTGGACATCGGCGGGATTGATCACGAACCCAAGCTTGGAGCCAGGGCGCGCGTTGATCCGTTCCTTGACCAGCGCATCGATGAGATCCTTGCCCGCTTTGGCAAAGATCTGCGTCTCCGATCCGGTCGGCTCAACCACCACCACATCCATTTCCACCCCGCCGGGGCCGATCTGAATATGCTCGGGGCGAATGCCATAGGTAATTTCTTGCCCGTCCCGCGCCGTGGTTTCCGGCAGGGGCAGCTTCAGCCCGCTGTCAGACACGAAAACACGGACCCCCTCCTCGGTCGCGATCTTGCCATGCACAAAGTTCATCGACGGCGATCCGATGAAGCCCGCGACAAAGACGTTGTCGGGATTGTCATAAAGATCCAGCGGGCTTCCGATCTGTTCCACGCGCCCATCACGCATCACGACGATCTTGTCGGCCATGGTCATGGCCTCAATCTGATCGTGGGTCACATAGACGATCGTGGTGCCAAGCCGCTGATGCAACTCCTTGATTTCGATCCGCATCGTCACGCGCAACTTGGCGTCGAGGTTGGACAGCGGCTCGTCAAACAGGAATACCTGTGGATCGCGCACGATGGCACGGCCCATTGCGACCCGTTGGCGCTGCCCACCGGAAAGCTCCTTGGGATACCGCTTGAGGTACTTCGTCAGGTCGAGGATATCTGCCGCCTTGGTGACCTTGTCGTCAATTTCCGACTGCGACCGTTTGGCCATCTTGAGCGGAAATCCGATGTTGTCATAGACCGTTTTGTGCGGATAGAGCGCGTAGCTCTGGAACACCATGGCGATGTCGCGCTCTTTGGGAAGCACATCGTTCACCACGCGGTCACCGATTGAGATGGTCCCGTCGCTGATCTCCTCCAACCCCGCCAACATGCGCAGCAGGGTTGACTTGCCACAGCCCGAAGGCCCGACAAGCACGACGAATTCGCCGTCTTCGATGTCGACGCTGAC
Organism: Poseidonocella pacifica; assembly: GCF_900111875.1. GTDB lineage: Bacteria > Pseudomonadota > Alphaproteobacteria > Rhodobacterales > Rhodobacteraceae > Poseidonocella > Poseidonocella pacifica. The sequence goes on from NZ_FOJU01000001.1 coordinate 800,112, forward strand.
ACCATGCATGACCTGCACGGACCCATAGCGTTTGATCACGTTGTCGATTGTTACGTTGGCCATGTCTGTCCCCTTATTGCGGCAATTCGATCTGCATCTTCACATCCGCCGGAGGGGCGGAGGCGGCGATTTCGAAAGCCTGCACACTGTCTGAAAAGTCGAAGGTTCGCGTGATGAGAGGTTTGACGTTGATCGCGCCGGACGACAGCATTCCCACACAGCGCGGAAAGACGTGGGCATAGCGAAAGATGTTCTCCACCCGCGCCTCGCGGATCATCGCGGCGCCCGCGTCGTATTGGATTGGGTCAGGCTGGCCGCCGATCATGACAACGCAGCCACCGGGGCAAAGGGCCTCGAACACGGTTTTCGCAGCGTGCGGACTCCCCGTGGCTTCAAACACGATATCGACGCCCCAACCGTCCGTGTCGCGCTTCACCACGTCGTTGACGTCCTGCGAGGTCACGTTGACCGGGATGATCGCCGGGCTGAGCGCGCCTGCGATTTCCAGCTTTTTCTCTGCCAGATCTGTGACATAGACCTTGGCGCATCCCGCAGCCAACGCCGAAAGCGCGGTCACGAGGCCAATCGGCCCTGCCCCCATCACCAGCGCGTTGTCGCCCGGCTTGACCCTCGCTTTTGTCGCGGCATGGACGCCTACGGCGAGCGGCTCGACCATGGCCGCTTCGGCAAAGCTGACATTGTCGGGCAGTTTGAAGGTAAAGGCCTCGGGGTGCACGCAGGTCGGGCGCAGGATGCCATGCACCGGCGGCGTCGCCCAGAAGCGTACAGCGGGATCGATATTGTACATGCCAAGCTGCGTCGCGCGGCTGTTGGGATCGGGGATGCCCGGCTCCATGCAGACGCGGTCTCCGACCTTGAGCGTGCGCACTTCCGAACCGGTTTCGATCACCGTGCCGGAGGCCTCATGCCCGAGGATCATCGGCTCATTCACGACGAAGGGTCCGATGCGCCCGTGGGTATAGTAATGCACGTCAGAGCCGCAGATCCCCACGGTATGCAGCTTGATGCGCACATCGCGCGGGCCCAGCGTTTCTTCCTCCCGGTCAATGGCGGGGAAGTCGCGCAGGCTGAGTTCGTCTTTCTTTTCAAGGACAAGGGATTGCATGTCTCAGCCTTTCTTGATGATGACGTATGCCAAGGCGGTGGCGATGGCGTTGGAAATCCAGATGCTCAGCCCGAGCGGTTCGACGAACCGGAACCAGAAGAGCGAAAGCGCGATCCAGATCACGACCGAAATGAACAGACGGTCGAACCAGTTGGTCTCGATGGGCAGAAACCCGGATTTCGTGGCGGGCAAGTGCGGGGCCTCTTCCTCTTCGAGGTGGGTGGCGGCCAGAGGTGCGTCGTGTTGATCTGCCATGGTCCTATCCTTTCACCGCGCCGAAGGTCAGGCCGGCAACGATATGTTTCTGCACGAGACCGAAGACGATGAGCGCCGGGATCAGCGTAAAGACCGAGATCGTCGCCATGACGCCCCATTCGGTTCCCGTGGTGGTCACGTATTCCGACAGCCCCGTGGTCAGGGTGCGCGCGTTGAAGTTGGTCAGCGTTGCGGCCAGCAGGTACTCATTCCATGCGAAAACCCACGTCAGGATGAGGGTGACGGCAAGGCCAGGGCGGCAAAGCGGAAAGACCACCTCGGTGATGACCTTCCACGACGATGCCCCATCGACATAGGCCGCCTCGTCCAGTTCCTTGGGGATCCCATCGAGGGTCGGCCGCAAGGTCCAGATCGCAAAGGGCAGGTTGAAGGTGCAGTAGACAAGGATCATGCCGATCCGCGTGTCGAGCAGGTTCCATTCACCCACCGCATAGACTTGGGTCATCAGAAGGAACAGCGGCAGCAGGAACACGGCAGGCGGCGCCATCCGGTTGGTGATGGTCCAGAAGAAAATGCTTTCCTTTCCGCTCATCTTGAAGCGCGAAAGGGCGTAGCAGGCAAAGAACCCAAGGATCGTGCAGAGCACCGCATTGCCGGTGGAGATGATCACCGAATTAAGCATGTAGCTGCGCAGCAGGCGATCCCCCCAGACCTTGGCATAGTTGCCCCAATAGGGATCGGTGAGGATGAGTTCGGGCGTTGAAAAGAGTTGGACGACAGGTTTGACCGAGATGACGAACAACCAGTAGATCGGGAACAGGGTCAGGAAGCTCACGAGGCTCCAGAACACGATGCCGATGATCGGGTTTTGCTTTTTCATGGCCTCAATCCCTCTTGGTACGCGGTGCAAGCATGGTCACGTAAAGCAGCCAGCAGGACACGATTGTCAGGTAAAGCACGATGACCGAGATGGTCGAACCGTAGCCGTAGTTGGTCTTGGGAAAGACCTCCTTGAAGATGTGCACGCCGACGAACCGCGTCGCCGATCCCGGACCGCCCCCCGTCAGCATCCAGACTTCATCGACGGTGCGAAGCGCGTCCATCAGCCGGATAAAGACCGTCGCGACGACGGCGGGCGCGATCATCGGCAAGGTGATGTGCCAAAAGATTTGCCGCTTGCCGGCTCCGTCGATCTGCGCCTGCTCAAACGGATCGGGCGGCAGGGATACGAGCGCGGCAATCAGCGTCAGCGTGACCAGCGGCGTCCAGTGCCAGACATCCATGAGAACGATCGTGGCGAAGGCCGCGGGCGCAGAGGTGCCGATGTTCATCGTGATGCCGAACCATTCGTCGAGGTAATGCGGGATGATCCCAATCGACGGCGTCGTCATCAACTTCCATACCGACCCGACGATGATCGGCGCCATGATCAGCGGAAGCGTGTGAATGGTGCGAAAGATCGCCTTGCCCGGAAAATCGCGCATGAAGGCCTGCGCAAGGATGTAGCCGAGTATCAACTCCGACACGACGGCGAAAAAGACGAACATCACCGTCACGCCGATGGAATGGAGAAAGGCTGGATCAAAGACGATCTGGCGGAAGTTGTCCGCGCCGTTGAAGACCATCTCCGGATTGACCGCGAACGGGTTCCACGAATGGAACGATACGAACACGACGTAAAAGAATGGCAGGACACCAAAGAAGAACAGGATGACCAGTGTCGGAGCCAGCAGGATCCAGCCAAGTCTTTTGGATTGCATGACGCACCTCCCCGATTGTTCGACACCGCAGGGTGACGAACGGGCATGTTTTTCATAAGAGCTTCGAAGGTTCGGTGTGGGCCGCCGCACGGTGATACCCGCGGCGACCCGATATTTCTAACATCGCTTGCGCGAGATTATTCGCGATATCCGAGTTCGGTCAGGGTCGCTTCGGCGGTGGCCGCCATCTGGTCAAGCCCTTCCTGAACACCGAGATTTCCCGTCAGGATCTGATAGAAGATCGGTGCGGTGGCTTCACGGACCTGCGCATGGAACGGATAGGCAGGCGCACCCGCAAAGAGATAGCCCTTGTCCTTGATCAGGTCATAGTAGCCGCCGAGTTCCTTGTTGAACTCCACAACCTTGGGATCGTCATAGGTCGCGGTGTTGGTCACGCGCGGTGCCGCGACGGCCCAGTCTGGCTGTACCTCGTTCTGGCCGATGTACTGTAGGAAAAGCGCGGTGGCTTCCTTGTTCTTCGACGAATGCGGCAAACCAAATGCGCCGCCATCATAGTAGCCGATATAGCCTTCGCCCGCTTCGACTTCTTCCAGAACACCTTCAGCGAGCGGCGGCAGCGCGACACCCACCTTGCCGACGACGAGCGATTTGCTCTCGTCTGCAGCGATCCAGCCCGCGTTCTCACCATAGACCAGACCCTGAGCCACGCGGCCCGCACCGAATGTGGTACCGACTTCTGTCCATGTAGATGCCGGGCTTTCTGGCGGCGCGATATCGCGCATGCTCAGCCACCACTGCATGGCCTCAACCGCTTCGGGGCCATTCATCTCGCCGCCATTGGCGACCGAAGAGCCATAGTTCTCGTCCGCGTTGATCCCCCAGTTATAGACACCGAAAGTCGGCGCGACGGATTCCCAGTATTCGTACCAGGAGGCGACGTGGCCGGTGTGTGCCTGCGCAGTGGTGCCCCACAGATCCATGTCGTTTTCCTCACCGTAGGCGGTGAAGAACTGCGCGATTTCAGCGTAGTCTGCGTGGTTCGTGGCGGGCTCAAGGTCGCGGCCCGTCTTTTCCTTGAAGGCTTCGCGGATCTCGGGATCTTCGAACAGGTCGGTGCGATAGAGATACACCTTCAGAAAGGCTTCCATGGGCACGCCATAGAGGTGGCCTTCGGAATCCTTGAAGTAATCGGCAAAGGTCGTGAAGTTCGACTCGTCATAGGTCGCGGCCTTGAGGTCCGGATTGTCGGCCAGAAGCTGCGTCAGATCGGTCAGAAAATCGCGTGCGAGATAGGAATAGATGATGTCCTGCTCGATATAGGCCATGTCATAGATGCCGGTGCCGGCCTCCATGTCCTTGATCGCCTTGTCGAACATCTGATCCCAGGAGGTGGTTTCGATATCGACGCGGATACCGGTCAACTCCTCGAACTCGGGCGCAAGCACTTCGCGGATATAAAGAGACGGCGGCGACGATTCCGTCACGCCCCGAATGGTCACGCCCTGATACGGCTCGGCGGCGGATTTCCACCACGCCTCGTCGATCTCGGCAAAGGCCGAACTGGCAGCGACCGTCAATGCAAGCGCGGATGCGCTCAGCTTGAATGTGTTCATCAAAGTCTTCCTCCCATGTGTTGGCAGAGGCCCCTCGGGCGGGAACGACTGCATTCCGCAGTGCGATTCGCGCCACCTCCCCGCCACAGGATGCATTTGTATATCTCGTCATGCAACTGTAATTTTCCAAATGTATGGATTGCAAAGCAATTGTAAAACTGCCAGCTTCACAGTGTTCGGCGCTGGCAAGCGCGCCGGATAAAGGGAGGGGCAAGCTTGGCAAGAGAACCGATCGAAGACAGCGACGCCTTCGTCACGGAGGTCTGCTGGCATTACTATGTGAATGAGATGACCCAAGCGGAAATCGCACGCATGCTCGACGTGACGCGCCTGAGGGTGAATCAGGCGATCCAGCGGGCAAAATCACTTGGCTTCGTGAAGGTACATCTTGAATCGCCCTTCCTGCCCCGTATCGAGATGCAGGAAAACCTGAAGTCCGCCTTGGGTCTGCGCCGTGCCGTGGTCAGCCCATCGAACCAGTCGAGCTATGATTATCACCGCTCTGTCGGGGCGGCTCTGGCCGCGTTGTTGACGGAGCGGTTGGCGACCGGTCAGTGGAAATCCTTTGGCGTGTCCTGGGGCCTGACGCTCGATTCCGCCATTCGTAAATTGTCGCGGCAATCCCATCCGGGGCTAGAGGTCGTCTCGATCCTCGGGGGGACGGCAAAGGGGTCCACGCTCAACTCCTTTGGTATCGCATCGGGGTTCGCCAACGTTCTCGGGGCGGAATACTCCGTTCTGACGGCGCCGATCTATCTGTCCGAGGGCATCGACCGGGCCAAATTCCTTTCACAATATGCGCTCAAGGACCACTTCGAGAAATTCGAAACCCTCGATGCCGTGCTGCTGACCTGTTCCAACGTCTCGGAGAAATCCTTTCTGGTGGAGCATGGCTTGCTGAAGGATTTTACCCCCGCCGACCTCATCGCTGCGGGGGCCATCGGCGACGTGCTGGGCCATTTTCTCGACAAGGACGGTCATTCCGTTTCCGCCGATCTGGACAACCGGACCGTGGGGATGCCGCTCGAACAGGTTCTTGGCGTGCCCGAAAAGATCATGGCAGCCGCTGGCCCCCACAAGGTCGAAATCATCAAGGCCGCCTGTCGGCGCGGCTTGGTCGATACCCTTGTGACCGACGACACCACGGCGCGGCTCCTGCTGGAGGCCGACGCCGCCAGCCCGACAACAGCACACTGAGCGGAGACCGCAGATGCGACACCTCCGCCCTATCCCTTCGCCCGGCCCTCGCGGCCTCAGGTCCGATCCACGCGTCCGCCCGGCTGCGTCGATGGCCCGTTAACCCCACGCCGTCTAATCCCTGAAAGGAGACACTCCATGCCGCTTTCCCAATTTCGCCTCGACGGCAAGATCGCCCTCATTACCGGTGGCAACCGGGGCATCGGCCTCGCCACTGCGCAGCTGTTTGCTCTGGCCGGTGCGCGATGCCTGCTCTCCGCGCGTACCGAAACGGACGAATCCCGCGCCCTGACCGAGAGCGGCAAACATGCCTTCCTTGGCGGTGACATCACCGATCCGGCCACCCCCGACAAACTGGTGGAAGAAACGATCGCACGGTTCGGACGTCTCGATATTCTGGTGAACAACGCAGGTGTCGCCGATGGTGGTGATTTTCACGACTTCGACGACGAGCGGCTTGCCCGGATCATCGATACCAACCTGATCGCCCCATTCCGGGTGGCACGGTCCGCCGTAAAGCCGATGTTGGAACAGGGCTCAGGCAGCATCGTCAACATTGGCTCAATCTCGGGCTATGTCGCCAACAAGCCGCAGCTTCAGGTGGCCTACAATTCGTCCAAGGCCGCGATCCATCAGATGACCAGCGTCATGGCGTTCGAATATGCGGCGCGGGGCATACGCGTCAACGCGCTGGCGCCCGGCTATATCCGAACCCGCATGGCCATCGATGGAATGGAAGATCCGGCGATGAGCAAGGTCTGGGCGGAAAACACCCCGATGGGCCGGTTTGGAACGCCCGAGGAAATGGCCAACTGCATCCTCTTCCTGGCCTCTGACGCCGCGTCTTATGTCACGGGATCGACGCTCGTGGCCGATGGCGGATACATCACGCACTGACGGGGCCGATGGCTCAAAACCGTCCCGGCGGCGTACCGCGCGGCCGGGCCCATACCAACAATCGGAGGCCGGAATGGCTGAGACTCTGAATGGAAAAATCGCGGTCGTCACCGGGGCTGCCTCCGGCATCGGGCTGGCTGCCACCGAAGCGTTGCTGTCCAAAGGCGCGAGCGTCGTGATGGTCGACCGCGACGAAGCGGCGCTGAAGGCATGCACCGAACGACTTGGGGCAAAAGCCATTGCACAGGTCACCAACCTGCTCGATCCCGAAAGCTGCAAGGCCATGGTGCCGGACATCCTCGGCAAGGTGGATCACATCGACATCCTGTATTGCAACGCGGGTACGTATATCGGCGGCGATCTGGATGACACGGACCCCGATACCATTGACCGGATGCTCAACCTCAACATCAACGCGGTGATGAAGAACGTCCACGCCGTGATTCCCCATATGAAACAGCGCGGCACCGGCGACATCTGGGTGACCTGCTCCGTTGCCGGCCATGCCGCGATCCCGTGGGAGCCGGTATATTCAGGTTCAAAATGGGCGATGACCTGCTTTGTACAGACGATGCGCCGTCAGCTGCGCGAACATGGTATTCGCGTGGGGCAGGTCTCTCCGGGACCGGTGGTGTCGGCCCTGCTTGCCGATTGGCCGGCGGATCGCTTGCAAAAGGCCAAGGCCAGCGGATCGATTATCGAGCCGACCGAGGTTTCGGATGCGCTGATCTATGCTTTGACGCGGGGGCGCAACGTGACCATCCGCGACATGATCATCCTTCCCACAGCCTTCGATATCTGAGAAACAGGGCCTGCCTTGTCAGTCATTGCAAGCGCATCGAATGACGGATTGACCGACACGTGGGACCACGACCCTTTCTCATCCTTCAGGCCCGAACCGAGGCCGAAGCCGCTGACAACGAATATGAGGCGTTTCTGTCCCGAGGCGGGCTTTCGGATCGGGACAGCCATCGGGTTTGCCTCGACCGGGAGGCATTGCCCGATGGCATCGACCTTGGTGCCTATGCGGGCGTGATCGTGGGCGGCGGTCCGGGCTGTGTGAGCGATCCCGCGCAGAGCAAGGACCCGGTCGAAGCGCGGATGGAGGCGGCGCTTCTTTCCCTGATGCCGCAAATCACGCAAGGGGATATTCCCTTTCTCGGGTGCTGCTACGGGATCGGCCTGCTGGCGCATCACCTCGGAGCGGAAGTGTCCAAGGCGCGCTATGGCGAAGCGGTTGGCCCCGTTCTGTGCGAACAGACCGGTGAAGACGATCCCTTGCTGGCAGGCTTGCCGCCCCGGTTCGAGGCTTTTGTCGGCCACAAGGAAGCGGTGCAGGAATTGCCCCCCGGCTGTGTGCATCTTCTCAGCTCTGCCCCCTGCCCGTTCCAGATGATCCGGTACAAACGCAACGTCTATGCGACGCAGTTTCACCCGGAGGCTGACGGGGAGGTGTTTGCTCTGCGGGTCGATTTGTATCGCGATCGGGGATATTTCGCCCCTGAAGAAGCGGATGCGCTTATGGCACAATGCCGCGCGTCGGAAACCCAGTATGCCCCGGCCATTTTGCGCGCGTTTGTGGATCGCTTTCGTTAAAACCGGCCGGTCGCGGCCTGCATCATGAGCCGCAGCTTGCGGAAGAACGGACTTGGGACCAAAGCGCCGATCTTGGCCCGCTCCGGGGTTTTTGCCGCCTGTTTCAAGATAGCTCCCGCCAAGTAGCCCGGCAGAAGTGCGGCGCGGGATTCCTTGCCGATCTGTCTGCGCGCGGATCGCGCCCGCTCAAGGGCGGCAAGCCCACGTTTGGCGAAGTCTGCTACGCCGCCGGGGCTACCATCCACCATGGGTATGCGCCCCTGTGCCTCAAGCTCCGGCAGGGCGCAAAGCCAATTGGCGACCCCCGACGCAAAGGCGAAGTCGCGTACCGCACCCTCGTCCGCCGCCCCGAGAAGGCGTGCCGAAGTCGCCATCAACCCACCCGCCGTGGCCGAGATATGTGCATCGAGCGCGGCGTCGTCTGCGAAGGCATCGCGGTAGATGTCCCATCGGCGCGCTTCTACCAGTCGCTGCAAAACCGCCGCGCCCTCCGCGTCGAGCACACCGGCCAGCGGCGTGACGACTTCGTGCCGACGGACCTCGCCGCCCTGCGCAATCTCACCCAAGGCATCGTGCCACCATTGCAGCCGCATCTCGGCGATCATCGCCTCTTGGGTCACCCAAGGGGCGCGGGCAACCTCCACGTTGAACGCGTAGAGGGGAAACAAAACCTCGCGCGCGGGCGGCGGTGCGGCCATTGCGGCGACAAAGCGGTCCGGGTCTCCCCGCTGGACGATTTCGGCGCAGGCGGCGACGCTCATTCCCCGGCGAGCGCCCGCTGCGGAATCTGCACACGGTCACGCAGCAGCTTCCAATTGATCGCATCGAGCAGCGCCTCAAAGCTGGCATCCACGATATTGGGTGACACCCCGACCGTGGACCAGCGCGCGCCCTGTGCGTCCTCGCTATCGATGATGACGCGCGTGACCGCCTCCGTGCCGCCTTGGGTGATGCGCACCTTGAAGTCGACAAGACGCATCTCATCGATGGCGGCCTGGTACGGCCCGAGATCCTTGGCGAGCGCCTTGGCCAGCGCGTTGACCGGCCCCCGGTCAGAGCCGGTTTCATCCATGGATTCGCTAACCGACAGGCGCTTTTCACCGCCGATCTTGACGACGACCACAGCCTCCGAAAGGGAAACCATGCGGTTCTCCTTGTTCTTGCGCCGCTCGACCGTCACCTTATAGCGCTTCACTTCGAAGAAGTCGGGCAGCTGTCCAAGCTCGCGCCGCGCCAGCAACTCAAAGCTCGCCTGCGCGGTGTCATAGGAATAGCCTTCGGTCTCCCGCGCCTTCACCACGTCGAGGATCCGGCCAAGCGCGGGATTGCCTTTTTCGACCTGCACATCCATCTCGCGCAGCCGCTCGCGCAGGTTCGATTGCCCCGCTTGGTTGGACATGGGCACGATGCGCGAATTGCCGACCGCAGAGGGATCAACATGCTCGTATGTGCTCGGGTCCTTGATGATCGCGCTGGCGTGCAGGCCGGCTTTGTGTGCGAAGGCCGAGGCCCCAACATAGGGGCTTTGTTTCTGCGGAACCCGGTTGAGAATATCGTCGAGCAACCGCGCCGTGCGTGTCATGCCCTTGAGGGCCGTCATGGAAACGCCCGTCTCATAAAGGCTCGCATAAGGCTCTTTCAGGAGCAGCGTCGGGATCAGCGCGATGAGGTTCGCATTGCCGCAGCGCTCCCCCAACCCGTTGAGCGTGCCCTGCACCTGCCGCACGCCCGCGTCGATGGCGGCGAGGCTGCCCGCAATGGCGTTGTCGGTGTCGTTATGCGTGTGGATGCCAAGTTGCGCACCGGGGATGCCGGCGGCAATCACCTCGCTGACGATCCGCCCGATTTCGACCGGGAGGGTTCCCCCATTCGTGTCGCACAGCACGCTCCAACGCGCGCCCGCATCATGGGCCGCGCGCAGACATTCGAGCGCATAGGCGGGATTGGCCTTATAGCCGTCGAAAAAATGCTCGGCATCGAAAAGCGCCTCGCGCCCCTGCGCCACGATGTGGGCAACGGACTTGGCGATATTCTCGACATTCTCGGGCAGAGTGATCCCAAGCGCCCGCTCCACGTGGAAATCATGGGTCTTGCCGACAAGGCACACGGCGGAAGTGCCCGCATTGAGCACCGCTGCGAGAACGTCGTCATTCTCCGCGCTCATCCCGGCGCGCTTGGTCATGCCAAAGGCCGTGAAGGTGGCGCGCGTCTCAGGGCGGGCCTCAAAAAAGGCGCTGTCCGTCGGGTTCGCCCCGGGCCAGCCGCCCTCGATGTAATCAACCCCAAGCGCATCCAGCGCCTCGGCGATCTCCATCTTGTCGCCGGTGGAAAACTGCACGCCCTGCGTTTGCTGCCCATCGCGAAGGGTGGTGTCGTAGAGGTAGAGGCGGTCTTTGGTCATGTCATTACCTCTTCCTTGGTGACTTGGTACGGGGCGATCAGCCCCGTGCCGCGCCCGACCCTCCCCGCGGGAGGGCGCATTGGCGAAGTTACTCGCCGCCCAGCCGTCGTCCGATGCCTTTGAGATAAACCGAAGACCTCAGGCGCATCAAAGCGCCCACCCAGGGTCAGGCGCGACACTCTTCTCTGAGCGGTCATTTCAACGCCTCCAGTTTGGAGGGAATGAATTCAGCACCCGGTTCGAGCTCTACTTTATCTTTGTAGGCCTTATACTCTACGCCTGCGCTCTTCAGTTGCTTTTGCAAGAAGTCAACGTCCGAAAAATCGCCGGTTTCAATCGCCTTCTGGCGAAGATTGAAAAGGCGATGACCTGTGGCGAACAAAGCTTCTTGTTGTTCCGAAGGAAGAGAACCCGTCCAGGAGACATGGACGATATAGCCATCTCCTGAAGACTCTATTTGCTCTGAGCAGAAGTGAGAGGGGGGAACATTGTCCTTCCTAAAGCCAAAACCCAAAAGCTCCATCGCGTATCTAAGCTCTTCACGCCGGTTCCGATCGCGAGCTAGCTCATGCATCTTGCTAAGAGCGCCATGTGTATCGAGATCGTTCATCAAGTACGGCAACACAGCCCATCGCCCTTGTGCGTCCGGCTCCGCACCATTGGCCAAGTCATACCATTTCCGCAGCGTCGCCTCCGCCTCCCGCGCCTTCTCTGCCGTCCAGTCCATCGGCTTGCGGTAATGCGTCGAGAGAAACACAAAGCGGATCACCTCACCGGGGATGCCTTGTTCCAGAAGATCCCGCACGGTGAAGAAGTTGCCCAAGGACTTGGACATTTTCTTGCCCTCGACCTGCAGCATTTCATTGTGTAGCCAGACCTGCGCAAAGCCGCCTTCGGGGTTCGCACAGCAGCTTTGGGCGATCTCGTTTTCGTGGTGGGGGAACATCAGGTCGTTGCCGCCGCCGTGGATGTCGAATTTCTCCCCGAGGAGTTCGTAGGACATCGCCGAGCATTCGATATGCCACCCCGGTCGCCCCCGGCCCCATGGGCTTTCCCATCCCGGAAGATCGGGAGTCGAAGGTTTCCAAAGAACAAAATCCATCGGGTTGCGCTTGTAGGGGGCAACCTCCACCCGCGCGCCGGCGATCATGTCATCGACCGTGCGCCCGGAGAGGCGACCGTAGGCGGCATAGCTTTCGACGGCAAAGAGAACGTGGCCCTCGGCCTCATAGGCGTGCCCGCCCGCGATCAGCTTTACGATCATCGCCACCATCTGCGGGATATACTGCGTGGCCCGCGGCATCTCCGTCGGCTCCAGCACGCCAAGCGCGGCCATGTCATCGAGATACCATTGCATCGTCTCGGCCGTGATCTCCCCGATTTCCCGCCCGGATTCCTTGGCCCGCGCGTTGATCTTGTCATCCACGTCCGTGAAGTTGCGGACATAGCGCACGTGATCCGCCCCATAGACATGACGCAGCAGCCGGTAGAGCACGTCGAAGACCACCGCAGGCCGTGCATTGCCCAAGTGGGCCCGGTCATAGACGGTCGGCCCGCAGACATACATCCGCACGTTCATGGGGTCGATCGGCTCAAAGACCTCTTTTTTCCGGGTCATGGTGTTGTGCAACTTGATCGTCGTCATCTTGTCCTCGCGCGCGGGCGTCCGCGGCGGGCTTAGCAACTTCGGATCATCGTGGAAACAGAAGAACGGCCCGCCGGATGGGTTCAGGCAGGAATGCAGCAGCAAATGAGGGGCATTGTTCTCATGTCCACAAGCATACTCCGCCAAAGCGCCGGGCCGCAATCGCTGAATTGACATCTTCCCGGCGCTGACCGAAAGCGGGCGCGACACGGGCCCGGAGTGGAATGATGCGACAGGATTTGGCAACCTCCCGCCCGGTGATGGCGGCCTTTGCGGTGATCGGCCTTTACTGGGGGCCGTTCGCGGCCATGGTGCCCGTGCTCAAGGCCCAGATCGGGGCAAGCGATGGCGTCTTTGGCCTGTGCATGCTGGTGGCGTCGGTTGGAGCCTTGGTCGCGATGTGGCTGGCGCCTTTGGCAGAGCGGCTTCTGGGGCGCCGCGCGATGCCCATTCTGGGGGCCTGCGTCGGGATCTCGTTCCTGCTGCCGGGGCTTGCGCATTCGGTGCCGGTCTTTGCGATCTGCATGCTGCTGGCCAGCATGTCGGCGGGATGCCTTGATGTCGTGATGAACGCGCGCCTCTCGACGCTGGAACGCCGCTCTGGCCGGTCGCTCATGAATCTCAACCACGGGGCCTATTCGCTGGTCTATGCCGCGGCGGCGATGACCACGGGCATCGCGCGGGAGTTGGGGATGCACCCGGTCGCGATTTTCGCCTGCTTCGGGATTGTGACGCTGTGGATGATTTCCGAGATGATCCGCCTGCCGGTCGACGTGGCCCCCACGGACGAGGATTCCGCGGACAAGGCGCCGCTTCCGGCCGGGCCGATCTGGCTCGCCGGGTCCATCATTCTGGTGGCTTTCTTCGGTGAGAACGGAACGGAGGGTTGGTCCGCGCTCTATCTCGAACGCAGCCTTGGAACCGGGGCCGCAGGTGGGGCGCTCGGCCCTGCCCTGCTGGGTCTGACCATGGGATTGGGCCGGATCGCGGGACAACTCGTCAGCGCGCGGATTGACGAATACCGCCTGATCCGCTGGGCCGCGCTCATCGCGGCGTCGGGCGCGCTCATTGCCGCCAGCGCGCCCGTGCCCGTCGTTGCCTATATCGGGTTCGCGGCGCTTGGCCTTGGAATTTCTGTAATCGGACCCACCGTTTATGTCATCGTGGGCCGGGATGTCACCGATGCGGCGCGCACCCATGTCATCGCCCGGATTTCTGCCATCGGCTATCTGGGTTTCTTCATCGCGCCGCCGCTCATGGGGTTCCTGTCCGAATGGTCGGGGCTGTCGGCGGCCTTCGGGATCGTGGCGCTGCTTATCCTCGCGGTGCCGGTTGCGCTTCTGCCTGCCTACCGCCGCTTGCGGGATGGGCTTTCGTCGAGATCAAACTGAAGATACCCGGTGCGCGAGACGGACTCATAAAGCTCAAAATCCGCCGCGCGCGCGGCCCGCACCTCTGCCGCCAGCCCCGGATCGCAGGAGATTTCCATCGACGGGCTGAGGTTGCGCCGCCCGATTTCGACCGGCTCACCAAACCGGGCCTCCAGGAAAGCGTGGACCAGATCGCCGCGGTCCGCCGCAAAGAGGTGATGTACCCGGATCGCACCGTCCGGATCGGTCAGGAAGGTATGCTGCCGCCCGATCTTGGCAAAGGCCGGGGGCCGGTCAAGCAGATGCGCGCGCAAAAACGCGTCAAAGCTGTGCCCCTTGGTAGAGTTGGGGTTGCTGGTCGGCAGGAGCGTTCGGTACCGGTACCAGCTTCCGAGTTGGTCCAGCGGCTCCCGTATCATGGCGAGGCGTTCGGGCACCAACTGGTGCGCTTTCTTCAGGTACGGCGCGAGGGAGCGGTCGAATTTCCGGGTGTTGAGATGCTTCACCGCCGGCTTGTTCCGATAGACGATATCGGCCCGTTTGCGCAGTGCGGATTCGTACGCCGTCGTTCCCGTCTTGGGCACGGCAAAAAACACGAGGTTGGCATCGAAAAAGATCAGCATTTCGCAGGGGCCTTACCCCGTGCCAAGACCCCCTGTCCAGCGTCGCCCGCAGCCTCGGGCAGTCCGACGACGCTTGGAAATGGGTTGAGGACGCCACGCGGGGCGCGCCGCGCGATCACGGCTTCCAGCGGCCTCCGAAATCTTCTGGCACATAGAGCACCGAGCGGTCGAGATCTTGAACCCGCTTTCGCCCGCAAAGCGCCATGGAGGTATCGAGTTCCTTGCGGATCACCTCCAGTGCCGTCGTGACCCCCGCCTGCCCCATCGCGCCCAAACCATAGACATAGGCCCGCCCGAGCATGACGCCCTTGGCCCCGAGCGCGAGCGCCTTGAGCACATCTTGCCCGGAACGAATACCGCCATCCATCAGCACTTCGATTTCTGAGCCGACCTCATCAAGCACCCGTGGCAGCATCGCCACGGAAGAAAGCGCCCCGTCAAGCTGTCGCCCGCCATGGTTCGACACCACGATGGCATCCGCCCCGACCTGCATCGCCATGCGCGCGTCCTCCGGCTCCATGATCCCCTTGAGGATCACCTTGCCGCCCCATTTCTCCTTGATCCGAGCGATCTTTCCCCAATCGAGCGACGGGTCGAATTGCTCTGCGGTCCAGGACGACAACGACGAGGGATCGGACACCCCCTTGGCGTGACCGACGATATTGCCAAAGAAGCGCCGCTTCGTCTGGAGCATTTCCAGCCCCCAGCCCACTTTGGTCATCATGTTGGCGATGGATTTCGGCGTCAGCTTGGGCGGGGCCGAGAGGCCGTTTTTCAGGTCCTTGTGCCGCTGTCCGAGGATTTGCAAATCGACCGTGATGACCAGCGCGGAGCAGTTGGCCGCCCGCGCCCGTTCAATCAGGCGGTCCATGAAATCCTCGTCCTTGAGGGTATAAAGCTGAAACCAAAATGGTTTGCTCGTATGCTCCGCGACGTCCTCGATGGAACAGATCGACATCGTGGACAGCGTATAGGGCACGCCGAATTCCGCGGCTGCCTTCGCGGCCTTGATCTCTCCGTCCGCCTGCTGCATTCCGGTCATCCCCACCGGCGCGAGCGCGACCGGCATGGCGACCTTTTCGCCGATGATCTCGGATTGGGTCGATCGCCCGTCCATATCAACCGCGATCCGCTGTCTCAGGCGCAGCTTTTCAAAGTCGGTCACGTTCTCCCGAAAGGTCTGTTCGGTCCAGCTTCCGGATTCGGTGTAATCATAGAACATCTTGGGCACCCGCCGACGGTAGATGCGTTTGAGGTCTTCGATCTCGGTGATGACGGGCATGACAGACTCCCAATTGGTCAACTCGGATTACCAATTCCACGGGGCCGCATCAAGCACGGGGCCTTTCCCCCGCGGAAAATTTTGCTTAACGCTATTCTCAAAAGAGAAAGTGGGAAGGACCAGATGACCGACCAGAGCAACGACGCCGCCCGTCAGGCCGCGCTCGACTATCATGAATTTCCCCGCCCCGGTAAGCTCGAGATCAGAGCGACCAAGCCCATGGCCAATGGGCGGGACCTGTCGCGCGCCTATAGCCCCGGCGTTGCGGAGGCCTGTCTTGAGATCAAGGCGGACCCGACGAACGCGGCGCGCTTCACCGGTCGCGGAAATCTCGTGGCTGTTGTCTCCAACGGAACGGCCGTTCTGGGCCTTGGCGATATCGGCGGTCTCGCCTCCAAACCGGTGATGGAGGGCAAGGCCGTGCTCTTCAAGAAATTCGCCGGAATCAACTGTTTCGACATCGAGCTTAATGAGCGCGACCCCGAAAAACTCGCCGAGATCGTCTGTGCGCTGGAGCCGACGTTTGGTGCCGTGAACCTTGAGGATATCAAGGCGCCGGATTGCTTTATCGTGGAGAAGATCTGCAAGGAGCGGATGAACATTCCCGTCTTCCACGATGACCAACACGGAACAGCGATCGTCGTAGGGGCCGCGGCCAAGAACGCGCTTCATGTCGCGGGCAAGGCCTTTGAGGATATCAAGATCGTCTCAACAGGTGGCGGCGCGGCGGGAATTGCCTGTCTCGACATGCTGATGAAGATGGGCGTCAAACGCGAGAACATCTGGCTCTGCGACGTGCATGGACTTGTCTATGAGGGCCGCGAGCAGGACATGAACCCGCAAAAGGCCGCCTACGCTCAAAAGACCGACAAGCGCACGCTGGGTGAGGTGATCGACGGAGCGGATCTGTTCCTCGGGCTCTCGGGGCCGAACGTGCTCAAGCCCGAAATGGTCGCCAAGATGACCAAGCAACCGATCATCTTTGCCCTCGCAAATCCCCACCCGGAGATCATGCCCGATGCGGCCCGCGCGGTCGCCCCGGATGCGATCATCGCGACGGGGCGGTCCGATTATCCCAATCAAGTCAACAACGTGCTGTGCTTTCCGTTCATCTTCCGCGGCGCGCTGGATGTTGGCGCGCGGGAGATCAACGATGAGATGAAGCTGGCCTGTATCGATGGGTTGGCGGAACTGGCCCGCGCCACATCAAGTGCAGAGGCGGCAGCGGCTTATCACGGCGAGTCGATGAATTTCGGCCCCGACTATCTCATCCCCAAGGCGTTCGATCCCCGTCTGGTGAGCGTGGTGTCAAGCGCGGTTGCGCTTGCCGCCATGAAGAGCGGCGTGGCGGAGCGCCCGATCGAGGATTTCGAAGGCTACCGCGATCGTCTGAACCAATCGGTGTTCAAATCTGCCCTGCTCATGCGTCCCGTCTTTGAGGCGGCCCGCACGGCCTCCCGGCGCATCGTTTTCGCCGAGGGTGAGGATGAACGCGTGCTTCGGGCCGCGCAGGCGATCCTTGAGGAGACGACGGACAACCCCATCCTCATTGGCCGCCCCGAGGTCATTGAAACGCGCTGCGAACGGCTTGGCCTGACCATCCGTCCAGAGCGTGATGTGGATATCGTCAATCCGGAAAATGATCCCCGTTACCGGGATTACTGGACCACATATCACGAACTCATGGCCCGCAGCGGCGTCACCCCCGATCTGGCGCGCGCGATCATGCGCACGAATACAACTGCCATCGGCGCGGTCATGGTTCATCGCGGGGATGCGGACAGCCTGATCTGCGGCACCTTTGGACAGTATCGCTGGCATCTCAAGTATCTACAGGATGTGCTTGGTCGCGACGGGTTGCGCCCGCAGGGTGCGCTTTCGATGATGATCATGGAAGACGGCCCGCTTTTCATCGCCGATACCCATGTCCGGTCCGAGCCAACGCCGGAGCAACTGGCTGAAACGGCGATCGGCGCGGCGCGGCATGTGCGCCGCTTTGGTGTGACCCCCAACATCGCGCTCTGCGCCCATTCCCAATTCGGCAACCTCGATTGCGATACTGGCACCAAGATGCGTCGCGCGATCGAGATACTGGATCAGAAGGGGGTCGATTTCTGCTATGAAGGCGAGATGAACATCGACTCCGCGCTCGACCCGGCGATCCGGGAGCGGATCCTGCCCGGCAATCGGATGAAGGGCGCGGCAAACACGCTGATCTTTGCCCATGCAGATGCGGCCTCCGGGGTGCGCAACATCCTGAAGATGAAGGCAAACGGGCTGGAAATCGGGCCGATCCTGATGGGGATGGGCAACCGGGCGCATATCGTGACACCGTCGATCACGCCGCGCGGCCTGCTCAACATGGCGGCCATCGCGGGCACGCCAGTGTCGATCTACGGCTGATGTCTTATGGTACAGGGCGGCTGGCGTGCCCTGTACCACCCCACCCCCTCAAACCATCAGCACCGCCCACCGGTATGCATCGAGAACCTCCGATGCGCATTCTTGGGGCGCTCTGCATCCTGCGCCGGGTCGATGCCATCGCACCCGTCCGGAACGTTTTCGGCCCCGAAGCGGCAGAGATAGGTTCGGTCCTCCGCCGTCAGCCCCGTTGCCCCCGCAAAATTCGCGCCCCGAACGATCGGGCCAAACTCCCAGGCATTCTCTTCAATCCCCGAAGGATCAAAGGCGTTGCCCCCCACCGGATAGGGCCACGCCTCTGGAATCTGCTCTTTGGCCCGTCCGAACTGCGCACCGGTGAAATCCGCATTGCTCAGGTCGGACCCGTAAAAGATCGTGGTGTTGAGCGTTGCTCCGGCAAAGGAAGCCTCAGCCAACGAAACCGTGTCGAAGGCCACGTAATTCAGCGCCGTAGGCGCGGACGAAACCCTCTGATCGAAGAACTTGCCGAGCGTCGAGGAACTCGACGATCCAATTTCGTCATCGAAGCGGGTGTTCCGCATATTGGTGCCGAGGAAGCGCACGTTTACTAATCGTGCATGGCGGAAATCGGCCGCGGTTGCGGTGCCGTCGATTAGCGAGATGTCGCGCAAATCGCTATACGACAGATCGGCCAGCGCAATATCGCCACGACAGGCACTTAGCGTCTCAAGTGTGATACCCGAGAGCTTGGCCTTGGTCGTGTCCTGATATGAAAAATCGATACCAGTGATTGTGATACCGTCGAGGATCACCGGTTTCTCCAAGAAGGGCCCGGTGGCATAACTCCAGAGAGCGGGGCTGGTGAGTTGCCGGATTGTGGCGGGATCGGCGCCATGGGCCGGGTCCGCCGCGCCGCGGTTGAGCCAGACCAGCTCGCGAATTCCATTGCCGCCGGGGGCAAGGGCAAGCGCATTGACCAAGGCAGAGACGAATTGCCCGGATTCTCGCCGCGCGATGTCCAGACGAACAAGATCCTCGCCCTCTTTCTCAGACACAAGAAGCGCGCTCTTTGCCGGATCATCAAACCCGAGTATGGTGAGTGAATCCCGATCAAGGACCTGACGGAGGGAGAGCAGGTCCGTCTCAGGCGTGATCGATCCTTCCAAGTTTTCCAATGAATTGCGCAGTGTGGTGAGGGCCCGCTGCTCAACCCGTATAGCTTCCTTCAGGTGCGCGGTGAGAAGCGGCACGGATTCCTGCGCCTGTAGCGTGCCGATTGCCAGAGCGGCAGAGGTGCGTCTTTCAGGGTCGGACAGCGCCGGAGCGAATGTCGCAATCGTCTCTCGCAGGTTTTGTTCCAACTCGGTCCGCGCCAGACGGGTTTTCTCATGTTCGGTCAGCAGGAAAGTTATCACCGCGCCGAATAAACCGCCGACTGTCACCACGACGCCGATCATTTTGGTCGCCCGGTCAATATTGAGCCGCGCCCAGAATCCTTTCTTGGGCGTCGGAGCAAGCGAGCGGCGCTTTTCCTCTGCCAACTGGTCAAGCCAGTCTCCGAGGCTCTGCGCAAGGCGGTCTGGAATCTCCGGCATCTTGGGGCACCTGCATGAGGCTCAGATCACTATTCCCCACATCTGACCTTACGGCAAGAAGCGGCGCGACATGGTGGCGCCAACAGTCGTGCGAAACATTCTTGCTCCCGCGCACCCCAATGCGTATTCAAGTTGCAAGACGACAGGGAGAATGCACATGCGCTACGCCGAAGTCTATGAGAGTTGGCAACAGGACCCGGAACGGTTCTGGCTCACTGCGGCGCAGTCAATCGATTGGGATCACGCGCCTAGCCGTACTCTCGATGCCACCCGGGCCCCGCTCTATGACTGGTTCGCGGATGGGCAGGTCAACGGATGTTGGAATGCGGTCGATCGCCATGTCGCGGCAGGTCACGGTGAGCGTGTTGCCATCATCCACGACAGTCCGATCACCGGAACAGTCACCAAGATCACCTACGCGGAATTGCAGCATAAGGTGACCAGACTGGCCGGCGCTCTCTCTGCGCGCGGTGTGGTGAAGGGAGACCGCGTGGTGATCTATATGCCCATGGTGCCGGAGGCGCTTGTGGGTATGCTTGCCTGCGCACGGATCGGGGCCGTGCATTCGGTTGTGTTCGGTGGGTTCGCGGCGCACGAATTGGCCGTGCGTATAGATGACGCGCGACCCAAAGCGGTTCTGGCCGCGAGTTGCGGGATAGAGCCGGGTCGGGTCGTACACTACAAACCGCTCCTCGACTCCGCGATTGAACAAGCCACCCACAAACCTGACATCTGCTTGATCTTTCAGCGAGAGCAGGAGCGTGCGCCGCTGATCCCTGGCCGAGATGAAGATTGGGAAGAGGCCTCAGCCGCAGCGGAGCCGGTTGACTGCCTGCCCGTTGAAGGAAACCATCCGGCCTATATCCTTTATACCTCTGGCACGACCGGCGCTCCGAAGGGGGTCGTGAGGCCCACTGGCGGGCACCTCGTGGCGCTGGACTGGACGATGACCAACATTTACGACGTGGCGCCGGGAGATGTGTTCTGGGCCGCGTCGGATGTCGGCTGGGTCGTGGGGCATTCCTATATCTGTTACGCACCGCTCATTCATGGCTGCACCACGGTGGTCTTTGAGGGCAAGCCCGTGGGAACGCCCGATCCCGGCACCTTCTGGCGGGTTATCGCGGACCATGGCGTCAAGGTGCTGTTCACCGCGCCCACGGCGTTTCGCGCGATCAAGAGAGAAGATCCCGCCGGTGAGTATCTGAAGGCGCACGATATTTCGTCGCTCAAGACACTTTTCCTCGCCGGGGAGCGGGCCGACCCCGACACCGTCCGCTGGGCCGAGACCCTTTTGCAGGTGCCGGTGATAGATCATTGGTGGCAAACCGAGACAGGCTATACCATCGTGGGCAACCCGATGGGGATAGAGCCCCTGCCGGTCAAGACCGGCTCCCCCACGGTTCCGATGCCCGGCTATGAGGTGCACATCCTCGACGACGGAGGGCACGAAGTTCCGGCAGGAACGCTTGGAGCGGTCGCGATCAAGCTCCCCCTGCCCCCGGGCACCGTATCGACGCTCTGGAACGCAGAGGACCGGTTCGTCAAAAGTTACCTGAGCACCTTCCCCGGCTATTACGAGACGGGCGATGCTGGCATGATGGATGAGGATGGATACCTCTATATCATGGCGCGCACCGATGATGTCATAAATGTCGCGGGGCACCGGCTTTCGACGGGAGGCATGGAGGAGGTTCTGGCCGATCATCCCGATGTCGCGGAATGTGCGGTGATCGGCGCGGCGGATGCCCTCAAGGGGCAGGTTCCGGTCGGTTTTGTCTGTCTCACCAAGGGTGTAGACCGACCCCATGACGATATTACCCGCGAATGCGTGGCGCGCGTACGTGACCAGATCGGCCCTGTTGCCGCGTTCAAATGCTGTGTTGTGGTCGACCGTTTGCCCAAAACCCGGTCGGGCAAGATCCTGCGGGCAACCATGGCGCGGCTGGCCGATGGGGAAGGGTTCAAGATGCCCGCGACAATCGACGATCCGGCCATTTTGGATGAGATCAAGACCGCGCTTCAGACACTTGGGCTGGCCGCCGCGAAATCCTAGCCGCCTATCAAACGTGCTTTGCTGAAAACTTCGCCCAAGATCACACGCCGATGAAAGGTTCTGTTAACTTAATCAGCCTTAAGTTGAGGTGAAGCTTAAGGAATTGCGTTGGAAATGGGCTATCCCGTCCCACTGTCTGAGTATGCACGCTTGAAGGTGGTCGAACGCCTTCGTGTCGAGGAAGCCGAGGTCGATCAGGATATTGAGCGGCTTGTCGCACTCGCGGCGCAGGTCGCTGGCCTGCCGATCGGCTTGTTGTCGATCATGCATGCGGACGAACAGCAATTCATCGTGAATCACGGGCTGCCTGAACTGTCCGGCACGCCGCGCGAACATGCATTTTGCAGCTATCCTATCGGAGAGGGCCGCACGCTTCATGTGCCCGATGCCCATGACGATGCCCGCTTTGCGCAGAACCCCCTTGTTGTCGGCGCGCCGCACCTGCGCAGCTATGTCGGCGTTCCGCTTGAGGTTGAGGAGGGTATCCACGCCGGAACGCTGTGCCTTCTTGGTCATGAGGCACATGATGTCGACACTGTGACCCTGGACCGGATCATTACCATCGGTACCGCGATTACCCGCCTGCTGTGCAGTCAACGGGATCGCCGCGAATTGGATGAGGCACACGCCAAACTGGATTTCGAACGGCGCGTGGTTGAGCGGGCGTCCCGCACCTGCGGTCTTACTGGCCTTCTCAACATGACCGCCTTCCGCGAGGAAGGCACGAACATCATCGACGACAGGCAGGAGTCCATGCAACTGGCCCTTGTCGATATCGACGAATTCCGCACGATCAACGAACGGTTCGGGGCCTTCATCGGGGATGAGTTCCTCGCCGCTCTTTCGGAATCTATCCATTCTCTTGGGGCGCGCAATTGCACCGCCGGTCGCGTTGGTGATGACAAATTCGCGCTCTTGCTGAGAACAGTCGATAGCACCGCCGAAGAGATCATCGAACGTCTGCGCGCCAAGTTCTATGAAAGCACGCGGCCTTTGGGCCTGATCGAAATGGGCCGGCTCAGCGTCGGTCTGGCGGGCAGCGAAAACGGAGCGCCCAGTTGGCGGACTCTGCTGTCCAATGCCGAAGTCGCCCTTCATGCGGCAAAATCTCTGGGCCGGGACCGCACCGTTCGGCACGATGAGGCCATCGACCGCGTCTATAATATCAAAGCCTTCCAGAGCGCGTTTACCGAAGCGATCCTGAAGGGGGAAATCGTCCCCTATTTTCAACCGATCATCGGCTTGGAAACACGGCGGATCGAAGGCCTGGAAGTTCTGGTGCGCTGGCATCAGGACGATGGACAGGTGCGCCCCCCCGCGCAGTTCTACAAGGCGTTCAGCGATCGGTTGCTCGCCCCACTATTGACGCGGCGCATCGCTGATGCCGTATGTGATATCCTCCCGGAATGGCGCAGACTGGGGCTCAATCCCGGCAAGATTTGCTTGAACGCTACCGCCGAGGATGTGGCGCATCCCGACCAACTCATGGATATCATGCACGAGCTGGCAGCCGCCGGCCTCAGTCCGTCAGATCTCACTATAGAGGTCACGGAAACCATCGTTATGGACGATCCCGAAGGCGGCATGCGACGCACGCTGCAATCCCTCCGGGACAAGGGCGTCCGTGTCGCGCTGGACGATTTCGGCACAGGTTTCGGCAGCCTGACCCACCTCAGTTCCTGGCCCGTCGATATCCTCAAGATCGACCGACAATTCGTTCGCCGCCTGCCCCGCAGCGAAAAGGACCGCCATATCGTTCGGAGCCTCGTCGATCTCGCTGGACGGTTGGGGCTGGAGACGGTCGCGGAAGGCATCGAGACAGACTGGCAGCGTGATTTCGTGACCGAAACGGGATGCGATTACGGCCAAGGGTTTTTCTATTCGCCCGCGGTTTCAGCCGAGGAAATCAAAGATCTGCTGCTGCGCGAACGCGCCCACGGCCGTCATACCGGCTAAGCCCATCTTCCGGGGATGTCCGGTCGTTAGACGAATTGTTCCTGAATAAGACGTTCTTCCAGCCCGTGGCCCGGATCAAAGAGAATCCGGTGCCGGATCGACGGCTCTGAATGTATTTCGACCGTCTGCACATTCCGTACCGACCGACCATCTGCATCTGCCATAACCGGCCGCTTGTCGGCTTCGTTCACGTCAAAACGCACCGTCGCAGTTTTGGGCAGCAATGCGCCGCGCCACCGCCGCGGACGAAACGCGGCGACAGCCGTAAGCGCCAGCACATCCGCCCCGATCGGCAAGATCGGACCATGGGCGGAGTAGTTGTAGGCTGTTGAACCTGCTGGCGTTGCGAGCAGCGCGCCATCGCAGACCAACTCATCCATCCGAAGGCGTCCATCGACCGTGATCCGGAGCTTGGCAGCTTGAGGGCCTTGCCGCAGCAGCGAGACCTCGTTGATGGCCAGTTCCTCGCGGATCACACCGTCGCGCTGTGTCGCGCGCATCATCAGCGGATTGACGACCTCTTGCTCCGCCATGCTGAGCCGCTCCAGAAGCCCGTCTTCAAGATACTCGTTCATCATGAAACCGACCGTGCCACGGTTCATCCCGTATACCGGGGCATCGATTTCCTGCGTGGCGTGCAACGTCTGGAGCATGAAACCATCGCCGCCAAGGGCGACAATAACGTCCGCCTCATAGACGGGGGCATCGCCATAGCGATCCGCAAGGACATCACGCGATTGCTGCGCGATCTCTACGCTACTGGCCACAAAGGAAATTTTCATCCCGAAATTCGTGCCTTTCCGATCCGCATCAATCCGTTCCGACAGAAACACAAGTTTCCCCCCGGGGCCAGCACTGCGCGCGTCTTTCGGTCGCCTTTTGCTTTCCACGCTTTTCGCTCGCCGGGTCATGCGCTAGGAAATTTCAACAATCACATGGACAGAGGATGCCCCGATGGACGCCCCCACCCGCGACACCGGCTTTTTCACTGAAAGCCTTGAGAGCAGAGACCCCGAGATTTTCGGCGCAATCGAACAGGAGCTGGGCCGCCAGCGCGACGAGATCGAACTGATCGCGAGCGAGAACATCGTCTCGGCGGCGGTGATGGCGGCACAAGGCTCTGTCATGACGAACAAATATGCCGAAGGCTATCCCGGGCGGCGGTATTATGGCGGTTGCCAGTATGTCGATATCGCGGAAAACCTTGCCATCGAGCGGGCGTGCAAGCTGTTCGACTGCGGCTTTGCCAACGTACAGCCCAACTCCGGCAGTCAGGCAAACCAGGGCGTCTTTACCGCACTGTTGCAACCGGGGGACACGATCCTCGGGATGAGCCTCGACGCGGGCGGCCACCTGACCCACGGGGCGCGCCCCAACCAGTCGGGCAAATGGTTCAACGCGGTGCAATATGGTGTGCGGCGGCAGGATAACCTGCTGGATTACGATGAGGTCCAGCGCCTCGCCACCGAGCATCAGCCCAAGCTCATCATCGCGGGCGGCTCGGCGATCCCGCGCCAGATCGACTTTGCCAAGATGCGGGAAATCGCGGATTCCGTGGGGGCCTATCTTCATGTGGACATGGCGCATTTCGCGGGCCTGGTTGCGGCGGGCGAGCATCCTTCGCCCTTCCCCCACGCGCATGTGGCAACCACTACGACCCACAAAACCCTGCGCGGCCCGCGCGGCGGCATGATCCTGACGAACGACGAGGCACTAGCCAAGAAGTTCAACTCGGCGATCTTCCCCGGCATTCAGGGCGGTCCGCTCATGCACGTCATCGCGGCCAAGGCCGTGGCCTTTGGCGAAGCGCTTCGGCCGGAGTTCAAGGATTACATCCGGGCGGTCATCGCCAATGCGCAGGCCCTTTCTGACCAGCTCATCAAAGGCGGTCTCGACACGGTCACACATGGCACCGATACCCATGTGCTGCTGGTCGATCTGCGGCCCAAAGGTGTGAAGGGCAATGCCACCGAAAAGGCGCTTGGCCGCGCGCATATCACCTGCAACAAGAACGGCGTTCCGTTCGATCCCGAAAAGCCCACCGTCACATCCGGCATCCGGCTCGGATCGCCCGCGGGCACGACGCGGGGCTTCGGTGAGGCCGAGTTCCGTCAGATCGCGGATTGGATCGTGGAAGTCGTCGATGGGCTCGCCGCGAATGGCGAAGATGGCAACGCGGAGGTCGAGGAAAAGGTCAAAGCCGAAGTCGCGACGCTGTGTGCCCGTTTCCCGATCTATGGGGATCTGTGATGCTGCATATGCAAGCATCCGTTCGGTGCACGAAGGTATACGATTAACCGTATGAAATAGCTTGCATATCTGCCATGCAGCGAGAGGGGTTTCGCTGCATGGCCTTCCTGTTTATGCTGCAATGCAGAAACACACGGGCTTTGCCCGACGTACGCAATTGCAGGAATCTCCATGATGAAACTCGCCGTTACAGCCGCCCTTCTTTCCCTCGCCACAGCCGCGCAGGCAGAAGACATCCAACTCAACACGCCCATGGCCGCCACAACCATGATCGACGGCCCCGTCGACATGACCGTCTACTTCATGGAGGCGGACGCCGGATTCGATGTGACGGCGCATTACCTTGCGCGCCATGATTCCGCCGAAACCAATCGCCTTCAAATGACCCTCGCCGACGGGGACAGCGTGCACTTCGGTCTGCCCGGACATGCCGGCACGCTCTACACCTTTGCCCGCGACGGCGAGACGGTGAAAGTCAGCCACGCGCGCACGTGGCAGCAGCTTGCACGCAACTGAGTGAACGCAAGGCGCGGGACCTCTGGATTTTCGCGCCGCGCGACGCTACGGCTTGGTCATGCTGAACACGATCCGACATGGCCAGGCCACCGATCTTCCACCACTTGTCATCCTCCACGGGCTGTTCGGGTCCGCACGTAACTGGGGGGTGATAGCCAAACGTCTCTCCGATCAACGTGAGGTGATTGCCGTCGATCTGCGCAATCATGGACAGAGCCCTTGGCGCGATACGCACAGCTATCCCGAAATGGCGGAGGATCTGGCCGAGACCCTTCCGGATGGTCCGGTTGATCTTATCGGTCATTCGATGGGCGGCAAGGCCGCGATGGTCTTTGCCCTACAGCACCCCGACCGCGTCAATCGGTTGCTTGTCGCCGATATCGCACCGGTCTCCTACTCCCACAGCCAGATGCAATTCGTCGATGCGATGCGGGCTGTTGACCTTTCCAAGGTGGAGCGTCGTTCGGATGCGGCCGCGCAATTGGGGGATCTTGGAGTTGAGCCAGCCCTGCAGAGCTTCTTCACGCAATCACTCGATGTGAAGGCGCGTCGATGGTTGCTCAATCTCGACGTTCTTGCCGCAGAGATGCCAAAGGTTCTCGGATTTCCCGAAATTAAAGCACAGTTTGAGCGGCCTGCGTTGTTTCTCTCCGGCGGAATGTCAGACTATGTTCGCCCAGAGCACCGGGAGACGATCCGGGCCCTGTTTCCAGCCGCGCGATTTGCGAAATTGCCCAAGGCCGGGCATTGGCTGCATGCCGAAGAGCCGCGCGCTTTTGAGAAATCCGTCCGGGTTTTCATGGGCTGAACGCCCAGACGATCCCCTGCACCACCAGATAGGCCGGGACCGACAGAAGCAGCGCAACCAGCAGCGCCGCCTGCCATGTCGGGCGCGGTGTGGGCGCAATCTCGCCGAAAATGGGATCAGAGGACCGATTCATCGCGCCTATTAAGGCCGCGTTAAGGTGAAGGTCCGGTTAATCTCGGCATGAAAATCACGCACGCGCCCGCCCCTTCGGCTTCCTTGCTGCCTTTACAGCAACACCCGGCCTATGCGCGCGCGCTGCGTGCCGGGGGGCGCTGCGTCGAAGAGCTTTGCCTGACGAGCGGGACGGCCTCTGGCAGCGCGCTTGCTTTGCGGCGGTCATTCGCCGGTTTCCCTGTGTCTCTTGTGTCGCGCGGTCCGATCCTAGATCGCGGCGCGGAGCAGGCGGACGCGATCGGATCCGTGCGGGGTCATTTGCGTGGCGCTGTCATCTTTTCCCCCGATCACCCCCCCGCCATGCGCGGGCTCGTCCCGTTGATGACGGCGGCACATGTGGCGGAATGGCGGCTTCACTCCAACGCGGCCGATCTGCGCGCGGCGCTGCGCGTGAAATGGCGAAATCGTCTCACCCGCGCAGAGGCCGAGGATACGGAGGTGCGCGTATCACCGATGCCGGCAGATCCATCACACTGGCTGTTCGCGCGGGAAGCGGCTTTGCGGCGCAGGCGGAAATACCGCGCCCTGCCCGCTTGGCTCGCTGTGGCCTATGCCGCGACCTCGCCGGATCTTGCCTGGCTGTTCGAGGCTCGGAAGAATGGAGAGACGGTTGCGGGAATGCTGTTTCTGCGCCACGGCGGGGCCGCCACCTATCACATGGGATGGTCCGGCGACGAAGGGCGGCGCGTCTCTGCCCATACGCTCCTGCTATGGCGCGCGGCCACGTTTTTCGCGCAGCGCGGAGTGGAGCGGATCGATCTGGGAACCGTGGATACCGAAAGCTCGCCGGGGCTTGCACGGTTCAAGCTCGGAACGGGCGCAAAGCTGCGCCCGCTTGGCGGAACCTGGTTGGCCCCGCCCTGGCTTCAGGCCTGCTGACGGCGGCGCAAAAACCCGAAGGCGAACAGCGGCGCAAGCAGCATCAGGAATGCCGGCGGCAGCGGTACGGGGGATGGCACAAGTTCCTCACCAGGTTCAGGCGCCGTTCCCGGATCCGTCCCAATAGGAATGAAAAACCCGGAGCCATCGCCGATGCGGCGGTTGCGAAGCTCTTCGAGCCAGCGCCTCGCGCTTTCACGGTCGAACCTCGGGCCGTCGTGATCTCCGTAAACAAAGTCGACGATCCGATTTCCACCGCCGTGGCCCGATGTCTCATAGCTTCGGGTGAGTGTTGACGGAGAGCTCGACGACGTACGTGATCTGTTGTCGTCCTCATCGGATCGACCCCGCGCTTCGGAGACGTCGAAATCATCGAACCGGGTATCTCTGTCCGAGCCACGAGAGCTATCCCCAGAGACGGCGCTCGTCTCACCATAGCGCTTGGTGCTCTGCTGGTCGCGCTCATCGGTTCGCCGGTCTGCTGGCTGATCGCGGCTACCGCGCGAGCCCATCCATGAGTTTGTTTCATAAAATGCCAATTGGATCTCATCGCGCGGCGACGAAACGAACCCATAAGACGGGTGATGACAAGGCTGCACGCTGGCCCCACCGAGCGGAGAACGCTCAAGCACTCCGCAGGTTGGCGCCTGAGCGGCGTTTACAAGTCCAACGCTCAGAAAGAGCAAAAGGATGACGACAGAGGATCGTAGCATTCCACTACCCCACAAATTCAATTTCCCTGTGCCGAAGCACACGCATGACATGATTGGGGGTAATTGAGGCGAAACCATGACCGGTCAACAAGTGACGCTAGGTCATATTCGCCCGCTATACTTTTGCTCCGGGGATTATACCCCGGAGCAGAAACAATTAACCAAAATCAGATGGTTAATCGGTGACGTTAACCGTCTTCATCTGGTCTGGCTGGCCGATGACCGCGCCATTCGGCCCGGCTCCACGCTTGATCGAATCAACCACATCCATGCCGTCCGTGACTTCTCCGACCACAGTGTATTGACTGTTCAGGAAGGGACCCGGCTCGAACATGATGAAGAACTGGGAGTTGGCGCTGTCCGGGCTCTGAGAACGCGCCATGCCGACCACACCGCGCTCAAATGGCAGGTCGGAGAATTCCGCCGGAAGGTCGGGCCGATCGGAACCGCCGCGGCCGGCCATCGCCATATCGCCGCCAGATTTTCCGAATTGAACATCGCCCGTCTGGGCCATGAAACCGTCGATCACGCGGTGAAAGACGACGCCGTCATAGGCACCCTCTTCGGCAAGGGCCGTGATCTGGGCGACATGCTGGGGCGCGACATCTTCGAACAGATCGATGGTGATGGTCCCATTCGCTTCACCCGTGACGTCAATCTGGAGTCCCGTGGCGAGGGCCGGACTTGCGGCAAGGCTCAAGGCAAAGGCAAGCTTATGCATCGGCAGCAACCTTCACCGAGATCATCCGGTCGGGGCTTGCAGGCGGCTCGCCGCGTGTCAGCGCGTCGACATGCTCCATCCCCTCGATCACGCGGCCATAGACCGTGTACTGACCGTTGAGGAAATGATTGTCCTTGAAGTTGATGAAGAACTGGGAATTGGCGGAGTTCGGATTCTGGCTGCGCGCAGCGCCGAGTGTGCCACGATCATGCGGAATGCGCGAAAACTCAGCGGGCAGATCGGGAAGTTTGGACCCACCGGTGCCGGCCCGGCCAAGGTTGAAGTCGTCTTCCATGTCGCCATGTTCCACGTCGCCCGTCTGGGCCATGAAACCGTCGATCACCCGGTGGAACGCGACGTTGTCGTATTCACCTGCGCGCGCCAATTCCTTCATGCGTTCAGCATGTTTCGGCGCGATGTCGGTCAGAAGCTCGATCGTGACCGTGCCATTGCTCAGCTCGATCAGGATAGTGTTCTCAGGGTCCTTGATGTCGGCCATTGGGCTCTCCTTTTCTGTCGGCCCCACACCTATGCGTACACCAAGGACTTCTCAAGCGGCCATTGACCCCGGAAGGGTGTTGAGGGAAGAACAGCATGAGGGACAAGGATCAGGGGGCAACTATGGCCTGGAAGACGCTCGACGACATGGATCTGGCGG
This sequence comes from Poseidonocella pacifica, assembly GCF_900111875.1. Lineage (GTDB taxonomy): Bacteria > Pseudomonadota > Alphaproteobacteria > Rhodobacterales > Rhodobacteraceae > Poseidonocella > Poseidonocella pacifica. Next base: position 830,507 of record NZ_FOJU01000001.1, read on the forward strand.
GGAAGCGGGTGCTTGCTCGTGTGGATATCAACGTACCGCTGGAGGGGGGTGTCGTGACCGATGCGACCCGCATAGAGCGGATCTCGCCAACGGTTCAGGACATTCTTTCCAAGGGAGGCAAGCCCATCCTGCTGGCGCATTTCGGTCGCCCGAAGGGAGTGCGCGTGCCTGATCTCAGCCTGCAACAACTTGTGCCCGCGCTGGAAGCCGCGTTCGGAGCGCATGTTGTCTTTGCCGCCGATTGCATCGGACCGGGCGCGGTTGCGGCGGCTGATGCCCTCAAGGAGGGTCAGGTTCTGCTGCTGGAGAATACGCGCTTTCACGCCGAAGAGGAGCAGAACGATCCGGAGTTTGCGAAGAAGCTTGCCGAAGTCGGCGATGTCTTCTGCAACGATGCCTTCTCTGCCGCGCATCGCGCGCACGCGTCGACGACCGGTGTGGCGGAATTGCTGCCCTCCTGCGCCGGACGCCTCATGCAGGCGGAACTCTCCGCGCTTGAGGCTGCACTTGGAGAACCCGAGCGGCCCGTCGTCGCCGTTGTTGGCGGCGCAAAAGTGTCCACCAAGCTCGAATTGCTGGGCAATCTGGTGGAGAAGGTCGATCAGCTTGTGATCGGCGGGGGCATGGCCAACACCTTCCTCGCAGCGCTAGGGAAACCCGTCGGGTCATCTCTGTGTGAGCATGAGATGGCCGATACAGCGCGCGAAATCTTGGGCAAGGCCGAGGCCGCCGGGTGCGAGATCATTCTGCCGGAGGACATCGTCGTCGCGCGGGAATTCAAGGCGAATGCGGAGAATGAAACTTTGCGCGCCGATGCTTGCCCGGAGGATGCGATGATCCTCGATGCAGGACCGGAAACAGTCAGCCGGATCAAGGTTGCTCTCAAAAGTGCCAAGACGCTGATCTGGAATGGTCCGCTTGGTGCCTTTGAGATTGAACCGTTCGATGCGGCTACTGTCGCCGCTGCGAAATACGCAGCAAAACGAACCATTGAGGGAAAGCTGACCTCCGTGGCCGGCGGCGGGGATACGGTCTCCGCTCTCAATCGAGCCGGCGCAGCCGAAGATTTTTCCTATGTTTCGACAGCAGGCGGCGCGTTTCTCGAATGGATGGAGGGCAAGACCCTCCCCGGTGTGGCTGCCTTGGGCGGCTGATATCGGAGCATCTTGTCGTTTGATCGGCAACAATCCCCCATGGTGGCGCAAACAGCGCCGCCGTTAGCGCCACCACATTTGCAAGGCGCGCGTCGGCGTCCTATCCATCGCCGAAGAGATATTTCAACAAGAGGACTTGCCCCATGAAATCCACCCGCGTCGTCCAGAAGATCCTGGCCAATTATGAGGGCGAGACGCCCGGCGTGAAGGCCAATCTCAATCGGATGCTGATGACGGGCAAGCTCGGCGGCACTGGCAAGATGATCATTCTGCCCGTCGATCAAGGCTTTGAGCACGGCCCGGCGCGAAGCTTCGCGCCCAACCCTGCGGCCTATGACCCTCACTACCACTATCAGTTGGCAATTGACGCAGGGCTGAATGCCTATGCCGCGCCGCTCGGGATGATTGAGGCGGGCGCCGACACCTTTGCCGGGCAGATCCCGACGATCCTCAAGGTCAATTCCGCAAATTCGCTGATGTCTGATACCGCAGGAAAAAATCAGGCGATCACCGCCTCGGTGGATGATGCGCTGCGCCTCGGCTGCTCGGCCATCGGATTTACCATCTACCCTGGTTCGGACAATGCTCTCGACATGTTTGAGGAAATTTCGGCCATGCGTGAAGAGGCCGCCGCCAAGGGGATTGCCTCCGTGGTTTGGTCGTATCCGCGCGGTGAGGCGATCGACAAGGACGGAGAAACGGCGATCGACGTGGCTGCCTACGCGGCCCAAATCGCGGCTCTGCTTGGCGCGCATGTCATCAAGATCAAGCTTTCGACCGATCACCTGATGCTGGGCGCGGCAAAGACTGTCTACGAAGAGCAGAAGATCGACATCGCTTCTCAGGCCGCCCGCGTGAAGCACTGTATGGACAGCGCTTTTGGCGGTCGCCGTATCGTGATCTTCTCCGGTGGCGCCAAGAAGGGTACGGACAGCGTCTATGATGATGCCCGTGCGATCCGCGATGGTGGCGGGAACGGGTCGATCATTGGCCGAAACACCTTTCAGCGCGAACGTTCCGATGCCCTAGAAATGCTCGGCAAGCTGATCGACATCTATAAGGGCAAGGCCTGAACCAAATTCAGTGTGGGGGCGATGCAACGCCCCTACATTCCCCGATTGCGGGGGATAGGCAAAGTATACCCTACATGACAAACTCGTCTCAACGTCCGGTACAAGACGAAAGAACGAGGCAGTTTTAATGGTGAACAAGCGCCCCCGCGCCTCCTTGGGCAGTCTGGCCTTCTTTGCTTTGGCATTGGTACTTGGGGGATACTTCACCTTCTCCGCGGTCCAAGGGCCCTACGGGCTTTTCCGCCGCGCGGTGATTGAAGCCGAAGCGGAAGGGCTTCGCGCTGAACTGACCTTGATCGAAGCCGACGTTCAAAAGATGGAAAATCTCACTCGCCGTCTTTCCGACGACTACCTTGATCTGGACCTGCTCGATGAACAGGCCCGCGAGGTCCTCGGTTTGATCCGCGCGGATGAGATCGTCATTCGCTAGAGCAACCTCAAGCAAGATCGCTGTTCAGCTGTTTCCGCGCCGAAGCAGGTGATCCATGCTCATTGCAGGCTGATCGCATCCCGCTTCACCGACGATCTTCGCAGGCACGCCCGCCACCGTCTTGCAGGGCGGAACTTCGTGTAGCACGACAGATCCCGCAGCGATCCTGCTGCAATTTCCGACGCGGATATTGCCCAAAACCTTCGCACCTGCGCCGATCAACACACCATTGCCGATCTTGGGGTGACGATCCTCTTTTTCCTTTCCGGTACCGCCCAGCGTTACGGAATGGAGCATCGACACATTGTCGCCGACAACGGCCGTTTCGCCGATCACGATGGAATGGGCGTGATCAATCATGATCCCCTTTCCGATCCGAGCGGCGGGGTGAATGTCGACACCGAATACCTCAGAGACGCGCATCTGGATCAGATACGCGAGATCCCGACGTCCAGAGTGCCAGAGCCAATGCCCGACCCGATAGGCTTGAATGGCTTGGAATCCCTTGAAAAAGATTAACGGTTGCAAGAACCGATGGCACGCAGGATCGCGCTCATAGACCGCCGCAATGTCGGCCCGGGCCGCGAGGGCGATCTCCGGATCGGTGGCGTGAGCTTCGTCCGCAATCTCTCGAAGCAATTGTTCCTGCATCTCCGCGGATGCAAGTTTCATGGCGAACCGGTAGGCTAACGCTTGCTCCAGCGTACGATGGTGAAGCACACAGGCATGCATCATCCCACCGAGAAATGGCTCTTCCTGGAGAGCTTGGGTGGCCTCCCTCCTGATCCGTTCCCAGACCGGGTCGAGCGGCGCGAGATGCGTCTTCGTCTTTGCCATCGGTCAATTCCTGTCGCTTCGATAAATATCGACCATAGCAAATAGGGTACTTGGGGAACAACGCAAAGCTGCGTTTTGAGATAACCCAAGCAACGGGATCACACCCCCCTTACCTGCTGCCTCTACAGCAAGCTTGCTCTATCAATCGCGCGGGTTGTCGAAAGTCACAACAATCGCCTCAAAGCACGATGTCTTTCAGAGCCGCTGGCCCCGGACCGAACCTGGCAGAAACCTGCGCGACGGCAAACGTCACGGGGCCAGGGCCATCCGCCTCTACTGCGTCAGTTTCATAGCTCCAGTACGGTAGATCGACAAAATTCTCTCGCAAAACCCGCCCATCACGGAGCACCTGCACCAGATACTGTTCGCGCTCTTCTCCAAGCGGCACTTCGGGAATATCCCAGTTATCGCCCTCAATGCGCGTGCGCCTGATCCAACTCAAATGTAAGCCATTAGGAGTTCCGTTAACCCTCACAGGCCTTGTTGCACAACTCTGACTATGGACGATTCACAACGTGAATCTATGCGGTTAGAGGGTCTTTGTGAGCAAGCCACCTCCCGCCCGCTACCGCACGACGACCTGGTCCAGCTACAACGCGGCGCTGCGCAGGCGCGGCTCGATGTTGATCTGGGTGGACCCAGACATGGCTTGGCTGGCACCGCACGAAGGCCGCCCCGGCCGTCCACCCGTCTTCTCGGATGCCGCCATCCAGTTCTGCCTTTCGGTTAAGGTCCTTTTTAAGCTCCCGTTGCGACAGACCGCGGGGATGGTGGCCAGCCTACTGCGGCTGGCGGGGCTGAATTGGTCCGTTCCTGACTTCAGCATCCTGTGCCGTAGACAGAGAACGTTGACCGTTCAGATCCCGTATCGCCGCGTCGATGGACCGCTCAACCTGCTCGTGGATAGAACAGGCATCAAGTTCCTCGGCGATGGAGAGTGACAAGCCCGCAAGCACGGCGTTCAGGGCCGCCGCCAGTGGCGCAAGGTGCATCTGGCCATGGAGACGGCCACCTCAGACATCCGGGCGGTCGAGTTCACTCCCAGCAGCGACGGTGACAGCCCAATCCTGCCTGAGCTACTCGGCCAGAGTCCCAAAGATGAACAGATCGGCACGGTGACAGCTGATGGTGCCTACGATACGCGCCGCTGCCACAAGGCCATCACCGAACGACGGGCGATCCCAATCATTCCAATCCGGAAGAACGGACGCGCCTGGAAGGAAGACTGCCCGGCAGCGAAGGCTCGGAATGAGACGCTGCGCGCCACGAAGCACTACGGCCGGGCATTCTGGAAGCATTGGACCGGATACCACGCTCGAAGCCGGGTCGAGGCCAAGATGCGATGTCTCAAGGCATTCGGTGAACGCATCGCCGCGAGAGACCCAGACCGCCAAACCGCCGAGATCCACGTCCGCAGTGCATTAATGAACCGCTTCAATGCCCTCGGCTCTACCGAGATCATTCGCGGGGCATAACGCCAGCGGGGTAAGGGTAAGTCGCGCCTCACGCGTGAGTTCTGCAACAATGCCATTCAGTACTCTCTTCGTCGTCCAAACCCACACGAACGGTGCCCGAGACGGGCTTCAGGATCGGACGGGAATAGCTTTGTTCGCCCGAAACATAGGTTTTGGACAAGGCCCAAATCCGTTGTTGCCCATCACCGATCCCAATCAATTGGTCCCGGTAGGATATATCAGCAGAGGCAGCGCAGGATTTGTAATCCGACCAATCTTTCCACCGGAACGCGTGGAGCTGCCCCCGTCGCGCTTCGAAGAACGCCACCAGTTTCTCGATATCATCAAGCGATCGCAGCCCGATGCCCGCGTCATAGCGTCGACGAGAGTGTTTCCATGGTGTATTTCGCTCTTCAAAGCCATTGGCGAGCGTGACGACATCTGTCCGCCGCTCGGGTCCGCCCAGGGAACCAAAGCTTAAGTTTGCTGGAAATCGCACATCGTGAAAGCTCGTGCTCTTGTCCGTCGATCATAATTTAGCGATTGCGTTGGCCCTGCTGGAGCGCTCTGCTCATCTGTGCGGCAATTTGACTGCGGCAGCGTTGAAAGCTTGCCGCATCAGGGGTCTGAATGTTCATGACAACGGTAACCCCGCCACCACCGCCTTGCGATTTGACCCCCAACTTCCCGTCGAGACCTCGCGACAGCGGCATGATCGCCTCTGGTCCGGCTTCCCCCATCAGGCCCGTACCGCCCCGTATAGGAAAAGAGGTAGGCGAGGATACGACACCTCCAACGGCGAAAGGCGTCACCCGCCCTTGGGTGAAAGTGCCTCCTTTTGCGAAGGGCATCACTCCATTGATAAGCCCGCCTACCCCATGCGCCATCAGCCCGCCGAAATGATCCGTTACGGGCGTTGACGCTGCGCGGAAGGCTGTAGCTACGATCGAGTTAGCGACAGTCCGAAGAGCGTCAGACGCTTTGAGCCCATCGAATACAACGCCGTCGAGTGCTTTCCTCAACCCTCCAGTCATCCCTCGTTCCAAGGCTTTGACATCATTTCCGGCGCTTGAAATTGTCGAAGCCATCCGTTTGATTTCGGCATCAAATGCAGCGGTGATTGCAGCGGTATTTGAAATGCTCTCCCGGAGTGTGTCCGTCTGGTCGTGGAGTTCGTCAAACTCGTCCGAGCTATCCATCACTCGCTCCTCCATTGGTATCGGGATAGGATTCAGAAAGAGACTGAAGCCGCGCACGGGACAGTGGCGCATCCGTTCCGCCCTGCCCCAGCATGAACATCAACTCCGCAGGTGTGAGCGCCCAGAATTCTGCGGGGCGAAGTCCAAGATCACGAATGCCGGCACGCATAAGGCCCGACCAATCGAACTTACTCATGCCCCCTCGGGCAGGGTGAAGGCGCGGACCAGCAACTCCGCCGCGGCGCGAGTTGCCGCAACCGGGCCACCTTCAATATCCGCGGAGAGAAGGTCAGAGCGGCATACACTCCAACCCCCTCCCCGGAGCCCTGCGATGATTAGGGCCAGGACATCGCTCGTAGTGAAGCCTCCAGCTTCGAACCGCTCGACCATATCGATCAAGGTTCCGGCGTTTAATGATGCTTCCAACTCCGCGAGTGCCCCCAGCGTCAATTTCATGACCCGAGGCTTGCCATCAACGACGAGTTCCACCTCGCCTGCATACGGGTTTGCCATTATAGTGCCGAAAAGCTGAGTTGACCCGCGGACGCCATCGACATTTCGTATGTCGCTTCACCATCGTAGCTTCCAGAATACTCGATGGAAGAAATCATGAAGGGTCCCTCAATCACTCCAAAATCAGGGATGATCACCTGGAACGGGGGTGTTTCCCCATCGAAGAATACTTGGCGGGTACGCTCGTCCGTCGAAGCGTCTTTAAAGACACCCGATCCGGAAATACCGGCGCTCTTTACTCCCGCGCCGCTAAGCAACTCACGCCACCCACCGGCGCTTTCCATGGACGTGACATCAATAGTCTCCGCGTTGAAACTTAGCCGTGTCGCCCGGAGCCCCGCGATCGTTTCGAAGTCTCCACCACCCGTCAAATCCACTTTGATCAAAAGGTCTCTACCGTTCTGAGCGCCCATCTGGTCACCTCTCATTGTAAGAAATCAGTCATCCTCGACACGAGCGCGGAACGTCAGGTCGATGCGCCTCTCCGCACCCTTGTCCTGTCGTCGCGCCTGTGCTCGGACGAAGTGCATCCCGATGAGCCGGCCTCGGTCGAGGTTCAACTCAACGCGATGCAACGCGTCGGAAATGGCTCCCGCAACCGACTTGGCCCGGCGGAACCCTGCAGTATCCGTGACCACCGAGATAACGAAACGATGCTCTGCGCCGTTGCTGGTATTGTCCGAACGGTCACGCACATCTTCGGGGCCAAGCGCGATATAGGTTGATGGCGGTATGCCGGAGGGGATCGCATCATAGATCGCCGTTCCGACCTCCGCTCGTACAGCGTCATTCTCGGCCAAATGCTGATAGACAGCCTTCTGCAGGGCGGCCGATAGGGCATAGGTCATGAGACGGTTTCCTCCTCGGTGAAACACGTCAGGTAGCGTCTGCCAGGATCGTCATCCGCTACTGCCAGAATCGGAAAAATCCGGGTCGTGTCGCGAAAGCGTTGTCCCGCCCTCGGCCTTGATGAGTATCCCACAGGCGTCGCGCGGACGGTGACGACGTAAGGCACGGTGGCGCGCGGCATCGTCGTTCCCGAAGTCTCTCGACCCGAACGCGCGCGAACCTCTGCCCAGAGCGTTCCGAGTGCCCGCCACTCTTCGGTGAACCCACCGGCGCCATCCTCACTTCGTTCGAGCGTTTCCAATATCAGTGGCCGATTGAGGCTGATGCCACTCATGCAACGCCTCCACCGACAAAAAGACGTACTGTTCGATAGCGTTCGATCAGGGAGGCGACACCGAAAGGCATGCAGCCACCCGAAAGCGCGCGTTCTTCACGATATTCGTAGTAGTGCGAGGCCAGCAACATAACCGCCTGCCCCAAATCCGCGGGAATCGTCGACCATTCCACACCATACCCGGCCGTAAAGACGATCTCCGCAGAGCCCCCCGGAGGGATTGAGGGCAGGACCGCCCCGGTGGGACGGACCCGCGGCCGTTGGATATCGCGCTCAAGCCAGTACCGGTCCGCCTCGATCACAACCACCTCGCCAAGACGGTCATGTATGATGAATTCGGTGATTGCCGATACTGGGGCCACCGGCAATGCTTGCGCGCCCGCATCACGCCACGCAGAGAGACTCCAAGAGAAGTCCCTTTCGATCAGCACCTTCCCGGTACGTGCTTCGATCGCGGCAATCGCGGCGCGAAGGAAGCTCTCCAAGACCGGATCCTGGACTGCGTCTTCAGCAAATCCGGTCCCAAGCCGCAGGTGGTTCTTGAAGGCTTCGACCGGAAGGGCTTCGGCCGGGATGGTCGTTTCTTCCACTAACATCATGGAACTTCTCCGATCAAACAAATCCCCCGGAAGTAAATGGGCGCGCGACCGGCAGGCATTGCTCGGACGGAGGGGGTAGCAGCTGGAAAACACCTGCATGGAATTGGGCGCGCGCCCTGGTTCAGGCGGGAAACCGTCCCGCCCTATCGCCGCCTCAGGAGACGGAGAATTTCAGAAGTTTGATCGCCGAGAAATCGGTCACGTCGCCGCCAACCCGCTTGGTGGCAAAGAAAAGAACGTTGGGTTTCGCAGAGAAGGGATCACGCAGAATGCGCAAGTCAGGGCGTTCGGCGACGGTGTAACCCGCAGAGAAGTCGCCAAATGCGATGGGAGTGGCCCCAGTGGCGATGTCGGGCATGTCTTCGGCGATGAGAACGGGATATCCCATCAGGCGCGCAGGCTCCGCCGCGGCAAGACCATCGGACCAGAGGAAGCGGCCGTTAGCATCCTTGAGCTGACGAATGGAACCTGCAGTTTTGGAGTTGAGCACGAAGGACGCATTCGCCCGATACTGCGCGCCAAGCGAATAGACCAGTTCCACGATCGCATCCGCGCCACCAAGGTCGCCATCGACACCGGTCGCAACGTAGCCGAGGTTGCCCCAAGTCCAGGATCCGGCATCAACGGCTGGATGCGCAAGAAACCCCTTTGGTTTGTCGATACCGTCGCCGGAAACAAATGCCGCGGCTTCAGCGCGTGAGAATTTCTCTGCGATCCGCTTGGCGAGCCAGCCCTCTACGTCAAAAGCGCTGTCGTCAAGAAGGCGCTGCGACGCTTTGGGCAAAGCCGATAGCTCGTGAAGCGGAATTGAGATCCGATCGATCTGTGGAGTGTCGGTTTCGGTAACCGACGCAGACTCGGTCGCCCAGCCGTGGCCGAGTTCCGAATGGTCAACCAGCACGTCATAGGTGGTCGCTTCAACATTGACGACGTTTGCAACAGCCCGAATGGATGCCGTTGACGACAGGACTGATTGTACGCTTGCCGAGGTCACCGGATCGACGAGGTAGCCGCCATCTGCTGCGATCGCGGTGCTCAAGGCCTTGCCTTCGAGTTCAATGCCGCGCAGCCCATCATCGTCACCGCTGCGCAGATACGCCGAAAAGGCCTTCTTGTGAGGAACCTCGACCTCAGTGGAATTACTCAGGATTGGGCGAGCCGGCGCGAAATTTTTGCGTTCGATCATGTTCAGTTTCTCTTCCTGCTTGTTGAATTTGGTCTCGATTTCGGCCTTGAAGCCCTTAAGATCGCTTACAAAACCGGTAACGGCCTGCGCGACCTCGGATACGCCCATGGCGCTCCGATCAGACAAGTCTGTCATAAGGATCTTTCTCTGTTTGGGGCGACTGATCCTAGTCAGCCAACTCTCGGCGCGCCTGTCTGAACAGTTGCGCCAATTCAAAAGTGGGATCGCCGTCACGCTCATCGCTTTTGGCGCCCACGCGGGCACTGGGAAGCATGGGGAAGGTCACGAGAGAGACCTCCCAAAGCTCCAGTTCGGTCAGGAGCCGCTGGCCCCTGTCGTTCTTCGCAGAGCGCACCGTGCGATAGCCGATCGACAACCCGTCGATCGCCCCTGCATCAATGAGTGCCTTGGCCTCACGGCCCTTTTCCACTGCTTCGAGAATTCGCCCCTTGACATAGAGGCCCCGAGCGTCCTCGTGCACTTCGTCCCAAATGCCGATGGGTTGCGCCGGGTCATGCTGCCAAAGCATTTTGACACTGCGTCCATCGCGTAGGATGCGCTCGAGGGAGGTCTTGTAGGCACCTTGCTGCACAACATCGTTGCCGTGATCGCACTGGCCGAAATAGCTGGCATAGCCTTCAATTTCCGTACCATCAGTAACGGTAAGATCTTGGTCAAAGCGGCAGAATTTGCGCTCTAGGCCGAAGTCATCCTTCATACCTTGTCCTTTTCTGTTCATCCTGGAACTGCCGCGATAAGTGACTGGAAAGCCTGCCCGATTATGGCCGCAGCCACGCCATAGACAGTCAGCCACAGGCGTTTCTCGAGCCGCTCGATTGTTCCTTCGTGTTTCTCAATGCGCTCTTGCAAAGTCTTGAATTGCAGCGCCGCCAAGCGCTCATATGCTTCGAGCCGCAGGCCCGGAGCGCATTCAAAAGACTCAAAGCCGCCGCGATCATCCGGCATCCGTTTCTCCTTCCGGCAACCCGGGCAGCCCTAGGAGAGAACGCTTTTCCGCGAGAGTGAGGAAACTTGCGTCAGCAACCCGCCGCCATTGTTGGTCGCGCTCCTGAGCAAGCGCCGCAACCTGATCGAGGTCCGGTTTGATCTCCACCTGCTCGCCGGTAAAGCCTGACAACCAATGACCAATTGCCGCCGTGACCCGGGTGGCGAGTGGCAATACCGTCAGGCGATAAAACGCCCTGTTGGCCTCCTGATAGTTCGCGTAGGTCGCATCACCCGGGATCCCGAGCAGCATTGGCGGGATACCAAACGCAATTGCGATCTCCCGGCCTGCGGATTCCTTTGTTTTCTGGAATTCCATGTCCGATGGTGAAAAGCCCATCGGCTTCCAATCCAATCCACCTTCCAACAACATCGGGCGGCCCGCGTTCCGAGCGCCCTGATAGTTCGCCTCCATCTCCACCACGAGTCGGTCATATTGATCCGGAGAAAGGCCACCAGTTCCGTCTACTCCCTTATAAATGATCGCCCCGGATGGTCGCGCGGCATTGTCGAGCAATCCCTTCGACCAACGTGATGCGCTGTTGTGAACATCGATCGCGGAAGCCGCCGCTTGCATTGGGGAGAGACCATAGTGGTCGTCCTGCGGATGAAAGCTCTTGATCTGACAGACGGGCGAAGCCCCTTCCCCAAGGTGAAAACGATGTGTGCGCCCGCCCACCGAATACTCATAGGCAATTGGCCATCCGTCCGCGCCGGGGACAACGCTCATCCGGTCCGAGCGGAGCACGTGCAACTCAAAGGGCACGCTCTCATCCCCGCCGACCGCCTCGACGTATCCGTTCCCCGTCAGCAGGATCTGACCATAGAGTGCTTCGAATAGCTCCGCCCTTCCTTGCGCTAGGTTGGGCCGGCCGATGAGGTCCAGGACCGGGTGCACGTCGTAGCGCCGCTCCTTGTCCTGCAGAACCAAGGGAAGCGCCGCGGCTGCCTCTGCGATCAGCTTTACAGCACGGAAGCAGATCGGATTTCCCGAAAAGCCGGTCCGGGTGAGCGAGGCCGTATCTCTTGGGCTCCAAGCGACCCGCCCGGATGTGCCGAAGGCAACCACTGGCCCTGTCGCGCTCGCCTTGCGCTCCGGAACCGGGGGCTCATTACGCTTGAGAAAGTCAAAAACCATTCGGTTCTCCTCGCATTACACTGCGGCCGACGCCCACACGGGCATCGACGATCGGGGCGATCTGGCCCCGGCGAAATCGTTAATTGATAGATGTCTCCTTCGAGACAGGTGGCTCAGGCGCCCAAGGCCCGCATCCGCGGCCGCTGAAACTTTCCGGCTGGCACGATCATCAATTCAGACAATGCCCAGACAAGCGCATCCACCCTGTCGGGGCTGCCTTTGCCTTCAAAGCCTTGCGTCGTCATCTGGCACATCTGGTCCTCCAGCGAGGCCAGACCGCGAACGTGAAAGACCCGGCCCTGTTCGTAAAGGGCCGCGACCGGCTCCGCCCGGGCCGATTTGCCGCGCGTCGCACGCACTTGCGTGAACGGAACCATCGGATCAATCTGCCGGACAACGGTCTCGATGAGATCGCCGCCCTGGTTGACTTCGGCGACCAGTCTTGATGCCCCGAATTCCGCCATGGCCTCGATTGCTGCGCGCGCCCATCCCGTCGGGCCCGTGCCTTGTACGGTGCGGTCGGCCAACACATAGGCCTTCCAGTCTTTTGGCGCGCCGCTCGTCACTGTGCCCGCCACGATAATCCCGCATTCATCCGACCCGGCATGACCCGTAACCGGAGGATCAATCGCAACGATCACGCGGTCGAGTTTCGGAATATTCTCGACCCGGCTTTGCTCCAGCGCGGCCGAATTCCACAATGCTCCTTCTGCGTCGTCCAGCAATACGCCGTCCAGTTCCTGTCGTCCCAGACGCGTCCCTTCATAGCGGCGGCGTACCTCCTCCAGAAAGCTTTCGGCGAGGTATGCCGCATTGGCCTCTGTCGGTGCATGCGTGACCACGGTGCTATCGCGCTTCAGCAGGTCTTTCAGCACCCCCACGTTGCGCGGGGTCGTCGTCACGCAGACCTGAGGGTGATCCCCAAGCCGAAGCCCGAATTGGAGCATGTCCCAGGTGTCTTCCGCGCGCTTCCATTTCGCGAGTTCGTCGACCCACGCGGCATCAAACTGGGGCCCCCTCAGGGCTTCCGGATCATGCGCTGAGAAAACCTGTGCTATGGCCCCATTGGGCCACACCAATCGTTTCCGGCTTGCTTCCCAAACCGGCTTTCTGTCCGGCGGAGAGCAGGCAAGGATCCCGCTCTCCCCAAAGATCATCACTTCGCGGGTTTGATCGATCGTTTCGCCGATAATTGCCACCCGTCTGGCGCGACCATTGTCGAGGGGCCTGTCTCCCTCGACGATGGACCGCACCCATTCGGACCCGGCGCGCGTTTTCCCTGCGCCGCGGCCCCCCATGATCACCCATGTCTTCCACATCCCGTCGGGAGGAAGCTGATGGGGCAATGCCCAGAAATCAAAAAGGAAAGGGAGAGCCAGAAGCTCTCCCTCGGTCAGTTCGTCAAGAAACTCGCTTGCAGCACTTTCGGACACGGAGGCGATTAAGTCGGCACCCGATCGAAGATCGTGCGGCCCCGAGGTCGAGTGCATATCCGCCTTCAAGTCCGGCCTTCCGTTTCCGTTCTGCATCAATACGTTGCTCCAGCTCAATCGCCTTGAGGTAAGCCGTCCGGACCTCACTCAGGGTCTTGTTGGTTTCTTTGGTGACTTCGAAGTCTTTGTCCTTGAGAAACGACTGCGCGATCTTGAGCGTGTCCGCGAGATCGGTAATCGTTTCCATCAGTTCCTCGATGCGCTTCGCTTCAATCGTGGAACCTGTTTCTGCGGTAATGAGTGCCATCTGCTCGTATCCTCTTTTGGGATTTGTTTTATGGCCTCCAGTTCGAGCGAAACGAAAAAACGACCGCGGAGATCTCTCTCCGGGTCGCTTGCCCACTTCTTCCAGCTTGTCACAAGTTGTACTTTGGAGAGTGCGGTGGGTCAAGCCAAATCCGCCCGCCAAAATCGGCTAACCGTCCGCACCTATTAACAAAAACCTAATCTCTGCCACCAGAAGTATATAGTGTATGACCTCGGAAATCGCCGGATTTCACCACATGCGGGGGGTAGGAGTTTATCAACCACACCGCGCTCCATTACCAAAGGATTACCCCCGGCTCGAAAATCTACGTGGATGACGTCCGGCCGAAGCCACTTTGTCGGAGTTTGAAACCGGTCGAAGGCAACCAACTGCCGAATCGCGGCGCATTTTTGCGAATCACGCGTCCCAGCGATTCGAATCAAAAGACCCTCGGTTCAACTCGGCATCACCCCGGGGTGCTTCCATTGCGCATCCGCGGAAAGCTCGTCCAACGCTCTGACCCAACCATAGTGCCCGACACAGGCCGGTTCGTGATTTGCAAGCCTCGCGCGCAGTTGGCATAGTTCGCCCAGAGCAACAGGCCGCCACGAAAGCGCGCCGTACCATCGAGGCAGTGTGATGAAATATGTGATAGCAAGTGTCGCGGTTTTGGGCCTAGCCGCCTGTGGCGGTGGCCGCAGTTCAGCCCCGCAAGGCGGTACGCTGAGGGCGGAATCCGGCCCCGTCAGCCAGGCCTGCATGGCCTCTGACCGCAAGGCGCGCAGCGCGGGCCTGTGTGGGTGTATCCAAGCGGCGGCAAACCGTACTCTGAGCGCGGGCGATCAGCGCCGCGCCATCAGCTTCTACAAAGACCCCCATGAGGCGCAGGAAGTCCGCCAGTCGGACCGTTCAGGCGACCGAAGTTTCTGGCAGCGTTATTCGGACTACGCCGAGATGGCGACCGCCTTCTGCGGCTGAGATCCGCGCGGAAATGAAAAAACCCGGCGCCATCACAGCGCCGGGTTTTCCATTTATATAGGACTGGCCCAAGGCTCAGTGAGCGGTTGCCGCAGCCTTCTCGCTCGCTTTCGCAGCCGCTTGTGCCGCCGCGGCTTCCTCGGCCGCCTCATCCCACTCCACCGGCTCCGGCTTGCGTGTCAGCGCATGGGCCAGCACCTCGGAGACGTGGCTCACAGGGATCAGCTCCAGACCCTGCTTCACGTTGTCGGGGATCTCGGCGAGGTCCTTCTCGTTTTCCTGCGGGATCAGTACCGTCTTGATACCGCCGCGCAGAGCCGCGAGAAGTTTCTCCTTCAACCCGCCGATCGGCAGAGCGTTTCCGCGCAGCGTCACCTCACCGGTCATCGCAATGTCGCGCCGAACCGGAATACCAGTCAGGACCGAAACGATGGAGGTCACCATCGCCAACCCGGCAGAGGGGCCATCCTTAGGCGTCGCGCCCTCGGGCACGTGCACGTGGATGTCCCAGCCTTCGAAGCGGGGCGGCTTGACGCCAATTTCCGGCGCAATCGAACGGACATAGGAAGAGGCCGCGTCGATGGACTCCTTCATCACGTCGCCCAGCTTGCCGGTTGTCTTCATCCGGCCCTTGCCCGGAAGGCGCAGCGCTTCGATGTTGAGCAATTCGCCCCCGACCGAGGTATAGGCAAGCCCGGTGACGACACCGACCTGATCCTCATCCTCGGCAAGACCGAACTTGTGCTTCCGCACCCCGAGGTAATCCCCCAGATTGTCTGAATCGACCTTCAGCGTCACGGCCTCTTTCTTGACGATCTTGGTGACCGCCTTGCGCGCGATCTTGGCGATCTCACGCTCCAGATTCCGCACACCGGCTTCCCGCGTGTAATAGTGGATCACGTCGGTCAGCGCTTCATCGGTGATCTCAAGCTCCTTGGGCCGCAACCCGTGGTTCTTGAGCTGCTTGGCGATCAGGTGACGCCGCGCAATCTCACGCTTTTCGTCCTCGGTGTAGCCGGCCAGCGGGATGATCTCCATCCGGTCCAGAAGCGGCCCGGGCATGTTGTAGGAGTTCGCCGTGGTCAGGAACATCACGTTGCTCAGGTCGTATTCCACCTCGAGATAGTGGTCCACGAAGCTTCCGTTCTGTTCCGGGTCGAGCACCTCAAGCATCGCGGAGGCCGGATCCCCACGGAAATCCTGACCCATCTTGTCGATCTCGTCGAGCAGGATGAGCGGGTTCGTAGTCTTGGCCTTTTTCAGCGCCTGAATGATCTTGCCCGGCATGGAGCCGATATAGGTCCGCCGGTGTCCGCGGATCTCGCTCTCGTCGCGCACGCCGCCGAGAGAGATGCGGATAAACTCGCGCCCCGTGGCCCGTGCAACCGACTTCCCGAGGGAGGTCTTGCCCACGCCCGGAGGCCCCACGAGGCACATGATCGGCCCCTTGAGTTTCTTTGAGCGCTGCTGCACCGCGAGATACTCCACGATGCGTTCCTTGACCTTGTCCAGACCATAGTGATCCGCATCAAGCACGGCCTGCGCCTTGCCCAGATCCTTTTTCACGCGGGACTTGGTGTTCCACGGGATCGACAGCATCCAGTCGAGATAGTTCCGCACCACGGTGGCTTCGGCGCTCATCGGGCTCATGTTGCGCAGCTTCTTGAGTTCGGCATCCGCCTTCTCGCGGGCCTCCTTCGACAGCTTCGCCGCCTCGATCTTGTCTTCGAGTTCCGCGAGTTCGCCCTCGCCCTCTTCGCCGTCGCCAAGCTCCTTCTGAATGGCCTTCATCTGCTCATTCAGATAATACTCGCGCTGCGTCCGCTCCATCTGGGTCTTCACGCGCGTCTTGATCTTCTTCTCGACCTGCAGAACGGACATTTCCCCCTGCATCAGGCCATAGACCTTCTCAAGGCGTTCGCTCACGCTCAGCGTCTCCAGAAGCTCCTGCTTCTGATCGACCTCGATCCCAAGGTGTCCGGCAACAAGGTCGGCGAGCTTTGCGGGCTCATGGCTTTCGGCCACGGCGGCAAGCGCTTCCTCGGGGACATTCTTCTTGATCTTGGCATAGCGCTCGAATTCGTCCGCGACGGTGCGCACCAGCGCCTCGATCGTGGCCTGATCACCGGGCATCTCGCTCAGCGGCTCACACGCGGCCTCGAAAAAGGCCTCGTTCTCGACGAAATCGGTAATCAATACGCGCCGTTGCCCCTCGACCAGCACCTTCACAGTGCCATCGGGAAGTTTCAGCAATTGCAGGACATTGGCGAGCACGCCGGTGCGATAGATCCCGTCGATATCGGGATCGTCAACGGCGGCATCCGTCTGGCTCGACAACAAGATTTCCTTGTTGTCCTGCATGACCTCTTCCAGCGCCCGCACGGATTTGTCGCGCCCCACGAAAAGTGGCACGATCATGTGCGGGAATACGACGATGTCCCGCAGCGGAAGGACCGGATAGGTTTGGTTCACATGCTCTTGCATCACGTTTCCTTTATTGGGCGAAGCGCCACATCCCGCACCTGCGGCAATGTCGGCACCTCCCTTTCGGAGATCAAAGGTGGGACCGGGAAGGGACTTTTTCAACCCGGGGCGCTGCGCCATCCGCGTCCGAGAATGCCTCTCCTGTCTTCGAGGAGCAAGCGGCTTTCGCCCCAGCGACCGTCCGTTCTGGCGCGATACCCTCGGGGTGATCCTACGAGGGCGAAAGTTTAGGAAGGGTCAAGGCGCGCCCGAGCAGTGACGCGCCCTGAAGCGGCAAAGCCGTTTATTCGGCGGCTTCAGCCAGTTTCGGATAATCAGTGAACCCTTCGGCGCCACCGCCGTAGAAGGTGCTCTGATCCGCCTCGTTGAGCGGCGCGTTGCGCTTCAGGCGCTCCACCAGATCGGGGTTGGAGATGAAGGGCCGACCAAAGGCGACCACATCGACCTTGCCGCTCTCTGCCGCATCAATCGCCATGTCGCGGTCATAGCCATTGTTGCCCATCCACGGGCCGGAATAGATCTTGCGCAGCGCATCAAGGCTTTCGCCCTCGGACAGATCACGCGGACCGCCCGTCGCGCCTTCGATCACGTGCAGATATGAAAGACCGTAGCCGTTGAGCCGCTCGACCACATATTCGAAGTCCGCTTGCGGGTCTTCGTCAGTAATCCCGTTCGCCGGCGAGAATGGCGAGAGCCGCAGCCCGGTGCGCCCGGCCCCGATTTCCTTGGTGACAACGTCCAGCACCTCAAAGAGGAACCGCGCGCGGTTCTCAAGGCTCCCGCCCCAATCGTCGGTCCGCTGGTTTGCGCCGGTCTTGAGAAACTGGTCGATCAGATAGCCGTTCGCGCCATGGACTTCGACGCCGTCGAACCCGGCCTTGATGGCGAAGGCAGCGGCCTTGCGATAATCCTCAATCGTGTCGCGGATCTCATCCTCGGTCATGGCGTGGGGCGTGGACGTGTCCACGAACCCGTCATGGGTAAAGGTCTGGACCCCTGCGTTAATGGCGGATGGCGCGGCGGGGCTACCACCGCCGGGTTGCAGGTCCGTGTGGCTGATCCGGCCGACGTGCCAAAGCTGCACCACGATCTTGCCGCCACGGGCATGAACTTCATCCGTGACCTTCTTCCACGCCGCAGCCTGCGCTTCGGTATGGATACCGGGGGTCTGGATATAGCCCTTGCCGACGGGATTGATCTGCGTCGCCTCGGTCACGATAAGCCCGGCGGAGGCGCGCTGTGCGTAGTACTCAACATGCAGGTCATTCACCTCACCGGTGACATCATCGGCGCGGTTGCGGGTCAGCGGGGCCATCGCGATACGGTTTGCGAGCGCAATGTCGCCAAGCTCGATGGGGGTAAAGAGTTTCTCTGTCATGGTGTCTCCTGTTCGCGTGCCGGGATTCCGGCGTTGATCAGGAGGTGACCTAGGCGCTGCGTCACACCAAGCAACAGATGCGCGTCACACGATTAATTGAGAGCCGACGACCCCTTTGCGGGGAACCCCACCATCAAAGCTGTGGAATGTCGCCATCGGCCCGCTGGCTATGGAATTCCGCCTCAAACTGGGCAAAGCGACCATCGGCAATCGCCGCGCGCATACCCGCCATGAGATCCTGGAAATAGTGCAGGTTGTGCCACGTCAGCAGCATCCCGGAGATCATCTCGCCCGCCCTGAAGACATGGTGCAGGTAGGCGCGGGAATACCCCCGACAGGCCGGACAGCCGCACGCCTCGTCCAGCGGGCGCGGATCGTCGGAATGGCGGGCATTCTTGATGTTGACGACCCCATGCCGGGTAAAGACCTGTCCGGTGCGTCCGGAACGGGAGGGCAGCACGCAATCCATCATGTCGATGCCGCGCTTCACGGCCCCCACGATGTCATCAGGCTTGCCCACGCCCATGAGATAACGCGGCTTGTCCTCGGGGAGCATGTCGGGCGCGAAATCGAGGGTGGAGAACATCGCTTCCTGCCCCTCGCCCACGGCGAGCCCGCCAACGGCATATCCGTCAAAGCCGATCTCTCGCAGCGCCTTGGCGCTTTCCTCGCGGAAATCCTGCTCCAGCCCGCCTTGCTGTATCCCGAACAGCATGTGGCCCGGACGATCCCCGAACGCCTCACGAGAGCGTGCAGCCCACCGCATCGACAGTTGCATAGAGGATGCGATCCGGTCGCGGTCGGCGGGAAGCGCCGGGCATTCGTCAAAGGCCATCACGATGTCGGAGCCCAAAAGCCGCTGCACCTCCATAGAGCTTTCCGGGGTCAGCTCGTGGCGCGATCCGTCGATATGGGAGCGGAACGTCACGCCCTTTTCCGTCAACTTGCGCAACTCCGCCAGCGACATGACCTGAAACCCGCCGGAGTCGGTCAGGATGGGCCGATCCCAGTTCATGAACCTGTGCAGACCGCCCAGACGATGGATCCGCTCCGCACCGGGGCGCAGCATGAGGTGATAGGTATTGCCCAGCAGGATGTCGGCCCCCGTGGCGCGCACGCTTTCGGGCATCATCGCCTTGACCGTCGCCGTAGTGCCCACCGGCATGAAAGCGGGTGTGCGAATATCCCCCCTCGGGGTGGAGATTACCCCTGTGCGGGCCTTGCCGTCCTGCCCTGTACGTTCGAATGTGCAGCCTTGCGCCATGGTCGTCCTCATCGCTGATCGCGGGGGTGTAGCGCCAAGCGCCCCGGGGACACAAGCGGGGACAAAAAAGAAGGGCGCGCCAAATGGCACGCCCTCCCGGTCATCACGTCGCGTGGTGCGGCGATCAGAACTTGTAGGAAGCGCGGAGCGAGAAGGTGGTTGCGTCCGCGTCGACGTCAACATCGTCGAGGTCGTTGAAGTCGTGCTTCAGGACTTCGCCGCCGACGAGGATGCTGTCGGTAGCCATGTAGGAAACGCCGGCACCGTAGAAGGAACCTGTCTGCGTGTCGTCAAGGCCGGCAGCCGTGTCGTCGAGGCGCATTTGAGCAGCACCTGCTGTTGCGTAGATCAGCGCAGGGCCGGCATCGTAACCAGCTTTCAGCTTGGCGCGCGCGATGCTCTCGATGGTGCCGGCGGAAGCGCCGTCTTCAAGATCCGCGTCTGCGGAATCCCAATCCAGTTCGCCGCCGACGACGAAGTTGCCGAGGTCATAGTTGTAACCGGCGTGGATACCATAGGTTTCGCTGTCGCCTTCGAAGTCGGTGTCGTCGATTTCGGCGTTCAGGGTACCAATCTGGCCACCAGCATAAAAGCCGGTCCAGTCGGTGGATGCGATTACGGGTGCTGCGGGCTGCATCGGCACGGGCTCAACCTGCGGCTCGGCAAGGCTGCCGGCGAATGCAGGGGCGGCAAGCGCGGTGGTGGCAAGCGCGAGGGCAATCGAAAACTTTTTCATTGTACTGCTGTCCTTCATTTTCTTGGACGTCTCTGTCGTTAGCCGGGTATTGCCGGCCCGGCACTGACATAGGGAAGCAATTCAACTCGTCCAGAGGGCCAAAGGCAGGTTTCACGAATTCGTGCGCGGCGGGCCCTCTTGGCGCGCGGGGTTTCGCGCAAACTGCGCCGGTCGCACGCGGCTTCCTGCCGCCACCCTCCGCATTTGTTTCCACCCTGCAACAGTCCGAGAGATTTGCCCGCGCGCCCGCGCCAAGTGCCCGCCGGGGGCTTACCTTCACACCGTCACCATCAACCTCCCCGGGGGGCGTCATGAATCCCTATCTTCTCCTCGCGGCCGCCGTTGTGGCCGAAACCATCGGCACGAGCGCGCTTCAGGCGAGCCAGCAGTTCTCCCGGTTCTGGCCATCGGCTCTGGTGGTCGTGGCCTATGGCATCGCCTTCTATCTTCTGGGCCTCACGCTGCGCTCGATCCCGGTCGGAATTGCCTATGCGCTCTGGTCCGGGTTCGGCATTTTATGTATCGCGCTTATCGGGCTGATCGTCTTTGGCCAGCGACTTGATTGGCCCGCGCTCGTCGGGATGGCGCTGATTGTCGCCGGAATCGCCGTTATTCAGCTCTTTTCCGCTACGTCCACGCATTAGGGGTGGCCAAGCGCGGCTGCGCCTACTATGCCGCGCGCAAAGAGATAAAGGCCCCCGAAAATGGATTTGAGAAATATCGCGATCATCGCGCACGTCGACCATGGGAAAACCACCCTTGTTGACGAACTGCTGAAACAGTCCGGAGCATTCCGGGAAAATCAGGCCGTCGCCGAACGCGCGATGGACAGCAACGACCTTGAACGCGAACGCGGGATCACCATCCTCGCCAAGGCAACGAGCGTCGAATACAAGACAACCCGCATCAATATCGTCGACACCCCCGGCCACGCCGACTTTGGTGGCGAGGTGGAGCGCATCCTGTCCATGGTGGATGGGGTCGTGCTTCTGGTGGATGCGGCCGAAGGGCCGATGCCCCAGACCAAGTTCGTGACCTCCAAGGCCCTGGCCCTTGGCCTGCGCCCGATCGTGGTGCTCAACAAGGTCGACAAGCCCGACGCGGAACCCGACCGCGCGCTTGACGAATGCTTCGACCTGTTTGCCAACCTCGGCGCGGACGAAGATCAGCTTGATTTCCCCCATCTCTACGCCTCGGGCCGCTCCGGCTGGGCCGATGCCGAGCTTGACGGCCCGCGCAAGGATCTCTCCGCGCTGTTCCAACTCGTGGTGAACCACGTGCCCGCGCCCAAGCAGATCAAGCGCCAGAACGAAGATTTCAGCATGCTGGCGACCACGCTCGGCGCAGATCCGTTTCTGGGTCGCATCCTGACAGGCCGGGTCGAGAGCGGCCGCCTCAAGGTTGGCGCCACGGTGCAGGCCTTGTCGCGCCACGGCGAGAAGATCGAACAGTTCCGCGTCGCCAAGATCCGCGCTTTCCGCGGTCTGGGCCAGCAGGATATCGAAGAAGCGCTGGCCGGTGACATCGTTTCCATTTCCGGCATGTCAAAGGCCACCGTGGCCGACACGATCTGTGCCCTCGCGGTCGAGGATCCCCTGCCCGCCCAGCCGATCGATCCGCCCACCATCACTGTCACCTTCGGCATCAACGACAGCCCGCTGGCTGGCCGCGACGGCAAGAAGGTGCAATCGCGCGTGATCCGTGACCGGCTCATGAAAGAAGCCGAAAGCAACGTTGCCATCCGCATCACCGACACCCCCGGCGGCGAGGCCTTTGAGGTCGCGGGACGGGGCGAACTTCAGATGGGCGTCCTGATCGAGAACATGCGCCGCGAAGGGTTCGAATTGTCGATCTCTCGCCCGCAGGTGCTTATGCGGGAAATCGACGGTGTCCAGCAGGAGCCGATCGAAGAAGTCACCATCGACGTGGATGATGAATATTCCGGCGCGGTCATCGAAAAGATCACCGGCACCCGCAAGGGCGATCTGGCGGAGATGAAACCCGCCGGAGCCGGCAAGACCCGGATCGTGGCGCTTGTGCCGTCGCGCGGCCTCATCGGGTATCACGGCGAATTCCTGACCGACACGCGCGGCACGGGTGTTCTCAACCGCGTGTTTCACGGCTGGGCACCGCACAAGGGGCCAATCCCGGGCCGCCGTGCAGGTGTGCTGATCTCCATGGAAGATGGCGAAGCGGTGGCCTACGCCCTGTGGAACCTTGAGGATCGCGGCAAGATGTTCGTGGCACCGCAAGCCAAGATCTATCAAGGCATGATCATCGGCGAGCATTCGCGCGAGAACGACCTTGAGGTGAACCCGCTGAAGGGCAAGAAGCTTACCAACGTTCGCGCGTCGGGCACCGATGATGCGGTCCGTCTGACCCCGCACATCCAGCTGAGCCTCGAAGAAGCGATCGCCTATATCAACGATGACGAGTTGGTGGAGGTCACGCCCAACGTGATCCGTCTGCGCAAGCGCCATCTCGACCCGCATGAGCGCAAGCGCGCCTCGCGCGGCTCCAACTAAGTCGCTGCTGCGGGGGGACCTTCCCCCCCGCAGCGCCATTCGCCGCGGTTGAGCATCGGCCTCCCGCGTCTGTGATCCCCCCACACCTGAATGATCGTATCCGTGTGCCCCTGCGGGCGAAACACATCTATCGGTGTGCGGCGCTCTGAGGGCAAAACGCGGTTGCACCGCATCAAAGCGCGGTGCCGTGATTTACTCTGGGGTGGACGTGGTTTCCGGCAGCCAAAGCTCGACACTCCGTAATGCCCCTAAAGGCGGTCTGCGGTGCCCGATGATCGGCCAAATGCCCAAGGTTTATGCAGGTTTTACCCGTACTTAACCGTGATCCAAGATCCGGATTTCCCGAGGGTAAGGTTTTCCGGACTGGGGTTCGGCGGGTTAGAAATGTCATAACGGTTACAGGACGACGTCATCCTGTTTTCAGTAACGAGTACCCGATTTTGGCCACGTGGCCGCTGTTCCATCGCGACGGTTTTGCGGTGGTATGTTAAGCGCGTATCAGGTTGACGCCTGCACAGACACCGGGTTTGTGCAGGCGTTTTTCTATTTGTCCTTCAGCTGCTTCTGCACCGTCTCTGTCAGATCGGTCAGCGAGAAGGGCTTGGGCAGGAACACCGAATTCTCGACGTTCTCCTTATCATCGGCAAAGGCATCTTCGGCATAGCCGGACATGAAGACCACCTTGACATGGGGCCGCTCCAGCAGGGCCTTGCGCACCCATGTTGGCCCGTCGAGCCCCGGCATGATGACATCGGTCACAAAGATATCGACCTCAAGATCGGGGTCTTCCAACCGCTCCAGCGCCTCTTCTGCTGAAGCCGCTTCATAGACGGTATAGCCGCGCAGGCGCAGCGCGCGGGAGGCAAAGGCCCGAACGGGGGCTTCGTCCTCCACCAGCATCACGACGCCTTCTACCTGACTGGCCGGTTCCGCGGCGGGCTTTTGCGGGATCACGACCGGAGCCTCCTTGGCGGCGGCATCCACAGCGGGGAAGATGAGTGTAAAGCAGGTGCCGACGCCCACGGTACTGTCGACAAAGATATACCCGCCCGTCTGCTTGACGATCCCGTAAGCCGTGGAAAGGCCAAGGCCGGTGCCTTCGCCCGTGCGCTTGGAGGTATAAAACGGCTCAAACACTTTCTGGAGCTTGTCGGCTGGAATACCGATCCCCTCGTCGGTCACTTTTACGGTCACATAATCACCGGGGGGCAGAACGGCCCGATCCCGATGAAACGGTTTGTCAAAGGACAGAACTTCGGTCTCCACAAGAATACGGCCGCCATCAGGCATCGCATCGCGCGCATTGACCACGAGGTTCATCAGCACCTGTTCAAGCTGTCGCTTGTCGGCACGGATCGGTTTCAGGACCGGATCATGCAACAACGAGAAGGTCACACGCTCACCCACCAGACGGTTGAGCAGATGCGTGAGATCAGCCAGCGTATCGCGGAGATCGACAAGCTCGGGGCTCATCGTCTGCTTGCGCGAGAATGCCAGAAGCTGCCCCACCAGCGCGGCGGCGCGGTTGGTGTTCTGGTTGATCTGGACGAGATCCCCATATTCGGGATCACCCTGATCATGACGCAGCAGCAACAGGTCGCAATGGCCGGAAATCGCGGTCAGCAGGTTGTTGAAATCATGGGCCACGCCGCCGGCGAGTTGGCCGATGGCTTGCATCTTCTGGCTCTGGACGAACTGCGCTTCGAGCGTCTTGAGTTCGGTGGCGTCGTGCAGAACCGCAATGACGCAAGGCGCGGCCTCGTCGCTCACGCGTTTCAACGTGACCTGAACGAAGCGTTCCTTCTTGCCGTTGGTGACCCGCAGAAATTCGGTGTTGGATGTGGCGCGTTCCTCGACCACTTCGCGCAGCCAATCCATCATGGGGCGGCCCAGCCCCTCCATCAAACCGCTCAGCTTGGTGCCGACGGCGACCTCGTCTTCGAGCAACTCACGCGCAAGGCGGTTGGATTGCATCACCCGGCCATCTGACGACATCTTGAGCAAGGGCACCGGCAACTTGTCGAAGGCACCCCAT
This sequence comes from Poseidonocella pacifica, assembly GCF_900111875.1. Lineage (GTDB taxonomy): Bacteria > Pseudomonadota > Alphaproteobacteria > Rhodobacterales > Rhodobacteraceae > Poseidonocella > Poseidonocella pacifica. Next base: position 855,418 of record NZ_FOJU01000001.1, read on the forward strand.
TCTCGGGTCGCCGCGACGCGCACATCCGGGACGAGGAAGATATCACGGCGTCCGCCGGCATGGGGGTATTCCGCCGTCAAAAGCGCGACGGGGCCATCCTTTGTCTGGACCTCGTTCATCGCGCCGGAGACGACCTCATGGGCGAAAACCTTGCTGAGATCGCGAACCTGCTCCCCGAGCAAGACACGCATCGGCTCATTCATCAAAAGGATCGTGCCCGATGGGCCAACCGTCATCATCGGCAAGGCCGCACCCTCACCCGCGGGGCCGCTCGGCGCGCCGCGCTGGACCAGACGCCAGATGATCCCGCCGCGCCGCGCAGCATGGGCCGTAATGTAGACGATCCCCTTGCGCGTCACGACCTCGTCGCGACCGGCACCGGCGCGGTTGACGTGTTCCCGCAGGCGCGTGATCACCGGATCGGGATTGGCGATAAAGGGTTGCAACGCGGCATGTACCGTCCGGGGCCTTCTGGCGGCGCTCTGGGAGGCGGTGGTATTCCAATAAAGCACCTCGCCCGCCACGTCCGACAGAACGCTGAACACGGGATCGCGCGCCAGCGCAGCCTCGACATGGCCGGTATCGCTCGACCGTCCGCGCAGGAGGTTGCGCAACATCGCGCTCTGACCGATGGTGATGGCAAGGCCGGTGGCAAGACCGGTCAAAAGGCCCAGCAGGATGATTTCCATTGTCAGGTGTTCCCGCACCACGAACATCGCTACGACAAGCGCAACGACGATAGCGGCGATGCCAACCCACGTTCGCCGCGCAGTTGTGCCTTCGATCTGATCCACCGACATATCCGACACCTGTGCTCGCCCTCCATCAGAGTGTTCAGGGGATTAGCACAGTTGTCGGTTAATGGTGGGTTAATGATACTTGCCGAATTGTTGCAATCGGCAGATTCCCGTCATTTGCCCAATAAATGCAGGAAAAAACCGTCCCCCTCGGGGCCGGGCAGGAAACGATGCGTGCCGAGGTCGCGCAACGCCGGATGCCGCTCCCGAAAGCGGGCAACGACGGCCTCGTTCTCATCGCGCAGCACCGAACAGGTGATATAGGCCAGCGTTCCGCCCTCCGCGACCAGCGGTAGTGCGTCGTCCAGAATCTGTTCCTGCACCGTGTTGAGCGCGGCAAGCCCATCCGGGTCCAGCCGCCATTTTCCGTCCGGCGCGCGCCGCCATGATCCGCTTCCCGAACATGGCACATCGCAGAGCACCAGATCATAGGGGGCCTTTTCCGCGGGATCATCAAGACAGGGGATCGACACCCCGGCGCGCGTGGCCCGTGGGGGGAGGTCCTTCATCCGGGCCGGATCGGCATCATGGGCAAAGACCCGTGCGCCGCGCGCAGCAAGGGCCAGCCCCTTTCCACCGCCACCCGCACAGAAATCGAGCGCGGTTTGCCCCGGTTCTATCGGCAAGAGATCGCAAATGGCCTGACTGGCCGCATCCTGCAACTCGACAAACCCATCGGCATAGCTCGGGCCATTGGCCAGCTTGCGCGCGCCGTCCCCAAGACGAAGAGCGGTGGGAGAGAGCGACGCGGGGGCAGCTTCGATACCCTCCTCGGCGAGCTGCACGATGGCCTCTTCTCGCGTGATGCGCACCAGATTGACCCGTGCAAATACCGGCGCACGATCGCGCAGCGCTTCGATCACGGGGCCAAAGTCCTCCCCGAGGGAGGATTGCATCGGATCGAAAAGCCAATCGGGAAGGTCGGCGGCAACGGCCGGGGGCATCGCGCCCTCATTGGCCGCGCCCTCGCCGTCGGACAGCGGCGCGGGGGAATGGCCGTCACCGGTAAAGACCTCCTCGAGCGGCAGGCCCAACTGACGGCAAAGCCCGATCATGATGCCGCGCCCGGTGCCCGCCCCGCCGAGCCATGCAAGCGAACGACGGTTCCTCAGCCCGTGATAGACATGGTCGCGCACGGCAATGCGATCCTTCGACCCGGCAAATCGGCTGCGCCGCGACCACGCCGTCAGCGCGCGTTCCGCTGGGGTCCCGTCAAACACCTCGTCGAGAATATCCGCCGCCGCCGCGAACCGGGCCGCCGGGGTCATCGACGCGCCCCTTGGAGGAGTGCTCGTCTCTCAGCCTGCACCTTGATCATCATCTCTTCACCCCTCGCCTGCCCGTCGCAAAACCCAAGCCTGCCCCCTAGCGCATATGTCTCTGCGCCGAAAGCGGGCACGGGCGTCTTTTCGAAATGAGAGAGGCTCGTCCAGCGATCAGAGCATCCCGTCTACCGGCTTGGTCGTGAGGGTCTCGCCATCCCACTCATAGCCATACTGCAAAAGTACCTCGTGGGAGAGACCATAGATCCGGCTGAGCATCTCCGGCGCCAGGCTCTTGTACTTCTCAACGGATCCACGATGGATCGGCCGCCAGAGCTTGATGCTGCCATGCCCGACCATGCCTTCGGGATAATTCTCATGAGAGCGCATCACGGCATCATCCCATTCCAGCCCCAGATGGGCCACGATACGGCCCAGATAATCCTCCGGAGAGGCCACGAAATCCTCATAGCGGACAAAGGGCAGACCATCGCGGCGGTCGTGCAAGAGCTTGCGATTGTAAAGCGAGAGAAATCCGTCCGGCGCGCTGGCGTTTTCAATCGCCGGCGTCATCAGGGGGTCGATCCCCCGCACCCAGCGAAGCTCCTGCGTCCTTTGACGCAGTTGTTGGTCGGGGGTCGGAGTCGCGCGCGAGGCGCTCGCAACCAGGGCGAAGGGGTTCCGGACGAGTGTGAACCCGTTGCGCGGAAAGCGATGCACCCATGTCGCATTTTTCACCACAATGACCGAGCGCTCGTTCAGTGTGCGATGCGCGAGCAGTGGATGGTCGCCTTCGATTTCCGTTTCAGTCCTGCGCATCATGTGCCGAAACAGGGCCAAATCCTCAGGGGTGTCGGGCCTCTCGATCTGATGCACCACCTCGATATCGGGGTGGGCATTCAGGCAACGCTGTAGCAGTGTCTCTCCGGACCGCGAGAAACTGGCCATGTGAAAAATCTTGTGAGCGGTCATTGCTTTCCTCCTGGGCGCGTTGGGAGTGGTAAAGACAACCGGCTGAAGTCTCAACAGGGTCTCGGCACCGGTGCGTGCAGATCCCGCGCGGTGTTGCAAATGCCTACCTTCTTTCGCCGCTTGGGGTGTCAGACGCCCGTGAATCAAGCCCGTGGCGGCACCGCTCTTGCGACAAATCCCCGTGACGGGCCTTAACCATTTACCCGGTGTTTACGTCCAAGGGGTCAGAACAGGCGCAGCAACCGCCCGGTCAATCCCCTTTGGCATCAGATCTATTCCCCCGGGCGCAGCCGACCAATGGGCCACCCCTATTCGAATGGAACGCTTGTCGCATGAATGATCTCGCCGAAACGCCTCAAGTCCCCCTTAGCGAAGCTGCTGAACTCGTCCTCGGCGATTTGCGGCAGCCATCGCTTGCTCAGATCTGGATTACCTGCGTCGCGGTGATGATCGACATTCCGATCCTCGGGCTGGCCTTCTGGTTCGCGCAATATGCGGCCCTTCCGGCGCTGGAGTTCTCCCCGCTTGCAGCAGGGGCCGTTGCGCTGGTGGCTGCTGTTACCGCCGCGACCGGCCTGACCATCACCTCCAGCTATGCCTCCCGTATCCTGCGCAGTCCCCTGCGCAGCTTGCCCCGGCTCGCGGTCGCGGTCGCCTTTCCGGCGGTGTTCATGAGCCTGCTGCTGCCCACATCCGCGCCTGCGTTCCTGTTCTCCGCCATGATCGCGCTTGCCTGCGCGGCGCTTCCGCTGCGGCTGGGCAGCGCTGCGATGTTGAACTGGATCTTCAACATGCGCCTGCTGGATCGCCGCGCGGTCATTGCCGGGGGCGGCGAACACGCCCTTTCGCTCATTCGCGGCCTGCGCAAGCTTCCGGACAATGACGTACGGGTTTACGGCATTTTCGATGACCGGGACGACATACGCTCCCCCACACAGGTGCTCGGGGTGCCCAAGCTGGGCGGTTACACCGATCTGCTGACCTTTGCCCGCAGCTCCGAAATTGACATGGTGATCGTTGCCCTTCCGCTAAAGGCAGAGCGCCGGATCATCTGGCTGCTGGATGCCTTGCGCGTGCTGCCGGTTGAGGTGCGTCTTTCGGCCTTCAGCGAGGATTTCTCCTTTGCCAAGCCCGAGCAATCCCCGCTGATCTCAGCCATCCAACACAATTTCGCCGCCGAATGTCGCCTTACCAAACGGCTTTTCGACATCTTCTTTGCCTCTATCGCGCTGATCCCCGCCTTGCCGATCATGCTCGGCGCGGCCATTGCCATCCGGCTCGACAGCAAGGGACCGATCTTCTTTCACCAGCGGCGGCACGGCTATAGCGACCGGACCATCGAAATCTTGAAATTCCGGTCCATGTATCACGACAGCGCCGACCCGAACGCGCGCAATGTGGTCACGCGGGGCGATCCCCGCGTCACCCGCGTCGGGCGTATCCTGCGCCGCACCTCGATCGACGAATTACCGCAGCTTTTCAACGTTTTGCGGGGTGATCTGTCACTGGTTGGCCCGCGCCCGCACGCCATCAACGCGGTGTCCAGCCAGAAGGAACGCTTCACGCGGATCGTGGATGGATATTCCGCGCGCCACCGCTTGCCCCCCGGTATCACCGGATGGGCCCAGATCAACGGCTGGCGCGGGGAGATCGACGACCCGGAAAAACTGCGCGCCCGGTTCGAGCATGACCTCTATTATATCGAGAACTGGTCAATCTGGCTCGACCTGAAGATCCTGTTTCGGACCCCGCTCAGCCTGCTTGACGGTCGGTCGGCCTACTAGGCCGCCTATCTTGTCCCGGATGTGAAAACGAGGGCCAAAGGGCCCCCGTCAATCCGCCTGATCTCTGCTTGGATCAGCCCAAGCGATAGTTCGGGGATTCCTGCGTGATCGTCACGTCATGCACACGGGGATCTTTCGACGGCTACGCATTCTTTTCAATGAATTTATCCAAACGCGGCAACAGCTTGCTTCAGCCGATCAACTTCCGAGATAGGTCTACACTCGTGAATTGCTGGATGAAAGACCGTCTAGGCGAGACATAGGGAGGCCCGTCGCCGGCAGAGGCCCCTGACCTTCTGCTGAATCAGGACAAGCTCGCGGGTGTTGCCACGAAAGTGGACCGTGCACTGCCAGCAGTTTCCCACATTCGGTATTTTCATCGGAACTCGTCGACCCCTGTCATGTCATCTGCTCCACCTCTTGCGGGGTCAGCGCGCCTTCAGGCGTGGTTGCCCAGAGGTGGCTGTGGGGCGGCGGCGCAGGCCTGACGTTCCAACCGCCGCCTGGGGGGCCAATCAGGGCCGACACAACGAAAGATTGACTGACGGCAGGTGCAGGATCATCCTGAGGGGTGCAGAACTTCACCTGAGTCGTGGTGGAAAACATGCAGATGCTCAGCGACCACAAGCCCGGGACCGCCCGCCGTGGCTCCGCCCCGATGCGGAGCGCGCAGACGCAAGGCGCGCCCGCCCGGCCTGCGCCAGTGTCCCAGGGACGCTGTGCCTGCGGTGGCGGCTGCCCCGCCTGTCAGGGCAACGCACTGACCGCCGCCGAGACCGCCGCGCATCGCGAACCCCGGCGTGGTGGCGCCCTGCCCGCGCCGGTCCGCGACACCGCAGGCGAACCCGGCCGACCGCTGGAGGCCGGTCCGCGTGCATTGTTCGAAGCGCGGCATGGCCGCGACCTCGGGCACCTGCGCGTGCACAACGATGGTCCCGCCGCGGCTTCGGCTGCAGCGGTTGGCGCGCGGGCCTGGTCTTCGGGGATGCATATCGCCTTTGCCGAAGGGGCCTACCGACCCGATACGCCCGCTGGTCAGTCGTTGTTGGCGCACGAGATCGCCCACACCACCGAAGGACCGACCGGCGCGCCGGGGTTGAGGAAGGATGACGCCCCCGCCGATACGCCGATCGCCGCCAACGCCATGGTCGGGCTGCCCGCGGGCAGCGAAATCGTTATTACTCATTCCATGAACGAAACGATACTCAATATCGTCAGGTCCCAGGCGCCTGAAGTGGCTGGCGCGCTGAGCGCCGTAAGTGACAAGCGCGCCACCGTGGTGACGGCAGACGCCTCCACGGTCGAGATCCGCTTTGCCGCGCCGGCCACTCTGCCCGGCAGCGGCGGTCAAGCGGCCACAACGATCCGCGATCTGACCCTGCGCCTGGCCCGGACCGATGCCGGCACCTTCGATTTCGAGATTTCCGGCCAGATCGGCGAGGATGCGCGGACTCTCCACGTCGAACGCGGCCTGTCGGTAGAGGCGCGCGACGGCGCATTCGTTCTGTCAGAGGGCAGCTCACCGCACCTGCGGCTGACCCCGGCGGGATCGGCGACCGGACAGGCGCAAATCGAGGCGTTCACCGCACCCTATCTTGCGGGCCAGCCAGCCTTGGTGCGCAGCTTCGCGCCGGAAACCGTTGGCTTAAGACTTGAAGGCTTGGCGCCAGCTTCCGAAGGCACCGGGGATGTGGAACAGGCCGCGCAACGAGCGATCAACCGGGCCGCATCACAGCGGCGGGCGCCAAGGTCGACCTTCACGCTGGGCGGCGGTATCGCAGGCCGGTTCGCCGGACAATCCGTCAGCCCGATGATCGCGGCCACCTACCGCTATGCCTTTACTCCGACCGAACTGGGCAGCCTCGTGCAGGTCCCGCTGCAATTCGACCTGATGTACGTGCCGACGACGTCGGTGATTGGCGCTCTGTCCTCGGGCATCGGCGGTTCGCTGTCGTCGCTGGACGTGCCGATCAATGTCCGGCTGACCGGCGGGCTGGGCGCTGGCAGCATCGACGCCGGCCCCGATCCGGCCGCACCGGATGGCGGACGATTGCGCGATACGGTGCTGGGTCCGACGATCGGACTGGGCATTGGCTACGAAAGCGGCTGGTTCCGGATCGAGGTGCGCGGCGACGTGTTGTTCAACTTGCTGCCAGGACCGGCGCCGACAGTGCTGCCGACCGGTACGCTGGGACTTGGCGGGTCTTTCTGACGCGCGGACCTGAGTGAAAGGAGATGCGATGTTGAAGGCCCCGGCGATTGCGAAAAGCGGCTCAATCCGCCGCACCGCGCCACGGGCCGCATCCCGTCAAACCGGTCGACTGCCCTCGGCGTCCATGCCAATGCGTTGTCCCTGTGGCGGCGGTTGTCCGACCTGCGCCGCACCGACGAACCAGGAGTCGCTGGAACGCGGCGCGCGGCGTTTCGGGCAGCTATTTGCCCGGAGCAGTGACGCGCCTTCTGACCAATTGACGCCGCCGTCGCACCCCGCGCCGCGGCGGGCCGTGTCAGCAGACGCGCCCGATCATGTTCACGCCGTTGTGGCCGAGGGGGGACGGCCGCTCGACGCGCGGATCCGGACAAAGGCGGAGCCGCTGCTCGGCACCGATCTGGGCGCGGTGCGGGTGCACACCGGACCCGCGGCGGCGCAAAGCGCGCGCACGTTGCGGGCCCGGGCGTATGCCACCGGGGCCGATATCGTGTTCGCCAATGGGGCCTGGCAGCCAGACACCGCCCCCGGACGCGCGCTGATCGGCCATGAACTCGCTCATACCGTGCAGCAGACCGAATCCGGTACCCCGGCCCTGCAACGTGACGAGGATCCCAATGCCGAGACGCCAGAAGCCTATTCGTTGCCAGCGGGCCTGACGCTCTTTCCGGGCGCGACGCGGCTGATGAACATCGCGGGCTTCCCGCTGCGGCTGCCCGGTGCGCTGCGGCTGACCAATGCGCTTGGCCTCGGACCCGGCCCCAGTTTCGCATTGGACGTGGCTCCGGACGCGCTGGTGCTGGCAATGTTGCAGCGGATCGACCTTGCAAGCTCGCCCACCGCGGGGGCCGCGCCGGGCCATCTTGACGACCCTAACCAGCAATCGCGCATCTCCCTGGTGCGGCCCATCCTGCGGCTCGATACAGCGACCGGGCGGATTGTCGGCACCGCGACGTTGCAGGTGCCGACCGGCTATCCGCTGAACATTCGCGCACCCACCGAACTCGATGTACGTATCGAGTCCACCGAGCTTGGCCAATTCACCGGCCGTATCGCACTCGGCCCGCTGCACGCCGACATGAACGTGCGGCTTCATTACGATGTCGACCGGCTGAGCCGCGCCGCAGCCCCCGCCTTTGCCCCGCGCGGCGGGCTGGAGGCATTTCGCAACCGGATCAACGGCATCCTGCTCGACACCGTGCCGGGGATCAGCCTGAGCAGCCTGCAGGACACGCTTCGCGGTTTCCTGCGGTCGGTAAACGACGGCACCCTGCCGGCGGCGGATTTCGCGGGCCGCGTGATCGGGCTGATCGCCGAGAGCCTGCCGGCCGATCTCGACACCGCGGCACTGGGCAGGGCCCTCTCCAGTCTGGCCCAAGAGCTTTCGCACCCGGGTTTTTCTCTATCCGGCTCGCTGGGGTTGGACCTGCCGTTCGGGCTCAACCTGCCGCTGTCCACGTACAGTGCCGAGGCGCCCACGACCGTGCCGCTCGACCGGCCCCTGCCCGGCGCGCAGGCGCCGTTCCCGCTGACCACGCAAGCCGGCGGCGTCATCATCGCCCCGCCCGGTGCGATCACCGACATCGCCGTGCCGGCCTTGGGCTACGCCTATTCGTCATATGACGGGGAAAGCGGGACGTCGCTGACCGCGGCCGCGCTGCCGAGCCTTTCGCCCACCGCGATCAGCACGCCCGGCACCAACTTTGCGGAACAGTTTCCTGTCTATGTCTTTGCCGAATTCACCCACGTCCACCGGTTTGGCGACGTCGTCGATGCCGGGGTGCGGCTGACCGTGCAGTTCTCCACGCCGGATCTCGCCGGGCGCACCAGCTCTGATACAGAGGATATCAACGCGCGGGTTCAGCAGCAAATTCAGCAGGTTCAGGCCGCGTCGCGTCCCGGCGCGACCGACACGCCGGCGGTGCCCAATATTGGGCTGACACTGTTCGGCAATTTTTGACCGGTCCCGGCCTCGCCTGAAGCCCAACCCTTCCCAGAACGCGGCATGACGTATACACTCAATACGTGTAGCGCATTGCATCAGATTCCATTGATCCCAGAGCAAAGACGCCGCCGACGGCGTCAATTGCAATCCGAGGTTGTATTTCCAGAACGGAGCGGTTTCCATGTTACGCCGGTTTTCGCAAGAGTCGTTTGATGTAGCGCCGCTTGAAATCCGGTTATTTGGAGAGCTTCAGCTGGCCCGTTCCGGAGTGGCCCCAGTTGCCTTCCCCACGCGCAAGGCGCGGTCGATACTCGGGTTTCTGGCGCTGGAAAGGCACAAGCCCCATTTCCGTGACAAGCTGGCCGAGTGGTTCTGGCCCGAGGCCGCCCCGGGACAATCCCGCGCCGCGCTGCGCACAGAGCTGTGGCGCATCCGCCTGACGCTGGCCCGCTTCGGCGTCAACCCTCGCCACTACCTGGACGCCGGGCAGGACACGATCCGTTTCCGCGCCCTCGCGCCGCTCTTGATGGATGTCGAACTGTTCGAAACGGCGGTGGACCATCCCGGCCATGAGGCCGACGTGCTGGCGCTATACCGCGCCGACCTTCTGGAGGGCGAATACGGCGACTGGTGCCGCTACCCGCGCGACAGCTTGCGGGCGCGGTTCGTCGACGCGTTGGAGCGCATGATGGACACGGCGATGGCGGGCGGCGATTTTCGCGCCGCGGTCGCTCTGGGCATGCGGCTGCTGGGCCTTGATCCGCTTGCCGAACACGTTCATCGCAATTTGATGACCTGCCACGCGGCCCGGGGCAATCGACCGGCGGCACTGCGCCAATACGCCGCCTGCGCGTCGCTGCTTGAGCACGAGCTGAATGTCGAGCCGATGTCCGAAACCCGCGCCTTGTTCGACGCGATCCGCGGACCTGGCGGCAGCGCGCACGACGACCAACGCGACGGCGACGTCGACGCCGCGCTGCAGTTGGCCCGGACTGCACTGACCGAGGCGACGCGGCGTCTCGACCGCGCGATCCGCGACGGCTGCACGCCGTAGGTCTCGGCCGTCTTCCTCGAGATCGTACCCACCCTGATCCGAAAATCGTCGATACCGCGCCGAAACATAGCGTCTCGCTGGACCTTGCGACAATCTTGTGACGCCTTCGCGACGCTTCAGAGCCGCGCCGGGCGTCTGCTGGAATTCAGCGGTCTGCGGTATCCCGTCACGGGCGCCTGCGCCGCCAAGGGGCGCGTGCATGAGCCGCGTCTCGCACGTCCGCAGCGGCCCTTGCCAGGACAATCACCGCCAGACCCGCTGGCATGACCGTCCGCATGGGTCAACGCAGCCATGGAGGAAGCCAAATGGTGCAGGTAAGCTATCCGGGTGTCTATATCCAGGAGGTGCCGAGCGGAGTGCGCACGATCACCGGTGTATCCACGTCGGTCGGTGCATTTCTGGGCCGGGCATCCAAGGGTCCGATCGACCAGGCTGTGCGGCTGTTCAGCATCGCCGATTTCAATCGCGCCTTCGGCGTCCCCCATCCCGCCAGCGATCTGGCTGAGTCCGTGAAGCTGTTTTTCAACAACGGCGGGACCGATTGCTACGTGATCCGCATCGCCCGCAATGCCGCACCCGCCGAGGTGACCCTGGAAAACCTCGAAGGCAACAACGTGCTGACTGCACAGGCCAAGGCCAGCGGCACTTTCGGCAATACCATCCGGCTGACGGTGGATTTCCGCACCGCGAACCCGGACGAGACCTTCAACCTGATGGTGGTGCTCGAGGAAGGCGGAGTCGCGGTGCAGACCGAAGCCTTCACCGGGCTCAGCATGGACCCGACCTCGCCGCGCTTCGCACCGCTTTTCGTCACTGGTTCGTCCGGATTGATCGATCTTGATCTGCACGCCAACACCAATGCCGGCGGCGGCGACGACCTGACCGTAGCGGCCAACAGCTTCGACGGTTTCTCGCAGTCCCGTCGACCTCTGGGCGCAATTGCCAGCGTGCGCACGATCCTCGATGACCTCATCAACCCGGCCGCGCCGACTGCGCCGCGCAGCCGCTTCGAAATCAGCGTCGACGGCGGCGCCTACGTGCCGGTGGATCTGGCCCCATGGTCCAGCGCCGAAATCGGCGCGGCAACTATCGGACAGGTCCGCGACCATATCGAACAGCGCATCAACGCCGCGCTCGACACGGTGTCTCCGGTGGCCAATGTCGACGTGTCCACGTCATCGCCCGCCGGGTTGGCAAACCTGCTGACCATCACCAGCGACGGTGTGGGCAGCGCCCGCAGCGCTGTGCGAATCCGCCGCGCGCCCGACCGAGACATTGCAGAACCGCTGATGCTGGGCGTCGATCAGGGCGGGATCGAGCCGGTCCGGCGCAGCGAATTCCGACCGGCCCCCAATGCCAGTCTGCTCCGGGTCGGCGACCCCGCCACCGGCGGATCGGTGGCCACCCTGAATGCGTTGGCGGCATTGGCGACAGGCCAGATGGCCTCGATCACGATCAACGGAGTGCAGGTCGATCTCAACATCGCACCAAACAATATTGTCACCACCGGAAACAACGCCGATCCCTTTCTGGTCAGTGCACCCGGCTTCAGCGCGCTTACCGGCGAGAACGATGGTGTGCGAGAAAAACTGCGGATCATCGCAAATGCCATCACCAACGACAGCGACCTGCCGTACCGGGCCGAGCTGTGGGGCTACGCGCTGGCCATCCTCGCCACCGGTGGCACGGTCAATGAACAGCCCACCGACATCGACACCGCCCCCGGCGCCTTTTCCGCAGCGACCGGCGAATTCATCCTGAACACCCGGCAGTATACGCTGGGTGGCGGCGGCTCCAGTGCGTTTTCAAGCGGCATCGACGGCGATGATGGCATAGCGCCGGACGTCGCGGCGTTCGAAGGCAATGGCGTCGACCAGACCGGGATGCACGCGCTCGACACCGTCGACATCTTCAACATGTTCATGGTTCCGGGCGACGAGGCGCTCGACGACACCGCGATGCGTACGCTTTATGGCCGCGCGGCGCCGTATTGCCAGAGCCGCCGCGCCTTTCTGGTGGTCGATCCGCCTCAGGCCTGGACCAACGGCACCACCGGGCTGGCCGACGTGGTGCAGGATCCGTCGATGATCTCGACCCTGCGCGGCGCCCTGGGCAGCGCCAAGGACCATGCCGCGGTGTTCTATCCTCGGCTGCACATCCGTGTGAACGGGCTGACCCGCACGATTGGCGCGAGCGGCGCGATTGCCGGACTGATGGCGCGCACCGATGCCAATCGCGGCGTGTGGAAGGCACCAGCCGGGATAGACGCCGGGCTCAACACCGTCTCGGGCCTGAACGTGATACTGACAGATGCCCAGAACGGCGTGCTGAACAAGCAGGGCGTGAACAGCATCCGGGTGCTGCCCAACGGCAGCATCATCAACTGGGGCGCACGCACGCTCGATGGCGACGACGACGCCGGCAGCGAATGGAAATACGTGCCGATCCGCCGGTTTGCGCTTTTCTTGGAGGAATCGCTCTATCGCGGGACGCGATGGGCGGTGTTCGAGCCGAACGACGAACCGCTCTGGGCCAACCTGCGGCTCAACATCAACGCCTTCATGACCTCGTTGTTCCGGCAGCAGGCGTTTCAGGGCAGCAGCCCGCAAGAGGCGTTTTACGTGCGCTGCGACAAGACCACCACAACCCAGGACGACCGCAACAAGGGCATCGTAAACATCGAGGTGGGCTTTGCCCCGCTGAAGCCCGCCGAATTCGTGGTCATCAAGATCCAGCAGATTGCTGGCGAGCTTTGAGGAGACGATCATGGGCACCGGTTTCAAGGTCAACGCGCACCGCTTCGACCCGTACAAGAACTTCAAGTTCCAGATCGAGCTGGACAATCGGGTGGTGGCCGGCATCAGCAAGGTCGGCGCGCTCAAACGGTCGACCGAGGTGGTCAAGCACCGCAGCGGCGGCGAAAATTCGCTGGATCGCAAGTCGCCGGGGCGAACGACCTATGAGGCGATCATGCTGGAACGTGGCCTGACCCACGATCCCGAGTTCGAAGGCTGGGCCAACCGGGTACACCACTACGGCGGCGATACGCTAATGGATCTCGACGGCTACAAGCGGGAAATCACGCTGGTGCTGATGAACGAGCGGAGCCAGCCGGTCTACCGGTATTTCATCCACAATTGCTGGGTCAGCGAATTCACCGCCATCGCCGATCTCGACGCGAACGCGAACGCGGTGCTGATCGAATCGATCAAACTCGAAAATGAAGGGTGGGAGCGCGATTCCGGCACCACGGAACCCGACGAAACGGCCTGACCCGGCCCCACCGCCCGCCAGACAGAGGCTCGCATGACCCCGGACCGACAGCCACAGACAGAGAGCTATGCGGTCCGCGCCTATGGCGCGGCGCTGGACGACGTCGGGATCGACCCTCTGGCCGGCCCCTGCCCGGACGCCGCAGCTCGGGTGCTGGCGGCTTGCAGCGCCGCGACCGATGCCGCACCGCTCGACTGGCAAGTCAACCGCCGTCTGCAGGCGCTGCTCGAGGTCACGATCGCCACCCGCGGCCCGCACTGGATCCACAGCGCCCAATGCACAGCCTGCGGCGCCGCAATGGATATGCCGCTGAGGCTGGACGACTTTCTGCAGGCGGTCCTGCCGACGCAAACCCTCTGCCGGCTGGACGACGGGCGAGAGGTCACAGTGGCGGTGCCGACCGGTGCGGATCAGCTTGGCTGGCTGGATGACGGGGCCCGTGCCGCGGATCTTCTGGCGCACCTCGTCCGGCCGCAAGGTCCGCTGAGCGACGCGGACCACGCCGCAATCGAAGCCTCGCTGGAGGCGGCGGACCCGCTCCGCACATTGGAAATCAAGACGGAATGCCCGGACTGCGGCACGGGGCTGTCCCTGCCACTTGACCTGGAGATGGCATGCCTCGCCCTACTCGCCACCCGGCGACCGGAGCTCCTGGACGATATCCACCTGCTGGCAATGACCTATCACTGGTCGGAGGCCGAGATCATGGCGATCCCGCCGGATCGCCGCGCCGCCTATCTGTCGCGCATCGAAGGAGCCTGGGCATGAGCGGATATTTTTCCCGTCTCCGCGTCAACGGTGCCCCGGCGCGCGGCGGCCCAGCGACGGGACCCGGCACTGTGGGGCCGTTGACGGAACAGGACGTCTTGCAAGCCGCGTCGTCTGCCGCGACGCCCGCATCGGTCATGCCACTCACGGAACTGGCCTCCGCGGATTTGCCTCCCCGGCAATCAGCCCCCAAGCAGACGGCACCGCCAAACACCGTGCGGCCGACAGACCGGCGCGCAGGGAGCGAGGCGCGTGAGGCAGCCCCGATGGCGCTGCCAGCTGACGAGTCATTGCGGACGGAGACCGAAACGAGGCCCGCACCGATGGCCGAAACTCCTGACATCCGGCCCGGGCAGATCGTTCCCCACCCCAAGCAACGGACCGCCCCGGACCACCCTGCCGCGCCGCCGCGGGTCACCGCGCCGATGCCACACCAATTTCCGCCCGACCGGCAGGTGCCCCCTGTCGCAGGTCCGGATGCCGGGGAGACGCCGAGTTTGACTGCGCCAGCCCGAAGCGTGGACCGACCGACAGAGGCGATGGCGACATTGCACCGTCTCGAAGAGCTGTCCCAAGTGGTGCCGGGCGCCATGTCTGCGGCCTTGCGTGACTTGCAGCCCGCGGCCCGCCAGGTCGAGACGCCCGCGCCGGTGCCCCCCCTCGCGAGCGCGCCTGTCGTTCGCCGGGCCGAGGCGCGAAGCCCGGCGCTGGCCAGTCCGGCCCCGGCGCGCACGCCGCCCGTACCGCCAGCGACCGTGCGGATCGGCCGGTTGCAGCTTGACGTCCACGCGCCCGCGCCGCAGCCTCTGCCGCCCGCCCCGGCGCAACTGCCCGCCCAACAACCGCCCCAAGCGCCCCCCGCCCGCGCATCGTCGCTGCGCCGCTACTACCTGCGTGAGGTGTAACGGTCATGCCGCTTGCCAACAGCCGCAACGCGATCGGGGCCGTGGGGCAGATTCTGCAGGCCCAGCTTGCCGCCCGCACGTCTACCGCCAACGTCACCATTGGCCGGGTGGAAGCGGCGGCGGCCACCGACGGGCCGAAGCTGAACCTGTTTCTCTATCAGATCGACGTCGAAGGGCACCTCCGCAACACGCCGCTCGACGCCGGGCAAAAGCCCCCGGTTTGGCTGGTGCTGCGGTACCTGATGACGGCATTCGACCTTGAGCGCGACAGCGATTCCGCCAATGCCCATTCCCTGCTGGGCGAAGGCGTGCTGGCGCTGGAGGAAATGAACTATCAGCGCCCCACCGCGGTGCAATTGACCGACAACCCCGAACCCCTGAAGATCAGCCTGGACAACGGCAATGTCGAGCTTCTCTCCCGCGTCATGCAGGGCACGGACGAACGCTACCGCCTGTCTGCCGCGTTCCAGATACGGCCGATCATGATCGCCCCCGAAGCGCCGCCTGACTATGCCCCGCTGGTGCACAGTGTCGGACCGCCGCAGGCCGAGGGCGTCACCGTCATGCCGTCGATGGGACCGGTTCTGGAGGCGCTCTCGCCGACGGCCTTCGACGCGGGCGATACAGTGACACTGCTGGGCAGCGGGCTGGACAGCGCGACGCAGTTCGTCTGCCTCGACGACACGCCGTTCCCGGTCACGGCCGCGCCGAACGGCACGGTGCAGGC
Organism: Poseidonocella pacifica; assembly: GCF_900111875.1. Classification (GTDB taxonomy): domain Bacteria; phylum Pseudomonadota; class Alphaproteobacteria; order Rhodobacterales; family Rhodobacteraceae; genus Poseidonocella; species Poseidonocella pacifica. The sequence goes on from NZ_FOJU01000001.1 coordinate 871,114, forward strand.
GATGATCCCCGCGGACACGACGTTGTCGCCCGGCAGCTACGCCGTCTCCGCCGCACGGGAGCGGCCCAGCGGGCGGATCTTTGCCAGCAACGCCCTGACAGTCGCCCTGCGGCCGACACTTCAATCAGCGGCGCCGGTATTGCCGCTGACCGACGAAGGCGGTGGCCTGTTCTCCGGCGACCTGACGCTCACCGGTGTCCGGTTGGGCGGACCGGACGATGCTATCTTCGTGGCCTTCTGGCGCGACGGCGCCGTGATCCTGATGCTGGAGGCGACGGGCATCGCCACGCAGGATAGCCTGACCGTGACGGTGCAACCCGACCAGGCGCTGGATGCGGGCATCTACACCGTCTTGCTCAGGGCCAACGGCGCGCAAGCGCTGGCGACGCCGCAGGTGGACTGGTCATGAACGCACCGTCGCCCCATGGACCCGCCTGTGTCACACCGGGCCTGAGCGTGCCCGATCCCTTCGCGGCGTATTGGCTGGCGCAGGTCAACCTGCGCCTCCGCCGGGAAATCGCCTGGGCCTGGCACCAGCGCGCCGGCGCCGCAGACCCGCGCGATGGCAGCCTGCCGACGGAGACGGATCCGGCAGGCGACGCCCTGGACTGGGTCCGGTTCGCGACCGCGCGCGAGCGGTTCCAGCAGGACGATCCGGCGGCGGCCTACCTCGGCGATTGCCTGGCCCGCCTGCCCCGGCCCGCGCTCGCCGGCGGCGCCTGGGCGTTTGTCGCCGATGCGGCGGGGCTGGACGAGGCAGGCACATTCGTTCTGGCCATGGCGATGGCGCAGCACCTCGACGCCGGGCTTGGGCCGGTGTTCGCGGCCTGCGCCAACGATGCCACCCGGCCTTATCCGACCCCTGCGTTGGCGCAGCGGCTGTGGGACGACCCCGCCGCCGTCGCCTGCCTTCTCACAGAGGATCATCCGTTGTTCCGGCTGGGGCTGCTGCGCTCTGGCAGCGGCGGTGGGCTTGGCTGGCAGATGCCGCTGGACATCGCGCCCGCGGTGGCCCAAGCGCTGGCCGGCCTGCGCGCCGACGATCCCGCCAGGCCACATGTCACCGTCCCCGCGCACGTCCGCCTGGACGGTGTGCCCGCCGCACTGGCCGCAAGGCTGGCGCGCGGCAGGCCGGAGGGGCTGGAACTGGTGGCGCTTCATGGCCCGGAGGCCGCGGATCATTCAGGCTGGGCCGCTGCTCTCGCCGCGCCGTCTGACCGCGCCCTGCACCCGGTCTCTCGCCGCGCGCTGGCAGAGCCCGAAACGCTGTGCACCCGATGCCTGCTTGCCTGGATCGACGGCGCCGACCTGATGCTGCCCGCCCCCGCAGAGGAGGATTACCCTGCCCTCGCCATCGCCGCGCGGCGCAGCCTCGCTCTGCCGATACGATGGTTTCTGCCGGCGCCGCAGGGCGGTGGCCATGGCCACCGGCCAGCCCTGCCCTGCACCGCGCGGTTCGACGTCTCGCTGCCGCCGCTGGATCACGCGGCGCGGCTGGCGATGCTGGTCGACGGGCTGGGTGCCTCTGCTGAACGCCTGCGCCCGGCGCTGGAGGATTGCGCCCGCCGGTTCCGGCTTGAGGCGCCGGCCGTGCGCCGGATTGCCGCCGATTTGCGCGGCCGGCCGGACCTTGACGCCGGTCACGTGGCGGATGCCTGCCGTGCGGCCTCTGGCGCACGGGACGATGGCGCCACGCAGCGGGTGACACCGCGGTTTACCGGCGCCGAACTCGTCCTGCCGCCGCGCCAAATGCGCCAGTACGTCGAGATTCGTGACGCGATGCGCGCCCTGACCGAGGTGCACTACCGCTGGGGCACCGCACAGGCCTGGAGCGAGGCTGGGTTGTCCGTCCTGTTCTGCGGCCCGCCGGGCACCGGCAAGACCATGGCGGCAGAGGCACTGGCGAGCGACCTGCGGCTGGATCTCTACCGCACCGACCTGAGCCAGGTGGTCAACAAGTACATCGGCGAGACCGAAAAGAACCTGCGCCGCGTGTTCGACGCGGCCGAGGCCAGCGACGCGATCCTGTTCTTTGATGAGGCCGACGCCCTGTTCGGCAAGCGGACCGACGTGAAGGACGCCCACGACAGGTTCGCCAATATCGAGATCAGCTATCTGCTGGAACGCATGGAGCGGTTTCGTGGCCTGGCGATCCTGGCCACCAACCGCCGCAAGGACCTGGACGAGGCCTTCATGCGGCGGCTGCGCCAGGTGCTCGAGTTTCCGATGCCGGGCCCGGAGGAACGGGAACGTATCTGGCGCGCGGCGATCCCGCCAAATGTCGATGCCACGGCGCTGGAGTTCGGCTTTCTCGCCCGGCAATTCACCTTTTCCGGCGGGCACATACGCTCTGTCCTGCTAAACGCCTGCCTTCAGGCCGCGGGCCGACCGCCCGAGGCACCTCTGCCGGCAGGCAAGGCCGGACGGCTCACCATGCGCGACGTGTTGGTGCAGGTGCGACGTGAGTTGGACAAGCTCAACCGCACCGTGGGCGAGGAACAATTCGGCCGCTACGCAGCCCAAATGGCAGAGTGGCTGTCATGACCGGCACGCTGTACATCGACCGGCTGAGCCTGACCCTGCACGGTGTCTCAGAGGACATGGCCGCGGCGGCGATGGAGGGGCTGGAGGCGGCGCTCGCACGGCGACTGGGCGCGATGCGTCCACATGGGGGGCGGGATATCCCCGCGCTCAGTCTTCGCGCCGCCGACTTGCCCCGGGGCGCGGACGCCGCGGCGCTGCGCGGGCTGATTGCCGACCGTCTGGCCGAAGCGCTGGCCGCGACCAATCAAACGGCGGAGGCAGGCTGATGGTCGAAATTGTCCTGCCCGGCGTGCTGGTGGAATACGGAAGCGGCGTCTTGCCGCTGCCGCTCAATATCGTGGCGTTCCAGTTCAACCCCGAAAGCATCACCCGCACATTGCACCTGCCGGCGACGGGCGCGGGCAGCGACCCCGAACGCAATGCCCGCCGCCGCGAACACGCCCAGATCAGCGCACCGCCGCTGGAAAGCTTCGAGATTACCGCGCATTTCTCCGCCGCTGACGATCTTGGCAAGGGCGGCGCGGCCTCGGCCATTCCCCGGCTGTTCGGAGTCGGCCCGCAGATCGCTGCGCTGGAGAAGATGGCCTATCCCAGCGAGGGCCTCATCAGCGGCCTGATCGGCGAGGCCATCGACGCCATCGGCGACGCGCTGGGTGGCAATGACGACGGTGCGACACGCAGCGTTCCGCGCAAGCCCGCGCCGCGGATCCTGTTCATCTGGGGGCCGTCGCGGCTGGTGCCGGTGCATATCAAGTCGATGAGCATCATCGAGAATAAGTACGACGCCTTGCTGAATCCGGTGCAGGCCGAGGTCCGCATCGGTCTGGAAATACCCAACGCACCGCCGCGCGGCGATTCCGTGGCCGAAGGCGCGCTGACCTATACCGCCACGGTGAAGGACGCGCAGGCGATCCTGAACCTGGCCAAGGCGGTCGAAATTGCCATTGACGTGATCCCATTCTGAAGAGGCCGACATGTTCCGTTCGACGTCCCGATACGCCAACCTGCCAACCGTCCCCGCCATAGGCGCCGACGGACAGGAGGTCATGGCAGTCAAGTTGCGCGTCCTGCCGGACACCCGGGGCGTGCCCAGGATGGTGCGCAGCGGCAACCTGCTGGACGTGATGGCGCATGAACTGTTCGGGGATGGCACGCGGTTCTGGCACATCGCCGATGCCAACACCGAGCTAGAAGCCAACACGCTGGTGGCGCGGGACGGGCGCGTGATCCGCGTGCCCGAGAATTGAGACCGGAGAAGACATGACCGAAGAAGTAAAGCTCCTGTTCGACAATACCCCGGCGACGGAGGAACAGTTTGACCTGTTTCGCCGGATCACGGTCGACCAGGGCATTGGCATGGTCACCGAGGCAGAGCTGGAGATGGACATGCTGCTGGATGACACCGGCCGCTGGGTCGATTTCGACGAAAGCTTCACCCAAACCTTTTCGCGTGTGCGGATCGAGGTGAAAGTCGGCGACGGCGATTTTGCACCGCTGATCGACGGGCCGGTCGTGGCGCAGCGGATGACGATGTCCGCGGTGCCCGACCGCAGCACACTGACGCTGGTGGTGCATGACGACAGCGTGCTGCTGAATCAGCTGGACGGGACCAACGTGTTCGAGGAAATGGCCGCGTCCGACATTGCCGAGATCCTGTTTGCCGAAGCCGGGTTGCAGCCCCAGGTCGACGCTGCGCCGGACGCCGGGGGATCGCTGGAACGCGCCGTGGTGCAGCGTGGCACGGCGATGCAGCTTCTGCGCGATCTCGCCCGGCGGCACGGCATGGCCCTGCGGGTCGATCCCGGCCCCGCGCCCGGCGCCAGCATCGGTGTCTTTGCCGCAATCGACCTGGACGGCGACGATCTGCCCGAATTGCTCATTACCGGGGCGGACCGCAACCTTGACGAGATTGCGATAGAATTCGACGGTCTGCGACCCTTTGCAGCCGCGGCGGCCATGGTCGACGCCGGCACGCTCAACGTTTTGGAGGCAGAGGCCACCGGCAGCAGCCAGACCACGCTGGGCGACGAGGCCACGCATGACCTTGTCGCGCCTGCCCGCGTGTTGATGGCCCGGATGCGCGAGACGGCCAGCGACCTCGACGCGGCCGTGGCCGCCGCAGCCGACAGCGCAAGCTGGGCCTATACCGCGACCGGCGAGCTCGACAGCGCGGCCTATCCCGCCGTTCTCAGACCCTATGCGACCGTGCCGCTGGCCGGGGCCGGACCGATGAGCGGTCGGTACCTTTGCGTACAGGTGATGCACCGGATCGACGACAACGCCTACCGCCAGCAATTCACCCTGCGCCGCAACGCGCGGTCGGTGACAGGTGGCGGCGGCGGCCTGCCGGGAGGAGTGTTCTAATGAGCGACGGCGGCATGGAACGGCTCGTGGCGGAACTGGCAGATCAGGTGCGGCGGCGGTATTTCGGCAAGTACCGCGGGTTGGTCAGGGACACCGCCGATCCGCGCGGCATGGGCCGGATCCGCGCCCTGGTGCCCGAGGTGCTGGATGATCAGATCGCCCCCTGGGCCCTGCCCTGCGCGCCCTTCACCGGCGACGGCATGGGCCAGCACACCATCCCCCCGGTGGATGCCGCCGTGTGGATCGAGTTCGAGGCAGGCGATCCCAGCCGGCCGATCTGGACCGGTGGCTGGTGGGGCGAGGGCCAGGTGCCCAAGACCAACGCCAACGCTCCGGCGACCCCGCCGGTCAAGATCATCCGCACCGAGACCGGGCTGATGGTGTCGATGGACGACGACGGCCAGGTGATCGACGTCAGCGACGACTCCGGCACCAATCTTCTGAAGATCGAGGTGCAGCGCGGGCAGATCCTGCTCAAGGGCGCCGCCAAGGTGGTGGTGGAGGCGCCGCAGATCGAACTGGTGGAAAACGCCACCCACCCGGTGGTCTTCGGAGATCAGCTTCTCAGCTACCTCGGCAACCTGGTGGCGACGCTGCAATCCCATACCCACCCGGGCGAACTGGCCGCAGGGTTCATACCAGTCACGCCGATGGTACCGGGGACGGTCTTTCCGACGCCGATGCCCAGCCTGAACTCGACACGCGTGAAATCAGGATAGGAGGCAGCGCTCATGGACATAAAGGCAGGCACGATAGCGGATTTCTCGAATTCCATGGCCGAGGCGATGGAGACCGCGCTCAAGGCCGAATACCTTGCAGTCAAGGGCGAACCGCTGCCGGACCAGGGGGTGGAAGATCGGCGGATGCTGCTGGTTGCGGTGGCGCAAGGGGTGGCGCGGTACCTCAAGGACAACACCGACGCCTGGCAGATTTCCGTCGAAACGACGCTCGACAACGCCACTGAGGCAAGCGGCAGCGGCACGGTGGACGGGCTCTCCACTACGGGGACACTGTACTCATGACCGGTCGCCATCTCGCCTTCCCCTTTCGCATCGGCCAGGACGGCCGCACCGCTGCCCCGGCCGACGTGCTCGCGCATGTGAAGAGCGAGGTGATCCAGCTTCTGCTGACCAACCCCGGCGAACGTGCCTTCATGCCCACCTTCGGTGGCGGGCTGCGGCGGCTGGTGTTCGAAGCCAACAGCGACATATCGGCGGCGCTGGCCAAGTCGACGCTGACCCAGGCGATCACCCGTTGGCTTGACACGCGCGTGGAACTGACCGCGCTGGAGGTTGAAAACCGCGATGCAACCATGCTGGTCGGGTTGCAGTACCGTGTCATCGCAACTGGCGAAGCGCAGGCGTTGCGCTTCGAGCACAAGGTGTAGATCATGCTGAGACTGCACCCCGAAACCCTCGAAGATCGCGCCCGGGACCTGGAGGCCCTTGGCCTTAACGGCTTCGACCTGATGTTCGTCGAACTGGTACCGGCAGCGGCCCCGGTACAGGCCGAACTGACGGTGGAATTCCAGAATGCCGTCTCCGTCTCCGACATCGACGATGCGGTCAACCTGGACGGCGTGTCGCCCGAGGATATCTTTGCAATCACCGGCGGCACGCGGATCCGCGGCGGTACCGCGCCGGGCGAGCTGCGGATCACCGCCGTTGCCGCCGGCGCGGACCCCGACACGCTGGTGCTGACCACGTCGACAATCGGCGACTATTCAACCTATCGCCTGCATGTCGCCTTCGACGACGCTGCTGGCGACACGGTGATCGACCCGCTGTTCGCCGCCATCCCGTTCAAGTTCCGGCCCGGCTGCTTCAACCTCAATTGCGCACCGGCCTTCGACAAGGGCACGCCGAAGCCGGCGCAGCCGGTGATCGACTACCTCGCGCGGGACTTCGCCTCCATCAAGCACGTGCTCATCAACGCCATGCGGACCCGCGTGCCGGGTTGGGAGCCGACGTCGGAGGCCGACCTCGACATGGTGCTGCTGGACCTCATCGCCGCGGATACCGACGAGCTGTGCGATTTCCAGGACCGGGTGATGCAGGAGGCCTATCTCGGCCTGGCCCGCAAACGTGTGAGCCTCGCTCGTCATGCCCGGCTGATGGATTACCACATTCACCAGGGCAACCAGGCCACCACCTGGCTGACCGCCACAGTCTCGGCCAATCTGACCCTGCCCGCCGGCACCGGCGTCTGGACCGGCACAGACTGGGACGATAGCGGCGCGGTGATCTTCCTGACGGAGGCGGATCAGGATTGCCTGGTCGATCTCAACCGGCTCGACCTTTACGACTGGGGCGGCGCGGCGATGTCGCTGGACGCCGGCGCGGACACGGCGGAGCTTGCGCTGCCCGCCTCTTTGAACCCCGTTCTGCAGGGCGACGCCGTCATCCTGCGCGACCACTTCCGCCGCGCCGACATCCGTTACCTGGTGATCGAAGAGGCGCTCAATCCGGCCACCGGGCGCGTGAACGGGCGCGATGGCTCCAAGCGTCAGCTTCTGCGGCTGCTTGACGGCGACGACGTCGCGCACACCGGTTTCGATCCGGTGGCCGGACAGTTCTTTGTCCGGGTCCGCTGGCGCCCTGCCGACCGGCTGCAGCGACGCTATTGCTTTGTCACCCGCTGCGATGGACAGCCGCCGATCGCCGGGGTCAGCCACTTTTCCGGCAACCTGCTGCGCGCCACGCAAGGTCGGCCGCACAGCCTTGTCGCCCGCGTTCCAGGCAGCGACCTTGCCCCGACCGACACCAAGACGTTCATACGCAGTGACGAGGTGTACTGGGACGTGGGCCCGCAGGGCGCGTCCATCGCCCTGCCGACCAGCCCGCTGGCCTATCGCGACACGGCGCCGGGCGGAGAGATCGCGCCGGTCAGCAGCACCGTCGTCACCGTCAGCGGCATCGCCGGGGCCTGGGAGGAACGGATCGACCTGATCGAAAGCGAAGCCGGCGACCTGCACTACCGGGTGGAAACCGACGAGCTGGGCCAGAGCCGGATAATCTTCGGAAACGGCGTGAACGGCGCGCTTCTGGACAACGACGCGACCGTCAGGGTCACCTACCAGACCGGGCGCGGCACCGCAGGCAATGTCGGCCGGGACCGGATCACCGGATTCGACGCCGGTCTTGCCCCCGGCCTCGAGGCGCTGACCAACCCGTTCGGCGTGACCGATGGACGCGACCCGGAACCGCGCGACATCATCGTGCGCCGGGTGCCCGAGGCCTACCGCTCGCGCCAGTTGCGCGCGATCACGCTGGCAGACTATGTCGCCCGCGCGGAGGAACTACCGGGTGTTGCCCATGCCTATGCCCGGCACGCCTGGACCGGAAGCTGGCGCACGGTGCAGGTGTCCATCGATCCGCAGGGCACCACGGTGCTGGACGACACGCTGCGGCAGGAGATCGCAGGCCACCTCGATGCCGTGCGGTTGATCGGCGAGGATCTGGAAGTGCGTCCGGCGCGGTTCGTGGCGCTCGACATCGCGCTGGCGCTTTGCGTCGACGCCACCTTCTGGCCCGAAGACCTCGACATGGAGTTGCAGCGCGCGTTTTCCGACGGTTTCACGGCAGACGGGCAGCCCGCCTTCTTCAATCCCGACATCTGGAGCTTCGGCGAAACGCTTCACGCCAGCCAGTTGATCGGCCGCGCCCTGAAGGTGCCGGGCGTCGAACGGGTGCTGAAAGTGGCCCTGCGGCGCTGGAACGCGAGCACGGGGCCATCGACACAGGTGGTCGAGATCAGCCCCGACGATCTGCCCGACGCGACGCCGGACATGATCCCGGTGCAGCCCTATGAGATCATCCAGGTGGCGAACGATCCGAACCATCTGGAACACGGACGCATCCTGTTCAACCTGAAAGGGGGCCGCAGATGAGTTGTGAACACGACTGCCATGCCACGCCGCCCTTCCCCGCCGGGATATACAACCGCCCGGGGCTGGACCGGATCGGCTATCGCATCGGCGATTACGCCCGGTTCCGCGAACACGCGCTGTCCCGGCTCGATGCGATGCAGGTCTTGTCGGAATGGACCCACCGCGGCGCGGATGATCCCGGGATCGCCGTGCTGGAGTGCGGCGCGATCGCCACCGAGATCCTTGCGTTCTACCAGGAGCTCTATGCCAACGAGGTCTATTTGCGCACTGCCGACTGGCGCGAAAGCGTCGCCCGGCTGGTGGCGCTGACCGGCTATCGCCTCGCGCCGGGACTGGGCGGAGAAGCGACCTTTGCTCTCGCGGTCAGCGGCGACACGTCGGTCACGGTGCCGGCGGGCTTTCCGTTCAAGGCCGATCTCGACGGTGCCAACAGCCCGGCCCGGTTCGAGACCACGGAAGAGATCACCGCCTACCCTTGGCTCAATCAATTCAGCCTCTACCGCCCGCGCAATGGCCCGGCGGCCATCGCCGCCGGGGCGCGGGTGCTGGAATTGCAGGCAGTCGATGGCGACACCGCGCTGAGCAAACGCCAGGCGCAGGTCTTTAACCCAGGCGACCGGATCATGCTGGTCCCGGATTCGACCATGTTTGAGGCCGGCGGCGGCGCCAACCCGGTTCAGGAGCGGTCGGAGACGCTGGTCATCGACCGGGTGGAACAGGTGCTCGATCGGATACGGCTGCATTTCCGCGGCGCGGTAACGCTCGACCGCGGGCCGACCGTGCGCGCCTACCGGATCGGTCGCAGCTTCCGCCATTTCGGCCACAACGCGCCGCTGCGGATCGCCGCGCTGAACGAAACGACCGGTCGCGCGACCTTTGACGCCACGGTATTCAACCGGGTCGCCGCGACCACCACCCACTTGTACTCGCAGTTTGCGGACAACGAGATTGCACTGGAATCCGATGTCACCGACCTGCCCGCGGGCAGCGGCATGATCGTGACCGGCGCGGCGGAATTCGCAGGCGCCGGAGAGACGGAATTCGCCGTGGTCAATGCCGTGGACACGGTGCGCAACGAAGCCTCGCACTGGGCCGGGCTCAGCGGCGGCAACACCGCTGTTGCGCTGAACGCCAACCTCTTCACCAATGCAAACCTGTCGTTGACCGCGCTCGACGTGCGGCGCCTGCAGGCCCACGAGGTTCGCAGCCCGCCGCTGCTGCTGGCCGCCGCCCACACATTTTCAGACGGCGATTTCGGGCTCGACACCACGCTTACCTTCTTCGGGCGTCACGACCGTGTGCAGGCGTTGGCCGGGCGCGCGCTGCTGCTCGAGGACGAGGACGGCCAGACCCAACGGGTCAATGTGACGAACGTGGCAGAAGATTTCGACCTCGCCGGGCGCGACCCGGAGGAGGACTGGCTCTGGACCCTGGCGCTGGACCAGCCGCCGCGCTTCCCGCAGGAGGCCTTCGCCGAAACAGATGCCCGGGTCGTCGTTCACGGCAATCTCGCGCTGGCCGACCAGGGCGAGACACAGAAGGAAGCCGCGATCGGCAGCGGCGACGCGCGGCAGACCTTCCAGACCTTCAAACTGCCCAAAGCCCCCCTGACCTACCTGCTTCATCCGGGGCAGACCCCGCCACATGTGCCGGAGCTTGAGGTTCGCGTCGATGGCATTCTCTGGACCCGGGTCGACACGTTCTTTGCCAGCGGCGCCAATGACCGCGTCTATGTCGTGCGTCAGGACGACGACGGCAACAGCCTTGTGCAGTTCGGCGACGGCATCACCGGTGCACGACTGTCCAGCGGTCGGCGCAATGTGACGGTGCGGTTCCGCACTGGCCAGGCCGCCCGCGGCCCGTTGGAAAAGGGCAAGTCGCCCAAGGCAATGGGACGGTTGGCGCAATTGAACAATGTGGCAATGCCCGCGCCTGCGGTGAACGGCGCCGATCCGGAAACCGAAGACACCGCCCGCCAGGCCGCGCCAATGCGGATGCAATCGCTGGGGCGGTTGGTGGGCCTGTCGGACTACGAGGCGGAGGCGCTGTCCCTGCCCGGCGTCCAGCGTGCAGCAGCGGCGTTCGCGCTGTCTGGCGGCCTGCTACGGTTGCGGGTCACGGTATTGACGGATGGCGGCGGCGCGGCAGAGGCGGCCGCAGCCGCCGAGGCGCTGAGCGCCGCCGACCGCTGCCGAGGCGCGATGCGCTATCCGCTCGAGGTCGTACAGGGGCTGCGCCGCTGGATCTTCCTCGACCTGACCGCCGGCTATCGCGCCGACCGCTTGCCGGAAGACATCCAGCCCGCGATCCACGCCGTGCTTGGCTGCGCCTCCGGCACGACAGAGCCGCAGGACGGCCTGTTCGGTTTTGGCCTGCGCCGGTTCGGGCAGGATACCCATGTCTCTCAGGTCATCGCCGCGGTGCAGCAGATCGACGGCGTAGCCTGGGTCCGGGTCGACGCGTTCCAGCCGATCCCGCAGGGCACACCGCCGCAGACCGATCCGCTGGCCCTGCCGGTGCCGGCGCCAGCGGTCCGCGAAACCTCGGTCGGGTGCGATACCCAAGGATTGCTGGCGCTTCATGAGACCCACTTGCGTCTCAGCTTCGCGCTGGTCACCGGCGCAGAGGAGTGCTCCTGATGGCCAGCCCGCGCCAGCCGCTCTATGACCGCTTGCCGGAGATTTACCGGATCAAGGACGCCGAGCAGTTTCCGGCGGGCCAGCTGGCCGCCTTCCTGGGTATTCTCGATGAACTGCCGGCGGGGATGCGGGACAATATCGAGGCGCTCTACAACGACCAGTTCGTCGAGACCTGCGCGGACTGGGTCGTGCCCTACATCGCAGACCTGCTGGGGACCTCGCACCTGTCCGGCGAGCCTTGGACGCTGCGCGCCGATGTGGCGCGCACCGTGTTCCATCGACGCCGCAAAGGGACGCTCGGGGCCATCGAGTCGCTGGTCTTCACGCTCAGCGGATGGGCCGCACAGGCGGTGGAGCTGCGCGACCGGATGGTCTGGACACAGCATCTCAATCACCAGCGCCCCGACGCTGGCGGCATCCCGCCCTTGACCCTGCGCCGGTCACTGGGTTCGGCGGTACGCGGCGGCACGGTCGCGCTGCGCGATCCGGCGGCGCTGGCTTTTCTGGGCGGGCCGTTCGACACCTTCGCCCATGTTGCGGATTTCCGGCCCGGCCAGATCGGCGTGCCGCGCTACAACCTGCCCAACCTCGGCATTTTCCTCTGGCGGCTGGAGGACTATACCGTGCCGGTGGCCGATCCGGGCCTGATCGCGGCGCAGGCGGTGGCCGGTGTCGGCCCCGGCGAAGCCGCCGCCGTGGTGCGCTGTATCGTTCACCCGCAGGCCGATCCGATGGTGTTGTTCAACACCCACCGCTACCGCATGGCCGACACCCCGCCAAACCTGAGCCACCCCGACCAAGTGCCCGGCCCGATGCCCTGGCCGCGCCTCACCAGCGCGGCAGAGCACGGCAACCCGGCAGCCTATGTCGCGGTCGCCCCCTATGCCGCAGGCACGTTGCCCGACGCGCCGGGCGCCGCGGCCAACGGCCTGACGCTCCATGTGATCGATACGGTCGTGCCGCCTGAACCGGCAGAACTGCCCCCGGCCGAGCGCTGGACCTTCCGCGGCGCCAACCTGTGCGCGTGGGAAGACGGGTTGTCACCGCCGCTGGCGGAATACGAGATCGCCATCGACCCCGACCGGGGCCGTGTGCTGTTCGGCCTTTCGACACTGGCGACCGAGGCACAGCCGCTGGCCGACGGGCTGTTCATCAGCCACACCTACGGCTTTTCCGGCCCGACCGGGGCACACCCGGTGCCGCGTCCGCCGGTGACACCGACCGCCAGCATCGACCGCACCATGGGCGTCAACGCGCTGGAAGGTGCACTGACCAACATCCACCAGGCCACTGCGCCGACGATCATCGAGATCCAGGACAGCGCGACCTACACGCTCGACCTCGCCGCCGTCGCGGGAACAGAGAACGTGGGCGGCGTGCTGTCGCTTCGGCTGGCACAGCCGCTGACGCTACGCGCCGCCACCGGCCAGCGCCCGGTGATCCGCCTGGAGCGTCCGCTGCGCTTGCGCCCGCACGATCTGACCAACGTCGCGGCGGTGGATGCGCTGACGGTGACGCTCGAAGGGCTCTACATCACTTGGGACCGCTCCGCAGCGGACTTTGCCGCCATCAGCACGCCGCTGGTTGCGCGCGCCGCGGTGAACCGGTTGCGGCTGGACGGCACGACGCTGGACCCCGGAGGTTCCTGGCAACTGGACGAAACCCGCCTGCCGTCGCGCCCCGGCCTTGCACTCACCGGCGACTACGATTTCGCCGCGGCCGATTTCGATGCCTTTACCCAAGTGCCCGAGATCGTCCTGCACCGCAGCGTCACCGGCGCGGTGCTGGCCGAGGAAAGCGCCTACAGCCTGGACGTGACCGACAGCATCATCGACGCGGGCTCCGGCGTCGGCGACGCCGCACCCGAGCTCGCAATCGGATCGCTGTCCGATCCCGCCGACGGCTATGGCCCCGCCTTGCGGCTGAGCGGTCTGACCTGTTTCGGCACGGCGCGGGTTGCCAGCGTCACCGGTGCAGGCGGGATATGGCTGCATCCGCTGCGCGCGCATGACACCCAGCAGGGTTGTCTGAGGTTCTCTGCGCTCAGCGGATCGGACGACCGGTTGCCGCCGCATCACGGTTGCATCTTCGGGCCGGGGCTGGATGTGAGTTTTACCGACGACCGGTTCGGCTTGGCAGGCTACGCGCAGCTGCGCCAGAGGTCGGACCCGCGGCTTCTTGAACAGGGGCCGGGCCGGGACGAGATGGGCGCCTTCGGCTACCTCCGCACGACGCACAAGTGGAAGAACATCAATATCCGTTTCCGGGAATACATGCCGGTGGGCATCCGCCCGATCCGCATCCCGGTGACGTGACGACGCCATCTCCGGCCCGGCGGCCGGGGCAGCGCAGACCGAAAGGAACAGTGTGATGAAGGGCGATTTTTCCCAGAACCGGTTCAGGGCGGCCGACAATTACACCGGCACCCTGTACCAGCAGGGGCGGGCCTTTTCCGACCAGGACGGCAACTCCGCCGATGCCATCGGTCGGAATCTGCGCCAGACCCTCGGACGCGACACCATCGGCCCCGGCGTCGTCGCCGTCCCGCAGGAGGCGCCGGACTCCCTGCGCATCCTGCAGGCCGACAGCGATGGAAACCAGGTGACACTCCAATTGGAACCGGGGCGTGTCTGGCTGGACGGGCTGCACCTTTTGGTCCCCGGCCCCGGACCGCTGGATCGAATGGCGACCTATTTCGGCCCGCCCATCGACAGCCCCGCCCCCACAGCGGGCGAGATCGCAGCCGGTGTGCGCGATGCCGTGGTGCTGGAATGCTGGGAAGAGGCGATGAGCGCCTTCCAGGATCCCGAAGCGCTGCTGGAACCCGCGCTTGGCGGGCCCGACACCACCGAACGCGTCGCGCTGCGCCACCGCCTGCGACTGCTTCGGCTGCAAGACGATGAGGATTGCGCCAACCTCGACCGGATGGACAACGATCTTGACGCTCAGGGGCACCTGACGGTGACGCCGGCCCCCACCGCAGTGATCGCCGGCGATTGCCCGGTACAGGCCGGCGGCGGCTTCACCGGGTTCGAGCACTTTTTCTACCGGATCGAGATCGCAACGCCGGACGGCATCGGCAATGCCCGCTTCAAATACTCGCGCTTCAACGGCGGATTGGTGGGCCGCGGCACGTTCGACAACGTGACCAACGAGATTGCGATCCGCGCCAATGCGCTGATGATCTCGCTCAGCCAGTTGTCGGATTTCTGGGTCGAGGTGCTGGCTCCGGGCCCGGCGGAGGATCCGGGTCAATGGCATTCCGTCCTCACGGCAGACGCGACCCTGGCAGGCAGCGACCGGCTGAGCCTGTCCAATATCTCCGGTGCGTGGCCCGGCCTGCCCGCGGACGAGGCGTTCTTCCGGCTGTGGGACGGCGTGCGGCTGATACAGGATTTCCCCACCGGGCTGGCCACGCCTAACGAGCTTGAGTTGGGCATCCGGCTGGCATTCGACGCGGCGAACGTGGATGGCGGCAACTACCGGCCCGGTGATTTCTGGACCTTCCCGGCCCGCGCCGCCGGCGTGGATTTCGACCCTGCGACCTGGCCCAACGACGCGGCCCCGGAGGGCATCGTCTATCACCGTGCGCCTCTGGGGGTGCTGAACTGGAACGCAGGCCCTGTCGTGACGCTCAACGGTCCGCCGGAAATCCACGATTGCCGGGCGGTGTTCCCACCGCTGACACGGATACAGTCCTGCTGCACCTATTCGGTGGGCGACGGGCATTCCAGTCACGGCGATTTCGACACGATCCAAGCGGCGGTCGACGCGCTGCCGCCGGACGGCGGCGAAGTCTGTGTCTTGCCGGGCACCTACGCGGAAACGGTGGTGATCGACAAGGACAACGTCCACATCCACGGCTGCGGTCCACGCAGCCGTGTGATCGCCAACAGCGTCGCGCCGGTGTTCGATGTCACCGGGCACAGCGGCGCGCATATCGAGCGGCTGTTCATCAGCGCCGACGACGACGGCATGGGCATCCTTGTGCAGGAGGATGCGCAGGGCGTGGCGCCACGAGACATCCTTCTGGCGGACCTGACGATTGAGGCCGGTCGCGACAGCGCGGTCAAGGTTCTGGGGGCGCGGGGCGTGAAGCTGTTGCGCTCTGCAGTCACAATGCGCGACCTGCACGGGCCATGGCACGCGGTCTACCTGCGATGCGAGGACGGGCTGGTGGAGCACAACACCATCACCGTGGCCCCGACCCGCCGGGGCGACGACGTGGCGCCACCCATCGTGGCGGCCGGACGCGGCGGGATGCACCTGGCCGGCACCTGCATGCATGTTGAGGTGATCGACAACCTTGTCGTCGGCGGCATCGGTCACGGTATCACGCTGGGCTCGATCGTAGAGATAGGTGCAGACGGCGGCGGCGTGTCGCGCGATCCCGGCTGGATCGTCAACCGCGACGACCCCTGCGATCCGTGCCGTCCGGGCGATACCAATATCCCGCCGCGCGACGACCCGGACGATCCGCGTTTCCAGTCCGCCGGCGCGCTCTACGACATCCGGATCGAACGCAACCGCATCTCTCGCATGGGCCTTTCGGGCATTGGCGTGATCGGCTTCTTCGATCTTGCGGAGGAAGACGAGTTCATCAGCGTCGTCGGGCTCGACATTCTCGGCAACCGGATCGAGCACTGCCTGGCCCGGGAACTGGTCGAAATCGCGCAGGGAATGCGTCCCTATTCCGGATACGGCGCGGTGGCACTGGCGGATGTCGAGGATTTGCGCTTCTTCGACAACGTGCTGGAAAACAACGGACCGACCGATCGTTTCGCGATCACCGGGCTGTTCGTACTGCATGGTGCCGCGCTCGAGATCCACCGCAACCGCATCCTCAACAACGGTGCCAAGGCGCCGCAGGGCGCCGAGGCGGCCGACGAGGGCCAGCGCGGCGGCATCGTGATCCGATTTGCGGTGCCGGGGATCGAGCCTCTGAACATCGAAGGCGACATCTTCCCCCGACAGGACGGCCGGCCCGCCGCGCGCATCCACGACAACGTGGTCAGCCAACCGCTGGGGCAGGCCCTGTCGATTCAGGCACTGGGGCCGGTTAGCGTGACCGGCAATGCACTTTCCACTCGCGGGCTGCTGCCGCGACCGCTGGACCCGAGCTTCTGGGCCTCGGCGGTGTGGATCCTCAATCTTGGCTGGTCGAACGAATTCTACCTGCAGTTCCTGCTGTTCACCGGCGTAACCGCCGCCCCGATCGAACCGGGATCGCTTCCCGAGGGCGGTGACGACCTCCTCCCACGGCCCCGTCCCGGGCTCGATGATTTCGGTTTCGGCAGCTATCTGGCAAGCGGCAACGTCCTGTTCAACGATAACCAAGTTGTGACGGATTTGACCGAGACGGCGGCGTCCTTTGCCGTGTCTTCCGTGCTGATCGTCAGCATGGATGACGTGACGGTGCAGGACAATCAGCTCGACTGCGATTTCTACCTTGATTTCATGTTCACCAACCTGCTGGCCGTCGGCATGACGCTGCGCATCAACAACAACCGGCTGAAGGAATCGCTGTTCGTAACGCTCTATTCCTCGGTCGGATTAGGCTGGATCTTCAACAACACCAGCGACAATCAGGCGACCCATTGCATCCTCAGTCTGAATTCGCCGTTGGGCGTCTGGATCCCGTTCATCTCGCCAAGCATCGTGGAACGCGACAATCGGGAGTTGTTCCACAATATCAACTTCCTGGACGGCTGGTGCGAGCGACTTGACGCGCTGGATGACATCCTGATGCCCGATCGCAGCGGCAACACCCCCGGAGTCAACAGCACATTCAGCAACACTTTCGGCTTCGGCAAATAAGGGGGCGATGACATGGCCACAAAGAAAAAGAAGACGCAACAGCAGGAAACGCCCCGGATCAAATTCGACCAGATGACCGAGTTGATGCGGGGCAGCGGGACACGCGCCGATGCGATGCGCGCGGAGGGGCTGAACGGGCTGGTGGCGACCAAGCGCTCCAAGGTGGTGCAGTTGCGCCGCGAACGTGCCAGACTGGCGTTGCGCTTCGGCGAGACCAGCCCGCGGGTGGCGCGGATCGACCGGCAGATGGCGGCAGAGCACCGGCTCCTCGTCAACGCGCGGGCCGAAACGGCGCGGGTCGAGACACCGATGCTCGACCGCAAGAAATTTGCCTGGCAGTTGCATGGGTACATCCGCAATCCAGACGGAATCGCCCGCAGGAACCACACCGTCGCGTTGGTCGCCGACACCGAAGCGCGCAAGACGCTTGCCGCGACAACGACCGACAAACGCGGTTATTTTCACTTCGATATCAACTTGGCATCCAAGGACCCCGTGATCCCCAAAGACGATGTCTTCGGCGGCGCGCCAATAGCTGAAGAAATCTCCGCTCCGGTTGATGCGGACGGCGGCGAAACTTCCGCACCGTCAGACGCGGGCAGCAACGAGGCACAGGTCGCGCAGCTGTTCGCTGCGCTGAAGGTCGAGGTCTTCCTTGCCACCTCCTCCCCGTCCGGCGGCAAACCGATGGTCAATCCGCGGGCTCTGCACGTGGTGGCCGGCGCCGTCGTCTACCGCGACCTGGTGGTGGCCGATACCGAAGATGACGGCGATGCCTGCGAACTCAAGACCCGGTTCCTGGCCGATGCCTCTGCCCGGCAGGTCCATGACCTGACCAGGGAAACCCGGGCCTGCGGGATCGCGGCGATCCCGATCAAGGCACGGTTCTACCTCACCTTCGCCGAGCAGGCCGAGGCGCTTGCCTACAAGCACTGCCCGTATTGCTTCGGCACAAAGTCGGGAAAGGTGTAGGCCGATGCGCACGCAGGCCCCCGCGCGGGCGGCACCTGCGCCAGCGTCGCGACGTACCGCCGGCCCCGCACCGCTGCGTCCGTCCCTCGCCCTGCCCGCGCCCACGGTTCAGCGCAAATGCGCCTGCGGAGGCGGCTGCGCCCGGTGCGTGTCGCAGGCGCAGGCACGCCAGCAGGCCAGCCCCGGCCACGCAGGCGATCCCTATGAGCGGGAGGCCGACAGCATCGCCGACCGCATCCTGCGGATGTCCGCTCCGGCGCAAGCCGTCGCATCCCGGCCGGTCGATACCGCCGCCAGTCCAAAGCGGCCGCGCGCCACGCCGGCTGGCACACCAGCCGCAAGCCCGCCCGCGCCTGCAGCGGGTGTCGCCGGGCTGGTGCCCGGCGCCGGGCGGCCGCTCGACACCGCCGCGCGCCAGTACATGGAACCGCGCTTCAGCCATGACTTTTCCGGCGTTCGCGTCCACACCGGCACACGGGCGGCAGCGCGCGCCGCCGGCATCGGCGCGGCAGCCTTCACCGTGGGGCGCGATATCGTTTATGGCCGCGACACGCCCGGACCGCACACTCAGGCGGGCCGCCACATCCTCGCCCACGAACTGACCCATGTGATTCAGCAACGCTCGGCTCCGGCGCTGGAGCGGACCGCCGGGGCGGCCGTGGTGCACCAATATCCCGACAGGCTCTATGCGGCACGTCTCGATGCTTCGCAATGCGCGACCGACTGCGCCGCCGAAGACGGGACCGAGCCCGGGTCGGGCAGTTTCACGCTGACCATCTATGCTGACAAGGAAGGCCCCTTCCTCTTGCTGCCAGCGACCCACAAGGTCGGCCATTCCTGGCTGCGACTGGAGGATGACACCGGCAAATTCTGGACCTACGGATTCTGGCCGCAGGAGGGCTACGAAGCCGACGACCTGAAGGCCGATGTCGCAGGCTGCGTGCATCACCCCGACACGATCCACGAGCCGACCGCGGAAAAGACCTTCGATCTGACGGCGGAACAATTCGCTGCCGCCCACGCCAAGGCGCTCGAGATCTGCAACACCACGCCGAAATACAACCTGTTCGGGCTGCAATGCACCGAGTTCGTCAAGCGGGTGCTTGATGCGGCGGGCCAGGGATCGTTCGGCGGCTTTGGGCTGATCTGGGAATCGCCCAACGCCCTCGACAGCTGGCTGCAGACACATTCGGCCATCCTTGGTCTCGGCGTGACTGCGGCAACCTCCGCCGGCGGACCGGCGGCGGGGCTCGACCTCAGCTACCGCTACGAGTTCTACTCGGCGCTTGGCAGCAAACTGAGGTTTTACGGCATGGCCCGCTCAGAGATCAGCGGCCCGGTCAAATCGCTCGGTGCCGGGTTGGGGGTTGAGCTGAACCCGCAGCGGGTCTGGCTGCCGACCCCGTTCCTGGAAGGCGGCGGCCTGTTCGGTGATCTTGGCGCCCTGCCCGGCCAGACCGACGTGGGCGCGGGCCTGTCCGCCTCGACCGGGCTGCGCTATAACATTGACGAGATCGGCGTCGTCGGGATCGAATACAATGTGGTCAAGGACCTGGTGAACGACGATCCCGCGCTGAACCGGTTGATGTTTACCGCCGGGATCCGTCTGTTCTGAGCGCATGTCATCTGGCCCCCGTGTCATCTGGCCCATATGTCGACCGGACACCATGGCCTGACTGTGGGAGCCGAAGGGTAACCGAAGCATCTGCATATGTCGGTGATCGAAACCGTGACCACTGGCGGCCGCCGTCGTTGCGGGTCAGCAACACCAAAGCCGCGCATCGTCGAGAAGACTCCATACGGCGGCTCGCGCCAGTTCAGGATGCGTGCCGCCGGCCGTGTTCGCGCCCGCTCGAGCCGTGCAGAGGCAACCGTTTCCCCAGTAACCCCTTGATCAGCCCAAGCGATAGTTCGGGGATTCCCGCGTGATCGTCACGTCATGCACGTGGCTTTCCTTGAGGCCCGCGCCGGTGATCTTCACGAAGGAGCAGTTGTGCCGCATCTCTTCGACGGTGGCGCAGCCGGTATAACCCATCGCGGCGCGCAAGCCGCCGACGAGCTGATGCAGGACCGCCCCGGCGGAACCTTTGTAGGGCACCTGACCTTCGATCCCTTCGGGGACGAGCTTGTCGGATGCGGCATCTTTCTGGAAATACCGGTCGGCGGAGCCTCGTGCCATCGCCCCGAGCGATCCCATCCCGCGATACGCCTTGAAGGAACGGCCCTGATAAAGGATCACCTCGCCGGGGCTCTCGTCCGTGCCGGCAATCATGCTGCCTACCATTGCGCAGGACGCGCCCGCCGCGATGGCCTTGGCAAAATCGCCGGAAAACTTGATTCCGCCGTCCGCGATGATCGGGGTATCAAGCTCATTGGCCGCCTGCGCGCAATCCATCACGGCGGTCAGTTGCGGCACGCCCACGCCCGCGACCATCCGTGTGGTACAGATGGAGCCCGGGCCGATCCCGACCTTGATCCCATCCGCTCCGGCCCCGATCAGGGCACGCGTTGCATCCCCCGTCGCGACATTGCCCGCCACGACCTGTACCTCATTTGACAGCCGCTTGGCCCGCTCCACCGCCCGCGCCACGCCTTCGGAATGGCCATGGGCCGTGTCGATCACGATCATGTCGACGCCCGCATCGACCAGTGCCTCGGTCCGCTCAAACCCGGCATCGCCCACCGTGGTGGCCGCCGCGACCCGAAGCCGGCCCAGCCGATCCTTGCACGCCGTGGGGTTGAGCACCGCCTGCTCTGTATCGCGCAGCGTCAGAAGGCCGGTCAGCTTTCCGTCGCCATCGGTCACGAGCAGCTTCTCGATCCGGCGCTCCTTCATGAGGCTCTTGGCCTCTTCCAGTTCCGCAGGTTCGGTCAGCATGGCGAGGTTGTTTGAGGTCATCATCACCCGAACCGGCGTGTCATCCTTGTCGGCAAAACGCATGTCGCGGTTGGTAACGATCCCGACGACCCGGCCACTTTCGTTGACGACCGGAAAACCGGTAACACGATAGCGTTCCTGCAGCGCCTTGGCATCGGCCAGCGTCTGGTTCGGGGTCAGGGTGATCGGGTTGTAGACGATACCGCTCTCGAACCGTTTGACCCGGCGCACCTCTTGGGATTGCTCTTCGATCGTCAGGTTGCGGTGAATGACCCCCATGCCCCCTGCCTGCGCCATGGTGATCGCCATGCGCCCTTCGGTCACGGTGTCCATCGCGCTCGATAGCAGCGGAATGTTGAGGTCGATGGCCCGCGTTACCCGCGTACGGGTATCTGCGGTCGACGGCAGCACGCTCGATGCGGCCGGAACAAGAAGGACATCGTCAAAGGTAAGCGCCTCGCGAATCTCCATAGTCAGCTTCTCCTGGAGGTGTTCGATTGGCACCTCCCTATTTCACGCAAGGGAGAAAAAGAAAAGAGGCGATCAACGCCCCTTGCGTGTCGAGAGCAACAAGCTCGTTTCGCTGGTGGCGACGCCGTCAAGTTTGCGGATCCGGGCGAGCACCCCGTCGAGCGCCTCCAGCGTGTCGGTCCAGATCTCCACGATCAGATCCCACCGGCCATTCGTGGAGTGCATTTCCCGCACCTCGGGAAAGCCCCCGAGTTGTCGCATGATCCGGTCGGTTCCCCGCCCTTCGATACCAATCATCATCAATCCGCGCACCGGGGCATGGGCCATGTCCGCCGGTGTGACGACAGTGAAGCCGCGTATATCGCCCCGCGCCTGCAAGCGCTCAATCCGCGCACGCACGGTGGCGCGGCCAACCCCCAGCCGCAGAGCGAGATCGGAAAGCGCCGCCCGCCCGTCATGGCGCAGCAAGGCAAGCAGTTGATGATCGAGATCGTCCATAACGGCAGCATAAGCTGACACAACGCGCGAATACAGGCCGAAACGGTCAATATGAGCGCTATTCCGTGACACAGTTCGGCGGCACACCGGGTGGCGACATAGAAGGAAGATCAACCATGCCTCTCGTTCACTTGGTCGGAGCGCCGCTCGATTGCGGAAAGCGCCGCGCCGGATGCCTTATGGGCCCCGATGCCTATCGCACCGCCGGGCTTGCTCGCGTGCTTGAAGATCTTGGCTATGAGGTGACGGACCACGGCAACCTGCACGCCGCTCCGGTGGAGGTACCGGATGGTCCTGCGCACCTGCATGCGCTGGGGGATACGATCGGCTGGACGACGACGCTTCAGAAAGCAGCAAAGGAAGCTATCGCCACTGGTTTTCCGATCTTTCTGGGCGGCGATCATGCTCTGTCACTCGGGACCGCTACGGGGGTTGCGGCCCATGCCAAGACAGAGGGACGGCCACAGTTCATCCTCTGGCTCGACGCCCACGCGGATTTTCATACGCCCGCCACGACAGAGAGCGGGAACCTGCACGGCACGCCGCTGGCCTATCTGACCGGCCAGCCGGGCTTTGACGGGTTTCCTCCCGTGCCTGCCCCCGTCCCCATGGCGAATGTCTGTCTGCTCGGGCTGCGCTCCGTTGATGCCGCCGAGCGTGCCGCGCTTCAGCAGAGCGAAGTGCGGTACCACGACATGCGCCAGATCGACGAGCTTGGCATCGCCGCACCCTTGCGCGCCTTTCTGAACGATGTGGCCGCGGCGAACGGTGCGCTGCATGTCTCTCTGGATGTCGATTTCCTCGATCCCGCCGTGGCGCCAGCGGTGGGCACGACCGTCCCGGGCGGTGCGACGTTGCGCGAGGCGCATCTCGTGATGGAAATCCTGCATGACAGCGGGCTGATGACCTCGCTGGATCTGGTCGAACTCAACCCCTTTCTCGATGAACGGGGCCGCACCGCGCAAGTCATGGTGGATCTCGCAGCCTCGGGACTTGGCCGCCGCATCTTCGACCGTCCCACGCGAGCCTTCACATGAACACGCCATCCCCCCTCGCCCTCGTACCTTTTGTCAGCGTTGCCAATATGATGCGGCTCGTACATCACATTGGGCTCGAAGAGATGCTGCGCGAACTTGCCGACTATATCGAAGAAGATTTCCGGCGCTGGGAGCAGTTCGACAAGACACCCCGCGTCGCGTCGCATTCCGCCGAAGGGGTGATTGAGTTGATGCCCACCGCCGATGGCGAGCTTTACGGGTTCAAATACGTCAACGGGCATCCCAGCAACACCCGAACCGGTCGCCAGACGGTCACCGCATTTGGCCTCTTGGCAGAGGTCAGCACAGGCTACCCGGTGCTGCTGTCTGAAATGACGCTGCTGACGGCGCTACGGACCGCCGCGATGTCGGCGGTGGCGGCGCGGGCACTGGCGCCACGGGGGGCCACCACCATGGCGATGATCGGAAACGGGGCGCAATCGGAATTCCAGAGCCTCGCCATGAAAGCGCTGCTTGGCATCGATCAGATTCGCCTGTGGGATATCGATGCGGATGCGATGGCGAAATGCGCACGGAACCTTGCCGGGCACGGGCTGCGGGTTACGCCGTGCAGCAGCGCGGAGGAGGCCATCGAAGGCGCGCAGATCATCACGACCTGCACCGCCGACAAGCAATATGCCACAATCCTGACGGACAACATGGTTGGCGCAGGCGTGCATATCAACGCGATCGGGGGCGATTGTCCGGGCAAGACGGAGCTTGCCCCCGTGATCCTGAACCGCGCCTCAATCTTTGTGGAGTATCCCGAACAGACGCGCATCGAAGGCGAAATTCAGCAGCTTGCCCCCGACCATCCGGTGACAGAGCTGTGGTCCGTCCTTTCGGGGGCGTCGGTAGGGCGCCGCGCCGCCTCCGAGATCACGCTGTTCGATAGCGTGGGCTTTGCCATTGAGGATTTTTCCGCCCTTCGCTTCGTGCGCGCTCGACTTCGGGAAACCGGCCTCTACGATTCACTCGACCTGCTGGCCGATCCGGACGATCCGCGCGACCTGTTCGGAATGTTGCAAAGAGCCCGCGCCCCCAACGACTGATCCAAAGGAAGAGCCATGACCGAAACGATCAACCTCATTCTGGCTCTGGCCACCATCGCGATGGGCTGCATCGGGTTCATCTCTCCGCGCTACGCCGCCGATGCGCTGGATCTGACCACGACCAAGAGCACCATGGGCCTGACGGAACTGCGCGCAGGGTCCGGGGCGCTCTTCATCGGTCTCGGGCTCGGTGCGATCCTGATCGGCTCTCCTATCGCCTATGCCACGATGGGATGCGCCTATGCCGGAGCGGGTGTCGGGCGCCTGACCTCGATCCTGCGGGACAAGCCGCCGATGAAGAAGGCGGGGTTCTTTTTCGCGGTCGAGGCGATCTTCGGGCTTTGGCTCATCTTCGCGAACCTTTGAAAACCCCTTGAAAGACAAGCCCCTTCGACCCTATATTCGTTCTGTCCTTCGGGACTATGGACATAAACGCGCTCATAATAAGCGGATCGGACCCGGGGGCGGTACCCGGCGGCTCCACCATACATCCTTCGTTTGAGGATCTTGGGGCCGAAATAGGATCGACGAACGTGTAAAAGAGTTGTTTTGTCTCGGTGAGGTACCACCGTTATCGGTCCGAAAAGTACAATTGCAAACGACAATCGTGCTCCGGTTGCAGTCGCTGCGTAAGCAGTGACGAGACCGAAACTTAAGCCCTTGCGCTTAGCAGCGTAAGGCGGGGTTCGCAGGCACCTGGCAACAGAAGCCTGCATTTTCCCCTCTAAATTCTCGACTTCTGATGCTCTGCGGCCTGTCCTTGATTGACGTTGCGGAAACACTCGGTTTCACAATTTAGCAACCATAATCCTTGCCCGGCATGGCGTAACCTGCGAAGAATAGACCCTGATCTTTGATAGGTGCGACATGATGCGAGTATCCGGACTTTTGCTTTCCTTCGGCCTCAGTGTGGCTGGCATCGCGGCGCCTGCGGCCACGCTTTCGTCCCTCACGAGCGGCGGCAGCATTGTCGAATCCGATCTGATCTTCGATAACTTCTATTTCGAGAATTTTACCGGCCGGGCCATACTTTCGAGCCCGCTCGATGCTGATCCTGCGCGGATCGACATCACCACAAGCTCGACGGCCTCTACGGTCTCGCTTACCGCGACGATGTCCGATGTCTCCATCAGCGGGACCGAAGCATTCTATAACTTCGATATCTGGTTCGATGTGGCGGTAGCCGCCAGTTCCGTGCGGAGCATCACCTCCGTCATGTTGACCGGCGATCTTTTCGCGAGCGCCGGGTCAACGCCCGGCGCTTCGGATGATGCAACCTCGAACGTCTTTTACTCGGCGATGCCGGGGTCTTTTGACGCAGAGATATTTGCAAGCCCTCTCGCCTCCCCCGCATCCCAAGCCAGCGATGGTTTCTCGACCATTGCCGATTCTCTCGAGCTCGACGGAAACATTTCCGGACGCGCGATCAGGTCCGGAGATACCGCAGGAATCACCAGCTATACGGTGACCTTCACGCTCGAAGAACTGACCCCGGTGCCGCTCCCGGCGAGCGCTCTGCTTCTTCTTGCAGGCATGGGCGGGCTTGGCTGGGTATCCCGGCGCAAGTCACACTGAACCGGGGCCCCGCGCGGGTCAGCCCTCAATCGGCGGGAAACTCCGATCAAGCGCCGCGCGGCCTTCCTCCGAGAAGTGAAGCGCGCGGCCCTTTTCATCCGCCACGGCCCATCCGCGCGCCAGCATGATATCCAGCAGCCCGCGCGCGATATACCCACCAAGATGGGACGCCTCGGGCGTACGTTCCGCGCAAGGTCTGCACGCCTCTCCCTTGTGGGCGCGAGAAAGTTTATCGATATCAAGCCCCTGCGCCGTCAGGATGGCTCGCCCGCGCGGGGTAAGTTCCATCCCCGATGGGCCCTCGGCAAAGGCATTGCGCGCCTCGAGCGATTTGAAAACCTGTTCCCCAAGCGCGCCCGCCAGATGACCGTAACAGCTTCGGGCGACGCTCATCGCCCGCTCCGCCGCACCGTCGTCCATGGGGAGATCCACGCCCTCGATCGGCTCTGAAATGGCCATCAACGCATCAAGCGCGCCGACGACCCCATTGCTTGCGATCGTGAAATAACAGCGCCGCCCCTCGCGCGTCCGCTCCAGAAGCCCGGCATCGGTCAGCTTGGCGAGGTGATTGCTCGCGGTGGGCGGCGATACTCCGGCCACCTCTGCAAGCTCGGTCGCGGTGCGGCGCGTGCCTTCGCCAAGGAGCGAGATCAGCATGGAAACCCGGCCCTTGTCCGCCAGTGCGCCTGCCACGCGCGAAAATTCCGCCCTTCCCATACACTTCGCTCCCTGCAACGCTTGTCCTGAGACCGACAGTTACCGTTTGTTGGTTAGCAAAGTCTTTTTTCCCGCACGGAAGCGTTTGCATTTTGCGCCAGATGCGGATTTGCAGGAATAAACGTAGGAGGCGCGCATGTTGGCCGTGATATTTGAAGTTTGGCCCGCAGATGGGCAGCGAGAGGATTACCTCGCCCTCGCAGCCTCGCTCCGCGCGGATCTGCACCAGATGGACGGATTTCTCGGGGTCGAACGGTTCGAGAGCCTAACGGAGCCGGGCAAGCTGCTTTCACTGAGTTTCTGGCGCGATGAAGAGGCGCTGGCCGCGTGGCGCGCCCTGCCCCGGCACCGTGCCGCGCAGACCGCCGGGCGCGACAGGATGTTTCACGACTATCGCCTGCGCGTGGCCGGGGTTATCCGCGACTATGGCCTCGCAGACCGGGCAGAAGCGCCGCAGGACAGTCAGGCAGCGCATTGTCCGGGCGGCAAAGCCCCGTTATGAGGCAGGCAATGGAATGTCATGACCGATCCCGGCGTTGCCCCCTTTTGTTTCGGTCAAACTGCCCTATGCTGGAATCATTCTCCGAAGGGGGTCACCTTTATGGCCAGTGAAATCGACTACGGAAACCTGATGCACCGTGCCATGCGCGGCCTGATACGCAACGTCCTGTCGGATGTCGCAGAACGCGGGCTTCCGGGACAGCATCATTTCTTCATCACCTTTGATACGCTGCACCCCGACGTGGAAATCGCCGATTGGCTGTCAGATCGCTATCCCGGCGAGATGACCGTGGTGATCCAGCACTGGTTCGACAATCTCGACGTCGGCGAAGAAGGATTTTCGGTGACGCTCAATTTCGGCGACGCGCCGGAGCCACTCTATATCCCCTATGACGCGATCAAGACCTTCGTGGATCCATCGGTGGAATTCGGGCTGCGCTTTGAGACGCAAGAGGAGAGCGAGGAGAAGTTGCACGCCGTTCGGGACGACGAAGACCAACCGGCCGCTGCCAAGGACACCTCCACCGAGCCGCCCAAACCCTCGCCGCCCAAGGGCGATGCGGAGGTTGTGAGCCTCGACCGTTTCCGCAAATAGGCCCTCCGCTCCTTTTCCACATTGCCCGCGCGCGATCGTCCCGCTACTGCGTATACGACCGCATACCATAGGGAGTTGACGATGACCGAGACCCGCACCGAAACCGACAGCTTCGGCCCGCTCGAAGTACCCGCGGACAAGTATTGGGGCGCACAGACACAGCGTTCGATCATTAATTTCCCCATTGGTTGGGAAAAACAGCCGGTGGCGATCGTCCGCGCGCTTGGCGTGATCAAGAAGGCCTGCGCACAGGCTAACAAGGCGCAGGGAACGCTCGATCCCAAGCTTGCCGATGCCATCATTCAGGCTGCGGGTGAGGTTGTCGACGGCAAGTTCGACGACAACTTTCCCCTCGTCGTCTGGCAAACCGGGTCTGGCACGCAATCGAACATGAACGCCAACGAGGTGATCGCGAACCGCGCGATCGAGATCCTTGGCGGCACGCTTGGCACCAAGGACCCGGTGCACCCCAACGACCATTGCAATATGGGGCAATCGTCCAACGACACCTTCCCCACGGCGATGCATATCGCCACGGCGATGACAGCGCGCGACGTGACCCTGCCGGGGCTGCGCAAGCTGCATGCAGCGCTTGAGGACAAGGTTGCGGCCTTCGACGGCATCATCAAGATCGGCCGGACCCATACCCAAGATGCCACGCCGCTGACCCTCAGCCAGGAGTTTTCCGGCTACAGCCATCAGGTGGCCATGGGCATCGCCCGCGTCGAAGCTGCGCTTGGCCGGATCTATGAGCTTGCTCAGGGCGGCACCGCCGTCGGCACCGGGCTGAATACCCGCGTTGGCTGGGCTGAGACCGTGGCCGCGAACATGGCGGAAATCGCCGGTCTGCCCTTCGTCACCGCGCCCAACAAGTTCGAGGCGCTTGCCGCCCATGATGCGATGGTGGAGATTTCCGGCGCGCTCAAGACCGTTGCGGCATCGCTCTTCAAGATCGCCAATGACATCCGGTTTCTCGGCTCCGGTCCGCGTTGCGGCCTTGGCGAATTGATCCTGCCCGAGAATGAGCCCGGCTCCTCGATCATGCCCGGCAAGGTGAACCCGACCCAGTGCGAGGCGCTGACGCAGGTGTGCGCCCATGTCTTTGGCAACGATGCAGCCGTCGGCTTTGCCGGATCGCAGGGACATTTCGAGCTTAACGTCTACAAGCCGATGATGGCCTATAACGTCCTGCAATCCATGCAGCTTTTGGGCGATGCGGCGTCGGCTTTCACCGACAATCTGGTCGTCGGGCTAGAGGCGGATGCGGACCGGATCGGCAAACTGATGCGCGAGTCGCTCATGCTCGTCACGGCCCTCGCGCCGGAGATCGGCTATGACAACGCCACCAAGGTCGCCAAGACCGCGCACAAGAACGGCACCACGCTCAAGGAAGAGGCCGTCAAGCTCGGCTTCGTCGATGAGGAAACCTTCGAGCGCGTCGTTCGCCCGGAGAACATGATCGGCCCAAAGAACTGATTTCACGGCGCTGGCCCCACGGCGGGGCCAGCAAGTCGCTTGACGTTAACGCGCGAATTGGCGCGTCAGAGCCGCAGCCGATGCGGTCAGTCACGGACATTCTGTGGGTGCGGTTTTCATAACTCGCGCGCCAAATATGCACATTTCTTACCCCGCCTCTTCGCTTTTCTGGCTTCATGTCGGGAAGGTTCATCGCCTTGCGGGCAACCAATATTCACAAGGTAGGGATGCTGCCAACAAAGATGCAATTTTATTAAAATTGCACAAATTTGTTGCGCATTTTGCTTGACGGTGCGAAATTTGAATCGTGCGCTTTGGCACGTCGGATTTAAGGAATTTACGGATGAACAAGCTTACTCTTCTCGCAGCTCACGTGTTCTTGCTAGCTTCAACTGCCAACGCAGAAAACCTCGGATTTACAGTGGGATTTGGCGTCGGCGGGGATAAGGATATGCTCTGGATCGAAAATCTTGCTGAAAATGCGAGCATCAAACATTTCAAACTATTTGTAGGAAGCCCAGACTACGAAGTGCAACTGAGCGATCGAAATAATAGCCGATCCGGCGGTTTTACAATAAAGCCAGCGAGCGCAAATTCTGTTGTTGAGGTAGATTTTGAAGATTTCAAGCCGTTGGCTACTATGAGCACGACCGGTATAGCTTATTTGACATTTGATTTCAACCAAAGCGGCGAGCCGACCAAAGAAGTAGACTATCGAACAATATTGAAAAACGGCGGCTACGCCGAGGTGACCTTTGCAGTTGGCGAGGGGCAAGAAACTCTGAAGGTCGATTTCCAGGGTTTAGGCTTTGTGGAAGAGGCACAAAACGTTTTTGCTGCGAAGGAATCTATCAATTGCACCTGCTGACCAATCGTCTTTAGGTCGCCTGTAGACATGTTTCTGGTGTTGTCCGTGTCCCTTCTCAACGACGGACATGGACGCACCTTCCGCGAAATAAAAACCAATGCGCCAAGTTTATGCCGTTCGAGCTTTGGAACTCTTGTCAGGTAATTGCTGCATCAAGCGCAGAAGTTTGGGCACCGTCTGAACGGCATACCGTATTTTTTAAGGTGTTTCGATGTACGCACGATCGAATTAAATTACCTGAACGCTTCGATAGCAAGGTCTTTGGGAAAATGCTGAAGGTCAACTATGCGCCCTCATAGCTATAGATGGGCCGACATATCGCACCTGACCGATAGACGCGACTGCAAAAGCGCCGCCGGAAACCCACGGACATATAGACATACCCAGCGGTTTCGAGCCCCAACGGTATGCGTTTCACATGTGGCGGCACGGGCGCATCCTGCAGTGCCATTGCACTTCCCTCCGGCTGTCGTCCCGTGGCAGGGTGTTTCCATGAGCAAGCCCGTCAATCTCAATCAGATCCGCAAAGCCCGCGCTCGTGCCGAGAAGAAGGCGGAGGCGGATCGCAATGCCGTCGCTTTCGGGCGGAGCCGCGCTGAGAAGTCGCTTGATCGCGCACGCAAGGAAAAAGCCGAGCGCGGCTTGGACGGCAAGAAGCGCGAATGACGTCCAGCCGCCCGGTCAAACGATCCCTGTCCCTGCACGGGCATCGCACCTCTGTTTCGCTGGAGGAGGAATTCTGGGAGGCATTTCGGGATATTGCGCGCGACCGCGGCGTCGCGCTCAATGCGCTGGCGGCTGAGATCGACGAATCCCGCGGGATGGATTCGGGCCTCGCCTCGGCGATCCGGCTGTACGTTCTGCGCCACTACCGCCAAAGGGCTTAGCGCCACCGACCCGCGCCAACAGGCCGGTGGACACGCAAGCGCTTAGGCGTACCAGTCGCCGAAGCGGACCTCGACATCGGATGTCGCATCCTGCACCAGCTTGGCGAAGGCTTCGATATCGCTGCCACGGTAGTGATAGGGATAGACGACCGTCGGCTTGAATTCCGCCACCGCATCGGCGGCCTTCTCGACCTCCATGGTATAGGGCAGGTTCATCGGCACGAAGGCCACGTCGATCCCGCTCAGGGCGCGCATCTCCGGGGTGTCTTCGGTGTCGCCCGCGATATAGACGGTCAGCCCATCCACATCGAGGATATAGCCATTGTCGCGGCCCGGCGGGTGATACTTCAACCGGTCTTCGGTGAGGTTGTAAGCTGGGATCGCATCGACCGACATGCCGCCGAGAGTCGTGCTCTCGCCGTTGGCGATGGCGGTGGCCTGTGCCTTCAGCGTATCGTCCAGCATCTCATAGACCGCCGGGTTCGTCAGGATCGGCACACCCTCGGGGGCCACCGCTGCCAGTGTTACGGGGTCGAAGTGGTCGGCGTGTTGATGCGTGATGAGCACGAACTGCGCCTTGGGCAGATCGGCATAGGCCTCCGCCCCGCCGACGGGATCGACATAGATCACGCCGCCGGGCGTCTCCAGCACCATGGAGGCATGTTCGACCGGATGCACGGTCATCTCGCCGCTATCGGTCTTGAACATGTTCGCCCCGTGACCCGCCGCGCCAGCGCGGAAGGGCAAGACTGTGATCGCGACACCCGCGGCCGTCGTGGTCAGAAAATTGCGTCTGTTGAGCATTGTGAACTCCCTCGTCACACCGATACGTGGGAGAGGATAACACAGGCGCCCCTGTTGTCTCGTCTCAATGGCCTCACGAATACGCCATCGCCGGTTTATCGGGGCAAAAGTGCCGAAACCGGGGCGAGGATCACGCCGCGCGCCGGGTCAGATGCCCACTCGCTGAGCACGCCGAGCGTTTCGGGCCGAAGCCGACCTAGGAGCAGGGCCGCGCCGGTGCGTTCAGCACGAAGCGCGGCATCGTCCAAAGCCGCGCGGATCGCGTCCGCGCCCTCACCAGCGCCATCGATATCGCGCAGGATTCGGATCGCGGGCAAGGACTCCGGCGCTGTGCCATTGGTGAGAAGAATGCCGAGGCCCTCGGCGCGGATCACCTTCTCCGCCGCGGGATCGACCGGCGCCGCATCGCCCGAGGGTGCCTGAAGCAGCGCCACGGCCCCCTCTATCCCGGCAAGGCGGCGCGCTTCGTCTTCGGAACGCAGTGCCCCAAGCACCACGATCTCCGCCCCGGCGGCCCGCAGCGCTTCCGCCCGTGCCGAACCATTGCCGTGCCGCGCATCCACCACCACGGTCAGGGGGCCGGGCGCGCCGGCAAGTGCATTCGCCGACACGGGCTGATCAGGAAGGTCCAGCAGGACAAGGGAGAGGAGCGGCTTGCCCTCCGGGTTCTCGAACGCGATGGCATTGGCCAGACGCGCGGGCACCGTTGGCCGCTGTGGCAAGGCATCCGCACTTGGCGCGTCTTCAGGCGCGGCCGTGATCTCAGGAGCCGTTGGCGCTTCGGCCTCGGCTGGCGCCGCCACCGGTGCGCTTTCGGCGGGGGGCGCGGGGGCGAGCAATGGGGCAGGCAATGCGATCTCGGGCCCCATTTCAAGTGGCATCGGTGCGACAACAGGATCGGGCGAGTTTGGCAGGCCAACCGGTGCCGCCTCCTCGATGGGTGCAGGTACCACCGCGATCGCCACGTCTGCCGCTTCTTCGGGCGTCGCGGCGTCTTCCTGTATGACCTCGCGCGGGAATGTGACTGACAACGCGCCGAATCCGAGTGCCGATACCGCCAATCCGGCCAGAATTCCGGCTCCTACCCCACGTGCCATTGTCCACCCGCCTCTTTTCTGTCGCTGCCTTTCGGGGGTGTTGCCCCGGTCCGAAGCCCCCGTTTCGCCCCCTTGACGCTCCAGCGCAACCCTGAGCATGTATACCGCGACCGCAAACCGGGCTGAAAGCCCCCAATCCTGACCGGGCGCGCCATGCTTCTCCTGATCGACAACTATGACAGCTTTACCTACAATCTCGTCCACTACCTGGGCGAGCTGGGGGCAGATGTCAGCGTCTGGCGAAACGACGCGCTGGATGTGCAGCAGGCGATGGCGATGAATCCCGCCGGGATCGTACTGTCGCCCGGCCCCTGCACGCCAAGCGATGCCGGGATCTGTCTTGCCCTGACCGAAGCCGCAGCGGAAACGAATACGCCGCTTTTTGGCGTCTGTCTGGGGCATCAGACCATCGGACAGGTCTTTGGCGGCACGGTTCAGCGCCACACCCAGATCGTCCATGGCAAGACCGATCAGGTTCACCACGAAGGCAAGGGTGTCTTTGCCGGCCTCCCCTCGCCGTTTCAGGCGACGCGCTATCATTCACTGGTCGTCGACCGCGACAGCCTGCCACCCGAACTTGAGGTCACGGCATGGCTTGAGGATGGTACAATCATGGGCCTGCGCCACCGTGAAAAACCCATAGAGGGGGTGCAGTTTCACCCTGAATCCATCGCCTCGGAACATGGTCACACCATGCTGCGCAACTTTCTCCAGCAGGTAAAGGTGCCCGCATGAGCGAGGTTCTCAAACCCCTGATCGGGATCGCAGCTGAACGCGCCCTGACCCGCGCCGAGGCAGAAACGGCCTTCACCGCGCTGTTCGAAGGAGAAGCT
Source organism: Poseidonocella pacifica (assembly GCF_900111875.1). GTDB lineage: Bacteria > Pseudomonadota > Alphaproteobacteria > Rhodobacterales > Rhodobacteraceae > Poseidonocella > Poseidonocella pacifica. Next base: position 904,628 of record NZ_FOJU01000001.1, read on the forward strand.
ACCCCGAGCCAGATGGGCGGACTGCTCATGGCGCTGCGGACGCGGGGCGAGACGGTGGATGAATATGCCGCCGCCGCCGCCGTGATGCGCGCCAAGTGCCACAAGGTCAAAGCCCCGGCCGGGGCGATGGATATCGTCGGCACCGGCGGTGACGGCAAGAAAACGCTCAACATCTCTACCGCGACGGCCTTTGTGGTCGCGGGCGCGGGCGTGACGGTGGCCAAACATGGCAACCGCAACCTGTCCTCCAAATCCGGCGCGGCCGATGCGCTCGGCCAGATGGGGATCAACGTCATGGTTGGCCCCCGGGTGGTGGAGCGCGCGCTGGAAGAGGTGGGCATCGCCTTCATGATGGCGCCCATGCATCACCCGGCGGTGGCGCATGTCATGCCCACCCGGCAGGAGCTTGGCACGCGCACCATCTTCAACATCCTCGGCCCGCTGACCAATCCCGCCGGAGCGCTGCGCCAGTTGACGGGCGCCTTTTCGCGCGATCTCATCCGTCCAATGGCCGAAACGCTCAAGGTGTTGGGGGCCGAGCGGGCTTGGCTCGTGCATGGCAGCGACGGCACTGACGAGTTGTCGATCGCCGGCGTTTCCTGGGTCGCGGCGCTGGAAGAGAACGGCGAAATCCGCGAGGTGGAGTTGCACCCCGAGGACGCGGGCCTGCCCGTGCATCCCTTTGAGGACATCATCGGTGGCACGCCCGAGGAAAACGGAGCGGCGCTGCGCGCTCTGCTCGGCGGTGCCCAGAGCGCATACCGCGATGCGGTCTTGCTCAACGCGGCTGCCGCGCTTGTGGTCGCGGGCCGGGTCGATGACCTGCGCGACGGGGTAGACGCCGCCCGGCTCAGCATCGACAGCGGTGCGGCCAGCGCCAAGATAGAAGCCCTCGCCAAACTCACCACGGAGGCGGCATGACCGACACCATTCTCGACCGTATCAAAGCCTACAAGCTGGAAGAAGTCGCCGCCGACAAGGCCGCCACGCCCCTCTCGGATGTGGAGGATGCCGCCCGCGCCGCCAGCGCGCCCCGCGGGTTCGCCCAAGCGCTGCGCCGCGCCGGGGAAACCGGTTATGGCCTGATCGCCGAGGTGAAAAAAGCCAGCCCGTCAAAGGGGTTGATCCGGGAGGATTTCGATCCCGCATCCCTCGCCCGCGCCTATGAGGCCGGCGGCGCGACCTGTCTTTCGGTGCTGACCGATACGCCCAGCTTTCAAGGGGCAAAACCCTTCCTCACTGCCGCGCGGGAGGCGACCTCCCTGCCCGCCTTGCGCAAGGATTTCATGTATGACCCCTATCAGGTGGTCGAGGCCCGTGCGCTTGGGGCCGACTGTATCCTGATCATCATGGCGAGCGTCTCGGATGCGCAGGCCGCAGAACTCGAAGCCTGCGCCTTCTACTGGGGTATGGATGCGTTGATCGAGGTGCACGACGCGGCGGAGCTTGATCGCGCGCTCATGCTGCGCAGCGAATTGATCAGCATCAACAATCGCAATCTCAAGACCTTTGAAACGCGGCTGGAAACCACGCGGGAACTTGCCGCACGCATCCCGGCGGAACGTCTTTGCATTTCCGAATCCGGCCTGCATTCCCCGGAGGACCTTGCCGATATGGCCCGCCATGGCGCGCGCACCTTCCTCATCGGCGAAAGCCTGATGCGGCAGTCGGATGTGACAGAGGCAACCCGTGCCCTGCTCGCCAGCCCGGAGCCCGTCTGATGGCGCTGACGCATTTCGATGCCGACGGCCACGCGCATATGGTCGACGTTTCCGAAAAGCCGAGCACCGCGCGCGTCGCGGTCGCCGAGGGGTTCGTGCGCATGTCGCGGGAGACCTTTGACGTGATCAAGGAAGGCCGGGCAAAGAAGGGTGACGTGCTGGGCGTGGCCCGGCTTGCGGGGATCATGGGGGCCAAGAAGACCTCCGATCTCATCCCCCTTTGCCATCCGCTTCCCATCACCAAGGTATCGCTCGACCTGACACCGGACGCGACCCTGCCGGGCATTCGGATCGAGGCGACGGTCAAGACCAACGGCCAGACCGGGGTCGAGATGGAAGCGTTGACGGCGGTGAACATCGCCGCGCTCACCGTCTATGACATGGCGAAAGCTGTGGACAAGGCGATGGAAATCGGCGGCATCCGCGTTGTCCTGAAGGATGGCGGCAAATCCGGGCGATATGTAGCCGAATGATTTCCGTCGACGCGGCGCTCGCCCATCTCTTTTCCCTCACCCGCCCGCTCGGGCCCGAAACCGTCCCCCTGCGCGAGGCGGCGGGCCGGGTGCTTTTGCACGATGCGGTGGCGCGGCGCGATCAGCCCCCGTTCGCCGCCTCCGCCATGGATGGCTATGCGGTTCAGGATGCAGAAGTCCGGCCCGGTGCGCGTTTCACCGTCGTCGGAGAGGCCGCGGCCGGTCACCGCTTTGACCGCGCGATCACCCCCGGAGAGGCCGTGCGGATTTTCACCGGTGCGCCAATCCCCGATGGGGCAGACCGCATCGTGATTCAGGAGGACGTGTGCGTCGATGGGTCCAGCATCACGCTGGGCGACGCTCTCGATTCCAAGGCCTATGTGCGCCCTGCGGGGGCCGATTTCCGGATCGGGGATCGCCTTCCCGCGCCCCGAACGCTGACGCCGCAGGATATTGCGCTTCTGGCCTCGATGAACATCGCCGAAGTGGTCGTATCGCGCCGCCCTGTTGTCGCCTTGATCTCCACGGGCGACGAGCTTGTCCTGCCGGGCGAAGACCCCGGCCCGGATCAGATCATCGCCTCCAACACCTTTGGCCTTCATGCCCTGCTCACCTCTGCGGGCGCGCGGGCGCGGATCTTGCCCATTGCGCGCGATACCCGCGATCACCTGAAACAGGTCTTCGCACTGGCGGCTGACGCGGATCTGATCGTCACCATCGGCGGGGCGTCTGTGGGCGATCACGACCTTGTAGGAGATGTGGCACAGAGCCTCGGGATGGAGCAGAGCTTCTATCGCATCGCCATGCGCCCCGGAAAGCCACTGATGGCGGGCCGAATGGGGGATGCGGCAATGGTCGGTTTGCCCGGAAATCCCGTCAGCGCAATGGTTTGCGGGCGGATCTTCCTCGTGCCTCTCATCCGCGCGATGCTCACCCTGCCTGCCGAACCCGCACCGCGTGAAACGGCCCGTCTCACCGCCCCGCTCGGGCCGAATGGGCGACGAGAGCATTATATGCGCGCGACCGTCGGTCCGGAGGGGATCAGCAGTTTTGACCGGCAGGACAGCGCGCTGCTCTCCGTCCTGCAACAGGCGAACGCCCTTCTGGTGCGCGCAGTGAACGACCCCGCCCGGGAAGCAGGTGAGGAGGTAGAGTTTATCCGCCTTTAGTGCCTGCGTCAGGTTGACACAAACCGGGAACATGCGTAGAACAAACGCAAAATATCGTTTTGAGGGTCCCATGCTGACGCGCAAGCAACTTGATCTGCTCGACTTCATTCACAAGCGGCTGCAGCGTGATGGCGTACCGCCCAGCTTTGATGAGATGAAGGAAGCGCTGAACCTGCGATCCAAATCCGGGATCCACCGGCTGATCACGGCCCTTGAAGAGCGCGGCTTTATCCGGCGGTTGGCGCATCGGGCCCGCGCGATCGAAATCCTGCGCCTGCCTGACACGCTGCAAGACGCCAGCACCCCGTTCCGCCCCGAAGTGATCGACGGCGGCCGGGGGGAGCCGCGCAGCGAAGCGCCCTCCACCGAACTGCCCGTCATGGGCCGGATCGCCGCCGGTGTTCCCATCGCGGCCATTTCCGAAGTCTCTCACCGGATCGCGGTGCCGGGTTCGATCCTGTCGGGTCGCGCGCCACACTACGCGCTTGAGGTTCAGGGGGATTCCATGATCGGGATCGGCATCAACGATGGCGATACGGTCGTGATCCGCGAAACGCGCGTGGCCGATGACGGGGATATCGTCGTGGCGCTGGTCGAAGATGACGAGGCGACGCTCAAGAAATTCCGCCGTCACGGGGATCGCATCGCGCTGGAGGCCGCCAACCCGGCCTATGAAACGCGGATCTATCGCGAAAACGAGGTTCAGGTCCAAGGGCGTCTTGTCGGGTTGATCCGAAGCTATTGATCGTTCCAGAGGCGGGTTCCGGATAGGTCCCGTGCCGTGACGATCCTGAAATCCCGGCCGGCCGGATAGAGCGCCACAGCGCCCAGATCGGCCAGACGCGGCGGATCAAACACCTCGCACCCTAGCAGCCCCGGCGCGGGGTGGCTCAGGACCAGCACATCGGCGCCGCATTCCGTCAGGGCGGCTACATCCCGCTTTCCATGGACATGGCGCAGACGAAGCGGGCCGAAAGCGATTGCCTCGCCGCCTCGTCCCGCCGCGACGGGTTGGCTTGCCCCGTCGCCGTCATTCTCCAGCCAGTTGCGCGCGATGAAACCGCTGCCCTTTTCACGGCTGAGCGCGCGCCCGTCCTCCGTCATCACGCCCAGCAGCGCGCCGGTATCGGCGATGAGGACCGGGGGCCGCGCAGCCACGGCCCACAGCGCAAAGGCAGCCACCATCGGCAACAGCCCCGCCCATCGCGCGCGGCCACGCCAGAGGATGAGAAAAAGCGCCCCCATGGTGAGCCCGGGCAGCACGAAGGCAGGCGGACGCATGACATGGCCCACTGCGCCCGGCAGGCCGCTGGCCCAATGCGCAGCGCCAAGAATCCACTCAAGCCCCCATCCCATGACCCCAAAGGCCAACCCGTCGAGGCCAAAAGGTTTGAGCACCAGCGCAACGACAGCGACGGGCATGACGAGCACCCCCATGACGGGAACCGAGATCAGGTTGGCCACGAGGCCGAAGTGCGACACTTGATTGAAATGCACCGCACCGATGGGGCCCGTGGCGAACCCGGCAACCGCCGAGGAGAGCACGACCCCCACGGCCCCCCGCGCCCAGACCGGCCCGAGGTGAAAACTGGCGTTGCGCAGCGCCCCGAACACCGCCACGAGCGCCGTCGTGGCCGCAAAGGACATCTGAAACCCGGGGTTCAGCAACGCTTCGGGACGCAGGAACAGCACGATGCTCGCGGCAAGCGCCACGGCCCGCAACGAGATGGCCCGACGTCCAAACAGGATCGCCACCAGCGCCATGGCGACCATGATGAACGCGCGCTCTGTCGAGACCGCACCGCCTGACAGCGCCAGATAGAAGCTTGCCGCGCCAAGCGCCCCGACCGCCGCGATTTTCTTGCTCGGCACACGAAGCGCGACATAGGGAATGGCCGCGATGACGAGGCGCAATGCCCCATAAACGAACCCTGCGAGCAACCCCATATGCAGCCCCGAAATCGCGATGAGATGGGCGAGGTTGCTGTCGCGCAGCGATTGCAGCGTACCCTGCCCCATGCCGGAGCGATCCCCCGTCGTGACCGCCGCGGCAAAGGCGCCCGATTCACCGGGCAACCGGGCTTGGACATAGGCGGAAATTGCCATCCGCATTCGGAAAATCGCCAGATCGACCGCTCCCTCGGCCGGTTCGAGCAGGACGACGGGAACGCGGGTATATCCCACCGCGCCCAGACGCTGAAACCACGAATGACGCTGAAAATCGAAGCCGCCCGGCTCCACCGGACCGCCCGGGGGAGACAGATGGCCGGTGGTCATGATGGTCTGGCCCGGGGTGGGGTCGAGATCATCAAAAACGCCGTGGAGGGATATTCGCACGCGCGCAGGGGTCTTGTGCGGCGCGACACGCGACAGGACCACCCGGTCAAGCGTAAGGCGCACCGCATCAGAGGCCGATCGGTCGATCCCTACGACGCGCCCCTCGACCGGGCCATAATAGCGAAAGCTCAGCACCGGCTCGGCCACCTGATGGGCGCGCAACCCAGCAATCGAAAACCCGAGCGCCACGATCCCCACCCCGAGGAATATCGGCCCCAAGAGCGGCGCGATCAACGGCCCTGCAAGGCAAAGCCCGCCAAAGATGGCCGCGCCCCAGAGCACCGCCCCGGACGGCTCGAACCGCAGCAGGAAGAACAGGCCGATCCCAAGCCCGAAACAGACCGGAATCCAGGGAAACAGGTGCCCGCGCTGGCCCAACAGGACCAAGCCGATGGTGTGGAGGATGCGCAACTCTTGTCACCTCAAAGCGAGGCCGCTAGACAGTGCCGGACGCTACTCCAATCGCGGTTATGGAAAGGTTAATTTCCCTTATGTCCGACCAGGTGGTCACAAGATTTGCCCCCTCGCCCACGGGTTACCTTCACATCGGTGGCGCGCGCACGGCGCTGTTCAACTGGCTTTATGCACGCGGACGCGGCGGCAAGTTCCTGTTGCGGATCGAAGATACCGACCGTGCCCGGTCCACCCCCGAAGCGACGCAGGCGATCCTGCAGGGGCTAAGCTGGCTCGGGCTCGATTGGGACGGCGACCCTGTCAGTCAGGCGGCGGGTGCAGCGCGGCACGCCGAGGTCGCGCGCGAATTGCTACAGTCGGGACGGGCCTACAAGTGCTTTGCCACGCAAGACGAGATCGAAGCCTTTCGCGAAGCGTCCCGCGCCGCAGGTCATTCAACACTCTATCGCTCGCCCTGGCGTGATGCGGATCCGTCCAGCCATCCCGATGCGCCCTTTGTCATCCGGATCAAGGCCCCGCTTGAGGGGGAGACCATCATTCGCGACGAAGTGCAGGGCGAGGTGCGTATCCGCAACGACCAGCTCGACGACATGATCCTGCTGCGCTCCGACGGCACCCCGGTCTATATGCTCGCCGTGGTGGTGGACGACCATGACATGGGCGTGACCCATGTGATCCGCGGCGACGATCACCTCAACAATGCCGCGCGGCAGATGATGATCTATGAGGCAATGGGCTGGAACGTTCCCGTCTGGGCGCATATTCCGCTGATCCACGGACCGGACGGCAAGAAACTGTCCAAGCGGCACGGTGCTTTGGGCGCACAGGAATATCAGGCGATGGGCTATCCCGCCGCAGGCATGCGCAACTACCTCGCGCGGTTGGGGTGGAGCCATGGGGATGATGAGTACTTCACCGATGCGCAGGCAAAGGAGTGGTTCGACCTTGGCGGAATCGGGAAATCGCCTGCCCGGCTCGACCTGAAGAAGCTTGAGAACCTTTGCGGCTTGCACATGGCCCAGATGGACGATGCCGCGCTGCTGCATGAATTGCGGGCCTATCTGATCGCTGCGGGGCAATCTGATCTGACCGAAGGTCAATCGGAGCATCTCGCCGCGTCACTCTATTGCCTCAAGTCAGCGGCCAAGACATTCCCGCAACTGATTGAAAAGGCGGAGTTTGCACTGACATCTCGGCCTATTTCACCCGATGAGAAAGCCTCAAAACAGCTCACGGATGTATCCCGTGGTATACTGCGCGAATTGACGCCGCAGTTGCAAAATGCTAGCTGGAAACGAGACGATCTCGAAGCCGCGATGGGAACTTTCGCCGAGGCTCATGAGATGGGATTTGGTAAGCTGGCAGGTCCGCTTCGGGCTGCGTTGGCCGGCCGGGCCGTAACACCTAGCGTGTTCGATATGATGCTGATCCTAGGGCGTGACGAATCCATCGCCCGGATCGAAGACGCCGCCGCGGCGTAAACCGCGCGCGGCCCGTGACAGACAGGGCATCGGGGCCAGAGACGCCCCGTGCCCCCCAGCAGACGAGGGATTGCCTATGACGGACCGTACCGCGAAACTGACGATCGAAGACAAGGACTTCGAGCTTCCCATCTTCTCGCCAACCGCGGGGCCGGATGTGGTTGATATTCGCAAGCTCTATGCACAAGCTGGCGTCTTTACCTACGATCCCGGGTTCACCTCCACCGCAAGTTGCGACAGCACGATCACCTTCATTGATGGCGACAAGGGCGAGTTGCTGCACCGCGGTTACCCGATCGACCAGCTTGCCGCGAGTTCGCACTACCTCGAAGTCTGCTATCTACTGCTCTACGGGGAGCTTCCCTCCGCCGCGCAACTCGAAGATTTCGAGAGCCGCGTGACGAAGCACACGATGCTGCACGAACAGATGGTGTATTTCTTCCGCGGGTTCCGCCGCGATGCGCATCCGATGGCGATCATGACCGGAGTGGTCGGGGCAATGTCGGCCTTCTATCACGACAGCACCGACATTTCCGACCCGTGGCAGCGCGAGGTCGCTTCGATCCGCCTTGTGGCCAAGATGCCGACGATCGCAGCTTGGGCCTACAAGTATTCGATCGGACAGCCGCTGGTCTATCCGCGCAACGACATGGATTATGCCTCCAACTTCCTGCGGATGTGCTTCAGCGTCCCGGCTGAGGAATATGAGGTCAATCCGATCCTGTCGCGCGCAATGGACCGGATCTTCACGCTGCACGCCGACCATGAGCAAAACGCTTCCACCTCGACGGTGCGGCTTGCCTCGTCGTCGGGCGCGAACCCGTTTGCCTGCATCGCCGCTGGTATCGCTTGCCTTTGGGGCCCCGCACATGGCGGCGCAAACCAGGCATGTCTTGAGATGCTGCGCGAGATCGGCACACCGGACCGGATCCCCGAATTCATCGCCCGCGCGAAGGACAAGAGCGATCCTTTCCGCCTCATGGGCTTCGGGCACCGGGTCTACAAGAATTTCGACCCGCGCGCGAAGGTGATGAAGCAATCCGCGGATGAGGTTCTTGACCTGTTGGGTGTTGAAGACAACCCGATCCTTCAGGTTGCCAAGGAACTGGAAGAGGCCGCGCTGGCTGATCCCTACTTCACCGACAAGAAGCTGTTCCCGAACGTCGATTTCTATTCGGGCATCATCCTTGAGGCGATGGGCTTCCCGACATCCATGTTCACGCCGATCTTTGCGGTTTCCCGCACCGTGGGCTGGATTTCGCAGTGGAAAGAGATGATCGAAGATCCGGCGATGAAAATCGGCCGCCCGCGCCAGCTCTACAAGGGTGCGACCATGCGCGACTACGTCGATATCGAAAAGCGCTGAGGCCAAAGCCATTGGCAACAAAGGGGGAGTGTGCCGGGATCGGCGCGCTCCCTTTTCATATCCGGTTGGGCGTACTTCAACCGCGCGGGGGCATATTGCCCAGAGCCAGTATTGGCGCTATCACTTGCCTATCAGAACGCCGGGTCCACGGCGCTGATGGATGAAAAGTTCGACCAGATGACACTTATGGCGTTTGCTGCTTACGAGCAGCCGTTGAAGTGGATCGCTTTTGCTCTCGGGCTTGGCAGCGCGGTAAGCGTTGTTCAAGGCTGGCAACTCCTCGCGATGTCACTCAGCCTTCCGTTCTGCCTGATCTGGATCTATTGCGGCTGGCTCCGAACGGAACGGCAACTCAAGCTCATCAATGTGCTTTTTGCCTGCCTCTACGTGTATGGAATCGCGCGTTATTTCATCGTGCAGGCCTGAGGGGGCCTAGCGCCCCTCGTATTTCGCCTCACGTTTTTGCAGGAATGCCATCACCCCTTCGGTGAAATCGCGCGTCTTGCCGCATTCCCCTTGAAGCTGCGCTTCGAGCGAGAGTTGCTCCGTCAGGGAGTTTTCGAGCGAGCCGCGAATGGCCGCTTTCACGTGACGATAGGCAACTGTCGGCCCTTGGGCGAGATGGGCGGCGCGGGCTTTCCAGTGGGCGTCAAACTCGGCATCGGGCACTGCTTCATAGATCATGCCCCAAGTGTCTGCCTGCCGGGCAGAGATCTTGTCGGCAAAGAGCGCCGCGCCCATGGCCTTGGCCGCGCCGATCTGTCTGGGGAGCCAATAGGTGCCGCCCGCGTCGGGGATCAGCCCGATGCGCGTGAACGCCTGAACGAAATAGGCGCTCTCTGTGGCGATCACCACGTCGGCGGCCAAGGCAAGGTTCGCCCCTGCTCCCGCCGCCGTGCCATTCACAGCGCTGATCGTGGGGATGCGGCTTTCGAAGATCGCCTCGAGCATGGGCACGTATTCCTCGCGCAGGACCCGCTCCAGATCGAGTTCGGCCAAGGTGCCGGTATCGCCGAGATCTTGGCCCGAGCAAAAGGCGCGCCCCTGTCCGGTCAGGACGATGACGCGCGCTTCATGCTCGGCAGCTTTGACAGCGTGGGTGATTTCGGCGCGCATCCGGGTGTTGAGCGCGTTCATGACATCGGGCCGGTCAAGGGTCAGAACGGCGATCTCATCCGCCACCTTATAGTCGATTGTCTGGTAGTCCATCCTGCGCCCTCCCGGCTGTGTTCGGGGGCATACAACACCGATCACGGAGGCGAGGCAAAGCGAAACCCTGCGTCAGGTGGGCGGTGTTTTCCCGCTATCGCCCGCCGCCAAAACCTTGCGCAGCCGTGCCTCTTCTTCGGCGGTCAGCGGAGCCGCCTCAGCGCCCGTGCTGCGCCCGCGCATATAGAGCGCTGCAAGCAGAAGCGCGACCAAAAGCATGGCGGGCCCGGCCCCCCAGAGAATCCAGTTTGACCCACCGGTTTGCGGTTTCAGCAGGACATATTCACCAAACCGCTCGGTAATGAAGGCCACCGTCTCCGCGTCGCTATCACCTGCCACGAGGCGTTCGCGCACCAGAAGCCGAAGGTCGCGCGCCAGCGGGGCATTGCTTTCGTCGATGCTCTCGTTTCGGCACACAAGACAGCGAAGCCCACCGGAAATATCCCGCGCGCGCTCCTCCAGCACGGGATCATCCAGTACCTCATCGGGCTGCACCGCAAAGACGGGGCCTGCGAGCAGGAGTAGAAGCACTAGCCACCTCATTCCGCCGGTACCTCAGCCCCGGCAGAGCGGCGTGCGCCCGCGGCGATACGATATCGGCGGTCGGACAGGCTCAGAAATCCGCCAAGCGCCATGATGATCGCCCCGGCCCAGATCCAGTTGGCGAAAGGCTTGATATAGGTCCGAACGGCCCAGCCGCCCCCGACCTGTTCATCGCCGATCACCACGTAGAGATCGCGCAGGATGCCGTTGTCGATTGCCGCTTCTGTCGTGGGCATCCGCGCAACGGGATAGAGCCGCTTTTCAGGATAAAGCGTGGTCACGGCGCGGCCGTCGCGTGTTATATCGATTTCTGCCATGGTGGAGAGGTAGTTGGGACCCTCGAACTGCGTCACATCCCGCAGGGTCAACTCATAGGCGCCGACGGTGAAGGGCGCATCGGTTTGCACCACGCGAATGTCTTCTTCTTCCCATGCAAGCAGGGCCGCGATACCGAACACGGTAATCCCTAGGCCGGAATGCGCCACGGCCTTGCCCCAGTCCGCACGCGGAAGCCGCGCCAATCGGCTCAGATCCCGCGACCGACCGGTACGCGCCCAGAGATCCGCAGCAACCCCGGCAAGAACCCACACGCCGAGAGCCACACCGAACGGACCCATCAGGCTCCGGCCCGTCTGCATGGCCCAGACAAGCCCGGCCAGTGCAAGCGCCAGAAGCGCAGGAAAGCGCAACGCGTGGATGACCCGGCCAAGGCGTGCCCGCTTCCACGAAAGAACCGATCCGATCGGCATGATGATCGCCAGCGCAATCATGAAAGGGGTAAAGGCCAGATTGAAGAAGGGCGGCCCAACGCTCAGCTTGCGATCAAAGGCAAGCTCAGCCACCAGCGGCCAGATCGTCCCCACGAAGACGACGAAACAGCTGACCGCGAGCAGGATGTTGTTGGCCACGAGCGCTGACTCTCGGCTCACCATGCCAAAGACCCCTCGTGCCTCCATGATCCCCGCACGCGCGGCGTAGAGCGTGAGCGCACCGCCCATGAAGATCGCTAGGATCAGCAGGATAAAGACGCCCCGTTCGGGATCGTTCGCAAAAGCATGGACCGACGTGATGACGCCCGAGCGAACGATGAACGTGCCGATCAACGAGAAACCGAACGCGAGGATCGCCAGCAGAATTGTCCAACTCTTCAGGCTCTCCCGCTTTTCGACCACGATGGCCGAATGCAAGAGCGCGGCCGCCAAAAGCCACGGCATGAAGGAGGCATTTTCCACCGGATCCCAGAACCAGAACCCGCCCCAGCCAAGCTCATAGTAGGCCCACCAGGACCCGAGCGCGATGCCGATCGTCAGAAAGATCCACGCGGCTAATGTCCAAGGCCGCACCCAGCGACCCCATGCGGCATCCACGCGACCCTCGATCAATGCGGCGACGGCAAAGGAAAACGCCATCGAGAGACCGACATAGCCGAGGTAGAGAAACGGGGGATGAAACGCGAGGCCTGGATCCTGAAGCAACGGGTTCAGGTCCTGACCATCAAAGGGCGGCACGGCCATGCGCAAGAAGGGGTTAGACGTAAAAAGGAGAAAGGCGAGGAACGCCACGGAAATCGCCGATTGCACCGCAAGGACCCGCGCGCGCAATGTCGGTGGCAGATTGCCCCCGAACCACGCCGCCGACGCCCCGAACAGTGTCAGGATCAGAACCCAGAGCAGCAGCGATCCTTCGTGGTTCCCCCAGACGCCGGACACCTTGTAGAGCATCGGCTTGAGCGAATGGGAGTTCGCGACGACGAGCCGCAAGCTGAAATCCGACGTGACAAAAGCATGGGTCAGCGCGGCGAAGGAAAAGGCAATCAGCAGGAACTGCGCATTTGCTGCAGGTTCCGCGACAGCCATCCAACCGGGCCAGCGTTTGTGGGCCCCGATAAGCGGCACGACCGATTGAACGATCGCGACCATGAAAGCGAGGATGAGAGCGAAGTGGCCAAGTTCTGTGATCATGCGCCATCTATATCGGCGGCGCGGCAGTGCGCCAATGACAAAGCGCCGCATCACCGTTCACGCCTGCGCCATAAGAAAAGGGGCGGCCCCGAAAAGCCGCCCCCCTCCCATCCGCTGCGGGTTTCTCAGACCAGCGAGCGTTTCCAGTCATCAAGAGCAGGGTTGCCCGTGCTCTTGAGGGCGGCCTGGGCCAGTTGCTGGTCGCCATTCGTGTCCGCCGTGCCTACGCCTTCTGCGCGCAATTCGCGCAGGCGCTTGGTGTTTTCCACGACTTGCGGAACGCGGGCGATGCTCTCTGCGACCGAGCGCTGAAAGTCCTGTCCCTTGGCCTGATGCCGTGCGCCGAAATAGAAGGAGACGATCGCGCCGAGCAGCCACCAAAGCGGCTCCGGCACCAGTGCAATCCCCTGCATCCGCTCCGCGAACCAGATCGGGTCGATCATTGCCGCGACGAAAAGCCCCATCGTGCCAATGGCCATCGCGGGACGTGGCAGGCGGTTGAGCCCGTCCATGAAACGGTCGAACGCGCCCCTCCGGGGTACCGCGAATTCCGCGCCAAACTGGTTCAGCGCCGCAGCTTGGGTCTCAAAGCCGCGCTGCGCGTCGGCCTCGGCGTTGACCCGAAAAACTTCGGCTGTCTGGGCTACCACATTGCGGCCACCGCCAAACACCAGCCGCATTACACCTTCGATCAACCCCATTTTGCCACCCTCTCCACGAACTCCTCGGTTGCGAGATGGTACTCCGGGGAGATGAACTCCTCCGCGCGCCGAATCCAGCCTCCCTTGCCACCAGCGCGGCTACGGGCGTACTTCCGGCTGGCCGGGCGTCGATCCGCAATACCGAAATAATAGTTCCGCCGCGCGATCCCGTAGGCATCGCCCAAATGGCCAGGCGCGACACGATATGCATCATGCGCCGACCGGATGGTGTTGGGTCCGATCACCCCGTCGACCACGCAGGGGAAGTGCATATGGGTGAGCAGCCTTTGCAATATCTTGATCGCATTGCTTCCCGCATTCACGTACATATCGAACACCGACGCCTGAAGTACCTTCGGCAATTCGGCAATCCGTGGTTTGTTGTAGTAGTGCTTGATGAAGATATCGACGGCCTGCTCTTTGGTCAGGTTCCGGACATCATCCACATCAACGTCGCCATCTCCGTCAATATCCATCCGCAACCTGCGCATGGTATGGATCGTGACGCCGAAGTTCGTGGCCCCACCCGGATCGTCGGGGTCATTCACAAAGCCGCCTTCGCGGACGACGATTTCTTCTGCAATTTCCTGTACCGATTTCATCGCTCTACACTCTCGCCTCGATCAGCACTTGTCTGTGCCGCAGGGAAAGAATGGCGCGAGATCGTTAATTGACGGCTGAACTGGCGTCCGGCTCCTGATAGACACCTTGTTCCTTCAGCGCGTCCACGACTTCCTTCGGCATGTAAGTTTCGTCGTGTTTTGCAAGTATTTCAGAGGCTTGAAAGACGCCGTTCACGTATCTACCCGTGCCGACCATACCCTGCTTTTCGGCAAAAAGGTCAGGTAGAACGCCGCCAAAGGTTACCGGAACGGACGCCGCTCCGTCCGTCACCGAAAAGCGGATCTGTTCTCCCTGTCCCCGCACGAGGCTGCCTTCTTCGACCAAGCCGCCGATGCGGAAAACCTCCGCCGCTGAGGGCGGTTCCGCGACAATCTGGCTCGGCGCACGAAAGAAATTGATGCCGTCCCGCATCGCGAACCCGATGAGTCCCGTCGAAACGGTAAGAGCGACCACTGCCAGAACGATGATCTGGATGCGCCGCTTCTTCTTGAGCCCACCGAGTGCAGACATGGTCACCTCATGGGAAACAGGGGGCGAGCATGAGCCCGCGGGTTTCATCTTCACCTAACATCAAATTCGCATTTTGCAATGCTTGGCCGCTGCTCCCCTTGGTGAGGTTGTCGAGCGCGGCAACTACGATAGCGCGGCCCGGTTTGCGATCTCCGGTCACGCCAATATGGCAGAAGTTGGAACCCCGCACCTGATGCGTCGACGGCGTCTCCCCGAATGGCAGAACTTCGAGAAACGGCTCGGACAGATACGCCTCGGACAGTGCCGCGTGGATGGCATCGGGATCACCGTGCACATAGACAGTCGCCAAGATCCCCCGGTTCATCGGCAGCAGATGGGGCGTGAACTGCACCTCGACAGGCCGTCCAGCGAGGGTGCTGAACTCCTGATCGAATTCGCCCAGATGCCGATGCGTTCCGCCGACGGCATAGGCGTTGGTTCCCTCGGACAATTCGGCATGAAGCAGGTTTTCCTTGAGACTCCGCCCTGCCCCGGTCACACCGCATTTCAGGTCGAGAATGATCTCGTCCAAGTCGATCAACTCCCCCGAAATGAGGGGCCGAAGCGCGTATTGACCCGTCGCCGCGTTGCAACCCGTCCCGGCCACAAGGCGCGCGTTCCGGATTTCATCACGATAAAACTCGGTCAAACCATAGACCGCTTCTTTCTGTATCTCCGTGGCCGCGTGGGCATTGCCATACCACGCCTGATAAGCGGATGGATCGCGCAACCGGAAATCCGCCGAAAGATCGACGATCTTCAGGTCACGAGGCAGGTTCTTGATGACCTCCTGGCTCGTCTTGTGGGGCAGCGCGCAAAAACACAGATCCACCGTTGCAAAGTCGATCTCATCGACCGTCACCAGATCGGGTAGGTCGAGATGCCGCAAGTGCGGAAAGACTTCGGCCATACTCTGCCCAGCCTTGGAATTTGCGCCAAGCGCAACGATTTCCATGCCGCCATGCGTTGCAATGAGCCGGACAAGTTCAGCACCGGTATAGCCCGATGCCCCAAGGATCGCGATCTTGTGGGTCAAGAGAACCCCTCCTTCTCATGCTCGTCTGTCGTGAAATTACGCAGCGGTAAAGGTGATCTTGCGCCGCAGGAATTGTGTCGCCCGATCGGACACCCGTCGTGGATCACCCGTGGTCAGGAACAATTGATCGGTCCCGGACCCGATCATCGCGGGATGGCGCGTGAGATAATCAGCGAGGCTCTCCGCCACAAGGTTGGCTTGGGAATAGACTGCTACATCAGGTCCAAGGGCATCCTGAAAGACGTCCTGCATCAATGGGTAATGCGTACATCCTAGGATTGCTGCTTCTGGAAAGGGCATTTTGCGTTTGAGAGCATCCACATGGCTGCGCACCAGCGCTTCGGCGAGGATCATATCACCCTCCTCGATCGCGTCGACCACGCCGCCGCAGGCTTGCGCCTCGACATCCACGCCTATCGCCCGAAACGCGAGTTCGCGCTGAAACGCGCGGCTAGCCACGGTGGCCGGGGTCGCAAACAGCGCGACATGTTTCACGGCCACTTCGCGGGGCGGGGAATTGTCGCCCCACTTTCGCTCAGTCAGAGCTTCGATCAGCGGCACGAAGACCCCCAAAACCCGCCGGTCTCGCGGGATCCAGCTTTCCTGCATTCGCCGCAGTGCCGCCGCCGATGCGGTATTGCACGCGAGGATCACCAGATCACATCCCGCGTCCCACATCCGCTCAACCGCATTCGTCGTAAGGCCATAGACGTCGTCGGCATCCCGCACCCCATAGGGGGCATGCGCGTTGTCACCGAAATAGACGAACGGAACATCCGGCAAGCGGCGCGTCACCGCGTCCAGCACCGTGAGCCCGCCAAGCCCGCTATCGAAAATTCCGACCGCCATCTGCCGTCAGCCCTTGTATTTCGCCTCGAATTCGAAGCCATAGCCATAAGGCACTACCGGTTCGGGCGCCAGATCGTAAGTCGCGCGGCGCAAGAAATCCATCAACCCGCGTGGCTCCGCCGTATGGCTCTGAAGCCGCTCTCGGCAGATCGGATCGCCGATCACCACCCGGACCGGGCTATCGACGCGTTTGCGGAATTCCTTGATCAAAAGACCCATCCGCAAAGTGTAGTGAAGATGGCTTGCGATCTGAAACAGGCGGCTGTTGGCGCCGTCGAAATAGATGGGGACCACCGTTGCCCCGCTTTTGGCGATCATACGCGCCGTAAAGCTGCGCCATGATGGATCGAGCGCGCGGGAGAATGGCTTGGCGGCCGTGCTGACCGTGCCGCCGGGGAAAATCCCGATCGCCCCTCCCGCCGCGAGATAGCGCAGCGCTTCCTTGCGGGTGGCCACGTTGGTGGCAATCGCCTCCTTGGACTCCTCAAAGGAGATCGGCAAAATGACGCTGTTGAGTTCTTCGGACCTGCGAAACACGTGGTTGGCAAGAATACGAAAATCGCCGCGGGTTTCGGCAAGAATGTGCCCCATCATCAACCCGTCCAGAATCCCGTAGGGATGATTGGCGATGAAAACCAGCGGCCCTTCACGCGGAATTGCCTCCAATGAGCCGCGCACTACGTCGAGCGACAATCCGTACCGCTCCACCAGAACCTGCCAGAAATCTCGACCTGCCGCGATGTCCTGCTCATACCCACGGGCGCGCTTTATGAGCCCGATACGGCCCGTCACATTCTCCATGATGCGAATGACCGCCCGTCCACTCTTCGTCTCTGCGGAGTGGCTATAACTGATGTCGCGGGCGATGTGGCGATGCTGTGCCTGCATGGCTCTTTGTGCTCCTGATCCCTGCCAAGCACATACTCTGTCACGCAAATCGAAGAAAGCGATATGACGGTTCCTGTCACGCAAATCACAGCGGGCGTTATGACGTCGCAGTAACGGTGCTATGACGAATGGGCAATTGACGCCAATTCGCATCTCATCATGCCAAGCCCCTAAAGCGCCTCGAATTTTGGCGTTCTGGAAACTTCGGTTGGGGTGGGATTGCCACGAATTTCGGCAAAAATCGCACTTTTATCACTTAAATCGCGCTCCCGACGTAGACTGTTGATGGTTTCCTGTCATGTAGAGGGCCTGATTCGAGAGAGATGTGATGGACTGGGACAAGCTTAGAATTTTTCACGCTGTCGCTGCTGCGGGCAGCCTGACCCACGCGGGCGACGTGCTGCACCTCAGCCAGTCCGCCGTCAGCCGTCAGATACGCGCGCTCGAGGAAAGCCTTGGGGCGACGTTGTTTCATCGGCATGCCCGCGGCTTGATCCTCACCGAGCAGGGTGAATTGCTGTTTGACGCCACCGCCGCCATGGCAAAGCGTCTCGATACGGCGGCGGCCCGGATTCGCGACAGCGAAGAAGAAGTGTTTGGCGAGTTGCGCGTTACCACAACTGTGGGGTTCGGCACGCTCTGGCTCGCCCCGCGTTTGACGAAGTTCTATGAACAGTACCCCGATCTCAATATCGACCTGATGCTCGAAGAGCGGGTGCTCGACTTGCCCATGCGGGAGGCCGATGTCGCCATTCGCATGAAGGAGCCGTCGCAAGCCGACCTGATCCGCAAGCGACTCATGAGTGTACACATGCGGCTCTATGCCTCGCCGGGGTATGTCGAGCGGGTCGGCGTGCCTGAAAAGGTCGAGGATCTGGGGAATTATCGACTGATTTCCCAGAACGTGACCGCGACCCAGGCGGGGGCCGGTGCCCAACTCATCCAGAACCTTTGGGCCTATGACATTCCGTCGCGCCTCATGGTCAACAACTACTTTGGCGTGCTCCAGGCGGTACTGAATGATCTGGGGATCGGGGTTCTGCCCAAGTATCTCGTCGATGAATTCCCCCAGCTCATCCGCGTGCTGCCCGAAGTGGAATCGACTGAGATCCCGGTCTTTCTCGCCTACCCCGAAGAATTGCGCCAATCGCGCCGCATCGCTGCCTTCCGCGATTTCGTGCAGGATGAGATCATGGCCCACCGGCGCAAGTTGCGCGATACGGGGCTCTACGACTGAGCACTGTCCGGCGGACCCTGCTGCATTATGCACATGCCGCATAGCTGATATGCTCGCCTTCCGGCCTGTTCGCCCTTGATCGTTTTCAGACAGCACACTATTTGGACTTTCGAAGACGGTGAGAGCTTAAATGCGCATCATCTTCATACCTCCCTGTTGGACTTCGGCCGAGCTTAGTGCTCGGCCTTTTTTTTGGCATTGCGCGTGCCGTTTGGGGCATCGCAGGGCCCGCTCCCCCCTTTCCCCGAGGCGACCCATGGCTTAAACAGCCCGCAACAGCGACACTGGGGGATACCATGCAGGAGCCGGCCATTACGCCAGAGCTTATCGAGGCTCACGGCCTCAAGCCCGACGAATACGAGCGCATTCTCGAAATCATCGGCCGAACGCCCAGCTTTACCGAGTTGGGTATCTTTTCGGCGATGTGGAATGAGCATTGCTCTTACAAATCCTCCAAGAAATGGCTGCGGACACTGCCGACAACCGGCCCGCAGGTCATCTGCGGCCCCGGAGAGAATGCAGGGGTCGTCGATATCGGGGACGGTCGAGCCGTCGTCTTCAAGATGGAAAGCCACAACCACCCCTCCTACATCGAGCCCTATCAGGGCGCGGCGACCGGTATGGGCGGCATATTGCGCGATGTTTTCACCATGGGCGCCCGGCCCATCGCCTCCATGAATTCCCTCAGCTTCGGCTCACCCGATCACCCCAAGACGCGCCGCCTCGTGCATGGTGTCGTTGAGGGGATCGGCGGCTATGGCAACTGTTTCGGCGTCCCCTGCGCGGGCGGCGAAGTGCGCTTTGATCCGGCCTACAACGGCAACTGCCTCGTGAACGCTTTTGCGGCAGGCCTCGCAGATGCGGACAAGATCTTTTACTCGGCGGCCTCCGGTGTCGGAATGCCGGTTGTCTATCTTGGTGCCAAAACCGGGCGCGACGGGGTCGGCGGCGCAACCATGGCCTCGGCTGAATTCGACGAGACCATCGAGGAAAAACGCCCCACCGTACAGGTTGGCGATCCCTTCACCGAAAAGCGCCTGATGGAAGCCTGCCTTGAATTGATGCAGACCGGGGCCGTCATCTCCATCCAGGACATGGGCGCGGCGGGCCTCACCTGCTCGGCCGTGGAAATGGGCGACAAGGGCAAGCTCGGCATCCGGCTCGATCTGGAGAAGGTGCCTTGTCGGGAAACGGGCATGACCGCCTATGAGATGATGCTGTCCGAGTCTCAGGAACGCATGCTCATGGTGCTGCGCCCCGAAAAGGAGAGCGAGGCGCGCGACGTTTTTGAGAAGTGGGACCTCGACTTTGCGATTGTCGGGGAAACCATCGCCGAAGACCGCTTCCTCATCATGCAAAACAACGCGACCATGGCGGATTTGCCTCTGTCGGAACTCGCCTCCAGCGCGCCGGAATACGACCGCCCGCATGTGGAAACACCGCAGGCCGATCCACTCGCCGACGTGCCGCAGATCGATGCGATCGACGGGTTGAAATCGCTGATCTCTTCGCCGAACTACGCGGCCAAGCAGTGGGTTTATGAACAATATGACACGCAAGTCATGGCCGACACTGTGCGCACGCCCGGGATCGGCTCGGGGCTGATCCGGGTCCACGGTACGGACAAGATCCTTGCCTTCACTTCGGATGTGACGCCGCGCTACGTCAAGGCGAACCCGCAACAGGGCGGTCGGCAGGCCGTGGCCGAAGCCTATCGCAACCTCACCGCCACGGGAGCCAAGCCACTGGCCAGTACGGACAATCTCAACTTCGGAAATCCCGAGAAGCCCGAGATCATGGGCCAATTCGTCGGGGCCTTACGCGGGATCGGCGAGGCTGTCTCCGCACTCGACATGCCGATCGTCTCGGGCAACGTTTCGCTCTATAATGAGACCGACGGTCAGGGAATTCTTCCCACCCCTACAATCGGCGCGGTCGGACTTATCGCGCACGAGGACGACATCATCGGAACCGAGGTGCGCGATGGGCACATGGCGCTTGTGCTTGGGGCCACCGAAGGTCATCTGGGCCAATCCGCCCTGCTGACCGAGGTTTTCAACCGCGATGATGGCGATGCCCCCTATGTGGACCTCGACCTTGAGCGCGCCCACGGCGATTTCATCCGGGAAAACCGTGAGTACATTAAGGCCTGTACCGATCTGTCCGACGGCGGGCTGGCGTTGGCCGCCTTTGAATTGGCCGAAGGCTCCGGCGTAGGCGTCCATATCGATATGGAAGACACGCCAACGCTCTTTGGTGAAGATCAGGGGCGCTATCTCATCGCCTGCAACTTCGATCAGGCCGAAGCGCTGATGGTCAATGCAGGTCAGGCCGGGCTGATCATCCATTCGGTTGGTCGTTTCGGCGGGGATACCGTGAGCTTCGGGCACAGTTCCGCACCGCTAGAAGAGCTATCGGCCCTCTACCGCGGTGCCTTCGCGGAGCAACTGGGCTGACCCCTTGCAGGCCCGCCACCCGATCTCTACATTTGAAAGCAACCCCAAAGGAGCGCCCTTCATGCCCATCACAGCCTCGGAAATCGAGAGTCTGATCCGCGAAAGTTTCCCCAATGCACAAGTGACCGTGCAAGGAGACGACGGCGCGCATTTCGCCGCCGAAGTTGTGGACGAGTCCTTCCGTGGCAAGAACCGGGTCCAGCAACAGCGCGCCGTCTATTCCGCCCTCAAGGGCAAGATGGACGGATCGCAGGGGGAACTTCACGCGCTCGCGCTGACAACCCGAGCCCCGTGACCTATGTATGAGTTCGATCGATCCGGATCTTCTTCGCGCCCTCAAGGCGCTCTGTCTTCTGCTTCCCTTCGTCGCCATCTTCCTTTGGGCGGCGTGGCTGGAATTGCGCAGATGGTGGCGATATGGTCCGGCGGAAAACCAGAGGTCGCGCTTTCCCATCGATGAGGGCGCACCGAGCTACGAAGATCCGGACGAGCCCAAGCCTCGCCCCGCAGATGATTAGGAAAGGGTCCCAGATGACCGATACCACAGACGCCAAGACCCATATCGCAGACACCGTGAAGGCCAACGACGTGGTGCTTTTCATGAAGGGCACCAAATCCATGCCGCAGTGCGGGTTTTCCTCCCGCGTGGCTGGGGTGCTCAACTTTATGGGCGTCGAGTACAAGGATGTGAACGTCCTGTCCGACGAGGGCATCCGTCAGGGGATCAAGGATTATTCCGACTGGCCGACGATCCCGCAGCTCTATGTAAAGGGCGAATTCGTGGGCGGCTGTGACATCATCACCGAGATGACCTTGTCGGGAGAATTGGACGGCCTGTTCGAGCAAAATGGCGTGACCTTTGACAAGGACGCCGCCGAAAAGATCCGCGAAGCCAACGCCTAAGCGCACAAGACACAGAGTTTAGTACTCGGAAAAGTCAAAGGCCGCGCCCCGATCAGGGACGCGGCCTTTTTCGTGATCATCAAAAGGTTAGGCGCGGCTCAGGTCGTCTCTTCTTCTTCTTCCACGCGCTCGGCCAAAGATTCAGCGCGGGCCGCGAGCTCGGCCAGCGTTTCGGTGACGCTTGGTGGGATGACCGGCACCTCGACCCGCTCGGGCGGCGCGGCCTTGATCGTCTCAAGCTCCCGCTCCAACCGGCGGATCTGGCTTTCGGCGGCGTGCAACTGATCCTGCATTCCGGCCGTCTTGTCCGCCAACATCAACCCGGACATGAGCAAGACCCGATCCTCGGGCAAGCGCCCCACCTGATCCAATACGACCTGCGCCTCTGCATCGAGAAGCGCCGCGGCGGAGCGCAGGAAATCCTGTTCCCCGTCCTGACAGGCCACCTGAAAGGGCCGACCGCCAATTGTAATGGTGACTTCAGGCATTCGCCGTCTCCGCATGTTGGGCTTCACCCTCAAGCACCGGGGCAAGCGCGGCCAGAATCGCGTCGAGTTCAGCAACCTCCGCCGACCGTGCCGCGTGGAGCGCGGCCAGTTCGATCTTCATCGCGTCGTTGATAAGCTGGGCATCGGGCACGCCCGTTTCCACCACCTCGCGCAGCGCGGCATTGGTCTCGCGAAGCTGCGCATTGATCGTCTTGAGCTTTTGCAGTTCGCTGTCGAGCGCCCCCATCGCCTGGGTCTGGGCATCGAGTTGCCCTGCGATGCGCCGGATCTGATCCTGCTGTTGCTGCGCCGCCTCGGCAAGCTGGCTCTCTGCCTCGTCTGCGCGGGCGACGGCCTGTGCGGCCACATCTTCGGCCTCGGCCACTTTCTGGGCGGCGTCTGCGGCCTGCATCTGGGCCTCTGCGGCCTGCGATTCCAGATCGGCGCGTTGCTCCTTCGCGGCATTCAATTCCGCCCGGAGCGCCTCCGTTTCTTCCGGATCGGCGACCGGCCGCGCGGCGAGCGCGTCAATCCCGCGTCCGACGCGGTCCAACGCGGCGCTGATCCTCTGCTGGTAGTCTTCGATATCACTCATCACTGCCCCTCATGCTGCCCCACCCGGGGCGCGTTTACGCGATTTTGACACTGTGCACGCGCGGAATCAATGCCTTGTGGGCCTGCCTTCACGCAACCGCCCAATCCGCGGCTTGCACTTCGCTTCCTGCCTGCTATGCAACGCTGAAAGCCTGCTTAGAAAGGATAAAGGGTCGACATGGATATCGAAGCTCTCCGCAACGCTCACCCCGAGCACTGGATGAAGGCCGCCGCGATCCGGACATTGACGCTCGACGCCGTCCAAGCCGCGAACTCCGGACATTCCGGCGCGCCAATGGGGATGGCGGATATCGCCACTGTGCTGTTCGAGAAACATCTCAAGTTCGATGCGGCCAACCCCGACTGGCCCGACCGCGACCGGTTCATCCTGTCGAACGGCCATGGATCCATGCTGCTCTATTCGCTGCTGCATCTGACGGGCTACGAAGACATGACCCTCGACGAGGTCAAGAATTTCCGCCAGTGGGGCGCCAAGACGGCGGGCCACCCGGAATATGGCCATGCCAAGGGTATCGAGACAACGACCGGCCCTCTCGGGCAGGGTCTTGCAAACTCGGTCGGCTTCGCACTCGCCGAAGAGATCCTTCGCGCGCGTTTCGGGCGCAAGCTGGTCGATCACTATACGTACGTCTTCGCCGGAGACGGGTGCCTGATGGAAGGCGTGAGCCATGAGGCCATCAGCCTTGCCGGGCATCAACAGCTTGGAAAGCTGATCGTTTTCTTTGACGACAACGCCATCACGATCGACGGCAAGGTCGAGTTGTCCGACCGCACCAATCAGGTTGCGCGCTTCAAGGCCGCCGGATGGCATGTGCAGGAAATCGACGGCCATGATCCCGTGGCCATCGACGAAGCCATCGTGAAGGCAAAAGCCTCGCGCCGTCCGTCCATGATCGCCTGCAAAACCCACATCGCGCTTGGGTCTTCGGCGCAGGATACCTCCAAGGGTCACGGCGCGCTGACTGATGCGACGCTGATCGCCGATACCAAGGCCGCCTATGGCTGGACCACCGGCCCGTTCGAGATCCCCGCCGACATCAAAAGCCAGTGGGAAGAGATCGGCCGCCGGGGCCGCGCAGAGCGCACCGCATGGGAAGAGCGCCTTGCCGACAGCGGCGCCAGCAAGCAGGCGGAATTCGCCCGTACGCTCGCCCGCGAACCCTCCAAGCGGCTCTCCGCGACGATCAAGGCGCTGAAGAAGCAGGTTTCCGAGGGACAGCCCAAGGTCGCCACGCGGAAAAGCTCCGAAATGGTGCTGGAGGTGGTCAACCCGATCATGAAGGAAACCGTGGGCGGCTCTGCGGATCTTACCGGTTCCAACAACACGCTGACCGCCGATCTTGGTGTGCATGACGCCTCCAACCGCAAGGGGCGCTATATCCACTACGGTATCCGCGAGCATGGCATGGCCGCGGCAATGAACGGTCTTGCCCTGCATGGCCAGATCCGCCCCTATGGCGGCACCTTCATGGCCTTCACCGATTATGCCCGTCCCGCGATGCGCCTTGCCGCGCTCATGGGTATCCCGACCGTTTTCGTAATGACTCACGACAGCATCGGCCTTGGCGAAGACGGCCCGACTCACCAGCCGGTTGAGCATCTGGCGATTTCCCGCGCGACGCCCAATACCCACGTCTTCCGGCCCGCCGATACGGTGGAAACCGCCGAAGCTTGGGAACTCGCGCTGACCGCGACCGCGACGCCTTCGGTTTTGTCGCTGACCCGTCAGGGGCTTCCGACCGTGCGGATGGAGCACAAGACGTCAAACCTGACCGCCCGTGGCGCCTACGTTCTGGCCGAGGCCGATGGCAAGCGTCAGGCAATCCTGATGGCGACCGGATCCGAAGTTGCCATCGCGCTCGAAGCGCGGGAGATCCTGCAGAAGGAAGGCATCGGCACGCGCGTCGTTTCCATGCCCTGCTGGGAGCTTTTTGCCGAACAGGATGACACCTATCGCCGTCGCGTTCTGCCCGGCGGCCCGGTTCGCGTCGCCATCGAGGCAGGCGTCCGTATGGGATGGGATCGCTGGCTGTTGGGTGAGCGCGGCAAAGAGGCCAAGGCCGATTTCGTCGGCATGACCGGATTTGGCGCCTCTGCACCTGCACCAACGCTCTATGAGAAGTTCGGGATCACGGCTGAAAACACCGCCGACAAGGTGCGCAAGCTCCTCGCCGGAAGCTGAGGAACAGCCCCGTCAGGACGGCGCTCTGGCGCGCCATGACGGGGCATGTAGCCTTATGACCTGAGTACGAAAAAGCGGCCCCGCAAATGTTTGCGGGGCCGCTTCTCATTGGATCTCTGCACGAAAAGAGGGCGGCACCGCCACCCTCAAAGTGGTGGGCGAGTCTAGTGCGCCGTCTCTCCGGAGCCAAAGACCGATGCCCAAAGCGGCGCGATGATCTTGGTCCCGACGGGGATCAGCACAAGCCCGAGCGCCACGCCCAGCACACCGTCAATCGCCGCAGTGACGATCCACTCCACGCTGCTCACAATCCCTTCGGGGGCAAGATGGCCCACGGCGACGGCGGCATGATGAATGATTTCCTCAGGGGCGTGCCACCCAAGCTCCGCAAAACCATGCACGATGATTGATCCGCCGACCCACAGCATGGCCGCCGTGCCAATCACGGTTAGGGCCTTCATGAGAAAGGGCATCGCCCGGACGATTCCTCGGCCAAGCGCCCGCGTCAGGCCAAGCTGCCCGTTCTCTGCCATGAAAAGGCCCGCATCGTCGGCCTTCACGATCAGCGCAACGGAGCCATAGACCGCAAGGGTGATCATCACGGCCACAACCGCAAGCGTTGCCGCTTCCATCCAGAAGCCCGAGGGCGGGATCGCTGAAAGCGCGATGGTCATGATCTCTGCCGAAAGAATGAAATCGGTCTTGATCGCGCCCTGCACCTTTGCCTCTTCGAGATGGGCGGGATCTTCGTTCTTGTGGCTGCCGTCCGGTCCCCCGTGTTCGGCCCCGATCCCGACGGCATGGGCGATTTTTTCCGCGCCCTCAAAACACAGGTAACACCCGCCCAGCATCAGCAGCGGCGCGATGAGCCACGGCGCGAAAGCCGACAGGGCCAACCCGACCGGCAGCAGGTACACCAGCTTGTTGATCAACGAGCCACGGGCGATCTTCCAGACGATGGGCAATTCCCGCGCGGGCGCAAAGCCCTGAACGTATTTCGGAGTGACGGCGGCATCATCGATCACCGCACCCGCAGCTTTGGCCCCAGCCTTGGCCGCCTGCCCCGCGATATCGTCCACGGAGGCCGCGGCGACCTTTGCGATCCCCGCGACATCGTCCAGAAGTGCCAACAAACCGCTCATATCGCCCTCTCCGTTGCTTTCGGCCAAACCTAGCGGGCGTACGGGCCAACGCAAGGCGAGCGAGGAATTTACCTTGGGAATCCCCCGCTCAGCACCCGTCGATCAGATTTCCTCACGCACCTGCGCAAAGGTCATCACCGCGAAAATACCGGTCCCGCCAATGACATTTCCCGCAAAGGCAGGGAAAATACCGCCGAAGATAGCCGAACTGACGCCAATCTCTCCTCTCAGAACAAGCAAGAAGAGTTCCGTCGCCCCGGCCACGACGTGGGACATTTCGCCAAATCCGATCATGAAGGTGATGATGAAAATCATCAGCACCTCACCAGCCCCCTCCATGCGCGGCAGAATCCACACCAGCGCCGCGATCATGAACCCGGCTGGCATACCCCGCACCAGATGCTGCCATGGGGTGGCTTCGGCGTAGTGACGCGAGACCTTGAGCACCCCTTCAAAGCGTTCCTGCGGGATCAGATCGCCATTGCTCATCACCACCGCAGCCACGAGGCAACCGACCATATTTGCCGTGAAGACAATGAGCCAAAGCCTTGAAATCTTGAACATCTTCTTCCACGAAGGATCAATGAACATCGGCAGGATCGGGGTGATCGTGTTCTCGGTGAAAAGTTGCATCCGAGCGAGGATTACGATCAGGAAGCCGACCGTATAGCCGATGTTGGACACCGCCCCGGCCCAGTCCGCGTCCGGCAGGACCGATACGAAAAGCCCTTTGCACAGCACGGAGGTGCTGATGGCGATCCCCGCAGTAACGCCCGACCACCACAGCGCCGAAAGCGGACGTTTGAGTTCGTGGTCCCCCTCGCGCCGGATCGCCTCAAAGATCACGGAGGTGGGCACATGCTCCATCTCGGAGACCTTCTGACTCTCCTCGTGGTTCAGGTTGGCCTGTACCTCTCCCTCGTCGTCACGGGTCTTGTTGTCGTCCTGCTGCGTCATGGCACGGGCCCTTTTTATGATCACGCAATGATAGTGCGCGAAGCGGGCCACTCAAGCTGCGTGACAGTGGGGCGTGTATTTGCCATGACGGACTGGCCCACTGCCCGGAGACCCGGATGACAAACACGCTTGCCCTGACCCTCGCCGTTCTGCTTCTCGGAGCGCTCAGCCTCGATCTTTGGCTTGACGGCGGCGCCGGGGCACTGTTTCTCGCGCGTAAGGGCGTTGCGCTCATCGAATGGCTGGCAGTCTGGCGCTAACATTGCCGTCATGCGGTTGACCTTCGCCCCGAAATGCGGACCCTTGCGCCCAAACCGGGCCATTGGTCCGGTGGCGGACGCCAATTGAGGGAAGGACTGACATGGCACTGAAAGTTGCAATCAACGGATTCGGGCGCATCGGGCGCAACGTGCTTCGTGGAATAGTGGAATCGGGTCGCACCGATATTCAGGTTGTCGGGATCAACGATCTCGGGCCGGTGGAAACCAATGCCCACCTGCTTCGGTACGACAGTGTGCATGGCCGGTTTCCCGTCGAAGTGAAAACCACCGAGGACACGATTGACGTGGGCTATGGCCCGATCAAGGTGTCTGCGGAGCGGAACCCGGCGGACCTCAAGTGGGGCGACGTCGACATCATTCTGGAATGCACCGGTATTTTCACCTCCAAGGAAAAGTGCCAGCCGCACCTGACCACCGGGGCGAAGCGGGTGCTCATCTCCGCCCCCGGCGCGAACGCGGACAAGACGATCGTCTATGGTGTGAACGACGACACGCTGACAGCCGATGATCTGATCGTTTCCAACGCATCTTGCACAACCAACTGTCTGTCGCCCGTGGTCAAAGTTCTCAACGATACGATTGGCCTCAAGCGCGGCTTCATGACCACTGTCCACAGCTACACCGGCGATCAGCCGACGCTCGACACCATGCACAGCGACCTCTATCGCGCGCGTGCCGCGGCGACCAACATGATCCCGACTTCCACCGGTGCGGCCAAGGCTGTGGGGCTCGTTCTGCCCGAACTCGCCGGTAAGCTTGACGGTGTGGCGATCCGCGTGCCCACGCCCAACGTTTCGGTGGTGGATCTGACGTTTGAGGCCAACCGCGACACCACCGTGGAAGAGATCAACGACGCAATCCGCGCTGCGGCCGATGGGTCGCTCAACGGCGTTCTGGGGTATACCGATGCGAAGCTGGTGAGCCAGGATTTCAATCACGATCCCCGCTCGTCCATCTTTGCGACGGATCAGACCAAGGTGATGGACGGCAACCTTTGCCGCATCCTGACCTGGTACGACAACGAATGGGGCTTCTCCAACCGCATGGCCGATACCGCCGTGGCGATGGGCAAGTTCCTCTAAGACTGTCTCAATAGACGACCCGAAGCGCCCGCCTTTCCGGCGGGCGTTTTCACATCGCCTCGACCGCTTTGCCAAGCCGGGGCAACCGGGCCTTCTTCATCAGGCTCCGCAGGGGCCATGCCTCCCCCGAAAGACGCTGCGCCTCGGCGCGAACCACGTGCACCACCTGTGCCACCTCCTTCGGCGCCTCTGCGAACCGGGCGCGCAGAAACTGATCCGCGTCCATCCGAAGCAGCCCCTCTTCCTCAAGGATGTTCCGGGGGAAGTCCTTGGCATTCATCGTCACGATATAATCCGCGCTGCCCGCGATGGCCGCGGCAAGCACATGGGTATCGGCCGGGTCGGGCAGCCAGAGACGATCCTCAAGTGAGGGGGGATAGGTGATTTCCGCATGTGGCCAGCGAAGGCGCAAGGCGGCGATTTCCGCCCGCGCCAACGGCTCTGCCTCCGGCCCGATCTTCACGGTGGCGCGCGCCCACTCCTCAAGGATCCGTGCGGACCAGAGCGGTGTAAACAGCCCTTGCGCAGCGACGCCCAAAAGCACTTCGCGCATCACCGTCGGATAGAGAACGTTGGCATCGAGCAGCGCCTTCATAGGCGGTAGAAGAGAGCCTTCAGATAGCCGGATTCGGCAAGCTGGGGCAGCAACGGGTGATCCGGCCCGGCAAAACCGGTATTAATAAGCTGTCCGGCCCGCCCCGCCTTGCCAATCCCGCGCGTACACGCCGCCCGAAACTCTTCGAGCGAGGCCGCGTGGGAACAGGAACACAGCCCGAGATAGCCACCCTCATCCACGAGGGTTGCAGCCATCCGTGCGATCCGCTCATAGGCGCGAAGGCCCGCATCCAGTGTTTTCTTCGATGGCGCGAACGAGGGCGGATCACAGATCACGATATCATACCGCGCGCCCTCTTCTGCCAGCGCGGTCAAGGTATCGAACGCATCGCCGCGCCGGGTGGCAAAACGGTCGGACATGCCCCCTGCGGTTGCGCCTTCCTCAGCCAGAGCGAGGGCCGCGGCGGAGCCGTCCACCGCAAGCGCCTCCGTCGCGCCGCCCGCAAGCATGGCGAGCGAGAAGCCCCCCACATGGGAAAAGACATCAAGCACGCGCGCACCCTTGGCGAGGCTCGCGGCAAAGGCATGGTTGGGCCGCTGATCATAGAAGAGCCCGGTCTTTTGCCCGCCCAACAGATCGGCGTAATAGGTCGCCCCGTTCATCGGCACGGGGACCGGTCCGGACGGAGTTGTTCCGCGCACGACCTCCAGCACCTCCGGCAGCCCTTCGAGCCCCCGCGCCCGGCCCGTTCCGTTCAGGATGACGGTGGACACGCCCGTCGCCTCGATCAGAGCATCGGCGAGCAGGTCGAGCCGCGTATCAGCCCAGGCCGCGTTTGGCTGTACCACCGCGATGTCGTCGAACCGGTCGATCACAACGCCGGGCAGCCCGTCGCCCTCGGCGTGGACGAGCCTATAGAACGGCGCATCATAAAGCCGCTCCCGAAGCTCCAGCGCTTTTCGCAGCCGCGTAAGGAACCATGCCCCGTCGATCTGGGCCTCCGGGTCGCGGTCCAGCATCCGGCCAAAGATCCGGCTGTTGGGATTGACCGCCACGAGGCCCATCTGCGCGCGCGCGTCATCTTCGAGAATGGCGACGGCCCCCGGCGGAATCGCCTTGGTGCGCCGGTCGGTGACCAGCTCATTGTCATAAACCCAAGGCGCGCCATGGCGTATTGCGCGGGCGTTTGCCTTGGGACGGAGGCGGATTACCGGTCGGTTCTCTTGTGTCATGGCGCGTTCCTACTAACATTCATTGCAAGAGGGAAGCGCCCCTGCATCGCGCAGGTGCGGGATTGCCCTCAACAAATCTTGTTAGCGCTAACGCCATCTGTTACACCCCGAGGCGAGGGAAAAGGAGAGTCGCAGCCATGTCACTCAACAGCACCGTCTCCGACGTTACTGACCGCATTATCGAACGTTCACGCGCACCGCGGGAGGCCTATCTGAACAAGATGCGCCAAGCCGCCGAAGAAGGCCCCCGGCGCGCGCATCTTACCTGTGGCAATCAGGCCCATGCCTATGCCGCGATGGGTGACGACAAGGCCGCGCTGGCGGAAACCCATGCGCCGAACCTCGGGATCATCACCGCCTATAACGACATGCTCTCGGCCCATCAGCCGTTTGAGACCTATCCGGCCGTGATCCGGGAAGCAGCCCGCCGCGTAGGCGGCACCGCACAGGTCGCGGGGGGCGTTCCGGCCATGTGCGACGGGGTCACCCAAGGGCAGGTCGGCATGGAGCTTTCGCTGTTCTCCCGCGATGTGATTGCCCTCGCCGCCGGAGTTGGCCTCAGCCACAATACCTTTGACGCGGCGGTCTATCTTGGAGTTTGCGACAAGATCGTTCCCGGCCTTGTGATTGCGGCGGGGACATTCGGCTATATCCCATCAATCTTCCTGCCCGCAGGTCCAATGCCCTCGGGCCTGCCGAACGACGAAAAGGCGAAGGTCCGCCAGCAATTCGCCGCCGGCGAAGTGGGGCGCGAAGCGCTCATGAAGGCGGAAATGGCAAGCTATCACGGGCCGGGCACCTGTACGTTCTACGGCACGGCAAACTCCAACCAGATGCTGATGGAATTCATGGGCCTGCACCTGCCCGGTGCCTCGTTCGTCAATCCCAACACGCCCCTGCGGGAGGCGCTGACAGTCGCCGGAACGGAACGCGCCTTGCAGATCACGGCGCTTGGCAACGAATACACGCCCGTATGCGATATTCTGGACGAAAAGGCTTTTGTGAACGGGATCGTCGGGTTGATGGCGACGGGCGGCTCGACCAACCTCGTGCTGCATCTGCCAGCGATGGCCCGCGCCTGCGGCGTCATTCTCGAACTGGAAGATTTCGACGCTCTGTCCTCCGTCACGCCGCTTTTGGCGAAGGTCTATCCAAACGGCCTCGCCGACGTGAACCACTTCCACGCCGCAGGCGGGCTTGGCTATATGATCGGCCAACTGCTGGAGGTTGGCTTGTTGCATCCCGATACCAAGACCGTCGCGGGCGACGGGCTCTCGCTTTATACCCAAGAGCCGAAACTAACCGATGGCCGCGTGACATGGGAACCCGGCGCGAAGGACAGCCAGAACGACAAGATCCTTCGCCCCGCATCCGAGCCATTCCAGAAATCGGGCGGCCTCGTACAACTTGACGGGAACCTCGGCCACGGGATGATGAAGGTTTCCGCCGTTGCGCCAGAGCGTCACATCGTTGAGGCAAAGGCCCGCGTTTTCGAAGATCAAGCTGACGTCAAGACGGCCTTCAAGAACGGCGAGTTCACCGAAGACACCGTTGTCGTTGTCCGCTTTCAGGGGCCGCAGGCGAACGGGATGCCGGAACTTCACTCCCTCACGCCGACGCTCGCGGTCTTGCAGGATCGGGGCCTCAAGGTCGCGCTGGTGACGGATGGCCGCATGTCCGGCGCTTCCGGCAAGGTGCCATCGGCGATCCATATAAGCCCCGAAGCGGCCGCTGGCGGGCCTTTGGCCAGAGTGCACGACGGAGATGTGATCCGTGTCGATGCGGTCAGCGGCAAGATCGAGAACCTCGCGGAGGATTTCGACAGCCGTGAGCCGCTGGTTCCCGATCTTACCGGCAATGGGCACGGCATCGGGCGTGAGCTTTTCGCCACCTTCCGCAAAAACGTCGGCCTAGCCTCCAACGGCGCGGCGGTTGTCGTCTGAGAACCGCTGCGCTACTCCTTCCCTCGACCCAATAGACCGCCCTCGCGCGGTCCAGATCCGGAGACGATATAATGACCCCCCAAGAGGCGAGCCGCAAAAACGAAGACCTCTGCCGCCGCGCTCCCGTGATTCCAGTGCTCGTCCTGAAGGACGCCGCCACGGCAAGGCCGCTGGCCGAAGCGTTGGTCAAGGGCGGGCTGCCCGCGCTCGAAGTGACCCTGCGCACGGACGCCGCATTGGACGTGATCCGCGAAATGTCGCAGGTCGAGGGCGGGATCGTCGGTGCTGGGACGCTGCTCACCCCCAAGGATGTCGAAGCGGCGAAGGAGGCTGGCGCGCTCTTCGGGGTATCGCCCGGCGCGACCGACCGGCTGTTGGATGCCTGTGAGGAGATGGACCTGCCGCTGCTGCCCGGAACGGCGACCCCGTCCGAAGCGATGCGCCTGTACGAACGCGGCTATACAGTTCAGAAGTTCTTTCCGGCGGAATCCAACGGCGGCGCACCAGTCCTCAAGGCTTGGGCCGCACCTTTGCCGCAAATCCGGTTCTGCCCCACGGGTGGTGTTTCACCGGCGAATGCCGCGGATTACCTTGCCCTGCCCAACGTGCTTTGCGTCGGCGGAAGCTGGGTCGCCCCCGCGAATGCGATCGAGAGCGGCAACTGGGCGCATATCGAACAACTCGCGCGCGAAGCGGCCACCCTCGCCCGCTGAACGCTAGTTCCTGCGACCGCGCCAGCCGCCACGGCGGCGCGGAAGCCCTCCGCCCTCCGATCCCTCGCGCAGGACCGCCGTCATGGGATGCTGCGGCGCACCGGCCTCATAGCGAGCCAGCAAGGCGCCGATGGCCGCTTTCGGATCACCTTCGGTTGGCACCGAAAGCGCCCAATCCAGAAAAATCGAGCGGCATTGCTCTGCGGTGATATCTTCGATCCGATAGGCTTCGCGGATCAATCCGCGCGGATCCGCGTCATCCGTTGTCGTCATCTGTTCCATCCAATGCCCTATCTATGATTCCGGCCGCGCGGTTGCTCAGATCGACAAGCCGGGCGATGAAATCCTCAAGGGTTTCTTCCCGCGCGTGATCAAGCAAGAAGCGCCGCGCCCCAAGCCCCATTGTTTCGGGCTTTGGTGTAGTCTCCGCGATCAGCCGCGTCGAGACCAGAAGTAACACACAGAGATCATGAGAATTTTTCAAGGTAAGCGCCTCGGCCCGGCTCACCAGCCCAAGCCGCCGTGCATGAACGAGGCCGCGCACAGTCTTGCGATCGGACCGACCGGCAAGCACGGTTGCTGCTTGCGAGAAGATTTCGATATCTTGCAACCTGCCCGCTCCGATCTTGGGGTCGAGCGGCCCGTCGGGAGATTTCGCGGCGGCGATGCGCGCGCGCATGTCGGACACGTCCTTCAGCAGCGCCGCACGATCCCGCGGGGCGGACAGAACCTCCGCGCGCACCGCTTCGATATCGGCGGCAAGATCCTCCTCCCCCGCAAGGGGCCGCGCGCGGGTCAGGGCGAGATGCTCCCAAGTCCAGGCGTCTTCTCTTTGATAGCGCTGAAAGCTGGCGAAGCTTGTCGCCACCGGCCCCTGACTTCCCGAAGGACGCAGGCGCATATCCACCTCATAGAGCCGCCCGCCCGCCATCGGGGCCGAAAGCGCCGTGACCAAGGCTTGGGTCAGGCGCGCAAAATACGGCCGCGCCGAAAGCGGCCGGCGGCCATCGCTCATCGCCTCGCCATCCGCATCATAAATCACGATCAGATCCAGATCCGAGCGCGCATTCGTGCGCCCCGCCCCCAGCGACCCCATCCCGAGCACCACCGCACCGCGACCGGGAGGGCCCCCGTGGCGGTGCGCGAAATGAGCCACCACCGCGGGCCAGAGCGCCTTGATCACGGCTTCGGCAAGCTGCGCATAGTCCCGTCCGGCCTCTTCGGCGGAGATCAGCCCGCGCAGATGATGGACACCGATCCGGAAATGCCACTCCCGCTGCCAGCGCCGCGCGGCGTCCAGCTTGCGCTCATAATCATCCTCCCCCGCAAGCCGCTGCTCCAGCGCCCGGACCAGCGCCGGAACGCCGGGCCAGTCGGAAAAGAAATCCCCGTCGATCACCGCGTCGAACACGGCAGCATTGCGGGACAAATGCGCGCCAAGCGCAGGGGATATGGCGCAGATGTCAATCAACAGGTTGATAAGCTGCGGGTTGGCCTCAAAGAGCGAGAAAAGCTGTACCCCGGCAGGAAGCCCGCGCAAGAAGCCGTCAAACGCCAAAAGCGCCTCTTCGGGTCGGTCCGCATCGCCCAGCAGGGTCTCTATCTCGGGACGCAGCCGGCCAAATATTTCCTGCGCACGTGCGCTTCTGAGTGCCGGATAGCTCAACCAGCGGCTTGCCACCTCATCGGGAATCGCAGGGGTTTCTGGCTCGCAGGTCTGGCCGCGGTCCGGGGCGAAGAACCCTTCGATGAGGCTCTGCACTTCCTCAAGCCCGTCCTTGATCTCCCGCCGTAATGTGGCCTGATCCTGTCCCATAAGGGCGGCGAGCCTGTCGAATCCTGCGTCGGTCCGGGGCAGATCGTGGGTCTGCACGTCGCCGATCATTTGAATCCGGTGTTCCACTTCGCGGTGTTGGCGATAGCGCAGGATCAGCCGGTCCGCCACGTCCTGCGGCACCCACCCCTTTGCCGCCAACCGGCGCAACCCCTCCACTGTGCCCCGCACGCGCAATTCGGGATCGCGCCCCCCGGCGATGATTTGCTGCGTCTGGGTGAAAAACTCGATCTCCCGGATGCCGCCGCGCCCGAGTTTCATGTCGTGCTTCTCCAGCGTGATCGCCCCGTGGTGCCCCTTGTGATCCCGGATGCGCAGACGCATGTCGTGAGCATCCCGGATCGCGGCAAAATCAAGGTGACGACGCCAGACAAACGGGGTCAATTCCTTGAGAAACCGCTCCCCCGCGTCCAGATCCCCGGCGCAGGGGCGTGCCTTGATATAGGCCGCGCGCTCCCACGTTCGCCCGAGGCTTTCGTAATACCGCATCGCCCCTTCCATCGAGAGCACAACCGGCGTCACCGACGGGTCAGGGCGCAGGCGCAAATCCGTGCGAAAGACATAGCCGTCGGCGGTATTGTCCGACAGCATTGCACAGAGCTTGCGCGTGGCGCGGACGAGGGCTTGGCGCGCTTCGGCGAAATCCTCGGGGGCATATCGGCTTTCATCGAAAAGACAGATCAAATCGATGTCGGAGGAATAATTCAGCTCCCCCGCGCCCATTTTCCCCATGGCGAGCGTCACAAGCCCCCCCGTTTCGCCTTCGGCCTCCTCAACGCCCGGAATGCGCCCCCGGCGGATCTCTGCCCCGACACAGGTCAGGAGCGCCGCATGGGTTGCGGCATCCGCGAACCGCGTCAAACCGCCCGTGACCTCTTCGAGCGCCCAAACCCCGCCAAGGTCCGCCAGCCCGACGAGAAGGGCCACGCGGCGCTTGGCCCTCCGCAGGTCCCTTTGCATGGCGTCGGCATCAAGTGCGCGCACATCACGAAGAACACCTTCAAGCGCCGCTTCGGGATCGTCCAGCGCGGCAGGCCACCAATCCGCTTCCTTCTCGATAAGACCCTTGAGATAGGGGCTGCTCCCTGCCGTTCCCCGGATCAATTCGGCAAGCTCAGGCGAGAGTCCGTCAACAAGCGGCGCGATTTCCGCCGCGTGATCAGGCTCATAGGGATGGGGCGTGCGGGTCAGACGGCTTGCAAAACTCATGGGTCAAAGTCTTGGATCGTCCGGTTCGCTCGGTCAATGGGCTTGCACGGGATCGGCGCCGCTTCTACCGCTTGGGAAAACGGAGCGCCCCCATGAGCAAAAGCCTCGCCCGCGTCAAAGCGGCCCTCACAGAGCTTGGCATTGACACCACCATTGTCGAGGCCGGTCAGACGCGCACCGCGCAGGAGGCCGCGGACGCGGTTGGACGCGCGGTGGATCAGATCGTGAAATCCCTCATCTTTCGCGGTGAAACCAGTGGGGAGCTTCTTCTCTTTCTCACCGCGGGTGGCAACCAGGTTGATCCCGAAGCGGCGAGCGCGGTAGCCGGAGAACCGCTCGGCAAGGCCGATGCAACGGTCATCCGTGCCAAGACCGGCTTTGCAATCGGGGGCGTTGCGCCGGTGGGGCACCTCTCGGCGATCCGCAGTTTTTTGGATCCCCGGCTGCTTGATTTCGCGGAGATATGGGCCGCAGCGGGCACTCCGCGCCACGTTTTCTCAATTTCCCCGCAGAAATTGGCTGACGCAATAAGTCCGCAAGTTACTGAGTTTGTGATATAAAACATAAATATGTAAAAAACATTCACATCCCCTCTTGCAAAGCGAGCCGGTAAACACGATCTCCTATAATGTGAAAACGCTTCACATTAGATCCAACACCGGAGAAACCGCATGACACATGCCCTCAACACCTCAACCACCCAACCGATCAATTGGCTGAACCGCGCCGAAGCTTGGCTTGATAGCAAGGGCAAAGGCGCTTGGATTGCGGCCATGGTGCTCGGCTTCATCTTCTTCTGGCCCGTCGGCCTTGCCTTCCTCGCCTATATGATCTGGAGCAAACGCATGTTTTCGAAATCCTGCCGCACATCCCGCCGCACCCAAGCTGGCGTTGTCTTCAAACCCTCGGGCAACAGCGCCTTCGATGCCTACAAGTCGGATATGCTTCAGCGCCTGCAGGATGAGCAGCAACAGTTCGAAGACTTCCTCGAGCGTCTGCGCGCAGCCAAGGACAAATCAGAGTTCGACCAGTTCATGGATGAACGCACCCGTGCCCACAAATCCGACGACGCACCGCGCGACGAGGCGTGAGCAACCGCCGCTTTCCCGGGCCCTTTGCGGGCCCGGTTGATCCTTCCGTTCACACTGACCATATGGCCGACATGACATATACAGACGCCCTGCCCGATCCCGACCACCAAGCTGAATTCTACGCCGACACCGTGATGAAGCGCTTTTTGGCGTGGATCGTGGATGCGATCATGATCGCGGTGCTGACGGTGTTGGTCCTGCCGTTCACCGCCTTTACCGGGATCTTCTTCTTTCCCGCCCTCATGCTCGTGCTCGGTTTCATCTACCGCGTGACCACGCTCACGGGCCGTTCTGCGACATGGGGCATGCGCCTCTTTGCCGTGGAGTTCCGCGACCGGACCGGCAAACGGTTCGATCTTGCCACCGCTTTCTTGCATACGGCGGGCTATAGCATTTCGATGGCGATGGCTCCGCTGCAACTGATCTCCATCATCCTGATGCTCGTTTCATCCCGCAAACAGGGTTTGACCGATCACATACTGGGAACAGTCGCGGTTAACGGGCGCGCCCTATCCTAAAGGGTACGTTTTCGCCATTTTTGCGGGCTTGGCGAGGGCGTTAGGGGTTGCTATCGTCCATCGTGTTAAGGAGTACGCGACACGATGCGCCACACGCTTCCCCTCGCCCCTCAGTTTTATGTTACGGCACCGCAGCCCTGCCCCTATCTGCCCGGCAGAATGGAGCGAAAGCTTTTTACATCGCTCCAAGGGACAACGGCCGAAGAGCTTAACGGCGCTCTCTCACAGCAGGGCTTTCGCCGGTCTCAGAATGTGCTCTACCGGCCCGCTTGCTCGGAATGCACTGCCTGCCTCTCGGCGCGGATCGACATCAGCCGCTTCAAGCCCTCCAAGAGCCAGCGCCGCGCGCTCAACCGCAATGCCCGGCTCGAACGGCGCGCCACATCCCCATGGGCGACGGATGCGCAATACGCGCTCTTCCGCAAATACCTCGACAGTCGCCACGCCGATGGCGGGATGGCCGATATGGATGTGTTCGAATTCGCCGCGATGATCGAGGAAACGCCGATCCGCACCCGCGTGATCGAATATTCAGACCGCGACACCGGTGCGCTGGTCGCCGTTTGCCTGACTGACGTTCTCGATGACGGGGTCAGCATGGTGTATTCCTTTTTCGATCCGGAGTTCGAAAAGGATTCCCTCGGCACGTTCATCATTCTCGACCATATCCAGATCGCGCGCGAGGCGGGTTTGCCCTATGTCTACCTCGGCTATTGGGTCCCGGGCAGCCCCAAGATGCACTACAAGGCGCGCTTTACCGGATTGGAGGTCTATGCCGACGGGGCGTGGCAGATCATGAGAGACCCCGCCGATTATGAGGGGCAATCTCACCCTCTGGCCGTTGATCCCATCGCTGAACAAGTGGCGGGTATTTCCCTGCCGGATATGTGCCGCTAAGCCGCCATTATATCGCGGGAAGTTTGACACGCGGGCCGGTTGGCCCGCGTTTTTCGTTGATCAGTTCGGCATGAGCGCCGGCACGATCGTGACGATCGCCGGGAAGAACCACAGGATCGCAAGGCCAAAGACCTGGATGAGCACAAAGGGCGCGACGCCGCGATAGATATGCCCGGTCGTCACTTCCTTTGGAGCCACCCCGCGCAGATAGAACAGCGCGAAACCGAAGGGCGGCGTCAGGAACGACGTCTGCAGGTTCACCGCGACCATGATCGTCACCCACTTGGGGTCGAAGGTGCCGCCGTAGATGACCGGCCCGACGATGGGGATCACGATGTAGATGATCTCCAGAAAATCGAGCACGAAGCCGAGGATAAAGAGCACCAGCATCACGATCAGGAAGACGGTGAACTCGCTGTCGAAACTCTTGAGGAACTGCTGAATGTAGTGCTCGCCACCGAAGGAGATCACCACGAGGTTCAGCAATTGCGAGCCGATCAGGATGGTGAAAACCATCGATGTCACCTTCGCCGTCTCCCGCACCACCGGTGTCAGGATCGCCGCGCGGAACAGCACCCAGCACGAATACAGCAGGCCAAACGCCGCAAAGAGATAGGCCCCATAAGCGGCAAAGAAGGCGAACCAATTCTCAAAGCTGGTCTCGGACGTGTTGACCCGCGTATCGAAATTCGCGCCGATCAGGATCGACAGCCCGATGGCGAGGCTGGCCCAGATGATGATCTGGCCGGAACGCCCCTCATCATGCAGACGGCGATAGGCCGCGAGCATCAGCGCCCCAGCCGCACCAAGGGCGGCAGCCGGCGTCGGGTTGGTGATCCCGCCGAGGATGGAGCCAAGCACCGCCACGATCAGGACCAGCGGCGGAAAGACAACGCGAATAAGCTCATTCTGACCAAGCCGCGCGGCGGCCGTCCGGCAGGCCCAAAGCCCAAGCAGAACGGGCGCCGCGAGCAAAAGCCATGTGGCCAGAGATGAGGTCGTCGGCCCGATCACGAGGATGTCGAGCAGCAAGACCGCCACAAGACCAATCCCCCCGAGCAAGAGCGGGGTCGGACTTGCCGACGGCGCTGCGCCGCGCGCGGTGACCAGAACGAGGCCCATCATCACCACCATCACGGAAACTCCGGTGCCGATTGGCGGAGCGTCGGCAATGGCTGTCGCGCGGGCATCTACCATCTGCTCTTCGGTACGTTTCTGCGCGGCTTCGACTCCACCTGCGGCGTCGATTTCCGCTTGCAGGGCAACGGAGGCATCCCAAGCCTTCTGTCCGTGAAGCTCTATCATGGCCGCCTTGCATTCCGGTCCGACCCGAGTCCGCAGATCCGCCGTTTCGCCAGCGTCGCTGTAGCGGTCGATACTGATCGACTGCGAGCCGACAATATCGAGTGTGCCCAGCAGAAGCGCGCCACCGATCAATGCGGCAGGTGCCAGAAGGTACCATGTCAGGCGCTCTGACCGGGTGGTAAGCTCACCGGTGGCGGCACCATCGCTGATCGCGACGGCGGGAGCCTTGGAGGGGTTGAAAAGCGCAAACCCGAAGGCATAGAGCGCATAAAGCAACGCCAGAAGGATGCCCGGAAGAAGTGCCGCCTGAAAAAGCGTGCCGACCGAAAGCACCGCCGGCTCCCCGAGATAGGTAAGTGCATCGGTACAGCCGGCCTCCACCGCGCGGGTTTCCTGCGCCGCAGCATACAGATCGCCAGCGAGCGTGCCCAGCAAGACGATGACGATGGAGGGCGGAATGATCTGGCCCAAGGTCCCCGAGGCCGCGATGACCCCGGTGGAAAGTTCTGGCGAATAGCCGTTCCGCAGCATCGTCGGCAGGGAGAGCAAGCCCATCGTCACGACCGTCGCACCAACGATCCCTGTCGAAGCGGCGAGGAAGGCCCCCACCACGACCACCGAAACCGCAAGCCCGCCCGGCAGTGGCCCAAAGACCCGCGCCATGGTGGTCAGCAGGTCGTTCGCGATCCGCGACCGTTCCAGCGTGATCCCCATGAGGACAAACATCAGAACCGCAAGGAGCGTCTCGATCGACTGGCCCGCCAGCACGCGTTCATTGATGCGGTTGACGATGAAGGAGAGGTTGCGATCCAGGGCGGTTTCCCAGCCCTGGGGAAAGACGGATTCCCCCACACGCGGCAAATCAGGGTAGCGGAAGACCGAGATCACATCGGACCGTATCCCCTCCGCCAGAAGCGCCCTATAGGGCTCGCTGCCCGTGTCGATCGCCTGATGGATCAACAAGCCCGCTCTGTCGAGTGCGGCGATGATCGCGAAGGAAATCGCGCCCGCACCGCCGATGGCGAAGGCGACGGGAAACCCCGAAAGAATGCCTCCGAAGAGGCAGAAAAAGACGATGATCAGGCCGATCTCGACGCCGTCTAGTCCGAATAGCATGGTTGTCCCCTGCCCTTTTTAGTGGGTGCCCTCATAGGCTTCCTGTCCCTCACCGAGGGTGTCCCTGTCGAGATATCGTCCTTCGGACTCCGGCCCTTCCTTCCACTCCAGCCATGAGCGCCAGAAGAAGGCCCACGACTGGAGGAAGACCAGCCCGGCAAAGAGCACGAGCAGAACCTTGAAGAGAAAGTACCCGTCAAACCCGTTCGGCGAGAAGCCGATCGTTTCCACATTCCAGCGGAAGGCGCGCGCCTTCATCAAGAGCCGGTCGAGTTGTTCGGAAGCCGAGGGTTTCGGGACGATGAGATGCCGCCAGAGGAAATACCAGCCGTACATCCAGATGATCACAGCCATGGGCATCATGAAGATCGCGGATCCGATCATGTCGAGCACGCGTTTCGCTCGGTGCCCCACAGCGGAATAGATAAGATCCACGCGCACATGCCCACCCTGAACGAAGGTGTAGGAGACGCAGAGAGCAACAACGAGCGC
Organism: Poseidonocella pacifica; assembly: GCF_900111875.1. GTDB lineage: Bacteria > Pseudomonadota > Alphaproteobacteria > Rhodobacterales > Rhodobacteraceae > Poseidonocella > Poseidonocella pacifica. Next base: position 946,159 of record NZ_FOJU01000001.1, read on the forward strand.
GTTGTAGAATTTCAGCTCTTCCGCCCACCAGGAAATGTCCTTGGTCAGAGGAATGCCAAACCCGAGCGATATGTCGACCCGCGCGAAAATCCGTTGGATGAAGACGATCACAACTTGCTGGATCACCATGGCAAGCCCCGCCCACGCGGCGATGCGCCCCAGCCAATTGAACGCGAACTCGAATCCCCGGACCGCCCCCCACAGGAAGCTGCTCGAGTAGAACCCGATAAACGTGACGACGAGCAGCGCGGTGAACACCACAAAGAAGAATTCCACCGACCCGCCGTAGTAGACGACCCGCATGACCGCCTCGGGGTTCGACCAGTCGAGCCACAGGCTTGGATGGCTGAGCGCGTAGGCCGCGTTGACGAAGGCCATCGCGAGATTGCTGACCACCCAGACGATCCCGTCCGCGAGCCCCGTCAGGAAATTGATGTCGGCCGTTTCCTCCAACGTCCCTGTCCTTTGTTGATGGTTCGGAATAACGCGGAAGGGCCCGCGGACGGGCCCTTCCTTGACTCAGGGCGGGTTCAGCCGCCGAGAACGCGGTTGCGCTGCGCGGTATAGGCGCTGTCGGACACGGTCGCCCAGCTTGCCGAGGCGCGCATGGATTTCTCGAAGCTCTCACGGATGTCCGCATAGAGAGAATCGTCCATGTACTCGTCGAGCGCTTTGGACGACGCCGTGCCGAAGGCATCCCAGACATCGTCGGGGAAGGACATCAGCTTGGTCCCGCCGGACTGAAGCCGCTGCAGCGCCGCGCCGTTGTTGGCGTTGGACTGTGCGAGGTTCCAGTGGTGCGTGGCCATGGCCGCCTTTTCGACGATGCCCTGGTGCGCGGGCGAGAGGCTGTCCCACACGTCGCGGTTCATCGCAGTCGAAAGCGCCGAACCCGGCTCGTGGAAACCGGCGGTGTAATAGTACTCGCACACTTCCTGAAGGCCCATGCGTTCATCGGCGAGCGGACCGATCCACTCGGCACCGTCGATCGCACCGGAGGACAGCGCCTGATAGATCTCGCCGCCCGGCACGTTCTGTACGGAGGCGCCGGCAATGGCCAGCGCGCGCCCGCCAAGGCCAGGCATACGGAATTTCAGACCGTTGAGATCGTCAGCAGAGTTGATTTCCTTGTTGAACCAGCCGCCGGGCTGCATGCCCGTGTTCCCGGCAAGGAAGGATTTCAGGCCAAAGATCTGGCCGAGCTGATCGTGAAGGTCGGCGCCGCCCCCATGCAGGTACCAGTTGATCATTTCCTGCGCGGTGCCGCCGAACGGAACCGCGGTAAAGAAATAGTACCCCGGGTGCTGACCACCGAAATAATAGTCGGCAGAGTGATACATGTCGGCCTGACCGGCGGTCACGGCGTCAAAAACCTCAAAAGCCCCAACGAGCGAGCCTGCGGGGCGCTTGTCGATGGTCAGTTGCCCGTCGGTCATCTCGGTGATGGCCTCGGACAGGAAAACGGCTGCGTCATCAAAAACCGCGAACCCGTCGGGCACGGATGTAACCATGGTAAGTGTGCGTTTGCCCTGTGCATAGGCCGGTGCGGCCAGACCCGTTGCCGCAGCAGCCGAGCCACCAACAGCGGATGTCTTTAGAAAAGAACGACGATCCATATATTTATTCCTCCCAGAATGTACGGCGCGGTCTCTCCATCCGTGCCGACCGTTACAGTGCGGCGAACCTAACGGCCAAAGTCTGTTTGTGGAATACCGTCGTGTGCCGAATCTTGTCTCCTTCGTACAGTTTATGGGTGACGTCGGAGACAAACCTGCCCGGCGCGTAAGATGACTCTCCGCAGGGTTGTGAACTGCCCAAAAAAAAGCCGCCGCGCATCGTGAAGATGGCGGCGGCAGATGCAATCTCGGTGGCAGACGGGTGGGTCGTCGATGCAGGCAGGCAAAACCGCATCTTGCGCCGATGGGACAGGCGCCCCACCCGAACCGAGGATCGCAGGCAGACTAGAACGGTGCGGAAATCCAGAGCCCGCAAAGCAGCATGACACAAAGGGCGGCCCCCCCGAGCATATCCTCGGCAAGTGCGCCCCGGTTGTTGGACAAGATGCGTCGCAGTTCGCTTATCATGGCTTGGCTCCCTCAATTTCCGACTCTGTTGCCACTTTGTTCTCATACGGAACGGAACCTGTAAAGAACTTTTTAGGAACTTAGCCGATCGAGATGAGCCGGATCGCCTTGTCTTGCTCCATAAGCCAGAGCAGAACCCGCGCCGCACGACCACGCGGCGACTCGAGTTTTGGGTCATCATTCAACAACTTGCGGGCATCGCTCTGTGCAATTGCCAATAGGCCCGCTTGCCGTTCCAGGTCCGCGATCCTGAACCGGGGCAACCCGGATTGAGCGGTGCCGATCAGATCCCCTGCGCCCCGGATCTCCAGATCCACTTCGGAAATCCGAAACCCGTCCTCCGTTTCGCGCAGCGTGGTAAGCCGCCGCTCCGCGGCCTCCCCCAACGGCGCCTTGTAGAGAAGAAGGCAGGTCGACGCATCGCTCCCGCGCCCGACACGCCCCCGCAACTGGTGAAGCTGAGCCAGCCCAAAGATTTCGGCCCGCTCGATCACCATGATGGTCGCATTCGGAACGTTGACGCCAACCTCGATCACGGTCGTCGCCACCAGAACGGACGTCTCCCCCCGGGTGAAGGCGGCCATGGCCGCGTCCTTCTCCGCGGGCGGCATCTGACCATGCACAAGGCCGACCGCCGCTTCGCCCAAGGCGGCGCGCAAAATCTTGAACCGGGTTTCCGCCGAGGTCAGATCGCGGGTTTCACTTTCCTCAACCAGCGGGCACACCCAATAGGCCTGCCGTCCTTCGGCCACTGCGCGGCGCAGATGATCGACCACCTCATCCATACGCTCGACCGACACCATCGCCGTTGTCACCGGTTTTCGACCGGCGGGTTTCTCATCGAGCACAGAGACATCCATATCCCCGAATTGCGCCAGCGACAGGCTGCGCGGAATGGGCGTCGCCGTCATCACCAGCACATCAACCGCCTGCCCCTTGGCCCCAAGCAGCATCCGTTGCGCCACGCCGAACCGGTGCTGTTCATCGATCACGGCAAGGCGCAGGTCGGCAAAGCTCACATCTTCCTGAAAGACCGCGTGGGTTCCGACGAGAATGGATATCTCACCAGCCTGTAGCGCCGCCAGCTTGGCCCGGCGCTCACCCCCGGAATCCCGGCCGGTGAGCATATCCAGCACGACGCCCGCATCGGCGGCCAGCGGGCGCAACGCCTCCAGATGTTGCCGGGCGAGGATCTCTGTCGGGGCCATCAAGACCCCCTGCCCGCCAGCTTCCACCGCAATGAGAAGCGCCATGAAGGCCACCAGCGTCTTGCCCGATCCGACGTCCCCCTGCAGCAATCGGTTCATGCGTTCCGGCGCGGCCAGATCCGCGGCAATATCCCGGATGGCCCTTGTTTGCGCCGATGTGGGTTTATACGGCAGCGCCCCCAGAACCCGCGTCTGCAACGCTCCCGTCTCGACAGTTTGCCGCCCGGCACTGCGCCGGCGAGCAGCCCGCGCCAGAGCCAGCGTCAACTGATGAGCCATAAGCTCGTCATAGGCGAGCCGCATCCGCGCCGGCGAGCTGGGCGCGAGATCCCCCGCAGCCTCCGGATGGTGTGCCGCCTCCAACGCCGCGCGCCAACCAGGCCAGCCCGCATCCGCCTTCTGCGCGGGATCGATCCACTCCGCCAATTCCGGCGCACGGCTGAGCGCGGAGGCAATTCCCTTTGCCATGGTCTTGCCGACCACCCCGGCGGTGAGCGCGTAGACAGGTTCATAGTCCGGAATTTCGGCGGCGTCTTCGAGCGGGACAACATGATCGGGGTGCACCATTTGCGCGACCCCATCGAAAAGCTCTGCCTTGCCGGACACCAGCCGCCGTTCGCCCTCCGGCAGGAGCCGCTGCAGATACTCCCCCCGCGACTGGAAGAACACCAATTGGAACTCCGTCCGACTGTCGCGCACCGTGATCCTGTAGGGCCGGCCCTTGGTCCGGGGCGCGTGATGCTGGACGATTTCAACCTCGACCGTCACCACATCCGGCAAATCAGCATCCAGAACCGACGCGCGCCTGCGCCGATCCACGCCGGAAATCGGCAGGTGGAACAACAGATCTCGGGGCCGCTCCAAAGCGATCCCAGCGAGATGCTGTGCCGTGCGGGGACCGATCCCAGCCAGCGTTTCCAAATCCGCAAAAAGCGGAAACAGGATCTCTGGCCGCCCGCTCATTCCACGCCGATGAGACGGAGCCAGCCATCCTCGTCGATCGTGTCGACGCCAAGCTCCGCCGCCTTTTTCGCCTTGGACCCGGCACCCGGTCCGGCAATCAACAGGTCCGTCTTGGCGCTGATCGAGCCCGACACCTTCGCCCCCAACGATTCCGCGCGGGCCTTTGCCTCTGCTCTGGTCATTTTCTCCAGCGTGCCGGTAAAGACGAGCGTCTTGCCCGCGACCGGGCTGTCACTCGCGAGAGCCTCTGCATCCTGTATATCGAGGCAGGCCGCCAACCGATCAATCGAGGCTCGCTCCGCCTCTTGCCGAAAACTCGCGGTCAGGGACGTGGCCATCACCGTCCCGACACCATCGATCCCCAGAAGCTCCTCCCACGCAGGCGTCCCCGGCTCTGCCGCATCCATCGCGGAAACGAAGGCGGCCCATGTTCCGTAGTGCCGTGCCAACAAACCTGATGCCTGCTCACCTACATGCCGAATACCAAGAGAAAATATGACCCGCGCAAGTTCGATTTTTCGTTTTTCATCAATTGCATCAAAGAGGTTTCTCGCGCTTTTCTCACCCCACCCCTCGCGGTTCTTCAACTGCCTCGGGCCAGACCCATAGCGATCACGGAGGGAGAAGATATCCGCAGGCTCCGCGATCCACCCATCGCGATAAAACTGCTCCACCTGTTTCGCCCCGAGGCCTTCGATATCAAACGCCGCGCGAGATACGAAATGCTTCATCTTCTCAACCGCTTGTGCAGGACAGATCATGCCGCCCATGCAACGGCGCACGGAATCGCCCTCTTCGCGGATCGCCTCGCTCCCGCATTCCGGGCAAACACTGGGGAAGGCATACGGCTCTGCATCCTCAGGACGCCGTGAAAGGTCGATATCCGCAACCTTGGGGATCACATCGCCCGCGCGATAAATCTGGACCCAATCCCCGATCCGGATATCCTTGCCCCCCCGGATTTCACCGCCCCTGCTGTCGCGGCCCGCGATGTAGTCCTCGTTGTGCAATGTGGCGTTCGACACGACGACGCCCCCGACGGTCACCGGGGTCAGTCGAGCCACGGGGCTCAGGGCACCAGTGCGACCGACCTGAATGTCGATGGCCTCAAGACGCGTCCAGGCCAATTCGGCGGGAAACTTGTGGGCAATCGCCCAACGCGGCGTGGTCGAGCGGAACCCTAGACGCGCCTGAAGCGCGAGGTCGTCTACCTTGTAGACCACGCCATCGATGTCATAGCCCAGCGTGGCGCGTTGCTCTTCGATCTCGTGATAGTGAGCGAGCATCTCTTCGGGGCTGGCACAAAGGGCCGTCAGCGGATTGGTCTGGAACCCCAGTTCAAAAAGCCGCGCTATCGCGCCGGATTGCGTCGCCGCCAACGGTTCAGAGATTTCCCCCCAAGCATAGGCAAAGAAGCGCAAGGGGCGGCGCTCGGTAATGCTGGCATCAAGTTGTCGCAGGGAGCCCGCCGCCGCGTTCCTCGGATTGGCGAAGGGCTTGTCGCCCGCCTTGGCCTGACGTTCATTGAGCGCCGTGAAATCCGCGTGGGACATATAAACTTCGCCGCGCACCTCGAGAATGTCAGGCGCACCGCTCAACCGTTGAGGGATATCCGTGATCGTACGGGCGTTCGCCGTGACGTTTTCACCGATGGCCCCATCGCCGCGCGTTGCGGCACGCACCAATGCGCCATCCTCATAGCGAAGCGACAGGCTAAGGCCATCAATCTTTGGCTCGGCGGTATAGCGAAGATCATCGCTAGCCCCGAAGTTCAGATACCGACGGATCGCAGCGTCGAACTCCGTGACATCCTCATCAGAAAACGCGTTTCCGAGGGACAGCATGCGAACCGAATGGGTGACCTTGGCAAACGCGCCCGACGGCGCCGCGCCCACACGGTCAGAGGGGCTGTCGGCACGTTTGAGATTGGCAAAGCGCGCCTCAATCTGCGCATTGCGCAACTTCAGGCGGTCATATGTGCCATCATCGATCTCGGGCGCATCTTCGGCGTGATACGCCAGATTTGCCCGACCAATCTCATGAGAAAGGCGCTGCAACTCCTTGCGCGCCTCTTCCTCAGTCAGTTTTTCGACCGGCTTGTCTTCGATCCCGCCCGACATGGCCTTCTCTCCTAGATCCCTCGACCTTGTGATAGGTTCGGGCTCGTAAGAGGTCCAGCCCCGTCGGGCGTGTTACGGGGTCGACCCGCGATCAGGCGCCGATGGCGACCGGTGTCTCGACCTGCGGCTCGGGATCGCGCAGGACATACCCACGGCCCCAGACGGTTTCGATATAGTTCTCGCCTTCCGTCGCTTGGCTCAGCTTCTTGCGAAGCTTGCAGATAAAGACGTCGATGATCTTGAGTTCCGGCTCATCCATCCCGCCATAGAGATGATTGAGGAACATCTCCTTGGTGAGCGTGGTGCCCTTTCGCAGGCTGAGCAACTCAAGCATCTGATACTCTTTGCCGGTCAGATGCACGGTCTTGTTGTCCACCTCAACGGTCTTGGCATCGAGATTGACGCACACCTTGCCCGTTCGGATCACCGACTGGGAATGCCCTTTGGACCGGCGAATGATCGCATGGATCCGCGCGACGAGTTCCTCGCGGTGGAAGGGCTTGGTGAGGTAATCATCAGCTCCGAAGCCGAAGCCTTTGATCTTGCTTTCGGTATCGTCCTCACCGGTGAGGATGAGGATAGGTGTATCGACCCGCGCAAGGCGCAACTGACGAAGGACCTCGTGGCCACTCATGTCCGGCAGATTGAGATCAAGAAGGATCAGGTCATAATCATACAGCTTCGCAAGATCGACCCCTTCCTCCCCGAGATCCGTCGCGTAGACGTTCAGATTGGCATGGGTAAGCATCAACTCGATGCTTTTCGAAGTAGTAGGATCATCTTCGATCAGGAGGACTCTCATGGCGACTTTCGCTCCGCTCGTCGTAAACTATCAGGTGTTAACTTTACGAAGAATAGTTAACTCCCCGTTACCAGCTTAACGATTTATGTCACCACAACTTACGGTTGTCTATATTTTTGTATTGCCGTCGCCTTTAGCGCGCCTTCTCCATGAAGTTCGATCGCGGTCAACCATTCGGAGAATTCCTCTTCCGAAAGGCCATAACGCCGCAATGCGGTTTCCCGCGAAATCAGGCCATGCATGACCCCGCGGATGACGGCTGCTTTCCGCGAGGCGACCCATCGCCGTGTCGTGCGCGGCGGAAGGTCCGCCTGCGACATGATTGTTCCATCCGGGAGCGTCACCGTCCTGACGCCCTCCACTTTCTTTAGGTACATCCCACAACCCTTTGTTTCTCCAACCTTGGGCACCTTGGCGGGCAGGCTTTAACGGGGCGTGAAACCGGGGGTTGAGAATAGCTAGGATTTTCCTATATTTCCGTCGAATTCCCGGGAGAATCCAAATGCCACTCGACCGCGCCGAGGCGCTGAACTCAATGGGCTTTGCAAAGCCGCCCTCAGAAACCCGCGTGGTCGTCGCCATGTCCGGCGGTGTCGATAGTTCCGTCGTCGCGGCACAGTTGGCAGAAGAGGGTTACGACGTCGTTGGCGTGACCCTGCAACTCTATGATCATGGCGCAGCCCTAGCAAAAAAAGGGGCTTGCTGCGCCGGGCTCGACATACATGACGCCCGCAGGGTGGCCGAGGAAATGGGCTTTCCGCACTACGTTCTCGACTATGAAAACATCTTTCGCGATGCGGTCATCGACGAGTTTGCCGACAGCTATCTGGCGGGGGCAACACCGGTGCCCTGCATCCGTTGCAACGAGCGTGTGAAGTTCAAGGATTTACTTCAAACTGCGAAGGATCTTGACGCCGATTGTATGGCGACCGGCCACTACATACAGCGCATGATGGGTGAAAAAGGCCCAGAACTGCACCAGGCGGCCGATTCGAATCGGGATCAATCTTACTTTCTCTTTTCGACGACGAAGGACCAACTGGACTATCTGCGCTTTCCACTGGGGCACCTTCCGTCGAAAAATGCGACCCGTGAATTGGCTTCCCGCTATGGTCTCGCGGTGGCCGACAAGCCCGACAGTCAGGATATCTGCTTCGTTCCCAACGGCAACTATGCGAGCGTGATCGAGAAACTGCGCCCCGGCGCGGCCGATCCGGGGGAGATCGTTCATGTGGATGGGCGCGTGCTCGGCACGCATGACGGGGTCATCCACTACACGATCGGCCAGCGCCGTGGCCTTGGCATCGGCGGGCTGTCTGAGCCGCTGTTCGTTGTGAAGCTTGACGTGGAAAATCGGCGCGTCATCGTCGGCCCCAAGGAGATGCTCTCGACCCGCACCGTTCCCGTGCGGGAAATCAACTGGCTTGGCGATCAGCCGCTGATGAGCCAGCCGGAGTGGCATGTCTCGGTAAAAGTGCGCAGCACCCGTCCCCCTCGGGACGCGATCATCCGACCGATTTCCGCCACCGAGGCCGAGGTGGAGCTGATTGTCGCCGAAGAAGGGGTCAGCCCCGGTCAGGCTTGCGTCTTCTATGAAACGGGGGGCTCACGCATCCTCGGGGGTGGGTGGATCTGGCGCGGCTGACGCAACGCGCGTTGCGTGAACGTGCCGGGCGTTTAACCTTTTCCGCCGCTTAGTCCATCCAGCACAGCCCGGGCCGCGCGCAGGCCCGGCGCCTCACCACCCCGGCCAAGCCGATCCATCGTAAGGTCCAGCGCCAGTCTTTGTACATTTGGGTCCGACAGGATGCTCAGCAGCGCGGGCGCGATGCGATCCGGCTGGCAGTTCGCCCCGATGAATTCCGGCACTACGCGGGCTTCGCTCACCAGATTGACCAGGGTCACCGTGTTGATCCGCAGCATTCGCGACAGGATTATCCGGCTGAGCCGGTTCATGTCATAGGCGATGACCATAGGTGTGCCCGCCGCAGCGAGTTCCAGCGAAACGGTGCCCGATGCTGCCAGCGCCGCGCGGGCCTCATGGAAGGCCGCCCGCTTGTGGGCCCCATAGTCCGGCATATCGGGCGTGATCAACGCGGGCGCGACGGACCAACCTGTGCTTGCCTCACGGATCATCGCAGCCCCGGCCGGGGTTGCCGCGGGTATGACGGGCCGTAATCCCGGAACCTCGGCCAAGACCCGATCCACGGTTGGCCCAAAAACCGGCATCAGCCGCGAAATTTCGGACCGCCGCGACCCGGGCAGAACCAACAGAAGCGGCGCATCCCCCAGATCGAACTGAGCGCGCAACGCGCCGCGTTCCGCCGCCGTGGCCGCCGGATCCCCCACCACTGGGTGCCCCACAAAATCACAGCGCATTCCCGCAGCCTCCATATAGGGAGGTTCAAAGGGCAAGAGGGCAAGCACCTGATCTATCATCCGCGCCATCTTCTTGGCACGCCCCGGCCGCCAGGCCCAAACCGATGGCGCGACGTAGTGCACTGTCCGGATATCGCTTCGGGCCCTGACCAGTTTGGCGACGCGCAGAGAGAATTCCGGGCTGTCGATCGTGATCAGAACATCGGGCTTTGCGGCGATCACGGCCTCGACCGTTTGATGAAGCCTCCGGCGCAGCGCGGGGTACTTGGGGATGATTTCAGCCAGCCCCATGATGGAAAGCTCTTCCATGGGAAAGAGGCTTTGCAGCCCCTGCGCCTCCATCCGCGTGCCACCAACGCCGGAGAATTGCACCTCTTCAAGCTGCGCAAGCCCGGCCATGAGATCCGCGCCCAGCCGGTCACCCGAAGGTTCACCCGCCACCACAAAGACCTTCATGGGCGCACCCAAAGCAGCAAACCCGCCGCCTCACAGGCCGCTATCGTCGCCGCCCGATCCAGAATCATCACATCCCCCGCGCGCACGACGATCCCCCGCAGGCCCGCGGCCGCCGCTTGTGCCGCGGTGTCAGGACCGATGGCCGGGAGGTCCGCGCGGCGGTCCTGTCCTGGCTTGGCCCCCTTGCACAGCACGGCCATGGTCCGCAGGGGCGTCTGAGGTAAGCTCTGCATCAGCCAGGCCGTGCCACCCACAGCCTCGATCCCGAGGATCTGGCCCCCACCGGCAACGCAGGCCTGTCCCACATCAAGCGGCCCGAGCGCGTCAATCACGGTAAAGCCGCGCTCTGCATCGCTTCGCACGGAGTCGTCAGGGGCCCCCACCAGCACGCCAACTTGTGCGACCAAGCCGGGCGCAAGATCGTGGGCCGCGCAGACTTCGATCCCATGGCTCTCGAACAGGGTCATGATTGCCCGCAACGCGCCATCGTCACCGGCCTGCACGGCTTCCGCTAGGATCGGAACGAGGGGCCGCGTCGCCGCGTCGAGCGCAGCCGGATCAAAGACGGGACGGTCGATCCCGCCGGCGAGGCAAATCTCTGTCACCCCGCGCGCTGTAAGCGCGGCAATGAAACTGCCGATCGTCTCAAGCCGAAATGTCAGATCGGGGATCAGTCGATCCGGCCCCTGCCCCTCCAGCGCGCAGACAAGCATGGGGCCTGTCTCGGCCACAAGCTCTGGCAATCGCCCGCGTCCGGCGATCAGTGCCCTCATTTCGGGGTCAGGAACGAGCGATCACTCTCGCCCATGATGAAGGCCACGATTTCGCGGACATAATCGCTCTCGGTTTCTTCGCCAAGGCGGCGCGCCCGGTCAACGAAAGCCCCCTCGCCCTGCGCCAGCATCTGAAACGCGGCACGAAGCGCGGTGATATCCGCCCGCTTGACCCCGCGGCGCTTCAGACCCACGAGGTTCAACCCGTCAAGCTCTCCACGCGGCCCCTGTACCAGTCCGTGTGGAATAACGTCGTTGGTGACCATGGAAAGCGCGCCGATGATCGCACCCTTGCCGATGCGAACCCACTGATGGATCCCGCACAGGCCGCCGATGATGACGTCATCCTCGATCCTGCAATGCCCCGCCACGGCGGCGTTGTTCACGATGATCACCCGGTCGCCGACATGGCAATCATGGGCGATGTGGCATCCGGCCATGAAAAGCCCGTCGTCACCAACTTTCGTCAGCCCACCGCCGCCTTCTGTGCCGCAATTCATCGTGACGTGTTCGCGGATACGGTTGCGCGCGCCGATCTCAAGCCGGGTTTTCTCCCCACGGAACTTCAGGTCCTGCGGAATCTCGCCGATGACGGCAAAGGAGAACACCTCGGTTTCCGGTCCGATGACCGTACGCCCGGTCACAACCACATGGCTTTTGAGCCGTACGCCTTCGGCAAGCACGACCTCCGGCCCGATGTGACAGAACGGACCGATCTCACAGCCCGGACCAATGGCCGCGCCCTCTTCGATCACAGCGGACGGGTGGATTTTCGGTTCAGACATGAGCAGCTGAAGTATCCATCATCGCGGTGAATTCGGCCTCTGCGGCCATCTCCCCGCCGACGGTCGCAACGCCGCCAAATTTCCAGATCTTGCCGCCGGGTTTGCCGCGCAGCGTTTCCATCTTCATCAGAAGCTGATCGCCCGGCACAACCATCCGGCGGAACTTCGCCTTGTCGATGGACATGAAGTACACCAGCATGTGCTTGTCGGCCATGTCGAGCGCGCTTCCGACCATCACAGCAGCGGTCTGGGCCATCGCCTCGATGATCGTGACGCCGGGCATGATGGGTTTGCCGGGGAAATGTCCCTGAAAATGCGGCTCGTTCATCGTGACATTCTTGAGACCAACCGCAGAGCGATGCCCGTCCATGTCGATGACGCGATCCACAAGCAGAAACGGATACCGATGCGGAAGGATCCTCTGGATCAGCGCGATATCCGCTGTGGTGACTTCCTCACTCATTTACCCGCTCCCTGTTCCTCAAAAGGTCGGCAAGCCCTAGCAAAGCCGCCGGGTTTCGGCAAGCGGGCCTAGTCGCCAGTGGCCCTGTCGCCAATCGCCTCGTTGATGCGTTCAATGGCGGCATCCGTGATGTCGATCGAGCCGGCGGAAATGAAGACGCTGCGCCGCTCCACGATGATTTCCGCGCCCCGCGTTTGCATCAATTCGCCCAGAATGGGCCGCGCCGCGTTGAGAAACTCCCGTTCCGCTTCTTCTTGCCGTCGTGCCAGTTCCCGGGCGCGGGTATCCTGACGCTGGCGAATGGCCTGTACGCGGGTGTCGAACTCTTCGGCGAGTTTCTGGAAGCTCTCCCGGTCAAGCCGGTCGCGTTCCTCGGTCAGCCGCTTTTCCTCTTCCATCAGATCCGCCTCGATCTCGCGGTTCTCGATGGTGAGCGCGGCGCTGTCTTCCTCGATCTCACGTGCCACGCGCTGACCAAAGAGCGACTCGGTATAGAACCGCTCCGTCTCTATGGTCAGGATCGGGGTCTGCGGCGGGGCCTCTTGCGCAAGCACCGCTCCGCAAAGCAGAACGCCCGCCACCAATCCCGCCGCTGCCCGCAGAAAACGCATCAGAACTGCGTCGAAATCGTCAGATCGAAGTTCTGTTCCTCGTCCTCGTCTTCCTTGGCGAGCGCCTCTGTCCAGTTGAACCGAAGCGGGCCAATCGGGGTTTCCCAAAAGAGCGAGAGCCCGACAACCTGACGCAACGAGAAATCGTCATAGAGCACATCCGCGGTGTAGGTCTCCCCCACATCCCAGAGCGATCCCATATCGTAGAACGCGCCCCCGGCGATCCCATATTCCTCAGGCAGGCCGAGCGGAAACTGCACCTCGAACCGGGCCACGGCATAGAGATTGCCGCCAAGCGCGTCATCGGTGTCTGCATCGCGCGGGCCGATCCCGCCCGGTTCAAAGCCGCGCATGACGCTCGGCCCCATGAAATAGCGGTCTGTCACGCGGGAATTGTCCCCGTCGATGTAGTTCAGCGCGCCGCCTTCGATTGTGGCGGAGACGGTGACTTCCTCATTCATGACCGTGGTCTGCGCCGTGGCGCTGGCTGTGGTCTCGATGAAACGGGTGTCGCCTCCGAGGCCGCCGAGGTTCTGTCCGAACCGAAGCAAGACACCCGCATTTGGGTTGAGCCCCGTCCGGCGGGTGTCATAGCTATAGGTATAGCCAAGAGAGCTATCCCAACGGGCACCGTCGCGGGCCTCGTTGCGGATGATCACGCTGGCATCCTCGTCCACGCCGAACAGATCGGAATAGGCGGCGGTATAACGCACTTGCAGGCGGCCGTTCTCGCTGACCGGGAAGGTGAACGACGGCTGGATCGAGGCACGCGTCGTATCATAGAGCGCATCGTCATTGTCGGTCTGGCGATAGGATAGGCCAATCCCGAACCGCAGATCGCGACCAAGGAATGCCGGCTCCGCAAAGCTGAAGGCAAGCCGCTGGTTCCCTTCCGCCGTGGAGATGGAGAAGTTGAGCAACTGCCCCCGCCCGAGGAAGTTACGCTCCGACAAGGAGGCCACGATGCCAAAACCGTCGGAGGTCGAAAAGTTGGCCCCGAAAGAGAGCGACCCGGTGGGCTGCTCGGTCACGTCCACGTCGATGACGACCTGATCGGCTGTGGACCCTTCGCGCGCATTCACGTCCGCGTTGGAGAAGAAGCCGAGCGCCCGGATGCGTTCCGCGCTGGCGCGAATTTCGCGCGGGTTGAACGGATCGCCTTCGACGACGCGAAACTGCTGCCGGATCACCCGGTCGAGCGTCGTGGTATTGCCTTCGATATCGATCCGCTCCACGAAAACGCGCGGCCCGCGCGTCAGGCGGAAATCTACATCAAGGGTCAGGTCCCGGTCATTGCGGGTCACCTGCGGCTCCACCCGGATGAAATCCTGCCCCTGCGCCAGCGCCACACGCTCCAGCCGCTCAATCGTGTTCTCGATCTGGAGAGGTGAATAGACAACGCCCGGACGCACGCGGATTTCTTCTCGGAAAGGCAAGGTATCAAGCCCCTCGATATCCGTGGAGGCGCTGATGCGGCCGAACTTGAACTGCTGGCCTTCGACGACATTGAACGTCACGAAAACGCCGTCGCGCTCCCGCGTGACTTCGGCGGAAACGGAATTGGTGCGGAAATCGACATAGCCGCGGGATTGATAGAAATCGCGCAGAAGCTGTTTGTCGAACTCGATCCGGTCGGACACATAGGTATCCCGTTGTACCAGAAGCCGCAGCAACCCCGCCTGTTTCGTCTCCAACACGCGGCGCAGGCGCCGATCGGAATAGACACGGTTGCCCACGAAGCTGAGCCGCTCAATCTCTACGTTGCCGCCCTCGAACACCTCAAAGACAAGATCGACGCGGTTGTCCGACCGGCGGATGATCTTGGGGGAGACGATCGCCGAAAGGCGGCCCTGCTGAATATAGGCTTCGGTAACCGCGGCGGCGTCGCGCTCAGCCTGCGCGGGGCTATAGGCCCGGCGGGAGCGGGATTGGACCAGAGCGGCAAGTTCCTCGTCATTGAGACGGGAGTTGCCTTCGAAGTTAACGATGTTGATGGTCGGCTGTTCCACCACTTCGATCACCAGCGTATTTCCCCGCGGTGTCAGCTCCACACTCTCAAACAGGCCCGACTGCACGAGGTTCTGGTACGCGTCGTTGAGTTCCGCGCCGCTCACGCGCTGCCCACGGGAAATCCCCGCATAACTCAGGACAGTGCCATCCTCGACCCGGCGGTTGCCCTCGATCACGACCGAAGAGAAACTATAGCTCTGCGCCACGACCGGCTGCGGCACAAATCCCGCCGGTGCAGAAAGCGCCAGAAGCGCCGCTACGCCGGCCGCCGTCATGCGCTTTCGCCGCGCCGTGCCGCGCTGTGTTACCCGACCCTGCTCTGTCATTGGAGAAACCCCTCACGTCCCGCTTTTGGGAAAGTGAGTATCGGCCCCGCCGTGCCTTGTCAAAGTTGAAAGCCGCCCGATTGCCGGGCAAAGCTCAGCCTACTGGCTCCAGCACGCCATCTTCGGACATCTGCGCATAGAGAAGCCCTTCGCGAAGGCCGCGATCGGCGACGGACAACCGATCGGTCGGCCAGCACCGCATAAGCGCCTGAAGGATCGCCGCGCCCGACATGATGAGTGCCTGCCGATCCTGCCCGATGCGCGGATCCTTGCGGCGACCCACGGGGCCAAGCGCGAGGTAATCGCGGATCACCCGGTCAATCTGATCCGAAGACATCCGCAGCCCGTCCACCTTGGTGCGGTCATAGCGCTTCAGGCCGAGGTGGCTTGCCGCGACTGTCGTGACCGTGCCGGAGGTGCCGATGATCTGAAACCCCTCACGGGTCTGTTCGCGGTCATAGGGTGAGAATTCCGACAGGTTCTCCTCAAAGAACCAGCTCATCAGGGCAAAACGCGCGGCGTCGTCCTCCACATCGTCAAAGTGATCGCGCAGCGTCGCCACTCCGAGCGGCACAGAGATCCAGTCCACGACCCGCGCACCGGAACGCCCCCCGGCATCACTTCCGAACCCTTCGTGAAGCCGCATGATCGACGCGGGCCGGTCAGCAGGGGCAACCGCCGTCAGGTCGATCCACACAAGCTCGGTCGAGCCGCCGCCGATATCCACGACGAGCAATTGCTCCGTCCGCCGCCCGACAAGCGGCGCGCAGGAGACCACCGCCAGCCGCGCTTCTTCCTCGGGTTTGATGATGTCGAGCCGAAGCCCAGCCTCGCGTTGAATCTGACGCAGGAAATATCGGCCATTGGTCGCGCGGCGGCACGCTTCGGTTGCCACGAGCCGCATCCGGCGCACATTGTGCCGCCGCAACTTCTGCTGACAGACCTTGAGCGCCTGAATCGTGCGGATCATCGATGCACGCGACAACCGGCCGGATGCCTCCAGCCCGGCGCCAAGCTGCACCGACTTTGAGAAGCTGTCGACAACCTTAAACTGACTGCCCTCTGGTCGGGCAATCAGCATACGACAACTATTTGTTCCCAGATCCAGCGCCGCATACAGCTGCGCTGAATCGGGAGAGACATGGGCGGGGCTCTCTACCAGTCTCGGGAGCGCGCCCGCACCGATCGAGCGCCTGGGCGCCATGGTCGCGCCCTCCATATCAAGTTGATATCAAGCTATACGCCCCACTCGCCCGTTGCAAGCATTGCTCAGTGGTAGCGAAACTCTCCAACGACATTTTGCCACTCACCCGCAGAGACCATCTTGCGGTGGCAGAACCGCACCGAATGCAGCGCCCCCTCGATTTCCTCACGCCAGTAGTCGATGAACTTGAACAGCCTTGGGTGATCGGGCGCGATATCATAGTCCTGCCACATGAAGACGTTCAGCACATGGGCGTAGTCCGGCATATGGTAGAAGAACTCGGCGGTGGTCAGGCCATAGCCCTTGAGCATCAATTCGGTTTCACTTTGCGTCATCATCATACCTCTCGTTTGGCCGGTGTTCCCCGACTCTGAGTTAATTGATGCGCATCGAAGTTTACTTTTCAATGAAAACAGTGTGTTGGCAGAGTACCCCCGTGGCTGCCAGACTAAGGCGGATCGCGCCATTGCACCCTGCATCTGCCCTCTGATATACCCCTCTTCAACAAGATATAGATCGCAGCAGAATAAAGGCGGCCAAGGTGAGCGACACTCCGGAAACCCCTGACAACGAAGAAGAAAAAAGCGCGCCCGTGCCCGCGCCTCATCATGGGCCGACGATCTCCATCACCGATGAGATGAAAACCTCCTACCTCGATTACGCCATGAGCGTGATCGTCTCTCGGGCGATTCCGGATCTGCGCGACGGGTTAAAACCTGTGCACCGGCGCATCCTCTATGCGATGCACGAGACCAACAACGGTCATGACAAACCCTATCGCAAGTCCGCGCGTCCCGTGGGCGATGTCATGGGGAAATACCACCCGCATGGCGACAGCGCGATCTATGACGCACTGGTGCGCATGGCGCAGGATTTTTCCATGTCGCTGCCCCTGCTGGATGGCCAGGGTAACTTCGGCTCCATGGATGGCGATAATGCCGCCGCCATGCGCTATACCGAAGTGCGGATGGACAAGCCCGCGGCCTTCTTGCTGGCCGATATCGACAAGGACACCGTCGACTTTCAGGACAACTACGATGGCAAGGACCGTGAGCCCACGGTTCTGCCCGCGCGGTTCCCCAACATGCTCGTCAACGGCGCGGGCGGTATCGCGGTCGGCATGGCCACCAATATTCCGCCCCACAATCTGGGCGAGGTGATCGACGCAACCCTTGCGCTGATCGAGGATCCGGACCTTTCGACCGAACAGTTGATCGACTATATCCCCGGCCCCGATTTCCCCACCGGCGGTATCATGCTGGGCCGGTCGGGCGCGCGCAAAGCCTATATAGAGGGGCGCGGCTCCGTCATCATCCGCGCCAAGACCCGGGTGGAGGAGATCCGCAAGGACCGCTACGCCATCGTGCTCGATGAGATCCCCTATCAGGTCAACAAGGCCTCGATGATCGAAAAGATCGCCGAGCAGGTGCGTGAGAAAAAGATCGAAGGCATCTCCCACGTTCAGGACGAATCCGACCGGCACGGCGTGCGGGTCGTTGTCGAACTCAAGCGCGACGCAACCGCCGAGGTCGTGCTCAACCAGCTTTGGCGCTTCACCCCGATGCAGACCTATTTTGGCTGCAACATGCTGGCGCTCAACGGCGGACGGCCAGAGCAACTCACCCTGCGCAGGTTCCTGACCTCCTTCATCGACTTCCGCGAAGACGTCGTGGCGCGCCGCACCGCCTATCTGCTCCGCAAGGCGCGCGAACGCAGCCACATCCTCTGCGGTCTGGCCGTCGCCGTCTCCAACGTGGATGAGGTCGTCGCCACGATCCGGGCATCCGCCGACGCCGCCGAGGCGCGCGAGAAGCTGATGACGCGCCGCTGGCCCGCGGGCGATATCGCGCCCTACATCCGCCTGATCGACGATCCCACCCACACAATGAACGATGACGGCACCTATAACCTCTCAGAGGTACAGGCCCGCGCGATCCTCGAATTGCGGCTGCAACGCCTGACCCAGATCGGGGTCAAGGAAGTCACGGACGAGCTGCAGGAGCTGGCTGGCAAGATCAAGGAATACCTAGAGATCCTCGCCTCACGCGAACGGATCATGGGCATCATCGCGGATGAGCTGCGCGAGGTCCGCGATCAATTCGCCGTGCCGCGCCGCACCCAGATCGTCGACTGGTCCGGCGACATGGAGGACGAAGACCTCATCGAGCGTGAGGAAATGGTCGTGACCGTTACGGCGGGCGGTTATATCAAGCGCAGCGCCCTGGCCGATTTCCGGTCGCAAAAGCGCGGCGGCAAGGGCGTCTCGGGGGGTGGCCTCAAGGAAGACGACGCCGTCACCACGCTCTTTGTCGCCAATACCCACACGCAACTGCTGTTCTTCACGACGGACGGCATGGTCTACAAGCTCAAGACATGGCGCCTGCCGCTTGGCTCCCGCACGTCCAAGGGCAAGGCGATCGTCAATATCCTGCCCATCCCCACGGGCGTGTCCATCGCGGCGATCATGCCGGTGGATCGCCCCGAGGCGGAATGGGATGATCTTCAGATCGTGTTCGCGACTGACAAGGGGACCGTGCGCCGTAACCGGCTGTCGGACTTCACCAATGTCATGCGCAACGGCAAGATCGCGATGAAGTTCGAGGATGAGAACGCCGGCATGTCGCTCATCAACGCGCGGATCTGTTCCGAGGATGACGATGTGATGCTGGTGACGGACTCGGGCCGTGCCATCCGCTTCCCGACCACCGATGTGCGCGTGTTCAACAGCCGCAATTCCGTCGGCGTACGCGGCATCCGTTTGAACAACGGCGACCGAGTCGTCTCCATGTCGATCATCCGCCACTTCGAGGCCGATCCAGCAGAGCGCGCGGCCTATCTCAAGATGCGCCGCGCCGTGGCGGGGCTGCCCGACGACGCCGAAACCGACGAGGATGGTGCAGAGCCCGGCCTGATCAGTCAGGAACGCTATGCTGCGATGTCGGCGGCGGAAAACCTGATCCTGACGATCACGGCCAATGGTTCCGGCAAGCTGTCCTCCAGCCACGATTACCCCGTGCGCGGGCGTGGCGGTCAAGGCGTCATGGCGATGGACAGGGCGATGCGGGGCGGCCCGCTCGTGGCGTCCTTCCCGGTCGATCTTGCCGACCAGATCATGCTCGCCACTTCGCGTGGGCAATCCATCCGGGTGCCGATCGAGGGGATTTCCTTCCGCTCGCGCAGCGCCGGCGGGGTCAAGGTGTTCAACACCGGCAAGGGTGAGACCGTGGTTTCGGTCGCCTGGATCGCCGAACAGGAAGAAGATGAAGAAGAAGGCACCGACGGGGCCTGATTTCCTCCACAAACAAACTAGATGGCAAACGGGCGGCGAGTGAGCCGCCCGTTTCCGTGAAAGGGACACAAATGAAAATCCAGATCGACGTGGCGATGGAGTATGACCTCTCGGGCGACATGCGCGCCTGTCTTGCCGTAGAAGCGGCAAAGACGCCCGTCCAGACCGTGCTTTCCGAAGAGTTGAGCCTGCCCGGCGCGACGTTGACCCGGACCGCGGGCGAGGCCGGTCTCGGTCAGCGGATCTGGGTCGCGATGAGCGCACCGCGCATGTCATTGCGCTATAGCGCGACTGCTGAGATCACCCGAGACAACTCCCCGCTCGAAAACTTTGCCCTGACCCCGCGGCACGAACTGCCCGGTGAGGTGATGACCTTTCTGCGGCCCTCGCGCTATTGCCAGTCCGATATGTTCCCGGCCTTCGTCGCCCGCCGTTTCGGCGAGATCGAGGGCGGTGCCAAGGTGGCCGCGATGCGCGACTGGGTGCGCGAAGAAATGACCTATGTGCCCGGCACCTCCAACGCGACCACGACCGTGATCGACACGTTCGCCGCCCGCGAAGGCGTATGCCGCGACTATGCCCATATGGTCTGTGCCCTCGCCCGCGCCGCGGACATTCCCGCGCGCTACTGCTCGGTCTATGGCATCGGCGTCGAGCCGCCCGATTTCCACGCTGTCGCGCAGGTCTATCTGGGCGGCGCATGGCACGTCGTCGATGCAACCGGCATGTGCGAGCCGGATCAGGTGGCGGTCATCTCTGTCGGGCGCGACGCCTGCGACGTGGCCTTCATGGAAACCTCCGACCCCGCCGGGCTGATCGAACAGAGCGTCAGCGTCCGGCCCGCCTGAGGCAACCCGGCGCGCCGCGCAGGCTCAGAGCCCGTAGAGCGCGCCGAACTTCTCTTCCAGATAGTCAAGCAGCGGCCCCTCGCTCGGCACCATCCCGCAGGCAAGCTCGATGGTTTCGCGCGGGGGGCGCAGCCCGCCATGGCGTTGCAGGTTCTCGCGCAGCCACCCCGTCGCCGCCGACAGATCGCCGCGCGCCAACCGGTCGTCCAGATCCGGCACCGCATCCCGAAGCCCGCCATAGAGGCACCCGGCATAGACATTGCCCAGCGTATAGGTCGGGAAGTACCCGAACAGGCCGACGGACCAGTGCACATCCTGCAGCACGCCATTTGCGGGCCGGTCCACGGCAAAACCGAAATCCTTCTCGAACCGCTCGTTCCACGCGGCCTCCAGATCGGCAACCTCCAGATCGCCGGAGATCAGCGCCCGTTCCAGATCAAAGCGCAGCAGGACATGCAGGTTGTACTGCACCTCGTCCGCCTCGGTCCGGATAAAGCCGTTTTGCACCCGGTTGACGGCGGCAAAGAACGCCTCCTCATCCGCCACCCCGAAATCGCCATAGGCATCGCGCATCTGGCCATAGAGCCAGCCGGTGAACGCCCGTGAGCGGCCAAGCTGGTTCTCATAGATCCGGCTCTGGCTTTCATGCACGCCCATCGACACGCCCTGCCCCAGCGGGGTCAGCGCATAGGCATCGTCGATCCCCTGCTCATAGGTGGCGTGGCCGACCTCGTGGATGGTGGAATAGAGACAGTTGAACGGATCGTCCGCCGCCGTCCGCGTCGTGATACGCACATCCGCGCCTGAGCCGGAGGAGAAGGGATGCACCGCCTTGTCGATACGGCCCCGCGTGAAGTCATAACCAAAGATCTCCGCCACCTTGGTCGACATGGCCAGTTGCGCGGTCTCATCGAAGGTGCCCGACACGCCGCCGGGATCGGGCCGGTCCAGAACCGCCTCGCGCAGAGCGACCAGCCGGGGCCGGAGCGCGCCGAACATCGCATCCAGCTCCGCCGCCGTCGTTCCCGGCTCATAATCCGCCAGCAGCGCATCATAGACATCGCCGCCCGCACTGAGTGCCGCGCCCTCTTCACGCTTGAGCCGCACGACCTCGGCCAGTGTCGGGGCAAAGGCCGCAAAATCTCCCGCCGCGCGGGCCTCGGCCCAGATCCCCTGCGCCCGGCTGGTCAACCGCGCCAGATCGGAGGCGAGCTTCGGCGGCAGTTTGCGGGTCCGGTCGAAATCGCGGCGCACGTGCCGCATGACCGCCTGCCCCATCGGATCAAGCGCCGCGTCGTCGATCTGCGCCAACCAGTCTTCGAGCCGCGCATCGGTGCGCCGTTGGTGCAGCACATGCGACAGGGCCGCGCTTTCCTCCGCGCGTTGATCGGCCGCGCCGCGCGGCATGACCGTTTCCTGATCCCAGCTCAACCGGCCCGCCACTTGCGACAAAGCCTCGGTTTCGCGCACAAAACCCAGCAGATCCTCATAGCTCATGGCTTATCCCCTGACCGATTGCGCCGGCGGATAGCCGGCCGTGAAACGCGCCCGCAGGATCAGCACCCATGTCGCGACCGCGCCAAGCTGATGAACGATGGCGATCTGCCACGGAGAGCCGTGCATGACCGTCACGATCCCGAGGACCATCTGGATAAGAAGCATCGCCAGCACCGCGTTGAAACCGAAACGCACCGCCTTGTTGCCCGACTTGCGCGAGACGATCCATGCGCCGATCCCGAACAGCATCAGCAGGTATCCGGTCATCCGATGGATGAACTGCACCAGCCCGTCGTTCTCAAAGAAATTGCGCCAGACCGGGTCCAACTCGAATGGGAAGGGCGGAAAAAATCCTCCCCCCATGAGCGGCCAGTCCACATAGTTGCGACCCGCGTCGATCCCCGCCACCAGCGCACCGATGAGGATTTGCAGGAAGGTGAAATGCAACAGACCCGTGCCCATCCCCCAAAGCTTACGCTCACGGCCCCGGCGGCGTTGCAGCACCTCCCGCTCCGGCAGACCGAGCTGAAAGACATACCACGCGATGAAACCGAGGATGACAAAGGCAAGGCCCAGATGCGTCGCCAACCGGTAGGAAGCAACGTCGAGCCGATCCCCTTCGAGCCCTGACGAGACCATCCACCAGCCGATCGCCCCCTGCGCGCCGCCAAGCGCGCCGATCCACAGCAACCGCCCCGTCCAGCCCGGCGGGATCTTTCGCGTCACGAGGAACCCGGCAAAGCCAAGCGCCCACACGAGGCCGACGACACGGCCAAGCTGCCGGTGGCCCCATTCCCACCAATAGATCGCCTTGAACTCGGCAAGGCTCATGCCCGCGTTCTGAAGCTGATACTCCGGGATGGCGCGGTATTTCTCGAACTCCGCCTCCCATGTGGCGGCATCCATCGGGGGCAGTGCCCCGGTCACAGGTTTCCATTCGGTGATCGACAACCCGCTGTCGGTCAGCCGGGTCAGCCCGCCCACCGCGATCATCGCCACCACCAGCGCGAACAGCACCAGAAGCCAGATGCGGATGCCCGTCCGCGCGCCGCGCCGTCCGGCATCGATCATCCCGCCCTGCGGTCCGGGGGCTGCGGTCTTTTGCGTGCCGACTTCCTCGAAAATGGAGCGTTTCTGAGCCATCGTGTCTCTCCGTCTGCCTGCGCCTGAAGTAATCAGTCGCCGCGTTCCTTCCATCGGACCATCTGCCGCATGACCCCGTGCAGCATCTGCACATCCGCCCGCGTGAGCGGCATCCGGCTCCAGAGGTTCCGCAGGTTGAGCTTCATCCCCTCGGCCTTGGTCTCGGGATAAAAGAACCCTGCCGTATCCAGCCGCTCTTCGTAATGGTCGCCCAGCTTTTCGATCTCGATCGCCTCGGCCCAGTCGGCCCCGGCCAGTTCCACCGCCTCGTGCCGCACCGCGCCCTGCGCCCGCCGCCATTCATAGGCCAGCAGCAACACGCATTGCGCAAGGTTGAGCGAGGCAAACTCCGGGTTCACAGGCACGTTGATGATGCCGTTGGCCCGCGCGATATCGTCATTCTCAAGTCCCGCCCGTTCCGGCCCGAACAGCACCGCGACCCGCTCGCCCGCCGCGATCCGTTCGGCGGCAAGCTGCATCGCACGTTCGGGGGAATAGACCGGCTTCGTCATGCCCCTCTGCCGAGCCGTCGTCGCCAGAACAAAGGCCGCATCGCCAATCGCATCGGCGGTCGTCTCGCTCAGCACCGCCTCGTCCAACAGCCGTCCGGCCCCGCTCGCCATGGCCACCGCCTTGGGGTTGGGCCAGCCGTCTCGGGGCGCCACGATCCGCATCCGGTCCAGCCCGAAGTTCCACATCGCCCGCGCGGAGGCGCCGATATTTTCCCCCATCTGGGGGCGGACAAGCACAAAGCTGGGCTGTGGAGTTTCGCTGGGCATCGGCATCCTCTGACAAGTCGCGTCGCCCCATTACGCTCCGCCGCCCGCGCGCGCAAGTCAGGCGGCGTTGCCCTTTCCGCTCCGGTCGGATTATGTCAGGGCACGACAACAGCGCGAGTGGCCAAGGTGACCGAACGCCAGAAGAAACCCAAACGAGAGCCCGGCGGAACCGCCGACTGGATCACCGACCGCCTGTTGCGCGGGCTGATCCGGTTGGCGCTGGTCCTGCCGTGGTCATGGCGCGTTCCGTTGATGGGGGTCCTGACGCGGCGGCTCATCGCGCCCCTCGCAGGGTACCGCCGGCGCGCCATGTCCAACCTCGCCTATATCTGGCCGGAGCTTGACGAGAGTGAGCGCCGCCGGATCGCCGACGCCGTGGCCGACAATGCCGGGCGCACGATGATCGAGAATTACGACACCGCCGGCCTGCTGGAGCGCACCAGGGACCAGCCCATCACCGGCCTCGGGCTGGCCGCGCTAGAGGACGCGCGCGCGGCGGGCCGTCCCGTCATGCTGGTCACCGGGCATTTCGCGAATTTCGAGATTCCGCGCGCCGCGCTGGTGCATCTGGGGTTTGAGATCGGCGGGCTCTATCGGCCCATGTCGAACCCGTTCTTCAACGAGCACTATAAGACCAACATGGAGCGGCTCTCCGGCCCGGTGTTTCCCCAAGGGCGGCGCGGCACGCTTGGCCTTGTGAAATACCTCAAGCAGGGCGGCATGGGGGTCTTGCTGTTCGACATCTACGACAGCGGCGGCGCGCCGATCGACTTCATGGGCCAGCCCGCCCCCACCCTGACCTCGGCGGCGGAGATCGCCCTGCGCACCGATGCGCTGCTGATCCCATTTTTCTCCCATCGCCGCGCGGACGGGCTCAACTTCGATGTGGAGATTGACGCCCCGATCCCCCACGGCGATCCGGTGGAGATGACCCGCGCCATGACTGCCGCATTGGAACAGCGCGTGCGGCAAACGCCAGAGCAATGGTTCTGGATTCATCGGCGGTGGAAGCCCCACCGCCAGAAACGCCGCGCGAAACGCGCCGGCCAGCCCTAGCGCAACTGCGCCGCCGTCAGCACCTCGCCAAAGCCCGCGCCCTGTACGATCACCACGGCGGGCAGATCCCCGGTCAGTGGCACGCGGGCGTGAAACTCACCCTCGCCGGACCACTCCCCGAGGCGGCGCATCTCGCGCACCACGTTCACATATTCCACGGTCTTGCCCGCGTTCTCGCCATTGCGGATCTCCACCGTTGCGCGCGGCAGATACCGCATGAGTTCCACCCGCACGGGCCGTTTGAGCGGCTGCACCGCGCGCAGCCAGACCTGAAGCGCGCCGTCCGATCGCTCCGCGCGCAGGCGGATGGGGGCCTCGTGCCGGTTGTGCCGGTCAATGGCATTGGCGATTTTCATGGGTTTGGTACCGACCACGTGTTCGGCCCCGGCAATGATCATCTGGGGGGTATAGACCATCCGCTCGCGCATGGCTTGGGCATAGCCCTTTTGCCGCGCGGTAAAGGCCGGATCGGCAAAGCTGTCCTTCCAGCCGAGATAGTCCCAGTAATCCACATGGAACGAGAGCGCGATCACGTCTTCGCGCTCTGCGAGTTCCTTCATCAACACGTCCGCCTGCGGACAGGACGAACAGCCCTGCGAGGTGAAAAGCTCCACCAGAACGGGTCGCTCATCGCCAAAGGCCACGGCGGGAAACAGTCCCACTACCAAGGCCAGCGCACGCGCGGCCATTGTCCACAAACCCATCCGTTGTCCTTTCGTATCCCCCGCCCTCTTTCCTACTGCAGGGATTCTGTAATGACCAATCAACGATTTGCGAGACGCGGCGGCACCCCGATCACGAGACGGTGCCCTGCTGTTGAACGTCGCCTGCCCTCGGGCCGCCACCAAACCGATCCGCCGAGCCGCCAAAACGTGCGCCATCACGCCCGGAAACGCGCAGAATCCACAAATTGTGTGCAATAGTATACCGAATTTGCCTCAACCCTCTTGAACCAAGCCCGAGCCTCGTGCAAATAGCCATCAAAGCCAGACGTCCCCACAGCCAAGGAGGCTCTCATGCCGATCACAGTCGGACAGGACACATCCCGTACGCGCAAGACGCTCGAAGCAGGCGGCAAGACCTACGCCTACTATTCGATCCCCGCCGCCCAGGAGGCCGGCCTTGGCGATTTCACCAAGCTGCCCGCCGCGCTCAAGGTGGTGCTGGAAAACATGCTGCGCTTCGAGGATGGCAAGACCGTCGCCACTGACGACATCAAGGCCTTCTCCGATTGGGCCGCGAATGGCGGCAAGGGCGACCGGGAGCTTGCCTATCGCCCCGCACGCGTTCTGATGCAGGATTTCACCGGCGTTCCGGCGGTGGTTGACCTCGCCGCGATGCGCGACGGGATCAAGAACCTCGGCGGTGATCCCGAAAAGATCAACCCGCTGAACCCGGTCGATCTGGTCATCGACCACTCGGTGATGATCGACGAATTCGGCAACCCGCGCGCTTTCCAGATGAACGTGGACCGCGAGTATGAGCGTAACATTGAGCGCTATACCTTCCTCAAGTGGGGACAGTCGGCCTTCAACAACTTCCGCGTCGTTCCCCCCGGCACCGGCATCTGTCACCAGGTGAACCTCGAATACCTCGCCCAGACCGTGTGGACCGACACCGATCAGGACGGCAACGAGGTCGCCTATCCCGATACGCTCGTGGGCACCGACAGCCACACCACCATGGTCAACGGCGCGGCCGTTCTGGGCTGGGGCGTGGGCGGCATCGAAGCCGAAGCTGCGATGCTCGGCCAGCCGATCTCCATGCTCATCCCCGAGGTCATCGGCTTCAAGCTGACCGGCCGCATGATGGAAGGCACCACCGGCACCGACCTCGTCCTGAAGGTCGTCGAGATGCTGCGCGCCAAGGGCGTCGTCGGCAAGTTCGTCGAATTCTACGGCGAAGGCCTCGACCACCTGCCGCTCGCGGACCGCGCGACCATCGCCAACATGGCCCCCGAATACGGCGCCACCTGCGGCTTCTTTCCGATCGATCAGGAAACCCTGCGCTATCTCGACATGACGGGCCGCGACAAGGACCGCATCGCGCTGGTCGAAGCCTATGCCAAGGCCAACGGCATGTGGCGCGACGCGTCCTACGATCCGGTCTATACCGACACGCTCGAGCTCAACATGGACACCATCGTGCCCGCGATCTCCGGCCCCAAGCGCCCGCAGGACTATATCGCCCTGGATCAGGCCGCCTCGGCCTTTGGCCAGTACATCAAGGGCCAGCGCGAAGGCAAAGACGCCACCCCCAAGGAAGAAGTCCGCTGGGAAGGTGAAGGCGGCGCGGCTGAGCCGACCGACATCCCCGGCGACGAGGGCCTGCACAAGCGGGGCTACGTCCAGACCGCGGATCATTCCTATCAGCTTCACGACGGGTCCATCGTGATCGCCTCGATCACCTCCTGCACCAACACGTCGAACCCTTACGTGATGATCGGCGCGGGCCTCGTGGCGCGCAAGGCCCGCGAAAAGGGCCTGACCCGCAAGCCTTGGGTCAAGACCTCGCTGGCCCCCGGCTCTCAGGTCGTCTCGGCCTATCTGGAGGCCGCCGAGCTTCAGGAAGACCTCGACGCCATCGGGTTCAACCTCGTCGGCTATGGCTGCACCACCTGTATCGGCAACTCCGGCCCGCTTGAGCCCGAGATTTCCAAGGCCGTGAACGACAACGACCTGATCGCCACCTCGATCCTGTCGGGCAACCGCAACTTCGAAGGCCGCATCTCCCCCGACGTGCGGGCGAACTACCTCGCCTCCCCGCCGCTGGTCGTGGCCTATTCGCTGGTCGGCGACATGAACGTGGACATCACCACCGCCTCCCTTGGCAAGGATCAGGACGGCAACGACGTCTACCTCAAGGACATCTGGCCGACCCAGAAGGAAATCGCCGATCTCGTCGAAAAGACCGTGACGCGGAAGGCCTTCCTGGAAAAGTACGCCGACGTCTTCAAGGGCGACGAAAAGTGGCAGAGCGTGGAAACCACCGACAGCCAGACCTACGACTGGCCCTCGACCTCCACCTACGTGCAGAACCCGCCCTATTTCCAGGGCATGAGCCGTGAGCCGGGCACGATCTCCAACATCGAAGGCGCGCGCGTCCTTGCGCTCCTCGGGGACATGATCACCACCGACCACATCTCCCCCGCGGGTTCCTTCAAGGAAACCACCCCCGCAGGGATCTATCTGCGCGAACGTCAGGTGCCGGTGCGGGAGTTCAACTCCTACGGCTCGCGCCGCGGCAACCACGAGGTCATGATGCGCGGCACCTTCGCCAACATCCGCATCAAGAACGAGATGCTGGACGGCGTCGAAGGCGGCTACACCAAGGACCCAAAGGGCGAGCAGGCCTCGATCTTCGACGCGGCCGTGGCCTATCAGGACGCCGGCACCCCGCTCGTCATCTTCGGTGGTGAGCAATACGGCGCAGGCTCCTCGCGCGACTGGGCGGCCAAGGGCACCGCGCTTCTGGGCGTCAAGGCGGTCATCGCCGAGAGCTTTGAGCGTATCCACCGCTCCAACCTCGTTGGCATGGGCGTCATCCCGTTCGAGTTCACGGGCGGCGACAGCCGCAAGTCGCTCGGCCTGACGGGGGATGAAACCGTCTCGATCCACGGCCTCGACACCGTGACCCCGGCGGCGATCGTGCCCTGCACCATCACCTATGCCGACGGCACCGAAAAGGTGATCGACCTCAAGTGCCGCATCGATACCGCGGTGGAAAAGGAATACGTCGAGCACGGCGGCGTCCTGCACTACGTGCTGCGCGATCTGGCCGGCCTCACCGCCGCCTGATCCGCGACCGACCCTGACCATTAGAAACGGCGCGTCCTCTTGGGGCGCGCCGTTTCTCTTTCGCGCCCCGGTGCTCTCCGCCCTGCACGGTTGAGCTCACCCGCCCACTGGCGGGTCGATGCAACCTTTGCGTCCCTCACGAAAACACGCTCGCGCGGCCCCGCCAAAATTCGCTAAAATTCTAAAAACGTTGATTTTTGACGATAATTCGCCGAAGATCAGAGGTGTTTTACAGAGTGATTTTTTTGAAGGATGAGTGAGATGCGTTTTTGGATTCCGCTGTTTACCAGCGCTATGGTTGCCGGGCCCGCGTTTGCCGTAACCTACACGTATGACTTCACCGCTGAGTATCTGGATTTCACCTCGGGTGGAACAACCGCTACAGGCACACCTACTGACGACACGGTCGATTCCATCGCCGATGCGGCCTTTGCCTTCAAGGATACAGGGATTTCGGGCACGCTTAAATTTTCGGATGTCGTTCTGTCCACCTCGGGCAACCAGACGTTCTATGAGCCGATTGAAATCATGCTCAATGAGTTTTCCGCCGCCACGGATATCCCTTTTGTGAGCCTGCGAATATTCAAAGATGGCGCCGTGGAATCTCTTGCGGCGATACGCAGTCCGACTTTTCCCGCGCTCAGCACGAACTTCAGCACGATCGGCATGATCTGGACAAATACGACCGGGACGGTGTTTGACGATCCGGACTTTTTGGCCTCGCTCGACATAGGCGACTTCGGATTGAAGCAACTTTTCTTCATGAACCAGCGTGACGACGGCCCGCCCCACGGGGGCTATGCATCCGAACGTGTAAACTTCGAAATCACCACCCTCCAGCTGCGACCGGTGCCGCTTCCGGCGGGCGGCGTTCTGTTGCCGCTTGGATTGCTCGGGCTTGCGATACTTCGGCGCCGGAAGGCTTCCGCCTGATCCGCGCAGGCATGCCGCCGGCAAACCTCCCTCCGGCGGGAACCTTTGCCCCCCTTCGCGCGTCCTGATTCCAGAGCGGCCCGTCGCCGCGTTGATGGAAAGGACATACAGATGCGTATCGTGAAACTGACCGCGGCCCTCGGCCTCATCGCGACCACCCTCGCCGCCTGTGGCGACACTGCGACCTCCCGCGCGGCAACCGGCGGCCTTGGCGGCGCGATGATCGCAGGACCAGCTGGCGCCGTTGTCGGCGGCACCGTGGGCGCGGCCTCTGCTGACTAAGCTCACCTGACTGTCAGACAAGTGTATGACGCGGAGTCATACGCTTGTCATACAAAAGTCATACCCACTTTTCAGGGGCTTAGGCCCATTCAGCCCCAAGATCGGCCCGTGCCCTGTCGACCCAATGGTCGCGCAGCCAACCGCAAGGTTTTGACCAGCGCAGCCAAGACCCCCGATAGCCCTCGACGGCCTCGGTCATCTTGGGCCGCCCGTGAAAACACACGACCTTCGCCGCCTCCGGCAGATGCGGCTCCCGCAGGTAATTCATGGGCGGAAGATCAAGGCAGTCGTGCTTGAACGACACCACCCAATCCTCTGGAATATATGAGAAATCCTCGTTATCCATCGCCTTGTGCGACGTATAGCGCTGCTCCGATCCGCGTGCCTTTTCGACCTCCGCATAGGGATTGGCGGCCAGATCCTCATAGAGGTATGGGTGCTTGTCGGGGTCGAATTTGAACACCGATCCATGCCCCGTCGGCCGCCCCTTGCGCTTTTCGATCCAGTCGTGCCGCATCGCCACCTTACCCGGCGCGAAGTCATACACTTTATCCAGCGATCCGGTGATCACCACATCAAGGTCAAAGCCCAGAAATCCGCCTTTGACATCGGGCACAAGTCCCTGACGGAAAAGGGAAACCTTGCGCATCGCGCCCTGCCTGTTCGCAACCTTGAGCGCCTCTCCCATCGGTTCGGCATAGGGCTCCACCGGCAGCGGCAGCACCTCGATTTCCGGGTGCAGCCCCTGCACCTCTTCGGTCATACAGAAGAACCGAACAGGCCGGGACAGGTTGCGCCGCACACCCGAATAGAGCCGGTTGACATATTCCGGCCCAAAGAGCGTGCCCCACTTGATACAGATGATGTTTGCATGCGTCATACCCTGCTTATGACCGCGCGATAAGGGTGTGACAACTGGCCTATGGGGGCGTTTTGTGCGATCTGGGGGAAAATCGTCCGGAGCCGCCATGACCCGCCTCTGTATCGTCACCAGCACCTATCACCGCCCTGGCGAAACCTTCGTCAATTACCATATCGAACACCTGTTTGGCGGGGCGTGTTGTGTGGTGGCCAATGATACCAATGGCGACGATCCCTATGATATACCGCACTTTTCCTTGTCCGGCGTGCCTCTGGGCAGCGCCGAACGGATGATGCTTCCGCTGACCCGTGCGATGGGCATCCTGCGGCACCGGTCCATCACTGTTCCAACCGGCTCCACGGCCCAAGCCTTACGCGACTTTCTGGGCCTGCATCGCCCCGACGTGATCTTGTGCGAATTTGGCAACCGCGCGATCCAGATAGCCCCGATTGCGGGCGAACTCGGGATTCCGATCTTCACCTATTTTCGTGGTTTCGACGGCTCCAAACTTCTGGAAAAGCCACTGTTTCCAGCGGCCTACGCCCGGACCTTCCCCAAGCTTGCCGGGGTTTTCGCCGTGTCGAGGTTCCTGCTCGACAACCTTGCGAACCACGGGCTCACGCATCCCAACGCCCACGTCATTCCCAGCGGCGCGGACACCGCCCGCTTTCGCCCCGCGCCCAAACTCGCGCAGAAGGTGGTTGCAGTCGGGCGCATGGTGGAAAAGAAAACGCCGCTCATCACCGTTCGCGCCTTCATCTCAGCGGCACAGCAGCATCCGGAGGCACGGTTTACCTTCGTCGGACACGGCAAACTGCTTGAGCCTGCCCGCGCACTTGTCGCGGACGCGGGTCTGACGGATCGCATTCATTTACCGGGTCGTCTTCCCCATGAAGAGGTGGCGGCACTGATGGCGGATGCCGCGATCTTTGCACAGCATTCAGTGACAGGAAAAGACGGCAACACCGAAGGGGTCCCAAGCTCGATTCAGGAAGCAATGGCAAGCGGTTGCGCGGTCGTCTCTACCCGGCACGCCGGCATTCCCGAAATCGTCGAGGAAGGAAATACCGGTTTGCTGTCGGATGAATATGACGAGGCGCATTACACCCAATCGCTCGTTTCACTGCTTGGCGATCCGGGCCAGACTGAGCGTTTTGGCCGCGCCGGACGGACCTTCGCAGAGGCGCATCTCGACAAGGTGGACCTCACCAAAAGGATTGAGACAGTACTGCAGGCCAGCCTCTAGACCACGTCCCGCACCGGCATCCGCTGTTCGACAATCTCGGCCCACCATGAGCAGCCAGCCGGAATAGCCTCATCGTCGAAGTTGTACTTCGGATGATGGACCGCCGCCGTGTCCCCATTGCCCATGAGAATGTAGGCTCCGGGGCGCTCCAGCAGCATATAGGCGAAATCCTCCCCCCCCATGACGAGGGGCGCCTCCGCACAATCACCAGACACCTTTCTGGCCACTCCGGCCGCGAATTCCGTCTGCGCCTCATGGTTGGCCATGACCGGATACCCCTTGAAGAAATCGAGCGTCACCGTGCCGCCGAACGCCGCGGCGATGCCGGTACAGATGGTATGGAAGCGCTCTTCGGCGAGGCTGCGCATTTCCGGGCTCATCGTGCGGATTGTCCCTTTGAGATGAACGCTTTCGGGGATCACGTTGAAAGCCTTGGATGAGGTTTCGAAGGACGTGACCGATACCACGCACTGGTCAACGGGATCGGCATTTCGGCTGGCGATGGTTTGCAGCGCGAGCACAGCTTGGGCGGCCATCACGGTCGGATCGATCCCCTCGTGGGGCTTTGCCGCATGGCCCCCGCGCCCGGTAAAGCGCGCCTGAAATTCGTCTGTTGCGGCAAAGAATGGGCCGGGCCGAATGGCGAACTGCCCCCGCGGGATGCCTGGCCAATTGTGCATCCCATAGACCTCCTGAATGCCGAAGCGCTCCATCATGCCATCTTCGCACATCTCACGCCCGCCGCCGCCGCCCTCTTCGGCAGGTTGGAAAATCACGGCCACGGTCCCATCGAAATTGCGCGTCTCCGCGAGGTACTTCGCAGCCCCCAACAGCATGGCCGTATGGCCGTCATGGCCGCAGGCATGCATCGCGCCCTCAACCTTGGAGGCATAGGCCAGCCCCGTCGCCTCGTGGATCGGCAGAGCATCCATGTCGGCACGAAGCCCGATGACCCTGCCACCCGTATCCGCCCGGCCCCGAATGATGCCTACCACGCCGGTCCGCCCGATCCCCGTGACCACCTCATCACACCCGAACGCCTCGAGCCGCTCCGCGACGAGCGCGCTGGTGCGGTGGGTTTCGAACAGGATTTCGGGGTTTTCATGCAGATCCCGGCGCCATGCGGTGATCTCATCGTGCAGTTCGGCAAAACGGTTTTTCACGGGCATAGGGTCTGATCCTTATGAAAGGGGAATATCGTGGTGTAGGACGAAATGGCCCGGCGCGACCTCGTCATAGCGCGACGGTTCGGGCCGGTATCCCACCGGATGGATGGGTGAGGGTATGGGAGCGAAGGTGGGGCTTCGCGTGGCCCGTTTGCGCGGGTCCGCGATAGGCACCGCGCTCAGCAGTGCTTTGGTATAGGGATGGGCAGGCGTCTCGAAAACCGCGTCGCGTGGGCCCAACTCAACGATGCGGCCAAGGTACATCACGCCGACGTCATGCGACATGCGCTCCACCACCGCCATGTCATGGCTGATGAAGAGGTACGAAAGGCCCAGGTCGGCCTGTAGCTCCAACATCAGGTTCAGCACTTGCGCCTGCACGGAGACATCAAGCGCGGAGACGGCCTCATCCGCGACGATAAGCTTGGGGTTGAGCGCGAGCGCACGGGCGATTGCGATACGCTGTCTCTGCCCACCGGACAACTCGTGGGGAAAGCGGGCCATGAAGCTGCGCGGAAGGTCCACCCGGTCAAACAGCGTCGCGACCCGATCCCAAAGCGCATCCCCGCGATGTGTGCAGAAGTTGCGCAAGGGTTCGGCGACCTGATCCTTCACCGGCATCTGCGGATCGAGGCTCGCAAAGGGGTCCTGAAACACCATCTGCATGTGGCGGCGCGCCTCTCGCAGGTTGTGGGCATCAAGGCCCATGACATCCGTTCCATCAAGATCAACGCTGCCGGAGAGTGGGTCCACCAAGCGCAGGATCGAGCGGCCCACGCTCGACTTGCCGCAGCCGGATTCACCCACAAGGCTCAGTGTCCTGCCCCTCATCAACGTAAAGGACACGTCCTCGACCGCATGCACATTGGAGACGATACGGCGCAAGAATCCGCCTCTGATCGGGAAGCGTGTTGTGAGGTTTTGCACTCGGAGCAAAGGGGCATCCGTGCCGCGTACGGGGACCGGAGGGTGCGATGACCTTTCGGCAACGTCGATGCGTTCCGGCAACGGCTTGCCGCGCATATCTCCCAGCCGTGGCACGGCGGCGAGCAGCGTCTTGGTATAGGGATGCTGCGGCGCTTCAAAGATCTCAGCGACCGTCCCCTCCTCGACCTTGCGCCCCTGCTCCATCACCACCACGCGGTCGGCAATCTGGGCCACCACGGCCATGTCATGGGTGATGAACATGACCGCCGTTCCGGATTCCCGCTTCAGTCGATCCATCAGGGCGAGGATCTCGGCTTGGGTTGTCACATCAAGCGCCGTGGTCGGCTCATCCGCGATCAGCAAGCGCGGCGCACAGGCAAGCGCCATGGCGATGACGACGCGTTGCCGCATTCCCCCCGACAGCTGGTGGGGAAACTGCACCATCCGCCGCTCCGGCTCTGGCAGTCGAACGTCGCGCAACGCCTCGATGGCCCGTGCCCACGCCTCTTTGCGTGACAGACCCATGTGGTGCCGCAAGCCTTCGGACAACTGGCGGCCTATGGTGAAAACGGGGTTGAGCGCTGTCATCGGCTCCTGAAAGATCATCCCGATCTCGTTGCCCCGGATCTGACGCATGAGGTCGCTGCCTGCGCGGGCAAGATCGACCTCCGCCCCGGACTTGCGATCAAAAAGGATCCTGCCGTCCGTGATCTCCGCCCCGCTGAATTCGATCAACCGCATGAGCGCGAGCGAGGTCACGGATTTGCCAGATCCGCTTTCCCCCACGATGCAGAGCGTCTCCCCGGCATGAAGATCGAACGACAGGTCCTCGACCGCGCCCGCAAGCCCCCCCGTGGTACAGAACTGCACGCGCAAATTGCGTATGCGGGCGATCGGCTGGTCGAGCATGGTTTGTCCGGGTCTGGGGGGATGCAGCGTTGCGCACGGTAGGGTCGAGGCGCAGGGAATGTCAAACCCGTGCCCGCTATCCGCACGCGAAGGCTTGCAATTCATCCGTTCTCTGTTTCGATGCGCCAAGGACCTACGCCCGGCAAGATTGCGCCGGGATCGGGCGCATTTGCGCCATACCAAGGCGGACGATCCGCAGAAAATCGGGGAGGCACTGATCCAATGATGCCCAGATCGACTCTATTCGCAGCAGCGGCCCTGTGGTCGCTCGCACCCGCAGTAATCGCCGAGCGTGGCAGCGACGGTCACGTCAATATCATCTACTGGCAGGCTCCCTCGATGATGAACCCTTATCTTTCAGGGGGGTCCAAGGAAAACGAGGCTGCATCTCTGGTCATCGAACCACTCGGCCGGTTCGATCAAGACGGCGCGCTGGTCCCGTTCCTAGCGGAGGAAATCCCCACCTTGGAAAATGGCGGCGTCGCGGAGGATCTGACCTCCATCACCTGGACGCTGAAACAGGGGCTTGTGTGGTCTGACGGCTCGCCGGTGACATCCCAAGACGTGAAATTCACCGCCGACTACTGCATGCATCCCGAAGGCGGCTGCGCGAAATTCGCCAAATTCGACGGGATCAGTTCGATCGACATCCTGGATGAGCGTTCGATCAAGATCACCTTCGAGCAACCTACCCCCTATCCCTATTCCGCCTTCATTGGCGCGCAGACGCCCATCATCCAGAAAGCGCAGTTCGAAAACTGTCTCGGGGAACGGGCGCCGGAATGCACCGAAGCCAACTTCAATCCGATCGGAACCGGTCCGTTCCGGGTTACCGATTTTCGCCCCAACGACGTGATCCTGATGGAAGCAAACCCGCAGTATCGCGACCCGGAAAAGCCGGCCTTTGCCACGCTGACACTTAAAGGAGGCGGTGACGCCACCGCGGCGGGACGCGCCGTGATGGAGACGGGCGAATTCGACTATGCATGGAACCTGTTGCTGGCCCCCGAAGTGCTTGGCCGGATGGCCGAAGGCGGCAAAGGGCAACCGGTGGCTGCGTTTGGCACGATGATCGAGCGCATCGAGTTAAACCTCACCAACCCTGACCCGTCACTCCCGCCGGAGACCCGCTCCACCCGCGCCGAGCCACATCCGTTCCTGAGCGACAAATCCGTTCGCCAAGCGCTCTCCATGGCGATTGACAGGGACCTTCTGGTGGAGATCGGGTTCGGACAGGCGGGCCGCCCCGCGTGCAATCTTGTCCCGGCCCCAGCGATATATGCCTCCGACAATACCGATTGCCTCGTGCAGGATATCGAAGCCGCGCGGGCCCTGCTCGAAGACGCAGGCTGGACCGATACGAACGGCAACGGCATCCGCGACAAGGATGGCGTGGAATTGGAGATCCTGTTCCAATCCTCCACCAACGCCGTGCGGCAGGACTTTCAGGCACTCATCAAGCAGTGGTGGAGCGAGATCGGCGT
The DNA here is from genome assembly GCF_900111875.1 of Poseidonocella pacifica. Classification (GTDB taxonomy): domain Bacteria; phylum Pseudomonadota; class Alphaproteobacteria; order Rhodobacterales; family Rhodobacteraceae; genus Poseidonocella; species Poseidonocella pacifica. The sequence continues at coordinate 982,561 of NZ_FOJU01000001.1, forward strand.
GGCGACCGAGCTTCGCAACATCGATGCCTCGGTCTTTTTCGGCGGTGATCCCAGTAGCCCCGACACGCTTCAGAAATTCTATGCCGATGTACAGATGTACGTGAACACTTTCGACGGGACCGACCCACAGGCCTATCTTGCCATGTATCGCTGCGGGAATGAGCCGCGTCCCGAGACACAGTGGCAAGGCGCGAACATCAACCGCTATTGCGACCCGCGCTATGATGAGTTGCTCTCAGAACTCGCGGCGGCGAGCGATCTGAAGGAACGCGGCAGCATCGCCAAAACGCTCAACGACATGTTGACAAAGGACAGCTACGTCGTCGTTCCCCTTGTCGACCGGGGCCGGGTTTCGGCACATTCCAACACGCTCGGCGGGGTCCTGCTCAATCCATGGGACAGCGAGCTTTGGAACGCGGCGGACTGGTATCGGATTGCGGACTGACATATTGCCACCCGCACGGGCGCCTTTCCCATCGGGCGGGCGCCCCCTTGCTCTCAGATTTCCGGCCCCCGCATGTTGACCTTCACGAGCAGACGCCTTGCTTTTGCGATCCCGACGCTGCTCTTCATCAGCTTTGTGATCTTCATGCTGCTCGAACTCGCCCCCGGCGATCCGATGTCGCAACTGCCCCTGACGGTACCGCCCGACGTCCGCGACCGGATGCGAGAGGCCCTCGGTCTTGGCGAGCCGACGCATATTCGGTTCGGCAAATGGCTGTGGCAGTTCTTTGTGGTCGAACCGCTGCATATGATCGACGCGGCCTTCGGCACCGGCTTCGCTGCGGAGCAACAGCGCGTCATCTCCTGGCAAACCCGCTCACCGGTCATGGATATCGTCCTGCAGCGCCTGCCCCAGACGCTCTGGGTGGTCGGGCTTTCCTATGTGGTCGGGGTGCTTATCGCGTTGCCCATCGGGATCTACTCGGCATACCGCCAATACTCCCTCTTCGATCAATTGGGCACGTTCATCTCCATGGTGGGGTTTTCGGTTCCCACCTTCTTCACGGGCATCCTGCTGATCGTGATCTTCTCGGTCAAACTCGGTTGGTTCCCCTCAATTTACGATACCACACTGGTCGTGAATTCATGGGACAGCTTCGTTCAGCAATTGCGGCAGATGGTCATGCCCGTCTCCGTGCTTGCGCTCTACAACGCCGCACAGATCAGCCGCTTCATGCGCGCCTCGATGCTCGACAACCTGCATCAGGATTACGTGCGCACCGCACGGGCAAAGGGCCTCACCGAGAGGACCGTCGTTCTGGTGCACGTCCTGCGCAACTCGATGATCCCGGTCGTCACGGTCATCGCCCTTGGCGTGCCGCAAGTGTTTGGCGGCGCGATCATCACCGAACAGGTTTTCAAGGTGAACGGCCTCGGGCAGTTGCTGATCACCTCCATACAGGCCAATGACCTGCCCATGGTACAGACGCTGACCTTCATCTTCGCGTTGCTGATCGTTGTCTTCAACGTGATCGCGGATGTGCTCTATGGCCTGCTTGATCCCCGCATCCGCTATGATTGACCGTTCTACCGATCCCGCGCCCATTCCCCCGTCGAGCCAGTGGGACGACCTATGGCATCAGTTCGCCGCGCATCGGGGCGCTCTTGTGGGGGCGATCCTGTTTGCCATCATCGTACTGACCGTTTTCATGGGGCCGTATTTCTGGACGCTCGATCCGAGCTATATCGATATCCGCGCTCGCAACGCGGGCCCCACATTCGCGCATCCCTTCGGCACGGACCAACTGGGCCGCGATACTTTCGCCCGAATGATGGCCGGAGGGCGCGTTTCCCTGTCCGTCGGGATTGCGGCCATGGTGCTGGGTTTGGTGATTGGTGCCGCGGTCGGTGTCACGGCGGGCTATTTCCGACGGCTCGACGGGATCCTGATGCGTCTTACGGACCTGTTCCTTGCCCTGCCCCTGCTGCCGCTACTGCTTGTCATGGTGATGCTTTTCCGGGAACCGCTCAGCGCGAATTTCGGACCCGAAGCCGGCATCTTCATCCTGATTGTCGCGGCCATCGGCCTGACCTCATGGATGCCGACCGCGCGGATTGTCCGGGGCGATGTGCTGGCCCTCAAGGAGCGGGAATTCATGCTGGCCGCGCGCTCCATCGGCACGTCGAACGTACAGATGATCTTGCGGCACATCCTGCCAAATGTCCTGTCCCCGATCATGGTATCGGCCACTCTGGGCATCGCAAACGCCATCATCACCGAAAGTGCGCTGTCCTTTCTCGGTCTTGGCTTTCCGCCGGATTTCCCAACCTGGGGCAGGCTGCTCTTTGATGCGACCGATTACATCCAGCAAAATCCCGAACGGGTGATCTGGCCCGGCGTCGCGATCTCGCTCACCGTTCTGTCGGTGAACTATCTCGGCGACGGCTTGCGCGATGCGCTCGATCCCCGCATTCGCGGTCGGTAGGGAAATAAGGAGCGCGTTCCACAGCGCCGCACACGTCTCTCGATGAACGTCCTATGCAGGGGGCGCTGCTCACCCGATTTTTGCGCCATGAACGCGGATGGGGAATAATATCCCACCCTGATGCCGCCTGAACGGCGTCTTTCTACTTGAGAAGCCCGTCCTGCTCGCGCATTTGGAAGAAAATCTCACCCCTCGGAGTGATGCGATGTTCGAAGACCTCGGTTTCGAGACCCTGACCGCCCCGCAAGCTGCCCTCTGGTTCGGCGGCGTGATCGGGCTTGCCTTTGGCCTGCTGGCCGAGCGGACGAAGTTCTGTTTCCGGCGTGGACTGGTCGGGGAAGACCGAAGACAAGCGCTTGGCCTCTGGCTTACCGCGCTTGCCGTCGCGGTCATCGGGACACAAGCCGGGGTGTTTGCCGGGCTGATTTCCTTTGACGACCATCGGTTCATGGTCAGCGATATGCCCGTTCTCGCCATCGCTCTTGGCGGGGTACTTTTCGGTGCTGGCATGATCCTGACACGCGGGTGCATTTCCCGCCTGACGGTCCTGACAGCATCGGGCAATCTGCGCGGTCTTACGGTATTGCTCGTCTTTGCGATCACCGCTCATGCGACACTGAAGGGCGTTCTCGCCCCGGCCCGGGTGGCCGCAGGCACGGTGACATTGCCGATGGGAGAGTCGATTTCCCTCGCCGCGCTCCCTGGCGGCCCGTTGCTCTGGACCGTTCTCATCGGCGGGGCGGCACTCTTTGCCGGGCTGCGGTCGGGCAACCGGAGCACGCACCTTTTGATGGCGGCACTGATCGGTCTGCTTGCGCCAGCGGCATGGATCGGCACGGGGTTCGTGCTTTATGACGATTTCGATCCCATCGCGATGGAGAGCCTGTCCTTCACATCACCAGCCGCCGAAACGCTCTTCTGGACGATCGCCAGCACGTCGATTTCCGCCGGCTTCGGCACAGGCCTCGTAGGCGGTACTTTTGTCGGAGCGCTTTTGGCATCCCTCGCGTTTCGCACCTTTCGCTGGCAGAGCTTTGAAAGCCCGCGCCAGACGAGACGGTATATCGCCGGCGGCGTGCTGATGGGCGTGGGCGGGGTTCTTGCCGGGGGCTGCACGCTTGGCGCCGGTCTGTCTGGGGTTCCGACACTCTCGGTCGCGGCGCTTCTGGGTATCATGAGCATCGCTTTGGGCGGCATCGTGACGGGTCGCCTTGTCGACGGGATCGCTCCGCGCCTTCGCCCCGTCTATAGCTGATCACTCCATCTTTTCGCGAATGCGGTGGATCATCCACCAGACCCCCAGAACAACGGGAATGGTCGCCAGCGCGGTCAGCATCCCCTTTGACATCCCCACAACTTCGGCCACCGGATAGAGCAGATATCCGGCGAGTGAGACGGCGTAATAACTGATCGCGACAACGGACAGCCCTTCCACGGTCTTTTGCAGCCGAAGTTGCAGATCGGCACGCCGGTCCATGCTCGCCAACAGATCCTGGTTCTGCGCAGAGCGCTCTACATCGACCCGCGTTCGCAACAACTCAGAGGCACGCATCGCCCGGTCCGCCATGGCCCCAAGCCGACGCTCCGCACTCTTGACGGTCCGCATCGCCGGGTCGAAACGGCGCATCATGAACTCTCCGAAAGTTTGACGCCCTTCGAAACGTGTCTCCCGAAGGACCTGCGTACGCTGTTGTACCAGCGCCTCATAAGCACCGGTCGCGCCGAAGCGGAACGATGCCTGGGCGCTCATGTTCTCCAGCTCCGAAGAGATCGCAAGAAGCTGCTCCAGTGTTTCGGCGGGTTGCGCAACCGCACCTGTCATCGACCCCATGAGATCCGTCAACCGACGGTCCAGCGCGCCCATCTGAGGCCCCATTTCCCGCACGCGCGAGAATCCCAGCATCGCGATGGTCTTGTAGGTCTCGATCTCACACAAGCGTTGGACAACGCGGCCAACGCGGCGCGGGCGAACGCCCGGCTCGGTGAAGATCGCAAAACGCAGATGCCCCGCCTCATCGATCCGAAAATCTCCGGCAATGATTGCCGTCTCATCCAACACGAAGGATGCCGCCACGCTTTCAGGCACGAACCACTCGTTCACCATGTCCTGAATGCGCGAGGTGTCATACCTTTCGCACACGCGGATCATGGCCGAGGTGACACGCACGCCGGGCGCGGCAGAAAGCCAGTCATCTGGGAACACCTCCCAATCGGCAGGATCGAAAGGCCGCTCCCCGCCCCCTTCGAGAAAGACGGTGTAGGTCACGAATTCGGTGTGCTGTTCCCATTTCAGCTCGTGCCGCCCGATGCGGCAAGAGTGGTGCGTGGCCCCCGGTTTGGGATGCGTCGCGCCGTAGCGATCAAGAAGCGTCAAAAGGTGCGCCAGATCCTCGCCGCGATCCCGTGCGGCGGCATCGGCGGTTTTCTTGACAGCTAGATAAACCGCTCGGCTTGGCGCGGTGAGCACAGGAAACGGGCGCGCGTGCAATTCGTTGGAGAGCGCGTAGCGCAGTTCGTGATCCTGGATCGGCATAGGCGCTCCTTCCCGCTGATGTTGCGGGGAACCATAGCGAAAGGCGGCGCTCTGTAAACGCTAAAAATCTTTGATTTACCGCAGCTTGGCGGTGCGCCACGGTATACGTCAAGCAGGTGGGATCGCGTAGGTCAGGGTGGCGCGGGCCACCGGCGCATCCCGCCCCACCGAGTGCAGAAGCACATCCCCCGTGGCAAGAAGCCGGCCCAGTTTCAGCAATCGCACCTCTGCTAAAAGATCCCGCTCCGCGGCCGGTTTGCGCAGAAAATCAATGGAGCAATTCGTGGTCACCGCCAGAGCGCGCGGCCCGATCATCGCGAGTATCGCCAGATAGACCCCCACATCGGCCAGACCGAACATGGCAGGGCCCGAAACCGTCCCGCCGGGCCGCAGGTGCCTTTCCGAGACGACCAGACGCAGTTTCAGGGCATTCTCCTCGACCGCGTCGATCACAAACTCCTCTGCGACTTGCGGAAACTGCTCCACCAGAAAAGCATCGAGCGCGGCTTTGTCCATCGTCAAAGGCATTGCAAACTCCTCCTGCGCCATGGATGGCCTGCGCGATCCCGAGGCGCAAGTCACCCCGTGACAGGGGCCAAGAAAACACCTACATCGCGCGACATGACACAAGAACTTCATATCATCGGCGGCGGCATGGCCGGATCCGAAGCGGCATGGCAGGCGGCAAATGCCGGCGTGCAGGTCGTCATTCACGAAATGCGGCCCGAGACCGGAACCTTCGCACACCAGACCGGCAATCTCGCGGAGATGGTCTGTTCCAATTCCTTTCGGTCGGATGACGATGAGCAGAACGCCGTCGGGTTGCTGCATTGGGAAATGCGGGCCGCGGGCGGGCTCATCATGTCGATGGCTGACCGGCACCGGCTTCCGGCGGGCGGCGCGCTGGCCGTGGATCGCGAACTCTTCTCCCAAGCCGTGACTGCCGCGTTGCAGGACCATCCCAATGTGCGTGTCGAGGCCGGAGAAATCTCTGCCCTCCCCGAGACGGGCACATGGATCATCGCGACCGGCCCGCTGACTTCGGAGGGGCTGGGCGCTGCGATCGCCGCGGAAACCGGGCAAGACCGGCTGGCCTTCTTCGACGCCATTGCGCCCATCGTCTATGCGGACACCATCGACATGTCGAAGGCGTGGATGCAATCGCGCTACGACAAGGGCGAGACGGAAGAAGAACGCACCGCCTATCTCAACTGCCCGATGGACCGTGATCAATACGAGGCCTTCATCGACGCGCTGCTGGCCGCCGACAAGACCGAGTTTCACGAAGGCGAGACAGCCGGTTATTTCGATGGTTGCCTGCCCATAGAGGTCATGGCCGAACGGGGCCGCGAAACACTGCGTCACGGACCGATGAAGCCCGTCGGCCTCACAAATCCGCATCAGCCGGAGGTAAAGGCCCACGCTGTCGTACAGCTCCGGCGCGACAACGCCCTCGGTACGCTTTACAACATCGTCGGCTTCCAGACCAAGATGAAGTACGGCGCACAGACCGAGGTCTTTCGCATGATACCGGGGTTGGAAAACGCCGGGTTCGCGCGGCTTGGCGGGATTCACCGCAACACCTTCCTCAACTCACCAACCCTGCTCGACAATCAGATGCGCCTGCGCTCGCGCCCGCATATCCGTTTTGCCGGCCAGATCACCGGTGTCGAAGGCTATGTCGAAAGTGCTGCGATGGGCTTGCTGGCCGGGCGGCTCGCTGCGGCGGATATTCAGGGGCGGACCCTTCCGGATTTGCCACAGGATACCGCCATGGGCGCGCTCGTGCATCACATCACAGGCGGTGCCGAAGCCAAGACCTTCCAGCCCATGAACGTCAACTTCGGTCTCTTCCGACCACTCGACGGGATTCGTGGCGGCCGGCGGGGTCGCAAGGATCGCTACAAGGCCTATACCGACCGCGCCAAAGAGGCTTGGTCCGAATGGCTGAACGCGCACCAACTGGACAGCGTTGACTGATCCCCTAGTATCATTCTCATGTCAGGGTCATTTCTCGACAAGATCTTCACGGCGCGCCGCGGGCGGGAAATGCGTGAACTTTATGACGCGTGGTCCCACAGCTATGACGAAGAAGTCGCAGGCGCCGGGTATGCCACCCCTGCCCGCTGCGCGGCTGCGCTCTCCCAGCACTTTGACCTGAGCTCCGGACCGATCCTCGACTATGGCTGTGGAACCGGTCTGTCGGGGCAAGCGCTTCACGATGCGGGCGCCACCGTGATCGACGGTGTGGATGTATCCGCAGACATGCTTGCCAAGGCCGACGCGAAGGGGGTGTATCGCAAGCTGATCCGCATACAGGCCAAGAACCCTCCGGATTTCGGCGTTGACTACTATCCAGCGATTACCGCCATCGGGTCTATTGGTAAGGGCGCGGCGCCGATATCGGTGTTCGATCGGATCATGGGATGGCTGCAACCCGGCGCGGTCTTCTGCTTTTCTTTCAACGATCTCGCCATCAAGGTTGGGCGATATGAATCCCGCCTGAACGAGCATCTCGATACCGGATCGGCGTCGCTGTTGTTCCGCGAACATGGGCCACACCTTCCCGCCAAAGAGCTTGGCGCGGTGGTTTACGTGATCCGCAAGTCGTGACGTTCGTCACACGGTTCGCACCCTCGCCGACTGGGCCATTGCATCTGGGACATGCCTATTCGGCGTTGATCGGTTTTCATATCGCCCAAGCGGCGGGCGGACAATTCCTGCTACGTATCGACGATCTGGATCAGACACGTGCGCGGCCCGAGTGGGAGGCACAGTTGCAGGATGATCTGCACTGGCTTGGCCTCGACTGGCCGTGCCCGCTTCGCCGTCAGTCACAGCATCTTGTGAATTATGGCGCGGCGCTTGACCGGTTGAGCGCCATGGACCTCACCTATCCTTGTTCCTGCACCCGGCGCGATATTGCCGCTGCCGCGTCAGCGCCGCAGGAAGGCGCGCCGCAGACAGGACCCGACGGGCTTATCTATCCCGGCACCTGCCGTGGCCGTGGAATGGCGGAGGCGGGACCGGACGACGCAATCCGGCTCAACATGGTCAAGGCCACGCGCGCTCTGCCAGAATTGACCTTTACCGAAACCGGCCCCAATCACAAAGGCGTGCACAAGCTCAGCCCGGAAACGCTCATCCACGAGGTTGGCGATGTCGTCCTCAGCCGCAGGCAGATGGGGGCGTCATATCACCTTGCAGTTGTCATCGACGACACGGCGCAGGAAATCACCCATGTCGTGCGCGGCGAAGACCTCTTTGAGGCAACCTCGCTCCACGTGCTGCTACAGCACCTGCTAGGTTTGCCGACACCGATCTATCATCACCATGAGTTGATCCGCGATGAGAGTGGCAGGAGACTTGCCAAGCGGGACGACGCGCGCGCCATAGCAACATATCGCGCCGACGGTATGAGCCCGGAGGATATTCGGTCGATACTGCCGCCACTTTCAGACATCTGAACTTCAACGGGAATTGAAGTCAGGACATCGGCTCCATCAACTCGACCTCTTCGCCCTCGCGTACCGCCGTATAGAAACAGCTTCGACGGTTTGTGTGACATGCAGGGCCCGTCTGGCGCACAGTGACAAGCAAGCAATCCCGGTCGCAATCCACCCGGAAATCAACAAGTTCCTGCACGTTACCGCTCGTCTCGCCCTTGATCCAGAAATCGGACCTCGAACGCGACCAATAGGTGACCCGGCCGCTCTCCAGCGTGCGACGGACAGCCTCTTCGGACATCCAAGCCATCATCAAGACCTCACCAGAGTCGGCATCCTGCGCGATGGCGGGGATAAGGCCTGCGGCATCATACTTTAGTCGGCTTGGATCGAAGGTCATGGCAAACCCCTTTGCAACATTGGCGTGCTGGCCTATCTAGGACAGGCAAGCGCTCAGGGGAACCCATGGCTGACAATGACCTGATAAAGCTCTATTCTTCGCGCATTCTCGCGCTGGCGGCCGATATTCCTCGGACCGAACGGCTTGAGGCGCCTACCGCGACGATCAAGAAACGCTCTCCGCTCTGCGGCTCGACCGTCACTGTTGACCTCTCGGTCGAGAATGGCACGGTGACCGACTATGGGCAGGATGTGAAGGCCTGCGCGCTTGGTCAGGCGGCGGCCTCCGTGGTTGGTGCGGCGATTGTCGGCACGACCGAAGATCAGGTGCGTCAGGCGCGCGACGAACTTTCCGCGATGCTCAAGAACGATGGTCCGGTCCCCTCCGCGCCGTTTGACGGGCTCGAAGTTTTGCTGCCCGCTAAGGAATACAAAAACCGGCATGCCTCGATCATGCTGGCGCTTGATGCGGCGTCCGAGGCGCTTGAGGTCGCCAAACGCAGCACCGCTTAACCAATTTTTCGCGCTTTCATGAACAGTTGGACCTCGCGAACGGAGGACCAACCATGACTGCCGCACCGATCCTTGCCGAAGAGTCACAGCCTGACGACAACCTCAGTGCCATCGTCCACGCCGGGGCCGAACTTGGCTACGACATAGTCGATCTCGCGGGGTTTCTGGATGAGATCGACGACTCCTCGCAAGAGCAAGACAGCGTCATCAACCACATCCATCAAACGGCAAGCCAATTGGCCGAGGGCAACCGTAGGGTGCGCGGGGCGATCGCCGGGGTGATCGAAACGGCCGAGGATATGACCAGCAAGGTAGAGTCCTCTCTCGAAAATCTCACATCGAACAGCGCCAGAGTTGAGGAAGTCGCCTCTTGGGTGCAATCGGTGGCCGGCCAGATGGAACAGGTCAGCGAAGCGCTCGGCAAGGTGCAGGCGCACACGGCGCAGATTTCCGATATCGCGACTCAGGTGAACATCCTCGCCATCAACGCCAAGATTGAAGCCGCACGCGCGGGAACGGCGGGCCGGGGCTTTGCGGTTGTGGCCGAAGAGGTCAACGAGCTTTCAAACCGCACCGCCACGGCGGCCGAACGGATCGGTGAGAGCATCGGCACGCTCGCAAGCTGGATCTCGGGAATGAAATTCGAAGCCGGTCGGATTGGAGACGACGCTGCGCAGGTGCAGGAGTCCTCCGGCGTGGTACAGAGCACCTTGATGGGGATGGATACCGCAGCGCGCGAGACGAAAGATCGGGCGCATGAGATCGGCGCGCAGGCATCGACCGTGCGCGACGCCATCGACGGTTTCATGCCCGCTTTCGAGCAAATGAAAGCATCCGCCACCGGCATGGCGGCTCAGATTACCTCCGCGCGGGATCGGACGCACAAGTTGATCGACAAGGGCGAACTTGTCCTGCAGCGCGGTGTGGCGGCAGGCGGCGGCAGCGCCGACGATATCTTCATCCGCACGGTACAGCATGACGCGGATCGGATCGCCGAGATTTTCGAGACCGCGCTGGCCCAAAATGAGATCGATATTCACGGGCTGTTTTCCACTGACTACCGCCCGATTCCCGGCACCAATCCGCAGCAGGTGATCACGCCGGTGACACGGATCACCGACAAATACCTGCCCCCGATCCTCGAGGCCGCGCTCGAAAACCCCAAGGTCGTCTTTTGCGCGGCTGTGGATCAAAACGGCTACTTGCCGACCCATAACCGCAAGTTTTCCCACCCGCAGGGCGACGATCCCGTCGTGAACGCAGGGCAAAGCCGCAATCGCCGGATCTTTGACGACCGGGTGGGCCTGAAGGCAGGCCGTTCGACCGCGCCCTTCTTGCTGCAGGTGTATCGCCGCGACATGGGGGGCGGCGTTTTCAAGATGATGAAGGATCTGTCTGCCCCGATCGTTGCGAACGGACGGCACTGGGGCGGATTGCGCCTCGCCTATACGTTCGACTGATTCCGTCGCCACACCTCACTTTCCCGTTTTGATTGGGCCAGATCCTCCGTAGGATCTGGCCCAATTGCTTTGGATGCACCGATTTTTGCGGTGCGATTGGCGTCGCATTGGCCCGCGCGCGCTCAGCTATCAGCGCTCCGATCCCCACATATCGCTGGCACAGCAAGATGCCGGAACATTGGTCAAGCCAATAATTTCCGGGATCGGCATACTCTATATATTGACACCCAGACACCAAACCACTCTATATGGGGTTGCTTTGGGTCCTGCGGCGCTTTCGCAGGCTAAGAGGGAAGCCGGTGTAAAGCCGGCGCTGCCCCCGCAACTGTAAGCGGCAAGCCCCGCTCCCCGCATCCACTGGCATCCGCCGGGAAGGAGGGGACGAAGGCGCACGAGCCGCGAGCCAGGAGACCTACCCCAAGCCATGAAACTGACCGGAGGCGGTGGGCCTTGCGGGTGCGACGATACCGGATGCGCGCGGCGTATTCGTACCGTGGCTCCGCCCCTGCCGGCTCCTTTGAGAAGACACCAACAAGGGGCCGAAGCCATGAGCATCACCGTCTATTCCAAACCCGCCTGTGTGCAATGCACCGCGACCACACGCGCACTTGATGCCAAAGGCGTGCCCTATGAGGTCATCGACCTGACCGAGGATGCCGAAGCGATGGCACGGGTGCAGGATCTTGGCTATCGGCAGGCGCCCGTTGTCGTCGCCGGAGAGATCCACTGGGCCGGGTTCCGTCCGGACATGATCGGCGCGTTGGCCTGAACCACGGATGCAGATCGTCTATTTCTCCTCTGCCTCGGGCAATACCCATCGCTTCGTCGAGCGTTTGGCCCTGCCCGCGGCTCGGCTTCCGAGAGGAGAAGCACCCGGCGTTCCGTTCGTCCTGATTTGCCCGACCTACTCCGACCACACCGGCGCGGGGGCTGTTCCCAAACCGGTCATTCACCTGCTCAATCGCCCCGAAAGCCGTGCGCTGCTGCGCGGTGTGATCGGGGCGGGCAACCGCAACTTCGGAGAGACTTTCGCGCTTGCCGCGCGGATCATCGCCCGGAAATGTAACGTCCCCCTGCTCTATCGTTTTGAGTTGGCGGGCACCGAGACCGACATTGCCCGCGTCCGCGCCGGGCTTCAACACCTCGAGGACATGCCATGCTCGATGCCAGCCTGACGGCCGAGACCGACTATCACGCGTTGAACGCGATGCTGAACCTCTTTGATACCGAAGGGAAAATTCAGTTCGACGCCGACCGCCGGGCGGCCCGCGCCTATTTCCTCAGCCACGTGAATCAGAACACGGTGTTCTTTCATTCGCTCGACGAGAAACTCGGCTATCTGGTCGATGAAGGCTACTATGAGGGTGCGGTGCTGACCCAGTATGACCGCGCCTTCATCCACCGGATCTGGGACGCGGCCTTTGCAAAGAAGTTCCGCTTTCCGACCTTCCTCGGGGCCTTCAAGTATTACACCTCCTACACGCTCAAGACGCGCGATGGCGGTCGCTATCTCGAACGCTACGAGGACCGGGTTGTCATGGTGGCGCTCACGCTGGCACGCGGCGACGAGGCACTTGCCATGCAGATCATGGAAGAGATCATCGCCGGCCGGTTCCAACCCGCGACGCCCACGTTCCTCAATGCGGGCAAGACGGCGCGCGGCGAATTCGTATCCTGCTTTCTGCTGCGCCTCGAAGACAACATGGAGAGCATTGGCCGGGGCATCAATTCAGCCCTGCAACTCTCCAAGCGGGGCGGCGGTGTGGCCCTCATGCTGACGAATATCCGGGAACACGGCGCCCCCATCAAGGGGATCGAGAACCAGTCCTCGGGGGTCATTCCCGTCATGAAGCTGCTCGAAGACAGCTTTTCCTACGCCAACCAGCTTGGCGCGCGCCAAGGGGCCGGCGCCGTCTATCTGCATGCCCATCACCCTGATATCCTGCGCTTTCTCGATACGAAACGAGAGAATGCCGACGAAAAGATCCGGATCAAGACCCTCTCTCTCGGCGTGGTGATCCCCGACATCACCTTTGAGCTCGCGAAGCGGAACGAGGATATGTACCTCTTCTCGCCACATGATGTGAAGCGGGTTTATGGCCGTCCGCTCTCAGAGATTTCGGTGAGCGAAACCTATCATGAGATGGTCGACAATCCGCGCATTCGCAAAAGCAAGATAAACGCCCGCGCCTTCTTTCAGACGATCGCGGAAATCCAGTTCGAAAGCGGCTATCCTTATATCCTCTTTGAGGACACCGCGAACCGTGCGAACCCGATTGCGGGACGCATCAGCATGTCCAACCTCTGTTCGGAAATCTTGCAGGTCAACGAAGCCTCCAAGCTCAACGACGATCTGAGCTATGCCGAGATCGGCGCCGACATTTCGTGCAACCTCGGTTCGCTCAACATCGCCAAGACGATGGACGGCCGGGCTTTGGGGGCCACCGTGGAAACCGCGATCCGCGCGCTCAACGCCGTTTCGGAAATGAGTTCAATCGACAGCGTACCCTCCATCCGGCGCGGCAACGAGGCAGGTCATGCGATCGGTCTGGGCCAGATGAACCTGCATGGGTATCTCGCCCGCGAGCGTATCCAGTACGGGAGCGCCGAGGGGATCGACTTCACGAATATCTACTTTTGCACCGTGCTCTATCACTGCCTGCGTGCCTCCAACGCACTCGCGCAGGAGAAAGGCGCTCGCTTCGAGGGGTTCGAGAAGTCGACATATGCCGACGGGTCGTTCTTCGATGACTATGTGAGCCGGGATTGGCAGCCCGAAACCGAACGCGTGGGTGCACTATTTGAAGCGGCGGGGATCGAAATCCCGACCCGCGAGGACTGGCAGGCGCTCTGCCGTGCGGTGATGGAGCATGGCCTTTATAACCGCAACCTTCAGGCCGTCCCGCCAACCGGATCGATCAGCTATATCAACAACGCGACCGCCTCGATCCACCCGATCACGTCCAAGATCGAAATCCGCAAGGAGGGCAAGATCGGCCGCGTCTATTATCCCGCGCCCTACATGACCAACGAGAACCTCGAGTTCTATCGTGACGCGTATGAGATTGGCCCCGAGGCCATCATCGACACCTATGCCGCCGCCACACGGCACGTTGATCAGGGTCTTTCGTTGACGCTCTTCTTTCCAGCCGAAGCCACCACGCGCGACATCAACCGCGCCCAGATCTATGCTTGGAAGAAGGGCATCAAGACGATCTATTACATCCGCCTGCGCCAGATGGCCCTTGAAGGGACCGAGGTGCAGGGCTGCGTTTCCTGCTCGCTCTGAGGACATACGATGAAAGACATGGCCCCTACCCGCCCCGTACCCCGCGCGATCAACTGGAACCGCGTGGAGGATGAGAAGGATCTTGAGATCTGGAACCGGCTCACGGTCAACTTCTGGCTGCCCGAGAAGATGCCGCTCTCGAACGATATCCAGAGTTGGTCCCAACTGACCGAAGAAGAACAGACCCTTACGATCCGCGTCTTCACTGGGCTGACCCTGCTCGACACGATCCAGAATACGGTCGGCGCGCCGGTTCTGATGGCCGATGCGATCACCCCGCACGAAGAGGCCGTACTGTCGAATATCGCCTTCATGGAAGCGGTTCACGCACGGTCCTATTCGTCAGTCTTCTCGACGCTCTGCCGCACCGACGAAGTGGACGAGGCATTTCGCTGGTCCTCCGAGAACCCACACCTTCAAGCCAAATCCCAGCTTATCCTGGGCGAATACGACGCCACCGCGACGCCGCTGAAGAAGAAGGTCGCGAGCGTGTTTCTGGAATCCTTCCTCTTCTATTCGGGCTTCTACCTTCCGATGCATTGGTCGAGCCGCGCACGGCTTACCAACACTGCCGACCTCATCCGGCTCATCATTCGCGACGAGGCGGTGCACGGGTACTATATCGGCTACAAGTTTCAGCGGGGAATGGCGCGGCTTTCAGAGGGTGAACGCCAAGAAATCAAGGACTTCGCGTTTTCTCTTCTGTTCGACCTCTATGAGATCGAGAGCCGATATACCCAAGAGCTTTATGACCCGCTCGGGCTAACCGAAGATGTGAAGCAGTTCCTGCACTACAATGCGAACAAGGCGCTTCAGAACCTCGGGTTCGAAGCGCTCTTTCCCGACGATGTCTGCCGCGTGAATCCGGCGATCCTCGCGGCCCTGTCCCCGAACTCCGACGAGAACCACGACTTCTTCTCCGGCAGCGGATCATCCTACGTCATCGGCAAGGCCGTCGCGACCGAAGACGAAGACTGGAACTTTTAAGGTCAGGCCAGTGACGGCAGCCAAAGGACGATCGACGGGAAAGTGACAAGCAAGGCGATGGTGATGGCGTCCGCGATAAAGAAGGGCGTCACACCGCGAAACACATCCTGCACTGTCAGATCGTCCCGCACCCCGGCGACCACGAAGCAATTAAGCCCAATGGGCGGAGTGATGAGACAGAACTCCGCCATTTTCACCACCAAGATCCCGAACCAAATCGCGCACATCGGCCCCGACATGCCAAAAGCGCTGTCTTCGGCACTGACAAATTCACCACCGTTAAGCGCCATGACCGCCGGATACACCACCGGCAGCGTCAGCAAGAGCATCCCGATGGCATCCATGAACATGCCCAGCACCGCATAGGCCAGAAGGATCAACACCAGCGTCAGCAATGGCGATTGTTCCAGAGAGGTGATCCAGTCGGAAAACGCCCCGGGCAGGTCGGCAAAGCCGAGGAACCGCACATAGATGAGCACGCCCCAGATGATGGTAAAGATCATCACGGCAAGCTTTGCTGTCTCCAGCAGCGCTGATTTCAACTCTTTCCAGCGCATCCCGCGGAACAGAGCCATGAGGAACACGATAAACGCGCCGAGCGCGCCGCCTTCGGTCGGGGTGCCCCATGCATCGCCGCCAAACGGATTGTAGACGAAGAACACGATGATCACGACGACCGCGAGAATGGGCAAGGCCGGCGGCAATGCGGCGAACCTCTGCCCCCATGTAAAGCCGCGGACCGGGGGACCAATCGTCTTGAGCACAACCGCCAGCCCGACAATCAACCCGCCATAGACAAGCGCGGAAAAGAGCCCCGGCACGAACCCCGCAAGCAAGAGTTTCCCCACATCCTGCTCGACGATGATCGCATATATCACGAGGATCGCGGAGGGCGGGATCAGCGAGGCAAGGGTGCCGCCCGCCGCAACCACCCCGGCTGCGAACCGCTTGTCATAGCCAGAGCGAAGCATTTCGGGGATCGCGATCCGCGCGAAAACCGCGGCCGTGGCGACCGACGCGCCCGAAACAGCGGCAAAGCCCGCGGTGGCAAACACGGTGGATACCGCCAGCCCGCCGGGAAGCCACCCGAACCAGCGTTTCGCCGCCTCGAACAACGCCTGCGTCAGCCCGGCATAATAGGCCAGATAACCGATGAGGATAAACGTCGGTATGAGTGAGAGAGCTTGGGACGCGACCTTGCCATGAGGCACCTGTCCCGCTGTCTTGACCGCAACGCCGAGCGCCCAGCCGAACATCGCCGGATCATACCCGCGCTTGGACCAGAAGATCCACACAAGGCCGACGAGCCCCGCAAACGCCGCGGCAAAGCCCACGCGCATCCCCAGAAACACCAGCGCCACGAGCAGGCCGGAAACCCACAGGCCAATCTCTATGCTTGTCATCGACTGCGCTCCTGCCCGATGGCATTGGCCTCTTCCGCGGCAATCTGCGCGGTCGAGCGGATGAGGGGAACCGCGGCGGGATGGTACAGCCCAAGCCAACAGGCACGGCTATAGCCCCAAAGCTGAATCAGAAGACGCAGCGCCAGTACAGAGAACGCAAGCGGCACCGCCAATTTTGCCGGCCAGAGAGGCAACGCGATGTCGATGGAGCTGTCCCTGCTCCACAGCGGTGCGGCGAAATCGAAGCTGCGCTGAAAATGCGCCCAAGTGCCCCAGATCAGCAGGACCATGAGAACCAGCATGACAAAGACCGTGATCGCTTCGGCCGCCCAGAGCGCCCGGCCACGCAACGCGCCCACGATCATGTCCATGCGGATGTGGGTGCCATCCCGTTGCGTATAGGAAATACCCAAGATCGCGATGAAGGGCATCAACTGTTCGATCCAATCGACATAGCCGGGCACGGGGGCGTTGAAAAAGTTGCGCCCCGAAACGGACACAACCGCAAAGACCATGATCATGAACACCGCGAGCCCCGAGACGAGCGCGAGCGCCCTCTCCACCCGCAACAACATCTGGTCGAGCCGACTGAGGCGAGAGCCGTCTTCGATCACCGAGGCGGAACCTGCCATGGCCTATCTCCCGGAACTGTGGACCGCCCGGGTCACGGGCGGCCCGGGGCGGATCACTTGGCGCGTGTCTCTTCAAGGGTCTGCTGGACGAGTTCATAGAGTTCACGCGCGGGAAGCCCGACGGCGCTCATATCCTCGATCCAGCTGAGTTGAATGGGCTCACCCCCGATGCGGCGGAATTCGGCGAGTTCCTCGTCAGAGATCGTGACTTTCTGAACCTCTTTTTCCGCTAGCACCTCTTCCCAACGATCAAGCAGCTTGCCGTAGTTCTCCAGGTAGAAATCGATGGCTTCGGACACGCTGTCGTCGAGGATCTGGCGATGCTCATCGGAAAGCGTGGCATAGGCATCGGTGTTGACCACCACGGGGCAGTTCAGCGTGCCTGGGTTGAGGTTTTCCGTCCACCAATCCGCCTCATCGATGGTGCGGAAGCTCAAATGCGCGTGCTGCGCAAAGGAAACCGTATCGACGACGCCGGATTCCATGGCCTGATAGGCTTCTGTCGCGGTGACGGAGGTCGGGACCGCGCCCACAGTGCGGAACGCCTCACCGATGCCGCCAGTGGCGCGCACCCGCATCCCCTTGAATTGCTCCAGCTTGTCTAGCGGTTCGCCAGTGCCGACGATGTTGTACTGCGGCATCGGCGTCGGCATGAGCAGCTTGGCGTTCCAGCGCGCCAGATCGTCGACCACGGCGGGATGCGAATAGACCGCGTTTGAAACCGCGACTTCCTCTTCGAGCGTTTTCACGCCGAGGAACGGCAATTCCAGCACGGTAATGGTGGGGTTCTTGTCGCGGTGATACCCGGCGCAGAACTGCGCCATCTCGAACGCGCCGATGGAAATCCCGTCGAGGTTTTCGGTGTTCTTCGAAAGACCGCCATAGCTGATGTTGATGGTGAAATCGCCCCCGGACTTTTCATTTACAATCTCGGCGAGCTTTTCGACGTGCTCGGTAAAGGCGCGGCGCGATCCCCAAAGCGATGCGTTCCATTCCACCGCTGCTGCCTGTGAGGCGATCCCCGCCACGACAACTGCGACGGCTGTCCCGGTCAGCCAATCTTTCATTTCGTCTTCTCCCTGCTGTTGGCGCCGCTCTCCCGGCACCTTATCGCGGCAGGCTAGCCGAGCAGGCGCGCCCTGCCAAGCGGCCCATTCGGAACAGGACGCGGCGAATCTCTCCGCCCCGAAAGCCCGCACTGCTGCCGTAGGAGGGGTGCGACCCAAGCGCACATGCATGACGTTACGTCACTGCAAGAGGGAACTTTCAAATGCTTAATTTACAGATGAGTGATTGGAAAATGCTTAATATTCGCTCAACGTATGAGGGAAATTTACAAAATATAGGGGACCCGGAAAATTTATTTACACGAAAATCCTTTGTTTAAAGATACTTATATATTTTTTTTCACATCTCCGTTATAACGAGTGACAGGCCAACCTCTGGAGGGAGGATGGCTTCGGAGTTGAGGGAGAACAGCTATGACGATGGATACCATCGACCGCGCAGACGCATCTGCCATTGCCGGTCATTCGGCCCGTACACCACATGTCACCGCCGAGAGCTATCGCGAACTATACGCCGCATCAGTCGCCGATCCGGAAGCATTTTGGGCCGAACAAGCGCAGCGGCTGGAGTGGAGCACGCCCTTCACCAAGGTGAAGAATACCGATTTCACCTTGGGCCAGGTTTCGATCAAGTGGTTCGAGGACGGCCAACTTAACGTCGCGGCCAATTGCATCGACCGGCATCTGGAGACGCGCGCGGATCAGACCGCCATCATCTTTGAGCCCGATGATCCCGCGACCGAAGCCCAACACATCACCTACCGCGAATTGCACCGCAGTGTTTGCCGGATGGCCAACATCATGGAGGACCTCGGCGTTCGCAAGGGGGACCGGGTGGTGATCTATCTGCCGATGATCCCCGAGGCTGCCTATGCCATGCTGGCCTGTGCGCGGATCGGCGCGATCCATTCCATCGTCTTTGCGGGCTTCTCACCCGATGCGCTGGCCTCCCGGATCAACGGATGCGATGCCAAGCTTGTCATTACCGCCGACCACGCCCCCCGCGGGGGGCGCAAGACGCCACTGAAGGCGAATACCGACGCGGCGCTGTTGCACTGCAAGGACAGCGTCAAGCTTCTGATGGTCCGCCGCACGGGCGAGCAGACAAGCTGGATCGACGGGCGCGACTTTGATTACAACGAATTGGCGCTTGAGGCCGATGATCACAGCGAGCCTGTGCCCGTCGATGCCGAGCACCCGCTCTTCGTCCTCTATACCTCCGGCTCCACCGGACAGCCGAAGGGCGTCGTGCACTCGACCGGCGGCTATCTTCTCTTTGCGGCGATGACGCATGAGATGGTGTTCGATTATCACGAAGGCGACGTCTACTGGTGTACGGCCGACGTAGGCTGGGTCACCGGGCACAGCTATATCGTCTATGGGCCTCTCGCCAATGGCGCGACCACCTTGATGTTCGAAGGCGTGCCGACATGGCCTGATGCCGGGCGCTTCTGGCAGGTCTGCGAGAAGCACAAGGTAAACCAGTTCTATACCGCGCCCACCGCCATTCGCGCGTTGATGGGACAGGGCAAGGAATGGGTCGAGAAGTACGATCTGTCCTCCCTGCGCATCCTTGGAACGGTTGGCGAGCCGATCAACCCCGAAGCGTGGAATTGGTACAACGAGGTCGTCGGCGGAAGCCGCTGCCCCATCGTCGATACCTGGTGGCAGACGGAAACGGGCGGACACCTTCTGACCCCGCTGCCCGGCGCCATCGACACCAAACCCGGCTCGGCCACCCTGCCCTTCTTTGGCGTGCAGCCCGTGGTTCTCGATCCGCATACCGGCGAAGAGATCCATGAAACAGAGTGCGAGGGCGTGCTTTGCATCAAGGATAGCTGGCCTGCGCAGATGCGCACCGTCTGGGGCGATCACGACCGGTTCGAAAAGACGTATTTCTCCGACTACAAGGGATACTACTTCTCCGGCGATGGCTGCCGCCGCGATGCGGATGGCTATTACTGGATCACGGGGCGCGTCGATGACGTCATCAACGTGTCGGGTCACCGGATGGGCACGGCGGAGGTCGAATCCGCTCTCGTCGCCCATGCCAAGGTCGCGGAAGCAGCCGTGGTCGGGTACCCCCATCCGATCAAGGGCCAGGGCATCTATTGCTATGTCACGCTCATGAACGGGGTCGAGCCCTCCGACGAGCTTTGCAAGGAGCTGGAGAAATGGGTACGGACCGAGATTGGCCCCATCGCCAAACCCGACCTTATCCAGTGGGCGCCCGGCCTGCCCAAGACCCGCTCGGGCAAGATCATGCGCCGCATCCTGCGCAAGATCGCTGAAGACGACTTCGGCGCGCTCGGCGATACCAGCACGCTGGCCGAACCGGCGGTGGTCGACGATCTCATCGACAATCGCATGAACCGGGCGTGATCGTGATGGATGGACAAACACACCTCGCCGCAGCCGTATTGATCCTGCTCGGGCCTCCGGGCGCGGGCAAGGGAACCCAGGCGCGGCGCCTCGCGGAAAACTTCGGCTTCGTCCAGCTTTCGACCGGAGACCTTTTGCGCGCAGCGGTTGCCGCGGGCACCGAAGCGGGTCTGCGGGCCAAGGCGGTCATGGAGGCGGGGCAACTCGTCTCCGACGATATCGTCATCGCGATCCTCAACGATCGCCTGTCGGAACCTGACTGCGCGCGCGGGGTCATCCTCGACGGCTTTCCCCGCACCACCGTGCAGGCAGACGCGCTCGAGGCGCTTCTGGCGGAGCGCGGTCAAAGGATCACCACCGCGATCAGCCTAGATGTCGAGGACGAAGCGATGGTGACGCGCATCTCGGGGCGCTACACCTGCGCGGGCTGCGGAGAAGGCTATCACGACAGCTTCAAGAAGACCGCCACACCGGGCACCTGCGACCATTGCGGCGGAACCGAAATGGTCCGCCGAGCCGATGACACGCCGGACACCGTGAGCCAGCGACTGGCGGCCTATCACGCCCAGACCGCGCCGCTCATCGCCTATTATCGACAACGCGGTGCGCTCAACCGGATCGATGCCATGGGCTCGATCGACGACATCGCGACCGAGCTCGACCGGGTGGTCCGAACGGCCATCTGCTGAACACCCGCCCGGGCCCGCAAGGCCCCGGCGACAGGAGGATCACGGGCGCGAGCCGCGTCCGGGAGGGAAAAGAGGAGGACCGCACAATGGCGGAACAATCGTCACATTCGGCGCAAGTCAGAGAGGCAGACCGTAGCTACTGGTCAGCCAACCTGCGCCTTATCATCATCAGCCTCATCATCTGGGCTGTGGTATCTTTCGGCTTTGGCATCCTGCTGCGCCCCATGCTTTCGGGCATCGCGGTCGGCGGCAGCGACCTTGGCTTCTGGTTCGCCCAACAGGGCAGCATTCTTGTGTTTCTCGCACTGATCTTCTTCTACGCATGGCGCATGAACAAGCTCGATCGCGAACACGGCGTGGACGAGGAATAAGGCAATGGATCAGTTTACCCTCAACCTCATCTTCGTCGGTGCGAGCTTCGCGCTCTATATCGGCATCGCGATCTGGGCCCGTGCCGGATCGACGGCGGAATTCTATGCCGCTGGCCGGGGCATCCACCCCGTCACCAACGGCATGGCCACGGCGGCGGACTGGATGTCGGCAGCCTCCTTCATCTCGATGGCAGGTCTCATCGCCTTCGTGGGCTATGACAACTCCACCTACCTGATGGGATGGACCGGCGGCTATGTCCTTCTGGCCCTTCTCCTGGCTCCCTACCTGCGCAAGTTCGGCAAGTTCACCGTCTCCGAATTCATCGGCGATCGGTTCTATAGCCCGACCGCGCGCATGGTTGCCGTGATCTGTCTGATCGTGGCCTCCACCACCTATGTGATCGGTCAGATGACCGGCGTGGGCGTGGCCTTTGGCCGCTTCCTTGAGGTGTCCAACACGACCGGCCTGCTGATCGGCGCCTGCGTTGTCTTTGCTTACGCAGTGTTTGGCGGCATGAAGGGCGTGACCTATACGCAGGTTGCGCAATACTGCGTGCTGATCATGGCCTACACGATCCCGGCGATCTTCATCTCGCTGCAACTGACCGGCAATCCGATCCCGGCGCTTGGCCTCTTCGGCGAGCATCAGGCCAGCGGCGAGCCACTTCTGGCGCGTCTTGACCAGATTGTCACTGACCTGGGCTTCAACGAATACACCGCCCATAACGGCGACACCGTCAACATGGTGCTCTTCACCCTGTCGCTGATGATCGGCACCGCGGGCTTGCCCCACGTCATCATGCGCTTCTTCACGGTTCCCCGCGTTGCCGATGCTCGCTGGTCCGCCGGTTGGGCGCTCGTCTTCATCGCCCTGCTCTACCTGACGGCCCCGGCCGTGGGCGCAATGGCGCGGCTCAACATCACCGATCTGATGTGGCCCGAAGGCACCTCTGGTGAGGCCGTGGCGATCGAACAGATCGAAAGCGATCCGGCCTATGACTGGATGGCGACATGGCAGACAACCGGCCTTCTCGGCTGGGAAGACAAGAACGGTGACGGGCGTATCCAATACTATAACGACGCCAGCCCCGAACTTCAGGCACGTGCCGCGGAAAATGGCTGGGAGGGGAACGAGCTTACCAACTTCAACCGCGACATCCTCGTCCTTGCCAACCCCGAGATTGCCAACCTTCCCGGTTGGGTGATCGGCCTTGTGGCGGCTGGCGGCCTTGCTGCGGCGCTCTCCACGGCGGCGGGTCTGTTGCTGGCGATTTCCTCAGCGGTCTCTCATGACCTGATCAAGGGCGCGATCAACCCCGGCATCTCAGAGAAGGGTGAACTGCTCTCCGCTCGGATCGCCATGGGCGTCGCTATCGCGGTGGCAACCTATCTGGGGATGAACCCTCCGGGCTTCGCCGCCCAAACGGTGGCACTCGCCTTTGGACTGGCTGCGGCCTCGATCTTCCCGGCGCTGATGATGGGGATCTTCTCGACCCGTATCAACAACGTCGGTGCGGTCTCCGGGATGCTCGCAGGTCTGCTTGTGACCCTGCTCTATATCTTCCTGCACAAGGGCTGGTTCTTCATCCCTGACACCAACAGCTTCACCGACGCCGATCCGTTGCTTGGCACTGTCCAGTCAACGTCCTTCGGTGCGGTGGGCGCGGCGATCAACTTCGCGGTGGCCTATGCGGTCTCCCTCGCGACGAAGGACACGCCGCAGCACATCAAGGACCTCGTCGAAAGCGTTCGGATCCCCCGCGGGGCCGGCACGGCGCAGGATCACTGATCCCCCCGGCGCGGGCCAACTGCATGGCCCGCTCCTCCTCTCCCGCCCGGGCGTTCCCGGGCGGGACTTTTTGACGGACCAATCCCATGACCGAGATTGCCGATACCGCCGAATTTCTTGCATCGGTTCATCCCTACGACAGCTTCAATGCGCAGGAACGTCAGGCGCTCGCCGCCCGTATCACGCGCACCCGCATCCCCGCCGGATCCGATATCTATGCCTACGGCGCGCCGCTTGAGGGGCTGTACCTCGTACGCGAGGGGTTGGTGGAGATACTCGGAGAGACGGGCGAAGTCATTTCCCATCTTGGTCCCCGCAATTCCTTTGGCGAGCGCGGCCTTATGCGCAACGGTCTGGCCGCAAGTTCCGCACGCGCGGAAACACCCGTCGAAGTCCTGATCATTCCGGTAAAAGAGTTCACACGCCTGCGCCAAAGTGCGCCAGCCTTCCAGCGGTTCTTCGAACGCGGCCGGCCCACGCGCGGCCCCCGTGCAGATCTGTCGACGTCGCGCGTCGACGCCCTCATGGCCCGAACGCCGATCTCCTGCCCACCCGAAACCACCGTCCAGCAGGCCGCGCGCCTGATGCGGGATCATCATGTGTCCTGCCTGTGCGTGACCGTGGGCGATGACCTCGCCGGGATCGTGACCTTGCGCGATCTGTCCGGCCGCGTCGTGGCCGATGCGCGCCCGCCCGAGACGCCGGTTTCCGAGGTGATGAGCACCGATATCGTCACGCTCTCCCCCGATGCGATCGGCTCCGATGTACTGCACCTGATGATGGAACGGCGGGTTGGCCACGTGCCGATCTGCGAAGCCGGGCGCCTGACCGGAATTGTCACGCAGACGGATCTCACGCGGTATCAGGCGCTCAATTCTGCGGAACTCGTGCGCGGGATTGCCAGCGCGCCGGACGCCACCGTCATGGCGCGCAGCACAGCGCAGATCCCTTCCCTGCTCGCGCAGCTCTTTGCCACGGGTCTTCGTCACGATGTCATCACGCGGCTGATCACAGATGTGGCCGATACCGCGACGCGAAAACTCCTCGCTTTGGCTGAGGCCCGGCTTGGCCCGCCGCCCCTGCCCTATCTCTGGCTGGCCTGCGGATCGCAAGGCCGGCAGGAACAGACCGGTGTCAGCGATCAGGACAATTGCCTCTTCCTCGCTGACGGGGTCAGCGATGCCGACCGGGATGGCTATTTCGCTGAATTGGCCCAATTCGTCTGTGACGGGCTCGATACCTGCGGCTATGTCTATTGTCCCGGTGACATGATGGCGACCAACCCACGCTGGCGACAGCCTGTGTCCGTCTGGCGCGACTATTTCGACGGGTGGATCACGCGCCCGGACCCCGAGGCCCAGATGCTTGCCTCCGTCATGTTCGACCTGCGCCCCATCGGGGGGGCCACGGCGCTCTTTGGCGATCTGCAGGACGAAACGCTCCGCAAGGCCGCGCGAAACTCCATCTTTGTCGCCCATATGGTGGCCAACTCGCTCAAGCACACGCCGCCGCTCAGCCTTTTTCGCGGCTTTGCCACGATCCGATCGGGCGTACACCGCAACCATATCGACATGAAGCATAGCGGCGTCGTGCCGGTCACCGATCTGGCCCGCGTCTATGCGCTGCAGGGTCAGCTGAAACCTGCCAACACCCGCGCGCGCATCGAGGCGGGGATCGCAGCGGGGGTCGTCTCGGCCAGTGGCGGACAGAGCTTGCTGGACGCCTATGACCTGATCGCCGAAAGCCGGCTTGCCCATCAGGCCCGGCGCGTGGCCGCCTCGCAAGCTCCCGACAACTACCTGTCACCGGCCGAATTGTCGGATTTTGACCGAAGTCATTTGCGTGACGCGTTTGTTGTGGTCAAATCCATGCAGAGCGCCATCGGGCACGGGCGCGGCGCCTTGAGCTGAATCGGCCCGCAAAAGGGGCAAAGACCCCGGGAGGAAAGAGATGTTTCTGGAACTCGTTGCGGTGATTGCCGCCGGGATCGGGGGGGCGGGTATCGCGCTTCTGCTCGGGCGGCTCTTGGGCGGGCGTCTGCCCCGCTGGACGGCACCGGTCTTTGCCGGGGCGGCGATGCTGGGCACCACGATCGCCTCCGAATACGGCTGGTACGGGCGCACGGCGGATGCCTTGCCTGCGGACATGATCGTTGCCGAAACAGTGGAATCCCGCGCGGCCTATCGACCATGGACCTATCTCGTGCCCTATGTTGATCGCTTCGTGGCCGTGGATATGGCTACCCTGCGCCGCCACGACGATGCCCCGACAACCCAGATTTCCGACCTCTATTTCTTCGGCCGCTGGCAGGCCACCCGCAGCGCGACCATCGTAGCGGATTGCGCAGCAGATCGGCGCGCCATCCTGAGCGACGGCGCCGCCTTTGCCCCCGACGGACAGATCGAGGGGCTTTTGTGGGTCGCCCCCGGCGATGATGACTCGATCCTGCGCACGATCTGCGGGGGGGCGGGATGAGCCTGCGCGC
This sequence comes from Poseidonocella pacifica, assembly GCF_900111875.1. Lineage (GTDB taxonomy): Bacteria > Pseudomonadota > Alphaproteobacteria > Rhodobacterales > Rhodobacteraceae > Poseidonocella > Poseidonocella pacifica. The sequence goes on from NZ_FOJU01000001.1 coordinate 1,008,435, forward strand.
ACGCATCTGGAAGGGCGTCGCGCTCTGCGCCGGAGTTGCTGTTGTGGCGCTCTGGGCGGGGCTGATCCTCGCGGGGCGCAGCGACGACCCGCTTCTGTTCGCCGGGCTATTCGGCAGCTTCGCCCTCATCTTTGTCGCGGCGGGCTTCGGGTATCTCTTGGATGACCGGTTGGCCCGGCCGTTGGAGCGGGTTGCCGCGTGGTTGCGCGCCTGTTCCCATGCCGAACACCTGCCCACAGCCCCGAATGCGCAAGACCTCGGGGATTTGCTTCCCGCGGCCAAGGCGCTGGCGGAGGAAACGCATCTGGCCCACCGGGCCGCGGATCGCCTTACACAGGAACGCACCGCGCTGCTCGAGGCCGAACGCACCCGCCTTGCCCAGATCCTCACGGAAATCCCCATCGCCACGATCCTGCTCTCGCCGGAGGGGCGCATAACGCTGTATGACGGACAAGCCGCCGAGGTTCTGGCCTCCATCGCGCCGCCACGCCTTCATGCCCGGATCACAAGCTATCTTGACCCCGCGGCGGTGGAACAGGCCCAACGTCAGGTTGCCAAGACGGGGCGGCCCGTCTCCTTTACCGCCCGCGCCGGTGATCAGGCGCTTGACTGCGCACTCAAACCGCTCGGGACGGACGGCAATTCGGTGCTGTTGATCGAACATGCCGAAGCGAAACTCGCGCCCGAGGCGTCCCGCCCCCTTGCCTATGATTTCGGCATGGTGGCCAAACCGCCCGAAACGCTGGCTCAATGCCCGCTTGACCGGCTGACCTGCGTGGTGTTTGACCTCGAAACCACGGGCCTTCTGCCGCATAAGGACGACGTGGTACAGATCGGCGCCCTGCGGGTGATGAACGGGCGGATCCTGGCCGGAGAAGAGGTCGACGAGTTGGTCAACCCGGGCCGTCCGATTCCGCCCGCATCGACCCGCGTGCACGGTATCAACGATGCCATGGTGGCCGGAGCCGCCGACTTCGCCACAACCTCGCGCAGGTTCCACCACTTCTGCGAAGATGCTGTCATCGTGGCGCATAACGCGCCGTTCGATATGGCGTTTCTGCACAAGTCGGGAAAGGCCACCGGCTGTACCTGGGACCACCCCATTCTCGATACGGTCCTGTTGTCGGCGGTGCTCTATGGCACGTCGGAGCCCCATGCGCTCGACGCGCTGTGCGATCGACTTGGGGTAACGATCCCCGCCCACCTTCGCCACACGGCACTGGGCGATGCCCGCGCCACTGCCGAAGCGTTGGTGCGGATGATCCCGATGCTCATGAGCCGGGGCATCAGGACACTGGGGCAAACCATCGAGGCGACCTCGCAACACGGGCGCTTGATACAGGATCTCAACACCCCTGCCGATGCCTGAACCGGCCGCCTGCTCGCCTTGACCCTGCGCACGCCATTTGACATCTTCGCAGGCGCATTAGGTCACGACGTGCTGTGACAGACTTGGGAGTACACCGCGTGGCCGAAACCTTTGTTCCCGGCGCCGAAACGGCGCAGGACTATCGCCGCGCCCTTGGGTGTTTTTCCACCGGGGTAACGGTTGTGTCCTGCGAAACGGAACAGGGGCCGATCGGCATCACGGCCAACTCCTTTTCCTCCGTTTCCTTGGATCCGCCGCTGGTCCTTTGGTCCGTGGCCTGCGCCTCGGCGCGCCACTCTGCTTTTGTCGGTGCGCGGCATTTCACCATCCACGTCATGGGCTCTGATCAAGAGGACATCGCAACCGGCTTCGCCCGCGAGGGCGATGTCTATGCCGACCTTGATTGGCATCGAAGCGCGGAGGGCGCGCCGGTGATCGCCGGATGCCTTGCGCACTTCGAATGCGAACGTGAGGCGCTCCATGACGCCGGCGATCATACAATCGTCGTTGGCCGAGTCCTGCGCGCCGCGCACCGGACGGGAGAGCCGCTCCTTTTCGCCTTGGGCAAGTTTGGCCGTTTCATGGGCGTCTGAAGCGGCGGTGCGGCGCTCAATGCTGCGCACGCTCAACCAGAAGTTGCAGGATGTGAAACAAGACTTTAGTCTTAGTTCCAGGTTGAGGGAGTGCGGATTTCGGGGAGGTCATTCGCCATGTTTTATTTTTCCTATCACTCTCGGCCATGCCTGAGACCCGGCTCCTTGGAGGAGCAAGATCTCATCGCCCAGGCCCGCATTGCCAACGGTGTTTGCGATATCACCGGGTTCCTGTACCGGGAGGGCGACCTACTGCTCCAATACCTCGAAGGGCCCAGAGCGGAGCTTATCGAACTGCGCAACAGGATCTCTGTTGATTCGCGTCACAACGCGGTGGTGATACTGGGCCAAGGGCTGACCTCCCGCCGGTTCTTCACCGGCTGGCCGCTCGGCTTCTGCACTGCAGCGGTAGGGACGTTCGGACGTTTTCTGGGCGATGCGTGGGGCAAGACATCGCTGACAGAAGCCACGGCGCAGGATGCGCGGCTCTTCCTCGACGGCATGTGCCAGCGCTTTGATCTTGGGTTGGCGAGCTAGGCGTCAGACACCCAACGCCGCTTTGGTCTGTGGATCCCAACCAAGATGAAGCCCCTCGCCATCGTCGATAAGAGGGCGTTTCATTACAGTGGGATGGGCGGAAATCAGCGCCTCGACGGGTAGAGCGCGCTCAGCCTCCGACAGCTCGCGCCACGTCGTTGAGCGGCGGTTGATCAATGCGTCGCCAAACCGCGCAATCGCGCGCTGCAAAACCGCCGAGGGAACCCCATCATCGCGCACATCGGCGAACGCCGCCGACGGAAGCGCGCGGCGGGCCTTCCGGCAGGTATCGCAGGTTTTCAGCCCATAGATGATCATTTCGCCTCCATCAAAACTTGAGCATATCCATTCTAGAACCGCCCAAAAGCACCCGTTTGGCTTGATTTTTCGCCGAGTCGTGCAATCCTTCGGGACGTGACATCTTATATCCGCCATCCGGCGTCTACCCCGACAAAGGGCGGCGGAGCCATGTCACAGCACTGGCCGGGCCATCGGTTTTCCCGGTAAGACGCGCGACAAGGAGGGAAGGATGCCTAGCGGCACCGTAAAGTGGTTCAATACGACCAAGGGCTACGGTTTCATCGAGCCTGAACAAGGCGGTAGTGACGTCTTTGTACATATTTCGGCGGTCGAGCGATCAGGTTTGACGGGACTGGCCGAGAACCAGCAAGTCGAATTCGAGTTTATCGAAGGACGAGACGGGCGCAAAATGGCGGGGGACATCAAGGCGAAGTAATTCAGATGCAAGCGCTCGGATCAGCATCCGCTGCCGCCGGGTTCACCCCCCACCATGCAGACGCGCAAGGGTGACCGGGCAAGGGTCACCCTCATAGAAGGTGCCAAGCACCTGCTCGAATACCGCGTCACCGCCAGCCTCGCGAAAGAGTGTGGCCGATGAGCGAAGCTTTTGCGCGTCGATTGCCCCCAATATCTCCTGCGCCGAGCGGCCCGAATGGGTCAATATCGCGCCTGCGCAGGCAACCAAACGCGGGCCCAGAACCGGATGCTCAAGATAGGCGCGCGCCTCATCAAGATCTGCAATCGCGAAATAGACGGCATTAGCCGAACGCCCAAGCCCCGCAATCTGGGGAAAGATGAACCACATCCAGTGGCCCTGCTTGCGCCCTGCGCGCAACTCGTCCAGCGCGTGCGGATAGACGCCCTCTTGGGCGGCGACGAAACGTTGCAGATCGCCGTTCATTTCTCCTCACGAAGCTTGTCGGCCAATTTGCGCACGATAACAGCGCGCAGATCGTGCAGCGCGAGGAGCAACCGGTCGCTGGTCTCTTCGATCACCTCCGGCTCGGCCCGACTCTGGACCCAGTGCGCGAAAAGGTTCACCTCCTCAATGATGCGCTCGGGATACTCCGCATCGCGCCGCGATAAACTCGCCAGCCGTGCATCGCGCCAAGCCTCGATCTCGGTGTGCTCCCCGGGTGTCAGCTCTCGCCCACCCTGCCCCCGGATCTCGCCGTTGCGCAGGTTCACGCTGGCAATCTGTACGAGGTCGAGCCGGCCCTGCCGATTTTCGGTATCGACACGAAAGACAGCAGCCCCATTTTCGCGCAGACGAAAGTAAAGCTCTGGCAGATCTTCGTTCATGCGGGCGCCAGAGACCCGGCGAAGGCCGCTATGCGTCTGCATGCCTCCGCGAGCACATCGTCCGCCGCCGCATAACTAACCCGGAAGTGCGGGCTAAGCCCGAAGGCCGCGCCAAAGACGACCGCAACGCCGGAGGTTTCCAGCAGTTTGGTGCAGAAGGTCTCATCACTGTCGATCACCGTTCCATCCGGCATCTTCCTGCCGATCAGACCCGCGATGGACGGATAGACATAGAATGCCCCCTCGGGCACCGGACAGGTGATCCCATCAACGGCATTGAGCGCCGCAACCACCAGATCACGACGGCGGCGAAAGAGAGCCGCGTTTTCGGCCAAGCAATCCTGCGGCCCGTTGAGCGCTTCGACCGCAGCCCATTGGCTGATCGAACAGGGATTGGTGGTGGATTGGCTCTGGATCTTGCGCATCGCACCGATCAGGTCTTCCGGCCCACCCGCGTATCCGATGCGCCACCCGGTCATCGCATAGGCCTTGGACACGCCGTTGACCGTCAGGGTTCTGGGCAGCAGCTTTGGTTCGACCTGCGCCGGGCTCCAGAATTCGAAACCGTCATAGGCAATGTGCTCATACATGTCGTCCGACAGGATCCACACATGCGGGTGCCGCAACAGAACATCGGTCAGCGCCTGCAACTCATCGCGCGTATATCCCGCGCCCGAGGGGTTCGACGGCGAATTGAAGATGAACCACTTGGTCTTTTCCGTAATCGCGGCGTCCAATGCCTCCGGCGTCAGCTTGAAACGTGTCTCCAGCGAGGTTTCCGCAATCACAGGGGTTCCGCCGCCGAGCCGGACCATGTCGGGATAGCTGACCCAATAGGGCGCCGGGATCACCACCTCGTCGCCGGGATTCAGCGTCGCCATGAGCGCATTGTAAAGCACCTGCTTGCCCCCCGTCGCGACGGAGATCTGCGACGGGCTGTAGCTGAGGTCGTTATCCCGCGCGAACTTGGCGCAGATGGCGGATTTAAGCTCGGCAATGCCGTCCACGGCGGTGTATCTGGTCCGCCCCTCACCGATCACACGCACGGCGGCGGCCTTGATGTGATCGGGCGTGTCGAAATCCGGCTCCCCGGCCGAAAGCGCGATGACATCCGCGCCCGCCGCCTTCATCTCCTGCGCGAGGTTGGTGATCGCGACCGTCGGTGACGGTTTGACTCGCGCAAGCGTCGCAGAAAGGAAGGACATGGCCCGGCCCCCGTTTGTAACTGGTGTCGTCATGTCTTAGGCTTGGGCCAAACCGCATTCAAGCGGGAAGGGTTGATGGAGGACGGAGCGAAGATGCAGGATCAGGATGACTGGTATGGCCCCGACGCGGCCACGTTCGGTGATCGGCTGACCGCCGCGCGTGAAAAGGCCGGGCTTACTCAAAAGGATCTTTCGAGGCGGCTTGGCGTCAAGCTCAAGACCCTCACCGATTGGGAAAGTGATCTGTCCGAGCCACGCGCCAACAAGCTGTCGATGATTGCCGGGTTGCTCAATGTCTCCATCGTGTGGTTGCTCACCGGCGAGGGCGAAGGGGTTTCCGGCCCGCCCGAAGAGGAACTGCCAGCGGATCTCACCGCCGTCTTTACGGAAATCCGCGATCTCAAGACTCAGATGACCAAATCCGCCGAACGGCTGGGCATTCTTGAAAAGCGTCTTCGTCAACGTCTCAAGGAAGAACTCGCATGACCACCGAATCCCGCGAGATCCGGCTGAAACGTCTGCGCATGCGATCCATGCGGCGCGGAATCAAGGAGATGGATATCATCCTCTCCACATGGGCGACCGCCCGGCTGGCTGAGTTGGACGACCCCTCGCTCGACCTCTATGAGGCGCTGCTGACGGAGAATGATCACGATCTCTATCGCTGGGTTGCGGGTCAGGATACCGCGCCGAAACGCTATACCGCCCTCATCGACGATATCGCCGCATCCACCCCCGCCTGAGCACGCGTTACGGTTAACGCGGATTAACTCGTGCGTACGCACAACCCATTACATTTTAACCGAATATTGGAGAAATTGCCCCAAGACTCTGTTCAAGGCATTCGAACGGAGTCACAAATGAGCGCTCATGGTCAATTCAACCCGAAAACAGAGTCGGGCCTCGGCAACAGCTACCTCGACGCGCTTGCGTTGGTCGAGCGGCTCCACCGTCTTCTTCTTGATGTGATCAAGGACGAATTCGAACGGGTCGGCGTCCTGGAGATCAACGCGGTTCAGGGTCTTTTGCTGTTCAACATCGGTGACAATGAAGTCACGGCAGGCGAACTCAAGACGCGCGGCTATTATCAGGGCAGCAACGTCAGCTATAACCTCAAGAAGCTGGTCGATCTCGATTTCATGCATCATCAGCGCTGCGACATTGACCGCCGCTCTGTCCGGGTGCGCCTGACGGAAAAGGGCCGCCATATCCGCGACGTGGTCAGCGGGCTCTTTGATCGTCACGCCACCGGGATGGACGAAAAGAACGTATTGAACGAAGTGTCGCTGGACGAGATCACCATGACACTCAAGCGCCTGGAGCGCTATTGGAGCGATCAGATCCGCTATATCTACTGATCGCCCTGCGATCGTGATGGCGTATCTTCGGTTGTGGCCACGGCGGCCACGGCCAGCCCGCCGATCTCGCGTAGCAGCTTGAATCGCATGGCCGCTTCGTAATCGGCAAAGTTCTCGGCGATTTCGACGAAGCTGTTTGGCCCTTGGGTAACATAGGCGCGGTAGTACCCCGCCAGATCGCCCGCGCCGCCACCGATCACCAGACCATTGACCGTCACTCCCCGCAGGGTGACCGACCGCGGATGTGGCCCCGCATTTGATGGACCGTCCCCCGAAATATCAAGCGTTCGGCGATCACAGGGTTGCTCCGCCAGAAACCCGCCTCCGATTTCAAGCGCGCGGCCAAGCGCTGTTTCCGGGGGGAACTCCCGACGTTCGATCTGCCTTATCTGCCCCGCGGCCTGCGCGAGCGTTACCGCGCCGTCGATTTCCGTCCACGGCAGCAAGATCCGCATCGCTCCGGGGCCGCTCCATTCATACGCCGTGATCCGAACCGGCCGCCCCGGGATCGCCAGAAGCGCGCCGCGTACCGCATCGGACATGAGCGCATTCGCGAGCCCGTCAAGCTGCTGGCGATACTCCACGTCATCGACCGATCCCGATACATCCATCCCGAGGGCCAGCGCCAACCTGCACTCTGCGGCCGCCTGTCCGCAAAACGGTATCAGCGCCGCGAGAAGAATCGCCCTCACCCCGGCCACGTGCTCTCCAACGAGGTCAGACGAGCGCCCCGGATCTCTCGAAAGAGCTTGCGTGTCATGGCCCGCTCATAATCCTCGAACCCATCAGCGGTTTCCACAAAGGCCCCCGGCCCTCGTGCGACCTCGCGCCAATAATACCCCGTAACGTCCTGTTCTCCGGTCACAATTGCCAAACCGTTCACCGTCACCCCGTCGAAGGGAAAATGCCGGTAGGCCAGCGATGGACGGAATCCTGAATTGTTCTCTCCATCACCCGAGACATCCAGAACCCGGCGCGCGCAATCAGGTCCACGCAGCAATTGAGTGGCCCCAAAACCCAAGGCATGACCAAGCGCCGTCGGCAGATCCGCCCGGCTTCGCGTTGCTCCGCCAAGCACCGCGACCACCCGATCAATCTCCGCCCCCGAGGTCAGCGCTGTCCAATCCAGAACGAGATGCTGGCGCAGCGGGCCGGACCACTCATACACAAGGAGCCAGACCGCCTCCCCCTCGCTCAGGATCGCCCCGCGCACTGATCCGGCGTTCAACGCTGCGGCCAAGCCGCGCGATTGCAGGGCATACTCCTCAGCGTCGACCGAAGACGACACATCCAGCGCCAGCGCCAGAGCGAGCCGGCAGGGGGCGGCCTCTCCCGCCCCTGCCAGACACACCAACGCTGCCGCCAGTCTTACCAATGCCCGGTGTTCTCCATGCTGGCCCAAGGCTCCTGCTCGGGCAGGGAATCGCCTTTCTGAAGCAACTCGACAGAGATGTTGTCAGGGCTGCGGACAAAGGCCATGTGCCCATCGCGCGGCGGCCGGTTGATCACCACGCCCGCATCCATAAGCTTTTGACACATCGCATAAATATCATCCACGCGGTACGCCAGATGGCCAAAGTGCCGGCTGTCCGAAGGAAGCCCGTCGTCGCCGTCCCAGTTGTAGGTCAATTCCACATCCGCGCGGCCATCGTCCTGACCCGGCGGGCAGAGATAGACCAACGTGAAGCGCCCCTTCTCGCTCTCGATCCGGCGGCGTTCCTGCAAGCCCAGAAGCTCATAGAACGCTTTGCTTTTTTCCAAATCCTTCACACGCACCATCGTGTGCAGATACTCGATGCCCATGGGCGACCCCCTCTTCGTTCAGTGAATATGGGCCCAACCTAAACTCATTTGTGGCCCCGTCCAGACCCACCCCATATCGCGGTTCCGCAGCCACACAACTCAAGATATAGTGAACCCCGACTCAAACATGACGGAGCTTTCCATGCCCCTTTCCCCCGAGCAGCAGGCCGAAATCGACGCGCAGCGCGCTCAATCGCATCAGACCCTTCGCGCCACCGCGCCGGGGATGGAACAGCACCTCTACACCGCGCACCCCGTGTTGGATCACGGGTTCATCCGGGTGATCGACTACATGGGCGATGATGAGGCGATCTGTCAGGCGGCCCGCGTCTCCTATGGTCGTGGCACCAAATCCGTGTCGAACGACGAAGGCTTGATCCGCTATCTCATGCGGCATTGGCACTCGACCCCGTTCGAGATGTGCGAAATCAAGCTGCACGTCAAATTGCCGGTCTTTGTCGCGCGCCAGTGGATTCGTCACCGCACCGCGAACGTCAACGAATACTCCGCCCGCTATTCGATCCTCGACCGCGAATTCTATATCCCCTCGCCCGACCATCTGAATGCGCAATCCGTCGTCAACAACCAAGGCCGCGGCGAAGCCCTTTCGGGAGAAGAGGCCGACCGCGTCCTGCGCTATCTCCGTGACGATGCGATGCGCGCTTATGACCATTACGAGGAAATGATTTCCGACGACGGCCAACAGGGCCTCGCCCGCGAATTGGCCCGCATGAATCTGCCCGCCAATATCTATACTCAGTGGTATTGGAAAGTGGATCTGCACAACCTGCTGCATTTCCTGCGCCTGCGCGCCGATGCCCATGCCCAATACGAAATCCGCGTCTATGCCGACGCGCTCTGCAAGATCACCGCCGACTGGGTCCCCTTTGCCTATCGGGCCTTCGAAGACTACCGCCTCGGCGGCGCGACGCTCTCCGGCAAAGCCCTTGATTGCCTGCGCCGGATGCTGAAGGGTGAGGAGGTCACACAGGAAACCTCCGGAATGTCCAAGGGCGAATGGCGGGAGTTTGAGGGGGTGATTGGTTGAAACTGAACTCGAAGGAAATCTTATCCAGAGAAACAGTGGCTTCAGCGCGCACTCTATCTATTGCTTCGGGATCCGTGATTTTAGTGGAGCAGTATAACCTGAAACCGCTAAACTGGCCCATATTCCAAGAAGCTTTACCAGTTGAAGCATACGTTCTTACGGCAGGCACCATAATAGCTTTCTCGACGTCCGCGCTAGTAATTCATTGGTATTCCGACTACCTTTCTTATGCCAAATGGTTCAAATCAAACTCTTTACCAAAGGCAAAATTCGATTCACAGGGAAGTGTGAACGCAACGGAACCTGTTTTGGACAATCTCCGCGATAGGATCGACTTACTTGGTGACTGTATCAGTCGCATTAGCTCGGTGAATGAACAACTGCGCAAAATTGACGAAGTTCAGGTTCGGAGACGGGATGCCGATATCAGAAACGACGAAATATATCAGGAGATGAGCAAGGACATCTTATCCGCTACTCAGGCAGTAGAACGCACCAACTCGCAGTTGGAGGAGATCCAAACCATATTGGATGAAATTCCTGGTAATTTCACGAAGTTGGATCTTTTTGCCAAACTGACCTTATATGGTTGGTACCTTGCAGCGCCCATTTTTGCCGCACTGTGTGCGTTTCTGATGCTCGCAGCTTAGTGTATCTTTCCCACCACCGCCTCCCTCAGACCGTCGGATCAAGAACATCACGCCAGCTGTGTTTCGGGCTGAAGCCGAGCAGGCGTTGCGCCTTGGAGATATCGTAAAACGTCTCCCGCTCCCCCATGTCCCGCCGTACCGGCACCCCGTCATAGAACCGTGCGCGCACCTCGGCATTGCTGATCCCCACCGAAAGATCGGGGTTCGCGACGTTGAACACCTCATACCCAAGCCCGTCCGTCTTGAGGCAGCAATCGACCATATGCCCAAGGTCCCGCGCGTCGATATAAGCAAAAATGTTGCGCCGACGGAGCGAGGGATCCTCCATAAAGGCGGGGAACATTGCTTTGTATTCATGCGGTTCGATGACGTTGTTGATGCGAAGGCCATAGATATCGATGCCGGATCGCGCCTGAAAACTGCGCCCGCACACCTCGCCCGCGACCTTTGACATCGCATAGCTGTCGTGCGGTACGGTGGGATGCTCCTCATCCACCGGGAGATAGTCAGGCTTGAGATCCCCTTGCGCGAAACACACCCCGTAAGTCGTTTCGCTGGAGGCAAAAATCACCTTCGGAATGCCGAGCTTCACCGCCGCTTCCATCACGTTGTAGGTGCTCAGCATATTGGTCGCGAACGTCTCATTGTCCGGCTTGATCAGGATGCGCGGGATCGCCGCGAAGTGGACCACGGCATCGAAACGTTGCACGCCCTCCCCATCAAGTTGGTTCAGATTTGTCAGCGACGTCAGTGCGTTGAACACTGATCCCGAATCCGTCAGATCAACCTGCAGGGTCTCGCATCCCTCCAACGGCACCAGATCGAGGTTGAACACCTCATGCCCCTGCGCCTGTAGATAGGGCACCGCATGCCGCCCCGCTTTGCCCGATCCGCCTGTGAATGCAACCCGCATGATATCCTCCGTTTTGGCCCAAGATGGCGAAACGGCGCGCCCCGTCAATCCGCTTTTCCCTCCCGCCCCCCTCTGCCATACTGCCCGCTCAACGATACCAAGAAAGAGAGCAGCCGATGGCCGACGATCTCCTCTCCGCCACCGATCACGGCGACTATAACGCCTCCCAGATCGAAGTGCTCGAAGGGCTCGAACCGGTGCGCAAACGCCCCGGCATGTATATCGGCGGCACCGACGAACGGGCGCTGCACCACCTTGTCGCAGAAGTGCTCGACAACTCGATGGACGAGGCCGTCGCGGGCCATGCGAACCGGATCGAAATCACGCTGAATGCCGATTATTCGGTTGTCGTACAGGACAACGGGCGCGGCATCCCGATCGACCCGCACCCCAAGTTCCCCGGCAAATCCGCGCTGGAGGTCATCCTGTGCACGCTCCATGCGGGCGGGAAATTTTCCGGCGATGCATACGAGACTTCGGGCGGCCTGCACGGTGTTGGTGCCTCGGTCGTCAATGCCCTGTCGGATTCGATGGTGGTGCAGGTCGCGCGAAACCGGGAATTGCATGAGCAGAAATTCTCCCGCGGTATTCCGCTCGGCCCGGTGGAAAAGGTCGGTCAGGCCCCCAACCGCCGCGGGACCACCGTGACCTTCCACGCCGACGAGCAGATTTTTGGCCACCACCGGTTCAAGCCCGCGCGGCTGTTCAAGATGGTGCGCTCCAAGGCCTATCTCTTTTCCGGGGTCGAAATCCGCTGGAAGACCTTCGTTGATGATGGCGAAACCCCGACGGAGGCGAGCTTTCATTTTCCGGGCGGTCTCTCGGACTATCTGACCGAAACGCTAGGCTCGGCCAGCACCTATGCCGACCGCCCTTTTGGTGGCACGGTCGATTTCAAGGAGAAATTCTCCACTCCCGGCAAGGTCGAATGGGCGATCAACTGGACCCCCTCCCGCGACGGGTTCATCCAGTCATACTGTAACACCGTCCCAACCCCCGAGGGTGGCACCCACGAGGCGGGCTTCTGGGCCGCGATCCTCAAGGGCATCCGCGCCTATGGCGAACTGGTGAACAACAAGAAGGCCGCGCAAATCACCCGCGAAGATCTCATTACCGGGGGCTGCGCGCTCGTGTCCTGTTTCATCCGGGAGCCGGAATTCGTGGGCCAGACCAAGGATCGTCTGGCCACCACAGAGGCGCAGAAACTCGTTGAGCAATCCGTGCGGGATCACTTCGACAACTGGCTGGCCGCGGATACCAAATCGGCGGGGTCGATCCTCGACTTCCTCATCCTGCGGTCCGAAGAACGGCTGCGCCGCCGGCAGGAGAAGGAAACCGCGCGCAAGACGGCAACCAAGAAACTTCGCCTGCCCGGCAAGCTGGTGGATTGCAGCGCGACAAGCCGCGAGGGCACGGAGCTTTTCATCGTCGAGGGCGACTCGGCGGGCGGTTCGGCCAAGATGGCGCGCAACCGCAAGACCCAGGCCCTGCTCCCCCTGCGCGGCAAGATCCTGAACGTGCTTGGCGCGGCCTCCTCCAAGCTCGGCTCCAACCAAGAGATCAGCGATCTCAGTCAGGCGCTCGGCGTTGGCCTTGGCACGCGGTTCAACATCGACGACCTGCGGTATGACAAGATCATCATCATGACTGACGCCGACGTTGACGGCGCGCATATCGCCTCGCTGCTCATGACGTTCTTCTTTACCCAGATGCGCCCCATGATCGACGCGGGCCACCTCTACCTCGCCTGCCCCCCGCTCTATCGCCTGACCCAAGGAGCGCGGCGGGTCTATTGCCTCGACGAGGAAGAGCGTGACGCATGGTTCGAGAAGGGCCTCGGCGGCAAGGGCAAGATTGATGTTTCCCGCTTCAAGGGCCTTGGCGAAATGGATGCCAAGGATCTCAAGGAAACGACGATGGATCCCAGCAGCCGCAAGTTGATCCGTGTGACAATCGACGAAGACGAGCCCGGCGAAACCGGCGATCTGGTCGAGCGGCTGATGGGGAAAAAGCCAGAACTGCGGTTTCAGTACATTCAGGAAAACGCGCGCTTCGTAGAAGAGTTGGACGTCTAGCCAACCGCGCCCGAAAAAGCCTGTGCACAAGAGTGTATGCCGCCGTGTCATACGAAAGTCATACACATGTCATACGCGCCAAAACCACAGATCGGGCGCGGCCCGCAGTCCACGGTCAGCGCCCGATCTCTGACAGGTTTTCGGCCTATTGAACCTGAATCGCCTGTAGGTATTCCGCGATGGCCACGAGCCGTTCCGGGGTCGGCGTCACGATACCCTCGCCCGTCTCGATCATCACCGGATCGCCGCCAAGCGCCGCGCCGAATTCGGGCATCTCGCGGCTGAAATGATCCCCGCGCGTATAGCCGTCGATCGTGCTCAGAACATGGGTTTCGGGAAAGACCCCGCCGTTTCGCGCAGTCAGCCGTGTCAGATCGGGCGGGGCCACATCGAGGTGACCCGCCAGCGCCCCCTCCCCGTTCGCGGCCGCGCCATGGCACCCCGAGCAGTTTTCCAGAAAGAGAGTTTTTCCACTGATAACAGGGGGTTGAACACACGCAGCCAACGTGGACGCGGCGCCGATCAGGGCCAGTAACGTTCGGGTCATCCTCGGAATTCTCCTGCCAACAGCCCGGTTCATCCGGTGCCTTATGTCTAGTGTCGCAGCCACTATGACGCCGGGCATTGACCTCGATCAAGCGTGAAATTCGCCGTGCCGATAAGGCGTTTTGCACCGGAATTTTCTGTGCTAGACCCTTGCCGAACAGGTGGGCGGGGCAAGCCGCTCGCGATGCAAGACAGGTGGGCGAATGGCAGGCAGCGCAGGGGTTAGGGCAGGCTTGGCAGCATTGGTACTGGCGGGACTGACCGCATGTGGAACCACGACGCCAACGGTGCCGCTGGAAAATTACACGGCCAGAGAAATCTTCCAACGCGGCGAATTCGAGAATGCACGCGGCAAAGCGGATCAGGCCGCCTACTACTTCGGTGAAGTGGAACGGCTCTATCCCTATTCGGATCTGGCCAAGCGCGCCTTGATCATGCAGGCCTTCTCCTATCATCGCGATACGGATTACGATAACAGCCGCGCCGCCGCTCAGCGCTATATCGACTTTTATCCCGCCGATGAGGATGCCGCCTATGCGCAGTATCTTCTGGCGCTCAGCTATTACGATCAGATCGACGAAATTGGCCGTGATCAAGGGCTTACGTTCCAGGCGCTACAAGCGCTCAGGACGGTCATCGAAGAATATCCAGACAGCGAATATGCCCAGTCCGCTATTCTCAAGTTCGACCTCGCCTTCGATCATCTCGCCGGCAAGGAAATGGAGGTAGGCCGCTATTACCTCCGTCACAAGCACTATGCCGCCGCCGTCAAACGGTTCCGCGTGGTCGTCGAGGATTTCCAGACGACAACCCACACGCCCGAGGCCCTGCACCGTCTGGTCGAGGCATATCTCTCGCTCGGTCTGACGGATGAGGCACAGTCCGCCGGCGCAATTCTGGGGCACAACTATCAGGCCACCGAGTGGTACAAGGACAGCTATGCCCTTCTGACCGGACAGGGCCTTGAAACACGCGCATCGGGCGACAATTGGCTATCGAAGATCTACCGTCAGGTCGTGCGCGGGGAATGGCTCTGACGCAGCGAGTTCGAGGTCACTGAATGCTGCGAACGCTAGAGATCCGGGACATGCTGATCATCGACCGTCTGGATCTTGCATTCCGGCCGGGCCTCAACGTCTTGACCGGCGAGACGGGCGCGGGAAAGTCCATATTGCTTGAGGCTCTGGGCTTTGTGCTCGGCTGGCGCGGGCGTGCCGAGCTGGTTCGCACGGGCGCAGAGCAAGGCGAGGTTCTGGCCGAATTCGACCTGTCGCCGGGGCATCCGGCGCGTCATGTTCTTGCCGAAGCCGGTCTGCCCGTTGAGGATACGCTGATCCTGCGCCGCACCAACGGCGTGGATGGCCGCAAGACCGCTTTCGTCAATGATCGGCGGGCTTCCGGTGCCGTGCTGCGTCAACTTTCCGCGACATTGGTAGAGCTTCACGGCCAGCAAGACGATCGCGGCTTGCTTGATCCCAGAGAGCACCGGCGGTTTCTCGACACCTTCGGTCGGCTTGGCCCGCAGATCGAGGCGCTTCGCGACGACTGGACCGCGCTGTCACGGCTTCGGCGCACGGTTGCCGACGCCGAAGCCGCGCGCGAGGAACGCGAAACCGAAGAAGCCTACCTGCGCCACGCGATCGACGAGATTACCGCGCTCGATCCCCGTGAAGGCGAAGAGGACGAACTGGACGCCAAGCGCCGCCTGATGCAGCGCGCCGAAAAGATCGGAGAGGATATCTCCCGCGCTGCCGACGTGCTCGGCAGCGGTGGCGCCGAAGGGTCATTGGCCACGGCGATGCGCTGGCTTGAAGGGGTCTCCGAGGCGGCTGACGGGCGGCTGGATGGCGCGTTGGATGCCCTATCGAGAACGATGATCGAGCTTGATGACGCCACCGCATGTATCCGCGACTGCTTGGAAGCGCTTCAATTTGAACCGGCGGCTCTGGAACAGGCGGAAGAGCGGCTATTTGCACTGCGCGCCCTCGCGCGCAAGCATCAGGTTCAGGCCGATGCCTTGGCGGAGCACGGGACCACCCTGTCTGAGCGCCTCGCCACTCTCGAAGGAACCGAGGCGGATCTTGCGAGGGACCAAAAGGCCTTGAAGGTCGCAGAGGCGCGCTATGCCGAGAAGGCGGCGGCGCTGAGCGCTGCGCGAGCCGAGGCAGCACGATCCCTCGACGCGGCGGTCCGTGGTGAGCTTGCTCCGCTGAAGATGGATCGCGCGCACTTCGAAACTACAATCACACCGGCGGACCCGGGGCCGGAGGGTGTCGACGCCGTGGCGTTCACCGTCGCCACAAACCCCGGCGCGCCGGCGGGCCCACTCGCCCGCATTGCATCCGGCGGGGAACTCAGCCGTTTCCTGTTGGCCCTCAAAGTCTGCCTTACCCGGGATTCAGACGGGCTGACCCTCATTTTTGACGAGATCGACCGGGGCGTTGGCGGAGCGACTGCGGATGCCGTCGGTCGGCGCCTCGCCGCCCTTGCCGATCCGGGCCAAGTGCTCGTCGTGACACACTCACCGCAGGTCGCCGCGCTTGGGGCGCATCACTGGCGGGTCGAAAAACAAGTCACCGACGGGCAAACCCGCACCAGCGTTATTCCTCTGTCGCTCGATGAGCGCACAGATGAAATCGCCCGTATGCTCGCAGGCGATGTGATCACTGCCGAAGCGCGCGCTGCCGCCCGCTCTTTGCTCAATGGCTAAGCTGCGCCCACGGCGCTGCGAATGACGCTCAGGAGTGTTCTTCGGCTGCCGCAGCTGCGAGCGCGCGATTATAGACCTTGAGCGAATCCACATGGAACAGCGCCCCAAGCAATTCAGGCGGCGCATCGTCTCCATCGGTCAGGGGAACGACCGGCAGGACCGAGACGCCGGCTTCCTCAAACTGTTTCAGCGCGGTGTCCAGTGTCGCATTCCCGTCGATGTAGACTCCCTTGCGAACAAGCTCCCAGCAGCGCTCTTCCTCTGCTGATCCGGCCTCCAGCTTGCGCATTACGGCCGCGACCCGGAACATGCCCAGCAAATAGGCCTGCGGCCCCGCCGCCAGATGCACCCTCTTGCGCGCGAGTTGCGTCAGGAAGAAGGAGCGCGTCACAAGCTGCGCGGACACGGATGTAGAGATGGACACCGAGAGCATGACCGCGAGCCCCGTCTGCCAGTCCCCCGTCAGTTCGAACACGATGAGCGTGGTGGAAATTGGCGCGCCAAGGACCGCAGCAGCCACCGCCCCCATTCCGGCAAGCGCATAGAGCGTGTGACCGCCCGAGACATCAGGAAACAGCCCCGTCGCGATCAACCCGAAGGTCAGTCCGGTCAGCGCGCCAACCATCAGCGAAGGGGAAAACACCCCGCCCCCCATACGCCCCCCGATGGTAATCGCCACGGCGACGACCTTCACGATCGCAAAGATCAGCGCCTCCCGCAGGGGCAGTTGACCGGTCAGGGCCGAACTGGTCGTCTCATACCCCACCCCGATAATATGGGGGAAAAAGATCGCAATCGCCCCAAGTAACGCCCCAGCCAGCGCGGGACGCACCCAATCGGGTAATCCAAGGCGCTTTTGCAACTGACTCTCAACATCGTCCGCCCAAAAGATCGAGCGCATCATCACGGCGGCCACGACGCCGCAGACCAGCCCAAGGATCAGGAACGCCGGCAACTCGACATAGAATTCCAAAGCAGTGGTGCCCGGAAGGACGAATTCCGTCACATCCCCGAATGCGAGGCGGTTGATCACCGTCCCCGCCGCGCTCGCCACGACGATGGGCGCGAGTGCGTGCAACGCAAAGTGCCGCAACACCACTTCGAGCGCGAAGAGTGCTCCGGCGATGGGGGCATTGAAGCTGGCGGAAACGGCGGCGGCAACAGCACACCCCAAAAGATCGCGCCCCCGGATGGCGTCCGCCTTGAAGAGGTCAGCGATCCAGCTTGAAATCATCGCAGCGAGGTGCACAACTGGCCCCTCGCGCCCCGAACTGCCCCCTGTGGAAAGGGTAATCCACGATGCGACGGCAGAGGCCACACCGGCCTTGCGCTCCACCCGGCCCTCGCGCAGCGCAGCGCCCTCGATCACATCGGCCACAGAGCGTACCCGGCCATCAGGGGTCCAGAGATAAAGAACGATGCCCACAGCGGTACCGCCGAGCATCGGGATCACGAGAATCCAATACCATTCGAGCGTCGCCGCAAAGGAGTGAAGCTGCAGGACATCCTCGGTGCCGTAAACCGTGGTCTGTAACCAGTCGATCCCGCGCCGAAAGATGAGCGCGGCAAACCCCGCCGCCGTTCCGATGATCAGAGCGAGAATCCAGACCCCGACCTGCTCCGGCCCCGAACGCCAAAGCGCACGCGCACCCCGAGAACAGGCCTGCCTGAAGGTTGCATCGACGAGACGAAAAGGCGCTTCACGCGGGTCTTGCATGACAGGTCCTTGACCAAGACCCAGTTCATCCGGGCCCGTTTCTCCCGTCTAATCCATGACTTGCGAGAGGTGAAGCATCCCGCGCATCAAAGCTCAGAGCTGTTCGACGGCAATCTCGTCACGCGGATAAAAGGCGACGTGGCCCGCAATCCGTGAAACTTCGTCCTTGGGCGATTCATAGCTCCAGGCAGCATTCTCCAAGGTGAAGCT
Organism: Poseidonocella pacifica; assembly: GCF_900111875.1. Lineage (GTDB taxonomy): Bacteria > Pseudomonadota > Alphaproteobacteria > Rhodobacterales > Rhodobacteraceae > Poseidonocella > Poseidonocella pacifica. The sequence continues at coordinate 1,026,771 of NZ_FOJU01000001.1, forward strand.
CTTGAGTTCAATGGAGAAATAGCTGGCATCGCCCTTGTGGGGGCATGTCGTACGATGATCAGTCGGCTCCAGAAAAGCCATCGCCAGATCACTGCGGGGGAAATAGATGACAGGGGGCAGATCACCCTCGGACAACTCCAGCGCGGATGAGCTTTCACCCAACACGGCACCGCCTGCCCGCACGACCCAAGTGCCTTGCAACTCGCGGATCCGGATCTCGACTGTCATGAATGCACCCCCGTTTGTTTTCCTCGTTCCTGCCCGTTCTATATGACGTGGTCATGTCACAGCGGGGCGGAAGCTTCGTTTAACCACAGTTGCGCACGCTTGCCCAGACTTGGCCCGATTTTCCCGCGCACCTGCTCATGATAGCTGTCAATCCATGCAATTTCAGCACGGCTCAGAAGATCGCTCAGGATCAAACGTCGATCAAGAGGCGCCCAAGTCAGAGTCTCAAAGGAGAGCATGCGGCGCTTTGAATCGGCACCGTCTATCACCGGCGCAGGTTCCACCACGACGAGGTTCTCGATGCGTATCCCAAAGGCGCCTTCGCGGTAATAGCCGGGCTCGTTAGAGACGATCATGCCGGGGCGCAGCGGAACTTCGGACGCGCGGGAAATCCGCTGAGGCCCCTCGTGAACAGAAAGATAAGCGCCGACCCCGTGGCCGGTGCCATGATCGTAATCCTGCCCCGCCATCCACAGGTGAATCCGCGCGAGGGGATCGAGATCCCGCCCGCTGAGGCCCTCGGGCCAACGCGCGCGGCTGATCGCGATCATACCCTGTAGCACACGCGTATAGGCGACCTGCATCTCGTGGGTCGGCCGGCCGATGGCTATGGTCCGGGTGATATCGGTGGTCCCGTCGAGATACTGCCCGCCGCTATCGACAAGGAGCAGTTCACCGGCGTTCACCGCGCGATCCGTTTCCTCCGTGACGCGATAGTGCACGATGGCGCCATGTGGGCCCGCACCGGCGATCGTCTCAAAGGAGATGTCGCGCAAGGCCCCCGTTTCACGGCGAAACCCTTCCAGCGCGCGCACCACATCGATTTCGGTGAAGGCACCGGGCGTTTGCTCATCAACCCAAGCGAGGAATTCGCACACCGCCGCACCATCGCGCAGATGCGCCGCCCGTGCCCCTTCGATCTCGGAATGCGTCTTGCAGGCCCGCGGCAAGGCGCAAGGATCGGGGCCATGGATCGGTTTTGCCAGCGCGTCGGACACAGCTTGCGGCGCGGTCTTCGGATCGATCCGAACGCCCCCATCGAGCGCGTTCAGCGCGGGAATGAAGGCATGAGGCGGGTACAACTGTACGCCCGGCCCCAGATTGACCTCTTCGAACTTGTTCGGGTCCGCGAACAGGTCGAGCTGCCCGCTGCCATGCAAAACCGCCATTGCCTGCACCACCGGAATCCGGGGCAGATCCGCGCCGCGGATATTGAGCAGCCAGCAAATCGCATCGGGTTGTGTCAGGATAACCGCCGTTTCGCCCGTCTGCGTCAACGAGGCCGCGCAGGATTCGCGTTTCTCAGAGGCGCTCCTTCCCGCCAACTCTTCGGGATAGGCAAAGGCCGCGCTTTGGGGCGGCGCAGGCCGGTCATCCCAAATTTCGTCGATGGGGTTTTCCGTGAGCGGCACCAGATCGGCATGACCTGCAAGTGCTTTGCGAAGCTGTGCAATCTCCTCAACCGTGTGAAGCCATGGGTCAAATCCGATACGGGCCCCGTCGCGCGCATGATCCCGCAGCCAGTCGCCTAGTCGAACCTCCGGCCAGTCAACCTGCGCAAAGGCGTCCGTGTCCACCTGAGCACGGGCCTGAAGCCGATAGCGTCCATCGACGAAAACACCCGCGATCTTGGGGAGAACGGCGGCAAAACCCGCAGATCCCGTGAACCCGGTCAGCCACTCGAGCCGGGAATCGCAGGGGGCGACGTATTCCCCTTGATAGGCATCGGCTCGCGGAACGAGAAAGCCGCCCACCCCAGCAGCCTTGAGCGCCGTCCTCAGCGCTGCGAGCCGTGGCGGCCCCTGTTCGGGACGGGCTTTGACTTCAAAGTTCTGGAACATGTCTTACCCCGTTCAACTTACCTTGCGCATACCAAAGATCTTGGCCCGTGCCCGCGGATCACTTTCGAACAGGGCCGCAAGCTGCTCCGTGATCGCGCCGGCGAGTTGGTCCACGTCGGTGATCGTCACCGCGCGATTGTAATACCGGGTCACGTCATGCCCGATGCCGATTGCCGCGAGTTCGACCATTCGTTTGCGCTCCACCATTGCGATGACGTCGCGCAGGTGTTTCTCCAGATAGCTGGCCGGGTTCACTGACAGGGTGGAGTCGTCAACCGGTGCGCCGTCGGAGATCACCATCAGGATCTTGCGCGCCTCGGGGCGATGCTGCATGCGCCTGTGCGCCCATTCGAGCGCCTCCCCGTCGATGTTCTCCTTCAGCAGCCCTTCCTTCATCATCAGGCCGAGATTGTCGCGTGTCCGGCGCCACGGCGCGTCGGCGGACTTGTAGATGATATGGCGCAGATCGTTGAGGCGCCCAGGTTGCTGGGGCCGGCCTTCGGCGAGCCATTTCTCCCGTGCTTGCCCCCCCTTCCACGCGCGGGTCGTGAAGCCAAGGATTTCCACCTTGACCGAACACCGCTCCAGCGTGCGGGCCAGGACATCGGCGCAAATCGCCGCAATCGAAATCGGACGGCCCCGCATGGAGCCGGAGTTGTCGAGCAAAAGGGTCACCACCGTATCGCGGAATTCGGTGTCCTTCTCGATCTTGAAGGAAAGCGGAGTCGTCGGGTTCGCGATAACGCGTGCCAAACGGCCAGCATCAAGCGTCCCTTCTTCCAGATCAAATTCCCACGCCCGGTTCTGTTGTGCCTGCAACCTGCGTTGTAGCTTGTTCGCAAGGCGCGACACGGCCCCTTTCAGCGGTTCAAGTTGTTGATCAAGATACGCCCGCAGACGCTCCAACTCGACGGGCTCGGCTAGCTCTTCTGCGGCGATTTCCTCATCATATGTCGTATCATAGACCGTATAGAGCGGGTCCGCCTCGGATATGGACGGCGGGGGCGGAGGCTCCATCGGGGCCTCTCCCTCGGGCATCTCGTTTTCATCACCCATCTCGGAATCGGCCATGTCATCGGCACTGACTTGCGCCTCCGAGGCATCCTGCTGCTGGTCCTGACTTTGGTCGGGCGCAGCTTCGGTTTCGTCCTCATCGCTCTCGCCGGTGCTGTCGGGCGTGTCGTCCTCGTTCTCGTCCTGCTCGGCGCTTTCGTCCTGATCCTCATCGGGGGCATCGGGATCGTCACCAAGCTGATCACCATAGCCCAGATCCTGGATGATACGCCGCGCGAACCGCGCAAAGTCGGCCTGATCGGCAAGGCGCTCCTTCACGTCTTCCAAGGTGTCTCCGGCCTGTTCCTCAATGAAACCACGCCAAAGCTGCATCACATTGTCCGCCCCCGGGGGCAGATCGCGGCCGGTCGCCAGATGACGGACGAGATATCCCGCCGCCGCGGCGAGCGGCGCTTCAGGCGCGGTCTTGATCTGATCATAACCGCGGCGCAGCGCCTCGTGCCCGAGCTTCACATCGATATTGCTGAGCGTTCCGGGCATGTCCCGCGCCCCAAGAGCCTCGCACCGGGCCGTTTCCATCGCATCATAGAGATCGCGGGCCATCTGCCCCTGCGGGAGATAGCGGCTCGATACCGCGGGATCGTGATACCGGTGCCGGATCGCCAGGGAATCCGCCGTGCCGCGGGCCAAAAGCACCTCTTCGCGCGTAAGCCGCCGGCTCACTTGCGGCAGGCGCATCTGATCCCCCGACAATCCGGATGGATCGACCGAATAACTCACGTTCAGATCGGAATCGTCGGCGAGAACCTTCGTAGCGTCGGCGAGCGCCTTCTTGAACGGATCGGCGGGATTGTCAGGCTTTTGCATCGGACGCCCCTTTTGTGCGCGGACCCCCGCAGTCTAGGAAATCCGCAGGGACTTGACCAAATGTATTTAGGCTTAGCCGACCAGCAGGTTGGCTGCGCTCTCGGGCAGTTCTTCGTCAAAACAGCGCTGGTAGAATTCGGCCACTGTCTGACGCTCCAACTCATCGCATTTGTTGAGGAAGGAGACCCGGAAGGCATAGCCGACATTGCGGAAAATCTCCGCATTCTGAGCCCATGCAATGACCGTCCGGGGCGACATGACCGTCGACAACTCTCCATTCATGAAGGCGGTGCGGGTATAGTCCGCAACCGTCACCATCTGGCGGATAGTTCGGCGGCCCTTCTCATTGTTGTAGTGCGGGCATTTGGCGAGAACGATCGCCGTTTCCGCGTCGATCGACAGATAGTTGAGCGTTGCGACCAAGCTCCACCGGTCCATCTGACCTTGGTTGATCTGCTGCGTGCCGTGATAGAGACCTGTGGTATCGCCAAGACCGACCGTGTTCGCGGTCGCGAAAATGCGAAAATACTTGTGAGGTGTAAGCACTTCGTTCTGGTCCAGAAGCGTCAGTTTGCCGTCAGTCTCCAGCACCCGTTGGATCACGAACATCACGTCCGCGCGGCCCGCGTCGTATTCATCGAACACGATGGCACAAGGATTGCGCAGCGCCCAAGGAAGGATGCCCTCCTGAAACTGTGTGACCTGCTTACCATCGACCAGCTTGATCGCATCCTTGCCGATCAAGTCGATCCGGCTGATGTGGCTGTCGAGGTTGACCCGAACAGCAGGCCAGTTGAGTCGGGCCGCGACCTGTTCGATATGTGTGGACTTACCGGTACCGTGATACCCTTGGATCATGACGCGGCGGTTGTTCCGGAAACCGGCGAGGATCGCAAGCGTGGTGTCGGGATCGAATTTATAAGTAGAATCGAAGTCCGGGACACGATCCGTACGTTCGGGGAACCCATGCACGATCATGTCGCTGTCGATCCCGAAAACTTCCCGAACGGAAATCTCCTCGGTGGGTTTCGCGTTCACGTCGATCACAGTTTCGGCCATAAGACCCGCTCCTTCTCAGCCCACCTTCAACAGCGTCCGTCGTGCCCGATATCGATTGGAAGGGCAAGAGGGGGCCTCACGCAAGCGTGCTATGCCGTCATTTGCGGCAAAGCGTGGCGCGCCCTACCCTCCGGGGCATGATCAAAGCACAGATATCTCGCCGAACCGCCCTTCTCTCCGGGCTTGCCGCATTGGCAACAGCTCGCCCTGCCCATGCTGAGACCTTTGAGGTGACACGTTCGGAGGCCGAATGGCGCGCCCTTTTGACGCCCCTCCAGTACAGCGTGATGAGAGAGGAAGGGACCGAGCCTGCGGGTTCTTCGCCGCTGGACAAGCTTTATGACGCAGGAACCTACCAATGCAGGGGATGCGATCTCGCACTCTATGCCTCGCAGGACAAATACGACAGTGGCACAGGCTGGCCGAGTTTCAGTCAGTCATTGCCGAATGCGATCGAAACCAAGCGCGACTGGAAACTCGTCATCCCGAGGACGGAATGCCACTGCCGCCGATGCGGAAGCCATCTTGGTCATATATTCGGGGACGGTCCCGCGCCAACGGGCAAGAGGCATTGCCTCAACGGAGTAAGCCTCGTTTTCAAACCCGCGTGATCACGCGGGCGTTCGCTGTCGCTGCGGCTCCCGATACGCAGCGTCCCGACGCATGTCGCGTACAGCATACTCCACAAGCGCCCGCAGGTCATTGAGCACGACAGGTTGGCGCAGCACCCAATCCACACCGGGCATATAGCGTCGCGCCTCCCCTCGTGGAAAGGCGCCGGTTCCCGTGATGAGGATCAACCGCGCGTTTGGGGCGTAATGCTGGATGTAGAGAGCAACAGGCTCAGTCGTCTCTGCGCCAAGCGTATGATTGAGAAGAACGAGGTCTACTTGCCGCTGTCGCAGGACCCGCAATGCCTCTGTTACAGAGACTGCGATGGCCACCTCTAACCCCATGTCAAAGAGGCATGCCTCCCACGCCATGGATATTGCCGGATCGCTTTCGACTATGAGACAGAACATGGCACCGCCTGACAAACTAACCTAGGGGCAATCATTGGGCAGCGGGTCTTAACGAAAGGTTAATCGCTCGCGCGCTGCCACAACTTGGCGGTAACGGTCCGGCCCTCAGTCGCGGAAGTTCCGGCTTTCCTTGATCTGATCCCACGCCCAGACAACTTCCTGAAGCTGTTCTTCCTGGCTGCGGTCCCCGCCGTTCATGTCAGGGTGCAGAACCTTGATCAGCTTCTTGTAGGCCTTGCGCACCTCGGTCTTGGTCCAACCGTCGCGCGCCTCGAGGATCTCGATCGCACGGCGTTCGGTCGGGGGAAGTCGCCGCCCCTGCGAGGCCGCCGTTCGGCCGGGATTGCGCGTGCCGTTCTGTCCAAGAACCTGATGCGGGTCCTCGATCCCCAGCCTTGCCCATGCCCGAGTTTCCGGGTCGCGGAAGTCTTTTGTCTCCCGCTCCCACACCCGGTCCTTCGAAGCCTGAGCATTCAACTCCGCCTCGGTGGTTCCGTCAAAGAAGTTCCACTTCTGATTGTACTCGCGCACATGCTCCTGGCAGAACCAGAAGAAATCGTCGAGAACATCGGGCGCTTTGGGCGCACGGTATTTACCGGCTTCTTCGCAGCCGTCTTTCTCGCAAACGCGCACCGACGTTTCCTGGGCGCCAGATTGGCTCCGCCGTCCGCGTGGGTTCTTTTTCTTCGACGACTTTACGGACATGTCGAATCCGAAGGGATCACTCTTGCTCATGGGCCTCACCTTTTCGACTCAGGCGCCATACCTTAGAGGATAGGGAAAGAGTTTGAAGAGGGAAGATCGCGAAAAATGTCATTGACAGATGAAATCCGCCTGCGGTTGGAGAAAACATTCCACCCTGCAACCCTTGAGGTCGTGGACGATAGCGAAAGCCACCGCGGCCACGCAGGTTTTCGCGAGGGAGGCGAGAGCCACTTCAACGTAAAAATCCGTGCTGCGGAATTTGCCGACATGTCACGCATCGCGCGGCACAGAGCAGTGCACGCAGCGCTCGGAAAGGATGTGATGACCCGCATCCACGCGCTGGCCCTCGACATCGGCACCTAAGATCTATTCGGCGGCCAGACCGTTCTTGTCGTCGTCTTCTTCGCCGCGCGTAAAGAGCTTTCGCACGCGCTCCGCAGTCTCGTCTTCCGGGCTGCGGGTCGCGACCAGTCCGGCCCGCCCGTCAGAGGACGCGGCGCTACGCTCCCGACGAAAGACCAGCACATCCTGAAACACGGTCTCTCGCCGCAACCACCCTTTGCGGATATCGGCAGGTAGGCGTTCCGCGCGATGAAATTCCCATCCGCTCTTGGCAAGATCGTTCATCGTATCTTCGAGAACCCGGGCGAACCGCTCTTCCTCTGACTTGACACCGCGAACGGGAACGGCCCGCTTTGGTGCCGGAACGACCTTATACTGAAAACCCGACATATCTTCTTTCCTTGCTCACGGCGCGCGTCTGTCTAGCAGAAACCCGCCGACTGTGTCCAACGAAGAAACAAAACGCATCTTCAAACATTAATAGTGCAAAAACTTCAATATTCTCGGCCCTTGCACGATACTCTGAAATTTTTTTTCAAGTATTAGGGAACCCATCGGGCGTTCAAGAGATGTGACAGTGCACATTGTGCGACAGGTAAGACAAGGAAGATCTCTATGAAATTTAGTACCATTTTCGCTGTAGCCGGGTTCGCGGCTCTTCCCCTCGGCGCTTCTGCGGCCACCCTCTCGGGAACCGCTGCACCCGGGGGCACCTATGATATCTCCGCCGCCGCCTATGATTTCCAAGCTGGCTTCGACAATGGCGATACCGCAGGAAGCTATGAATTCACTTTCGAGAATGGCTCTTCGAGCATTTTGCATCTCGTTTTGGGCTCCGTGACCGTCAACCAACTTCGCACCGTAGCAGGTTTCACCGGCGGTGTAGGGGTCAGCTTCGGCAGCACTACAGAGACCGTTGAGCAAGGCCAAAGCGCGTCGTTTTCCTTTTCCGAAATGCTGAACCCGGGTGAGACGACTTCGCTCGTCTTCAATTTCGGTGATGCATACGGTTCCAGCGGTGTCGGCCCGGACCTCGATTTCATCGTTGAAGGTCAGCCCGCACCGGTGCCACTTCCCGCAGCACTGCCTTTGATGGGCGTGGCACTTGGCGGACTTGGGCTCATGGCCCGCCGCAAGAAGGCGAATGCCTGATCGATCCGGTCCCCCGCCCCGCGGGGGACCACCACGATTTCCTAAAGACCGAGCTTTGCCGCGACGATTTCATTCACCGCCTTGGGATTAGCCTTGCCACCTGTCGCTTTCATCACCTGCCCCACAAACCAGCCTGCAAGTTTGGGATTGGCGCGGGCCTTTTCCACCTGCGCGGGGTTCGCCGCGATCACCTCGTCCACTGCCGTTTCGATTGCGCCAGTGTCGGTCACCTGCTTCATCCCGCGCGTCTCCACGATCTCTTCGGGGTTGCCGCCCTCCGAATAGACGATCTCGAACAGGTCCTTTGCGATCTTGCCGCTGATATCACCTTTTTGGATCAGGCCGATGATGGCGCTGAGTTGTTCCGGCGAAACCGGGCTGGAGGTGATGTCATGACCCTCTTTCTTGAGCCGGCCGAACAGCTCGTTGATGACCCAATTCGCGGCCATCTTCCCATCGCGTCCCTCAGCCACCTTCTCGAAATAGTCCGCTGAATCGACATCCGCCGTCAGGACGGAGGCGTCGTATTCGCTCAGTCCAAAATCCTTGACGAAGCGGGCCTTCTTGGCATCAGGAAGCTCAGGCAAGGTTGCGGCTATATTGTCGACCCACGATTGCTCCAACTCCAATGGGAGAAGGTCGGGATCGGGGAAGTAGCGGTAATCATGCGCCTCTTCCTTTGAGCGCATTGACCGTGTCTCGCCCTTGTCCGGATCATAGAGACGCGTTTCCTGATCCACCTTGCCACCGGCTTCCAGAATGGCGATCTGGCGGCGCGCTTCATAGTCAATCGCCGCTTGGATGAAACGCATGGAGTTCATGTTCTTGATCTCGCAACGCGTGCCAAGATGAGAGAAATCCTGCGTTTCCTGATACTTCTCATAGGCCCCGGGACGGCAGATCGATACGTTCACGTCGGCGCGAAGGTTCCCGTTCTGCATGTTGCCATCGCAGGTCCCGAGATAGCGAAGGATCTGGCGCAATTTGGTGACATAGGCCGCCGCCTCCTCCGGCCCCCGAATGTCGGGACGGGAGACGATTTCCATAAGGGCGACCCCAGTCCGGTTGAGATCGACGAAAGACATGGCGGGATCCATGTCATGAATGGATTTGCCCGCGTCCTGTTCGACGTGGATGCGCTCGATCCGCACGAGGCGTGCAATACCCGGCTGCATATCCACAAGGATCTCTCCCTCACCGACTAGGGGGTGATAGAGTTGGGAAATCTGGTAGCCTTGCGGCAGATCCGGGTAGAAATAGTTCTTGCGGTCGAAGGCAGAAGTCAGGTTGATCTGCGCCTTGAGGCCCAGCCCAGTGCGCACCGCTTGTTCCACGCAGAATTCATTGACGACTGGCAACATGCCCGGCATTGCCGCATCCACGAAGGAAACGTTGGAATTTGGCTCCGCTCCGAACTCTGTTGATGCGCCGGAGAAGAGCTTGGCCTTCGTGGCAATCTGGGCATGGACCTCCATGCCGATTACAAGTTCCCAGTCGTGTTTCGCCCCAGCAATCACTTTGGGCTTGGGGGTCTCATAAGTCAGATCCAGCATGGCCACTCCTCGCATCCGAACTGTCCCGCGTCATAGGACAGCAGAAGAAGCGGGACAAGAGGCGGGCGGGTATTCGCGTAGGATCAGGCGACGGCAGGGATGTCTTCTGCGTGAAGCGCGGTGCCCGGCAATTGGGCAAGCGTCCGCGTATCGCAGCTGTGCAATTCCCAAGCCGTAGGATCGGCAAAGAGCGCCCGAAGAAGATCGTTGGTCAGCGCATGGCCCGCGCGGACGCCCGTATACCGTCCAAGGATCGGCAGCCCAGCGAGATACAAATCGCCAAGCGCATCGAGCATCTTGTGCCGAACCGCCTCGTCGCGGTGACGCAGACCGCCGGGGCTGAGAACCTGCTCACCATCGACTACGACCGCATTCTCATAGGTTCCACCAAGCGCCAGACCTTGGGCACGCATCGCATCCACATCGGCCTGTCGACAGAACGTGCGGCTATCCGCCAGCATCCGTGCAAACGCGCCGTTGGCGAGCGACATGCTGCGGCTCTGATGTCCGATCACCGCATCTGCGAAATCAATTTCGAAATCGATATGAAGCGCTTCGGCCGGGGTCAATCGAGCGGAGGCATCACCGCGGCGAACCTCTACAGGCTTCAGAACACGGATCGCACGCAACTCTCTTCCCAAACCAACGACACCCGCGCCAAAGATCCCCCGCACGAACGGAGCGGCGCTGCCATCGAGGATCGGAACTTCCGGCCCATCGAGTTCGGCCAGAACGTTGTGCACACCGCATCCCGCCAGTGCGGCCATGAGATGCTCAATTGTCGAGACGCTCGCCCCGTGCTGGTTCTGTATCCGGGTGCAGAGTGGTGATTGGTTGACGCGATCAAACAACGCTCGGACGATGCCCTCCCCGCGCGCGAAGTCGCGACGGAGGAACTGGATACCGTGGTCCGCAGGCGCAGGATGCAGGATGAGCGTAACAGGGCGCCCGGAGTGCAGGCCCTGGCCGCGAAAAATAACCTGCGATTTGAGCGTCGTTTGCACCTTGGCCTCGATCCATTTGCTTCGAGACATTGAGATAAGTGGGACTGCGAGAAGCCTCAACTCAATCTTTGCTACGAATTGCAACATAGGGTCTCAGCAGGGGCGAATGCCCGCCTAGGAGGCACAATGTTCTGATTTTAATGAAAAAAGCCGCCCCTAAGGGCGGCCCTATCTGCAAGAACGTGATGTTGGATCAGTTTGCCTGACGGCGCAGGAAGGCCGGAATCTCGATCTTGTCCTGTTCGGCGTCGAGCGTCTGCTCATCCTCATAGGCCTGTACCGGCGGCTGGCGACGTACTGCCGCGGCGGCGCGCTGGCCCTGAACTTCGGCTCCGGGCTGACCCGTCATGCGATTGATCAGGGAGTTGATCCCGAACCGAGCGCGTTCGTGCTGTTCTTCGGCCGACGGAGCGGCGCGCTGCTCAGCGGCTGCTGGCTTGTGCTGCTCGTGCTTTGGAACGTTCTGCACGGCGGTACGAAGGCGCTGCAGCGTGGCATCGGAGGGCGAACCAGCTGCGCGATGTTCCGCACGCGGCGCAGGCGCATCGGCCTCGCGACGGGCAAATTCCGAAACCTGAGGGCGATATGCGGGCGGTGGCAAATCCCCTCCGGCATCCTCGGCGGCAAACACTTCGTCCTGCGGTGCCTCTTCGAACTCGCGGAAGAGCGAAGGCTCCTCTTCTGCTTCGGCAACGAGGGGCTGCACGTCGGCCTGCATTGGTTCGGCTGCCGCTTCTTCGCGCTCGTCTTCGACGGAAACGCTCTGCTTGAGCGGCTCACGCAGGCTGCGGCGGGGAACCGGTGTCTCTCCGGCATCTTCACTGGCATCGATCCCGGTCGCCACGACGGAGACGCGCATCATGCCATCCATGTCGGTGTCGAGGGTGGAGCCGACGATAATGTTTGCATCCGGATCAACCTCTTCGCGAATGCGGTTTGCCGCTTCGTCGAGTTCAAAGAGGGTAAGGTCGTGGCTGCCCGTGATGTTGATGAGCACGCCGCGCGCGCCGCGCAGGCTGATCTCGTCGAGCAGCGGGTTGGCGATGGCCTTCTCGGCAGCTTGGATCGCACGATCCTCGCCGGAGGCCTCGCCCGTGCCCATCATCGCCTTGCCCATTTCGTCCATGACGGCACGAACGTCTGCAAAGTCGAGGTTGATGAGACCCGGACGAACCATCAAATCCGTCACGCCCTTGACGCCCTGGTACAGCACGTCATCGGCCATGGAGAAGGCCTCGGTGAAGGTCGTCTTTTCGTTGGCGAGCCGGAAAAGGTTCTGGTTGGGGATGATGATCAGCGTATCGACCACGCGCTGCAGTTGCTCGACGCCCTGCTCCGCCTGACGCATCCGCTTGATGCCCTCAAACTGGAAAGGCTTGGTCACAACGCCGACGGTCAACACACCAAGCTCGCGTGCGGCCTGAGCGATGATCGGGGCTGCACCCGTGCCCGTGCCGCCGCCCATGCCCGCGGTGATGAAGCACATATGCGCCCCCGCGAGGTGATCGACGATTTGCTCGATGCTTTCTTCCGCCGCTGCGGCACCAACCGATGGGCGCGCGCCCGCACCCAAACCTTCTGTCACTTTCACGCCAAGTTGCACCTTGGCCGGTGACATCGATTGTTGCAGCGCCTGGGCGTCGGTGTTTGCCGTCACGAAGTCGACACCACCGAGCTCTTTCTCGATCATGTTATTGACCGCGTTGCCGCCTGCACCACCGACCCCGAAAACGGTGATGCGGGGCTTGAGATCGTCCTGCCCGGGCATGGAAAGATTCAAGGTCATTTGCTGTCCGCCTGCTGTTTATGAGCCGCTGCCACGGCCTTCGACACTCTCTTATAAGGCGATTATTGCGCATTCAGGGTCTGGCGTCACGTCAAAAACATGAGAAAACCACAAAATGCGGCCCCAATGGCCACTTTCTCCGCGAGATTTTGCCGAAACCACCAGATTTGGCAGACTACGCTAAAGTCATGGCTATAGGTGGCCTTGATGCACGCCATCAAAAGCCGAATCCGCGCAACCGCGCCAATCGTTCAAAATGTCAGGACACCTGCTCGTGCCACCTGCAGTGCGTTGAGTCGCACCGTCGAATTCATGATTACCAAGTCCCTAAACTCTGGTCACGCGGAAATTGACACATGGGCAAATCCCTGCCGCCGCGACCTTTTCTTGTCAGGGCACCAATACTACCAGTTCTCCTTGAACCACTTCACCGCGCGCTTGAGGCTGCGGGCTGGATACCGTTCGACGGGGATTTCAAAATCCCACCATTCGTCCTGCGGATTTGCAGCAAAGAGACAAAGACCGACCGCCGAGGCGAAGCCCGGCCCCGTTGCGGCCTGCGGCAAACCGTGGACCCGGAGAGGACGGCCAAGGCGAACCTGATGGCCCAGAATACGTGAGGCAAGCCCATCCAGACCGGGAAGTTGACTACCCCCGCCGGTCAACACGATCTGCTGACTAGGCAAATGGTCGAACCCGGCCGCATCCAGCCGAACACGTACCTCCTCCAGAATTTCCTCCACGCGCGGGCGGATAATGCCGATCAACTCGGCACGAGAAACAGAGCGGCGATCGCGTTCCCAATCACCCGTCTCGCCGCCAATTTCGATCATCTCCCGGTCATCCATGCCAGTGGCAACGACGCCGCCGTAGAACGTCTTGATCCGTTCCGCAGTGGCGTTGGGCACCGACAACCCCATGGAAATATCGGAGGTCACGTGGTCGCCGCCCATTCGAACCGTATCGGCAAAAATCATGTGTTTCTTGATGAAAATCGAAACACCTGTCGTCCCGCCCCCAAGGTCGATACATGCCGCGCCAAGCTCTTGCTCATCCTCCACAAGGGCGGAGGTGCCGGAGACATAGGCCGCCGATGCAATCCCGGCGAGTTCAAGGTCACAGCGCTTGATGCAATAGGCGAGGTTCTGCACCGCTGCGCCATCGACCGTCAGCATATGCATATCCGTCGCCAAGGTCTGGCCGATCTGACCACGGGGATCGGAAAGGCCGGAGCGATGATCGAGGGCAAAGTTGATGGGCTGCGCATGCAACACTTCACGGCCCGGCCCGATGTCGGGCAAATCGCAGGCCGCCAGAACGCGGGCGACATCCTGTTCAGAGACCTGTGCGCCATCCACATCGACCCGGCCTTCGAGCCCATAGCTGCGCGGCTCCGCGCCGGAAAGACAGGCGATGACGTGGTCAACCCGCAGGCCGGCCATCTTCTGCGCTGCCTGCACCGCGGTGCGGATTGCGCGTTCCGTCTCCTGCATCGCGTCGATCTCACCGAAACGGACACCGCGCGATTTTGTCGTCGCCGCTCCGATGACCCTGAACCCCGCCTGCCCCGCGAGCGAGCCGATGCCATCGGCCTCGGGGATTTCAGGTACTCCATCGAAGCGAAGCACGAGGCAGCCGATCTTGGATGTGCCGATATCGAGGATGGCGATGACGCCCCGTTGCATCGCGGCTTGGCGCATTGCCCGCATGGCACGTTGTGTCTCGTAGAGCTCGATCATTCGGTCGGCACCCCTGTCAGTCGGATTTCGTGATAGGCCGCCAAAGCGGCATGGCTCAGGCGGAGGGTTGGTCGTTTGGGATTGCGCAGGTCCAGCCCGGCAATGTCCCGCGACAGCATGTCCTGCGCTTCGCTGAGCGCGATGGCCCGCTCAAGCGCGCGCACCGGGGACGTGGCTGGAAGCAGGATGCGTTGATCCCGGTCGAGAATGACGTCCCAGCGGCGCTCTCCCATCCGAACAAGACCGAGAAAGCGTGCGCCAAGCGGCTCTGCCGCCTCGACCAGATCAAGTGCTTCGGGGGTCACATCTTGCGCACCCTTGCCCGCGATAAGCGGAAGCGCAGCAGCGCCGCCGCGCGCTTCGAGGGTCGCGACGAATGCGCCGCTCTCATCAAGCAGATCGTACCGCCCGTCGTGCTTCCATACGACCGCAGGTATCCGTTCGCGAATATCGAGCGCGAGCACCCCGCCCGGACGAATGCGAAGCGCCGCTTCGGCAACGGCATCGAGTTCAAGCACCGTCTTGCGCATCTCTTCGAGATCAAGATCGAAGGACGACACCGGAAAACGCAGTGGCAGCACATCGCGGATTTCGCCAGCCAGTTCGGGCGCCGCTCCGTCGATTGCCATCAGGTTCACGGCAAATTCCGGGCGCGCTTCGATCGATGCGCGCAGATCCGAAAGAGCGAGGGATACATCTTCGCGCCGCTCTGCATTGGCAAAATACCCGCCGACCGTGCCCGCCACGATCACGATGGGCACTCCAAACTTGACCAGCTTGCGGAACCGGGGGCGAAGCCAGAGCCGCTCCACCCGATAGGCCCAACGCGATGGCGCCGGATCGGCGCGGCCTTCGGAACGGCGCAGGAACTTCAGCGGTCGCATGATGCATCCTCCACGATCCAGCGGCAAAGCTCGGCAAAGGAAATGCCCGCATGAATCGCCTGCTCAGGGGCCAGCGAAGTGGGCGTCATGCCCGGCTGTGTATTGGTTTCCAGCAGGATCAATCCCGCCGCGCCTTTCGCTTCGTCCCAGCGAAAGTCCGTCCGCGAAATGCCGCGACAGCCCAACGCCTGATGCGCGCGAACGGCATAGTCGAAACACAGCGCGCGTATTTCGTCCGGAATCTCGGCCGGAATGACATGGCGAGACCCGCCGGGCCGGTACTTGGCATCATAGTCGTACCACCCGTCCGTCAGGATATCGGTGACGGCAAGCGGGCGATCCCCCATCACGGTCGTCGTCAACTCGCGGCCCGGTGCAAAGGCTTCAACCATTACGGTCTGGGGCATATCCTCTGAAAGCTGGGGCGGGCCGTTCGCGTCATCATGCACCAGATACACCCCGACGCTGGACCCTTCGTTGTTGGGCTTGACGACGTATGGAGGGCGAAGGACATGCGCGGAGGCGACCTCTTCCCGCAACGCCAGAACACTTTCCACAACGGGCAGGCCGCTCGTGCGAAAGACGTCCTTGCTGCGCGCCTTGTCCATGGCGAGAGCGGAGGCGAGAATACCGGAATGGGTGTAGGGGATGCGCAGCCACTCCAGAATCCCCTGAACGCACCCGTCTTCCCCCCAACGCCCATGAAGCGCGTTGAAAACCAGATCTGGCTTGATGTCGGAAAGGCGCGCAGAAAGATCGGGGCCGGCATCTAGCTCGACCACCCGGAATCCATTCTCCCGCAGCGCAGCAGCGCATTCGCGCCCGGACGACAAAGAGACTTCCCGCTCTGCGGAAAGGCCGCCCATAAGTACCGCAACTATCGGGGCTGTCCTGCTCGACGTGCCCAAAATGTGCCTCGGACCGGGGCTTTGCCCCGTTTGCTTTTCAGGGCCTGAACCCTGCTTGTTATTCGTTGGTGTCAGGGGCCTGTTCACCGACCCTCATGATTTCCCACTCTAGCTGTATGCCGCTTCGTTCGTAAACCGTTTTTCGTACCAACTCGCCCAGATTTTCCAGATCCGCTGCTGACGCGTCACCTGAATTGGTGAGGAAATTCGGATGCTTGGGATTCATGATCGCGCCGCCAAGGGTTTTGCCGCGCATTCCAGCCTCGTCTATAACCTTCCAGGCTTTCAACTCATGCGTGTCGTCCGCCGCACCGGTGGAGGAATACCCCGCGGGATTGCGGAAGGTCGATCCGGCTGTGCGATCCTTGACCGGCTGGCTTTCATTGCGACGTGAAAGTTGCTCCTCCATCTTCGCCGACAGCGCCTCCGGATCGCCTTGGGGGGCATGGAATTTAGCGTCGATGAGCACGCATCCTTCGGCAAGCGCGCTCTGCCGATACCCAAAGCGGAGGTCTTCCGGACCGAGGGTGACAATCTCCCCTTCTCGCGTGATGGCGCGCGCGGAAACGAAATGGTCGGCGACATAGGTGCCATAGCACCCTGCGTTCATCCGGACCGCCCCGCCAATGCTTCCCGGGATCGTCCGCAGGAACGCCAGGTCAAGACCGGCGGCTGCCGCGCGCTTTGCAACCTGCGCATCAAGCGCCGCCGCCCCCGCTGTAACCTCCTGCCCCTCTATTTCGACGCCGTTGAACCCCCGCCCCAGCCGGATGACGATTGCACGAATGCCGCCGTCACGGACAATCAGGTTGGACCCCACACCCATGGGAAAGACCGGAATCGAAGCCGGCAGTTCTCGCAAGAACTCCGCGAGGTCGTCCTCGTCGGCTGGTTGGAAAAAGTACATCGCCGGCCCGCCGACGCGCAGCCAGGTCAGATCGGCGAGAGGCCGTTCGGCGGCAAGGCGTCCGCGCGGGGTCGGCATAAGAGGCAAATTTGTCATGCGTGGCTCATGCCGGGCAGAGCCGATCAGGTCAACTGTTCAGAGCTGCCGGAGCCAGAATTGCAGCGTATGATCAGTCTCGGCGGGCTGATCCACATCCCTCCACCGGAAACGCGCCATAGCGCCCTCCAATCGCTCATACCCCCGCTTGCGCCAGAACTCATCCAGCGGCCGATACCCCGAGGGGCGCAAGGGATGGTCAACGGGGCGCTGCACCGCGCAAAACGCCGAACAGGTTCGCCCCAGCCTGCGCGCATGGGCTTCGCGGTGGTCGAAAAAGGCATGTCCAAGGCCCCGGCCACGATACTCGGGCAGCAACACGCTTTCTGCGCAATAGAACACTTCCCCCAAGGTCACATCGCGATCCGCAAAGGCCGCCGCAAAATCCTCCGCATGGTCTTCCATCGGGGTGCCGGTCGCTGCCCCGACAAGTCGCGTCTTGTCAAAAGCCCCGACCAGAACGGCCCCCGCGCTCTCGCGGTAGGTATCCAGATATCGGCGCTCATAGTCGAGGTCCCCATCGTAGAGATAGGGCCAATCGCGAAATACCGCGATGCGGAGCCGTGCCACATCATCAAGTGCGGCATCGAGCGCCACCCCGGTCAACGGGCGCACCTCCATCAGGAGACCTGCGCGACCCAGTCGGCGAGGTTGTAGTAGGTCACCACACGGGTGATTTTTCCATCCTCAAGCGAAAAGAACGACCCGGCGGGCAAGCGATATGTCTGGCCCTTCGCTTCGGGCAGGCCTTCGTCGGTCTCCAGATAGGTGCCGTTCACGATGTACTCGGCGGCCGCGCGCGTGCCGCCCTCCGCGTCGAAAATCACGATATCCGTCAACTCTTCGCGGTAGCACCGGCTCATATGCGCGGAAAACGCGCGAAAGGCCTCTGTCCCTTCGCGGATCTTCCCTTCGTTCACATGGTGCGCGACATTAGGTGCAAGACAAGCGATCATGGCCTCTGTGTCGTTGCGGTTGAACGCGTCGAAATAGGTCGCGATGGTATTCATGCATGATGTTCCTTGTATGATCTCAACCGCCGAAGTGCAGAACGCAGACCAGCGTAAAGAGGCGGCGGGCGGTCGGCAGGTCAATGCTGGCTTTTCCGTCCAGTCGATCCAGCAAGATCCGCGCGCCTTCGTCGTGTATGCCGCGCCGCGCGCCGTCTATCGCTTCGATCTGGCTCGGGGGAAGGCGCCGGACGGCATCAAAATAGCTCTCGCAGATCTGGAAATAATCCTTCACCACCTGACGGAACGGAGAAAGCGATAGGTGAAACTCGCTCGCTGGTGCGTCTGCTTCGGTGCGGAGATCGAAGACAAGACGCTGCTCTCGGATGCACAGGGTCAGCCGATATGGACCCTCGGGCGTGTCATCCTTTTCCGGCAAGGCAAACTTGTTGTCCTCAAGCAGATCAAAGATCGCCACGCGCCGTTCCTGCTCGATCTCAGGGGTCGGCGGCGGAAGGGCGCTGTCATCCAGCTCGATATGGGCAAGACGGGTCATGGGCGGGCTCGCAGGCAATCTTTGGCCTGCTTAGACGATGGCGCGCTCCCCGGCAATCAGCCGTTCGTCTTACGCAGTCGCGCCGTCACCGAAAGCCCATGCGCCTCAAGGCTTTCGGCCCGCGCGAGCGTTTCTGCGGCGGGCCCGATAGCCCGCAAGGCCTCAGGCGTCATCCGTGCCAAGGTCGTGCGCTTGAGGAAGTCCAGCACGGAGAGGCCGGAGGAAAATCGTGCCGAACGCGCCGTGGGCAGCACGTGGTTCGGCCCGCCGACGTAGTCTCCGATGGCTTCCGGCGTCCATTGACCGAGGAAAATTGCCCCTGCATGGGTGATCTTGGCGCTGAGCGCATCAGGGTCCGCCACGCAAAGCTCAAGGTGCTCCGGCGCGACCCGGTCGGACAGAGCCGCCGCCACATCAAGATCCGGCACGGTGATCACGGCGCCGAAATCACGCCAACTTGCCCCCGCAATGGCCCGCCGCTCCAGCACCTTCAGGTGACCATCTACCGCCTTGGCCACGGCCTGTCCAAAGGCGCGGTCGGTGGTGATCAGGATGGATTGCGCGCTCTCGTCATGCTCGGCCTGACTGAGCAGGTCGAGGGCGATGAAGTCAGGATCATTGTCGGCATCAGCAATCACCAGGATCTCTGACGGGCCAGCGATCATGTCGATGCCGACCCGGCCAAAGACACGTCGCTTGGCGGCGGCGACAAAGGCATTACCCGGACCGGTGATCTTGTCCACCGGCCGAATGGTTTGGGTACCATAGGCGAGCGCCGCAATCGCTTGTGCACCGCCGACACGATAGATCTCATCCACCCCAGATATCCGGGCGGCCAGCAGGACCAGCGGATTGGCGATACCATCCGGGGTCGGCACGGTGATCGCAAGACGCGGCACGCCCGCAACCTTTGCCGGGATCGCATTCATCAGCACGGACGAGGGATACGAAGCCAGTCCGCCCGGCACATAGAGGCCCGCCGCAGCAACAGGACCCCAGCGCCAGCCGAGCATTGCGCCCGCGGCATCTGTCCACTGGGCATCTTCGGGCATCTGGCGTTCGTGATAGGCGCGAATGCGCTCCGCCGCGTGTTCCAGTGCGGCACGGTCTTCATCTGAGACACGGGCGCAAAGTTCGTCGACCTCTTGCGCAGAGAAGGCAAGCCCCCCCGCTTCCAGTTCGAGCCTGTCGAACTTCGCCGTGTACTCGAGCAGAGCCGCATCGCCCCGAGCGCGCACATCCGCGATGATATCCGCAACCGTGGCGTCGACGTCCGGGCTGTCTTCCCGCTTGGCGCTCAGAAGCGCGGCAAAAGCGGTTTCGAAATCCGGGTCCTGGGAATCAAGAAAAACGGGCATGGTCTCTCCGGGAACTGCTGGCCCCGGTGCATAGCCGCCCCGCGCGCAGGTCTCAAGGCGGCAGGGTGACGCCGTTTACGCATCGCGATCCATGATCCACTTCACCGCCGGATCGGGAACAAAGCGCCAATTGCGGCGCGGTCCTGCCATGACGTTGAGATAATACATCTCAAATCCGTAAGGCGCGCCACAGGGATGATGCCCGCGCGGCACAAGAACGACATCCCCGTTTGCCACGGCCATCGTCTCATCAAGTGAGCCGTCATCGGTATAGACCCGCTGAACCCCGAAACCCGTCGCCGGATTGAGACGGTGATAATAAGTTTCCTCGAGATACGTGATCCGGGGAAAATCGTCTTCGTCATGGCGGTGGCTGGGATACGAAGACCAGTGACCGGCGGGGGTAAATACCTCCGTGACCAGCAAAGAGTCGCAGTAGTCCTCATTCTCCATGGCGATGTTGTTGATAAAGCGCGTGTTGGTACCCTTGCCGCGTTCGGTCAGGGAAATGCCTTCTGGCCCGATACGCCGCGCCGGATGCCCTCCCCGCCCCGGAGCCGAGCAAACGGCAATGGTGCAATCGGTCGTCGCCACGGCGCGCCAATCGCTCCCGTCCGGCAGGTACAGGCAGTGGGGTGGGCTCTTCTCGAACACATTCATTCGATCCCCCAATTCCCCCCAATCCCGGCTTGCCCCGGTGATCTTGGCTTTCCCCTCCACCATCACGAGGATCACTTCCCGGCTTTCCGTCACGCCGCTGGCGCTTTCCCCAGCCCGCAGCCGGTAGAGGGAAAACCCAACATAGCGCCAACCGGCGGTTTCGGGCGTGATCCTGTGGACCTCACCATGAGTGCCGAATGGCTTCTGCAACAGGTGGCTCATGCGCATTCCTCCGCTGGGGATGTATCGACCTCAAGCCCATAGCGGGCGCAGAGGTCTCGAATCGTATCATAGCCCAGCTTGGACGCTTCATAGGGAGAGACCTTGGCCGGGTCCTGCTCCGCTTCGACGACAATCCACCCTTCGTACCCCATCGAGGCCAACTGCTTCGTTACCGCTGCAAAATCGATGGAGCCTTCTGGATCGCCCGGAACAGTAAAGGCGCCGGCAATCACCGCGTCGAGGAAGGACCAGTCCTTTGCCCGGGCTTCGGCGGCCACATCCTTGCGGAGGTCCTTGTAGTGGACATGAAGAATGCGATCCCCCCACTTGTCGAGCGTACCGAGCAGATCCCCACCCCCGAACACCAGATGCCCGGTGTCATAGAGCAAGGTTACCTCAGGCGAGCTGCCCCCCATCAGGCGGTCGATATCCTCCTGATCCTCGATAAAGGCCCCCATATGATGGTGATACGCAAGCGGCAGACCCTTGTCCGTCATCCATTTGGCAAGTTCAGAGAGCTTGCCCGCATAGGTCCGCACCTCATCCGCCGAAAGCTTGGGGCGATTGTTGACCGGGATCGTCCTGTCACCCTGCACGGTGTTGGAGCACTCGGCATAGACGAGACAGGGCGCGCCAAGCGCGGCGAATTGTTCGACCTGCTCTGCGATTGCGGCCTTTTCCGTCTCGACGTCATTGATCAGCAGATTGCCCGAACACCACCCCCCACAAAGCGCGGTGTCGTATTCCGCCAGATAGCGCCGAAGGCCTTTGGTGTCCTGCGGCATCCTGCGCCCGCGTTCGACCCCAGTATAGCCGATCTCGCGCGCTTCGCGCAGCGCCTGTTCCATGGTGTAGGCCGCGGTAAGGTCCGGCAGGTCATCATTCTGCCACGCTATGGGGGAGATACCGATCTTGACGGTCATGGTCTCTGGGTCTTTCCAAATAGGCTGACAAGGTTTGTAGCGGATATGGGCGCTCGCTAGTTGAGCGCACGCTCCTTCAGGCGGTCTTCGTAGGCGGCGCGCTTCTCGCGTACCTCTTCGCGCTCCGAAACTTCCGGCACGGCAACATCCCACCAGTGACCTCCGTGAGGTGTGCTCGGATAGGGATCCGTATCGATCACGATGACGAAAGGGCCTGCTGCGCATTTCGCGCGGGTGAGCGCGTCTTCCAACTCATCAATGCTATCGACGTGAAGGGCCGCAGCCCCCATGGAAGCGGCATGTGCCGCAAAGTCGATATTGGCGGGATTGACGTGGTGGGAATGGGCAAGGAGGTTGTTGAACTCAGCGCCACCGGTGCCCATTTGCAGCCGGTTGATGCAGCCATATCCCCGGTTGTCCGTAATCACGACGGTCATGTCGAGGCCAAGCATCACGGCGGTGGCCAGTTCGGAATTGGCCATCATGTAAGACCCATCCCCTACCATGCAAACCACATCCCGGTCAGGTTCAGCCATCTTGATGCCCATGGCACCTGCAACCTCATAGCCCATGCAGGAATATCCGTATTCCATGTGGTATCCACCCGGACGCGGCGCTTTCCAAAGCTTGTGCAATTCGCCCGGCATTGTGCCCGCTGCGGACATGACGACCGTATCGACGCCGCTGCTCCGCTGCACCGCGCCGATGACCTGCTGATCGGTGGGCAGCGCATTCGGCACCGGCTTGGATCGCGCGGTCAGAGGGTCGACGGACGCAAACCATTCATCCTTCAACTCAGCCCGAGGCGCTTCGAAACGCCGCCCGCCCAGAGCGAGGCTGAGCGCCTCCAGACCCGCCAATGCATCACAACAAAGCGGCTCTGCTCCGTGCTTCATCGCGTCGTAGGCCGCCACGTTCAGTGATACGAGTCGAGGGTTGCGGAAAAGATTCCAAGACCCTGTGGTGAAATCCTGAAACCGCGTTCCCACACCAAGTAAAAGATCCGCCTCGGCACAGATGATGTTGGCGGAGGACGATCCGGTCACCCCGACTGGTCCGAAGTTCAGCGGATGATCCCACGCAACTGCTGACTTGCCGGCCTGAGTCTCGACGACGGGGATCCGGTGCGTCTCACAGAAGATCCGCAGGGCCTCGGTCGCGCCGGAGAAATGAACACCCCCGCCCGCCACGACGACGGGCTTCTTGGCCGAAAGCAGCATTCCCGCCACCCGGTCAACCTCCTGCGGATCGGCTGCCGGCCTGCGTACGCGCCATACCCGCGCCTCAAAGAAACTTTCCGGCCAGTCATAGGCCTCTGCCTGCACATCCTGACAAAACGACAGGCACACCGGCCCGCATTCCGCAGGGTCCGTCATCACTCGAAAAGCGCGGGGCAAGGCCGTCAGAAGGATCTCGGGCCGGGTGATCCGGTCGAAGTAACGCGTGACCGGACGAAAGCAGTCATTCGCGGAGATTGTGCCGTCTTCGAAATCCTCGATCTGTTGCAGAACGGGATCGGGCCCGCGTCCCGCAAAGACGTCCCCCGGAATAAGCAGCAACGGCAGCCGGTTCACATGGGCCAAGGCGGCCGCCGTCACCATGTTTGTCGCGCCGGGCCCGATCGAGGACGTGACCGCCATCGCCCTTCTGCGCCCGAGCTGTTTGGCATAGGCGATTGCGGCATGTGCCATCGTCTGTTCGTTCTGTCCCCGGTAGGTCTGAATGGCATCGCGTTCGGCATGGAGCGCCTCACCGATCCCCGCCACGTTCCCGTGGCCAAAGATCGCCCAGATCCCGGCGAGAAACGGCTCGCCCTCTTCGTTGAGTTGCGCCGCGAGGTATCTCACCATGGCCTGAGCGGCCGTCAGTCTGATCGTTGTCATGCTGCGTCCTCCTGCCGGTTTGCGCGGGCGTTGTCCCAGATTTCGCAAAGCCGGGTATAGTTGTCTTTCATGGTGATGACGGCCAACTCATCGCTGATGGTCCCCGCCATCCACGCCTTTGCCGCGGCGCCAAAGATCGTACGCCCGACGGCGAAACCCTTGACCAGCTCGAACTTCGCAGCCACCTCGAAACTCTGTGCAAGCGCCGCTTCGTCCGCAGCAAGCCCCAGAACGACGATGCCCCGGGTATGCCGGTCATGCGCTTCGATCGCGGCGCACGCGGCGCCCCATCCGGCCTCGGTTCGCATCGGCTCCAGCTTCCACCAATCGGGATAGACACCAAGTTCGTAAAACCGGTGGATGATCTGGGCCGTGGTGCCATCGTCCACCGGTGCGACCTTGGACGGGATGACCTCAAGCAGGAATTCAAGCCGATTGCGACGTGCGGCTTGAAAAAGCCGCGAGACGGTTGCTTCCTGAGCGGCCCGCGTTTCCGCGTCATCATCCGGATGATAGAAGCACAGGCACTTGACCACATGCTCCGACGGCCATTCCGCCAAACCGCCATAATCCGGGCCGATCTCCGGCTCCAGTGTCAGCGGTCTGGAACCCGGCCATTCAACGGGGCGGCCAATCCACAGCCCCTGTCCCGCCGCGCGGTGCAAGGCGCGGCGACCAAGCCGGTGGTCGCAAAGCAAGCCATATCCTTGGCGCCCTGCCGCAACCCCTGCGCAAGCATCAAGGCATAGCTCCTTGAAACGTCCGATTTTTTCAGGATTCGCGCCCTCAATCTCTTCCATCTGGATGCGGTGATCAAAGGCGAAGACGCGCATGCTCGACCAATCCCCCTTGCGGTTCGTAGACCAGTGAATCTGTTCCAACTCCGGATCATGGCGCAGGGCCGGCGTCTTTACCCCCCGCGACAAGAAGAACTGAAGCTCTTCCCACGAAGGATAAGCCGGTGTGCACCCGTGACGGCTGACGGCAAAGGCACCGCAGGCATTCGCGTATTTGAGGGCCGTCGGCCAATCTTCCCCGTCGAGCCAGCCCTTCAGCAAGCCCGACATGAACCCGTCTCCCGCACCCAGCACGTTGAAGACTTCGATGGGGAAACCGGGGCCTGTCTGACCATCGTCGAGGCTTTCAGGGATCGGGCCCTCGAACGCCGCCGCCCCCGCCGCGCCGCGTTTGCACACAAGAACCGCGTCACTCACCGCCCGAACCGCGCGGAGTGCCGCAACCGTATCGGTGGTACCGCCCGCAATGTGGAATTCCTCTTCAGTGCCCACGATCAGATCAAAGAGGTGCAAAGTCGATTGCAGCTTGGCCGTGACTTCCGGGGAGGCGATGAAGCGGTTCTCCCCGTCGCCGTGCCCTGACAAGCCCCAGAGATTGGGGCGATAGTCGATATCCAGCGCGGTGCGTGCGCCGTTCTTGCGTGCCAGGTGAAGCGCGCGTAGCACGGCGTTTTCGGTTCGCGCATTGCTCAGGTGCGTGCCCGTCGCGACAACGGAGCGGGCGCGGGCGATAAATGCCTCGTCCACATCCGCTTCGCAAAGGGCCATGTCCGCGCAATTCTCCCGGTAGAAGATCAGCGGAAACTGATCCTCGTCTCGGATCCCCAAGAGGACAAGCGCAGTCAGGCGTTCGGGGTCGGTGACAACACCGGTCGTATCGACCCCTTCCCGCGCGAGTTCCTCGCGCAGGAAGCGGCCCATATGCTCATCCCCGACGCGGGTGAGTAGCGCAGAGCGAAGCCCGAGCCGCGCCGTACCCGTCGCCATGTTGGTGGGCGATCCGCCCACGTATTTCTCAAAGGACCGCATGTCCTCCAGACGTCCACCCACCTGCGCACCATAAAGGTCAACCGAAGAGCGTCCGATGGTGATCAGATCGAGATCGGTCATATCACACCGTCCCCCCAAGTGAGCCCTCGAGTTGCGCAATCTCCTGACCGCCGGCCATGAGATCCTGCAACGCTTCGGGCGTGATTTCCCCACGGGTCGCGGTTCCGAGGGTCTTGCCACGGTTAAGTACCGTAAAACGGTCACCAACTGCCAGCGCATGCCGGACGTTGTGCGAGATAAACACGACGCCCACACCCTGTTTGCGCACCCGGTCGATTGTGGCCAGAACGTTGGATGTCTGGCGCACCCCGAGCGCGGATGTCGGCTCATCGAGGATCAGCACACGCGCGCCGAAAAAAACCGCGCGGGCGATCGCTACTGTCTGACGCTCCCCCCCCGAGAGGGTGCCCACGGCCTGATCGGGACCGCGAAGATTGATCCCCATCTTGCGCATTTCCTCGACCGCCGCCTCATTCATCGCGGCGGTATCCATGCGCTTCAAGGGGCCCTTCCCGATGGTGGGTTCGCGCCCCATGAAGAAATTGCGCGCAACGCTCATGAGCGGGATCATGGCAAGGTCCTGAAACACAGTGGCAATACCGGCTTCCATTGCGTCGCGCGGGCTGGAGAAATCCATCGGCTTGCCGTCGATCGTGATGGTGCCGTGAGTTGGTTTGTGGACCCCTGACATCGTCTTGATGAAGGTCGATTTCCCCGCGCCGTTGTCGCCCAGAAGGCAGTGGCACTCCCCGGGGCGGACGTCAAAGCTTACGCCCGCCAGTGCGATGATGTTGCCGAAGTGCTTTTCTATATCGCGCATCTCGACGATAGGCTGAGTTTGCGCAACCGGATCGCCGTGGTGAAATGTGGTGTCATGAGTCATCTTCAGCGCTCCCCGGTGACTTGCTTGCGGATGTAGTTGTTGAACAGCACCGCGATCAGAAGCATCCCGCCCAGGAAGATCTGAAACCAGTCCTGATCGAAATTGGTGTATGTCAGACCTATGGTGACCATGCCAAAGATGATCGCCCCGAAGAAGGCCCCGATTGCCGACCCATAGCCACCCGTCAGCAGGCACCCGCCAATAACCGCCGCGATGATCGCTTCGAACTCTTTCATGAAGCCACGCCGCGCGTCGGTTGAGCCGGAGTCCATGACCGTGATGATGGCGACAAGCGCGCCGCACATCGCAGCAAACATGAACAGGGAAATCTTCACCTTGCGCACCGGCACACCGGAGTTGGAGGCCGCCGTCCGGTCCCCGCCGCTGGCAAAGACCCAGTTGCCCTGCGGCGTACGAAGCAGAACGTATGTCGCCACGAGAGCAAGACCGATGAACCACAGGATTTCCACTGGAATACCGGGTATCTTGGGACGTCCGTTCTTGAAGGTTTCCACAAGCCCCGCTTCGGCGAGCCAGAGGAACAGCGGGCCGAACGCATCGCCCGAAAAGAACGGCGCAAGCCAGTCCCCTTCGACCGCGTCGCGAACGCCCCGAAGCTGTGTCGAGCCGCCCGAGGCAAGCTTCAGCCCTACAAGCGACGCACCACGCAGGACGAAGAGAAAGGCCAACGTGACGATGAATGACGGAAGGCCAGTCTTGAGAACAATGGTCCCGTTGACCGCGCCGATCCCCGCGGCAACCGCCAGCGTCAGGGGAATTGCGAGAATGAGAGGCAGGCCGAAGGTTACGGTGCAGGCCCCGAAAATCAGCCCCGCGAACGCCACCATAGACCCGATGGAGAGGTCAAATTCCCCGCCGATCATGAGCATGGCCGCGCCGATCGCAAGAATGCCCAGTTGGGCCGCGGGCGTCATGAAGTTCATGATGCCCGACAGTGTGAACATTGAACTGTCGGCCGTGATCGCGAAGAAAACCGTGACGAGTATGACGCCGGCAATCGCGCCCAGCTCCGGCCGCTTGATGAGGCGCGCGCCAATTCCCTCGCGCTTCAGCCGTTCATCCGGAATAATCCCAGTGGTATCCATGTTAATCCCCTCCCCCTATCTTCAGACAAACGGGGGCCGTGGCGCGGCGTTTGCGCCACGGCCCCCGAACTCTCACAACGTCATTTCTCAGATGGTTAGCGGATGCCTTGAGCCGAAAGCTCGACCACCTGCGCCGCTTTGTCGGTGGTGATCAGGTTCGGGCCAGAAGGCACGTTGCCGCCGGGCACCAGCCCGTAGCTTGCGTTCATCGCAAGGAACACAACCGGCAAATACCCTTGCAGGAATTGCTGTTGGTCGATGGCGAAAGCCGCGTTGCCCGCGGCGACATCCTCGAGGAAGCCCGCAGAGAGATCGAAACTCGCGACATTGACTTCACCGGTGCGGCCCACGGCTTCGACGGCCGCGACGGCAGGTTCGCCCACGAGCGATGCGCCAAGCCCCATGACCGTGTCGATATCGGGGTTGGAATCGAGCGCGGCCTGAACCTTCGCCTGGACTTCTGCGGGATCGTTCTGGGTCGGGATGACTTCAACCGAACCGCCAAAGCCTTCGGCAAACCCTTCGCAGCGCAGATCGAGAGAGACGTTTCCGACCTCCTGGTTCACGCAGATGCCGGTCGTACCGCCCATCTCTGCCAGCTTTTCGCCAGCGACCTTACCGGCAGTGAACTCATCCTGACCGACGTGCAGCAGCGCGCCCAGTTCCTTGGAGATGTCGGAGCCCGAGTTCATCGAGATGACCGGAATACCTGCCTCAACCGCGCGGCGGATTGACGGGCCAAGCGCATCGGCATCGGGTATGGAGACGACAAGCCCGTCCGGTTCCTGATTGACGGCGGCATCAATGAGCTGGCTCATCTGCACCATGTCAAAAGTTTCGGGGGAGCGGAATTCCACGTTCGCACCAGTGTGCTTGGCGGCCATATCCACGCCATTCTTTACCACCGACCAGAACGGATCGTTCGCCTGACCATGTGCCACGACGAGAATATCCTGCGCAATCGCGGGCCCACCTACGGCGATGCCTGCCACCAGCGCGGCGGTTTTCATAAGTCTATCCATGTTTCCTCCCTAGGAACGTAAGCCGGATCGCCGCCAGAGGCGGCGGCCCTCCCCGGCCGAATTCAGGGTTTCCCCCAGTGATGCCGCAAAGCGACCTTCGTAAACGCTCCGACATCTTTGCATCATTATGGAACGTTTATTCCATTTATTGGTGAGTCGGCATTTCTGTCAACCTTTTCTCTCGCCGCGCACCGACGAGCACGGCGAGGGTGGTGGTCAAGGTGATTGACGCCGTGAGAGAGCGGAAGCCCGCCACTTCGTCCTCGCGGGCAAAGAGCAGGTCAGCGGCGAATACACTCAAGGGGCAGTCTTCGGAATCAGTCAGGCCAAAGACGGTTGCGCCCCGCTCCGATGCATCCCGCGCCAATTGCACCGTCTGGGCGGAAAAGGGTGCAAAGGTCACCGCAAAAACCACATCCTCTGGGCCGACCAAATGGCGCATGTCGAGCGAACCGACGTCCGAATGAAGCATGGCGGGCACCTCCATCTTGCCCAACAAATAGGACAGATTGCTGACCACCGAGAAGGCACGCTTCACCCCTATCAGGTGGACAATCCGCGCTTCCGCCATACGGATCGCAACTTCGTTCAGCGTGTCACTGGTAACCGTATTAGCTAGCGTTATGAGGGATTTGTGACCAGCCTCTGAGAAATCGGATAAAAGTTGCACGTCGTCCCGCGCTGCCTCGGGGCGCAACTGCGCCAGGCGCTGCCCATAGTCGGGCCGAAAGGAAGTGTACTGCTCGCGAAACAGCGCCTGCATTTCAGAATAGCCAGAAAACCCGAGAGATTGGGCAAAGCGCAGATAGACTGACGGTGCCACCCCCGATGCCGTCGCCATTTCTGACACGGTAGAGACCGCGATGAGATGCATATTCCGGCGCGTGAACGACGCGCATTGCCGAAGCCGTTTTGGCAGGCTGTCGGCAAGACTATCGAGACGCTCGAACATCTCTATGATGCTCGACGGCGGGCTAGAAGGAGGTTCGTTTCTGGGCATGGTGATCCCCTCTCTTGACAGTACCACTATAAGGCCCCATCACGGTATTTGGAATGAAAATTCCATATGGGAGGGAGCAATGGATATTGGACTCGGCCTGATTGGCACGGGCTTCATGGGCAAGGCGCATGGGCTGGCATATCACGCCGCCGGACCCGTTTTCGGAGACTTATCGAAAGTCGGACTCGCCTGTCTATGCGACACCCCGCCCGATATGGCGCTGGCAATGGACGAACAGTTCGGTTTTGCGGGCCCGACGGATGATTGGCGGGCGCTGAACGATCGGCTGGATATCGACATCGCGGTAATTGCCTCGTCAAATGCGCCTCACCACCCGATTGCGCTTGCCTCCATCGTCGCGGGCAAGCACGTCCACTCTTGAAACTCCTCGCGCTCACCCACGACGACGCGCTTTGAATTGAAGCCGTGATCCATGCCACTGATGTCTCAGCCCGTGAAGGCCGTCGCATCCCTCTCTGAAAGGAAATCAAATGAAAGTCGCACTTTTCGGCGCAGGCCGCATCGGCAAGGTTCATGCCGCATCAATCAAGATGGATCCACGCTCCGAGCTTGTGGCCGTCACTGACGTTATGACGGAGGCCGCAGAGGCCCTCGCCAAGGAGCATGGGATTGCTGTGCGCTCGCCGCAGGAGATTCTAGACGATCCGTCCATCGATGCGATCCTGATTGCCTCCTCCACCAATACGCATGCCGATCTGGTCGAGGCTGGTGTAAAGGCGGGCAAGGCTATCTTCTGTGAGAAACCCATCGACCTCTCGCTTGAGCGCGCCCTACAGGTCCGCGCCATTGCGGCGAGCCACGATCGCCCGATGATGATGGGCTTCAACCGCCGCTTCGATCCCAACTTTGCCGCTGTCAAAGCCGCGCTGGATGCGGGCGACGTTGGCAAGGGGGAGCTTTTGTCCGTCACTTCCTATGACCCCGCCCCGCCGCCGGTCAGCTATATCAAAGTTTCTGGCGGCCTCTATCGGGACATGATGATTCATGATTTCGATATGTGCGCCTTCCTCTTCGGGATGCCCGTGTCGGTCATGGCGCATGGCTCTTGCCTCGTTGATCCCGAGATTGGCGCTGCGGGGGATGTCGACACCGCTGTTGTCGTACTCACCTATGCCGATGGGCGCCTCGCCACCATCCGCAACTCCCGGCGCGCCCTTTATGGCTATGACCAGCGGGTCGAAGTGCTTGGCTCCAAAGGAACTTTGGCTGCGGAAAACGTGGTTGAGAACACCGTGGTCACAACGACCGAAGCCGGCGTCGTCTCCGCAAAACCGGTTTACTTCTTTTTGGAGCGGTACATGCGGGCCTATGAGATCGAATGGCGCGCCTTCGTGGATGCCTTCGTCGGCGTGTCCCCAGTTCCGGCCTCGATACAGGATGGGGTGAATGCCCTCGCCCTCGCCGAAGCCGCGCACCGTTCCTTCCTCGAAGGTCGCCCGATCGAAATCACTTCCGCCCTGACGGGAGCGTAGCGCATGGCCTTCGCGCTCGCGGCTTGTGCCGAAATGCTCTGGCAGGATCGACCTATCGAATGGCGATGCTCACAACTGGCGGACATGGGGTTTCAGGTCGGACTGTGGAACTGGTGTGACCACGACCTGAACAAGCTTGAGCGGTCGGGCGCGACCTTTTCCATAATGAACGGCTATCTCGAAGGACGACTGGGCGACGATGAGGGCGCAGACATACTGCTGGCCTCCGCGCGAGAGACGGCGGAGGTTGGAAAGCGACTGGGTGTGGCACGGTTGAACCTGCACGGAACCGGCCTCGGCGATGGCGGACGCCCCAAGTTGGCTGAGGTCGCCACGCCGCAAAAATGGCTCAAGGCGCGAGATACCTTGCATCGCATTTGCAATCTGGCCGAAGAGTTGGGGGTGACCTTTGCGCTGGAGAACCTGAACCAGTCAGTCGATCATGCGGGCGTCCCCTTCGCGCGGGCAGAAGAGACGCTTGCACTTGTCTCTGCGGTCAACCGACCCGAACTGCGCCTGAACCTCGATCTGTACCATGCCCAGATCGGCGAAGGAAATCTGATCGAGCTTTGCAAGGCCTGCCTGCCTTGGATCGGAGAAATACAGGTCGCCGATGTTCCCGGACGCTGCGAACCCGGAACGGGAGAGATCAATTACCCCGGCATCTCTCGCGCGCTTTCCGTCATGGGGTACGACGGCACCATAACCTTGGAGGCATATGCGTCCGAAAGCGAGGATGCCGCGCTGGAGGCATTCCGAACGGCTTTCGCGGGCTAAGGCGATCGGGGAAGCCCCGCAATCAATGTTTGGAAAAGATGGTGCCCCCACACGGACTCGAACCGCGGACCTACTGATTACAAATCAGTTGCTCTACCAGCTGAGCTATAGGGGCACTGGCGGCCCATTTAGCGAACTGTCGCGGACAGTGCAATCCATCAACGACTGGATCGGGCCAAAAATCCTACTGCGGTGAGACCAACCAGAATAACCAGCACCGCGGCAGGCGCGGCATCGCCCAGATTTTCAAGGCTGGCCTGCTCATAAACACGGGTGGCGAGCGTGTCGTAATTGAAGGGACGCAGCAGGAGTGTCGCGGGCAACTCCTTCACACAGTCAACAAATACGAGCAGCAGCGCGGAGAGGGTCGAGCCTCGGATCAGCGGCATGTAGACGGCCGTGAGTGTTCCGCCGAGTGAGCGACCGAGTGAGCGTGCAGCCATCGGAAGGCTGCCCGGGATTTGCCCCATCGCCGCATCTGCTGCACCTTGGGCGATGGCAAAGAATCGAACCGTGTAAGCCAGAACCAACGCCGCAGCGGACCCAGTCAGCAACAGCCCCGGATCCCACCCTGTGGTCGCTTCCAAAACATCCGCCACACGTTGATCGAGCGCCGCCAGCGGCAACAGAATCCCGACGCCAAGCACCGCCCCCGGCGCGGCATAGCCGATCGTGGTCACGGGGAGCAGCAACTGCGGCAACTTCCGCCCGGAAAGGCGTACACCGTAGACCATGAAGAGCGCCGCACCAATCGTCACACATGACGCGATGCCCCCCACGGTGATCGTGTTCCAAAGCGCGGCGATGAGCCCGGCATCCTGCCACTGCTCCGCATTGACGAGCGCGTGGCTCAGAATGACGGCGAAGGGCAACACAAAGCCAGTGAGGAACGGCACGAGGCAAACAAATGTCGCGCCCCAGGCTACAGCCCCCTTGAGAGTTGCGCGCGCGACAGGGGCATGGCGCCCGGGCATTGCATAGCTGCGGATGCGCCGCCTGCTGCCCTTTTCCAAGGTCACGAGCACGACCACCAGAAGCAGGACCACGGAGGCGATCTGGGCCGCGCCGCCCGCGTTCCCCGCCTCCAGCCAGACCGAGAAAATCCCAGTAGTGAGAGTTTGGACCGCGAAGTAATCGACGGTGCCGAAATCGTTCACCGTCTCCATCATGACGATGGCCGTACCTGCCGCGATAGCTGGTCGCGCCAGGGGAAGTCCGACGCGCCAGAACCGCCCCCAAGGGCCCGCGCCCAACGACCGGGCAACTTCATCCGCGCGGCCCGACTGTTCGCGGAATGCCGCGCGGGCCAACAGATAGACATAAGGAAAGAGCGCCGATGCCAATACGATGATGGCGAATCCCATGCTGCGAACCTGCGGAAACCAGTAATCGCGCGCAGACGACCATCCGAAGAACTCACGAAGCGCCGTCTGCACCGGCCCCGCATATTCGAGGAAATCGACCAGAGCATAGGCACCCACATAGGCCGGGATCGCAAGGGGCAGAAGCAAGAGCCATTCGAGCCAGCGCGCGCCGGGAAACCGATACCGCGCCAGCAACCATGCCGCGCCCGTACCGACCAATGCAGCAAGCGCCCCGACCCCCCCCATCATCAGAAGAGAATTGCGCATATAGCGCGGGAGCGTCGTTGAAATCAGGTGGCCCCAGATATTCTCGGTCGGGTGCAGCGCGATCCACAACACGGCGACGATCGGCATCAGAACGATGGCCGCGATGATCCCTGCCCCGATCGAGAACGGGTTGAGCGCGGTGCGGCGCGCCGGGATACGCTGATCCTTGTCGAAACTCATTTCCGTCATGGGAATTTCCTGACCGAAACGCTTGCCGCTGTCCAGAGCGGGCGCGGCATTGCCAAGCCAATGGCGATCCGCTACGCCGAGCAAAACGAGGCAGAAGGCCCTTTTGATGAAGATCGCCCTGCATATTGGCGCCCATTCGACCGATGAGGACCGCTTGCTCAAGGGGTTGCTGCGCAATGCCGATCTCCTGCGCGAGCACGGAACCCACGTTCCCGGCCCGTCACGATATCGTCAGCTGCTGCGAGAGACGATGCTGGCCCTGATCGGCTCCGACCCGGCGCCCGATACGCGGGAAATCCTGCTCGATGCCATTCTCGAAGGCGACGGCTGTGAGCGTTTGGTGCTCTCGCATGAGAGTTTCGCCTGTTTGCCGCACCGGATCTTTGATGAAGGACAGTTCTATCGGCTGATGGGCAAGCGCCTCGCCAGCTTCGCCGAGCTTTTCCGCGCGGACGAGTTGGAGATATTTCTCGCCATCCGCGATCCGGCTAGCTTCCTGCCTGCGGCTTTCGCACAGGTGCGCAACCGCAGTTTTGAGGATTTTCTGGGAAGCGCCGATCCTGAGCGCATCAGTTGGCTGGAGCTGCTCAACCGGCTGAAGGCCTCGGTTCCGGGGATTCCGCTTACCGTGTGGTGCAATGAGGATACCCCCCTTCTCTGGGGGCAGATCCTGCACGAACTTGCGGGAATTCCAGCGGATATTCCGATGGAAGGCGAACTTTCCCTAGTGAGTGAGATCACCGACCCGACGATCTTCGCGCGGCTCAGCGAACACCTTGAGGAACGCCCGCCTGCGACGGCGGAGGGGCGGATGCGCGTCATCACGGCCTATCTGCGAGAGGGGGCCATTGCAGAGAAAATGGTACAAGACGCGGACTTGCCCGGCTGGACAGATGATACGGTACAGCGCCTCGGGGCGCTCTACGACGCCGAGTTACCGTCGATCCGTGCCTTGCCCGGCGTCAGGTTTCTGGAGCCCTAGCGCCCGCACGTTTCCGCGGCGCGGGTCAGCGAGCTTGGCCTAGTATACGCGCCGATATCCCGAGGCACGAGCACCCCGCGCTCGAGGCGCGTCGCCATGATCCGCGTCCAGTTCGCATTGGCGGTAATGATCTCTGGGGGTCCGTCACAGTCACGTATGCCGCCGGGGATCTCGGCCCAGCCGATCCGATGGTTGGTCAACCCGTCGATTGCGGCAATTTCCGACAGTTCCCCGCCCGCAAAGCGCCATACCCTCAACGTCTTTGCCAGATGGGGGCGGTCCACATAGGCGATCTCCATCTGTCCGTCCCCGTCGAAATCCGCCGCTCCGACCGGGGCAAGCCAGCGGTGCGTGTGACCGATATAGGGGGTGGCGGCACGCAACCCATCGGCACCATAAACAGACAGGCGCGCGCCGCGCGTCATATCGGTTTCCACCACGATCACCTCGGCCATGCCGTCGGCATCCAGATCGACAAGGCGCGGCGTCAAATCCTCGAACACCCGCGTTTGCGGCAGGCGAAGTATCCGCGTCGCACCGCCCTCAACCGTCAACCGAAGTGCGCCCCACTCCATGGCATCGCCGAGGATTGCATGGTCATAGCGATCGGTAGGTTCAGCGAACTCGGCCTGAACAATCGACTGGGGTTCCTGTGCCAGGCTCACCCCGCCGAGCAGGGCAAGACAGAGGCTGAACCAAAGGCATGCGGAATGGGCGGGGGAACACGAAGGCCGCATCAACCTCGGTCGCCCCCGGCGCATCAGATCTGTTTTTCGGGCATCTGCACGATAAGCCCATCGAGCGCATCCGTCACCTTGAGCTGGCACGTCAAACGCGACCGCGCTGGATCCGGCTCATAGGCGAAATCGAGCATGTCTTCTTCCATGTCATCCCGGGGCGGAAGCTTTTCCACCCACGTGGGATCAACATAGACATGGCAAGTCGAACAGGCACACGCCCCACCGCAATCGGCCTCGATCCCCGGAATCGCATTGTCCCGCGCGCCCTCCATGACGGTCAGCCCGTTGGCGACCTCCACCTCGTGGCGCGTTCCGTTGAATTCGATATAGGTAATCTTTGCCATCGCGTGTCCAACCTCGTCTCTTGCGCGCCCGGTGATAGACCGCACGGGCCCTGTATGAAAGCCCAATTCCACGCGAGGCCGCCGCGCAGGCCAAAAACCACTTTGCCCCGCTCCCTGAGGCGCGCTAAGAGGGGCCCGCCGGCCCCGTAGCTCAACTGGATAGAGCAAGGACCTTCTAAGTCCGAGGTTGTGGGTTCAAGTCCTACCGGGGTCGCCATCCATCCGTCGTTGCCATCCTTCGCAGCTCAGCGCGATGACGCCGTTTCCGCACACCACATTCTCCCGGACGTGACCCGCAAGACGTGAAAGCCGAAAGGGGCCCGCTTACGACGGCACTTTCAGTTCACATCGTAACCATCTGTACTCAATTATAAAACTAAATTCCTTACGCACCTCTGGCCCTGTTCAGAGCAGCCGGTGTGATACCTTGCAAAGAGGCGCACCCCGTGAGGGCCATGGCCACCTCAAGCTCAGCCCGCAGGATCATGAGCGCATGCGCGACCCCGGCCGCTCCTCCGACGGCGAGCGCCGCCATGAGCGGCAGACCGACCAGAACAGCCTCCGCCCCAAGCGCACGGGCCATGAGAACATCGGTGCCGCGCCGGATCCCTCCGTCAAGCAGGACGGGAATCTTGCCGTTGAGCGCGTCGACCACACCGGGCAGCACATCGAGCGTCGCCGGAAGCATGTCGAGCGCGCGCCCACCATGGTTGGATACGATGATCCCGTCCGCACCATGTTCCAGTGCCTGTATCGCGTCGCGCGGCGAGAGGATTCCCTTGAGGAGCAGCGGCAGGTCGGTCTGCGCGCGGAGCCACGCAATATCGGGCCAAAGCGGTGCGACACGCATAAACCCGTCAAAGACTTGGCTGCCGCCTTGGGGCACGGACATGGCGGCCGGTTTGCATCCATCGAGATTGACGGCGCGAACGTCGGGCGGCAGGGAAAACCCCGCTCGCGCCTCCATGTTGCGCATCCCGTTCACCGGTGCGTCGACGGTCACGACCAGCGCACGATATCCCGCCGCTTCGGCGCGTCGCACGAGGCGCAAGCTGTCTTCGCGGTCGGGTTGGAGATAAAGCTGGAACCACAGGGGGCCCTGCGCACCTTTGGCAAGCTCATCCATGTGCGTTGACGCCTGACACGAAATCACGGAGAGCCCCCCCGCCGCCGCGACGCCAAGCGCCATGCCCTGCTCTCCCGTAGGATGTGCAAGCCGTTGGAACGCCATGGGTGCGGCGAGGATCGGATGCTGGAGATCAGCCCCAAAGAGATGCAACCGGGTATGCCCGCCCCTGAGGTCGGCCAATACCCGACTTTCGAGCCGGTATTGCCGAAACGCAGCCCGGTTATCCGCTTGCGTGACGCCATCCGCTCCAGCGCCGCTCAGATAGGCCCAATGACCTGCGGGCACCTGCTCGGCCGCAGTCTCGATGTAGTCCTGAAGGCTGACGATCTGGGGCGGAATCTGAGGTTTCGTCATCAGACTTCTGACCACTGGCGGATGAGATTGTGGTAGTGCGCGGTGATCCCCGTAACTCCGGGGTCATCGTCCGGCAACTGCGCCCGAATGCGCATGATCGACTGATCCAGATCGTAGAGCATATTACGCCGCCAAGAATCCCGGACCATCGACTGCGCCCAGAAGAAGGAGGCCCAGCGCGACCCCCGCGTGACCGGAGTCACCGAATGCAGAGAGGTGGCGGGATAGATCACAGCATGGCCTGCGGGCAACTTCACGCTGTGCTGACCGTAGGTATCATGGACGATAAGCTCACCCCCGTCATAGTCTTCCGGCGGGGTGATGAAGACGGTGGTGGAAACATCGGTCCGAATACGTTGTGCCGTTTGCGGGATTACCCGGATTGACCCGTCGACATGGGCGCCAAAGGTCATCCCTTCGTCATACCGGTTGAACATCGGCGGCAACACGTTGAGCGGCAACGCCGCCGAAGAATAGGTTGGGCTGCGGGACAGCGCCTGAAGCACGATATTTCCCAGATCGCGGGCCTCGGGGCTATCTGCCGGCACCTGAAGGTTGCGCTTGACGAGGGCCGCCTGATCCCCCGCCGTGTTGCGGCCATCGATCCAATCGGTGCCCTCCAGGACACTGCGGATATGAGCGAGTTCATCGGCGCTCAACAGATCGGGAATGGTTACGAGCATGGTGTCTCCCTTCTGATGGCCCCAGGGCGGTGATACCGCCCCGGGGGAATTTTGCCTGAGCGCTTCAGAACCGCTTGTTCAGCGTCAGAGAAACGGTCCGAGGTGAGCCGACATTGACGAAATCATTCGTCCGGCCAGACTGATAGATCGTCTCGTCGAACAGGTTGGTCACGTTCATCTGCACTTCGAGATCGTTTTCAAAGGCATAGCGCGCCATCGCGTCCACCTGCCAGTGCGCGGGCAGGACTGTCGTTCCTTCGCGGTTCACGTTCCGCTCGGACGTGTAGGTTGCCCCACCACCGACGGTCAGCGCCTCGGTCACATCATAGCTCGTCCAGATCGAAAGGCTGTGCGGCGCAACGTTGGTGACTTCGGTATCGTCGTCATACTCCGTCGTTCCGTTGCCATTGAACCCGGCTTCCTCAATCTTCGCGTCGGTATAGGTGTAGCCGCCCGACACAGACCAGCGATCATTGATCTGGCCCGCGATGCCCAGTTCGATACCCTTGCTGACGGTACGACCGGCAAGTTCAGTTTCCCCCAGCGCGTTGTTGATCCGCGCATTGTCCTTTTCGGTGCGGAAGATCGCGGCGCTGACAAGAAGGCTGTCGTTCACGAGCATCTTGCCTCCCAACTCATAGCTGTAGGACCGTTCGGGATCGAGCGCGGCACTCTCTTCGTCTAGGCCGCCTTGGATCGCCGCACCCTCAGCCGATGGATTGGTCGAGGTAGAGACCGCAGCATAGATCGAGCTGTTCGCCGTTGGGTGATATACCAAACCGATATTGCCGTTCAGGAACTGATCCTCCAGCGTGCCGGAGGAAGCGCCTCCCCGTCCGACAGTATCGGATTTCACCCTGTAGTCATCCCAGCGCAGACCGAGGCTCAGCTCCCATTCGGGAGAGAAGGTGATCGTATCCACGGCATAGAGGGCCCGCGTGATGGTGGTGGCCTTGCCGTTGAAGTCCTCAACGGTGCTGGTGCCGTCCCAATCCGCGCTATAGTTGGGATTGCTGTAGGACGTCGTGGGATCGGTCCCGTTCTCGGAAACACTCCCTGTGCGGGTGATCTCGCGGGAGATGTCGACACCGAAGGCGAATTGGTGCTCCACGCCAAAAGCGGTCCCGCTGCCAGTGATCTGGGAATTGATCGCTTGGGTCTTGGTCAGCTTATTGCCGTTGCGGGCATCCTGCAGCACTCCATCGGGCTTGCCGTCGAGTTTGGTGGCGAGATAGACATTCTCATCCTCCGTAACGCGAACCGTCGTTGACCAATTCAATCCGTTGCCAAGCTGATGGTCCAGCGCGACGAAGGCTGACTTGGAGGTCAGATCCCGGAAATCCCGATCCTGCAGGCCGTACCAGTTTTCATTGGAGACATCCGCAGGCTCGTAGGGGTCCCACGTGGTGCCCGAGCCCACGGTATAGTCCGGATCACTCTCGCTCGTGGACATCGGGATGCCATAGTCAGGCAGGTCGTGGGATTCATAGTAGTAGAGGCCAGCCGTCAAAGACGTCGTGCCGTTCAACTGATACCGAAGGCTTGGGGCAACACCATAGCGCTCCGATGTCACGCCCTCGCGGCCGTTCAGGTCATCGGCGGACTGCGCCATGAGGTTGAGACGCGTGGAGAAGGCTCCGAAATCGCGATTGGTGTCGAGTGTCCCGCGGAGGAATTTTCCGGTCCCATAGGTGAGGGATGTATCGGTGAAGTTGTCCTCTACCGGCTTCTTGGTCTCAAGATTGACAGAACCGCCCGTGGTGCCGCGTCCGCCGGTGGTGCCAGACGGCCCTTTGGCGATCTCAACCGACTCGAGGTTGAAGGCTTCATAGGTGGTGCGGGAGGCGTTGCGAATACCATCGACGCTGACGTCAAATGCGGCTGAGAAGCCGCGGATCACGGGCTGCGTGCCCAGCGGAATGCCGCCTTCGGCCGCGCCCAGTGTCACGCCGGGTGTGGTGCGCAGAACCTCTTCGAGCGAGGTCTGCCCCCGATCGCGGATTTCGGCGGCGGTAATAACGGTAACGCTTTTGGGCGTATCGACGAGCGGGGCGGTGGATTTTGCACTGCTGCTCTCGGTGGCCAGATAGCCTTGCGTTTCCTGCTCCGGCGCTTTGACGACGATCTCGCCGAGATCATAGGCCGATTGCTGTTGCTGCGCGGCGGCAGGTACGGCCATGGCAGAGATTGCAAGCGTGGGCAAAAGCCCGAGCGTGGTTGCAACGGAAGATGCCGGGAACGCGTTTGCGCGCCCCCCTTTTGCGGATTGGGTCATTGGTCCCTCGGTGTGTCAATGAGCACCGACCTGTCTTGCGTAGGCTGGAGGGGAGAGTACTCGGAGTTATGATTGGGGTCCGGCGGTGCGGAGCCTTGCCCAGTCGGGCCGGCGCGACAATACCGCGAGGCTACGCGGGCGAAAGAGGACACCGTCGCCAATTCCGACTAAATTGATCGACTAATGCATTTTGGTCACACTTCCCGCCCATCCGAGCCGGGCAAGGACCAGTGACGGAAAAT
This sequence comes from Poseidonocella pacifica, assembly GCF_900111875.1. Taxonomy (GTDB): domain Bacteria; phylum Pseudomonadota; class Alphaproteobacteria; order Rhodobacterales; family Rhodobacteraceae; genus Poseidonocella; species Poseidonocella pacifica. Next base: position 1,067,127 of record NZ_FOJU01000001.1, read on the forward strand.
GTTCCCGTCAAATTTGCAATAAGCCACCTCAAAAGTACATTTCATGCGGAGATTTCTCACCTATTCTATCCCTCCATCGCGACTCTGCTCTGCGTAGCAGCGGTCGCGATATGCACGGGGAGGCGCGAGGACGGGGATCTGTAATATTCTGATCAGCGAGTTCGGCGCCATCGAGCGGGCCAAAACCCTGCGCCCGGGCCGCGATGAGGGACACCAAAGCTGACCCCACTTGCGCCCAAGCGCGACAGAAACGAGGACCACACCGCCAAAATACGGGTGGTTCGTATTGGGAGGACACTATGATCAAGGGTAAAAAGATTCTGGCGCTTGCCGCCGGGCTGAGCTTTGCCGCCAGCGGGGCATGGGCGCAGGAGCATGTTTTCAAGCTGCACCATTTCCTCGGCGCCAAAGCTCCGGCACAGACCGACATGCTTGAGCCGTGGGCCCGGCAGGTCGAAGAGAATTCCGGCGGTAAGGTCAAGATCGAGATCTTTCCCTCCATGACGCTGGGGGGCCGCCCGCCAGAGCTCATCAATCAGGTGCGCGACGGTGTCGTCGATCTGATCTGGACGGTGAATGGCTACACCCCCGGCCTTTTCCCGCGCACCGAAGTGGTCGAACTGCCATTCGTCTATCTCAACGATCCCCGCGCGGCGAACCTGGCTCTGTTCGACATGTACGAGGAGCATCTGGCGGATGACTACAAGGGTGTGGAGCCGATGTTCCTTCACGTCCACGCAGGTCAGGCCATTCAGACCGTCGACAAGGAAGTGCGCAGCCCCGCCGATATGGACGGCCTGAAACTGCGGATTCCGACACGGACCGGCGCTTGGGTGATCGAAGCGCTTGGCGCCTCACCGATCTCCATGCCCGTGCCCGACCTTCCGCAGGCGCTTTCCAAAAAGGTCGTGGATGGGGCATTCATTCCGTGGGAAATCATCCCCGCCCTGAAGATTCAGGACCAGACGGACTATCAGATCGAAGGGGTCAACAAGACCCGCTTCGGCACCACCACCTTTCAGGTTTCCATGAACAAGGCACGCTGGGACAGTTTGCCCGAAGACATTCAAGCAGCCTTCCGCGATGCCTCCGGGCGTGACTGGGTGGCCGAGGTCGGACAGATCTGGCGCGACATCGACGAGCGCGGGATCAAGGTGGCCACCGATGCCGGCAACAACCACGTAACGCTCACCGAAGAGGAAACCGACGCATTCCGCCAAGCGCTTGAGCCCGTTATCGAAAGATGGATCGACGACGTCTCCGCCAAGGGGATCGACGGTGCCGCAATGGTCGAGACTGCGCGTGAACTGATCAAGTCGAATTCGGAAGGCATGTGATTTGACCTCAACGACTGAAACGTCGGGCCGCAGCGGACTTTCCGCTGCGGTCGCTTTAGCTACCACGGCATGGGCATTGCTCGGTGGCGTGCTCTTGCTGGTGGTTGTCGGCATCAACGTGCTGTCGGTTGTGGGCGCGGTGTTCGGCGCCCCCTTCCCCGGGGATTTCGAACTGACGGAGATCGGGATCGCTGTCGCCGTCTTTGCCTTCCTGCCCTACTGCCAGATCACGGACGCCAATGTGACTGCGGACATCTTCACCTCGCGGGCCCCTGCCCCCGTTCTGGCTGCCCTGCGCGCTCTGGCATCGCTGGTGGCCTTCGGCTTTGCCTGCATTCTGGTCTGGCGGATGTATCTCGGGATGGTCGATCAGAAGACCTATGATTACACCACCGCGATCCTGCAGGTTCCGATCTGGTGGGGGTTTGTTCCAATCCTGATCTCCCTTGCCCTGCTGGTCGTCGCATCGGCCGTGACATTCATTGAATCCCTCAGCGAGGTCCGCGCATGAGCGATCCCATCACTCTGGGTATCATCGCGCTGGTGGTGCTGGTCGTTCTCATCGCGATCCGGTTGCCGATTGCCTATGCCATGATCCTCGTGGGCGGCACGGGCATTGCGCTGCTCAACGGGCCGCAGCTTTTGCTGAGCCAACTCAAGACCCTCGCATATGGGCAATTCTCGATCTACGATCTGTCGGTCGTGCCCATGTTCGTCCTGATGGGGGAACTGGCGACCTTTGCCGGTCTGTCCCATGCATTGTTCCGTGGCGCGAACGCGTGGCTGGGATGGATGCGCGGTGGAACGGCAATGGCGGCGATCGCTGGTTGCGCGGGCTTCGGCGCGGTGTGCGGCTCATCGCTCGCGACGGCATCAACCATGGGCAAGGTCGCCCTGCCCGAGTTGCGCCGCTATAACTACTCCGGCGCGCTCGCGACCGGATCGCTTGCCGCAGGCGGTGTGCTTGGCATCCTGATCCCGCCCTCTGTTGTGCTCATCGTCTATGCTGTCATCGTCGAAGCCAACATTGTGACGATGTTCGCCGCGGCGTTCCTCCCCGGCATCCTCGCCGTGTTCCTCTTCATGCTGACCATCGCGATCTATGTGATGATCTGGCCAGAATCTGGCCCGCCTGGCGGCGCGGCATCCCGGCGCGACTTTCTGAGCGCGACCTTTGGCTTGTTGCCCGTCCTCATCATTTTCGGCCTCGTGCTTGGTGGGATCTATGCGGGTTTCTTCAATCCCACCCCAGCCGCGGCAATCGGTGTCTTTCTCGTTTGGCTATACGGCCTGCTGCGCGGAAAACTCGGCCTGTCGGCCATGTCATCAGCGCTCATGAACACTGCGAAAACCAGCGGTATGATCTACCTCATTCTGCTGGGTGCCGAACTCATGAAGATCTTCATGTCGCGGATCGGGTTGCCGCAACAGGCCGCAGCATGGATCGCGGATTCTGGCCTTGCCCCGATGGCGATCATGGTGATGTTGCTCGTCGCACTGATCCTGCTGGGATGTCTGATGGACAGTCTCTCGATGATCCTGCTGGTGATCCCGTTTTTCTGGCCCATGCTGCTGGAGATAAACGGCGGCATCTATCAAGGCGCCGAGGGGTCGGGCTTCGGGATGAGCACCGAAGACCTCAAGATCTGGTTCGGGATACTCGCCTTGGTGGTGGTGGAGTTGGGCCTCATTACCCCCCCCGTGGGGATGAATGTCTTTATCATCTCCGCCCTCGCCAAGGACACGCCGATGATAGAAACGTTCAAAGGCGTCGTTCCGTTCTTTCTCGCGGAACTCGTTCGTGTGTCCCTGCTCCTCCTCTTCCCGGCGCTGACACTCTGGCTTCCTCAACTTCTGAGGTGAAGACCTGACCTTGAGGCTGGCGCACGGCCGCCAGCCTCCATTCCCACGCCAAACGGCCAAAACCGGTCAGAAGGTGCCGCGCATCTGGGCAGTTGACCCGTGAACGCCGCCCAGTGTCGGCATATTTCACTTAACTCCCCACCGAAACTATTGCTGTGGCGCGGCGTTTTCCGTTCACTCGGGACTTCCTCGCGCCAATAGAGACAAACGGGGTTCTACGGATCGTCCCCTTGCCTTTATGGGTGGACCATCCTAATTACATCCACATGGATGGTATAGGGAGTATTTATCATGGCGCCGCGTGACAAACCGCCTGAGAGTGAGAAGATCACACTCAACCTTGGCTACGTGGACCTGGGTCGCATCGACCTGTTGGTGCAGGAAGGCTTCTACTCCAACCGGAGCGATTTCATTCGCACCGCGATCCGCAATCAGCTCGACACCCATGGAGAGACCGTGCGTGCCTCGCTGGCCCGGCAAACGCTTGAACTTGGATTGCGCGACTATACCCGCGAAGAGCTTCAGCGGTGCCAAGCCGCCGGCGAGATCCTTCATATCAAGGTCGTTGGCCTTGCTCGTATCGCGCCGGATGTTTCCGCCGATCTTGCACGGGCGACCATCGGCTCCCTGACCGTCCTTGGCTCGCTTCAAGCGAGCCCCGAAGTCCGCAAGGCGCTCGCTGACCGCCTCCACTAGTTCCCCCGAAAGGTTATCCATGTCCACGTTTTCCCTAGAGTTCGATGCGATCGCCGAAGCCCGTCCCGGCCCCAAGTGGGCGGCGCGCTGGCAGAGATCCTGGCCCGCCTACGAAGCTTGGTTCGTCGCCCGCGGCGGCGATGCCGGCCCCGATGCCGCGACATGCCGCGCGGCGCTCCATCGCTATATGCCCGAGCTTCTGCCCGTCTATGACGCCTTGGTTGATCTTGCCGGGGGCTCCGACCGTGCGCGCCGGTTCCTGTCTACGTGGTGCCCGCCCACTTATCTTGGGGGATGTTCGCTCGCCGCAAAGTCAAAAGACGGCGAAGTTCGTCTTGTTCGCAACTATGACCTTTCGCCTGATCTCAACGAAGGTTTGCTGCTCCGCACAGAGTGGACGGGGCGGCCTGTCATGGGAATGGTGGAGTTTCTCTGGGGTCTCTCGGACGGGGTGAACGAGGCGGGCCTCGCCATCGCTCTGGCCTATGGCGGGCGAACGGAGACTGGGCCCGGCTTCGGCATCGCGACGATCCTGCGCTATGTGCTGGAGACCTGCGATACCGTGCCCCAAGCGCTCGAAGCATTGTCCCGCGTGCCGTCGCACATGGCCTATAATCTGGTTGTCGCAGACCGCGCGGGCCGCACCGCCAGCGTGGAGATGACACCCGGCGGCGGCATGCGCCAACGCAAACGCGCAATTGCGACCAACCACCAATCCGGCAAATCAAAGGCGGATCGTCCCGCCTTTACCCGCAGCCATGAGCGCCGCGATCACCTCAAAGCGCTGGACGTGTTCCCAAGCGATCTATCGGAGGCCTTCCTCAAGGCGCCTTTGATCCAAGACCGCTATGGCGAGGGGTTCGGCACGCTATTTACCGCCGAATACGATCCGGTACGCGGGGCAATGTCTTTGATCTGGCGCGACGGTCGGTGGGATCAGACGTTCGAAAACTTCAAGGAACAGTCGAAATTGGTGTCCTACGGCAATACCCCGGGCCAAACTGTGGGCGCCGCACAGGTCGATTGGGATTGGACTCAGGCGGCCTCCATCGACTGGGTGGCCATCGGGATGGACTTTGCCGCTGGCAAGGGCCGCCCATTTTCGGAGTACTTCAGCGCCGGGGATGCGGCGCCGCGCTCGGCGAATGACCATTCGGACAATGACGACGCTTGCCACCATGCGGTGAAGACGCCGGATTGTACGAGGGCCAAGCGCGCCGCCTGATGCGCTCAGCGCGGGAGTGATAAAATCGGCGGGTGCCAGTTCGCGAAACGGAACTGGCACCCGCAATCCGCTCAATCCTACGCGGCGAGGTTCAGTTGATCGCGGCGTTGATCAGGAAAAAGATCACCGCTGACAAGATCGCTGCTGCCGGAACGGTGATGAGCCACGCGGCGATGATCGTCAGGAAGTGAGAGCGACGGACCAGCTTTCGTCTCAGGCGTTCCTCCGGCGCATAGGTCGGGCGGTTCGGCATTTGCAATCGCGCCTTGCGGATACGGCGCTCCGCATCCCATTCCCGGAAAAACCCCACGCCGAAAACACCGCCGACCGCGATATGGGTCGAACTGACCGGCAGACCAAGCCAACTGGCCACAATCACGGTGATCGCTGCGGAAAGCGCGACGCAATAGGCCCGCATTGGGTTGAGCTTGGTGATTTGCCCGCCGACCATCCGGATCAGCTTGGGGCCGAACAGGAACAACCCGAAGGAAATACCAAACGCGCCGATCACCATGACCCAGAAGGGGATCGCAACGGAATGTGTGAAATCACCTGACTGCGATGCCTGTACAATCGCGGCAAGCGGCCCGACTGCGTTCGCCACATCATTCGCACCGTGGGCAAAGCTGAGCAGCGCAGCGGAGACGACCAGAGGGACGCCGAACAATATCTTGAGAGACTTGTTGCGGTTCTCCAAGCCCTCGGACTGCTTTCGGATCATCGGGATCATGACCACCCAGACGAGCAGGCCGACCGCGACCCCGATCATGAGCGCAGACGAAAGATCGATCTTGATGATCTTCTTCAGCCCCTTGAGCGCGAGGTAGGTCGAAAATGTCCCTGCCATGATACCAACGAGGACGGGCACCCATCTGCGTGCTGCGGCGATCTTGTTTTCACGATAGATGATCCGCGATTTGATCAACCAGAGGAACAGGGCGGCGACAACGCCCCCGAGCAGCGGCGAGATGACCCAACTTGCGGCGATGGCCCCCATGGTGGCCCAACTGACCGCGCCAAATCCTGCCGCCGCGATCCCCGCGCCCATGACGCCGCCAACGACCGAATGGGTGGTAGAGACTGGTGCCCCGATCCAAGTCGCGAGATTGACCCAGAGCGCTGCGGACAACAGCGCCGACATCATGGCCCATATAAAGACGGTGGCGGTGCCCATGCTTTCCGGCGCGATGATGCCCTTGGCAATGGTGGAGACGACATCCCCGCCCGCGATCAAGGCCCCTGCACTCTCGAACACCACGGCGATTGCTATCGCCCCGCCCATCGACAGCGCATTCGCGCCCACCGCAGGGCCCATGTTGTTGGCCACATCATTGGCGCCGATATTCAGCGCCATGTAGGCCCCGAGACACGCAGCAACCACGACAATCGCCGGATTGGTCTCCTGTCCGAAGAACAACATTGCCGCGATGCCGGCCAAGAGGACAAAGACAAAGGAAATGCCCAACCCGACCATCGGCCGCGACACATAGCTCGTCGCCATCTCGAGGTTGGAAAAGCGCGCCAAATCCCGGTCGAGCGTCTCGAGGTGGCGCGGATCACCTTGTTCTTCAGTCACTGGCAAAGTCCCCCATTTGGAAGGGATCACTAGCGCTGTCTGGGCATACAGATCAACCGTTCAATGTCGTGGCCTATACGATGGAGATATCGCGGCGCGTGGCGTGCCCCGGCCGGAGGTACGATACTATCTCCTCCGGGGGATTCACCGCGATGTTTACCCGTGCCCCGCCCGATGACTCCTACCTAGGTGGAAATTGCCCCTCCGAAAGTATCTTCGCGGGCTACGTCACCCCCGCGCGAAGGTTTCGACAGGCTACCGCCGTGTCGGCCTTGCAAGAACCGAACAGCCTCCACCAACAGATGGCCGGGCCTATGGACTTGTTGAGCAACGCCCCTGCAAGACCTTTCGGGACAAGGGGTTGCGCCCCCCTACGATGTCGCCAGTTTCAGGACTCTCGCAGGTGACGCAGCCATCTCATGCTTACCGGTCGCGGTCGTCGATGCCCCGTCCGATTGCGATGTGGCCTCCGGCGCGACAATGCCATCGACGGTCAGGCTCAGCGCTGCGGTGTCATGCTGCGCCGTGATCGAAATCATATCTCTGGCGGCCACAGCTTCAGGGTGCTTGAGCAGGAATGCGGTTCGACCCCAGTGGCCTTTCGCGGTGATGCCATTACCAACGGTGATCCTTGCAGTGAGACGCATCTCGAACGTTACCAAAACAGCGTGAACCATCCCGGCTTCGGAGCAGACGAGGTTCCCGGAGATACTGGCATCCTTCATGCTTGGATTGGTGAAATCGAAATCGAACAGTTTCGCACGAATTCCGAGGGGGCGCGGATTGCAAACGTCGAATTCACCGGGCGTCATCTGCGCAACAGTCGCGAAATGATGAAACCCCGACAGATCGAAGCCTTCGGCAGCCTGTGGGCGCCAAACTTCGTAGAGTGAATCGCTCTCGATTGGCTGTGCGAAAAGCATTCCACTCTCGGGAATACAACGGGCGCCCGGTTTCGCGAGGCTCTTCATCGCCAGCGTGAGCGTGGCAAGCGCGCCTTCGCCGAGAAGCACGGTATCCACAATCTCCGATAGAACAACATCTGCCTGCTCCGGCATATCAACGCCGATCTTGATATCGTGCGACCATTTGGGGATCACGGTGATCCTGTCGCTCAGGCCATTTCTTGCGATGACCTCTTTCGCTGCGGCGGCGATCAGGGGCTGTTGCTCGCAGGTATAGACATGCTTGGCGCCGGCGCGCGCGGCCAGCATCGCCGTCAAGCCAGCGCCGCAGCCGATATCGAGCACCACGTCACCGGGCTTCACCTTTTCCGCGATGGCCTTTGCATAGGCTTGGTTACGGCCTGTGTCCGCGAGCATTGGAAAGTGCCACCGCGGCACGGTCATCTGGTGGAGGCGCTCAAGCAATATTTGCGCGTCGTGATTGGATGGGTCTAACCGGAGAGCTTCCGAGAGCAGTCGCGATGTCTCAACGCCGCCATCCGCGAGGGGTTGGAGCTGGGCTTCGAGGACAAGCTCGTCCGCCTGCTGCTTTGTCGTTTCACCGGCCGCGTCGGCCGAAGCTGCATGGAGTGGATGTGTCAAAACGCCATATCTTCCTTCTGAAGACCTTGTTGGAGAGGTGAACCATGCACCGGTCATGGATAACGCTTCGTGAACATGCTTTTGGAGAAAGGGTGGGAACAACGTGTTCTGGTCAAACTGCAGATCAGGCCGCTGAACAGTGCTACTGCTCAAGTTTCATGGAGCAGCTCGCGTGCAGAGGTCTTTGGTCTCGCTATAAAGCGCGCGGCGACCCATGCGTTCTGGCTGTGAAGCAGCAGAGAGGCCCGTCACGTGTTTCTGTCTGGAAGCTGGATCGCCATTCCCCAAACCTGCTTCGGTTTGTGCATACTTGCGCGTCCTTCAAGCAGAGCTTCCCACCTATGGCGCAGGCAAAACTCGAGCATGTGGCAGGTTGGTCGCCCACATCTGGGGAGAGGCAAGATTGCCCCGGCGACGTCGCCGGGGCTGCTTTTCATCTAAGATCAGTGCCCAAGCGTCGCCGCGTCTACACGGCGCGGATCCGAGGCGCCAAAGATGTAGCCGCTTTCCTTGTCCACCAGAATTGACTGGGTTGAACCCATCACGGATTGCTCGCTGACGTTGTGACCCCGCTGTTCTAGCAATCCGATCGTATCGGGGCTGATGCCATCCTCGATCCGGATTTCGTCCGGCAACCACTGGTGGTGGATACGCGGCGCGAATGAAGCTTCGGCAACGTTCATCCCGTGGTCGATGACGTTCATGATGACCTGCAAAGTGGTGGTGATAATGCGCGACCCTCCGGGCGATCCGGTGACCAGAAACACCTCCCCGTCCTTCATCACGATCGTCGGCGACATCGACGAAAGAGGCCGTTTGCCGCCCTCGACAGCGTTGGCATCCCCCCCGATAAGGCCATAGGCATTGGGCACGCCGGGCTTGGCGGCGAAGTCGTCCATCTCATTGTTCATGAGAACACCGGTGCCATCCGCGACCATTCCAGACCCATAGGAAAAGTTGATCGTATAGGTGTTGGAGACCGCGTTGCCATCCTTGTCGACGATCGAGAAATGCGTGGTTTGGTCAGACTCGTATGGCGCAAGATCGCCCGGCTTGATGTCAACTGATGGGGTCGCCGCGTTCAGGCTGATCCCAGTACGAATATCGTCCGCGTAGTCTTTGGACGTGATCTGCATCAGAGGCACATCCACAAAATCGCTGTCGCCGAGATATTCCGAGCGGTCGGCATAGGCGCGTTTCATCGCCTCGGCCATGAGGTGAATGGTGTCGGCGGAATTGTGACCGAGGAAAGAGATTGGATAGTCCTCAAGGACATTGAGAATCTGGATGATATGCGCCCCGCCCGAGCTGGGAGGCGGCATCGAAACGATCTCATATCCGCGATAGGTGCCTCGAACCGGGTCGCGCAGAACTGGCGTATAGTTGGCCATGTCCTCAACGGTGATCCGGCCACCTGCGGCCTGTACTGCGTCGGCGATTTTGGTCGCGGTCTCGCCCTTGTAAAAGCCGTCAGTGCCCTCGTCAGCGATCTTCTGGAGTGTATCGGCAAGGTCTGCCTGCACCAGCGTTTCGCCGGGCTCAAGGAAACTGCCGTCTTCCTTAAAAAAGATGCTCTCGGAGGCCGGCCATTTCTTCAAGCGGGACTCTAGCCCCTTGAGACTGTCCGCAAGGCCGGGGGTCACCGCGATCCCGTCGCGGGCAAGGGCAATTGCTGGTTCGATCACTTCGGCGAGGGTCATGCTGCCATAGTTTTCGAGCGCCATCTGCATTCCGGCGACCGTTCCGGGCACACCAACGGCCAGACCTGTGAAACGCGAAAGTTCGCTGTCCGCGTTGCCCTCTGCGTCAAGAAACATGTCGCGTTCAGCAGAGGTTGGTGCCATTTCACGGTAGTCTATGGCCTTGGTTTCACCGCTTTGTGCATCATGGACCACCATGAACCCGCCGCCCCCGAGATTCCCGGCGCGTGGCAAGGTCACGGCCAAGGCAAAGGCCACGGCGACGCCCGCATCAACGGCATTGCCGCCCGCCTTGAGGATATCGAGGCCGATCTGGGCCGCGACCGCTTCTTGCGCTGATACCATGCCGTTCTCGGCATAGACCGGATGGACGCGGTCGCTCCCCGAGAAGATCGCCGCCTCTTGTGCGTGCAGCGCGGGTGCCGCTGTCATGGCACAGCATACTGCCCCTGAAATAATACGTCTCATGGAGTCCCTCCCAAGTTTCTTCTGAGTGCATTGAGGGTCGCAGTTTCGCGCCAAAGGTGCAATTGCGGCGTTGGTACACGACGAAAAACTGCGGCATTCGCTTCCGACGCAACGGGAGTCCACCGGCGACGGACCTCGGGTGCGGAGCGGTATCCGGTGATACCTGCCGCGCTGTCTGTTCAAAGGCGCGCTGCGTTTCCAACTGACCTGAGAGGCAACGATGCTCTTTGACGCGATTTTCAGATGGGAATGCGGCAGTGGGCAGAGGTGAGATGGCTCATCTCAAACCTCCACGCCCATCTAGGTTCGTACCGCCTCTCATGCTCCCGTAGACGCGCCGTTGTTTGTTCGGCGATTTAGCCCCCTGCCAAGGCGAGAACTTCGCCAGTCATTCCACTGGAGGCCTTCTGTCGAACTCAGGCGATGATTTGATGCGCATTCTACTCGGCAGTCAGAGCAATCTCATCGTGGCCGAGGGTACAAATCCCGATGTGGAGGCACTGCTTCTCTCACGATGTTGGCGTGTGGGCACGGCGCGCTTCCCGTCCACAAAGTCAGAAAGCGCTACAGAAATTTGAGAGTTTCCCGGTGCTACTTGGGATCAATGTTCGACAGCATTTGCCTCATGACCCTCAAGAAGGTGTCCAACTCCGATGGGGAGATCCCGTCGACAAGATCCCTCTCACACGCCAATGCCACCCCAAGTACCGCTTCATGGGATGTCTGGCCCGCTTCAGAAAGCCGCCAAAGACGTTTTCTCGGGTCGTTAGAGGGCTGCTCAAAGTGCAGCAGGCCCTTCTCCAGCATTTGCTTGAGCGAGCGGCTGACAGCGGCCTTGTCGAGGCGGATGACATCGCAAATCCGGCTGGCCGTGATACCCGGTTCGATATTGAGCATCGCCATGACCCGCCAATCCACGAGCCCGAGACCAAAGTCGCGGCGATAGATCGCCGAAGTTTTGCGCCCCCAGGCACTGCTGACCGCGTTCAGTAGGAATGGCGCGTAGTGATCAATATCGAGGATAAGTGTGCCATCCCGATCAAGCGTCGGGTTGGCGATACGTTCAGCAGGGTCTTTGATCTCGTCGGGTCGTGTCACGGCCATCACCTCAGCATGGAAGCGATTTCATATTCATGCGCAGCAAGAAAGTCACGGGTTGGGCGTTGGTGTTTGGCAAAGAGCTTGCGCGCCTGCATATGAATGCGGGGAGCATTTACCGTTTCAACAGCCGACAGATTATCTCCGTCAAACCGGAAAACGGCCCCGTCCGGATGGACGATCGCCTCATCCTCTGGCGTGGCAAATCCCGCGATTTGCAACTTGCTGTCTGCCTGATCCGACCAAAACCACGGCACGGCTGCATAGCTGGCCTCGTCGCCCTTGACCAGTCTGCGTGCAATCAGGCGGGCATGATCGGTCGCGGCCTGCACGCTCTCCAGCCGAACGAGGCGACCGGTGGTAGGGTCCGGAAATGCAGCGCAATCACCAAGTGCCGATATGGCCGGGTCCGAGGTCAGCAATCGCGCATCGGTCAGAACGCCATTCTCGGTTGCAAGTCCGGCCCGTTCTGCCACCTCGCTGTTCGGCCGAACGCCTGCGGCGAGCACAACAAGATCCGCCGTTACGGGGACGTCGCCCGCCACGATCCCGGTTTCGGTCACACAGGAGACGGGCGCGCCAAGCAGCACGGTTGTGCCCATTCCCCGATGCAATTTGAGAAATCGGTCGGACATCTCAGGAGAGACGACCCGCGCCATCAGACGCGAAGCAGCCTCGGCCACAGTCACCTCAAGACCAAACGCCCGTGCCACTGCGGCAAACTCCAGCCCGATGAAGCCCCCGCCGATCACTGCAACGCTTTGTGCCTTGGACACCGCCTCGCGCAAGGCTTCGGCATCGTCGAGCGTCCGCAGGTCCAATGCGCGGTCGAGTCCCGGAATATCGGGGCGCAGGTTACTGGTTCCAGTGGCGAGGATCAGGTGATCGTAGGGTACGGACCCCACAGAATGCTCGACAGTCTGCGCAGCTGGATCGATCCGGGTCACGGTGACCGAGAGCAGCAACTCGATGTTCTGATCTTCGAAAAAGTTCCGGGGCCGCAGGCGCAGGCTATTGGCGTCACCGGTTTTGAGATAGGCTTTGGAAAGCGGCGGGCGCTGATAGGGCAAATGCGGTTCGCTTCCGATCAGCGTGATCGCGCCCGTGTGCCCTTCTTGGCGCAGGCTTACAGCGGCCTGAAGGCCACCCTGACCAGCCCCGACAATGACAATCCGCTGCGGCATCAAGCCTGTTCCTCTGGGATATGAACACGTAACCCGTCGAGCGCTTCGGTCAGCTTGATTTGGCACGAGAGGCGCGACGTGTCCTTCATCTCGGACATGGCGCAATCAAGCATGTCTTCTTCGCCGTCCATGCGTGCGCCGGTCTGGTCCGCCCATTCGCCCTCAACATAAACATGACAGGTGGCGCAAGCCATCGACCCGCCGCATTCGGCGATGATGCCGTCGATGTTGTTGTTGAGCGCGGTCTGCATGACGCTATCGCCGGGCTGGGCGGTAACAGTCGTCTCACTGCCGTCCGGCTGGATGTAGGTCACGTTGATCATGTTGGATCTCCTCAGTTCGGGATCAGTTTCAGGGGCAACCGGTCGAGCGCGTGGATGGCGTTGTTGGGCCGCCAGACGGCTTCGCCCGCCGGTTCGATCCGAGCGACCTTGCGCGCCATGACCGACAGCACCGCCTCAAGTTCTCCACGGGCGATGTTTTGACCGACACAGCCATGAATGCCCGCCCCAAAGGCCATATGGCCCACCGGCTTGCGGTCAACGCGGAAGGCCTCGGGATCATGCCATTTCGCTGGGTCCATATTGGCCGCTCCCAACGCGCACATGATCTTCGCTCCCTCGGGAACCGGATAGCCCGCGATCTCGGCGTCGAGGTTCGCCGTGCGCAGGAAGGTGTGGACCGGCGATGTATACCGCAGGACCTCCTCGAAACACGGGCGGATGAGCAAGGTATTCGCCTTCAACACCTCCCATTGATCGGGGTTTTGCGACAGGCACCACAGGGCATTGCCAATGCCGGTCACGGTTGTATCCACCCCTGCGGACAGGAAGGATCGCACCAGCATGGCGGCTTCTTCATGTGAAATCTCACCCGCATCAGCAGCGCTATAGACAAGCGCGCCAAGGCCATCGTCAGTCAGGCGATCGCGGGCGCAGGCGGCGGTGATCCATCCGCCCACTTCGGGTGCCCGTTCCATGGCGCGGCGGCGCAAGTCGTTATCAGGCCCGACAGCATTGAAAACGATGGCCCCGTAGTCGACGAGGTGTCGCGCATTCACGTCCTTCATCCCAACGGCCGCGGGAAACACAGTGGTCGGAAAGGCCTCGGCAAGATCGACAACCCCCTCGATCTCGGACTTTTCCAGCAACCGGTCGACCAGAACCTCCGCTGCGGCTGTGAAATCGTTCATCAGCGTTCGCACGATCTTTGGCGACAGCGCCTTCGACATCACCTTGCGGGTCTTGGTATGATCCGGCGGGTCCACTTCGAGGATGATCGATGGCGGACGCCACGGTTTTTCCAACTTGAAATCATTCAGGCCAATGCCGCGCGACGAAACAAAGTTTTCGTGATCCGAAAACGTCTTGCGCGTCTCGTCATAACGTCCCACGGCCAGAACACTGTATCGCGGGATATAGACCAACGGCCCGGCGTCGCGCAGCGCCGCGTGATACGGCGCGGGATCGAGCAGGATTTCATCGGAATAGGGATCGATGTCGAGCACCGGAATAGATGGGTCGGGTGTCAGCGGGCGGTGGCCTTCGATCAGGGTCATAAGGTGTCCTTTCAGGCGCTGAGCGCCACGCCGATATGGCGGTTGAGCAAATCCGGGCGCGCCAGCAACTCGGTGGCTGGCCCTTCATGGACAATGGCGCCATTGGCCATCAGCACCGCGCGATCAGCAAATTTCAGGGCTGCGGTCGCGTGCTGTTCGACCAGAACAACCGATCGGCGACCGTCGTTGCAGAGGTCCTCGAACACCTGCATGAGCTGTTCGCAGATCACCGGCGCCAGCCCTTCGAGAGGTTCGTCGAGCAAGATGACGTCAGGTTCGGTCATGAGGGTGCGTGCAATGGCAAGCATCTGTTGCTCCCCACCCGAAAGCTGCCCGCCGCCGTTCTTGCGGCGCTCCTTGAGACGCGGAAACAGCGCATAGGCCTCGTCGAGCGTGGCACTACCGCGCTTGGCCGACAGCAGGTTTTCCTCGACGGTCAGTGATTTGAAGATGTCACGGGTTTGCGGGACAAGACCGAGCCCGAGGCTGGATCGCTTGTGCGGCGAGAGACCGTGAATGGGGGCACCATTGAGGGTAACAGTCCCTTCGTGCAACTTCGCCAGCCCCATGATCGTGGCCAGAAGCGTGGTCTTGCCCGCGCCGTTTCGTCCGATCACCGCCAGCCGTTCGCCGGGGCGTAGATTCAGGTTCACCCGGTCCAGAACATGGGTCGGCCCGTAGCCCGAGGTTACATTCGTCAAAGTCAGGCCGTCAGTCATGGCCGCCTCCTAGGTAAAGCTCGCGCACCTGCGCATCTGCGGCGATGTCCTCCGGCGTGCCTTCGGTCAGGATACGACCCTGCACCAGCACAACGATCTGGCGCGCCACACGGAACACCAGATCCATGTCATGCTCGATGATCAGCACGGCCAGATCCTCGGGCAGCCGCTCAATGGCATCGACGATGAGGTGGGTTTCCGACGACGGCACCCCGGCCGCAGGTTCATCGAGGATCAGAACACGTGGTTTCAGCGCAAGGGTCAGCGCCAGTTCCACAAGCCGCTGCTGGCCATAGGCCAGATCAGCAACCTTGCGGTCCGCCAATCCGCCGAGCGCGAATTGGCCAAGCAGGTCGTCAACTTCGGCCTCGATCGCTGTGTGACCATTCGCGCGGCCTATAAAGCCAAAGCCGCGGCGTTCGCGCTCCAGGATCGGCAGACGAAGGTTTTCCCGCACGGTAAGGTCGCGGAACAGCGTGGTGATCTGAAACGTCTTGGCGATGCCCAACCGCACACGTTGCGCTTCGTTCAGTCTGCCGATGTCACTACCGTCGAACCGGATAGTGCCGGATGTCGGCGTCAGAATGCCGGTGACAAGGTTCGAAAACGTGCTTTTGCCCGCGCCGTTTGGACCGATCAGTGCCTTGCGGTCACCCGGCATCAGGTCGAAATCGATGTCCTCAGAGACGGTCAGCCCGCCGAAACGTTTGGACAGCCCCCTGACCTCAAGACCCTGCATGACGACCTCCTTTCAGCAGACGGGTGATGGCCGGGGGCGCCGAAATGACCCCCTTGGGCAAGAAGAAGACCACGGCAAGCACCAGCGCGCCGATGACGAAGAGCCAGTTGAACGGATCGTTGGCCGCCGCCCAGTGATGCACGAACATGAAGATGAGCGTCCCAAGAACCGCGCCATAAAGCCGCCCAGTGCCGCCGAGGATCAACATGATCAGCGCCTCTGCCGAGAGCGTGAAAGAGAAGCTTTCGAGGCTGACCAACTGCGTGATCTGGGCCGAGAGCGCGCCTGCGATACCGGCGATGCCGCCGCCGATCGTATAGGCGGTGATCCGGCGCCAGTAGACCGAGACACCGATGGCGGCCATGCGCTCTGGGCTTTCGTGGATGCCGCGCAATGACAGGCCCAGCGGCGCGCGGCTCAGCAGGGCCAAAACGACAAACACGACGGCGACGACGGCCAGCGCGTACCAGAAGCCGGTCTTGCCGATGAAATCAAAGGCGAAAAGACCCAGAACAGGTTCCATCCTGATGCCGCGCAACCCATCCGCACCGCCGGTCACGTCGCGCGCCTTGTTGGCGATCTCGAGGCAGATCGACGCGACCGCGATGGACAGCATGATAAGCGTCAGCCCCTGAGTGCGCATAAGGACAAGGCCGGAGACGAAAGCGAGCATTGCCCCCGCTCCGGCACCGACAAACAAACCGGCGACAGGATCTGCCCAGACGTGAATTGCGAACAATCCGGCGGCATAGGCCCCTGCCCCGTAAAGTGCCGCCTGGCCCAGCGTGGCAATGCCCGCATAGCCAAGCACCAGATCGAGCGACAAGACCAACACGACCATGATCAAGATGCGGGTCAAAAAGGCGAGGTTGAACGGCAGCGCAAAGTAAAGCACCACGGCGAGGATCAGAAGGAGAAGCGGGGGACCCCAGGATTTCATGCGTGTGCCTTCCCGAGCAGGCCTTGCGGGCGCAGGGCCAGCAGGATGATGACGAAAGTGAAAAATACGATCGTGGCGTAATCGGGCACGAGGTAGCGGGTGGCGGTCTCCAGCGTACCCAGCCCCAGAGCGGCCACGAATGATCCCGAGATGGACCCCATGCCGCCGACTGCGACGACGATTAGGAACAGCACCATGTATCGAACCGGGTAATAGGCATCGATCGGCAGGATCTCGGCCCCAAGGATGCCGCCGAGCGCGGCCAGGCCGGCACCAAGGCCAAAGGCCGCCATGAAGATCCAGTCGGTGTCGATGCCAAGGGCCGAGGCGGTGCCGCGGTTGTCCACGGCGGCGCGCAGGCGAATTCCAAAGAGTGTCCGGTCCAGCAGCAGCCACAGTCCGAGGATCGAGACCAGACCAGCCGCAATGACCACGAGGCGATGCACCGGCAGGGTTCGGAACCCGAGATCGACGCTTTGCTTCAGGCTATCGGGCAGCGGAATGCTGAGCAGAGACGAGCCTTGCCAGAGATTGACCGAGGCGATCATCAAGAAGGTCAGGCCGATGGTGGCCAATACCTGTTGCAAATCGCCGAAACCATAGATGCGACGGTAGATCAGTCGCTCAAGCGGCAGCGAAACAGCGATCGTGGCGACAATGGCCAGAAGCGCAGCGGGCCAGAAGGGCAAGCCAAGTTCCTGCCCGAACCAATGGGCAAAGGTGCCGCCCAACAGGGCAAAGCCCCCGTGTGCCAGGTTCACGACCCGCATCAGCCCCATCGTGACCGACAGGCCCACCGAGATCATGAAGAGGATCATCCCGTAGGCGATCCCGTCCACGGCTATATTCAGAAATAAGGTCATGAGGTCAGTCCGGTAAGGAGCAATCGCAAGGATCATGACGGGCCGGTGTCATCCCGGCCCGTCGCGGAATCATTGGGTCCAGCCCAAATCACCGACGGTGGCAATGATCCCCTGCTCACGGTTCACAAGCTCTCCGGTCTGCGCGTCGCGCTCCACTTCCCGGATATAGACATTCTGAACCAAGGTGCGCGCCTCTGGGTCCATCGAGACAGGGCCACGCGGGCTTTCCCATTCGAGGCCAAGCGCCGATTGCACCGCGGCCGGGCCATCGCTGCCTGCTGCTTCGACCATTTGATAGATCAGGTGCGTGCCATCATATGCGCCAACCGAGGCCCAGTTGGCCACGGCGTCGGGGAAAAGCTCATTGAGCTTTGATTTGAAGGCCGCGTTGGCCTCAGAGTCGTGGTCACCGGAATAGTGATAAGCCGTGGTCAAACCGATGGCGTCATCACCCAGCCCCTGCAAATTGACTTCCTCTGTTTCAGCCGTGCCGAGGAACTTGATCCCGGCATCCGCAAGCCCGTTCTCATTGTAGGTCTTGGTATAGGTAAAGGTCGGCGGGCCACCGGGCAGGAAGGTGAAGACAGCATCCGGTGCCGCATCGCGCACGCGCTGGATGAAGGGTGTGAAATCCGTGGTGGAAAGCGGCATTCGGATCGCGTCAACAACTTTGCCACCCTTCGCCTCAAAGGCTGCCTTGAACGCGTTTTCTGCGTCGATACCGGGGCCATAGTCGGTCACGGTCGTTGCCGCCGTTTGCATCCCCTGATCATAGGCCCACTCCGCCAGTGGCGCGGATACCTGCCAAAGCGTGTAGCTGGTGCGCAGGTAGAAATCGCTCTCTTTGTTGATCGACGAAGTGGCGGCGTTGAAGATCACTGTGGGTGTCTGGCTCTGTTCGATCAGCGGGGCCACGGCCAGTGCGTTGGGTGTGAAAGTGAACCCGGCCAGGTAGTCGACTTGATCCCGGATCAGAAGCTCTTGCGCCAGGCTGCGCGACTGGTCGGGGTTCGGGCCGCCCACGTCCTTGTAGATGAATTCAATCTCGTGCTCGCCCGCAGAGGAGCCATTCTGCGCCACATAGGTTTCGATGGCTTCCTGATATTGCTTGCCATAGATCGCAAACGGACCGGAAAAAGGCGCTATGACGCCAACTTTGATTGTGTCGCCGAACGCCGCGCCGGATACAGCTGTACTGATCGCGGCAAGAAGCGCCGCGGAGATGAAACGGTTCATGAAATCCTCCCAGAATGCAGTCATCCCCTCCCAAGGATGACGAGTTGATGAATCAACTAGGTGCACGATATCGAGTTGAATTGATAAGTCAACTCACAACTTCCGTTCCGCGAAATGCCTAAGACGATGAGACGCGAGGATGGAACGCCGGCGCTGTCCGCGTTTTGAAACCGGGCACCAACCTACCGCTCCGCCGAAGTCCTTGTGATACGGTGCAACCCGAGTTCGCGGCGAGATGGCGACTTCAGGCAGTACGAACGTCATCACTCCATGGGCCGCGGTATCTATGGCCTCGGCGCGTGACGGGTGGAGAATGTCATCGCGCACCCATCTAAACGCAGAGACGTCTATGCCCGGCGATGCACCGCCAGGATTCCGGCTAACCCCAGAAGAACCGTGCCACATATCCGATCAACCCACAGCGCGCCGCCATGACGCAAAGCCCGGATCGCCCTTGCCCCCAATGCGGCGTAGACGGCCATCACCAACAGATCAATGCCGATGAACACAGCAGCAAGCGCCAGATACTGTCCTGCAATCGGAGCGCTGGTATCGACGAATTGCGGCAAGAGTGCTGCGCAAAACAGATAGCCTTTTGGGTTGGTTACGGCGACGAAAAAGCTCTTGCCGAACACCGCCCGGCGCGATTTGACCACGCCATTGGCGGCGGTTGGCGACGGTGCCAACGCGCCGCAAGGACCCGACGAGTTGCGCAACATTCTCAGACCGAGCCAGGCAAGGTACAGGACCCCGATCCATTTAACGATGCCGAACAGAATCGATGAGGTCATCAACAAGGCCCCCAACCCGAACGCGGCGGCGCAGATCAAAACGAGATCAGACAGAACGGCCCCCGCCATCCCGAAACAGGCGTGCGCAAACCCGAAACGCGATCCGTTGGAGAGGGCCAACAGGACGGTCGGCCCCGGCGTTATGACCGCGGCGAAAACGACAACTGCGAATGTCAGCAAGGTGGCATCCATCACTTCGAACCTTCCTTCAGGTGGATAAGCGCGTATCCCGACATGAGAAGTGCAAGACCGGAGGCGAAAGTGCGGATGATGTTCCAGTTCTGCCAAGGGCCGGAATAGGCGTTCCAGATGCGAAGCGCTTCCTCACCGTCTACAGGGACTGGTGTTGCCGCCAGAGCTTCGTTCATTGGCACGTTCACAGTCATTGTCACGGCGAACGCCCCCGCCAAATAGACGCCAGCAGCCCCAATGAAGCCACGGGCGGATCTGTGGCGGCCCAGTCGCCATCCGACAAGCGCGGCAGAGATCAAAACGACGGGTGTCAGGAAGAATGCCGGAAAGAAAATGGCGTTCCGTACAGAGGCGTTCATGGCTTGCATCGCCTGTATGGCGACCACGGGATCAGCGGCATCCAGCCCCCACATCGTGGAACAGACCCAAGCATAGAAAAAGCCAAAGATCGCGCCGCAGAAGACGTTTGATACCAGTGCGAGGGCGGACAATGCATGGGGCATCAGGCTACCTTCCCCGCGCCGCTTTCGGTGGCAGGAAACCCATTGGCAGCGGCGGCAATCTGGCGACGCGCGGCGCGACCGATTTGCGTCAGAATGACTATTGCGGCCAACTGGCCGGTGACGACGGCGGGCCATATCAACCCGATCTGCGCGTCGAAGTATTTTTGCGGACCGAAAGACACCAGCGCCAAAAGCGCGGCAAACCCGCTGAGACCGCGCCCTGCCCTTCCCGTGTTTGGTCCCGTTACCATGGCCGCGATCGCGGTTGAAATTGCGGCGCCCAAGAATGGGGCCATGCCGAATAGCGGGATCGCGGCCGGGGGGTGCGGCGGAACACCGGCGTACAGCGCCGTCAGCATGATGAGTTGCAGAACGACCAAGGTCGCAAGAGCCGCAGTGATCGGACGGTCTGAAATCAGCATGATGCACCTCAAAGGCGTAATTTGTGTTACGGTTGCTTATATCCGTAATCTCCGTTACGAAAGCTGTCAACCGACAGGACAAAGCCATGCGTGACGAAAACAAGGTTCTGCGCCAGACACAGATCGAATGCGCCGCCTATGAACTTCTCGAACTGAAGGGCTATGCCGGAACGTCGATGCAAGGGATCGCGCGCAAGGCGCGTGCCTCAAACGAAACGCTCTACAACTGGTATGGGGACAAGCGAGGTTTGTTCACAGCGCTGGTGACGCGAAATGCCGCCGAGGTTCGGTCGCTACTGGAGACGGAACTCTCAGCGGGCGGAGATGCGATCACCACGCTTGGCCTACTGGCGCCCAAGCTGCTGGAGCTTTTGCTCGGCAATCGCGCAATTGCCCTCAACCGCGCGGCAGCCGCCGACCCTACCGGAGAGTTGGGGGCCGCAATCTCCCAAGCGGGGCGCGAAACGGTCTTGCCTCTTTTGGAGCAGGTGCTGGAGACTGCAAGGCGGGACGGACAACTGAAATTCGACCGTCCCACCGAAGCGGCGGGGCTCTTTCTCGATCTGCTGGTCGGGGACTTTCAAATTCGCCGGGTAATAGGCCGGTTACCTGCACCGGACAGAGAGTTTTGCGAAACCAGATCAGCCCTCGCAGTCGCGCGTTTCTGCCAGCTTCTCTCCTGATCGATGACCGCGGTACGAAAGCTGTCTCGCTAAAAGAAGCTCTCGACACGCCCCCAACCCAGCCAAACTGGTGCCGGCAATAAAAATCAACTTGGCACGAATCCGTATGTCGGATGTGGCATGGAGATCCTGATGCAGTCGCCGCTGCAATGCGCGGTGTAGGTATCACAAAACATCGGCTCCCCTTTCCGGGCGATGGCCTCTGCGTCCATGGGCATTCGCGGTTTGGCGTTCTGGTAACATCATTCGTCCAGCTCTCCTGTGTCCCTCACCGCTCCCGATGTGTATCTCTCGTTGAATTCGACTCTTCGGACCACCACGCTCGGCGAGCCTATTGTGCATCACGCTCGGATTTAGTTCCGAAGCAGCATATGAGCAGGGTCAGCCGGCCGACGCCGCCGCTATAGGGATGGCTCACGTTCAGCGTTCTCTGGCAGCGGGACAACATGCCGAAATCGAGCGCTGCATTATCCAGCCCGACGAACCGCCGCAGACTTTCGGCGAACCCGATCATTTGCCTCCGCGCCATTCCGAACGGGTCTTTCATAGTCAGAAAGGGCCTTGTTGCACAACTCTGACTATGGACGATTCACAACGTGAATCTATGCGGTTAGAGGGTCTTTATGAGCAAGCCACCTCCCGCCCGCTACCGCACGACGACCTGGTCCAGCTACAACGCGGCGCTGCGCAGGCGCGGCTCGATGTTGATCTGGGTGGAC
>NZ_FOJU01000008.1 GCF_900111875.1 Poseidonocella pacifica
ATCCGCAGGGCCAATTGGCGCGGGATGGAGCAGTCCGGTAGCTCGTCAGGCTCATAACCTGAAGGTCGTAGGTTCAAATCCTACTCCCGCAACCATCGTTTCCGACAAAGCCCTCGCCATCCGCGGGGGCTTTGTCGTATCCGCTTCTCCCAAGGCCAGAATACCCGCCAGATCACCGCTGAGCTCGATCCGGTGCCCATCGGGCGCGTCCGCTGCTGGAGCCATCCGGATCTCGGAGATCAGACTGCGCATCGCCTCGGCGGCCTGGCCCCGAACTGCGGGGTCTGACAGGGCAGTGACCAGATCGCCGATCTTCTGGCGGTAGAGATCGCCGAGGCTCGGGAGCATCCGCAGGACGGCCGGCTCTGGCGCCTCCGCGACCTGGGTTGCGAGGCTCCGCTTGCGATCCTCGAGCACCGCCATCTTCTCCTTAATCGAGGGGTGATACATGCCGTCCTCGATGGCCGAAAGGAGACCGGCGATCTTCTTCTCAACCTGGGCGAGCTCCTGCTCCGCCTTTGCGCGCGCGGCCTGCGTGTCGGCTTGCGCCGCGTTCCAGGCCGTGCGGTATTCCTCGATGAAGGCGTCGAGGAAGGCAGGGTGGAGCAGGCGTTCCCGAAGACCGGCCAGGACCCGCTCTTCGACGGCGTCGCGGGGGATGGTGGCTCGGTTGGTGCAGATGGCGGTTCCCTTGTTGCGTACCGCAGAGCACCCATACCGGGTCTTGTTGATAAGTGTGTAGGTGGCCCCCGCAGCATCCGCATTTGATCAGTCCTGAGAGCAGGTAGGTCGGGCGGCGTGCCCGCTCGGGGCGAAGTCCACCGTCCTGAACCCCTGCGGGGTTCATTTCCTCGCGGATCGCTCCCTGCCTGTCCTTCACCAGTTGCCAAAGATCGTCGTCGATGATCCGGAGGTGCTCGACCTGCCTGATCACCCACTTCTCTGGTGGGTTCAGTCTCGCCTGCCGCTTGCCGGTCGCGGGATCCTTGACGAACCGCTGCCGGTTCCAGACCAAGAGACCGATGTAGGCCTCGTTGTTCAGGATACCGGTTCCGCGCTTCCAGTTGCCCGAGATAGTGGATGGGCCCCAGGTCCCGGCATTTTTGCCGTTCGCGGGGCTGCAGATGCCCTCCGTATTCAGTTCAGCGGCGAGCGCGCGCGCAGACAAACCGGCGGCATAGCCTTCAAAGATGCGCCGAACCGTGGCGGCCTCGTTCTCGACGATCTCGCGTTCCCCAGTGGTCACCGTGCCGTCGGTGCGAAGTGCTCTCACCGCGCGATAGCCGTAGCTGATGCCGCCCGCCGACTTCCCATCACGGACGCGACCTTCCAGACCGCGATGTGTCTTCTGGGCTAGTTGCTTGAGAAAGAGGGCAGACATCGTACCGCCGAGGCCGATGTGCATCTCGT
This sequence comes from Poseidonocella pacifica, assembly GCF_900111875.1. Lineage (GTDB taxonomy): Bacteria > Pseudomonadota > Alphaproteobacteria > Rhodobacterales > Rhodobacteraceae > Poseidonocella > Poseidonocella pacifica. Next base: position 1,411 of record NZ_FOJU01000008.1, read on the forward strand.
TGATCTCGCCCTCTGCCTTGGTCAAGATCGAAACTTCGAGGAAGCTCATGCGTTTGTGCAGGGCTGCAATATGTTCCGGATCGCGCGACAGCCGGTCGAGCGCCTCTGCGACAATGATGTCGAACTGGCCGTTCATCGCGGCCTGCTGCATTGTCTGGAAACCGGGCCGCAGGTGCGAGGCGCCGCTCATTGCCTCATCGGTGAAGACCTCCACCACTCGCCAGCCGCGATCGGCGCAAAGCGACCGGCACACGCGGACCTGGTCCGTGATCGATGCGGCAGATTGCAGGTCGCTCGAGTACCGCGCGTAGATCGCGGCGCGGACAGGTGCATCTGGTGTCATGGCTTACTCCTTTGGATCGGAGGCTGCGATCTCGTTGCGCACGGCCTGCTGTGCGAGCAAACGGACGAGATGGCGCAGCGCGGGATGGAACGGCTTTGGCGGTTCGCAAACGACGGGACGAGACGACGTAGGGTCCAGGGGCGCCGCCGCGGATGGCGTCTCCTCTGGGTTTGCTTGTCTTGTCCGGTCCCGTGCCACTGGCCGAGTTCTCCCGTTCCCCCGCCGGTAAGTGCTGCGGGAGGTGCAAAATGGTGATGATCTGTCCGGGAGCTGCCCCGGCTGCTGTTGTCATCATCATATCGCGGGCGCACGGGCATGGTCGCCTGCCGAGAGAGGGTGCCGAGGGGCGTTTGGTCGGGTTTATGTGGAAAACTGCGGGGCGAGACATGCGGGGCCAGCGCGGTGGCGAGATTGGACACTCCGGCAGCATGCGGGCTCGGTTTGGCAAAACATTACCTGGAGGGAGTTCTCGATATAGCGGCAGGCGCGGGCCCCTTTGACGCAGGATGGGGCGACCTTTGCCCGACGTTTGCGATTTGGTTTTGCGCCACCTGGTCCTCGGAGCCCCTGCCAATGCGCATGCCCGTGGGCGATGATGACCATCTGCTGCGCGTTCGGAAGTCCGAACCGCATGCAATAGAGAAAGCTCGGAGCGGTCGCCCAGCCCACGCCGCAGCGCCCGCAGCAGAACCGCTCGGATTGCATGTTGGTCCGTGCGAGTTCCTGTTCATGGCCACAGCTGTGGCGATAGAGGCGATAGTTCGGGCCGCGGTCGACCGCGGGGCCGATCAGCTTCCAGCCTGCGGCGCAGGCTTCGGCCTCTTCCCTCTGCCGCTGGCAGGTCTCGCAGCGCAGTGCGTGTTCACCGCGCGCGATCTGCCGGACACGTCCGAACTGCCGGCGGATGGTGTGTCCACAGCCCGCACGGTAGAACCCGTGCCGGTGGTGGTCGGGGTCACGGCGCAGCCATTCGAGGCCCGCGGTGGCGGCGTCTTTCCGCCAGCGATCTTCGACGCAATGCGGGCAAAGCGGGACGTGGTCCATCAGCACGTTGCGCATGCTGCGATGCTCCCTGCCGCAGCGGTCGCACTCGAGCATGATCTGATACCGATCCGCACCACGGCGCGTAAGCCGAAACCCCTTGTCGCGTGCCATCTGCCGCCAATGCGCAGGGATCGGCGTCGTCACGGCAAGCGGCACGGCCGGGGGGATGTTGTGGTCAGGTTGGGTCATGAGAGAGCCTCCGGGCAGAGCGTGGCCAGCCCGCTGTCCGTGAGGGCGCGGTGGGCGGCACACGTAATGTGTGAGTAGACACGGGGGACCCGCCCGGCGCGGATCGCGCGCCGGCTGGTCAACTGAAAGGTGGGGAGATCAGATCACGCAGGTCGCGATCAGCATATCCGGTTCGGCAACGGAACGCGGCTCGGCCGAGGCCGCGACCGGGTCATTGAATTCGCCAAGATCGGCAATGGCGTCGAGGTGGGAGTGGCAGGTCTCCAGCATCTGTTGAACGCGCGCCCCCACGGCGCCGGAAGCGCAGCAGGCGAAGAGCGGAGCGAAGCTGTCGAGCAAGCGATGGAGCGCGGCGAACTCAACCTCGTTGTCGCTCACGATCAGTGCCCGCGTGAGCTGGGCCGAACACTTCAGAGGCCGGTCCTCGAGACGCTCGAGCGGTGACGCGGTGATTGCGTCCGTCGCGTGCAACACGTCTTTCCGCGCCATCTCGGCGTCGGCGGTCCAAGCCTGGAACGCGAGGTCGAAGCAGTCAGCCGCCTCCAGATCCCGTTCGAACTCGATGTATTTCGAGAGCGCGATGTTCAATTGCGTGAACCGGCGCGAGATAGTGCTGTGCGAAAACAGGTCGCGCGATGCTTCCGTCACGCCAAGCGGCGTGGTAGCGATGATGGTAGCCATGAGGGTCTCCTAGCCGAGATCAGTATGGTTAGGGCATGAGCGAGGGGGTACGAGCCCTTGCTCATGTCCGAATTATATGGCACCAAAAAACCGAAAATCAAGAAAAAAGATTCGGGATATGGAAAAAAAGCGAGGACGACCGAGCGTTGATTCTGAGGCAGTGAACCTTCGGCTGCCTCGAGAAATGATAGAAGCGATCGATGACCGGCGGCGCCGAGAGGTAGATGTACCAACTCGCCCCGAGATGATTAGGAGGGCACTCGTACAGTGGCTCTCCATGACCGATGATGCTGCGAAGCAGTAGTCGGTCAGGATAGGGACAGCGAGCAGGTCTTCCGGATTTCCGAGCCGAGATCAGGGTTCACGGCACTAGGTCTCCTGAGCGAAAACCGAAAAGCGATATGAGATTCTAGCCCGGATAACCCGGGTCCAGCAGGCTGCTGGCCGCAGGGAGTTTGTCGAGGCGCAGGCCGAGAACAAACTGACGAGGAGGGGATCGAAGGGGGTATCCCCCTCGCGAACGGGTATGTTGAAGATGCGGGGGCACCCCGGGGCTGCAATATACCTAATGAGTAAGTTCGTTGAAAATCCGTATAAATTTTGTGTCGGGATTTTCGCCGGGATCCCGGAGACTCGAGAGGTCAAGAGATCACCGAGGTCCAGAATGCCCGCAAATACAGAGATTGTCAAGCCCGTTCCGTCTTCCGGAGAGCAGGTCACCGCGGCTTACCCCATCGTGCTGCGCTTCAAGGGAATGGCGCCTGACCTGATGCACAGGTTCGTCTTGCATGACGGCCGGAGCGGCGGCGATCTCTCGCATGTCGATCTCGCGGCTGCCGTCGGTATCGAACTCCTCCTCGCACGCCTCCAACATTCGGCATGAAGTCGCCACAGAAATTGAGTCAGACCCAATATTGGACGCCGATTGACACAGCGCTTTAACGGAGAGGCAGAACTGGATGGCAGCATCCGAGAAGACGGGAGGGCGGCCACGGCGGCCTTCGTGCGGCGCCAGCCAAGCCATGTCTCTGTCGATCCAGATCAACATCGAATCGCGCTTGCGCGGCGCAGCAGTGTAGCTGGACCCGTTCGTAGTGCGGTCGCGGGTGGGAGGAGGCTTGCTCCATGCAAGCCCGCTAACCGCACGGATCCCCATTGTGAATCAGCCGCAGTCAGAGGTCTGCAACAACGCCCAGCCACACCAGAAGCTGTGTCGCTGGCGACTGCGGTGTCGTCCTTTATCGGGGGCAGCGTGGCGGTTGCCGATTTCCCGCTTGCGGCGGGCTTGGGCAGTCTTTGGTATGGCGCGCCCCCGGAGCGCCTGCCATCGTGGTTCGTGGTTCGTGGTTCGTGGTTCGTGGTTCGTGGTTCGTGGTTCGTGGTTCGTGGTTCGTGGTTCGTGGTTCGTGGTTCGTGGTGCTGACGGGGGTGGGGCTGGCGATGGTGCCGTCGGTCATCACCACCTTTGCGGGCGGTGTCGCGGGCCCGGTGCAGGCGCTTCTGGGCATCCATCGGCGGCGGCTGTTGCGACTGCTTGACCGCATCGGCGTGGCCGAGGGGCAGGCCGCTGGCCTTGCCCCCGAACATATCCTTGCCCGCGTGGGGGATCTGACCGACGCAGGCATCAGCCTTGTGCGGTTCTTTCGGTCCTGATCGCCCGCGCCGTGCCTTAGGTCGTCAGACGCTGCGGATCATCCCGCCGTCGCAGCGCACCATCGACCCGGTGACATAGCCCGCCGGATCGCTGCACAGGAACGCGCCGACCGCGCCGAATTCCTCGATCTTACCATAGCGTTTGGCCGGGATCGACCTGCGCGACGCCGCGCGCACGTCATCCAGCGGCTTGCCCTGCTTTTCGGCAGCCGCGCTATCCAGCTGATCGACGCGATTGGTTTGAACGCGCCCCGGAAGCAACATGTTGCAGGTCACACCGTCGCCTGCGACCTCGCTCGCCAGTGTCTTGTTCCAGCCCGCCAGCGCACCGCGCAGCGTGTTGGACAGCGCGAGGTTTGGGATGGGTTGTTCGATACCGGATGAGGCCACGGTCAGCACCCGCCCCCAGCCTTGCGCGCACATGTCCGGGATCAGCCGCCCCGTCAGATCAATCACAGACGCAACCATCGCCTGCGCCTGCGCCATCAGCACCGCGACATCAATGTCGCGCGCCGCGCCCGGCTTTGGCCCACCCGTGTTGTTGACCAGAATATCGACGCCGCCCATCTGCGCGCGGGCGTGATCCGCCAGTTTGGCGGCGAAATCGGGGCCGGCCAGATCGACCGTCACCCAATCGGCCTGCCCTGCGCCGCGCGCGTTGATCTGCGCGGCGGTGTCTTTCAGCGCGGCCTCATCCCGACCGGTCAGCATGACGCGCGCGCCCTCGGCGGCAAGCGCCTCGGCAATGCCGCGCCCAAGGCCGCGCGATGAGGCCAGCACCAGCGCGCGGCGGTCTTTCAATCCCAGATCCATCTGACGTCTCCGGTATCAGCTTGCAAAGATGCCGCTGGTGTCGGCAAAGCCCTTGATTTCGATAGGGTTGCCCGAGGGATCAAAGAAGAACATGGTGCGCTGTTCGCCTGGCTCGCCTTCGAAGCGGATGACGGGGGGGATGTCAAACGCGGTGCCGTTTTCCTGTAGCCGTGCGGCCAGCGCCTTCCAATCGTCCAGCCCAAGCACCGCGCCCATATGCGGCATCATCACCATCTGATCGCCAACCTTGCCGGTGCGGGTGGTTTCAAATGGCTTGCCCAGATGCATCGACAATTGGTGGCCGAAAAAGTCGAAATCGACCCAGGTGTCGGTCGACCGCCCCTCGGCACAGCCCAGCACATCACCATAGAACTGGCGGGTTTCGTCAAGGTCGGTGACATGCAGGGCGAGGTGAAAAACAGATTTCATCGGGATCTCCGGTATAAGGTTGCCTTGGGGTAGCCAATTGGCAGAAAAAGGAAAGCCAAAATCATTTTCCGCTGAGAGAAAGAAAATCTATTGGATACGCGATTTCTGGAAAGCCTGCTGGCGGTGGTCGATCATGGGTCCATCGTGGCGGCGGCGCAGGCGCAGGCGTTGACCCCGGCGGCGGTCAGCCAGCGGATACAGGTGTTGGAACGCCAACTGGGGCAGGTGCTGTTGGATCGGCGGGCGAACGCGTCTGCGCCCTCGGCTGCGGCGCGCGATCTGCTGCCCGCGATGCGGCGCATCGTCAGCTTGGCGCATGATCTGCAGCGCAGTGCAGATGCGGATGTGGCGCAGGGGGTGTTTCGGCTGGGGGCGATTTCAACCTTGTTGACGGCGGCTGTGCCGGGGGTGTTGATGGATCTGCGCCGCCGTGCGCCCCAATTGGAATTGCAGATCACGCCGGGCTCGTCGTCGGCGCTGTACGATGCGGTGCTGACCGAAGACCTGCACGCGGCGCTGATCGTGGCGCCACCGTTTCCGACGCCATTCGGGTTGCAACAGCACGCCCTGCGTACCGAACCGTTGCGGTTGCTTGTGCCCGCCGACCACCCCGCGCGGACCGCTGAGGCCGCATTCGCCGACCTGCCGCTGATCGCTTATGACCCCACAAGCTGGGGCGGGCAGATCGCGGCGCGCTATCTGGCGGATCGTGGGATAGTGCCGCATGTGCTGTGCGCGCTGGACGGGCTTGAGGTGATCTCGGACCTTGTGGCCAGCGGGATTGGCGCGTCGCTGGTGCCCGATTGGGCCGGCCTGAAAGGCGCGCAGGCCTTGCCGGGTGGCGCGGCGTATCAACGTCGATTGGTGCTGCTGACGCGCACGACGCCCGACCGATCCGCCGCGCGCCGCTTGATCGTGGATAGCTTGATCAGTACCCAGCTTGCCGATTGACAAGATGCTGAAACGGCTCGCCCGCCTCGCCTCGGCAGATGTTTTTCGCGATCACGGCGGCGCTGGTATCGGTGCGCACCAATGATGCCACATGCGGGCTGACCGTCACCTTGGGGTGGTCGCGAAACGCGTGATCCTCGGGCAGGGGTTCAACACGGAACGTATCCAGTGTGGCATGCCCCAGCGCGCCGCTGTCCAGTGCCGCAATCAGCGCGGCATCGTCGATCAATGACCCTCGGCCCGGATTGATCACCACCGCGCCGGGCGCCAACAACGCCAGCGTCGTTGCGTTGAGCACATTTTCGGTTTGCGGCGTTGTCGGCAACAGGCACACCACGATATCAGCCCCCGACAGCGCATCATCCAGACCGGCATCGCCGGTATGCGTCGTGACGCCGGGCACGGTGCGGGGGCGGCGGCTCCACCCGTGGGTGTTGAAATTCAGCGCACCAAGGGCGCTTGCGCAGGCCCCGCCCAACTCGCCCACCCCCAGAACGGTCACCTTGCGGTCCCGCGCCAGCGGCGGCGCAATCTGGTCCCAGCCCTGCGATGTCATGATGTATCGATCCATCTCGATATGATGGCGCAGCACATGGGCGGTGACGTATTCAATCATCCCTTCGCGCTGACCGGGATCGACCATGCGCGCCAACGGCAGGGTCAGCGTGGGGTTGTCCAGCACCTTATCGACCCCGGCCCAAAGCGACAGCGCGGCGCGCGCGCGTGTGAACGGGGTGAAATCGGCGATCATGCCGTTCGGGGCGAAAACTATGTAATCCACGTTTTCGGGGGCCAGATCGGGGGCGATATGGGAGGTCACCCCGGCAGCGGTCAGGGCCTTGGCAATTGCGGGCTGAAACTGTGCCACCGCATCGTCGGGGGCAGAGATCAGGATTTGAAGGGGGGTGTCGGATTTGGCGGGGGTCACGGGCAGGTTCCTGAAAATTGCGATGTTTTGCGATAGGTGGGCTATTCCACAAGCAGCTGGGATTCATCAAATCCAGCGCCCCGCCAGCGCGTCACATTGGCCCGAAACGGCGGCGAATGCGCGGGTTTGGTGGGGGTCATTCCCGAATTTGCCTAAACATTATGCAGCTGTTTGGGGCTGCGTCCGCGAAACCGGGGCGTTGTGTGGGTGATTTTTCCGCGAGGCGGGGGGGTTATTTAAAGGCTTATTTACAATGGCATAGCTGGCAATCGGACCCTGTGCACAACCTATCTGAATTTCTATAGTATAACCTTTGATTATATATCTAATTCACAGATAATCCTGTTTTATCTGGAGTATTCTGCGTGCCCCCCCGACTTTGGCGGCACAGCGCATGCTGACAATGCGCGAACCAACAGGAGACCTCCCCAAATGTCCTTCAAGCCTATGTCCTGCAAACTCGCATCCCTCGGTGCTATCGCCGCCCTGGTTGCCACCACTGCCGCCCATGCCGAGGGCGAGCCCCCCGCCGAAGTCGCGCCCATCAAGGACGCCTACAAAGCTGGCATCGACGGCACCTTCGCGCCCCACGCCTTCCCCTCGCTTGATGGCGGCATTCAGGGTTTCAACGTCGATATCGCCTCGGCCATGGCCGAAAAGCTGGGCGTCGAGATCGAAATCATTGCCGGTCAGTACACCGGCCTGTTCCCCGCGCTGCATTCGGAAACGTTTGACTACATCGCCGCGCCCACGACCGTGACCGAAGAGCGGTCCAAGACGCTGCTGTTCACCGAAGGGTTCATGGAAACTAACTTTGGTTTCGCGGCCAAGCCGGGTTCGGGCATCGCCAGCGTCGAGGACCTGCGTGGCAAGACCGTCACCGCCAACAAGGGCTCGCTGTACGAGACATGGCTGACCGAACGCGCCGAGGAAATGGACATGACCGTCCTGACCTTTGGCACCTCGTCCGACGCGCTTGAGGCCGTCACCTCGGGCCGCGCCGATGCCAGCATGGCGGGCATGACCGCCACCGCATGGGCCGGCAAGATGAACCCGAACCTGGAATTCGCGTTCCAGATCAACACCGGCCTGTCCTGGGCACTGCCCTTCCGCCGCGAAGATTACGCCACGCGCAACCTGTTCGACTCCGCGCTGGAATGCCTCAAGATCGACGGCACCATGGCCGCGCTGTCGGAAAAGTGGTTCGGCATCACACCCGAAGAGGGCGAGCTGATCGTGACCCCGTCGGCAGGTTACGGCACTCCGGGTTTTGAGGGCTACCAGCCCGACGAGCACGAGGCATCCTGCGACTTCGGTTGATCCGCATCGCGTGATCTTACGGGCCGGGGCGCAATCCCCGGCCACCCCCTAAACACCCTCAGGCTTTTTGCACATGTCGGCACCCCAGCCTCTTCCCACGCTTGAAATCACCGCGCTTGAAAAGCGCTTCGGAGACACGCAGGTGCTGCGGTCCATCGACCTCAAGGTCGCCAATGGCGAGCTGGTGTTCGTGATCGGGCCGTCCGGGTCTGGCAAATCCACCATGCTGCGGTGTTGCAACCGGCTAGAGGAACCCACCTCGGGTGCGATCCATGTCAACGGCAAGCCGATGCTGGGCATCACCCGCCGCGATCTGGACCGGATGCGGCTGCAGGTGGGCATGGTGTTTCAGGGGTTCTTTCTTTACCCGCATTTGTCCGTGCTGAAAAACGTGACACTGGCACAGCGCAAGGCGCTCAAGCGCCCCGCGGCCGAGGCTGACGCGCGCGCGCTGGAGATGCTCGACAAGGTCGGGCTGAAGCACAAGGCCAGCGCCATGCCCGGCGAGCTGTCCGGCGGGCAGCAACAGCGCGTCGCCATCGCACGCGCCCTTGCGCTGGACCCCAAGGTGATGCTGTTCGATGAACCGACCTCGGCGCTGGACCCGGAATTGGTGGGATCGGTGCTCAAGGTGATGCGCGATCTGCGCGAGGGCGGCATGACCATGATCGTCGTCAGCCACGAGATGCAATTCGCCCGTGAGGCCGCCGACCGCGTGGTGTTCATGGATGGCGGCGTGATCGTCGAACAGGGCACCCCGTCGGAAATTTTCGGCAATCCCAGATCCGAACGCCTGCGCGCGTTCCTGTCGCGTGTATCGGGCGAGGCCGCCTGATGGATTTCGGCAATGTCTTTTTGAACCCCGACATCATCGCGACCTATATGCCGCAGATGATCCGCGCGGTCTGGGTCACCATCTGGATTTCAGTGCTGGTGGTGATTTCGGGGCTGGCGCTTGGGGCGTTTCTGGCCGGGCTGCGGGCCTATCAGAAACGCTGGCTGGCGTGGCCCATCGTGTTGTTCGCGGACCTGATGCGCGCGCTGCCGCCGCTGGTGTTGATGCTGATCCTGTTCTTTGGGCTGCCCTCGCTGGGGGTGATCCTGTCGGATTGGTTTGTGCTCTATCTGGTGCTGACGCTGGTGTTGGCGGCGTTTGTCGAAGAAATCTTCTGGGCGACGCTCACCTCTCTGCCGCGTGGCCAGTGGGAGGCGGGTGCCGCCACGGGCCTGTCGTTCAACCAAGTGCTGGTCAACGTGATCTTTCCCCAAGCGGTGCGCACCAACATTCCGCAGCTGGTGAACCGATCGCTGACCATTTCCAAGATGACCGCCTATGGCTCGGTCATTGGCGTCAAGGAAATCGTGTCGGTCGCAGGCTCGGCGCAGGCGTTTTCGGGGTCGGCCACGCCGCTGACCATGGCGGCGATCGCCTATCTGATCATCTTCTTTCCGGCGATGTTGCTGTCACGCTACGTCGAAAACCGGTTCCAATACGACCACTGAGGGACCGACATGGACACCATCATCAACGCCTTTTTCAACATCGACATCATGCGACAGGCCGCGCCGCTGCTGCTCAAGGGGGCGTGGGTCACGCTGCAGCTCTGCGCCGTGGTGATCGTTCTGGGCATTTCGGGGGGACTGACGCTGGGGCTGCTGGCCTCGTCGAAAAATGCCGCCGTGCGCTTGCCCGCGTTCCTGTTCATCGATTTCTTTCGCGCCATCCCGCCGCTGATCCTGTTGATCCTGATCTATGCGGGGTTGCCGTTCATCGGCATCCGCGTGCCGCCGTTCGTCGCCGTGTGCATCGCGTTTTTGCTGAACAATTCCGCCTACTTCGCCGAGATCTTTCGCAGCGGCATCAAATCCGTCTCGCGCGGCCAGACCGAAGCCGCCCGTGCCTCCGGCCTTAGCCCCGCGCAAACCCAAGCCTTTGTGATCCTGCCCCAAGCGGTGCGCAACGTGCTGCCCGACCTGCTGTCCAACGTGGTCGAGATCGTCAAGCTGACCTCGATCGCCTCGGTCGTGTCCCTGACCGAGCTTTTGTACAGCGCCAACATGGCCCGCGCTGTGACCTATAATTCCTCGCCGCTGGTGATGGCGGCCCTGATGTACCTAGTTGTTTTGTGGCCGCTGGTGCGCGTGATCTCACGCTTTCAGCGCGGCCTTTCGATCAGCAGCTAAATTCTGGAAGAGATTGATACGATGACAAAAATGATCCTTGCGGCCGCACAGATGGGTGGCATTCAAAAGGCAGAATCCCGCGATGCGGTGGTGGCCCGGATGCTGGCGCTGATGGCGCAGGCGCATGACAAGGGCGCGGGCTTTATCGCCTTTCCCGAAATGTGCCTGACCACGTTCTTTCCGCGCTTTTACGTCGAGGACCGCGCCGAATTCGACCATTGGTTTGAAACGCAAATGCCCGGCCCCGCGACGCAGCCGCTGTTCGACGCGGCCAAGGCCTATGGCATGGGCATGACCTTTGGGTATTGCGAACTGACCCCCGAGGGCGACCATTACAACACTGCCATCATCGTATCCCCCGATGGCGCGATCACGCTGAAATACCGCAAGATCCACCTGCCGGGTCATGCGGAATACGAACCCGAACGCACGCACCAGCATCTTGAAAAGCGCTATTTCCTGCCCGGAGACCTTGGGTTCAATGTCACCCGCAGCCAGGACGTGCTGATGGGTCTGGCGATTTGTAACGACCGCCGCTGGCCCGAGGCATGGCGCGAGTTGGGCCTGCAAGGGGTTGAACTGGTGTGCATCGGCTACAACACGCCGTCGCAGAACAACCTGTCGAAATCCGAGGGGCTGGAACAGCGGCTGTATCATCACGAATTGTCGATCTGCGCCGGGGCCTATCAGAATTCCACCTATGCTATGGCCGTTGCGAAATGCGGGATGGAAGACGGCAACCACATGATCGGCGGCACGATCATCGTTGACCCCGACGGGTTCGTCATCGCCAAGGCAGAAACCGAAGGCGACGAGTTGATCACCGCCGAGGCCGATTTTGCGAAATGCGCCTTTGGCAAATCCACCGTTTTCAACTTTGCAGCCCACCGCCGGATCGAACATTATGGCCGCATCGCCACCCAGACGGGCGTCAAGCTGCCGGAGTAACCCCCTATGTCATTCGATACTGTCATTCATGACGGGCTGATCGCCACCACCGAGGGCGTCACCACCGGCGACATCGGCATCACCGATGGCCGCATCACCGCCATGGCCGAAAAGCTGCCCGGCGGCACGCGGCGCATTGATGCGGGGGGCCGTGTCGTCATGCCCGGTGGCATCGAAACCCACGCCCATATCGCGCAGGAAAGCTCATCCGGGGTGATGACGGCGGATGATTACCTGTCGGGGTCGATTTCGGCCGCGTTCGGGGGGAACTCATCCTTTATCCCCTTTGCCGCCCAGCAGCGCGGCGAAAGCGTCGATGACGTGCTGAAAACCTATCATGCGCGCGGCGCGCGGTCGGTGATTGACTATTCCTACCACCTGATCATCTCCGACCCGACGCAAAAGGTGCTGGCCGAGGAACTGCCCCGCGCCTTTGCCCGTGGCATCACCAGCTTCAAGGTCTTTATGACCTATGATCTGATGAACATCGGTGACGGGGGCATGTTGGATATCCTGACTGTTGCGCGCAAGCATGGCGCCATCACCATGGTCCATGCGGAAAACAACGAGATGGTCAAATGGATGAACCGCCAGCTGGCGGACCGTGGCCTGACCGCGCCGCGCTATCATGCCATTTCGCGCCCCGAACTGGCCGAGCAAGAGGCTATCAACCGCGCGGTGCAGCTGGCCAAGCTGGCGGATGCCACGCTGTTCGTTGTGCATGTTTCGACCGAAGGTGGTGCCGATATCATCCGGCGCGAGCAATTCAACGGCGCCAAGCTGTTTGCCGAAACCTGCCCGCAATACCTCTCGCTGACCCGTGACGATCTGGACCGTCCGGGGATGGAGGGGGCGAAATACATCTGCTCTCCGCCGCTGCGCGATGCGGCCACGCAAGACGCGCTGTGGCATCACATCCGCATGGGCACCTTTGTGGGGGTTCATTCCGATCACGCGCCTTACCGCGCGGATGAGACGGGCAAGTTCGTTAACGGGTTCGATGTGCCCTATCCCAAGCTGGCCAACGGAATGCCCGGCATCGCCCTGCGCTTGCCCTGGCTGTTTTCCGAAGGTGTTGTCGCCGGGCGCATCACGCTGGAACAGTTTGTCGGCCTGAGCAGCACCAACACTGCCAAGGTCTTTGGCTGCACCACCAAGGGCCGTTTGGCGCCGGGTATGGACGCCGATATCGCCATCTGGGACCCCGAGACGCGCTATACCGTGACCCTCGCCGATCAACATGACAACATGGATTACACCCCTCTGGACGGTCACGACCTGACGGGCCGCCCCGAAACCGTGCTGACGCGCGGCGCGGTGGTGGTCGACAAGGGGACGCTGGTGGCGCGCGAAGGGCAGGGGCAATTTTTTGGCCGCGCGCCGGTCGATCTGCGCGCGCGCCCTGGTGCCATGGTCAAGGAATTCGACCCGGCGCAGAACTTTGGTGCGGAGCTGCGCGGATGATTGATATTCTGCTGGTGAACCCCAATTCGTCGGTCACTGTGACGCGGGGGATGGATGCCACCGCGCGCGCCATGCTGCCTGCTGGGCTGACTTTGTCGTCGGTGGATCTGCCCGATAGTCCGGCGACGATTTATACCGATGAACACGTGGCGCGGGCGGGGCTTGGCCTGTTGGATCTGGCGCGCGCCACGCCTGCGCGGGCGGTGATTACGGGGTGTTTTTCTGACCCCGGACTGGAGCTGCTGCGCGCCATGCCGGACGGGCCCGTCGCGATTGGGTGCCAAGAGGCGGCATTGCTGTCGGCCATGGGGCGCGCCGACCGTTTTGGCGTCATCGCGCTGGGTCCTGCGTCGATCCCGCGCCATCTGCGCATCATGCGGATAATGGGGATCGACGGGCGTCTTGCGGGCGAGCTGCATCTGAACGGGGCCTCTGCGGAATCCGGCATGCGCGACCCTGCGGTCTATGCGCTGATCCGTGAACGGGCAATGGAATTGGGCGATATGGGCGCGGGGGCCATCGTGCTGGGGTGCGCCGGAATGGCGTTGATCCGTGCGCGGCTTGAGTCGGACACCCGCCTTGCGGTGGTGGACCCGGTGTCCGCCGCGATGGCACAGGCGGTCGCGGCGTTGCAGGGCGATCCAGACTTTGATTTCGACCCCGCAGCATGACCACCGGCGCCGACAAGCTGCCAGAAACCTCGATGCGGCTGCTCGAAATTTTCGCCGCGATGATGGGGCAGCGCACCACGGTGGCCACCGCAGAAAGCCTTGGGATTTCGCAACCTGCCGTGTCCGCCGGGTTGCGCCAGTTGGAAACCCAGCTGGGGCTGACGCTGTTTGAACGCACGGGCCGCCATCTGGAACCCACGCTTGAGGCGCGTAGCCTTTACGAAGAAATCCGCCCCCTGTTCGGTATCGTGCGCAGCTTTGGGATGCGCGCGCGCGATCTGCGCAATGGGCGGGTGGGGCGGCTGCGGGTGATCTCGACGCCGCCGCCGGGCTATTCGCTGATCCCGCAGGCGATGCGCGGGTTTCTGGACACGCGCCCCGATGTCACGGTCAGCTTTGACGTCCGCCGCCTTGGCAATGTGCTAAGCGCGGTGCAGACCGGGCAGGCCGACGTGGGGGTCGGCCTTACCAACGGGCGGCTGCCCAACGTCACTTCCGAGGACCTGCGTACCGGGCAGATGGTCGCGCTGCTGCCGCATGATCACCCGCTGGCGCGCGACGCCACGGTCAAGGTCGGCGCGCTGACCCATGAACGCTTCATCGGCATTGATCAGGAAAGCCACCTTGGCCGCATGGTCGCCCAGGCGTTCGAGGACGCGGGCGTCACCTATCACCCGCAGCTTGAAACCCGCTATTGCCAAACCGCCGCCTCGCTGGCCGCCAACGGCATGGGGGTGTGCATCGTCGATCCGTGGTCGGCGCACCCCTATCTGGCGGAACACGCGGGCGGGCAGCGGTTGGTGGGGCGCCCCTTGGCACAGCCTTGCCCGATCCATTGCATGATGTTCACGCGCCGGGGTATCCCCCATTCCGGCCTGCTGAAAATATTCATGGCCGAAATTCGCCGCGCGTCGGCGTCGCTTGACTATCCCGGCCTTGAACGCCCCGAATCCGCACTGTCACCGGAGACCTGAGATGCCCCGATCCATTGCCATCACCGGCGGGGCGGGCTTTGTCGGCCTTGCCCTTGCCGAGGTTCTGCGCGCACAGGGCGACCGCGTTATCCTGCTGGATATCGCGCCCCCCGATCCGCAGCTTTTCTCCCGCCCCGAGCTGGCGGGGACGCATTTCCACCCCTGTGACATACGCGATGCGGGCGCGCTGACCACCGCATTGCGCAGTCATGGCAGCGATGCACTGATCCACGCCGCCGCCATCACGCCCAACGCCGAAACCACCCGCAGCCAGCCCCTGCGCATCGCGGAAATCAACGTGCAGGGCGCGCTGAATGCAATGCAGGCCGCCGCCGACGCAGGGCTGCGCGATATGGTTCTGCTGTCGTCGATTTCGGTCTATGGCAGCCTTGGCACCCCCGGTGCCGATGCGTTGTACGAAACCGACGCCGCGCCGAATAGCCTTTATGGGGAAACCAAACAGGCGGCTGAGATTCTGTGCGCGCGCATCGCGCCGATCTTGGGCCTGCGCCTTGCGACGCTGCGATTGGGGGCGATCTTTGGCCCGTGGGAAAGCCTGCGCGAGGCCCGCCCCGATCTGTCGCCGACGGGCGAAATTCAGCGTCTTGCCGCGTTGGGTCTCCCGGTGCGGATGGCCCATGATATGCGCGGCGATTGGGTCTATTCGCGCGATGCGGCGGCGATGATCGCGTCGGTGCTGCCCCATATGGAGGCGGCAGAGGGGTGCATTTTCAACGTCGGCGGCGGGCATGTGTTCGCGCTGACCGACTGGGCGCAGGCGATGGGTTTGCCCGCGCCGATCATCGACGCTGATCACCCCGATATCGCGCCCCGGTCCGATCCGCGCCGCCCCCCGATGTCGATTGCTGCCCTTCACGCGCTGAGCGGCATCGCGGGCAGTCGCCCCATGCTGGACGCCGCCGCCGATGAACGCCGCTGGCGTGCCACCCAACCGGAGACCCCCCGTGCCCCTGAAAGGTAAAAGCGCCCTCGTCACAGGCGCGTCGTCCGGCATTGGCCGCGCCATCGCGCTGCGTCTGGCAAAGGCGGGTGCGACCGTCTGGGCCAGCGATATTACCACGGATGTGGTCGAAGGCGGCCCCCCGGTGGCCGAACCGCTCGCGCAGATCTCGCCCGCCTCGTGCTTTGCCCAGCTGGATGTGCGCGACCACGCGGCCTGTGCGCAGCTGTGCGCCGACATCCGCCAACAGCACGGGCGGCTGGACATCGTGGTGCCCTCGGCCATGACGCCGGGACGCGGTAGCCTGCCCGAGACCACGCCCGAGGCTTGGCGCCGCGTCATGTCGGTCAACATGGATGGGATGTTCAACATCCTGTCCGGCGCGCTGGTGCAGATGCGGGATCAGACAGCCGAAAACGACGAACGCGGGCGCATCGTGGTGATCGGCTCGCAGCATGGCATGGTCGCCGCGCCGGGCGCGTTTTCCTATGGCGTGTCCAAGGCCGCGGTGTTGCAGATGATGCGACAGGTCGCCGTGGAACACGCGGATGAGGGGATCATCTGCAACGCTGTGTCACCGGGCAAGATCTTGACCGGCAAGACCGGCCCGGCGGTAGCCGATGATGTACTTGCCTATTCCCAAACGCGCACGCCGTTGCCGCGCCTTGGCCGCCCGGCGGATGTGGCCGGGGCGGTGGCCTTCCTGTGCGATCCGGCGACGACATATATCACCGGGCATAACCTGTTGGTCGATGGCGGGTGGATGGCGGGCTAGGGCACAGTCGAGCTGGTGCGAGGCCCATACCACTCTGCGGTTTGGCACCGATGGGTAAGGGCGACGCCGCATGGCACGAAGCGCAAAGCAGAAAGACCGGTCCAAGCTGATCTGCGCGTCGTTGCGTTCGGCGATTTTGGAACGGGCGTTGATGCCGGGGATGAAGCTGCCCGTGGATTCGCTGGGCGAACGGTTCGGGGCCAGCCGCACGATCATTCGTCAGTCGTTGGAACGATTGGCCACCGAAGGTCTGGTGGACCTGCGCCACCACACGGGGGCCGCCGTCGGGCATTGTCAGGTTGTTGAAGTGACTTGGGTTCATGCTTGGCGACCGCTCATGATCAGCCAGGTTTCACAGCCTAGCCTGAAGGGCTTTCGCTTCCCTCGGTCCGTCATCTCCTATGCAGTCTGGGCTTACCATCGGTTTGCCCTGAGCTTGCGCGATGTCGAGGATCTGTTTGGCCGAGCGTGGCGTGATCGTCTCGTATGAAAGCATCCGGGTGTGGTGCCAACGGTTCGGAATGCAGATCGCGGCCAGGATCCGTCGCGACCGTCCGGCACCGGCCGAAAAATAGTACCTGGGCGAGGTCGTGATCTCAATCCGGGGCCAGAAACACCGGCTTTGGCGGGCCATCGACGTAAATGGAGATGTGATGAAAATCTTGGTGCAAAGCCGCAGAAATGCTTACGCCGCCAAGCGTTTCCCGACCAAGTTAATGCGGCGATGGGGCCTGCCATGCGTCGTCGTGACCGACAAGCTGCGCAGCTATGGCGTCGCAATCCGGGACCTTTGCCCAAGCGTCGATCACCGCGCGCACAGGGGGTTAAATAGCCGTTCCGAGGCGTCGCATCGACATACACGACGAAGAGAGAAGAGTATGGGGCGTTTCAAATCACCACGTCAGGCGCAGCAGTTTTTATCCGTCCACGACCAGACCGCCAACATCTTTCCGCAGCATCTTACCGCCACGCACGGGCCGGCGCTTTCAGCCCGTGGGTCGACTATGCCGCTGAAATGACCGCATGATGGTCATACCGGTCTTGGGCACGCCGAAATGGAACAAGCTGACAACGTCGACCGCCCCAATGGATATCGGCATCAGGGCTGGACGCATTGTTGACATCGCGCCGCAGCTTACCACCGACGCCCCGCAGATGGACGCAGGGGGCGGGTTGATCATTCGGGGGTTTGTCGACAGTCACCTGAATCTGGACAAGACCTGTATCCTTGATCGGTCGCAGAATCAGACCGGCACGCTCAAGGGGGCGCTGGACGCGGTGACCACCGCCAAGCGCGCGTTTACCGCCGAGGATTTCTATGCCCGTGGTGCCCGCGTACTGGAAAACGCCATCGGGTAGGGCACCACGTTGATCCGCACGCAGGTGGAAATCGACCCGGTGATTGGCCTTGCCGGGTTCAATGCGGTGCGCCGTTTGCAAACCGATTACGCTTGGGCGCTGGACCTGAAAATCTGTGTGTTCCCGCAGGAGGGCCTGCTGAACTACCCCGGCACCGAGGAATTGTTGCGCGCTGCCCTGGCCTAGGGCGCGGACCTTTTGGGCGGGTGCCCTTATACCGACACCGACCCCAATGGCCACATCGCGCGGATATTTGACATGGCGCGGGAATTCGATGTCGGTCTGGATTTTGACCTCGACCCGAGCTGGCGGCATATGGACGACATCGCCCGCCAGACCATTGCGCACGGGATGCAGGTGCGGATGGCAAACCTGTTTGCCAATGTGGCGCAGCTGGGCCAGACCCATGATTTGGACTGATACTTTGCGATGATCAGCGACGATCCGTTCCACCTGCTGGGCCATTGCGCCGATATTACGGTTGGCTCGCGCGTTGACCTTGTGCTCTTGCCCTGCGCCAGTCGCGCCGCCACCGTGGCCGAAATTGGCCGCCCGCTATGGGGGATGCGCGCGGGAAGACTGACCTTTGATGCGCCGGCACCCCGCCTTATAAAACCTTGAAGACATCAGAAAGACCCACACCATGACCGACCTTGTCATCCACGCCGGAGACTTCACCTTCGACGCCAAATTCGAAGCGGACGCGCCCAACACGGTCGCGGCGTTCCGCGCGGCGATGCCGTTTGTCAGCCAGATCGTGCATGTGCGCTGGTCCGGTGAGGGCGTGTGGATTCCGCTCGGCGAGCACGACTTTGGGGTGGGGTATGAAAACCACACTTGCTATCCCGCGCCCGGCCAGATCATCCTGTATCCCGGCAGCATCAGCGAAACCGAAATCCTGCTTGCCTATGGCGGCGTCAATTTCGCGTCCGAGGTCGGGCAACTGGCGGGGAACCATTTCATCACGCTCACCAGCGGTTTGGAAAACCTCGCCACGTTGGGACGCGCGACCCTTTGGAAGGGCGCGCATGACATCCGGTTCGAATTGAAATGACTCAGACTGACGATGGGCGGCCCGGATGAACCTGCGCCAGATCGAAGTGTTCCGGTCCGTCATGGCCACCGGCACCACGGTGGCGGCGGCGCAGGCGCTTGGCATGTCGCAATCCGCCGTCAGCATCGCGTTGAAACATATCGAGACGCAGGCAGGGTTCACCCTGTTCCTGCGCAGCGCCAACCGTTTGATGCCCACGCAAGAGGCCAAGCTGTTGTTCGAAGAGGTGGCCCCCCTGTCGCTGATGCAGCAGATCGTCAACCAGCGGGTGCAGGACATCCGCCTTGGCCATATCGGGCGGGTGCGGGTGGTGGCGACGTCCGAGCTGACCGAGGCGTTGATGCCGATGGTGGTGCAACAGTTTCTGGATCTGTACCCGGATGTGTACCTGTCGCTTGAAACCAAACCGCTGCCGCTGGCCATCGCCGCGGTCGAGGACGGGCTGGCCGATATCGGGTTCGCGATGGAACCCAGCGAAAGCTACGGGATCGAGCTGACCCCGTTCGCCGATCTGCGCATGGTGTGTCTGTGCGCGCGCAGCGATCCGCTGGCATTGCTGCCGGTGGTCACGCCGCGCGATCTGGAATTTTCGCGGCTGATCTGCCCGATGACGGGCACGGGGGTGGCCGACCTGCTGGCCTCGGCCTTTTTGGCGGTGGGCGCGCCGTATAATCCCCGGATCGAGGTCCGGTTTCTGAACGCCGCCGCTCGCATCGTTCAAGAGGGCTGGGGCGTCGCCCTGCTGGACGAGGTCACCGCCCATTCGGGCCGCTACGAAGACCTTGTGGTTGTGCCGTTCGAACCCGTGGTGCCCCGCGTGCTGTCGACGATTGCGCCGCGTGGTCGGCCGATGTCGGTCACCACGCAGCGGTTTCGTGATCTGTTCGTGTCGCTTACGCAGGAGCGGCTGGCTGGCTTACGGGAAGCTGCGCCCTGACCGCGCCCAGCGTGGCGCGGGCACCGTCGACCACCAGGTTGATTTCGTTGGTGGCGACGATCAGCGTGGCACCATTGGCCACCGCATGGCCGGGGATCAACGCCGGGGGCAGGCCCATCACGCCGAACCCCAGACCCTGCGACCGGGCCGCCGCCGCGATGGTCGCAAAGGCGGAGCGCACCTCGGGGTGATCAAGCTGGCCGGTATGGCCCAGATCGGACGCAAGATCATTCGCCCCGATCACCAGGGCTGTCAGCCCCGGCACGGCGGCAATCTCGGCCACCGCATCCAACCCTGCGCGGCTTTCGACCATCGCGTGCAGTTCCACGCGGTCCTCACTGGCGGCGATCAGCTGCGCGGGCGGCACAGGTTCAAACGACAGGATCGCAAGCGGCCCGGGAATGGCCCGGTTGCCCAGCGGCGCGAACCGGCAGGCGGCCACAATCGCGCGCGCCTGATCGGCGCTGTCCACATGCGGGATGATCACGCCGGTGGCCCCGCAATCCAGCACCCGCGCCAGATCGGGCGAGCCCGGCCCCGTGACCCGCGCCAGCACCGGGAAATCGGCGGCAAGCCCGGTGACGCAGATGCCCGCCAGCGCATCAATGCTGATGCGCCCGTGTTCCATATCCACCAGCAGCAGATCATAACCCGCGCCCTTGGCCACGGGGATCATCTCGGGCAGGCCAACGACGCAGGCCGCCAGCCCGATGCGCGGCACGGGCGTGCTGGGAAAAGTGGCTGTCATGGGCGTCTCACGATTTTCTAAATGGCTGATTTTTCGACATATGGTCGAGCGATTCCAGTTTGGCAACGCAATCAGCGCCCAAAATAATGGCAGCCGTTTTTGTAATAGTCCGAAGCCTTTTCGTCCGGTGATTTCGGCGCAACGCTGATCACGAACGCGACAAACGCACAAGATTTCAACGAAACGAAAGGCGCCGACATGACGAGATCGCCGGATCTTCCACCTTGGCTGAACAGCGTCGCCCGCCCCGCCACATTGGCGCTGACGGGGCTGCGCAAATTGGTCGATCTGATGGCGGGATTGCTGTTCATTTATATGGCGCTGGCGATCATGGCGCAGATCCTGGGGCGCTATGTCTTTGGCTATTCCATCGCCGGGACCGATGAAACAGCCGTGTTCGCGCAGGTTTGGCTGGTGCTGCTGGGGGCAGGGATTGCGATGCGCAACCGCCAGCATGTGGGGGTGGATGTTCTGATCCGACGCACGCCGGAGCGGGTGCAGCAACTGGCGCGACTGGCGTCCTATGCGCTGGGGATGTGGTTTTTGTATGTGGTTTTTGTGGGCAGCTTTGCGCTGCTGGGCATCGGGATGATGGTGCAATCGCCCGCGCTGCGTCTGCCGATGGCCATTCCCTATGCGGCGCTGCCGGTGGGCATGGCCTATTTCATGCTGGAGTTTTCCGTTGCCAGCCTTCCTGACATTCTGCGCCCGGCTCAGGCCCGCGCCAACGCGGCGGCGCTGACATGAATATTGCCTTTGGCGGATTTGCCTTTCTGATCTTTTCGGGCTTGCCCATCGTTCTGGCGCTGGGGGTGTCGGCGCTGATCGCCATTGTTGCGCTGACCGATGTGCCGCTGTCGATCGTGGCGCAGCGGGTATACGGAGGCGTCAATTCCTTTCCGCTCATGGCGATCCCGTTCTTTGTCGCCGCCGGGATCATCATGGAAACCGGGGGGATCGCGCGCCGCTTCGTGGCGCTGGCAAGTGCATTGGTCGGATGGATCTCCGGCAGCCTTTATATGGTGGCGATCACCGCGGGCACCGGGCTTGCGGCGATTTCCGGCTCGGGGTCGGCGGATACGGCAGCGATCGGGTCGATGCTGATCCCCGACATGCGCAAGCGCGGCTATGACGTGGATATGGCGGCGGCGGTTATCGCCGCGTCTGGGGCCATGGCGAGCATTGTGCCGCCGTCCATCGTCATGGTGATCATCGCGATCACCACCAACCAGTCCATCGGCGCGATGTTCTTGGGCGGCATCATTCCGGGCCTGTTGCTGTCGGTGGGGCTGTTGTTTGGCACTTACCTGTACGCGCGGCGCGGCGGCATGGCGTATAAAGACGTTCAGCCGTTTTCCGGCGCGCGGCTCTGGGCGGCGCTGGTCGATGCGCTGCCCGCCATGCTGGTGCCGCTGATCATCGTCGGCGGCATCGTCGGCGGGGTATTCACCGCGACCGAGGCTGCCTGCGTGGCGGTGTTCGTTACTGCCGCGATTTCGATCTGGATCTACCGCGAACTGACCATTCCGCGGCTTTGGCCGATCATCCTCAAAACCGTGAGCCTTGCGGCGGCGGTGTTGATCATCGTGTCCACCGCCAGCATTTTCTCGTGGATCATCGCGAGCCAAGGCGCGCCGCGTGCGTTGGATGACTTCCTGCGCGGCGTCACGTCAAACCCGTTGGTGTTCCTGCTGCTGGTCAACCTGTTGTTGCTGTTCGTCGGCATGTTCATGGAAAGCATCAGCGCGATCCTGATCATCATGCCGGTGCTGATGCCCATCGCCATCGGCTACGACATCGACCCGATCCATTTCGGCGTGATGGCCGCGCTCAACCTGTCGGTGGGGCTGGTGACGCCGCCCTATGGCATCTGTCTGTACATCGCGTCGATGGTGGCGGGGCGGCGCATCGAACAGGTGTCGTCGCGCGTCTGGCTGCCGCTGATCCCTATGGTGATCGTGCTGGGACTGACCGCGTTTGCGTCCCCGGTCACCCTTTGGCTTCCCTCATTCTTTTACGACTGATCTCTCTGACCTATAAGGAAACGACCCATGAAAACACTCACCTCGCTTGCCTGCCTTTTGTCTGCCGCCCTTGCGCTTCCAGCGTTTGCACAGGACTACACGCTGCGCATCGCCCACACCAATGCCGCCGACGAAGTGCAGGACAAGGGCCTGCAAAAGATGCGCGAACTGCTTGAGGCCAAGACCGACGGGCGCGCCACGATCGAGATTTTCCCCAACGGTCAGCTGGGCGATGAGGCACAGCTGGTCGAGCAGGTGATGCTGGGCTCGCTTGACGTCGCGATGACCGCCAATTCCACGATCAGCAACTACATCACCGATTACCGCGTGTTCGACCTGCCGTTCCTGTTCCCGACCATCGCCAAGCTGAACACCGTTCTGGACGGTCCGGTTTACGGCATGTTGGAGGATTCCGCGAATGACACGGGTCTGGAACTGATCGCGGTCTATTCCTCGGGCATTCGCCACATCATGACCAAGGAAGAGATCAATTCCATCGACGATCTCAAGAACGTCAAGATCCGCACCATGCAGAACCCGATCCATGTGGATGCCTTCACCGCGTTTGGGGCCAATCCGACGCCGCTGGCCTATTCCGAACTGTACGGCGCGCTGCAAAGCGGTGTGGTTGACGGGGCCGAAGGTGCCGCGACCAACTACACCGGCCAAAAGCTGTACGAAGTCGCCCCCGATTTCGCCATGGTCGGCTGGCTCAACATGACCGCCCCGGTGTTCATGCAAAAGGCCGCGTTCGACATGCTGCCCGAGGATATCCAGACTGCGGTTCTGGAATCTGGCCGCGAATCCGCCGATTGGCAGCGCCAGTATGTGGACGATCAGGAAAAGCCGCTGCTGGATGCGCTGGTCGAAAAGGGTGTGACCATCACGCAGCCCGACCCCGCGCCGTTCCAGGAAGCTGCCGTGCCGCTGTACAACGCCATGCTGGAAACCGAGACCCAGCAGGCGCTGTTCGACGCGGTCATGGAAACCCCGACGAACTGATCCTCGGTGGCGGGATATTCCATCTTTAAACGCAATACACGGGTCGCCCATCGGGCGGCCCGTTCAGCCGTATTGTGCGACGTCGAGCGTTCTAGTCAGCGCGACTTCCAGCGCGGCGCGCAGCACCTCGCGATGGGCATCGCCCGGCGGCCGGGTCGGCGGCGCGGTGCGGTCATTGTCCAGATGCCCCAACAGAACCAGACAGGTCTTGAGGCAAGCGGTCGGCGACACCCCCGGCGGTGGGCTGTAGATCGCGCTGACCAGCGGGGCGAGGCGGTCGTGCAACGCTCGCGCACGATCCCAATCCTGCGCTGCCGCCGCATCCCACAGGTCAACCGTCAGATCGGGCAGCACGGCGGCCAGCGACACCTGGCTGCCCTCGGTCCCGATCAGATAGCCGGTCAGCAGATGTTCATCCCCCGACGCCAGCACGGCAATGTCGGGGAACGCCGCCCGCACCGCGCGGCGATTGGCATCATAGCGGGCGATTTCCCAGCTGCCTTCCTTGATCGCGACCACATGGGGCAGGGCGCACAGCGCCAGCAACGTCTCCACTGGATAGGCCATGCGCCCCGCCGTCACCGGTGCCTGGTACAGTACCACCGGCAGATCCGTCGCCCCAGCGATCCGGGCGTGATGATCGACCACCGATGCAAGCGATTGCCCCAGCGCCCAGCCGTTGGGCGGAAAGACCAACACCGCATCGCCCCCCGCTGCGGCCACGTCGCGGGCATGATCCGCCGCCTCAAGCGCGCTTTCGCTGTAGACGCCGCAGGTCAGCCAGACATCCGGAAAGGCGTCGCGCAGGATCTCGACCACCTCACGCTTTGCCTCGCGCGACAGCTGCGCGTTTTCCCCGGCATGCCCGTTGATCAGCAAGCCCTTGATGCCAGCGCAGTCCATCACGCGGGTCACATGCGCCGCCAACCCCCCGCGGTCGATGGCATAATCCGGTCTCAACGGGCAAACGGTGGCGGCATGAATACCGTGAAGGCGGGTGGGGTCGAACGGCATGCTCTGCTCCGGCTGCGATGTCTGGCCGATCTGTCGACCACCTCTCGCCCGAATGAAACCCATCGCCGCCCCGCGCGGCATGAAAACCCAAATCCGGGCGCCGAGCCGCCCAATGCGCAGGCATGAACGAGGCCACATATGAACTTCGACACCATCATCTCTGGCGGCACGCTTGTCACCGACACAGAAACCTTTGCCGCCGATATCGGCATCACCGACGGGCGCATCACCGCCATTGCCGAAACGCTGGACGGCGCGGCGCAGACCATCGACGCAACCGGCAAGCTGGTCCTACCCGGCGGCATCGACAGCCATGTCCACCTTGCCCAGCCTTCTGGACCCGAGGTGGTGATGGCCGATGATTTCGCCTCGGGCACGCTGGCCGCCGCGTTTGGCGGCAACACCACCGTCATGCCGTTCTGTCTGCAGGAAAAGGGCAAGGGGCTGCGCGAGGCGCTGACCGCCTATCACGCGCTTGCGGATGGTAATTGCCACATTGATGTGAGCTTTCATGTCATCGTGTCCGACCCGTCGGCGGGTGTTCTGGGGCAGGACATTCCGGCGCTGGTCGAAGACGGCTATACCTCGATCAAGGTGTTCATGACCTATGACGATCTGGTGCTGAACGACCGCGAATTGCTTGGGGTGATGGATGCCGCGCGTCACTCTGGCGCGTTTGTCATGGTCCATGCCGAAGGCTATGACACCATCCGCTTTCTGACCGAGAAACTGGAACAGGCGGGCAAGACCGCACCCTATTACCACGGCCCCTCGCGCCCGGTTGCGGTGGAACGCGAGGCGACGCACCGCGCCATCAGCCTTGCCGAAATCGTCGATGTTCCGATCATGATCGTGCATGTGTCCAACCGCGCCGCGATTGAAGAAATCGAACGCGCCCGCGCCCGTGGCCTGAACATCCGCGCCGAAACCTGCCCCCAGTACCTTGTGCTGACCGAAGACGACATGCAGGGCGACGCCATGGAGGGCGCGAAATTCGTCTGTAGCCCGCCGCCGCGCGGCACCGACGATCAGGACGCGTGTTGGCAGGGATTGATCGACGGCACGTTCGATGTGTTTTCCTCCGATCACTGTCCGTTTCGCTACACCGAAGACGGCAAGCTGACACCCAAGGGCGAAAAGTCGTTCCGCTATGTGCCCAACGGCATTCCCGGCGTGGAAACACGCCTGCCGATCCTGTTTTCCGAAGGGGTCACCAAGGGGCGCATTGACCTCAACCGCTTTGTCGCGCTGTCGTCGACCTACCACGCCAAAACCTATGGGATGTATCCGCAAAAGGGCGCGCTGGCGGTCGGCTCGGACGCGGATATCGTGCTGTGGGATGCGGACATGACCCGCACTATCCGGCAGGAAGACCTGCACCACGGTTGCGATTACACCCCGTTCGAGGGGCTGGAGGTCACCGGCTGGCCCGTCCTGACCATGCTGCGCGGGCAGGTGGTGACGCAAGGCGACACGCTGGCCACGACCACGCCCGGCGGGGCCTATGTGGCTCGCGCGCGCTCGCCCGACGCTGTGCAATGACCCAACCGATTGCCGACTCCGACCGCCTGCGCGACGTGATCGTCGTGGGCGGCGGGCTTGCGGGGCTCACGGCGGCCTATCGGTTGCGCGACCGCGATGTCTTGGTGCTTGAGGCCGCGCCGCGTGCCGGGGGCCGGGTGTGTTCGGTCTTGCACGGCAGTGTGCCGCTGAACCTAGGGGCGCATATGTTTTCCGGCCTCGGCACCCCGGTGGGTGATCTGGTGGCCGAACTGGGGCTGACCCGCACGCCAATCCGCGGCGCGCTGATGGCGATGTCGCTGGGCGGGCAGCACATGCAAGGGCGGCCCGAGCTTTGGCCGCTGCGCTTGCCGATGTCGCCGCGTGCGCGGGCGTCGTTTGTAAAGATGGGCTTGCGCCTGCGCTGGGGGGCGGCGCGCATGGCCCGCGCTATGGCGAATGGCACCGACGCCACGTTTGAGGATCACCGCACGCTAGCCCAATTCATCGGCCCATTGCACCCGCAGGTGGCGACGATGCTGGCCGCGCTGACCGAACGATCCGGCGGCGATCCCGCCACCATGTCCGCAGGTCACGCCCTGCGCAGTTTCACCTATGTCTGGAGCGGACAAGCCCCCGGTGCGAACCTGTCGGGGGGAAGTCAGCGGATGATCGACGCGCTGGTCGCGGCTATTGGCACCGACAGGGTGGTGACCAACACCCCCGTGACCCAAGTTCGGGACAGCGGCGATCATGTGTGCGTTGATCTGGCGGGCACCCAACTGCGCGCCAAGCGCTGCATCGTCAGCACCCCCGCGCCCATCGCGCGTACCGTCTTGTCCGGCCTGCCGGATGCGTGCAAGACCGCCCTTGGGCAGATCACCTATGGCGCCTTCCTAAGCGTCGCGCTTGGTGTGCGCGGGGCTGCGCCGTGGCGCGGAGCCTATGCGCTTGCCACCCCCGACGCGCCCCTCAGCGTGATGTTCGATCAGGGCACCGGGACCGACACAGGCACGCTTAGCTCGTTGATGCTGTTTCGCGGTGCGGCGGGGGCGGCCCAGCTTGCCGCTCTGTCCGATGATGCCCTGACCGAATGCGCGCATCGCCACCTGCACGACCTGTTCCCCGGCTCGGCGTTTCAGATCGAGACCACGCATATCGCCCGTTGGCCCCATGGTGCCCCGGTTGCGCAGCCCGGCAGGGCCACATTGCAAGCCCCGCTACAGATGCCGCTGGGGCGCATTGCCCTTGCCGGGGATTATTTCCATTCGCCCAACATGGCGGCAGCGATCACCAGCGCTGAGCGGGCCGTCGCCCTGACCCGGGCCGATCCTGTGCCAGTTGCGTGAACAGGCCGAATGCCTCTGTTCGCGGGGGCGATAAATCCCCATGATATCGCCAGGAAACAGGCCATCTTCGGGCCGGCCGAGGATGATATGACTCACGCGAACAGCTCTGACTCACCCGACGCCAAGCTTGGTTTGGTGTCACGCCTTGGCGCATTTGCCCTGATCGTGGCCATTGTGGCGCTGATCGCGGGGGCGGTCATCATGTTCGGCGTAAAGCTGGGGCTGTGGGAGCCTCTGCAAGGGTTCGTCTTGTATCGCACCTATTTCAACCCGATCGCCTATACGGTGACGGCGCTTGCGCTTGTGGCTCTGGTGGTTCACCTGATCCGGCGCGACCGCACCCCGCTGGTGCTGTCGGTCGTCGCGCTTGTCATCGGCGCGGGGATGCTGGTGCCCCAGGTCATGGCGGCGCTTGATCCGCCGGTGCGCGCGCCCCCGATTCACGACATCACCACCGATACCGGCAGCCCGCCGCAGTTCCTTGTGCTGGATGACACCCGGCCCGGCGCGCGCAACAGCCTTGACTACGGCGGGGCCGAGACGGCGGAATCCCAGAAATCTGCCTTTCCCGATATTGCACCGATCCAGACGGATCTGTCCGGGCAAGAAGCCTATCAGCGAGCGTTGAAGGTGGCCGGGGATATGGGCTGGAAGACCGTCGATGCCCAAGACGACGCGCTTCGGTTCGAAGCGACCGCCCACACGCCGGTGTTTCATTTTGCCGATGATGTCGTGGTTGTCGTAAGCCCCGCGCCGACAGGCAGCCGGGTGGACATCCGCAGTGTGTCCCGTGTGGGCCGCGGAGACCGGGGCGTCAACGCGGCACGGGTGCGCGCGTTTCTGGATGCGTTCGGGGCTTAGGTGTTTGAACCCACGGTTTGATGGTGTGATCCTTTTGAAAGAATACAAGGATTCCCTATGGGACAAGTTCGTCACGGACGCGCCACGTACTGTTACCCGGCAGGCGATTTGCATGGCAAATCTGCCGCGAGGGCACGCACGCCGTCAGAGCTGCAATACAGCGATCCATTGCCCGGGAGGGTTATGCGCAGCATGATCCCGAAAGGGGCAAGCTTCGCTCGCGACGCTGAGCGAAGAGCTGAGCATCAATCCGAAGACGGTTGCGAAGTGGCGTAAACGGCAGACGGTCGATGATCTCAAGTCCGGCCCAAAGGAGCCACGTTCGACGGTCCTCTCACGGAGGCTGAGGAGGCGGCCATCGTCGCGTTTCGACGCTACACGCTGCTGCCGCTTGATGACTGCCTCTAGGGTCAGGACCCATTGATTTCAGCGGCGTAGCATGATTCACGGCTCGAAAACCGAGCGGTGAACATGTCTGATCTTTACTGGCTGACAGACGCGCAGATGGCGCGTCTTGAGCCCTATCTCCCGAAGTCCCACGGCAAACCTCGCGTTGATGATCGGCGAGTGCTGAGCGGGATTATTTTTATCAATCGCAATGGCTTGAGATGGCGGGACGCGCCGCGCGAATATGGTCCGCACAAGACACTCTACAACCGTTGGAAGCGGTGGACCAACAAGGGGGTCTTTGCGCAGATGATGGCCGGGCTGGCATCTGAGCACGGTGAGAAGAAGACAGTCATGATTGATGCGACTTACCTCAAGGCACATCGCACGGCGTCCAGCCTGGGCGTGAAAAAGGGGGGCGTGGTCGCCTGATCGGTCGAACCAAGGGCGGCGTGAACACCAAGCTTCATGCCATCTGCGACAGCAAAGGTCGCCCGATCAACTTCTTTGTCTCCGCCGGTCAGGTTAGCGATTACATTGGTGCCCGGGCTCTGGTCAGCAACATACCGGACGTCGATTGGTTGCTTGGGGACCGGGGATACGATGCCGACTGGTTCAGAGAAGCGTTGCAGGACAAAGGGATACGCGCCTGCATTCCCGGCCGGAAGCAACGCAAGAAACCCGTCCGCTACGATAAGCGGCGCTACACTAGGCGCAACCGCATCGAGATCATGTTCGGCAGGCTCAAGGACTGGCGGCGCGTCGCAACACGGTATGACAGGTGCCCAAAAGTCTTCTGCTCTGCCATCGCTCTCGCCGCTCTCGTCATCTACTGGCTGTGAAACTCAATGAGTCCAGAGCCTAGATGGAGGGGTCATGCTGGGCAAAGTTCTGGGCGTTGAGCGGCGCCGACGGTGGAGTGACGACGAAAAGCTCGAGATCGTGCTGGCGGCTGGTGTTGACGGGGCGACGGTGACCCAAGTCGCTCAGCGCTACGAGGTGACACGCTCTCAGATTTACGGGTGGCGACGGGACCTGAAGCAAAAGGGTCTCTGGTCGCCCGGGCCCGGCGCTCACTTCCTTCCCGTCGATTTCCCGGAGTCGGCGGCTCCAGCGCCCACGCCAACCAGATCGGTTCCGGTGGAGTTGCGGTTGACCAACGGGAGATGCTTGAGGTTCGACAGCGGCATGGACGGCGAAGCTCTGACGCGGCTGATCCGGGCCGTCGAGGCGGCATGATCGGTCCGGGAACGGGCGTGCGGGTCTACCTTGCCTGCGGCGCCACAGATATGAGGAAGGGCATTTCTGGCCTATCCGCCATGGCACAGGACGTTCTGCGTCAGAAGCCTGCAAGCGGCGCGGTCTTCGCGTTCCGGGGGCGCCGGGGCGACCGGCTCAAGCTGCTCTACTGGGATGGTCAAGGCTTCTGCCTTTACTACAAGGTTCTGGAACGCGGGCGCTTCCCGTGGCCGAGCACCGAAGGCGGCGTTGCCCGGCTTACCTCGGCTCAGCTGGCCATGCTGTGGGAAGGGATCGATTGGCGCCGTCCGGACTGGGGCGCGCCCCCTGCGCGCGTGGGATAGATTATCTCCCTGAAGGCCCTTGTTTTGTTGGCTATTATGGGCGCTGCGTGGTATCTGTCGGCATGTCTGATGACGCCGATATCCTCTCCAACGATCCCGCCGTTCTGAAGGCGATGATCGCCGCCCTCCAGCCGGAGAATGCCCGCATGGCGGCCACGCTGCAGGCTCATGAACACCTGGTCCAGACGCTGCGGCTGAGGGTTGCGAAACTGCAGAAACAGGCCTTCGGCAAGTCGTCGGAAAAGATCGAACGGGAGATTGCCCAGCTCGAGCTCGCGCTGGAAGACCTGTTGATCGCGGCGGCCGAGCTGCGCAGCGAACCGAACGAAGATGAGGATGCGGGCCCTCTCG
Organism: Poseidonocella pacifica; assembly: GCF_900111875.1. Lineage (GTDB taxonomy): Bacteria > Pseudomonadota > Alphaproteobacteria > Rhodobacterales > Rhodobacteraceae > Poseidonocella > Poseidonocella pacifica. Next base: position 31,908 of record NZ_FOJU01000008.1, read on the forward strand.
ACATGGTGCCCGAAGCCGCCGAGGTGAAACCCCGCCGCATGCCGCGGGTATCGGATGGGACACCCCGCGAACGCCGCGAACTCGATCCCGGCACCTGCTGCCCGGAGTGCGGGGGCGAGCTGCGCGTGGTAGGAGAAGATGTCAGCGAGCTGCTCGACATGGTTGCCGCGCAGATGAATGTGATCCAGATCGCACGGGTGAAGAAGTCGTGCCGCCGCTGCGAGAAGATGGTTCAGCCTGCCGCCCCGAGCCGCCCGATCCCCGGCAGCATGGCCGGGCCAGGCCTTCTGGCCCATGTCCTGGTCTCAAAGTTCGATGATCACGTTCCGCTCTATCGCCTCAACGAGATTTATGCCCGCATGGGCGCCGAAGTGCCGGACAGCACGTTGCTGGACTGGTGCGGCCGGGCCATGAAGGTGCTCGAACCGGTCATCGAAAGGATCGAGGCCGAGGTCATGGCCGCGCCGATCCTCCATGCGGACGATACTCCGATCCGCGTATTGGACCGATCACGCCGGGACCGCGGCCTCGGCAAAGGGGTCAAGCAAGGTCGGGTCTGGGCCTATGTCTCAGATCAGAGGCCCTGGGCCGGCAGCGCACCGCCTGGTGTGGTCTACCGCTTCTCGCCGGACCGGAAAGGGGAGCATCCTCGGCAGCACCTGCACGCCAGCGGCGGCATCCTGCAGTCCGATGCCTACGCAGGCTTTGCCCAGCTTTATGAGTCGCGGGCGGACGGCAGTAGCCAGTTCAGGGAGGCGGCCTGCTGGGCTCATCTGCGACGCGACTTCCACGATGTCTGGTAGGCAACCAGGTCGGAGATCGCACGCGAGGCGCTCGATCGGATCGGGAAGCTCTACGACGTCGAACGGCAGATCGCCGGTCAGCCCGCCGGACTGTGCAAGGCGGCGCGGCAACAGCACTCCAGGCCCAAGGTCGACGCCTTCAAGACGTGGGCCGAGGCGCAACTCGTGCGCATCCCAGGCAAGGGCAATCTTGCCAAAGCCTTCCGCTATGGGCTCTCCCGTTGGCACTCCTTCGAACTCTGCCTCGAGGACGGGCGCATCGGCATCGACAACAACCCGGCCGAACGCGCCATGCGCCCGATCGGGATCGGGCGCCGCAACTGGCTGTTCGCCGGCTCCGACAGCGGTGGCGAGACCCTCGCCCGGGCCATGACGTTGATCGAGACCGCCAAGATGAGCGAACTGGACCCGCAGGCCTGGCTGGCCGACGTCCTCGACCGCATCCACGATCACAAGATCAACCGGCTCGACGAACTGCTCCCATGGAACTGGCAGCCGAGACGCCAGCCTGAGAGCGAGGCCGCCTGATGGCTGAGACAACCTATGTCTGCTTGCTCAGCCACGTCGCCAGCCTGCTCGGAGAGGAGTTGGACCTTCTCGAAGCCATCGTCAGCAATGATGACAACCTCACCTACGGCAATATCGTCAGCGTCCAGCTCAGTCAGGACAACTACCAGAATGCCCTCACGGATGACGGTATCGACGAACTTCGGGACATGCTCATGTCTGCCCGGGTCTCGATCGAGCAATGGCATAGCTTCCTCGAGGACTTCGTGGACGACCCCGACATCATCGAACGCGTCAAGAACATTCCACTGCGGTAGTTATCGGGCGCTTACGACGCTGCCGCTCATACGCAATGGTCAGGTTCCTTCTCGTCGCTGCATGCGAAAAGAATACTCATACGGCGCAGACAAGGTCAGGTAGGAAGCGGCGGTTGCCTGCTCCCGCAACCAACTCAAACGAACTGTCGCAAATATCCAAGCCCGCCCCTCCGGCGGGCTTTGTTATGTTCAGCATCTTCAAGAACTCTGCTCGCAGATCATGGCGATGAACCGGCCCTTCCACATCGTCTGTCTCCTCGTTTGGTGAACAGGCTAACTTTGAATCGCGGACTTATTTTGGGGAGCCGCTCACGCGGATCCTACAATAACACTCACGCGTTTTTCCCTGCGGGAACGCTCTACTGCGCGACTGGAAAGGGGGCGTATTGGCGATACCGGCCGAGGATAGGAGAGACCGGTTCGCCGGTAAACGTGGCCGGAGGCGCGGGCTACAATCTTTATACGCGGCAGGAATTGTCCTTACTGCGTCCCGGCACCCGGCAAACTGGGGCAAGGGGTGTATTCGTCCCCGTTGAGTTCGGCGGTATCGTAAGCTTGCAGCCGGTCGAACTGCAAGCCCACGTCCTCGGCGAAGAAGGCGGCGGCGATGGCGCGACCAAGGCGCTTGGCGCCGACACTGACTGCGGGGATGTCGCCGGACACCTTCCCGTGGCTCAGCATCGCCGCATCGTTGAAGCAGTGGATGCGTGCGAGGGCCGGGCAGGCGCCGGGCGTCTTTTCGAGAAAGGTGAAATCCGGCGCGAGATAGGGAGCAGTGCCAAGGGGGCCATCCGGAGAGACGTCCTCGGGAAAATCGGGACGGTCGGCCCAGGACAACACATGCGGCGCAATTTGTGACAACTCGGCCCGGTTGCCAAAGTCGTTTCGGAAACCCGTGCCGGCGATGAGAAAATCGGTCACGATGCTGCCCTGCGAGGTGTCGACGCGCAGCCTGTCATTTTCTGCCGAGGCACCGGTGAGAGCGCAGCCGAGATGGAAGAAGGCGTTTTTGTACCGGGACACCCGGCGTACGGAATGGCGAGGCGGAGGGACCTGCGTCTGTGCGGCGTAGCCGTGGATCTTCAGCTTCCAATGATCGGGCAGGGATCCCAGTCCCAGTTCGGTGCCAGGACTGGCAATGCCTGTCAGCTTGTTCACCGCAGGGAGACTTGATCGACGGATAAGCAGGTCAACGCGGGCGGCCCCGAACTCTAGCGCGGTGGCGGCGTTATCCATAGCCGAGGCGCCCGCGCCGACTACGATGACATTGCGGCCTTCGAGTTTTCTGAAATCTATATTGTCGGCGCTGTGCGCCCAGAGGTGGGCCGGGACGCTCGTCAGCACCTCTGGCACTGCGCCGCCCCCAAGGCCGGAACGACCGGTAGCGAGCACCACGCGCCGGGCGCTTACCACGACGCTTCTCTCAGGGCCGTCCAGCGTGGCGCGCAACAGATTGCCATCGCCGCGCAGGTCGGTCAGTCGGGTTTCGTTGCGCACGGGTAGATCAAGGACGCGCCGGTACCAGCGCAGGTAATCCATCCACTGGCCCTTGGGGATCTTGTCCAGCGCATCCCAGGCCGCGCGCCCCCACTGGGCGGTGAACCATGCACGGAATGTCAAAGCGGGAAGTCCCAGTGCCGGGCCAGTCAGCGCTTTGGGCGAACGCAATGTGCGCATCCGGGCGAATGTATCCCACGGGCCTTCATACCCTTCTGGCGCGGCATCGATGGCGAAGCTGTTGTCGATCCCCAGCATCTGCAGTTCGGCCAGCGCCGCAAGGCCGCACATGCCTGCGCCGACGATCAGTACATCGGTCACGCCGTCTTGCGCAGGCACCCAGGGCGCCGCGGGCAGGCACAGGTTTTCCATATCCTCGGCGAGGCGGGTTTCGAGATCGGCAAGGCTCATGCGCTGATCCTTTCATCCGACTTGTGGCGGAACCGTGCAGTTGCCGGATCGCAGCGGTAATCTGCTGCGCGGGCCTCGGCCTCCTGCGCAAGCGTGGCGACGCCGGAGAGGATACGTTTCACCTCGTCATCGGAATGCAGCCACGACAGGTTGAGCCGCACCCAGCCGGGCTTTTCCATCTCGTATCCGGCTGACAGGCGCGAGAACAGCGCGTCCGATCCGTCTTCGTCGATGCCCAGAAGCGCGTGCGCGTAAGGCCCCGCGCAGGCGCAGCCGCCGCGTACCTGGATGCCGTGGATGTCGCTCAACATGCGGGTGAACAGCTGGTGGTGGACGTAGCCGGCTGCACCGCGCACCCGGAAGGACAGGATCGGCAGCGCCTCGGCGCCCGAGCGGTCGAGCATCTCGATCTGCGGCACCTCTTTCCACGCCTCGAGTGCCCGGGCGCGCAGGGAGTGGTCTATATTGCCGATGCGGGCGGCGCCCACGGCGTCCTTGACCAGCATCACCAGCGCGGCGCGGATATCACCGACCACATTCGGCGTGCCACCCTCTTCGCGGGCCTCGACCCGGGCGGAATAATTGTGCTTCCACGGTGAGACGAAGGTCACGGTGCCGCCACCGGGCGCCGTAGGTGTGCTGCGCTGTACGAGGCTGTCGCGCACCACCGCAACGCCGGAGGCGCCCGGACCGCCGGGGAACTTGTGGGTGGAAAAGACGATGGCGTCCTTCTTTGCATCCGGTGCGGGGGACATGTCCATGGGCAGGTAGGGCGCGCCACCGGCGTAATCCCAGATCGCCAGAGCGCCGTGGGCTTTCAAAAGTCGCGTCACCGGGTCCGGCTCTGTCAGTATTCCGGTTACGTTCGACGCCACCGAAAAGCTGCCCACCAAGAGATCGGCCTTGGCGTTGGCCTTCAACAGGTCGCGCAGGTGCGCAAGGTCGACGCCGCCTTTGCCGGGCTTGGCCACCAGTACCTCGGCGCCGCTTTCACGCCACGGCAGGATGTTGGAATGATGCTCGTAGGGGCCGTGGATCACCACCACCCGTTCACCCGCGCGCACCCGGTCCTCGATCCGCAAAAGTCGCTCGATGCGGTTGAGCCCGGCTGTCGCGCCAGAGCCTGCAAAGATCACGTGCCCGTCGGCGCCCACCCCGGTAAGACGGGCGATGGTCGTGCGGGCCTCTTCGCGCATACGGGTCATCGCTTCGCCGGTGGCCGACGCTTCGGTGTGACTGTTGGCGTACCAAGGCAGAACATCTTCGGCCACGAACGCTTCGACCTGCCGCAGCGCGCGCCCCGAGGCCACGTAGTCGGCGTAGAGCAACGCTTTCATGCCGTAGGGCGTCTTGAACGGCATGTCGCGGCCGATGAGGCCATCTTGCAGGTACTCAAGGATGTCGGCGCGGTCAAGCGAGGCGCGAAAGCGAGCGAGGGGGGTCATCAAGGCGATCCTCAGGTTGCGACGGTCATCTTTTCGATGCCGTAGAGTCGGTCGGCTACCACCAGTGCCACGATGGCCAGCAGGAGCTGCAGCGTCGAAAGCGCCGCGATGGACGGGTCGAACTGGTGCTCCATGTACGCCAGCATGACCACGGGTAACGTGTTGGTCTGGGCCGAACCAAAGAAGTAGCTTACCGGGAGGTTGTCGAAGGAGGTCAGAAACGAGAACAGGGAGCCTGCGGCGATGCCGGGTCGTATCAGCGGCAACGTCACTTCGCGGAAGGTTGTGAAGCGCCCCGCGCCAAGGATCATCGCCGCCTCTTCATATGCGGGCGGCACCGCGCGGTAGACCGCCGCCACCGTGCGGATGACGTAGGGCAGGCAGATCACGGTATGGACAATTGCAAGGCTTAGGAACGAAATGCCAAAACCAAGCGCCGACAGGAAGAACAGGGAGGCAAAGCCGATCACGATCATCGGCATGGATAGCGGCGATAGCAGGAAGGTGGTGATCACCGTGGCCCAACCCGACCGCGCGCGGCTGAGGTAGAGCGCTGCGGGTATGCCCAGCAGGCAGGACGCTACCGTGGCCACCACGCCCAGCCAGAGGCTGGTGATCAGGCTGTCGATGAACGGCTCGTACTCGAATATCCGCGCGAACCATTTCAGCGACCAGCCCGGGATCGGAAAGGCGGCGTAGCCCGCTTCGGTGAACGAGATCACCACCACCACCGCGATGGGCAGGATCATGAAGATGAAGAAGGCGAGGGTGAAGACCCACAGCGCGATGTCCGACAGCCTCATCCTACACCCCCTGACGGCGCAGCAGGCGCAGTTGCAGCCACAGGCAAGCCAGCGCGATCATAAGAAGAATGGTGCTCATGGTCGAGGCCAAGGCAAAATCCCGGGTGGTGTTGAACTGCTGGTAGATCAACAGCGGCAGGGTCTGGAACCCGCCGCCCAGCAGAACCAGCGTGACGAAAGATCCGTTGGCAATCATGAAGACAAGGATTGCTCCGGTGCCGATGCCATCCACAGTCAGCGGCAGCGTTACTTCGAAGAAGGTACGGATGCGCGACGCGCCCAGCATCAGCGCGCCTTCCTCAAGCCGTCGGTCGACGCCCTGCAGGACAGAGGCGATGGAAAGCACGGCAAACGGGACCAGAACATGCACCAGCGCGGCAATCGCCAGCCCGGGGGTGTTGAGCCAGCGCAGCGGCGCGTCGAGCAGGCCAAGGTCGTTGACCAGCCATTGGTTGACCAGCCCGCGCCGCGCGAAGAGCACTTGCCAGCCGAAGGTTCGCATGATGATCGAGGTCAGCAGCGGCGCGATCAGGAAAAAGATCATGAGCCCCGAAAACCCTCCCGCCTTGCGCACCAGCACGTAGGCTACCGGGTAGGCGATCAGCACCGAAATCGCCGTCACCGCCGCTGACAGGATCACTGTCTCGGCGATGACACCAAGGTAGAATCTATCGGTCAGGAAATCGGTGTAGCGCGACAGGGTAAAGCCACCCTCTCTGATGAACGAACGCGCGGAATTGTCCAGAAGCGGCATCACGAAGAACACCGCGAGGAAGATCAGCGCGGGCGCCAGCAGCAGGGCGCGCCGGGCGCCGTTCGAAAGGGTGACGGTGGGCATCATGAGGCCTCCGGGGAAAAGGGTGCCCCCGCCCGGTGGGCAGGCGAGGGCGGCAAGATCACATTCCGATCTCGCGGTTCCAGCGGTCGATCCAGTCGTTGCGAACGCGGGCAATATCCGCGTAGGGGGGCAGGTTCGCCTCCGACAGCGGGGTCACGCGCGAGGCAAGCTTTTCGGAGTACTCGACCTGCGTGTTGGTCACGCCATAGTTCAGGATCTCGGCGAATTTCGCCTGATTGCCGGCGTCCAGCACCTCATTGAGGTAGTCCCACGCGAGATCCGAGGCGTTTTTGGGTTTTTGGATTGCCACGGCGGTCATGGCGCCGCCTTCTTCCGGGTTGATGAAGTCGATCCAGTCGACGCCCTCGTCCACGTGGTTCCAGGTGCGGCCGTCGAAATAGATGCCGAGGTCGGCCTCACCCGAGGCGAGGTGGTTGAAGAAGTCGTTGGGGCCGGCCCAGAAAACGAGGTTGTCCTTCATCTTCGCCATCGCCTCGAAGAACGGATCGACATTGTCCACGTCACCGCCAAGCGCGTTGTTGATCGCCCAGAGGAAGAACACCGTGGTCGGTCCGTAAGAGATCGACGGCACCGAGGCGATGAATTCGCCCGAGGACACGCGCTCGACGAAATCTGCGAAGCTGCGCGGCGGTTCGGAGACGATCTGCTTGTTGTAGGTGATGCCGCCGACGCCATAGTCGAAATAGGTCCCCTTGCCGAGGCAGGCGTCGGTGAATTCCTGCGGGATGTACTGCAGGTTCGGCAGCTTCTCGACGGTGAAGTCGTCCATCAAGTCGCCCTCGGCGGCCAGTACGGCAAGGTCCGGCGACATGATCAGTACGTCAAGCGGCGGCTGCTCGGGGTTGGCCTCGACCTGCGAGAGCCATTGTGCCGGACCGCCAAGCGACACAGTGGCAGTGGCACCAGTCTTTGCCTCGAAGGGCGCGACAAAGCAGTCGCGGATCGCCTGTTCCCAGACGCCGCCATAGGCGGTGACGTTGAGCGTGCCTCCTTGCGCTCGCAGCGGCAGGCCGCTGAGCCCCAGAAGGGTCGTGGTGGCACCGGCGGTGCCGAGAAAGCGGCGGCGGTTCATAGTCATTGTCGTTCCTCCGTTGGGTTTCATGTCGTTCAAAGGGTCTCGAGCAGGGTGGTCAGCTTCTTGCGAGCCGTTTCCGCCTGTGCTTGGCTGACCGCATTGCGCGGAAAGCTGCTGGGCAGTTCCGCCAGCACGGTTTCAAATATCTCGCGGCGGCGGGCCTGGCGCTGCGACAGCGGCAGGGCCAGTAGCGCAGCGTTGAGCCGGTCCATTGCAGTTGGTGAAAAGATGCCATCCCATGCGTCCCGCTCGGGGCCAAAGACAGTGCCTTCGCCGCTGCCTGCGGCCTGACGTAGCTCAGTAGTGGCCTCAAGGTCGATCTTGCCATCCGATAGCGCCACTCCGTAGTCACGCCGCGCCGCCTGAGCAGTCACGAACCCTGCCTGGACATCTGCGAGAACCGCCTCTGCGGCGCGCTGCATCGGATTGCCAAAGCCGCCTGCACCGGGGGTGCGGAAGGTGACTGTGTCGCCCGCCTGTACCTCAAGAATGTCGATCTTGCCGAGGCGTCGCTCACGCGGGGCGCCTTCATTGATGACAAGCGATCCGGGCTGGCCGGGTTGGCCACCCGCCTGTCCCCATGGCCGGAACATCAGCCGCTCCATGCCGCGACCAAGCACATGGCTGCCGTCGGTCAGGACCTTGAAGCTCAATTCCATGCCGCAGCCGCCACGCCATTGCCCGGCGCCGCCACTGTCGGGACGCAGGCCGTAGTGTAGCACCTCGACGCCCAGCTCGGCCTCGACGGTCTCGACCGGGTTGTTGGCGAGGTTCGAGATCCCGCTGTCGCGCCCATCGACGCCATCATGGCCACGCCGCGCGCCAGTGCCGCCGATCAGGGGCTCGATCACTTGCACAATGCGGCCACCGGTCGCCTTGGGCTCACTCATCACGATGGGAATGACGGTGCCAGAGGCTGCAGCGGGCAGCACGTCAGGCAGGGCAAGGCCGAAGGCGCCGTTGAGGATGTCGTTCACGCGGATCGCGGCGGCGTGGCGTACGCCGGTCGCTGCCGGTTCCTCTGGGTTCACGAGGCTGCCCAGCGGTGTGTAGATCGACAGCGGTCGCAGCAGGCCTGCGTTCAGCGGGGCGGAGTGGTCCAGCGTCTGCACCAGCGCCAGCATCCGCAGCGTCAGCCACGCGTGGGGCCGCCCGCAGGACGGGATGTTCATCGCGGTAGCCACCTGCGGATCGGAGCCGGTGAAATCGAGGTGGACCTTGCCGTCCGCAATTTCGACCGTCACTGCAAGGCGCACGGGAATGCGGCTCGCCGCATCGTCGTCGAGGTAATCGGAAAATCGGTAGCTGCCTGCTGGAAAGGTCCGCAACACCGCTTCGGCTTTACCTGCGGCATAGGACATCAGCGCCTCGGGCGCGCTCTTCAGGGTCTCTACCCCGTGCTGCCCGACCAACTGCGCCACCCGCCGACGCCCGGTGCTGAGCGCGGCCAGCATGGCCCGGATGTCGCCCATGTTGGCCTCGGGGGTGCGCGAGTTGGCGTCGAGGAACAGCTTCACCTCGGGGGCCATCTCGCCTTTTCGCATCAGCTTGACGGGGGGGATGCGCAGACCTTCTTGAAAGATCTCGGTGTTCAACGGCGAAATTGACGAGGCAACGCGCCCGCCCACGTCAGAGCAGTGTACGAAGCACCATCCATAGGCGATGATCTGGCCGTCATGAAAAAAGGGCTCGATCACGTGCAGGTCGGGCAGATGTGTCGCGAGGCCCGTCGAGCGATAGGGATCATTGGTCAAGATAACATCGCCCGGCTCAAGCGCGCCTTGGGTTTCGACCACCGATTGGATTGCGGGCAGGCATTCAAGTCCGACGAAACCCGATACCCCGATGGAGCGCGGATAGGCGTAGAACCGGCCGTCGAGTCCTGCCAGGGCGCAGGCAAAATCGGCGGTCTCCTTGACGTAGAGGGTGCGCCCGGTGCGTTGCAGCGTCAGACACATTTCTTCGGTCACCGAGGCGACTTTGTTGCCGAGGATCTCCAGCAGGACGGGATCGATGTTCATGCCGGAGCCCTTTCGATGATGATGTTGCCGTGCGCGTCGACTGATCCGATCCAGTTGGGGAGGATCACGGTGGTGGTCTCGGGCTGCTCGACCACGGCGGGGCCGGGGATTTGCGCACCGGCGCCGAGCGCGCCGCGTTCATGCACGGTTGCCATAAGCCACGTGCCCTTGTGGAACAGTGGGCGGCGGGCCTTGACCGGGGCACCGTCACCGGTGGCCACGGAGGCGGCAAGTGGTTGACCTGCGCCGATCAACGCAAGTCGGATGGTGCCAATCTCAACCGGGGCGACGGTGTCGCGGAAGCCGTAGATCCGCTCATGCTCATGGTGGAAGGCCTCGGCCCAATCCTCGACCCCGTCCAGAGAGACGCGCAGCTCGTAGGCCTGACCGGCGTAGCGCATATCGGCAGAGCGTTCGACGCGGCGGTCGACCACATCCGGAAGCTCGCCCTCAAGCCATGCGTGACCCTCGGCTTCCATCGCCGCAAAGGTGGACTCTGCGGCTTTTGCTGAGGCGTCGTCCAATAGCGTGCGCAAGGAGCGCACGAAGTCGCGACGGAGGTCTGCGCCCGCTGCGCCCATGGCACAATAGGCCCCTGCGGCTTGCGGCACGAGGATGCGCCCGATGCCGATTTCTTCGGCCAAAAGGTTGGCATGGGTCGGGCCCGCTCCACCAAAGGGCAGCAGCACGAAATCGCGCGGATCGAGACCGCGTTCCGCCATTGTGCGGAAGAGCGAGCCCGCCATGCCGGCGGAGGCCACCGCAAGCGCGCCCTCGGCAAGGCGGGCGGCTATGTCCTCGCCCTCCATGCCCACGCGCCCGGCCACGGTCTCGAGCGCGGCCAGCGCGGCTGCTCCGTCGAGCGGCATGGCTCCCCCGCCGAATTGCGCTGGGTCGATGTAGCCCATTGCGATGAAGCAGTCGGTGACCGCGGGCTCGAGCCCGCCGCGTCCGTAGGAGACCGGGCCGGGGTGGGCACCTGCACTGTGCGGGCCAACTTTCAGAACGCCCTGCGCGTCGGCCCAAACGATCGACCCACCGCCCGCGCCGATGGCGTTCACATCGACCACTGGCAGCACGAGGGGCAACCCGCCGATATCGGTGCGCGTCGCGATGCCGGCAGTGCCGTCCGTGGCGACCGCCATGTCCGACGATGTGCCGCCCATGTCGAAAGTGATAATGTTTTCCATCCCCGACTGTGCCGCCTGCCGCACGGCTGCCATCACGCCGGAGGCAGGGCCGGAAAGGATGGTCTCGATGGGCCGCGCCACGGCGGACCCCACGGACAACGAGCCACCATTAGACGCAGTGATCAGGAGCGGAGCTGTAACTCCGATGCGCTCGAGGCCCTCGGTGAGGCGCGCGAAATAGGCGTCCATCAACGGCTGAATATAGGCGTTCAGGCAGGCCACGAGGGTGCGTTCGTATTCGCGGATCTCAGGCCAGATGGCGGCAGCGGAAGAGATCGGCAGCGACATGCGCTGCGCGAGAGCGTCGGCAATACGCGCCTCGGCCTCGGGGGCCGCATAGCCATTGATCAGCATCAGCGCAGTGGCGTCGAGGTTCAATGCGTTCAGTTCGGTGGCAACGCGATCTAGCTCGGACTCCGAGGGTGCGCGGGTAAGTGTGCCGTCCCGGTCGAAGCGGGCATCGATTTCAACGACGCGCGCGCGGGGCACCAGCGGCACCTCCTTGGCGGCGTGCAGATCAAAGGACGACGGCATTCGGCAGCGCGCAATTTCAAGAATGTCGCGGAAGCCCTTGGTAACCACAAGGCCGATGGTCGCGCCCCGGCGCTGGATGATCGCATTGAGCCCGATGGTGGTGCCGTGGATCATCCCCCCCACGTCCGACGGCTGCATTCCTTCATGGGCCAGGAACTTTTGCAGACCTTCGAGCAGCGCACGCGACGGATCGTCAGGGGTCGAGGGTTCCTTGAAGAGTGCGACGCGCCCGGTCACGGCGTCGGTCATGACGAAATCCGTGAAAGTACCGCCGACGTCGATACCGATACGCAGCCGGCCGGCAGACCCGTTTTCGAGGTTGTTCATGTTTTACTCCTTCGGCGCGGAGCCGGTGACGATAACGCCATGCTCCACGGGCCAGCCCACGCGTACCTCGGCTCCGGCTGCAAGACTGGTCTGCCCCAGCGCAGTGTCAGCCTGTCGATAGGCGATAATCTCGGTGCCCGACCCATCCAGCGTAATCTGATAGGCGGCGTAGGCGCCCCGGAAACTGGCAGCGGTGATGCGTCCGCGCAGGTTCTGCGGCAGGGTGGCGGCGTCATCGCCCAGCACCACCCGCTCGGGGCGCACCGACAGGGTCGCCGTCTCGGCCGCGGGACGCGAGGGCAGGGGTAGCGCGCCCGCTTTGGTCACCAGAACGCCATCCCGCACCCGTCCTTCAAAGAGGTTCGAGTTGCCGAGAAAGGTGGCGACAAAGGCGGTTTCAGGCCGGTCATAGATGTCGTTCGGAGCGCCCAGTTGCAGGATGCGCCCGCCGTGCATCACGGCGATCTTGTCGGACATGGACATCGCTTCCTCCTGATCGTGGGTGACCAGAAGGGCGGTAATGCCAAGCCGCTGCTGCATCTCGCGGATCTCGAACTGCATGGATTCTCGCAGCGACTTGTCGAGCGCGCCGAGCGGCTCATCAAGCAGAAGAACCCGCGGGTTCACCACCAGCGCCCGAGCCAGCGCTACGCGCTGCTGTTGCCCCCCCGACAGTTGCGCGGGATACATGTCCTCGCGTCCCGCAAGATGCACCATGTCGAGCATGCGCCTGACTTCCCCGTCCTGCACCTGCTTCGAGGCGCCGCCCATGCGCAGGCCAAAAGCAATGTTCTCTCCCACGGTGCGGTGCGGGAAGAGCGAGTAGCTCTGGAATACCATTCCCAGCCCACGTTTGTTCGGGGGCAGGCGGGTCATGTCCTCGCCGCCGATGGTGATCGTGCCGCTGTCGGGGCTATCGAAGCCTGCCACCATTCGCAGGGTTGTGGTCTTGCCGCAGCCCGACGGCCCGAGAAGCGACACCAGCGCACCCGGCTCCACCGACAGATCAAGGCTGTCGACCGCTTTGAGCGGGCCGAAGGTCTTGGAGATGGCGCTCAGCGTCAGCGCAGAGGAGAGATCGGTCATACGGACTCCAACAGGTCTGTTCGAAAACTTGTAGCGCTACAAAAATTTTGTAAAGGGTGAATGTTCGACCCTGTGACCGCTTGCCAATTCCATTTGGGCGGGTCAGTTTCAGGCAGCATCAAAGAGTTCCCATGTCCGATACCCCTTCGATTTCACCAAAAAGCCTGACAATGCAGGACGTTGCCGATGCCGCTGGCGTGTCGCCGATGACCGTCTCGAATTGTTTCCGCTACCCTGAGAGGGTCCGCGAGAAGACACGAATGGCAGTGATGAAAATTGCGGCAGATCTCGGGTATGTCCCGAATCTTTCCGCAGGCACCCTGGCCGCGGGCAGCAGTCGCGTCATCGGAGCGGTGCTTCCATCAATGCGAAATTCGTCGTTCTACAACTACAATTCCGGCTTGCGACAGGCTGCGGCTGCCCGAGGTCTGGAACTCATCACCATGATCGCCGAAACTCCCGAGGAAGAGCTGTCGGCGGTACAGACCTTATTGGGTCTGCGGGTCGCTGGGGTGGCGCTGGTGGCCGGGCCCCACGAGCCCGGACTGAGCCAGCTCTTGGCGCTCGCGGGCGTGCCGGTTGTGGAAAGCTGGGCTGGCGAAGACGCTATCGGGCGCGGCGTCTGCTACGACGTGGGCGCTGCAAGCCGCGCTCTGACCCGTCATCTTATCGCACAAGGCCGCCGCCGTATCGGCTTCGTCGAGGTGACCGGCGGTGGTGGTCAGCGCTATGCTATGCGCCTGCCCGCCTTCCGCCAAGAGATGTTCGCCGCCGGACTGTCGGACTCTCTCGTGCTCACAGTACGGGCCGCCGATGGCTTTGCATCCGGAGCGACGATTTTGGATTCATTCCTCGCGCTTGAGCCGAACCTGGATGCGATCCTCTGCCCGACTGATGTGGTTGCCGCCGGGGCGCTCTTCGAATGTCAGCGACGGGGGCTCGCCGTGCCGGGGGACATCGCCGTAGCGGGCTGGGGTGACTATGATATTGGGCGGCAGGTGTCGCCGATGCTCACGACCGTGCGGCCGTTTTCAGACGAGATCGGTAAGGGAGCGATAGAGGTGCTGACCGGGGATCATGAAGGCTCCGGAGCGGTCGCGACCCCCTTCGCTCTGCAATTGCGCGAAAGCGCCTGAGCGCGCGGCTCGGTGCTGTACCAGTAGCCGACCAGTCGAGTTGAAGACGGGGCAGCCAACTTTGGCGAACGCGCCGCGTACTCGTATGACGCGGCTTTTCCTTTTTCCCGCAAAAACTTACCATCCGGGCGAGTTGTGTGCCTCACTTAACGTCATTCTCTATCATGATACTGTCAAACCAACTCACCGAGGAGTTCAGACGTTCGCTGCGCCACACCGGGGGTCATTCAGCACCTTGGACAGGTCATCGATCGCGGCCCGGTGGAACTCTGCCAGATCCGGCGTGATCTCGATGGCCTACTGGGTCAGATCTGCCACCAATGCCTTCTTGGTTGCCTCTGCCTCCGCCAGATGACGTGCTCCCAGTAGAGACCGCGGTTATTGGTTCGCTCTGTTCAGCTATTGGTTCTCTACTGAGTGCTGGTGATACTCCCACGCGGTGAGCCCGTTGATGCTCTTATGCGGGCGATGGTGACTGTAATCGTCACCTCAGGCCGCGAACAGCGCCAGCGCGTGGCGCAGGTTGGCAAGAGCATATCTTTCGCCTTTCGCCCCTCACGTCCAGCTTGGGGTTTTTGCGTCTTGATTAGCCGCTCGAACGCCTTTCTTCGAGGACACTTAGTGCCCGAGGACGTGCGCCCGGCGTGACTGGCGCGGGTCGTGCCCGTCATCCTTAGTGCGCCGGCTTAGGAGATATGGGGAACCGCTGAACATAGGCTTGGGGCTGCCGGGAACAGTGCTCGTTGGCTCAATGATCCACAAGATTTCACCATGTCGCCTGAGGCTGTCGATCCTGGAGTAAAATTCCCTAGGTTCGCGGAGTGAAGCTGGACAACTTGGTCGCTTTGGAAAACCCTGATGCCGAGGGGCACCAAGGCCTGACCAGTTGCAATATTTCTTTTTAGGCCGATTGCATATGCAGAGCCTTCCCAGTCCACTCGGGATCGTCAATGGCCTGTGCCAGCACCGCAGCGACGTCGCCGCGCGCGGCCTTGCCCTTGACGTCGACATCGTCGCCGAACCGCATGTCGCGGGTGCCGTCCTCGTCGGTCAGGGCAACCGGGCGGACGATGGCGTAGCTCAAGCCAGAGGCCTTGAGGTGTTCGTCGGCATCGTGCTTGGCCTGAAGGTAATGGCCCAATTTACTATCGGTATCCGGATTTTCGGCGCCAACTGTGCTGAGCATCACGAAGCGGAACACTTTGGCGTTGGTGGCGATATCGATCAGCCTTTTCGCACCGTCGCGGTCGACCTTTTCGGTCATCTCTGGGCCGGTTGATCCGCCAGAACCGGCTGCGAAGACGACCGCATCGCAGCCGTCGCAGACATCGTCATTTAGTTCGGTCAGATCGCCATGGCGCAGGGTCACGTCCGACGAAAAGCCACTTGTGTCAGAAGAGTCGCGCACAAGGGCAACGGGCGAATGGCCGTTGGATTTCAGCTCTTCAATCAGGCGCACGCCTGTTTTGCCGGTGGCGCCAGCAACAAGGATATTCATTTGATTTTCCAATTCAATCTAATGTCAGGCGAACGGGGTGGACCACGCGATCAACCCCGTTCAGAGGCTTCACAGCAAGGCGAGCAGTTTTTGCGCAGCCGCCTCCGACGATGCCGGGTTCTGACCGGTCACCAGCTTGCCATCGGTGACCACGAAGGAGGCCCAATCGTCGCCCTTCTGGTAATTGCCGCCTTTCGATTTCAGCGTATCCTCGACCAAAAATGGCACGACGTTGGTCAGGCCGACGCCTTCTTCTTCCGTGTTGGTGAAACCGGTCACGGTTTTCCCCGACACCAGCGGCTTTCCGTCCGCGGCCTTGGGGTGCTTGAACACGGCCGGCGCGTGGCAGACAGCACCGACGGGACGGTCGCTTGCGGCGAACGCTTCGATTAGAGCGGTGCTGTCCTTGTCTTCGGCGAGGTCCCAGAGAGGGCCGTGACCGCCGGGAAAGAAGATCGCGTCATAGCCCTCGGCCGAGACGGTCGAAAGAACCTCGGTGTTGCCGAGTTCCTTCTGCGCGGCTTCGTCGTCCTTGAACCGCTTGGTAGCATCGGTCTGCGCATCGGCTGCATCGCTTGACGGATCGAGTGGCGGCTGCCCACCCTTGGGCGAGGCCAGTGTGACGTCAGCGCCTGCATCCTTGAACACATAATAAGGTGCGGCGAATTCCTCGAGCCAGAATCCGGTTTTGTTGCCGGTATCGCCCAGCTGGTCGTGTGATGTAAGAACCATGAGAATTTTCATCGGAGTGTTCCCTCTTCTATTCGTGTTTCAATCGCTCAGCTTGACGACACGTTTGCCGAAAGCCTCGCCGTCCAGCAGACCAACAAACGCCGCAGGGGCATGTTCCAGACCTTCAATCATTTCTTCGCGATACTTGATCTTTCCTTTGGTCACCCAGTCGCTCATCTGCTTGGCGAACTCGGGGTAGAGGTGGCCGAAGTCGTCGAAGACGATAAAGCCGCGCATGGTCATCCGCTTGCGCAGGATCGTGCCCAGAAGCAGGTTCATCCGGTCGGGGCCGTCCGGCAGCGACGTGGCGTTGTATTGCGATATCAGCCCGCACACCGGGATACGCGCAGAGGTGTTGAGCAGGGGCATGACGGCATCAAAGACCGCGCCGCCCACATTCTCGAAATAGATGTCGATGCCATCGGGGACAGCAGCTTCGAGCGCTTTGGGGAACTTGTCGGCTTTGTAGTCGATGCACTCGTCGAAGCCGAGGGTATCCACGACATGGCGGCACTTCTCTGCACCGCCTGCGATGCCCACAACGCGCAAGCCCAGGATCTTGCCAATCTGTCCGACCGTTGCGCCGACCGGACCACTGGCTCCGGCGACCACGAGAGTTTCGCCTTCTTTCGGCTGCCCGATCTGGGTCAAACCTGCCCAGGCCGTCAGGCCCGGCATGCCAAGGACGCCAAGCGCCCAGGACGGATTATCGGGCGACTTGCCCATGTTGATCACGCCGGTGCCGTCGGACAGGGCGTAGTCCTGCCATCCGCCGAAGGCCACTACCCAGTCGTCCGTCTCGAAGCCGGCCACGTCCGATGACATGACCTGTGCCACGGTGCCGCCCACCATCACGCCGCCGATCTCGACCGGCGCGGCATAGGAGGGCGCGTCGCTCATTCGGCCGCGCATGTAAGGATCAAGGGACAAGTATTCGTTGCGCAAGAGCATCTGACCGGGTCCGGGGCTGGGCACCTCCGCTGTTTCAAGGCGCAGGGTTTTGCCGTCGGGAGCGCCCTTGGGACGCTCAGCCAGTACGTACATGCGGTTTTTGGTGTCGGATTGAGGCATGGGATATTCCTGTTTGTTTGGATGTTTTCGTGCATGTGTGGGGCTGATCACCACGTCACAAGGGGTGCGTACCGCGCGTCACGTCGGGTAAGGAGGAACCGGAGAGGCATAGGCGTCAGCCGGACGGGTCAGCTCGTAACTGTGGCTCTGGAGCTGGAAATCAATGCCGAACGGGGCTTCGACATCGTCCATGCGTCAGGCCGTTTCTTCGGAGAAATATGCGCGTATCGGCACGCTCTGCTTGCCGCTTGTCGCGACGATTTTCGCCAGCAAGCTTCCGTTAGCGCGTTCCTGGGTGGCGAAATCGAACGTGCCGTGCTGGCGGTAGGACAAGCTGTCCTGCCAGGGCCGTGTTGCTGTCGAATTCGAAAAGCTCAAACCTGATCCCGGTCGACTGTTGTGAGGAGTGGGGTGCGCAGCTGCGCCCAACCGGCGCTGAACACAATGGTGCGTATCGGGTCGATGGCGGTTTCGATTGTCGGCTGCTTGTTATGGTTGATGTGCTGCGTACTGGACTGCCCGGTTCAATCCACAACACTGAGCAGAGGGCGCAACCAGTTTCGCTCAATGGCGTGGGGTGGTCTCTTGTGCCCGGAACGGTGGTTTTTGGGGAGGGTCTTTTATTGATATTTCTTGAGGCCTAGGGGTACATCCCGCATACATGGGATCGAACCCTGCAAGATTTACGTAAAATGTCATTTGAGCCTTTGATCCGCGCCGCAGGTGCTATTCCGTCGCATGCTTTTGCCGCGATGGCCGCATTTTTGCTGGCGTTGGTTCAGTTTGCAGCGCCAAAAGGCACTGTGCCGCATCGGACGCTGGGCTGGGTTTGGGTTGCGCTGATGGCAAGCGTGGCGCTGTCTTCATTCTGGATACACACTATCTGCCAACTGCGCGGCTTCAGCATAATTCACCTTTTGTCCGTGTTTGTGCTGATCATGCTGCCGCTGGGTGTCCTTCGCGCACGGCGCCATCAGGTGGAGTCGCACGCCAGAACGATGAAGGGCCTTTTTTTGGGCGCACTCCTGATCGCGGGCATATTCACGTTCATGCCGGGACGCATCATGCATTCGGTGGTGTTTGGCACCACTGTTGACCACGGCACATGTAACGCGAGTTAGGCGAAGTTTGCGGGGAAATTCCTTGGGACGCAATCCGACCAGTCTGTGATCGCGGCGAGTAAGAGGAACCCGCGTCGGATAGGAATTCAAGTAATATCCGTGCATAAAAATGGGGTTCGGACGGGTGATGCGCCGTTTCCGCGGCAGGTAAGGATAAACCGGGTGTCGGAAATACGTCTTGCTGACATTGGGGCCTTTTTAGTTACTCAGCCGGGCCACAATCCCCATCAGACGCCGCGTACGGTGGCGGCCCGCATGAAACCCGTTATGGGCAGAAATGCTGCGATCGGGCACAGCCAAAAAACGGATGCTTGATGAGCGCGCTGTCTGAATGCGCCGGATCACGTCACCTTTCGGCGGACGCAAAGTGCTCCGTTCCCTGTGATCAACCCTTATGAGAGCCGCGCGACGCTAGGCTTTGACCCATGGGTGTCCGCAAAGTCGCCTTAATTACGCGAGGACCCCAGCACGCTCGTCAAGCAGAGGGACATAGCCAAGGCATGTCCCTCTGCTTTTCAGTTTTGCGAGCCACCCTTATCTGATCAGAGTTGCACGCCTTTGGTCAGTGCGCCGTCAATGACGAGATTGGTTCCGGTGGTAAAGCTCGACGCCGGGCTCGCCAGAAAGACCACGCCGCGCGCAATTTCCTCTGGCTTGGCCATGCGCCCGGTGGGGTTTAGAGACAACGCCTCGGCGTAGAGTTCGGGCATGTTGTTTTGGATGTTTTGCCAGATCCCGCCGTCGAAATACGTGTTGCCCGGCGATACCGTGTTTGCCCGAATACCCTGCGCCGCGAGCTTGTAGGCGAGGCCCTGTGCGTAGTGCACGATTGCGGCCTTGAACGCGCCATATGCTGGACCGGTGAAGTCAATCTCACGCCCTGATACGGATGAGACCAGAGTGATCGAGGCGGCTTCGCTCTTCTCCAGCCACGGCATGGCCGCATTCACCAGCCGAACCGAATGCATCATGTCCGTCTCAAACCCGGCCTTCCAGGCATCCTCGTCATCCGCGACGGCGAGGGCCGAGACGTTGCCGATCACGATGTCGATCCCGCCAAGCGTCTCGGCTGCCTCCGCGACCCAGGCCTCGAGTGCGTGTTTGTTCGACACATCGACCACCGCGCCATGCGCCGTAGCACCACTCGCCTTCAGCTTTGCGACGGCCGCATCGACATCCGCGCCCATGCGCGCACAGATCGACACAGCGGCCCCTTCAGCCGCGAGGATTTCGGCGCAGCGCAGGCCGATACCCTTGCTGCCGCCGGTAACAAGAGCGCGCAGCCCCTTCAGACCTAGATCCATAACTTCAACTCCCTGCTATCATTTCAGATATTTTTTCTCGATCCCGGCGGCGAGGCTGTATTTCGGATCAACCATGTTCCCCAACCGTACCTTGCCGCACATCGTGAGCAACATGTAGGCGTCGGCTTCCGACTGCCCTGTTTCATCGGCGACCCAACGCACGAGCTCGCGGTAGGCGATGCGGGCCGCGTCTTCCATGGGGCGGGCCGAGCCGATGAACATCATCTTCTCCTCCGTCTCAAGCTGCGGCCATGAATTGCCGTGCCCCTTGATCAGGTCGATATGAATTTCGACCGTGGCGGGAATTTCGAGAGCAACACCGCAGAGCTCGCCGTCGCCCTGGATGGCGTGGCAATCGCCAAGGTACAAGTAACCGCCGTCGGTATTCACCGGGAGATAGATGATTGAACCGGGCGCCACGTCCGGCACATCCATGTTGCCGCCGTAATAGTCGGGTTGCAGCGAAGAAATCGCTTCGATCTGAGGCGAGGTTCCGATGGTGCCGATGAACGGTTCATAGGGCAGGGTGAGCGTGTCGGACCAGTGAACACCGTGCTCGTCCACGACGACTTTCTTGACCTTTTCAGGCAGGGGCGGGTTGAGCAGGGCGGTGTCTCCCGTGGCCACAAGTCCGCCGAATTCGGTCAGCAAGCAGGTGGTCCCAACAGGTTGTTCCCCGCGCGGTGTAATGGAGATGATCCGAACGGCGAGCGCATCGCCCTTTTCCGCGCCCTTGACGTAGATCGGCCCCGTCTGAGGATTGAGAAACGGGAAGTTGAGGTGAGAGGACGGGTTGTCGACCACCTCGGTGATCGCGCCTTCAAAGGCGTCGTGGGTTTCGACCGTGACGACCGCGCCGGGCTCGACTTCGAGGACCGGGTCCGCGTAGGGACCGTAGACGTAGTGAAAGGTGCCCTGATCCTCGATGGTGATCTTGTGGCGGGTCCCTTCGACACCTTTGGCGACGCCTTTTTGGGCCATGATGGATGTGCTGAGCCAGGACATGTTCACGTTTTCCTTTTGCTGGTCTTGATTTTCATCGGGTTTCAGATGGTCAGGTACTTGCGCACTTCACTGCGGGATCGGATTTCTTCAGGACCAAGGTCGGCGACGATCCGGCCCTTTTCCATGACGTGGCCACGGTCGGCCAGCGACACGATCAGATCAAGGTTCTGCTCAACCAGCAGTACGGCAACGCCGGTTTCGGTGTTCAGAGACCGCATGTTGCGCGCGATGTCCTTGATGATCGACGGCTGGATACCTTCGGACGGTTCGTCCAGAAGCATCAGCGCCGGATTGCCGATCATCGCGCGCGCAATGGCAAGCTGTTGCTGCTGGCCCCCTGAAAGCGTGCCGGCGCGCTGTCGGCTTCGTTCTTTCAGGATGGGGAAGAAGCGGTAGACTGTTTCATAATCCGGCGTAACGCGCCCCTTTCCGGCAACTTCGCCCACGATCAGGTTTTCGCGGATCGTAAGCTCGGGAAAGACTTCGCGCCCTTGTGGAATATAGCCGATGCCATTGCATGCGCGAGTGTCGGCGCCGTCCGCAGTCGCATCGCGACCATTGAAATGGATCGTTCCGGCGCTGGGCTTCAACAGCCCGGTCAGGGTGCGCATCAGCGTGCTTTTACCAACACCATTTCGGCCCACCACGGCGACGATCTCGCCAGGGGCGATGGTCAGATCGACCCCTTGCAGAACGGTTTCTCCGCCATACCCGGAGCGGAGGCCGGAGATTTTCAGAAGCGGCTGTTCAGACATCGGCGGTCCCCAAATAGATTTCCTGCACGCCCGGATGATCGATGACCTCGGCGATCGTGCCTTCGGCAAAGATCGATCCAAAATGCAGCACTGTCACCCGCCGCGCGATCTGTTCGACAAAAGCCATGTCATGTTCGACGGCCAGTATGGTGATGCCGCGTCCGTTGAGATCATGAAGCATTTCGCCGGTCTTGCGAGTCTCATCGGGGGACATGCCCGCGGTCGGTTCGTCCAGCAGCAGCAGCTTGGGCTCCACCCCGACGGCCATGGCGATTTCCAGCCACTGCTGCTGGCCATGTGACAGAATTCCGGCCGGGGTCATCTCTTCGGATTGCAGATCCGTGAAATCCAGCATCTCGCGGATTGTCGCGCCAAGGCTCTGACCATGCAGATGATCCTGAAAGGCAACTTCGAGGTTCTGGCGCACGGACAGGGCCTTGAAGATGCCCGGCACCTGGAATTTGACCGATATGCCTCGCCGGATGCGCTGGAATGACCGCAGGGCAGTAATGTCGCTGCCGTCAAAGGTGATGGTTCCGGCGTCGGGCGCGTGTTCGCCTAGGAGGAGGCGGAAAAAGCTCGACTTGCCCGCGCCGTTTGGTCCGATCAAGCAGTGCATGGCCCCGGCAGAGAGCGAAAAGTCGATGCCGTTCGCAACGACCACGCCACCAAACGCCTTGCGCAGGCCCTGAACCCTAAGGATCTCGGTCATCGCTTGCTCCCCCGGAAAACTCGGCCCATCAGGGTCATTGCAGCGACGATCAGCCCTTCGGGTGCGGCCAGAACTGTCACGAGGAGCAGGGCGCCCATCACGACCAGCGCGTACTGGCTTCCGTAGATCGTGAGAGTTTGAAAGCCTGCGAGTACGATCAGCGTGCCAATCAGTGTCGCGGTGATGTCGCGCCGTCCGCCGACAGCGACCCAAACGATAGGCAGAGCGGCGGACGTCAGACCCATGCTGGATGGGGTGATATATTGTCCCCACGCGGTATAGAGCGCGCCGGACAGGGCGGCAAAGGCGCCCCCGATGCCAAAGGCCAGCATCTGATAGAGCCGCACATCATAGCCAAGCATCCCGACGCGGTGCGGGTTTTCCCGGATTGCCACCAGCACGTTGCCAAAGGGCGAATTGAGCATGATGCGCAGCCCGAGGTAACAGATCACGACCAACCCCAGCAGCAGGTAATAGAGCGACGGACCGGGATAGAGGACGATATCGCCACCGAACCATGGAAGGGTCAGCGGCGGCATCCCGGACATGCCGTTGAACCCGTTCAGGCGCGCCTCGCCGATACGCCACTGCGGCCCGGCGGTCTGCGCCATGAAGGTTTCCAGCACCAGTGTCACCGACAGGGTGACGATGCCGATGAACACGCCCTGAATGCGCCCGTAGAACATGAAATAGCCGATCACCAGCGCGAAGAGCCCGCCGATCGCCACCGCCAGAACCAACGCCAGAAGGGTCAGCCCATAGGCAGCACCCAGGTTCAGTGTGATCACGCCATAGGCATAACCGGCGAGACCAAAGAACGCGGTTTGTCCAAAGCTGAGCGCGCCAGCATAGCCCCAGACCACGCCCAGCCCCATGGCCATGAAGGTCCAGATCAGGAAATAGGCGGCATTGCCCACGGTCCAGGCATCGGCCATCAGCGGATAGGCGGCGGCGGCGGCCACGGCGACGGTGGCCGCAACCCAAAACGCCGGTCCGCGCCCCATGGTCTGCGGCCCCTCAAGGCGGGCCAGAAGGCTGCGGGTGCGGCTGCGCGGTGCAGTCTCGGAAGAGATCATCGGGTGGTTCCCTTGAGCCAGCCCGAAAGACCTCCGGGCAAGATGCGGATGACGAGAATGACAGTGACCAGCAGGCCGATCTGGCCAAAGAGTTGGCCGTACCATGCGGTGAGGCCGGCCTTGATCAGTGCAAGGATCGCGGCAGCCGGGGCGGCGCCCACAAAGATGTCAGCGCCACCGACCACCACGGTCACAAAGCTTTCGACAATGAAAGTCGCGCCCATCGTGGGCACCATCGTCATGGTCGGCGCATACAGCCCGCCCGCGAGGCCCGCGAGAGCGGCGCCCAAACCGAAGGTCAGCCCGTACATGCGGCCGGTGTTGACCCCCAGCGCGTTGGCCATCTGCGGTTTCTGGATCGTCGCGCGTGCAATCACGCCGAAACGGCTGTGATAGAACAGCATGTAGAGCCCGCCCAGCAACCCGAGCGCGCAAGCCATCAGCACAAGACGATAGAGCGAATAGGATCGGCCGCCGACGTCGATACTGCCCAGCGGCGTGCCGACGCCCTGCATGGTAGATCCCAGCACGATCAGCACGCCTTGGGTGGCGATCAGGCTGATGCCCCAAGTCGCGATGATTGAATCCAGCGGGCGGTGATAGAGGTGCCGGATCACCAGCCGTTCGACCACCATTCCCACGGCTCCTGCGACGAGGGCACCGGTCAGGATGGCGAGCGGCAGTGGCAGACCGGCACGCGCCGCGCTGGCGGTGACATAGGCCCCGCACATGATGAATTCCCCATGCGCGAGGTTGATCACCCCCATCATGCCAAAGATCACCGCCAGTCCGGCGCAGGAAATCACCAGAAAGGCAAAGGTGTCTCCGAATTGATAGAGCATGGCAAAGACGCTCTGGAAAAGGGCCATCCTTTCGGACTCCTATTTGGGTAAGATGCAGAGTTGCCGGGCAGGGGGACCCGCCCGGCATGTCAGGTCAGGCGCTCACTCTGCCGGGGGCGGTGAGGAGGGGGTATACTGCGCGCTCGGATCGTTCTTGGTCAGATCGCAGCCTGCGTCACCCAGCCAGTAGGGCTCGATGTCATTCCAAACCTTGGGAAAGCTGATCGAATGGTCGTCATTGACCTTGGCGAGGTAGATTGTGTGGGACATGTGCTGACTCTTGGGATCAAGGCAGACATTGCCTGATGGTCCGTCAAAGCAGACATCGCCTTCGGCCAGAACCGCACGGACTGCATCGTGATCAGTTGTACCTGCGCGCTCAACCATCTGCTTGTAGAGGTTAATTGCGATGTATGAATTCGCGGCCTCTTGGTTGATGTAGGGCTCATCCGGGAACATCGCGTGGAAGCGTTCGATGAAATCCTTGGATGCGGGCGTGTCGATCTCTTCGATGTAGTTCGTGGTGACATACATGTCGGCGAGGCTTGGCGGGGTAAACCGTTTGTGCTCATACCCTTGCCCAACGTTGACCGAGGATGCCATCGGCAGGCCGACACTGGCCGAAGACGCCTGTTCGTAATAGGATGCCTGCGCCGCTCCGACGAGCAATGTGACGACAAAGTCCGCATCCGTCGCCTGGATATTCTGGATCGTCTGGCCGAATTGCGACACGCCCAGCGGGATGAATTCTTCGCCCACCATGGTGCCGCCGTTCTCTTCGACGATCTGGCGCACCCACTCGGCCGAGATCTGGCCAAAGTTGTAGTCCGCGGCAAGTGTATAGACGTTGGGGCCGTACTCTTCCATCATCCACGGGATCAGGGTCGAGAACTGCTGTTCCGGCACAGCGCCGGTGACGATCATGTTGTTGTCGCAGACACCGCCTTCGTACTGGTTGTTGTAGAAGGCGAGCCCATCGAACTGGTTGACGATTGGCCGGTAGGCTTCACGCGACGCCGAGGAGAAGCCTGCAAAGACCACGTCCACCTTGTCGGACTGTATGACCCGGCGCATGAATTCCTGATAGCGGCGGTTGTCGGATTGGGTGTCATAGATCACAAGCTCAACCGGGCGTCCGTTGATCCCCCCGGCGTCGTTGATTTCCTTGGCAGCAAGTTCAATGGCATGGACCTTGACGGTCGTCGCGGCGGCGAAATCACCGGATTGGTCTTCGAGAACCCCGATTTTTATGGGGCCGTCCTGAGCAAAGGCGGGTGCTCCTGCGACAAGCGCCAAGGCGGCGCCGGCCATCAGATTGGTGAGGGTCGGTCGGTTGCGTGTCATTCGTTTCTCTCCACTGTTGCTTGGTCTGTCTGGTCGAGTCTTCCGCCGGTTATTCCGGTCTTGATGCGCGACTTTTCTTGCGGCCCCATCTCGGGTCCTTCTCCGAGGGCATGTCGCGCCATGTCCTCCATCGGAATTCTGCGCTCCATCGCTTCGCGTCGCAGCCATTGGTAGGCGTCCTCTTCGGAGAGGCCGCAGACGGTTATCAGTTGCACGACAGCTTTCATCACCACACGCCGGCCCGACAGGCGGCGGCGCAGTGCCAGCAATTCCTGCTGATGACGCGCGCGGGCAGCGTGTTCGTTCATGGCCAGAAGCAGGGCCGTGAAGATGCCGGAACTACGGACAGGTTTCAGGATGTGGCTTGCGGCGCGGTGCCGGATTACCCGGGCCAGACGGCTGGGGGCCTCACTTCCGATCACGGCGATTAGGGGAAGGTCAGGCATCGCCAGAGAATCCATACCGAGGTCTGCGCCATCATCGGCATCAAAAAACACCACATCGAACGCGGGGGGAGGGTCGGCAAGACAGGGCGGCACGTCCGAAATGCTGACCTCAAGACCCAGCTTGATCAGCGTCCGCTCCAGCGTGTCACGCCCCGAGTCCGGTGCCATGATGACCAGAGCGCGCAGCCCGCGGAAATTCTTGAGCATCGCCCCGCTCATTGTATCATCCGAATGTCGAGGCTTTGGCTGTCTTCGGTCTCGCTGGCCCAGATCAGATAGGGGTCGGGCCGGACGGCGATGGGGTGCTCCATCAGGATGTCAAAGGTTCCGTCCGAACGTGATCGGCCGATGCGTGGGCGCATCCAACAATGCAAATTGTCGGCATCCACGGTAACGCGGCCTTGCGGGGCCTCGAAGGTCAAGCCTCTGACGGCTTCGCGGACGGCCTCGAAATCGCCGCTGCCCGCGCGCGCCGCAGCCCGCGCCAGAAGGTGGACGGCCACGTAGGCGGATTCCGCATCCGCGGAGGGTTGCCCCAGATGGGCAAAGCGCGCCGCCCACAGTTGGGAAAACTGACGGTTTTCGGGCGAGGCGATTGTCGAGAAATAGACCGAGGAGGACAGATGCCCTGCCGCAGACTCGCCCAGCAGGGGGAGTTCGGCCTCGGACAGGCTACAGCTTGCGGCGGGCATCTCTCGGGGCAGGTCGATCCCAGCAGCCTTGGCCGCTGCACACAGCATGTTCAGAAAGACGAAGCCAGACTGACCGATCAGTGTCGTGAACACGAAATCCGGCCGATCCGCCACGATCTGTCTGACGACATCGGCAAGATCTGTTTCCCCAACTGGGAAATACCGCTCGCCAACGACCGACCCGCCTGCTGCGTTGATCGCTTCGCGCAAGATTCTGTTGTTCTCCCAGGCCCAGATATAGTTCGATCCGACCATCCATCCCCGAGACCCGAAATTTCTCAGC
Source organism: Poseidonocella pacifica (assembly GCF_900111875.1). Taxonomy (GTDB): domain Bacteria; phylum Pseudomonadota; class Alphaproteobacteria; order Rhodobacterales; family Rhodobacteraceae; genus Poseidonocella; species Poseidonocella pacifica. The sequence goes on from NZ_FOJU01000008.1 coordinate 58,800, forward strand.
AGATGACGTGTCAGCGGAACGATGTGCTGGCTTGGTGCTGCGCCGCTGTAGACGATATTTTCCGAAGTCTCGAAGCCCTCGTAGTGGGACGGGTACCAGAGCAATGCATCGAATTTTTCGAACAGTGGCAGGACTTCTTTGCGGCTGGAGGATGTGTAGCACCCGATGACGTGACTCAGGCCGTGGTCCTGCAACAGCGTGCGCGCGCCATCGATATAGCCCGTGAGCTGTCCGGCAGGGTCGATGGATACCGGGTTTATCGTTACGCTCGCGTCCGGCGTGGCGTTGATCTCGTCAATCGCGAGCCTGGCGCCCGCGTGCATCGCCACGCTGACTGCCTGATAGGACCCACTTTGTGAAAATAGCAGGCCAACTGAGAGTTCTTGACGTCGCATCGTCGTTCACCAAAAAAATAAGCCTCCGCCAGCGGATTTCGCTGCAGAGGCCCTGTTGCCGGTCCGCGCAATGCGGAAATGTGATGGTAAAACTACGGCGGTCTCTTCATTGAGCCCTTAGCCGCATGACCGTTAGCTTAGAGAGCAGGTGGATCGTTTGGCAAGAAAATTAACTTATCTCTTCGGATCTCGCCAACGCGTCTGCACATAATTTGTGCTGTTGCCTCAAGCCTCGCGTCTCTGAAAGCAACCCCTGTAGCGGATGCCATTGTGGGGGAGGTGACCAAATGACGACAAAAAGCTTTCGTTGTCAGTTGGGTATGTCCAAGCGGCGGGCGGGGGTATTGCCCACACCGCTGACAGCGTCGAAACCGGCGACGAGAGCTGGCGCTTTGAAATGCGAGATTGGCCCCTGCGTACAACTGGCCCGAGACGGCTCCACTGTGTGTGGGCGACACCGTATCGGGCCAGCTACTTGTACGCCAAAGGGGCCATCTTTGGGTTGCAGGTAGACTGGCGTTCGTTTCAGCCCTCAATCAATTCGATCATGCGTTCAAGCCGCTCCATTGCGCGTACACCGTCTTCGATGTCCGGAACATCGCGGGCCTCGCCCCGCAGAACCGCAGCCGCGTCGGCGATCAGCGCGTTGTAGCCCTTGTGGTCCTCATTGGCGGCTGCGGTGAAGTTTGGCGTCCAACTCAGTGTATCGGCGGAGCCGTCTAGCGTTGCTTCCGCATCATCCGCCTTGAAGGGCGGGTCGCGAAATAGTTTCACGTTGATGATGTTGTCGACTTCAAGGCGCGTGTGGTCGCCCATGATGCGGATCTCTTCCATCGGTGTGCCGCGCGATTGCGTTGTGCCCATCACAATATTGCCAATGGTACCGTTCGATCCTGTAAACCCGAGGTGGAACAGGATTTTGCCCGGCGCGGGGCTGATCTTGCGCACCGTCATGTCCGCGAAATCGTCACCCGTGAACCAAGGGATCAGGTCCATGTAGTGAACGCAGTGGTGCAAATAGAAGCCGGTGTAGTCGGGCTCTCCCTCGAAGTATGTCGGGGCGGTCATGTAGCTGCCGGTGACGCCGAGGATTTGGCCGAAGTCCCCACCGCCAAGCACGTTCTTGGCGATCTTGTTGCCGGTGGAATAGCGTTTCATGAAACCGACGACGACAGGCTTTCCCGCTTTGCGAGCTGCATCCGCCACCTCGCGCGCCCCTGCGGCATCCGCCGCAGGGGGCTTCTCCATAAATACCGGCAGTCCCTTCGCTAACGCGGCAATAGAGGCCGCGCGGTGAAGCTCCGGCCCGACGGCCATGCCGATGGCATCCAGGCCGGAAGTTTCCACGAGATCCTGGAAATTGCTGTGAAGCGAGGTCACGCCATATTCGCGGGCGACAGCCGACATCGCGGCCTCATCCCGGTCGCAGAGCGCGGCGATACGAATGTCATTGCGGCCGAGTTGCGGCAAAAGCATCTGGCGCGCATGGCGTCCGCAGCCAATCCATCCGATGTTGAGGGTCATTGTGCCACCTCCGCCAGAGCGAGCGCCGAGCGGATCACACCAAGCCCCGCGCGGAGTTTCGCGCTTTCATCTTCGTGTGGCGCCCGCCAATGCGCGATGGGAAGGGCCACCCGGTCATCGTCGCGGCGGAAAGGCTCCAGCGATATTGGTCCCTTGTAGTCGATCTGGTGCAGCGCGCGCATGACGGCTGTCCAGTCGATGTGTCCGGTGCCGGCATGGCCGCGGTGGTTTTCGTTGGCCTGAAAATGTACCAGCCGGTCGCCGGTCGCACGGATTGCATCAGGTATGGAGCGTTCCTCCATGTTCATGTGGAACGTATCGAGCATGACACCCAGCCCCGGATTATTCACCTCGTCGACGACCTCGATAGCTTGCCGCGTGGTCGAGATAATGTCGGTCTCGAAACGGTTCAGCGGTTCAAGCCCGAAGACCTTGCCGGCAGCTGCCGCGAGGGGGGCCACCTCGGCCAGTCCGCTTACGGTACGTTCAGCGCGTGCTGCGATGTCATCATCGCTTCGCGGCATGGGTGGACGCCCGGCAAAGACCATGGGTTCTCCGTAGAGCGGGCCACCGATAATGCGCGCACCGATGGCATCGGCGGCATCTACACAATGTTTCAGGTAGTCGATGCCACCCTGCCGCGCGCTTGCGTCCTCTGACGCGATGGATCGCTGCGTGTTCACGCGCGCCGCCAGCACCAACGAGAGGCCCGCGTCTTCTGCTGCGCGGCGTGTTTCGGCGGGGTCGAGATTATCCTCGGGCTCGGGCACCAGAAGCTCGACGAAGTCAAACCCCAGATCGGCGGCCTTCTGAAAGTAGTGCAGATCCTTGCCGATGAAGGGCCGGATGAACTGCATGGAGATGATACCGATCGGATTGTCCAAATCGTTGTCCTTTCTCGTGTCTTGTGGATCAGCCCTTGACCGCACCTTGGGTCAGGCCGGAAATCAGGCGTTTTTGTACCAGCAGGAACAGCACCGTCGCGGGCATGGCACCGACGATGCCACCGGCGGTCATCAGACCCCATTGGACCTCGTATTCACCGATGAGAGTCTGCACCGCGACGGTGATGGTGCGCACGTTGCGACCGCCGAGGGTCAGCGCGTAGAGATATTCATTCCAGGAGGTGATGAAGATGTAGATCCCGGTCGCAACGATGCCGGGACCGCAGAGCGGCAGGACCACGCGGCGCAGTGCGCCAAGACGGGTGCAGCCGTCGGTCATTGCGGCTTCGTCCAGCGATTTGGGGATGCCGTTCATATAGCTGACCATCATCCAAATCGAGAACGGGATCGCGACCGTCGAATTGGCAATGATCAGCGCCAGATGCGTGTCGAGCAGCCCAAGCACCCGCATCAGCACAAAAAGCGGCAGGATCAGCAGCACCAGTGGGAACATGTTGATCAGCAGAAATTGCAGCATCAGGATCTTCTTTCCGCGAAACGAAAAGCGCGAGAAGGAATAGGCCGCCGTTATGCTGAGCGAGAGACCGACGATCACCGTCCCGCAGGATACGATCAGACTATCGAGCAGGTTGTCCCCGAAGCCGACCGTTCGGAACAGGCGGGTGTAGTTGTCGATGGTCGCACCGATGATCGACGGGCCTTCGGTGAAGAGCTTGGATTCATCAGTCACCGACGTGATGAACATCCACAGATAGGGACCAAGCGTGAAGACTAGGATCAACGCCATTGGGAGATCGACAGTCAGAAGCCGCCGCCCGAGCGGGAGTTTGCGCAAAGCCATTATTGCACTGCCTTTCCGGTCCGCCGCAGATAGACCATGACGACACCCATCAAGAGGATTGTGAACAGCACCGCCAGCGCCGAGCCATAGCCGAAGTCGAGGTTGGTGCGTGCCTTGACGAAAGCGTAGAGTGGCAGGGTGTAGGTGGAATACCCCGGGCCGCCGCCCGTCATGACGAAGATGACGTCGAAGGAGTTGGCCACCCAAATCGTTCGCAGAAGCACCGAGGTCACGAGCACACCCGAGATGCCGGGCAGGGTGATGTGCCAAAACTGCCGCCATGTGCTCGCCCCGTCAATGGAGGCGGCCTCGTAATAGCTGCGCGGGATGGACTGTAGACCGGCAAGGATCATCACGGCGAAGAACGGAAAGCCCTGCCACGTGAGTGTGAGAATGATCGCGCCGAGTGCGGTCTTCGGGTTGGCGAGCCACGGCATCGCCTGTTCGATCAATCCAAGGCGCAGCATGAAGTCATTCATCACGCCGTAGTTGCTGTCGTAGATCCAGACCCACATCAGGGCAATCACGACCGAGGGAAGCGCCCAAGGGATGATGATCAATGCGCGGGCAACGGGACGCCACGGGAAGTTCTGGTTGAGCAGAAGGGCAGTCACCAGACCCAGCAAAAGTTGCGCGGGGATGGTGACGCCAATCCATATGACCGTGTGCTTGAGCGAGATCCAGAAAACCTCGTCCTGAAGGGCCGCGATGAAGTTGTCGAGCCCGACGAATGTGAAATCGTTCGGGCGGAACAGCACGTAGTCGTGCAGGCTCATCCAGGCGGTCTGGAGCATCGGCAGAAACACGATGGCGAGGGTGACAATTACGGCAGGCGAGAGCATCGCATAGGGAAGCACGCTGCGGCCTAGCCGGGTGCCGGTCAGCCCTTCTTTCGGGCCGGGTCGGTTCGTTGGGTTACGGTCTTGCGCAGGCATGACTCACCTTTTCACGTCGGGCGATCCCGTCGCGTGGCTGAATTCTGAGGTGACTGGGGCGGCGGGGTGCCGCCGCCCCATTGGGAAGGGTTCGGATCAGTTGCCGAAAAGCTTTGCGATCTCGGCGTTCATCTCTTCGGCAGTGATGTCACCGGTTAGGGCGCGCTGCATCGAAACGGGCCAGACAGTGTTCACGAAGTCCGAGGTCTCGGGCGTGTTCGGCAGAAGATGTGCGAAAGGCAAAGAGTTGACGGTCGCGTCGACAAACCGCTTGGGGTGCAACGTCCAGCCGTCACTGTCGGATTTTGTTACCGGAAGCTGGCCCGTGGCTTCGTTGAACTTGGCGTTGTTGCCTGACTCCGAGAGGAAAGAGATCCATTTCCATGCAGCATCCTTGTCCTCGGCTGAAGAAAGGACGGCGGTGCTTTCGTCGCCATAGGCAGTCCATTGACCTCCGCCGCAGCTGGGAACCGGCGCCGCATCCACATTGTCGCCAAGCGCTTCGACCATGCCATTGGCCGAACCGATGTGGTGGATGGTCATTGCGGTCTTGCCAGCCTTGAAGCCACCGATGGTTTCCTGAAATCCATCGTTGGGCGCGGACGGTGGGAAAACCTTGTCTTCCTGAAACAGGTCGACCACAAATTGCGTGCCCTCGGCGGCGCTGTCGTTCTCCATTCCGCCGACAAGGTTCACGCCTTCACGGCCCAGCGTGAAGCTGCCCCAGTGGTCGTGACCACCCTTGCCGCCGCGAAAGCCGAAGCCATAGATGTCAGTCTGGCCATCGCCATCGGTATCACGGGTCAGTTGCTGGGCAACGTTGCGGAAGTCTTCGCAGGTCGCAGGCACATCGAGGCCGAGTTCAGCGAACATGTCCGGTCGGTAATAGAGGTAGAGAACCACATATTGCACCGGCAGGTAATAGCTCTTGCCGTCTTCGGCTTTGGTCAGATCGAGCAGGTTGTCCAACAGGTCGGCTTTGCCGTCCCATGCGTCGATCCGCTCGCCGATGGGTTCAAGCGCGCCCATGCCGATCAGGCGGGGCTGCGCGAACATTTTGACCATCGCCGCATCGGGCGCGTTGCCGCCGATGACTGCGGTATAGAGGTTGTCGTAATAGCTGTTCCACGGGATGTTTTCGGCCTCGACGGTGATGCCGGGGTTCGCCGCCTCGAAGTTCGCGACGAGTTCATCCATCGGGTTGTCGGCATTGTCGAAATGGTACCAGAAGCGCACCGTACTGTCAGCCGAAGCAATGGCCGCACTGAAAGCCAGAGCGCTGCAAGCGAGCCCCAAGGTTTTATAAATGGTCATGTTTTTGTCTCCTCCCAGAATTTGCCGCTTTCCTCATGCGGCCCGTGTCGTGAATATCTCGCCTGCCTTGTCGAATGCGTGCCGGGCTTCGGGCAGGAAACTTCCCATCTGCATGAAGCCGTGTACGACGCCGTCGATCAGATCAAATGGATCCGTCCGGCTCAGGGCGTGTAGGCGCGCCGCCAGCATCTCGGACTCCGAGCGGAGGGGGTCGAGGCCTGCGGCATTCAGATAGAGGGGTGGCAAAGCTCGAAGCTGCGCATCGCTGGCCCGAAGGGGCGCGACGGTTTCCACATTCCGCGCGCCGGCGGGGGCGTACCAATCCCAGTATCTTTGCATCTTGGCACGAGTGAGGCCCGGCCCCTCGGCATAGGTCAGGTAGGACGGTGTGTCGAAATTCGCATCGTATACGCCGTAAAACAGCAGCGCCTGCGCTGGCAGTTCCGCGCCTTCGTTGATCAAGCGCAACATCGCGCAGAGCGCCAGATTTGCACCGGCGCTGTCGCCCGCGACGCTCCATCGACGCTCCGGGGCGCGGGCATTCCATGCGTCCTGGAGGTCATCCAATCCGGCGGGATAGGGCTGTTCGGGGGCAAGGCGGTAGTCGATCGTAAGGACCGGCGCACGGCATGCGATCGCGAGGCGCCGGGCCGCGCCCTCATGTGTCGCGGCCGAGCAAAATGCAAAACCGCCGCCATGCACATGCAAGATCGCGTCGGTTCCCGCGTCATTGTGCGGGACAACGTAACGCGCAGGCAGATCGGCGATCATGACAGTACGTGCCTCTGCCACATCAGGCAGATCGGCGTTCCAACGCATGTTGGTCAGGGTCGCCAAGGCCCGTCCTGCCTCGGGCGTGAGGGTTGTTGGATCAGCGAGCCCCTCATCTTCGGCCGCAAGTCGGTCGAGCAAGCGTTTCATGTTCGCCGTGGCTTCGCTCATTTGGACCTCGCGGTGGTGAGGTCGGGCCCGAAATCGACGATTGTCGAAATGTGATGGCCGAGCAGTTTCGTGAGACCGTCCAAATCGCCCTGTTCAAGCGACTGGATGATCGGCACATGGCGCTCGGCGGTCTCTTCAAGTTCGCGGTTCGGCTTTGAATTCAGGATCTTGAAGCGGTGGTTGTGGATCAGGCACCGCGCCAGAATGGGAGCCACGACCGGCAGATCGGCAGATGAAAAAAGTCGGGCATGAAACGCGCGGTCATGCAGAGAGAGCAAGTATTCGTCTCCGTCACGAGCCGCGTTGCGCATGGCATTCAGTCTGTCATGAAGGTCCGCCAGCAAATCCCTGTCGGCGTTTTCAATCACGCGGTCCAGATAATCGCATTCAATGTGCAGGCGGATCCCGATCAATGCACGCGCATCAGCCGTTTTGCACGGAGCAACATGGGTTCCGCGGTGGGGCAATCGGATCACGAGGCCCTCTTCGGCAAGCTGCATCAGCGCCTCGCGGACGGTTCCCTGGCTGCACTGAAAGCGTTGTGCAAGGTCAAGCTCCAGCAAGACTGCGTCGGGTTCGAGTGCGCCCAGCACAATCTGCTTTTGCAACGCGACATAGACGGTGTGACTGCGACGGCTCGACTGGCGCGGCACCAGATCCGTGTCAGGTTGCGTGAAGCTTTCGACTGCCATTTCCTCCGTCGCCCTTCAATTTTCGCCAAATTTCCAGCTTGTTCCGATGTTGCATTATCGATAACACTGTCATTATCGATAATGCAACATCGAATTTCAGATTCACCCATGTTGCCCGGAGGAGGAAACCATGGCGGAGATCGAGCTAGAGAAAATCGTCAAGAATTACGGATCTGTGCGTGCGATTCACGGCGTCGATCTGCATGTGAGAGACGGTGAATTCGTCGCTTTTGTCGGGCCGTCGGGTTGCGGCAAATCTACGATGCTGCGGATGATTGCCGGTCTTGAGACGATTTCAGGTGGTACTTTGCGGATCGGTGGAAGGGTCGTGAACGATGTCGAACCCCGCGGGCGCGACGTCGCGATGGTATTTCAAGATTACGCGCTTTATCCGCATATGACGAACGCCGACAATATCGGCTTCGGTTTGAAAATGCGGGGCTGGAAAGCCAAGGATATCGCGCTTCGCGTGGCGGAAACCGCACGAATTCTTCAAATCGAGCCGTATCTGGACAGGCGGCCTGGCCAGCTTTCCGGCGGTCAGCGGCAGCGCGTGGCCATGGGCCGTGCCATCGTGCGAGAGCCTTCTGTTTTCCTCTTTGACGAACCTTTGTCCAACCTTGATGCCAAGCTCCGGGTGGAAATGCGTACCCAGATCAAGCGGTTGCACGCGATGCTGGGGACTACCACGGTCTATGTGACCCACGACCAGACCGAAGCGATGACCTTGGCCGATCGGGTGGTCGTGCTGCGCGGTGGACATATCGTGCAGGAAGGGCCGCCGATAGAGCTGTACGAAAAACCCAATTGTCGGTTCGTCGGTGAATTCATCGGCTCCCCCCAAATGAATGTTTTTGGCGGGATAGTTGACCGCTCTGGTGGTGCGCCACGCCTTCGGATCGGTGGAACCGCTCTCGATCTCGGCGAGATCGCGGCGTCTGATGGCACGCGCATCGATCTTGGCATCAGGCCTGAACATCTGGAGAGGACGGATCCTGAGAAGAGCCTGCTTCACCCGATGGTGGAGGTGTTCGAACCGCTTGGCTCCGACACGATGGCGATCTGCAATTTTGAGGGGCAGGAACTGACGGCGCGGCTTGATCCGAAAGTGACCCTTCGTCCCAATACACCCATCCCGCTGGGGTTTGACCCGGCCAACCTACACTTTTTCGATAGTGAAAGCGGCCAACGTTTGGCGGAGGTCTAGCAAGAGGGGCTATCCACGTGACCTCCACCCGGCGGCATCTTGGTGCAAGGGTAGGGGGTCACACCATAGGCCCTTCGGATGGGGTTGCTGAAGCGCGCGAGCGCTGGCGAGCAAAGTCCGGCTGGCATCGCCAAATCGAATTTCAGGCTTCACAAAGCGCTGCTAAACAGTGCCTTGATCGCAATCACGCTAAAGCATTCGTCGTAAGGCTTTCGAAGCCAAAGGTCGCGTAAATCAAGAGAGAGCTTGGCATCGCCGGTCGGTCTGACTTTGCGGCGCGTTGTCTGTGATGCAAGCGGTGCGCATTGCGTGCCTTTGCCTCAAGGGGGGGGTATACCCCGGAAAGCTCAAAACTCTTCGTACGCCTTTCGACTGTCATTCCTGTAATGCGAAATCGATGTGAATGTGGTTGCCATCGGGATCGCGCACGTGGAACTGGACGATCCCTATTTCGTCCAGAACAAATCGCTGATGGGGAATGGCCTCATCGCGCAACCTTGCCTCGAACTCCGCTCTCCCTGTCGCGCTCAGCGCAAAATGTTCAAGTTTCAGTTTTTCTTCAGAGCCGACTGCCGGATCACCATCGTGCCCGACCAAGTGGATCACAGCGTAGTCCTCTGCATAAAGCCACGCACCCGGAAATGGGAAATCCGGGCGGGGACCAGTGCGCAAGCCTATGATGTCGTTGTACCAAATCACCATCGTTTCAAGTTGGGTGGTTTGAATGTTGACGTGATCAAGCCTGCGCACCTGCATTTCAGAATCCTTCCAGAACGATTTTGCCCTTGGCCTTGCCGCTTTCAATCAGGGCATGGGCACGCTTGAGGTTTTCGGCATTGATCATGCCAAAGCTTTCTGTCGCGGTCGACCGGATCTTTCCCGCGTCGATCAGACCGGCCACAGCATCCAGAATTTCACCCTGACGCGCGATATCGGCGGTGGTGAACATCGAACGGGTGAACATCAATTCCCAGTGGATCGACACGGCCTTGCCTTTGAACGGCATGATGTCGAAACCCTTGGGATCGTCGATCAGGCCAAAGCGGCCTTGCGGTGCAATGAACTCGGCGATCTGCGGCACGTAGGTCTCAGAGTAGTTGGTCGAGAACACAAAGGCAGGCGCGCCGATATTCAGGGCTGCGATCTGTTGCGGCAGTGGCTTGGAGTGATCCACAACGTGATGTGCGCCCAGTTCCTTCACCCAGTCTTGGGTTTCAGGACGTGATGCCGTGGCAATGATCGTCAAATCGGTTTGCTCGCGCAGAAGCTGGATCGCGATGGAGCCCACGCCGCCAGCCCCACCGATAATAACGATGGCATTGGCGGCACCCGGCACCGGATCAGCGACCTTGAGGCGGTCAAAGATCATTTCCTGCGCCGTCAAGGTCGTGAGTGGCAATGCTGCAGCGGCCGAAGTGTCAATGGATTTCGGGGCGTGGCCAACGATGCGCGCATCAACGAGGTGATACTCGGCGTTTGTGCCCGTTCGGTTGATCGCGCCTGCGTACCAGACCTTATCGCCGGTCTTGAACTGGCTGACCTCGCCTCCGACCTCGACAACCTCACCTACGGCGTCCCAACCAAGAATCACAGGCGTGTCGCCCTCTGCGGGACGGTTCTGGCGAACCTTTGTATCGACAGGGTTGACCGACACGGCCGCAACCTTGACCAGAATATCGTGGCCGGTCGCCGTTGGTCTGTCGACCTCAAGGTCGATCAGGGCATCGGCGCGATCAATGGCGCCGTTTGTGGTGTAGCCGATGGCTTTCATGTTTGTACTCCGAATGGATGTCGCGCTGCGGCCTGCACAGGCGGCGCGCGTTGGTTGGTCGGTGATTGGCTGTCTGATGCCACGGGGCAAGGAAGGCAGCGACACAGATCTTTGGTTCGCTCCGCTGGATGGCTACTTGAGGAACAAGCGTCGTAGCCATCCGGCCATATCGACAGCGGAAGCCGCCGAACCACGGTTGCGGATCCCGGCCAGATCATAGGGCGAAAGCTGCTGAAGGGGGCGTATAGTGTCATTGGCCTGCGCCGCGTCACTATCGCTTCGCTCAGCTTGAATCGTTGTCATAGCTCGGTCTCCGAAACTCGCGTGGTTTGGGAAGGGCTCAGCCTATGTTGGTCATCTCGTTCAGCGTGAATTCGGCGACGGCGCCGTCGGTTGCGGCCATGTAGGCGGCCAGATGGGGCGCATTCATATGCGTCTGCCACAGCTCACGGCTTTCCCAGTTTTCGAAGAAGGTGAAATGTGCCGGGTTTTCATTGTCCTGATGCAAGTCGTAGCTGATGCAGCCTTCTTCGGCACGAGTGATCGGCAAAAGCTTCAGCAGTTCGGCTTTGACCAGTTCGATCTTGTCAGCGTTGGCGTGGATGTTGGCGACAATGGTAAGCTTGGGCATCGGGTATTTCCTTTGAATGTCTGTTCTTGTGACCGACATATACAGCGCAGGAATATCGGGATAAATGGATGTCATTCGAAATGATAATCCGGAAAATCCGTGTAATGCTGATCGACAACATCCGCCTGTTTCTGACAATCAACGAGAAGGGCAGCCTTGTCGCAGCCGGGCGAGAGGTCGGGCTTTCGGCCACCACGGTTTCGGAACGTCTGGCCGCGCTCGAGGCGCACTACGGCGTGGTCCTGTTCAACCGTACGACGCGCTCTTTAAGCCTGACAGATGAGGGCCGCACGCTTTTGAACGGGGCCAAGATTGTGTTGGGAGAGATCCAAGAGCTTGATGCGCGCATCCGGCATGGGGCTGAAACGCTATCCGGCCCGATCAGGATCAGCGCGCCGATTGATATCGGCCGAAGCATCGTGTCGCCGGTGATATCTTCCTTCACGGAAGAACACCCGGAGATCTCAATCGAACTGGTTTTGTCGGACGGCTATGTCGATATCGTTGGTCAGGGCTTTGATCTGGCCCTGCGCTTTGGTGCCGTCACGGACAGCACCCTTCGGACACGCAACCTTGGCCAATTTCGTCGGATTGTTTGCGCGGCCCCGTCATACATTGCGGCCCACGGAGCGCCGCAGATCCCCGCTGAGTTGACGCAGCATAACTGCTTGATCATGCGGTTCGGCGCTACATTGGACAATGTCTGGCGGTTCGAAGTCGATAAGAAACCGCAAACCGTGACCGTTCGCGGCAACAAGATTGTCAACGACGGGTCCTTGGTTCGACAGTGGGCACTTGAGGGGCATGGAGTTATTTTGAAGTCAGAGCTTGATGTTGCATCGGACCTGCATGCCGGAAGACTTGTCGCGCTGTTGGAATGTTTCGCATCACCACCCAATCCACTCCAGATGATGTTCCCGCCCGGTCGGGCGCAGCCTCGACGTGTCCGTGCGCTTGCTGAGGCACTGAGTTCGGCAATGGGAGCAAAACGAGAAGGTTGACTGGGTCGTGGCCTCAGCGATGCTTGCGCAACAACCTACACGGACCCCCTGCAGTCTTCGTCGAATCCAGCCAGCATTTTGGAACTTCGCGTCCGCCCCGTCGCTACGCTTGCGCCGGCCTCAAGGTGGAAGCCAGCCTTCGTTTAATGCCCTTCGTGACAAACGAAATTTCCGGTCCAGAGCAACCGCACATGCAAGAAGTTGGCGCTGCGGCTTCAGTAGGCGGGTCATTCGAGGGTTTCAGTGCTTTCCACACTAGCACCGGATTGTGTTCCAAGCCTGTAAACGAGAACGGGCGACCGAGGCCGCCCGCGAAATTCCTCGGATGGAGAGTGATGCGTCAAGCGGCCTTGCAACGGCGAGCGGTGAAGCCCAGACCGCCGAGTGCGGCTACGAGAAGCGGAAGAGCTGCTGGAACCGGCACCGTGCTGACCATCAGGGCGGCGGCGCCATGTTCATAGGGGCTAAGCGTGACGAGGCCCGTAATCGAGTAGCTGCCCGCGCCGAGAGCCCACGTGCCCGAACTCCACCGCGGTTCCGCAAATGCGGCATCAAAATCGCGGCCGACGTCCACTTCGTCATAGTCCGGTACAGATGTGAACCCGAGCGACGTTCCAAAATTGAAGATCTCGAACCGATCACCGTCGAGAAATGCGTCCGTTACTTTCAGCTTCCCCGATTGGGCGAGCGTAAACGTGAAAGGTTCGCCGGAAAAACTGGACCCAACGTCGCCAAAATTGAACCTGACCCAGCCGCCATTGACTGGAACGACGGTCGCAGCGGCGGGCAGGGCGGTCAGCAAGGCCAAAGCGGCGCCAATAAAAGTTGATCTCAAAAACATGTCGCATCTCCATGAATTTTAAACTGAGTGGCCCAAGCGCGTTTACAAAAACCTTGGGGTAAGAATCGAATTCGGGCCGCTGAATGTTCACCTCCCACTTTGCGATCCGAATTGGTTGCCTCAGACTACTATTCAACTCGTTTCGGTGGGTAAGACGTTCCTTTCTTGAATCAAAATTATCTTAAGTGGAACAGTTTTTCCTTCTGCCGCTATTTTATGCTCCAAGCAAGTCTGCTGGACGAAAGTTTGCACGACACGGCCAACCGGTGCGCGGCCAAAGCCCCGACTTCCGCGATCCAATGCGCCAGCGGCAGGTTGATGGCAGAAAGGTCAACGCGCGGGCCAACTTTCCCGGATGCCACCCGACCTTGGGGACAAGCCCCCGCGGTCAATGCCATGGTCCTCTTGCTATTCCAAGCTGCTATAGAGGCGCTTCACGCCTTTGTCGGGCGTGTCATTTTGCGCTTCAGCAGATGAGCAATCCTGCTGTGCAGAAAGCTGTTGGCCTTCTCCGGACGGTGCGGAAACAGCCCACCTACTTCCAGTAACTCGGAATGGCGTCAGCGGCATCAGCCCCGTATAATTGGATCACACGACGGTCAGCGTATCGTGAATTTCCGGCTTCGAAGCTGTCTCCCACCTGTCGGTGTTGAGTAGACTGCACATGAACAAGCACACGTAGTGCCCCCAAATGCTGATGATCCGCGCGGCCGCAGATCTCGTATCGCGTCGATGGCCGTCCACAAGTTGGGGTGGCTTCATATCTACAGAGAGGGAGAAATTGCCTGGCAGGGCAACCCTCATGCATTCAGGGCAGGGAGGGGCCCATCGGTAGGGTGTCTGAACGTCTACTGGGGGCTGCGCAGCCCAAGATTCTCACGGAACCGCTCAATCTCGCTGGTCATTTCGTCGCCACTGTAAACAAGCGAAGTCTCGTGGCGTGCATATCTGCCGACACGATCCGCACTCAACCAATTGAATGAACCGATGCAGAACACATCCTGATCGGCAGTGACGATCTTGCTGTGGAGTTGGCTGACAGGGTGGAGATTGACACCTATTGCACTGAGAGCGGTTTCCGCCTCGTCGTATTGGCTGACGCCGTCGTCATTGATCCTGTCGTTGAGGAGCGGATCCGCGTACACATCAATCCTGACGCCACGCGAAGCGGCGTCCCGCATCAGCGACAAGAATCCATTCTTCTCCATTGTACTTTTGATGGTCCACGGGCTGACAATTTCGATGGTCTTCTGTGCGGATGCGAGGATGTCACGCAGGAAAACGTCATGATCATCGGCATCGCGGAGCATCTTCACCTCAGCCGCTTTCTTTTTGAGGTCTTCCCGGGGTTGAACGTCAAACTCAAGAGCATTTTCAGGCCGCGCAACTAGCAACTCATTCAGTACCTTTCTCGGGCTGCCATACGGCGCCCTCGAAAATAGATCCATGTCACCAAAGACGAGAAAGTTGTCCTTTGCACGTGATACCGCCACGTTCAGCATCGAAGTGGAACTGTCGATAAACGAACCGTCCATCCCCTTGGCATAGGCAGGTGAAAACAAGACGATGGGCCGCTCAGCTCCTTGAAGCGAGTGAACCGTCCCGATGGTCATGGCGCCCGCGCCGTTGACGCGAATGCCAACAGCGCCACAGGCCTGCCGCAACTCTTGCGCTTGTTTTCCGAAGGGGGTGACAATGGCAAGAATGCTCTCAAGATTTTGTCGATAGCGGTTTTCGAGGCTCTCGCGGTGGGCAGCGAGCCACCTGGCGATGGTTTGCGCCTCCGTTGGGTTGAAGCGGCTGCCGCCTGCGGAATGGGCCGCCCCGTCGATGTGAAGGTATCCCATGGGAGGAAGATCGATGTCTTTGGCCGGTCCACGTTTGGGCTGCAAATGCCCGCGGTAGCAAAGAACGTTGCTGAACTCGATGATTTCGTCGAAGCAGCGCCGATGCTCGAACAGGTACAGGCCCCGATCAAGATCCGGGTACGGTTGGTAGCGACAGGCGTTCTGAGCACAGGCCATAACGCTGCCGGAATGGGACGAAAAACTAGACGACAGAATATTTATCGAAGAGGTTTTGTCCGTCTCTCCCGAGATGACACCAAACTTTCTTAGGTTTCCAAGATCGATCGGCTTCGCGATGTTCGAAATCGGTTCTATCTGACGGGTGTCCCCAACGACCAGGGCCTGTTTCGCCAATGCAAGCGAGGGGGCTGCGATCTCCGGAAGAACCTGACCTGCCTCGTCAATGATCAGTAAGTCAATGAAGTCATAGAGATAGTCATCAACAAAGGTATTGCCGCGTTTTGCCCGACAGGTCATCTTGCCGGGAAGGGTGGCGAAAGTGGCAACGGCGCAGGGCATGAGCATCATGCGGCGGTGCCAGCGCGGGATGACTGCTTTTCTACCGCTACGTTTCTGCTCCTTATCGATATCAGGCAACACCTTCTCCATCTCGAGGAGCCATCGCCCTTCCCAATAATGCGTGGCAAGCAGAAACAGCGGAAAGCGGATGTGGCAATCGGCAAAGGTATCAACGCCGTTGAGATCAGAAGCGGCGAAATCTGCAGAAAGCGCCGTCACAGCCGACTGGTATCGCTCCTCAGCAGTCTTTGCCTCATCGATGAGGGACATCGCGCGGTTCATCGAATTTGAAGCGATTTCTGCTTTGGTCTTCGCATCGGACTTTCTATCTCGGATACTGGTTCCGGCTGCGGATACACTAGACAGTTGGTCTCCCAAATCACCGAAGCCAGCCTCACGAAAAACTGTGCGGGCTGCAGCGAGGCGCTTGCAGGCGACAGAAGGAATAAACGAAAAAAAGCCCAGCAACACAGACTCTTTTGCGACATGGAGATGGCATTGTTGCAGAACTCACGCGTGAGGCGCGACTTCCCCTTACCCCGCTGGCGTTATGCCCCGCGAATGATCTCGGCAGAGCCGAGGGCATTGAAGCGGTTCATTAATGCAATGCGGACGTGGATCTCGGCGGTTTGGCGGTCTGGGTCTCTCGCG
>NZ_FOJU01000010.1:2500-6351 GCF_900111875.1 Poseidonocella pacifica
ACTAACCAATGTTCCTGTCGATCTGATCGGCAGGAGCGGGAAAGTATGCTTTTGATCGGAAGAAGTCTGACTTTTTCTGGATCAAATCAAGCGCGAGAAGGGCGTTTGGTGGATGCCTTGGCAGTAAGAGGCGATGAAGGACGTGATACTCTGCGATAAGTCATGGGGAGCTGAGAATAGGCTTTGATCCATGAATTTCCGAATGGGGCAACCCACCTGATATTCAGTTATTTTTAGCCGCAAGGTTATGAATAATTGGGTAAAACAGGTACTTAAGACCTGAATACATAGGGTTTTAAGAGCAAACCCGGGGAACTGAAACATCTAAGTACCCGGAGGAAAGGAAATCAATTGATACTCCCCTAGTAGCGGCGAGCGAACGGGGATCAGCCGAGACCGATAAGTGACCAGAACGATCTGGAAAGATCGACCATAGTGGGTGACAGTCCCGTATGGGAAGCTTTGAGGTACGTATTAAGTAGGGCGGGACACGTGAAATCCTGTCTGAAGATCGGGGGACCACCCTCGAAGGCTAAGTACTCCTTACTGACCGATAGCGAACCAGTACCGTGAGGGAAAGGTGAAAAGCACCCCGACGAGGGGAGTGAAACAGTACCTGAAACCGAACGCCTACAATCAGTCGGAGCTTGACTGGACTCTAATGACAATCTGAGCCATGGCTTTCCCAAAACGGGAGGGCAGAACATGGCAGATGGAACGATGGCGGCAATGATGGTCGTGCTCGGGTTTACCGACATGAGCCTCAATCATTGTCCGGCGCCGTCTGGATGTTTTGGACGCAGCGATACGACACCTCGCTTGGCCATATCGGCTGGCGAAGTGATCGAACGACGCGCTGAAGCATCCCGGGAAGCCTTCTTCAGATATGATCTTGGTCGTAATTACGGGCCCTTCGGGCGCGTTGTTGGGGCCTCGTTCGGTGAAGATGGCAATGTTTGGATCGGGGTAGGTCATACCTATCACATCGAATCCGGCAGCGGCCTCTATTATGCTCAATTCCATGCAATGCCCGGAATCTACTTCGCCAATGGTGGGTTTGATCTGGGTGGACCGATCGAGTTTAGATCGGGTGTGGAGGTTGGCGTAGACCTGAGCGATCTTCGGATCGGCCTGAGTTACGACCACCGTTCCAACGCGGGGATCTACGACGAGAACCCCGGGATCGAGACCTTGCAGCTGCGGGTCAGCGTTCCATTGAAGTGATTGTCATCAGTGTCCAGTCTTGTGACGGCGTACCTTTTGTATAATGGGTCATCGACTTGGTCTATCTAGCAAGCTTAAGCCGTTAGGTGTAGGCGCAGCGAAAGCGAGTCTTAATAGGGCGTCGAGTTAGATGGATCAGACCCGAAACCGAGTGATCTAGGCATGACCAGGCTGAAGGTAAGGTAACACTTACTGGAGGGCCGAACCCACACCTGTTGAAAAAGGTCGGGATGAGTTGTGCCTAGGGGTGAAAGGCCAATCAAACTCGGAGATAGCTGGTTCTCTGCGAAATCTATTTAGGTAGAGCGTCATCCGAATACCCCGGGGGGTAGAGCACTGGATGGGTAATGGGGCCCCACAGGCTTACTGATCCTAACCAAACTCCGAATACCCGGGAGTACTAGATGGCAGACACACTGCGGATGCTAACGTCCGTAGTGGAGAGGGAAACAACCCTGACCTACAGCTAAGGCCCCCAATTCGTGGCTAAGTGGGAAAGCAGGTGGGACGACCAAAACAACCAGGAGGTTGGCTTAGAAGCAGCCATCCTTTAAAGATAGCGTAACAGCTCACTGGTCTAAATAAGTTGTCCTGCGGCGAAGATGTAACGGGGCTCAAGCCACGAGCCGAAGCTTAGGATGCCGTAAGGCATGGTAGCAGAGCGTAGTGTGACATAGTACCATTCCTCCTTAGTATCTTCGGATACATTGGAGGAGAGGTGCTTTCTGTGAAGCCGGCCTGTGAGGGATCCGGTGGAGAGATCACTAGCGAGAATGATGACATGAGTAGCGACAAACAGGGTGAGAGACCCTGTCGCCGAAAGTCCAAGGGTTCCTGCTTAAAGCTAATCTGAGCAGGGTAAGCCGACCCCTAAGGCGAGGCCGAAAGGCGTAGTCGATGGGAACCAGGTTAATATTCCTGGGCCATGTGGTAGTGACGGATCTCGAAGATTGTTCCTCCTTATCGGATTGGAGGGGCCGTTTAGAGGTTCCTGGAAATAGCTCCACTATAAGATCGTACCCTAAACCGACACAGGTGGACTGGTAGAGAATACCAAGGCGCTTGAGAGAACGATGTTGAAGGAACTCGGCAAAATACCTCCGTAAGTTCGCGAGAAGGAGGCCCGGTTCCTAGGCAACTAGGGGCTGGGGGCACAAACCAGGGGGTGGCGACTGTTTACTAAAAACACAGGGCTCTGCGAAGTCGCAAGACGACGTATAGGGTCTGACGCCTGCCCGGTGCCTGAAGGTTAAAAGGAGAGGTGAGAGCCTTGAATTGAAGCCCAGGTAAACGGCGGCCGTAACTATAACGGTCCTAAGGTAGCGAAATTCCTTGTCGGGTAAGTTCCGACCTGCACGAATGGCGTAACGACTTCCCCGCTGTCTCCAACATCGACTCAGCGAAATTGAATTGCCTGTCAAGATGCAGGCTTCCCGCGGTTAGACGGAAAGACCCCGTGCACCTTTACTATAGCTTCGCACTGGCATCAGGATTGTGACGTGCAGGATAGGTGGTAGGCTTTGAAGCAGGAACGCTAGTTCTTGTGGAGCCTCCCTTGAGATACCACCCTTCGCACTCTTGATGTCTAACCGCGGCCCGTTATCCGGGTCCGGGACCCTGCGTGGTGGGTAGTTTGACTGGGGCGGTCGCCTCCTAAAGCGTAACGGAGGCGCGCGAAGGTTGGCTCAGAGCGGTCGGAAATCGCTCGTTGAGTGCAATGGCAGAAGCCAGCCTGACTGCAAGACTGACAAGTCGAGCAGAGTCGAAAGACGGCCATAGTGATCCGGTGGTCCCGAGTGGAAGGGCCATCGCTCAACGGATAAAAGGTACGCCGGGGATAACAGGCTGATACTGCCCAAGAGTCCATATCGACGGCAGTGTTTGGCACCTCGATGTCGGCTCATCTCATCCTGGGGCTGGAGCAGGTCCCAAGGGTACGGCTGTTCGCCGTTTAAAGAGGTACGTGAGCTGGGTTTAGAACGTCGTGAGACAGTTCGGTCCCTATCTGCCGTGGGTGTAGGATACTTGAGAGGAGTTGCCCCTAGTACGAGAGGACCGGGGTGAACGATCCACTGGTGGACCAGTTGTTATGCCAATAGCAGTGCTGGGTAGCTATGATCGGACAGGATAACCGCTGAAGGCATCTAAGCGGGAAGCCCCCCTCAAAACAAGGTATCCCTGAGGGCCGTGGTAGACCACCACGTCGATAGGCCGGAGATGTAAGCGCAGTAATGCGTTCAGTTGACCGGTACTAATTGCCCGATAGGCTTGATTTGATCCAGTAGAAGACAGACTCTGCTGGTCAGAAAAGCATACAACCCCAATAATACTTGACTTGGTATCTCGGTTCTTCCTCGGTTTGGTGGTCATAGCGTGAGCAAAACACCCGGCTCCATTCCGAACCCGGTCGTTAAGTGCCACTGCGCCAATGGTACTGCGTCTTAAGACGTGGGAGAGTAGGTCACCGCCAAACCTAGAAAGAACCGAGAACACTTGTATCTCTCTTCGATGACACCGGCCCAGCAAAACAAGATCCGCAGGGCCAATTGGCGCGGGATGGAGCAGTCCGGTAGCTCGTCAGGCTCATAACCTGAAGGTCGTAGGTTCAAATCCTACTCCCGCAACCA